>NZ_CP066265.1:1945000-3177500 GCF_023278085.1 Pseudomonas syringae | reverse complement strand
TGTCGCGGTGAATACGTTCCCGGGCCTTGTACACACCGCCCGTCACACCATGGGAGTGGGTTGCACCAGAAGTAGCTAGTCTAACCTTCGGGGGGACGGTTACCACGGTGTGATTCATGACTGGGGTGAAGTCGTAACAAGGTAGCCGTAGGGGAACCTGCGGCTGGATCACCTCCTTAATCGACGACTCAGCTGCACCATAAGCACCCACACGAATTGCTTGATTCATTGAAGAAGACGATTAGAAGCAGCTTTAAGCTCCAAGCTGATAGCTCCAAGCTAGCGGCTACAAGCTCGAAATTGGGTCTGTAGCTCAGTTGGTTAGAGCGCACCCCTGATAAGGGTGAGGTCGGCAGTTCGAATCTGCCCAGACCCACCAATTTTGTGTGGGAAACGCCTGTAGAAATACGGGGCCATAGCTCAGCTGGGAGAGCGCCTGCCTTGCACGCAGGAGGTCAGCGGTTCGATCCCGCTTGGCTCCACCACTTACTGCTTCTGTTTGAAAGCTTAGAAATGAGCATTCCATCGATCCTGAGGATTGATGCGTGAATGTTGATTTCTAGTCTTTGATTAGATCGTTCTTTAAAAATTTGGGTATGTGATAGAAAGAAATATAGACCGGGCACCTCTTTCACTGGTGTGTGTCCGGGCTAAGGTAAAGTTTGTGAAATGCAAACTTTCGGCGAATGTCGTCTTCACAGTATAACCAGATTGCTTGGGGTTATATGGTCAAGTGAAGAAGCGCATACGGTGGATGCCTTGGCAGTCAGAGGCGATGAAAGACGTGGTAGCCTGCGAAAAGCTTCGGGGAGTCGGCAAACAGACTGTGATCCGGAGATGTCTGAATGGGGGAACCCAGCCATCATAAGATGGTTATCTTGTACTGAATACATAGGTGCAAGAGGCGAACCAGGGGAACTGAAACATCTAAGTACCCTGAGGAAAAGAAATCAACCGAGATTCCCTTAGTAGTGGCGAGCGAACGGGGACCAGCCCTTAAGTTGTATTGAGATTAGCGGAACGTTCTGGAAAGGACGGCCATAGTGGGTGATAGCCCTGTACGCGAAAATCCCTTTGCAATGAAATCGAGTAGGACGGGGCACGAGAAACCTTGTCTGAATATGGGGGGACCATCCTCCAAGGCTAAATACTACTGACTGACCGATAGTGAACCAGTACCGTGAGGGAAAGGCGAAAAGAACCGCGGAGAGCGGAGTGAAATAGATCCTGAAACCGTATGCGTACAAGCAGTGGGAGCCCACTTTGTTGGGTGACTGCGTACCTTTTGTATAATGGGTCAGCGACTTATTTTCAGTGGCGAGCTTAACCGAATAGGGGAGGCGTAGCGAAAGCGAGTCTTAATAGGGCGTCTAGTCGCTGGGAATAGACCCGAAACCGGGCGATCTATCCATGGGCAGGTTGAAGGTTGGGTAACACTAACTGGAGGACCGAACCGACTACCGTTGAAAAGTTAGCGGATGACCTGTGGATCGGAGTGAAAGGCTAATCAAGCTCGGAGATAGCTGGTTCTCCTCGAAAGCTATTTAGGTAGCGCCTCATGTATCACTGTAGGGGGTAGAGCACTGTTTCGGCTAGGGGGTCATCCCGACTTACCAAACCGATGCAAACTCCGAATACCTACAAGTGCCGAGCATGGGAGACACACGGCGGGTGCTAACGTCCGTCGTGAAAAGGGAAACAACCCAGACCGTCAGCTAAGGTCCCAAAGTCATGGTTAAGTGGGAAACGATGTGGGAAGGCTTAGACAGCTAGGAGGTTGGCTTAGAAGCAGCCACCCTTTAAAGAAAGCGTAATAGCTCACTAGTCGAGTCGGCCTGCGCGGAAGATGTAACGGGGCTCAAACCATGCACCGAAGCTACGGGTATCATCTTATGATGATGCGGTAGAGGAGCGTTCTGTAAGCCTGTGAAGGTGAGTTGAGAAGCTTGCTGGAGGTATCAGAAGTGCGAATGCTGACATGAGTAACGACAATGGGTGTGAAAAACACCCACGCCGAAAGACCAAGGTTTCCTGCGCAACGTTAATCGACGCAGGGTTAGTCGGTCCCTAAGGCGAGGCTGAAAAGCGTAGTCGATGGAAAACAGGTTAATATTCCTGTACTTCTGGTTATTGCGATGGAGGGACGGAGAAGGCTAGGCCAGCCTGGCGTTGGTAGTCCAGGTTTAAGGTGGTAGGCTGAGATCTTAGGTAAATCCGGGATCTTAAGGCCGAGAGCTGATGACGAGTGTTCTTTTAGAACATGAAGTGGTTGATGCCATGCTTCCAAGAAAAGCTTCTAAGCTTCAGGTAACCAGGAACCGTACCCCAAACCGACACAGGTGGTTGGGTAGAGAATACCAAGGCGCTTGAGAGAACTCGGGTGAAGGAACTAGGCAAAATGGCACCGTAACTTCGGGAGAAGGTGCGCCGGTGAGGGTGAAGCATTTACTGCGTAAGCCCACGCCGGTCGAAGATACCAGGCCGCTGCGACTGTTTATTAAAAACACAGCACTCTGCAAACACGAAAGTGGACGTATAGGGTGTGACGCCTGCCCGGTGCCGGAAGGTTAATTGATGGGGTTAGCGCAAGCGAAGCTCTTGATCGAAGCCCCGGTAAACGGCGGCCGTAACTATAACGGTCCTAAGGTAGCGAAATTCCTTGTCGGGTAAGTTCCGACCTGCACGAATGGCGTAACGATGGCGGCGCTGTCTCCACCCGAGACTCAGTGAAATTGAAATCGCTGTGAAGATGCAGTGTATCCGCGGCTAGACGGAAAGACCCCGTGAACCTTTACTATAGCTTTGCACTGGACTTTGAATTTGCTTGTGTAGGATAGGTGGGAGGCTTTGAAGCGTGGACGCCAGTCTGCGTGGAGCCAACCTTGAAATACCACCCTGGCAACTTTGAGGTTCTAACTCAGGTCCGTTATCCGGATCGAGGACAGTGTATGGTGGGTAGTTTGACTGGGGCGGTCTCCTCCTAAAGAGTAACGGAGGAGTACGAAGGTGCGCTCAGACCGGTCGGAAATCGGTCGTAGAGTATAAAGGCAAAAGCGCGCTTGACTGCGAGACAGACACGTCGAGCAGGTACGAAAGTAGGTCTTAGTGATCCGGTGGTTCTGTATGGAAGGGCCATCGCTCAACGGATAAAAGGTACTCCGGGGATAACAGGCTGATACCGCCCAAGAGTTCATATCGACGGCGGTGTTTGGCACCTCGATGTCGGCTCATCACATCCTGGGGCTGAAGCCGGTCCCAAGGGTATGGCTGTTCGCCATTTAAAGTGGTACGCGAGCTGGGTTTAGAACGTCGTGAGACAGTTCGGTCCCTATCTGCCGTGGACGTTTGAGATTTGAGAGGGGCTGCTCCTAGTACGAGAGGACCGGAGTGGACGAACCTCTGGTGTTCCGGTTGTCACGCCAGTGGCATTGCCGGGTAGCTATGTTCGGAAAAGATAACCGCTGAAAGCATCTAAGCGGGAAACTTGCCTCAAGATGAGATCTCACTGGAACCTTGAGTTCCCTGAAGGGCCGTCGAAGACTACGACGTTGATAGGTTGGGTGTGTAAGCGCTGTGAGGCGTTGAGCTAACCAATACTAATTGCCCGTGAGGCTTGACCATATAACACCCAAGCAATTTGATCGAAAGGCCAGATTGCGGTGACTGTGGAGATGACACGAACCGAAGGTTTGCGGTCACGAACAACACCTGAACGACTGACTGTCACATACCCGATTTGCTGAAGCGCGCCGCAAGGCACGACTCGGTACCCGAATTTCTTGACGACCATAGAACATTGGAACCACCTGATCCCATCCCGAACTCAGCAGTGAAACGATGTATCGCCGATGGTAGTGTGGGGTTTCCCCATGTGAGAGTAGGTCATCGTCAAGATTAAATTCCAAAAACCCTCATCGCTCACGCGTTGAGGGTTTTTGTTTTTATGGCGTTCGATATTTCGCAATCCTTATCGATGCTGGCATGCCTGTCGCGGGCATTGGATGCGGGCATACGACGTTGTAGGGTTCGCGCCGTCTACACCCTCTATCAACGTCTCCTCGCATTCGGACGGCTGCCGTGCAATCCGGCAAGAACGCCAGATACCAGGCATAAAAAAACCACCGCCAGGGTGGTTTTTCATGCTCGCAAAGATCAGTCTCCGCGGTATTCACAGCCGCTGGTGCAGGTCTCGTGAATGCGGATGGCCGACAGCTCCGGCAGCAATGGTTTCAACTCATCCCAGATCCACTTCGCCAGGTTTTCGCTGGTCGGGTTCTCGAGGCCTGGAATATCGTTCAGGTAGTGATGATCAAGACGCTCGTAAAGCGGTTTGAAAATGGCTTTGATCTCGGAAAAGTCCCGGATCCAGCCGGTGTGAGGGTCTACCTTGCCAGCCAGATGAATGCCGACACGAAACGAATGCCCGTGCAGGCGTCCACACTTGTGCCCCTCTGGAACATTGGGCAGAAGGTGGGCTGACTCGAACGTAAACTCTTTGAAAATTTCCACTGTGTATAGGCCCCGAAAAATGGCGATCGCACACGCGATAAATGCAGGCGGCGAGTTTAACAGCAATGGCCTGAAACTCCACGCGGGGCCCTCATCGTCGTACAGATTCCAACTGACTGTCCCCATGTTGGCATGCACTCGGTGACGGTCAGCCTCCTAGCTCTGCCGTCTTGCGTGAAAACAGACATAACCACTATCCACTTATTTTTCAGGGTGATTGATGGCAATCGGCCAGAACTCTTCAGCTTGAGTTAAGTTGCAGTGGGTAAGGTGATCACCATAAAAACACTTGGCTGCCATGGATCTACTCATTGATGAAAACGCTGACAACTCTGCTGACAACCTTGCCCCTGGTTCTGATGACGTGTGTCATTCAGGCGCGTGGCATTGATCCGCAGGAGGTGTCGCGTCTGAGCGATGAGGGGATCCTCCATACAAGCGAAAAGCTTGATGCCAAAGCTTTGAACGAACACCCCGGCGCCAGAATAATTGGCACACAGCTCAAGAATATCTACGGCCGCTACGTTTACAATGTCGAGCTGCGTGATGCACAGGGGATTGAGTGGGATCTCGAAATAGACGCTGCCACGGGCCGCGTCTACAGGAATCGTCAGGATAACTAATGAATGTCGACAAGCGTCTCTGTGCCATCCTCGGTTTGAGCCTGACCTGCTCCTTTGCGTATGCCAGAGATCTGAATCAGGATGAGGCGCTCAGTTTGCGGCAGCGCGGTGTCATCCTGCCCCTCGAACAATTCATAGAGCGGGCGCTCGGGCTTCACCCGGGAGCGCGTTTGCTGGAAGCCGAGCTTGAAGAAAAAAATAATATGTACGTATATGAATTCGAATTGCTGACGCCGCAAGGCGTTGTCCGCGAGCTCAAGTTCGACGCGCGTGACAGCCGATTATTGAAAGACGAGGATGATGACTGATGCGCCTGCTACTGGTTGAAGACCATGTCCCCCTCGCGGATGAGTTGCTTGCTGCATTGGGACGACAGGGCTATGCAGTCGACTGGCTGGCTGATGGGCGTGATGCAGTCCACCAGGGGGCAACTGAGCCCTACGACCTGATCGTGCTCGATCTGGGGTTGCCTGGCATGTCGGGGCTTGAAGTCCTTCAGCAATGGCGCCAAAAGGGGCTGGCGACGCCGGTGCTGATCCTGACCGCACGGGGCTCCTGGTCTGAACGTATCGAGGGGTTGAAGGCCGGTGCCGATGATTACCTGACCAAACCTTTCCACCCTGAAGAGCTGCAATTGCGCATTCAGGCACTGCTGCGTCGTTCGCATGGCAAGGCCAATCAGCCAACCCTGGAATCCGCTGGCCTGAATCTGGATGAAAGCCGTCAATGCGTGAGCCGGGAGGGTGTCGACATCCAGCTTACCTCCGCAGAGTTTCGGTTGTTGCGTTACTTCATGCTTCACCCCGGCCAGATTCTTTCCAAAAGCCATTTGTCCGAGCATTTGTATGATGGCGAGAATGAGCGCGACTCCAATGTTATCGAGGTTCATGTCAACCATCTGAGGCGCAAACTGGGCCGTGCGGTGGTCGAGACCCGTCGTGGCCAAGGCTATCTCTATGCTGGAGCCGGGGGTTGAAGTCCATACAGAGGCGTCTGAGCCTGGGGCTGATTGCCGTCATGGTAGTCGTGGGCCTGGTGATGGCGCAGACCAGCCTCTGGCTGTTTGAAGTAGGCTTGCAGCGCTATCTGGAGTCCGGGCTGCGCAATGAAAGCGAGAACCTGCTGGTGGCGCTGGTTCGCGGGCCATCAGGACTTCAGCTGGACGATCATCGCCTCTCGGGGGCTTATCAACGTCCGCTGTCTGGTCACTATTTTCGTGTTGACCTGCCGCAGGGACACTGGCGGTCCCGCTCCTTGTGGGATTTTGAGTTGCCTCAGCCAGGTACGGGTTTGCATGCCAATCTTGAGCTGGGCAAGACCGGGCAGTCACTGCTGCTTCTGACAACGGAGTACCGCAAGTTCGGCCAGCAGATTTCCATCACCGTGGCGCAGGATTACACCCCGGTCAGAGCCAGCTTCCGGCGTGTGCAACAGATTGGTCTGGGCCTTGGGCTTGCTGCGCTGATTCTGGTGCTTGTCCTGCAACGCGTGACGGTGCGCAGGGCGCTGCGGCCGCTGGAGACTGTTCGCGAGCAGATCTTCCAGCTGCAACAGGGCCAGCGTTCGCAGCTCGATAATCAGGTCCCGCTGGAACTCGAGCCGCTGGTTGCCCAGATCAATCACTTGCTCGCACACACCGAAGACAGCCTGAAGCGCTCGCGCAATGCGCTGGGCAATCTGGGGCACGCGTTGAAAACCCCTCTTGCAGTCCTGCTCAGCCTGGCCCTCAGTGGGCAACTGGATGCCAACCCGTCGCTGCGTAAAATCCTCCAGGAACAACTGGAAAACATCCGTCAGCGTCTGGAGCGGGAGCTCAATCGTGCACGCTTGTCCGGGGATGCCTTGCCCGGTGCGCGCTTTGACTGTGACACCGAGCTGCCGGGGCTGTTTTCGACGTTGGGAATGATCCACGGTGGCCATCTCGATCTGGTCAACGATGTCGAAACCGGCATGTACCTGCCTTGGGACCGTGAGGATATTCTCGAGCTGTTGGGCAACTTGCTGGACAACGCCTGTAAATGGGCCGACAGCGAAGTGCGCTTGAGTATTCTTCGAGAAGCGCAAGGCTATTGCCTGCTGGTTGACGACGACGGGCCAGGCATACCCGAATCCAGACGCGCAGAGGTCTTCAGCCGGGGCGCACGCCTGGATGAGCAGATCACCGGGCATGGATTGGGGTTGGGAATCGTGCGCGACATCGTTGAAGCCTGGGGTGGTCAACTGCAATTGCTGGAAAGCCCGACTGGCGGGCTTCGGGTACGCATTGACCTGCCTGAGCGAACGGCTCCATAGCGTCGGGAGCACTCATAAAAGAGATCTTTCTTACGAAAAACAGGATAAGTCTTAATGTAGGCCGGAGAATGCCGATAGTCTGATGAGCACCTCTGACTTTATAAAAATAACCATAAGGCTAATCCTATGCGTCTCAGTCTGAAAGCCAAGGTTCTGTCGCTGGCCGTATTGCCGGTCCTGATGTTTGCGCTGGTGATCAGTGCCACGACGGTGTTCATGCTGCACAAGCAGGCCGAGCGAGAGGTCAGCGATACGCGAGAGCGCCTGCTCTCCGAGGCCAAGACTACGCTGCAGAATTATGTTGCGATTGCCATGACATTCATCAAACCCCTGTACGACGCCGCAGCGCCGGGTGACGAAGCTGCGCGCGCCAATGCCATCAAGCTGCTTTCTGCAGTCAGTTATGGCAAGGACGGTTATCTCTTTGGCTATGACTCACAGGTAATCCGTATCTTTCGCAGCACCAGTCCGGATGGCGTGGGGAAGAGCTTCAATGACGCCCGCGATGCAAACGGAGTGTATATCAACCGGGAGTTGGTAGCGGTCGGCAAGGCGGGCACTCACTACGTGATGTATTCCTCGGCCCTGCCGGGCAAGACCGAACCTGTGCCCAAGATCGGCTACACGGATTACCTGCCCAAGTGGGATCTGGTCATTGGCTCTGCCGTCAACCTTGACGGCATCGACGCTCAGGTGGCGGTGGTCAGGCAGAACGTCGAAGCGCGTTTGCAGGAGATGCTCTACAGCATACTGGGGATCACGGTTCTGGTGCTGGTCATCATCAGCGTGATCGGGATCTTGATGACCGGCACCTTGCTGCGTCCGTTGGGTTTGATGAAAAACAACCTGGACGACATTGCTGCAGGCGAGGGCGACCTGACCCGGCGTCTGGCCATTACCAGTAACGACGAGCTGGGTGACCTGGCCGGCTCGTTCAACCGATTTGTCGACAAGATTCACGGCATGGTTCGTCAGGTCAGTAGCATGACCGGACAGCTCAATGGTCTGGTCGGAGAGGTTTCAGCACAGGCGCAACGTTCCGAGACTGCAATGGATCGTCAACGCCATGAAACCGATCAGGTGGCCACCGCGATCAACGAAATGTCGGCTGCTGCTCAGGAAGTTGCCAAGAGCGCACAAGGTGCTTCGGTGGCTGCTCAGCAGACCGATGAGCAAGGGCGCGCCGCCAAACGTGTGGTAGATGGCAGTATCAGGCAGATTCACGCGCTGGTGGATGACATCCGTAAAAGCGGCTCGTCTCTGGACGTCCTGCAGAAGGATGTTTCTTCGATCGTCAGCGTGCTGGGGGTCATTCGCTCGATTGCCGAACAGACCAACCTGCTGGCACTCAACGCTGCCATCGAAGCCGCGAGGGCAGGGGAAGCAGGACGGGGCTTTGCCGTAGTTGCTGACGAGGTTCGGGCGCTGGCCAGTCGTACCCAGCAAAGCACGCAGGAAATCCAGAGCATGATCGATCGCCTGCAACAGGGCACTCAGGAGGCGGTCACGGCCATGCGCCGATCCAGTGAGGCCGGTGACGGTACGTCGGCGCAAGCCAACGAAGCGGGTCTGTCGCTGGTGACCATCGGCGAGCTGATCGCAACCATCAACGCCATGAACGCGCAGATCGCCAGCGCTGCCGAAGAACAGACGGCAGTGGCTGAAGAAATCAATCGCAGCGTTCACCAGATCGCTGGTGCAGTTGAAAGCGTGGCCGATGAGACGCGGCAAAGTGCGCAGACTTCACGCAGCCTCGCCGAGCTGGGCGCAAGCCTCGACAGGCTGGTAGGTCAATTCCGAGTGTGAGGTTGCCTGGCAGGGTCGAAAGACCCTGTCGCTGTGCATTTCGGACGCTGACGTCATATTGCCTTCATTCGATGGCACTCGTACGCTCATGTGCTGACTAAGCTCTAGACCGCGCGCAAGGCGCGGTTTACTGACATGGACAGGACATGAACGAAACCACGTTGCAATACAAAACCCTCATTCTGCTGTTGGTGCTGGTGACCATTGCCTTCATATGGATTCTGCTGCCGTTCTACGGCGCGGTGTTCTGGGCGGTCATCCTCGGGATCATTTTTGCGCCGGTGCAGCGCAGGCTGCAGATCAAGTTCAACTGGTCCCGCAATCTCACCTCCCTGTGTACCCTGACTATCTGTCTGGTCATTGCGATTTTGCCGGTGATTGTCATCAGTGCGCTGCTGGTTCAGGAAGGCACCACGCTGTACAAGAACGTCGAAACCGGGCAGCTGGATATCGCCGGCTATCTGGCCGAATTCAAGAACCTGCTGCCGCACTCGGTTCAGGCATTGCTTGATCGGCTGGGCATGGGCGACCTTGACGGGCTGCGCGACAAGATCACCAAAGGCGCGATGCAAGGCAGCCAGTACCTGGCGACTCAGGCATTCAGCTTTGGGCAAGGCACCTTCGATTTTGTGGTGAGCGTCTTCATCATGCTGTACCTGCTGTACTTCTTCCTGCGCGATGGCCAGGAACTGGTCCGCAAGATACGTACTGCGGTGCCATTGGGCGAACAGCAAAAGCGTCGTCTGCAGCTCAAGTTCACCCGCGTGGTACGTGCCACAGTCAAAGGCAACGTGGTAGTCGCGGTGACGCAAGGTGCGCTGGGTGGTTTCATCTTCTGGGCGCTGGACATCCCGAGTGCGTTGCTCTGGGCCGTGATCATGGCCTTCCTGTCGCTGTTGCCGGCAGTCGGCGCGGGAATCGTCTGGGCACCCGTGGCCGTCTACTTTCTGCTCAGCGGAATGATCTGGCAAGGTGTGGTACTGGGATTGTTCGGGGTATTCGTGATCGGACTGGTGGACAACGTGCTGCGTCCGATTCTGGTCGGCAAGGACACCAAGATGCCGGACTACCTGATCCTGATTTCTACCCTGGGCGGTATGTCGGTCTTCGGTCTGAATGGCTTTGTGATCGGCCCGCTGGTAGCGGCGCTGTTCATCTCCAGTTGGGGCCTGTTCAGCGGTGACAAAAAGTCGGTGAAGTTGCCGGGCTAGTCGTGTGAGGTCCTGTACCAAATAGGCCCCGCGCATGCGTTACGATTATTCGTCAAACGCATGTGCGGGGTTTCCAGCGAAGTCCGGCTGCAAAGGTCAGGCTGCCAGAGCAAGCGTCAATAAGAACCCTTCTTTACCCCAACTGCCGATTCCACAAAGGTCGCCAGATCATGATTGAAGCGCGACGCTTCCTCCAGGAACGGCGCATGGCCCGAGCTTTCATACACACTCGATTGAACGCGAGCATTGAGCTGCCTGGCACGTGCGATGCTCGGCTGAACCTTTACAAGTTCATCCTTGCCGCCGTACAGCAGCAAGACCGGCACCCTTGCCTTGGGCAATCCTTCAGCCACTGCAACCGTCATTGACGGCGTGACGCGGGTCATCGTCCAGGATGCCATCGCGGCGCTCGATAACAGCTGTTCGAAAGTCGCTGTATCGGGCCGGGTGTGAAAGCACAGCCCGAGAAAAGTACGTACCGCATCTAGGTGCGTTTTCAGATCCTCTGAAGCCAGCCCCGCATACACCTGAGGATGAGCGGTGATCAGCGCGGCATTGAGCTCAATCACGCCGTCGACATACATGACCCCGCCAATCCTGGTATCGCCATAAGCGGCGAGGTAATTGGACATGACTACGCCTCCCAGTGACCACCCGACCAGTACCGGGCGTTTGCTCCCCGTAGCGTCTATGACCGCCGCCAGATCGTCCGCGTAGCGACGTCCGTCACGATACGCATCAACATTTTCAGGTTTATCGGAGAGCCCATGACCCCGCAGGTCATAAGTGATCATACGGTAGCGATGCAGCTCGGGGCTGCTGGTCTGCTTTTCCCAGTTCAGACGACTGCCGAGCAGGCCGTGGACAAAGATAATGGCAGGCCCGTTCGGATCTCCTGACTCCTGCACGGCGAGTTTCAGCCCGTCGGGGGCGGTTACCGTATAGCGCTTGTCTGCGGCCATAGCCATTGACGATAGCTCGACCAACAAGGCGACCAGCCAGATGGTGCGCAATGTGCGAAGAAATAAAGTGCGACTCATGAGGTTATTTCCAGATGACGAATGTGATGAACTCAATGTAGGTTTAGGGCGTCGGACGGTCTATGACGTAAAGTCTGGAAAAATTGATCATTCGTCCTGAACTGACCTTTATGTTCAACTCATCAAGGCATGACGCCATGCAATCCAGCTCCAGTGAGCTGATCAGCGAACTGCTGCTCGGCATGCGCCTTTCCGGCGTTCAATTTCGCAGGATCGAAGTCTCACACCCTGCGGGCGTCGGCTTCAGCAACGCAGTGGGGCGAGCACAATTTCATTTTGTCGGACGTGGACCTGTCTGGTTGCGAGGCGTTGACAATTGCGTATACAGGCTCGATACCGCAGACGCCGTCCTCATTCCGCGTGGAGGGTCGCATGCGATTTTGACCGCCGAGGACACGCGTGCAGGCGATGTGCAGCCGTTTGATCCGTGCGGGGCCATCACCAATGAAATCCACGATCCGAGTGGCGCGGGTGAGGGCGATGTGCTTCCTCACGCCGTGATCTTCAGTTGTTGCATGGAGCTGGAACTGGGTGGCATGCAACCGCTCGTTACCGCGATGCCGGACGTCATGCAGGTGAGCACGATACTGGACACATCCCCCGAGCTACGCCCGATGCTGGCCGCAATGGAGCGCGAAGCTATGATGCTACAGGCCGGACACGCTGGCATTCTGGCGCGCCTTGCCGAAGTGGTTGCCGCGTTGCTCGTGCGTGGTTGGGTCGCAAATGGATGCGAAAATACCACCGGCTGGTTGGGGGCTTTGCAGGATCCCCGGTTAAGCCGGGCCATCGTCATGATGCACAGACAGCCGGGCAGAAACTGGACGGTCGCCGCGCTGGCCAGTGAAGCCAGGCAGTCTCGTTCGGTGTTTTCTCAGCGTTTTCTCAGTGCGACAGGTGATCCTCCGTTGCGATACCTCAGGGAGCTGAGAATGCGCTTGGCGACGGACAGGCTGAGCCGTGAACATCAGCCTCTGGAGATTGTGGCCAGTGAACTCGGGTATGGTTCGCTGGCGGCCTTCAGTCGCGCGTTCAAACGCTCGGTGGGAGTGTCTCCAGGCGCTGTCCGTGCGACGAATCGCAGCACGGACTAGACAGGACGCGTGTTTTTCCAAGGCAAAAAAAAACCCTGCTCGACGGCAGGGTTTTTTATTTGCGGATAATCAGCCTGCTACGTGCAGACCCGCATTGAGCACCAGGTCCAGCAGCGGTTGCGGGTAGACACCCAGCACGAAGGTCAGGATCGCAACGGCCAGCAGCATGACGCCACCCGTGCGCTGTGCCCAGTTGATCGCTGCGTCGTGACGCGGCATCTTGTTGTCGACCAGGTACATGGTGACCATCACCCGCAGGTAGTAGAACAGGCCGATGGCGCTGCCGATGACCAGCGCACCGACCAGCCACCACAGCTGCGACTCAACGCCAGTGGCCATGATGTAGAACTTGCCGATGAAGCCTGCAGTCAGCGGAATGCCTGCCAGCGACAGCATCATCAGAGTCATGACCGCTGTCAGGTAAGGACGACGCCAGAACAGGCCGCGGTATTCGAACATCGCATCGGCATCACGCCCGCTGTAAGGCGAGGACATCATGGTGATCACGCCGAAGCTGCCCAGCGAGGTCAAGACGTAGGTCACCAGGTAGACACCAATCGCCTCGACCGCCATGCCCTTGCTGGCCACCAGCGCAATCATCAGGTAACCGAAGTGCGCGATGGACGAGTAACCCAGCAGACGCTTGAGGTTGGTTTGTGTCAGTGCCAGCAGGTTGCCGACCAGGATCGACGCCACGGCAATCACGGCCAAAACGTCATGCAACACGCCGCTGCTGGCTGCCGGGGAAATCTGGAACAGACGCACCAGCACCGCGAACACAGCAACCTTGCTTGCCGTCGCCAGAAACGCTGCGACAGGAGCAGGGGCACCTTCGTAGACGTCTGGCGTCCACAGGTGAAAGGGCACCAGCGACAGTTTGAAGGCGAGCCCCACCACCATCATGCCCAGACCCAGGCTGGCGATCGGGCTTGGCATGCCGGTGGCCGCAATGGCTTTACCGATGCCTTCGAAGCTCAGCGAACCTGCTTCTGCGTACAACAGCGCCATGCCGAACAGCAGAAATGCCGAACCGGCCGCCGACAGCACCATGTACTTGATGCCGCCTTCCAGGGAACGCTTGTTGAAGAAGGCATAAGCCACCAGACCGTAGACCGGCACCGACAGCAGTTCCAGACCGATGAACAGGCCAGCCAGGTGCTGCGCGCTGACCAGCACCAGGCCACCGGCGGCGGCCAGCAGGATCAGCAGGTAAAGTTCTTCGCGGTTGCCCGGGTAGCCCGCCTTGCCGTCACCCAGATAGGCGTGCGCCATGGTCACACAGGCCAGGGTAGAGGCGAGGATGATCGCCATGTACAGGCAAGCGAAGTTGTCGATGTGCAGCAGCGGTGTCACCACCAGCGGGGCGACTTTCAGTGCGGGGTAAATCGACAGCAGGGCCAGGTTGAGGCCTGCTACCGACAGCAGGAATGTTTGCGAGTGATTGCGGCGCCATGCAATCGCCAACATCACCACGACAACGGTGAGGCTGGTGATCAGCAGTGGCGCAAGCGCAATAAAGTGTTGAATCGTCAGGTCCATAGCGCTCTTACCGGGCCGAAGCGAGTTGAGTGAAGGCAGTGCCTAGCCATTGCTGCACGCCATGCATGGTCGCTGCCGAGGTGTCGAGGAACGGCTGCGGGAAAACCCCGAGCACGATCAGCAACACGGCAAGGCCGAGCACCATGATCATTTCCCGTCCGTCCATGCCTTTCAGAACCTCGTCGGACTTCGACGGGCCGAAATAGGCGCGGTGGATCATGATCAGCGAGTAGACAGAACCAAACACCAGACCGGAAGTGGCAATCGCCGTGATCCATGGCGAGCTGGCGAAACTGCCCATCAGAATCAGGAACTCGCCGACGAAATTGCCGGTACCCGGCAGCCCCAGAGAGGCCGCTGCGAAGAACAGGCTGATCGCCGGTATGTAAGCGATGCGCGACCACAGGCCACCCATCTCACGCATGTCCCGAGTGTGCAGACGCTCATACAACTGACCGCTGAGAATGAACAGTGCGGCGGCCGACAGACCGTGCGCGATCATCTGGATCAGCACGCCTTGCAGAGCTTGCTGACTGCCCGAGTAGATGCCGATCAGCACGAAGCCCATGTGCGAGACACTGGAGAACGCGATGAGGCGTTTGATATCGGTCTGGGCAAACGCCAGGAATGCACCGTAGAAGATACCGACCAGACCCAGGCCCATCGCAATCGGCGCGAATTCGGCCGATGCATTTGGGAACAGTGGCAAGGCGAAGCGCAACAGGCCGTAGGCAGCGGTTTTCAGCAGGATACCGGCGAGGTCGACGGAACCGGCAGTGGGTGCTTGTGCATGCGCATCCGGCAGCCAGGAGTGCAGCGGCACGACCGGCAGCTTCACCGCGAAGGCGATGAAGAAGCCCAGCATCAGGATGTACTCGGTACCCGGCGCCAGTTTGGTCTTCAGCAGATCAGCGTAGGCAAAGGTGATTACGCCGGTCTGATTGAAGTGCACCAGCACCAGACCCAGGATCGCCACCAGCATGATCAGGCCGCTGGCCTGAGTGAAGATGAAGAACTTGGTCGCTGCGTAGATCCGGGTTTTCTTGCCGTCCGAGGAGCTATGACCCCAGAGCGCGATGAGGAAATACATCGGCACCAGCATCATTTCCCAGAAGAAGAAGAACATGAACAGGTCGATGGCGAGGAACACGCCGACGACACCGCCCAGAATCCACATCAGGTTAAGGTGGAAGAACCCCACCTTGCGCTGGATTTCCTTCCACGAGCACAGCACCGACAACACGCCGAGCAGGCCGGTCAGCAGGATCATCAGCAGCGACAGGCCATCGAGTGCCAGGTGCACGTCGATGCCGAAGCGGGTGATCCAAGGGTGGTGGAACTCCAGGGTCCAGGTCGGATCGGCACCGGGCACTGGCGCATAGCCAAAGTTGCCGGTTGCCCACAGCCAGAGGCCGAGGACCAGTTCGAGGGTCATTGTCAGCAGCGCAATCCAGCGCGGCAGAGTAGGGCCGAAGCGCTCACCCAGCCAGCACAGCAGGCCGCCGATAAAGGGGATCAGGATTAGCCAAGGCAGAATCATGACGGGCTCAATTCCTTTCGCAAATTCGCAAGGTTCATGTCAGACCGCAACCAGAACGACGGCACCGAGTACCAGAACGGCACCTATGGCAATCGAGGCAGCATACCAACGCAACTGGCCGGTCTCGGTGCGGCTCATGGTGTCATGACCGCCTTTGACCAGACGTGGGATCAAGCCGATGGTGCGGTCGAACGGATCGCTACGCAGCAGGTGACTGATCGCCAGATAAGGTTTGACGAACAGCTTGTCGTAGATCCAGTCGAAGCCCCAGGCGGCGAACCACCAGGCTGAAAGGAAGCGACCCGGACCGCTGTTGGCGATAGCCGTTGCCAGACGGCGCTTGCCGAGAAACAGCAGCGCTGCCAGCAGAATACCGGCCAGGGCAATGGCCCCCGAGGCGATTTCCAGGCTGTGCTTGGCTTCGCCACCGGCATGGCCCACGCTTTGCGGCAGAACACCGGCCAGTGGCGGGGTGATCAGTGCGCCGATGAACGTCGACAGCACGATCAGCACCGACAGTGGCAGCCAGTGAGCCACGCCATGGCCTGCGTGCGCTTCGGTCTTGGCCTCACCGTGGAACGCGATGAAGATCAGGCGGAAGGTGTACAGCGAGGTCATGAACGCACCGACCAGACCGGCATACAGCAAGGCATTGTTACCACTGGCGAACGCTTCCCAAAGGATTTCGTCCTTGGAGTAGAAGCCGGCCGTCAGCAGCGGCAGGGCGGACAGTGCGGCGCCGCCGACAATGAAGCTGGCATAGGCCAACGGCAGTTTCTTCCACAGGCCGCCCATCTTGAAGATGTTCTGCTCGTGGTGGCAGGCAACGATGACCGCACCGGACGCAAGAAACAGCAGCGCTTTGAAGAACGCGTGGGTCATCAGGTGGAAGATCGCGCCGTCCCAGGCACCCACGCCCAGCGCCAGGAACATGTAGCCGATCTGGCTCATGGTCGAGTAGGCGAGGATACGTTTGATGTCGGTCTGTACCAGTGCTGCAAACCCTGCCAGAACCAGAGTGACGCCACCGACGATGCCCACCAGATGCAGAATGTCCGGTGCCAGCACGAACAGGCCGTGGGTCCGTGCGATCAGGTAGACACCTGCGGTAACCATGGTGGCAGCGTGGATCAGTGCCGACACCGGAGTAGGACCGGCCATCGCGTCTGCCAGCCAGGTTTGCAGCGGCAGCTGTGCGGATTTACCGACGGCGCCACCCAACAGCATCAGCGTCGCCAGCACGATCCAGAAATCGCCGACCTTGAAGTGCTCTGGTGCCTTGACCAGCAGTTCCTGCACATTGAGCGTGCCCAGTTGCTGGAACAGGATGAACATGCCGATGGCCATGAACACGTCACCGATACGGGTGACGATAAAGGCCTTGAGCGCTGCATTGCCGTTGTTGCGGTTGCTGTAATAGAAACCGATCAACAGGTAGCTGCACAGGCCCACACCTTCCCAACCGAAGTAGATGAACAGCAGGTTATCGCCCAGAATCAGGAACAGCATGCTGGCGATGAACAGGTTGGTGTAGGCGAAGAAGCGCGAATAACCAGCTTCACCGCGCATGTACCAGGACGCGAACAGGTGAATCAGGAAGCCGACGCCAACCACCACGCCCAGCATCGTGACGGACAGACCGTCCAGATACAGCGCAAAGTTGGGCTGGAAGCCCGCGACGTCCATCCAGCGCCACAGCACCTGGGTGTAATGACCACCCTCTGGCGGGGCGACGTTGAACTGCCAGATGATCCAGGCCGTGACGATGGCCGACAGACCGATCGAGCCGACGCCAATCAGCGCCGCGAGGTTTTCCGAGATGCGTCCACGAGAGAACGACAGCAGCAGAAAACCGATGAGGGGAAATACGAAAGTCAGAAAGAGAAGATTCATCCGCGCATCTCGCTGGCAGCATCGATATCGAGAGTGTGGAAGCGGCGATACAGTTGCATCAGGATCGCCAGGCCAATACTGGCCTCGGCTGCCGCAAGGCTGATCACCAGAATGAACATGACTTGCCCATCCGGTTGAGCCCAGCGACTGCCGGCAACTACGAACGCCAGCGCAGCCGCGTTCATCATGATTTCCAGGCTCATCAACACGAACAGAATGTTGCGGCGCACCATCAGGCCGACCAGACCCAGGCAGAACAGGACCCCGGCGACGGCCAGACCATGTTCAAGAGGGATAGCATTCATTGGCTTGGCTCCTTGGCCTCGTTGCGGCCCAGATGGAATGCCGTGATGGCTGCAGCAAGCAGCAGCATCGAGGCGAGTTCCACCACCAGCAGATAAGGCCCGAACAGGCTGATGCCGACCGCCTTGGCGTCGACGGTGGTGTGGCCGATGGCAGCGCCGGTCGGGTTGGCGAACAGTACATACAGCAACTCGGCGAGCAGCAGTGCGCCGAGAATGACCGGGCCAATCCAGATGCCGGGCTTGAGCCAGGCACGTTCCTGCTGAACCGAGGCCGGGCCGAGGTTCAGCATCATCACCACGAACACAAACAGGACCATGATCGCGCCAGCATAGGCAATGACCTCCAGGACCCCGGCGAACGGTGCGCCCAGACTGAAGAAGGTCATGGCTACGGCGATCAGCGAAATGATCAGGTAGAGCAGGGCATGCACCGGATTCGTGTTGGTGACCACCCGCAGGGTGGACACAACAGCGATACCGGATGCGAAATAGAAAGCGAATTCCATCTTTACTTCCTTAAGGCAGCAAGCTCTTGACGTTGATCGGCTCGGCTTCATTCTGCGCAGCGCCCTTGGGCTTGCCGCCAATAGCCATACCGGCAACGCGATAGAAGTTGTATTCAGGGTTCTTGCCGGGGCCGGAGATCAGCAGATCTTCCTTTTCGTAGACCAGATCCTGACGCTTGAAGTCGGCCATTTCGAAGTCCGGCGTGAGCTGGATCGCGGTGGTCGGGCAGGCTTCTTCGCACAGGCCGCAGAAGATGCAGCGCGAGAAGTTGATACGGAAAAAGTCCGGATACCAGCGACCGTCTTCCGTTTCAGCCTTCTGCAACGAAATGCAACCGACCGGACAGGCCACGGCGCACAGGTTACAGGCCACGCAGCGTTCTTCTCCATCAGGATCGCGGGTCAGGACGATACGGCCACGGTAACGCGGTGGCAGATACACCTGCTCCTCGGGGTATTGCAGGGTGTCGCGTTTGCGGAAGCCGTGACCGAATACCATCACCATGCTGCGCAACTGGGTACCGGTACCCTTAACGATGTCACCAATATATTTGAACATGGGTCAAATCCTCACTGAACCGAGCCTGCCGGTGTGTTCAACAACACAATCGCAGCAGTCACCAGCAAATTGATCAGGGTCAGCGGCAGACAGAACTTCCAGCTGAAATCCATGACCTGGTCATAACGCGGACGCGGGATGGAAGCGCGCAGCAGAATGAACAGCATGATGAAAAACGCGGTTTTCAAGGCAAACCAGAAGAACGCCAGCGATGGCAGAATATCGAACGGACCGTGCCAGCCACCGAAGAACAGCGTGACCAGCAACGCCGAGATCAGAATGATCCCGATGTATTCACCGACGAAGAACATGCCCCATTTCATGCCGGCATATTCAATGTGGTAACCGTCAGCCAGTTCCTGCTCGGCTTCCGGCTGGTCGAACGGGTGACGGTGAGTCACTGCCACGCCTGCAATGAAGAACGTACAGAAGCCGAAAAACTGCGGAATGATGAACCACAGGTTCTGCGCCTGGTATTCAACGATGTCGCGCATGTTGAACGAACCGACCTGAACCACGATGCCCATCAGCGCCAGACCCATGAACACTTCATAGGAAACGGTCTGTGCCGAGGCACGCAGACTGCCGAGCAGTGCAAACTTGTTGTTGCTGGACCAGCCAGCGAACAGCACCGCATACACCGACAGACCGGCCATGGCGAAGAAGAACAACAGACCGATGTTCAGGTCCGCAACACCCCAGGTCGGTGTGATCGGGATCACGGCGAAGGCGATCAGCAGGGCGCTCATGGCCACGACCGGTGCCAGGGTGAAGATCACCTTGTCGGCGAACGGCGGTGTCCAGTCCTCCTTGAAGAACATTTTCAGCATGTCGGCTGCAATCTGGAACATGCCGAACGGACCCACGCGGTTCGGGCCATAACGGTCCTGCCACCAGCCCAGCAGACGACGTTCCACGAAACTCAGCAACGCGCCGCAGACCACGACAGCCAACAGCACAACGATTGCCTTGACGACCGCAATGATCGCGTCAATCACATCAGGTGTGAACCAGGTCATTGCGCTGCCTCCTGCAGACCGTCAACGGATTTGCCGAAAATCGCTGGCGGAATACCCGGCAGCCCGACAGGCAATGCCACCAGACCTGCGCCCAGTTCTTCATTGATACGCAACGGCAGCGTCAGCGACTGACCCTCAACGCTCAGCGAGAGCAGGGCACCTTCGTTGACGCCCAGACGGTCGGCTTCGGATTTGGCCAGCGCCACGTAAGGCTGCGGAATGCGCTCCTGAACCGGCGCGGCCAGTGACGAGGTTTCGTCGCTGCCGAACAGGTGGAAGAACGGCACAACCTGCCAGGTGCCGCGTTCCGGAGAGAAGGCACGCGGTACGCTGGAGTACCACGACAGGCCGTCACCCTGGCTTTCGATCAGGCGGGTGCCCGGATCGCCAGCACGCAGATGACCACCAACTTCGTCCTGGAACTTGTTCCAGGCTTGCGGCGAGTTCCAGCCCGGAGACCAGGCAAATGGCACCTGCTGGCGCGGTTCGGCAGAACCCGAATAGCCTTCCATGGAAAACGAGAACGCGGTGTCCTTGTCTTGCGGAATGCGCGGCTCATGAACGTTGATGTTGGCGCGCATTGACGTCCGGCCGCTGTAACGCAGCGGCTCACGCGCCAGTTTCAGGCCCTTGATCCGGAACGAGGCAGATGGCGCGGCGTTGATGATGCCGGCCAGTTGCGCAGAGCTGCCGGCGCAGGCTTCGGTCACGTGATCGAGTTGCGTCCAGTCCACAGGCTGATTCAGCAGGGTAGCGCGCAAGGCATGCATCCAGCGCCAGCCTTCGTGAACCAGAATGCCCGGGTCCAGATAGGTAGGATCGAACACCTGGAAGAAACGCTGGGCGCGGCCTTCCTGGCTGACCAGCGTGCCATCACCTTCAGCGAAGCTGGCCGCTGGCAGCACCAGATGCGCACGATCGGCAGTAGGTGTTTTCTGGTGGTCGGCCACGATCACGACTTTCGCAGCGCTCAGTGCAGCATCGACAATTTTCGCGTCGACACGACGATACAGATCGTTTTCCAGCACGACGATGGCGTCGGCCTGACCGGAAATCACCGCTTGCAGGGCGGCATCGACAGACTCGCCGCCGAACATCGCCAGGCCCATGCTGTTGGCTTCCGGCACGATCAGGCTGATGGAGCCTTGCTTGTCGCGCAGTTTCAATGCCTTGGCAATGTTGGCCGCCGCTTCGATCAGCGCTGTCGAACCCAGCGAGCTGCCGGAAATGATCAGCGGACGCTTGGCCGCGAGCAGCGCGTCTGCAATGCGTTGCGCCAGTTCCAGCGCTTCGCTGTCCAGACCTTCAACGGCAGGCGCGCTGGCGTCCAGCGCGTGCGCCACGGCGAAGCCGATGCGCGCCAGATCATCCGGTGCGGCATGTACGCATTCTTCTGCGATGTCATCCAGGCGGGTTTCAGCCAGGCTGGCGATGAACAGCGGATTCAGCTCGTGCTGACCGATGTTCTTCACTGCGGCGTCGAGCCATGGCTGGACTTTCATCCCAGCGGCCATGTCTTCCGCCTTGCCCTTGACTGCCTGACGCAGGCCAAGGGCCATGCGCGCCGCGGTCTGGGTCAGGTCTTCGCCGAGGACGAAGATGGCGTCGTGATCTTCGATGTCGCGCAGGGTCGGGATCGGCAGCGGGCTGTCGTTCAGGACCTTGAGGATCAGGCGCACGCGCTCCAGTTCACCGGCTTCGATACCGCTGTAGAAATGCTCGGCGCCGACCAGTTCACGCAACGCGTAGTTGCTTTCCAGGCTGGCGCGAGGCGAGCCGATACCGACAATGTTACGGCCGCGCAACAGGTCAGCAGCTTTGTCCAGCGCTTCGTCCAGGCTCAGTTTGACCTGGCCGGCAGCCAATAGCGGCTGACGTGGGCGGTCCTTGCGGTTGACATAGCCGTAACCGAAGCGGCCCCGGTCGCAAAGGAAATACTGGTTGACCGAACCGTTGTAGCGGTTTTCGATCCGGCGCAGCTCACCGTAACGCTCGCCCGGGCTGATGTTGCAGCCGCTGGAGCAGCCATGGCAGATGCTCGGCGAGAATTGCATGTCCCATTTGCGGTTGTAGCGCTCGGAGTGCGTCTTGTCGGTGAACACACCGGTCGGGCAGACCTCGGTGAGGTTGCCGGAAAACTCGCTCTCCAGCGTGCCGTCTTCGACGCGGCCGAAATAGACGTTGTCATGAGCGCCGTAAACGCCCAGATCGGTGCCGCCCGCGTAGTCTTTATAGAAGCGCACGCAGCGATAGCAGGCGATGCAGCGGTTCATCTCGTGTGCGATGAACGGCCCCAGTTCCTGGTTCTGGTGAGTGCGCTTGGTGAAGCGATAACGTCGTTCGTTGTGACCGGTCATCACGGTCATGTCCTGCAGGTGGCAGTGACCGCCTTCTTCGCAGACCGGGCAGTCGTGCGGGTGGTTGGTCATCAGCCATTCGACGACACTGGCACGAAAGGCCTTGGACTCATCATCTTCGATGGAAATCCAGGTGTTATCGGTGGCTGGCGTCATGCAGGACATGACGATACGACCACGGGTGTCGTTCTCGTCGGTGTACTGCTTGACCGCGCACTGGCGACAGGCGCCAACGCTGCCAAGGGCGGGGTGCCAGCAGAAATAAGGGATGTCGAGGCCCAGCGACAGACATGCCTGTAACAGGTTGTCTGCACCATCGACTTCGAGCGCTTTGCCGTCTACGTGAATAGTAGCCATGGTTCAAAGGTCTTCGTTGGCCCGTTGTCAGCGGGCGTGGCTAATGGAATCTCGGTAGTACCTGTATCGTTCAGCCCGTGAAGGCGTCAGCAGGTACGAAGTCGGCGGCTCGAACAACCGCCGACCGGTCAGTCTTGTTATGCGCCGGCCATGGTCGGACTTTTACCCGGGACAAGCGTGTCGGCGCTGGAGGGCGCTATACCTGCTTCGAACTCCGGGCGGAAATACTTGATCGCACTGCCCAGCGGCTCTACCGCGCCGGGTGCATGCGCGCAGAAGGTCTTGCCAGGGCCGAGGAAGTTGACCAGGCCCAGCAGGGTTTCGATATCCCCCGACTGACCCTGACCCTTCTCGATGGCACGAAGTATTTTCACACTCCATGGCAAACCGTCGCGGCATGGCGTGCAGAAGCCACAGGACTCCTGGGCGAAGAACTCTTCCATGTTGCGCAGCAGCGAAACCATGTTGACCGAGTCGTCGACAGCCATCGCCAGACCCGTACCCATACGGGTGCCGACCTTGGCGATGCCGCCTGCGTACATCTGGGCGTCCAGGTGTTCGGGCAGCAGAAAGCCTGTACCGGCTCCGCCTGGCTGCCAGCACTTGAGCTTGAAGCCGTCGCGCATGCCACCGGCGTAGTCTTCGAACAGCTCGCGAGCCTGAACACCGAACGGCAGCTCCCACAGGCCAGGGTTTTTCACCTTGCCGGAGAAGCCCATCAGCTTGGTGCCGTGGTCTTCGCTGCCTTCGCGCGCCAGCGACTTGTACCAGTCGTTACCGTTGTTGACGATGGCCGGCACGTTGCACAGGGTTTCGACGTTGTTGACACAGGTCGGCTTGCCCCACACGCCTACTGCAGCAGGGAAGGGCGGCTTGGAACGTGGATTGGCACGACGGCCTTCCAGCGAGTTGATCAGGGCGGTTTCTTCGCCACAGATGTAACGACCGGCGCCGGTGTGGACAAACAGCTCGAAATCGAAGCCGGTGCCGAGAATGTTCTTGCCCAGCAGACCGGCAGCCTTGGCTTCGGCCACGGCACGGTTCAAGTGCTTCGCCGCCGTTACATATTCACCACGCAGGAAGATATAGCCACGATAGGCTTTCAGTGCGCGGGCGCTGATCAGCATGCCCTCGACCAGCAGATGGGGCAGTTGCTCCATCAGCATGCGGTCTTTCCAGGTGTTGGGTTCCATTTCGTCCGCGTTGCACAGCAGGTAGCGGATGTTCATGGATTCGTCTTTGGGCATCAGGCCCCATTTGACCCCGGTGGGAAAACCCGCACCGCCACGGCCTTTGAGACCGGAGTCCTTGACCGACTGGACGATGTCGTCGGGTGCCTGCTGGGTCAGTGCCTTGCGCGCTGCCGCATAGCCGTCTTTGGCCTGATATTCTTCAAGCCAGACCGGTTCGCCGTCATCGCGCAGACGCCAGGTCAGAGGGTGGGTTTCTGCCGTGCGCGCAATGCGATTGGCAGGGCCGAAGGACGTAATGGTCATAGGTAACCCTCCAGCATCTTGGCTACGCCAGCAGGCTGTACGTCGCCGAAAGTGTCATCGTCGACCATGACGGCCGGGGCCTTGTCGCAGTTGCCGAGGCAGCAGACGGGCAACAAGGTGAAACGGCCATCGGTTGTGGTCTGGCCCAGGCCGATGCCCAGTGAGCTCTTTATTTCGTCCACGACGTTCTCGTGACCGCCGATGAAGCACACCATGCTGTTGCAGACGCGAATGATGTGGCGGCCGACCGGCTGACGGAAAATCTGGCTGTAGAACGTGGCCACGCCTTCAACGTCGCTGGCCGGAATGCCCAGCATGTCGCCGATGGCGTAAATTGCGCCGTCCGGCACCCAGCCGCGTTCCTTCTGAACGATCTTCAGGGCTTCGATGGACGCCGCGCGCGGGTCCTCGTAGTGATGCAGCTCGTGCTCGATGGCCGAGCGCTCTGTTTCGCTCAGGGCGAAACGGTCTGTCTGGATTAGCGGGCTGTTCATGCTTAGCGGTCCACGTCGGCCATAACGAAATCGATACTACCCAGGTACGCGATCAAGTCCGCGACCATGCTGCCTTTGATCACCGAAGGGATCTGTTGCAGGTGCGGGAAGCTTGGGGTGCGAATCCGGGTACGGTAGCTCATGGTGCCGCCGTCGCTCGTCAGGTAATAGCTGTTGATACCCTTGGTCGCTTCGATCATCTGGAAGGCTTCGTTGGCCGGCATGACCGGGCCCCACGATACCTGCAGGAAGTGCGTGATCAGGGTTTCGATGTGCTGCAAGGTGCGTTCTTTCGGCGGCGGCGTCGTCAGCGGGTGATCAGCCTTGTAAGGGCCGGCCGGCATGTTGCGCATGCACTGGTCGATGATCTTGATGCTCTGGCGCATTTCTTCGACGCGTACCATGCAGCGGTCGTAGGCATCACCATGCACGGCGAGAGGCACTTCGAACTCGAAATTCTCGTAACCGGAATACGGACGCGCCTTGCGCAGGTCGAAGTCCAGACCGGTAGCGCGCAGGCTCGGACCGGTAACGCCCCAATCGAGCGCTTCCTTGGTGTTGTACGCGGCAACGCCGACGGTACGACCCTTGAGAATGCTGTTCTGCAGGGCGGCCTTGTTGTATTCGTCGAGCCGCTTCGGCAGCCAGTCGACGAAATCCTTGACCAGTTTTTCCCAGCCGCGTGGCAGGTCGTGGGCAACCCCGCCAATCCGATACCAGGCCGGGTGCAGACGGAAGCCAGTGATGGCTTCAATCACGGTGTAGGCTTTCTGACGGTCAGTGAAGGTGAAGAACACCGGCGTCATGGCCCCCACGTCCTGGATATAGGTCCCCAGGAACAGCAGATGGCTGGTGATGCGGAAGAACTCGGCCATCATGATGCGAATCACGTTGACGCGGTCCGGTACGGTAATGCCCGCCAGCTTCTCGACCGAAAGCACGTACGGCAGGTTGTTCATCACCCCGCCGAGGTAATCGATACGGTCGGTGTAGGGAATGTAGCTGTGCCAGGACTGGCGTTCGCCCATTTTCTCGGCACCACGGTGGTGGTAGCCGATGTCCGGAACGCAGTCGACGATTTCTTCGCCGTCCAGTTGCAGAATGATACGGAATGCGCCGTGAGCCGAAGGGTGGTTCGGGCCCAGGTTGAGGAACATGTAGTCTTCGTTCTTGCCGGAGCGCTTCATGCCCCAGGCTTCCGGATCGAAGCGTGCTGCTTCTTCTTCCAGTTGCTGCTTGGCCAGGGTCAGGCTGTACGGGTCGAATTCTGTTGCGCGGGCCGGGAAGTCCTTGCGCAGCGGGTGACCTTCCCAGGTCGGCGGCATCATGATCCGGGTCAGGTGCGGATGGCCCGGGAAGTCGATCCCGAACATGTCCCACACTTCACGCTCGTACCAGTTGGCATTGGGCCAGATACCGGTAATGGTCGGCACGCTCAGGTCACGTTCTGACAGCGCTACCTTGATCATGACGTCGCTGTTACGTTCTACCGACAGCAGGTGGTAGAACACCGTGAAATCGGCGGCAGGCAGATCGCGGCGATGGGTACGCAGGCGCTCGTCGACACCATGCAGGTCATAGAGCATCGAATACGGCTTGGGCACCTGACGCAGGAACGTCAGTATTTCAACCAGTCTGGCGCGGTCGACCCACAGCACAGGCATGCCGGTGCGTGTCGACTGGGCAGTGAACGCCTCGGCGCCAAAACGGTTGTTCAGTTCAACGACGACATCTTGGTCGTCAGCCTTGTAAGGCGGGATGTACAGAGCGTTGTCTGCAGTCATAGGTCTCAATCACTTCGGTCAACGTACAGAATCAACCCCGGTTCCTGTCTTTTTTATAAGAAGAACGGGCTGGATCAGACTTCGTCGGGGCTGCGCAGGTTGGTGACCTGGATACGCTGTTCACGACGCTGTTCCTTTTGCGACGGCATGTCGGCGCGGTACACGCCTTGATCGCCGACGACCCAGGAAAGCGGGCGACGCTCCTGTCCGATGGACTCCTGCAGCAGCATCAGGCCTTGCAGGAATGCTTCGGGGCGGGGCGGGCAGCCGGGCACGTAAACATCCACGGGGAGGAACTTGTCCACGCCTTGAACAACGGAATAGATGTCGTACATGCCACCGGAGTTGGCACAGGCGCCCATCGAGATGACCCATTTCGGTTCGAGCATCTGTTCGTACAGACGCTGAATGATAGGAGCCATCTTCAGGAACGGCGTACCGGCGATTACCATGAAGTCCGCCTGACGCGGCGATGCACGGATAACCTCGGCGCCGAAGCGGGCGATGTCGTGGGGAGCCGTAAAGGCAGTGGTCATCTCTACATAGCAGCATGACAAACCGAAATTGTACGGCCACAGGGAGTTCTTGCGTCCCCAGTTGACCGCGCCATTCAGCACGTCTTCCAGCTTGCCCATGTAGATGTTTTTGTGGACTTGGTCTTCTAACGGATCGGAAACAGTTTCCCGTTTGCCGATGGGGTACTGCTCGTTAGGAGCATCCGGGTCGATCCTGGTGAGATTATATTGCATCGCCAAAGCCTCATTGTTTCAGCTTCGCTTGCCGATTACGGCGACCTTCAGGAGCCCAGTCAAGTGCTCCAACCCGCCATAGGTAGACAAGACCTGCCAACAGAATTGCTATGAAAACGAGAGCTTCGACGAATCCGGTCCAGCCGCTTTCGCGGACGGACACAGACCAGGCAAAGAGAAAGAGGGCTTCGATGTCAAAGATCACGAACAGCATCGCGACCAGATAGAATTTGGCGGAGAGTCGCAGGCGCGCACTGCCGGTAGGCAGCATGCCGGACTCGAACGGTTCGTTCTTGCTGCGGCCCCAGGCCTTGCTTCCGAGCAGGCTGGAGAGGCCGAGCATGAAGGCGCAAAGGCCTACTACACC
The DNA here is from genome assembly GCF_023278085.1 of Pseudomonas syringae. Taxonomy (NCBI): domain Bacteria; kingdom Pseudomonadati; phylum Pseudomonadota; class Gammaproteobacteria; order Pseudomonadales; family Pseudomonadaceae; genus Pseudomonas; species Pseudomonas syringae. The sequence goes on along the minus strand of NZ_CP066265.1, from coordinate 3,149,960 downwards.
CAAAAGGAAAATGGCGAAGCCCCAGTTGTGGGCAATCAGACCTGTCGATTCGGGCATGCTGGCAGTCCTTGTTAGAGAGCAAAGGTCTCTGTGCTTGATAAAGAGTCGAGGCAGTGACGAAATGTCGCAGTGCGGTCAACGGATTGATTTTATGTGCAAACAGTTGGCAAGTAAATTTTCTACATCAAATTTATTCACTTAATCAATCATGGAAAGCCCCGCAAAGTGCCTGGAGGGCTTGCCAGGCGGGCATTAGAAGTCTTTTGTTTAATTATGTCTGGCTAAGGTGAAAAGGAATGAAAGGTAATTTGAATGATAACTAATATCATTTAAACGCCTTTTATACTCGCTGCCAGGAAAGTCAACGCCGGGTTAGGCCGATTGCTTCTATAAAGAACAGCTTTGTAGCACTTTGAACGGCGTCGCCCTTTGTCCGGGATCAATACAGGCAAAATCCGACGCAAAAAAAAGACCGCCCTTACGGACGGTCTGTCTTTCGCTCTGCGTAAAGCGGCTTAGTGGAACTGCTCCTCCTCGGTCGAGCCAGTCAGCGCAGTCACCGAAGACACGCCGCCCTGAATCACGGTGGTCATGTCATCGAAGTAGCCAGTGCCCACTTCCTGCTGGTGGGCCACGAAGGTGTAGCCCTTGGCAGCGTCGGCGAACTCCTGTTCCTGCAATTTGACGTAGGCGGTCATGTCATTGCGCGCGTAGTCATGCGCCAGGTTGAACATGCTGTGCCACATGTTGTGGATACCCGCCAGGGTGATGAACTGATGCTTGTAACCCATGGCCGAGAGTTCACGCTGGAATTTGGCGATGGTCGCGTCGTCCAGGTTTTTCTTCCAGTTGAAAGAGGGCGAGCAGTTGTACGACAGCAACTGATCCGGGTACTCCTTCTTGATCGCTTCGGCAAAGCGGCGTGCTTCGTCGAGATCAGGTTTCGCGGTTTCGCACCAGATCAGATCGGCATAGGGCGCGTAAGCCAGGCCGCGTGAAATGGCCTGATCCAGGCCGGCGCGAACCTTGTAGAACCCTTCATGAGTGCGCTGGCCGGTCACGAACGGCTTATCGTAAGGGTCGCAGTCGGAGGTCAGCAGATCTGCGGCGTTGGCGTCGGTGCGCGCCAGAATGATTGTCGGCACACCGGCAACGTCAGCGGCGAGACGCGCAGCCACCAGCTTCTGTACGGCTTCCTGAGTCGGCACTAACACTTTGCCGCCCATGTGCCCGCATTTCTTCACCGATGCCAGTTGATCTTCGAAGTGAACGCCTGCGGCACCTGCTTCGATCATGCTTTTCATCAGCTCGTAGGCATTGAGCACGCCACCAAAGCCTGCTTCTGCGTCGGCGACGATGGGCGCGAAGTAGTCGATATAACCTTCATCGCCCGGCGTTTTACCGGCTTTCCACTGGATCTGATCGGCACGGCGGAACGAGTTATTGATGCGTTTGACCACGGTGGGCACCGAGTCGACCGGGTACAGCGACTGATCCGGATACATCGACTCGGCCGAGTTATTGTCGGCTGCGACCTGCCAGCCGGACAGGTAGATGGCCTGGATGCCGGCTTTGACCTGCTGAACGGCCTGACCGCCAGTCAACGCACCCATGCAGTTGACGAAATCCTTGTCGGGGCGAAATGAAGGTTTGGCACCTTGGGTCACCAGATTCCACAGCTTGTCGGCACCCAGTCTTGCAAAGGTATGTTCGGGTTGAACCGAGCCACGCAAGCGGACCACATCAGCTGCGGAATAAGTACGGGTCACGTTTTTCCAGCGCGGATTTTCAGCCCAGTCTTTTTCGAGAGCCGCTATTTGTTGTTCGCGTGTCAGTGCCATTTTATAAACCCCAGGAAGTAGGTCTCGATTAAAGTCCTGCTCCGCCAAATGCCTTGCGTAACGGCACTGTGAATGGCTGCTCGCTGCACAGAAGGTGACGATTCAAAAGCCTGTCATGCAGCCTCTGAACAGCGGGAGCGAGGCAATCATGCCTCGGGGTCTGGAAGGGCGTCAAACGTTTTGTAGTGACTTTTTAAATTCACTACATATTTGTGGGGTGAGACCGGATAGTCACTAAAAGGCCCACAGGTATTGGCTTTCGCGCCAGCCCACGTTATTCGAGCGTTTCAACCTTTACGCGTAAAACCATGTCGTTGCGACCCTGCGTCGAATAGCGTTGCGCGATGCCTTGCTGATCGGCGACGGATTGGTCGCTATTGCTCGCCAGGGTGATCCATTCGCCCAGTCGACCGCTGACCTGGCTGTCGGTGCTCTGCACTTTGATAGCGTCAGGCCGTTCCTGACTCATGCGATCATGGTTGGTGCTGATGCTCAGGTGAACGGTATCGCCGGTCACGCTGGCGGTGACGTAAAAACCCTGAGTCACGTTGCGGTATTCGGTGTTGTTCTGCGAGTAGCCGTAGGAATCAGTCGAAGAAGAGGTCAGCGGAACGCTCTGCCCAACCTGAATCAGCGCCGGCGTGCCTTCGCTGGTCTGTACCTGCTGCACGCCGCCGTCGCGACTGGTAGTGCCGTATTCGATGACCTGCGAGCCATTGCTGCTGCGGGTGGCAGTATCGCTGGTGTCAACGCTGATCAGCAGGCGTTTTGGTGCAGTGTCCAATTGTGAGATCAGGGCGCGAAGTTCTTCGATCTTGCGCGACTCGGCGTTGACGATCAGCTGGTTGCCATAGGCGCTGACGGTGCCATCGGCCCCTAAAAACGATTTGGCCACCGGCAGCAGGTCGGCGCTGGTGCGGTAGTTGAGCGGGACCACTTCGGTCGCCGCCAGTGCGCTGGCACTGAATGCAATGAGCAGCGAGGTAAGCAGGATGCGTATAACCATGTTCATTCTCCGCGATGGGCGCGTAAAGCATGAGTGTGCCACTGTGTCGGCCGCCATAGACACTAGCTGAATGGCTGGACGTAAAAACGCCCTGCCTTTTTCAGTCCGGCATCAGTGATACCAGCCTGCAAAGGGCAGGGCGTCAATTATGTAGTGCTCTTGAAAACGCCTACATATTCAAGTCCGTTACACCTGTCGAAGCATATCGACATGTGGCAGACCGGCTTCAAGAAACTCTTTGCTGGTGACCACGAAACCGAAACGCTGGTAGAAATCGACAGCTTGTACCTGAGCGCTGAGTTTCAGTGGTTCGAGCCCGCGTTTTTCAGCTTCATCGATGACGGCGCTCAGCAAGGCTTCACCGACCTTGAGGCCTCGCCAGTCCTTGAGCACCGAGAGGCGACCGATTTCACCGTCCGCCAACAGGCGCGCAGTACCCACTGCATAGTCACCTTCACGGGCCAGAAAATGCACAGCATCTGCGTCTTCGGCGTCCCACTCCAGCTCCGGTGGCACCGACTGCTCAGCGATGAACACCGAGTCGCGTATACGCCGGATATCAGCATTGTTCTTCTGCCATTGTGCGACAGATACAGTGATTTTATTCATCGGCAAATCCCAGGCTTCCTTGTTTTACGAGTTCGCAAAGCAGATTGCGACCCTCATCATCGGCCAACCATTGGCCGAGGTTTTCACTGTGCAGCGCGTCTGCCGCACAGATCAGTTTGAGCAGTTCACGCAGGCTGCCGGGTAACAGGCGGCTCTGGCCGCTGGCAAACAGCAGCAGATCGTCATCAACCTCGGACCAGGCCAGTCGGGCGGCCGGGTTGCGAATCAGTACGGCGCCTTGTTCGAGGCTGTCGAGCAATTCCTCTTCGCCCAGCTCCGGTCCGGTGACCAGTTCCGGGTAACGCGGTTCGGTCATGAACTGGCCAAACCAGGTCAGCAGCAGGCGCTCGTCGCTCATGTGCTCTGCGAGCAAGGCTTTCAGGCGATCAAGGGCGTCACGCTGGATCTGATGAGGATCGCTGGCCGGTTGTGCGTCGGCATCAGTGTAGCGCTCTTCATCGGTAATGAACTGGGCGAGGAAATCGGTGAAATGAGTGAGCACTTCCGCCGCACCGGGTGCCCGAAAGCCGACCGAGTAGGTCAGGCAGTCATCCACGGCAACGCCGCAATGGGCCAGTCGCGGCGGCAGGTAGAGCATGTCGCCCGGCTCCAGGGTCCATTCCTCGGTCTTTTCAAAGCCGGCAAGAATGCGCAAATCGGCATGCTCCAGCAGCGGGCTTTCGGCGTCGCACATCTGGCCGATCTGCCAGTGACGTTTGCCGTGGCCCTGGAGCAGGAACACGTCATAGTTGTCGAAATGCGGGCCAACGCTGCCACCCGGCGCTGCGTAGCTGATCATCACGTCGTCGATGCGCCAGCTCGGCAGGAAACGGAAGTTTTCCAGCAGCTCGCTGACTTCCGGGACGAACTGGTCGACCGCCTGCACCAGCAGGGTCCAGTCACGTTCAGGCAGCTTGCTGAACTCGTCTTCGGCGAAAGGACCGCGACGCAGTTCCCACGGGCGCTCGCCGTTTTCGATGACCAGACGCGACTCGACTTCTTCTTCCAGGGCCAGACCGGCAAGTTCGTCGGCATCGATCGGGCTTTGGAAGTCCGGCAGTGCCTGACGGATCAGCAGCGGTTTTTTCTGCCAGTAGTCGCGCATGAAAACGCGCGCGCTGATGCCGCCCAGAAGTTGAAGAGGAATATCAGGATTCATGTGTAAGCCCTTGAAATGAAAACGCCCGGCACAGCCGGGCGTGTGCAATGTTTTTGCGTGTCAGATGCGCTTGGCCTGAGCGGCCGCGTTGCCGATGTAATTGGCAGGCGTAAGCTTCTTCAGTTCAGCCTTCGCTTCAGCAGGCATCTCCAGTCCGTCGATGAAAGTCTGCAACGCTTCCGGGCTGATGCCCTTGCCGCGGGTCAGCTCTTTCAGTTTTTCGTACGGGTTTTCGATGTTGTAACGACGCATTACGGTCTGGATCGGCTCGGCCAGTACTTCCCAACAGGCATCCAGGTCAGCGGCGATACGTTGCTCGTTCAGTTCCAGCTTGCTGATGCCCTTGAGGCTGGCTTCGTAGGCAATGACGCTGTGAGCGAAACCGACGCCCAGGTTGCGCAGCACGGTAGAGTCGGTCAGGTCGCGCTGCCAGCGAGAAACAGGCAGTTTGCTGGCCAGATGCTGGAACAGTGCGTTGGCGATACCCAGGTTGCCTTCAGAGTTTTCGAAGTCGATCGGGTTGACCTTGTGCGGCATGGTCGACGAGCCGATTTCGCCAGCGATGGTGCGCTGCTTGAAATAGCCCAGGGAGATGTAACCCCAGATATCACGATCGAAGTCGATCAGGATGGTGTTGAAGCGAGCGACTGCATCGAACAGCTCGGCAATATAGTCGTGCGGTTCGATCTGCGTGGTGTAAGGGTTGAAGCCCAGACCCAGTTCGTCTTCGATGAACGCGCGTGCGTTGGCTTCCCAGTCGATGTCGGCATACGCGGAGAGGTGCGCGTTGTAGTTGCCGACTGCGCCGTTGATCTTGCCCAGCAGTGGCACGGCAGCGACCTGGCTGATCTGGCGCTCCAGGCGATAGACGACGTTTGCCAGTTCCTTGCCCAGTGTGGTCGGGGAGGCTGGCTGGCCGTGGGTGCGCGACAGCATGGGCACGTCGGCGAAACGAATCGCCAGTTCGCGGATGGCGTCGGCGATCTGGCGCATCAGCGGCAGCATCACCGTATCGCGGCCTTCGCGCAGCATCAGGGCGTGGGACAGGTTGTTGATGTCCTCGCTGGTGCAGGCGAAGTGAATGAATTCGCTGACCTTGTCCAGTTCAGGCAGCTTGGCAGCCTGTTCCTTGAGCAGATACTCCACCGCCTTGACATCGTGGTTGGTGGTGCGCTCGATTTCCTTGACGCGCTCGGCGTGCTCCACGGAGAAGTCTTCAGCCAGGGTGTTGAGGATGGCGTTGGCTTGCGCGGAGAAAGCCGGGACTTCAGTAATCTGCGGATGCGCCGCCAGACGCTGGAGCCAGCGGACCTCAACCATCACGCGGAAACGGATCAGGCCGTATTCGCTGAAAATCGGGCGCAAGGCCTGGGTTTTGCCGGCGTAGCGGCCATCAACAGGGGAAACCGCGGTGAGCGAAGAAAGCTGCATGGGATGCTCTCGGACAGTCGGGCACGAAAAGGGGCGCGTATCATACATGAAAAGTCGGCCGGACCGGAGCCCGCCGACCAGCGTAGACGGCGCTGTGCCTGTGGTGGTGAGGAACATTGGTGCGCGGCGGATCAGCCGTGCAGCAATGGATACAGTTCTTTCAGTAACTTGCGACGGTTGAAGACCAGTTGCCAGCGGTGCCCGCCAACTTGTCGCCACAGCCGGGCAGAGCGGATGCCTGCCAGCAGGATGGCGCGGATCTTCGACGCGTTGTTGGGTTGCTGCAGGTTGCGCATGTCGCCTTGCACCTGAATGCGCTGGCGCAGGGTGCTCAGGGTGTCCTGATACAGCGCGCCAGTCGCGGCAATCACGTTTTCGTGGGCCACGCCGAAATGCTCGACCTGCGATTGAATGACCGGAATGCGCTTGCCGATGATTTCCAGCATGTCGTCGCGCTTTGCCAACTGGCGTTCAAGGCCGAGCATCGACAGGGCGTAGCGCAACGGTTCGCGTTGCAGCGTGGCCGGATCGCGTTCCAGAGCGCTGGCCATGGCGCGATAGCCCTCGTGCAGATTGAGGTCATCGCCGCCGTAGACGTCCAGCGTATCCTTCGGGTCGACCACCAGCACACTGCCCAGCATGCAGCTCAGTGCCGCCTCGCTGATCTGGCCGGTCTTGGCGATCCGGTCGACCAGCACGGCAGCCTGGAATACAGCACCCAGAGCCACCAATTGTTCCTGAATCGGGGTCATCAACGCTTGTCCTTGCTGGTCCAGGGTTCGGCAACTTCGATCACGCCGCCACCCAGACAGATTTCGCCATCGTAGAACACGACAGACTGGCCGGGCGTGACAGCGCGCTGTGGATCATCAAACAGGGCCCGGTAACCCTCGGCGGTCTTTTCCAGCGTGCATGGCTGGTCGCCCTGGCGATAACGGACTTTTGCGGTGAGCCTGCGCGGGCTGCTCAGATCGATCGGGTTGACCCAATAGATTTCCGAACTGACCAGTGCGCTGGAAAACAACCACGGATGGTCATTGCCCTGGCCGACGATCAGCTCGTTGTTCTGCAAGTCCTTGACCAGCACGTACCACGGGTCGTCGCTGGCGTCCTTGAGGCCGCCGATCCCCAGCCCCTGACGCTGGCCGATGGTGTGATACATCAGGCCGCTGTGGCGACCGATCACTTCACCTTCAGTGGTCTTGATCTCGCCGGGCTGGGCTGGCAGGTACTGACGCAGGAAATCGGTGAAGCGCCGCTCGCCAATGAAGCAGATACCGGTGGAATCCTTCTTCTTGGCCGTTGCCAGCCCGTGCTTTTCGGCAATCGCGCGGACTTCGGGTTTTTCCAGTTCGCCGACCGGGAACAGCGTGCGGGCGATCTGCTCGCCGCCCACGGCATGCAGGAAATAGCTCTGGTCCTTGTTCGGGTCCAGGCCTTTGAGCAGTTCGGTGCGACCGTCGATGTCACGGCGGCGCACGTAATGGCCGGTGGCGATCAAATCTGCACCCAGCATCAGGGCGTAGTCGAGAAAGGCCTTGAACTTGATTTCCCGGTTGCACAGGATGTCCGGGTTAGGGGTGCGCCCGGCCTTGTACTCTTCGAGAAAGTGTTCGAACACATTGTCCCAGTACTCGGCCGCGAAGTTGGCGGTGTGCAGCTTGATGCCGATCTTGTCGCACACGGCCTGGGCATCTGCCAGGTCTTCGCGGGCGGTGCAGTATTCCGTCCCGTCGTCTTCTTCCCAGTTCTTCATGAACAAGCCTTCCACCTGATAACCCTGCTCCATGAGCAGTACGGCGGAAACGGAAGAGTCCACGCCGCCGGACATGCCGACTATGACGCGCTTCATTTCTGAGTTCGAGGGGGCTGGATCACGCATGGGGATTCAACGGCTGACCTGTAAAAGGACGCGATTCTAACAGGCTGAAGGCGTTGAGTCTCACGCCTTGTCGCGCAGCAGATCGAGACTGAAGTGTTCGGCATTCAGGTAATCGTCCAGGCAGCGCATGACCAGCTCACTGCGCCAGCGTGGCTGTTCTGCCAGCAGTTCGTCGCGCGTCAGCCAGACAGGGCCGACGATACCGTCATCCAGCACGTAGTCCGGGTTGTGTCGCACAGCTTTGGCGGCGAAGCAGATGCGCTGGTAAGTCACGCCGTTACTGGGCGCGGTGTACAGATAAATACCTGTCACGCTGGTCAGTTCGACGTCCCAACCGGTTTCTTCGAGGGTTTCCCGGACGGCTGCACGTTGCAGGCTTTCGTTCGGGTCGAGATGCCCGGCGGGTTGATTGAGCACGGTACGACCGCCTTTCATTTCCTCGACGAAAAGAAAGCGGCCTTGATCTTCGACGATGGTGGCGACGGTAACGTGGGCTTGCCAGGTCATGAGAAGGGTCTCTTTGAGTGTGAAAAAACGGGAGTCGGTCAACCGTAACAGACAGCGCGGAAAAGCCCTGTGCGCTATTTTTGTTCAAACTGCAGATCGTGTCTCAGGGCGCTGACGCAGAAGTCTACAAAGGCACGCACCTTGGAGGAGCCACGGCGGCCTTCCAGGTAAACGACGTGAACCGGCTCTGGTGCGATTTCAAACGTGTCCAGAACGCATTCAAGCCTGCCGTCCTGCAAGTGCTCGCGTATCTGGTAAAACGGCACCTGGGTCAGCCCCCAGCCCTGCAACGCTGCGCTGATGGCCGCCTGATAGGACGTCAGGCTGAGTCTGGAGCCAACGTCCACCGAATACTCTTCGTGATCAACCCGGAAAAGCCACTGGGGCGGACGTTCAAAGGTGGTGGTCGAGACCGTGGAGTGTTGCCGCAGGTCATCAGGATGTTGCGGGACGCCGTGCTCTGCCAGGTAGGCAGGAGACGCGCACACCATGCGCCGCACGCTGCCTGTCGGTATCGCGATAAGGGATGAGTCGGGCAGGCTGCCGATTCTGATTGCCACGTCGACACCTTCATCGAGCATGGACACAACCCGGTCGACAAGGATGGCGCGTACATCGACCGACGGGAATTGTTCGAGAAAGCTCGTCAATACAGGCACGACATGCAGCGCGCCGAACATCTGCGGTGCGGTTACCGTCAGCAGGCCGGCTGGACGTGCGTGCAATCCGCCAGCCGCGTTTTCAGCCTCGTCAAGGTCAGCAATCAGCCGGCGGCAATCAACGGCGAAGCGTTGACCTGCTTCGGTGAGCCGCATGTTACGTGTGGTGCGCACGACCAACAGGATCCCCAGGCGGCGCTCCAGGCTGGCAACTGCCCGAGTCACCGTGGCGGTCGACAAACCGGCGTGGCGGGCTACCCCGGCAAAGCTGGTGTGCTCGGCCAGTGCGGCAAAAAGTGTCATCTCCTGAATACGGTCCATATCTCGCCTGCGCGCCCTGACTTTTCGGAATTTTTCCAGTATTTCAGAAATTGAAAGGGTGAATTGAGTTTTATGGTGATTCTGCATGAGTAGCGCAACAATTAGGCTTGAGGTCAATTCATCCAGTCGGGTTCTCTTATGAATAGCTTCGATCCGCCCAACGCTGAAAACGCTGTGCATGGCGTCAGTCGGCGCAAGGTTTTACAAGCGTCTGCGTTAGGTGCGGCTTCTGCACTTGGTGCTTCGTTGGCAAGTGCCGCTTCTTCCAGCCAGAAACCTGCTTCCAGGGGAAATACCATGAATTCTGATCAGGACTTTCGCGTGACGTATCACACTCGAAAAGTGGGCGATGTGGAGGTGTTCTATCGCGAAGTCGGCCCCAAGGATGCGCCGGTGCTCCTGTTGCTGCATGGCTTCCCGAGTTCCAGCCACATGTTTCGCGATCTGATGCCATTGTTGGCGAGTCACTACCGCCTGATTGCCCCCGATCTGCCCGGTTTCGGCAACACTAAGGCGCCACCGCGCGGGCAGTTCGATTACAGCTTCGAAAACCTCTACAAAGTGGTTGAGGGATTTACCGAGGCGTTGGGGCTCAAGAAGTATGCGTTATACGTATTTGATTACGGTGCGCCGACCGGCTTTCGACTTGCAGCCGCGAACCCGGAAAAGGTCACTGCCATCATCAGTCAGAATGGCAACGCCTATCTGGAAGGGTTCAGTGATCAATGGGGCCCTTGGCAGGCCTACTGGCGCGAACCTTCAGCGGCCAATCGCGAAGCGTGTCGTGCCTCGTTATCACCGGAAACCATCCGTGACTGGCAGTACGGTACGGGGGCCGATCCTGAAAAACTGTCGCCCGACGGCTACAACCTGGACATCCTGTACATGGCACGGCCGGGCGCAGAAGAAATCCAGCTGGACCTGATTCTGGATTACCGCACCAACGTGGCCGCGTACCCCTCGTTCCAGGCATACCTGCGCAAGTACCAGCCACCCGTGCTGGCGGTCTGGGGCAAGCACGATCCGGCGTTCATACCACCGGGCGCGCAGGCGTTCCGCAAGGACGTTCCAGCTGCCGAGGTGCATCTTCTGGACGCCGGCCACTTCGCGCTCGAAACACATGCGCCGGAAGTCGCCGAGTACATTCGTGAGTTTCTTTCGCGCACGCTGAAAGGCTAGAAGCTTTGCGTCAGGTGCTTCATGGGGTATTTGTCGAGCGCCTGGATCCAGGCTTGTAACTGAAATTTTTCCGCGCATACAAAAATCCCCGGCACCAGGCCGGGGATTTTTTACGAGGCAGCGCATTATTAGTGCGCCGCTTCGGTTTGCCTCTTACAACGCGGCGATGGCTGCGTTGAATGTCGCGCTTGGGCGCATGGCTTTGCTGGTCACTTCCGGGTTAGGGAAGTAGTAGCCGCCGATGTCCACTGGCTTGCCCTGAACAGCGTTCAGCTCGGCAACGATTTTTTCCTCGTTGTCGGTCAGGGTTTTGGCCAGTGGTGTGAACTGCGCCTTGAGGGCTGCGTCGTCATTCTGCGCGGCCAGTGCCTGTGCCCAGAACAGGGTCAGGTAGAAATGGCTGCCACGATTGTCGATACCGCCGACCTTGCGCGAAGGTGACTTGTTGCGATCCAGGAACTCGCCAGTGGCCTGGTCGAGTGTCTTGGAAAGAACCAATGCTTTCGGGTTGTTATAAGCGTTGCCCAGATGCTCCAGCGAGGCCGCCAGGGCGAGGAACTCGCCCAGCGAATCCCAGCGCAGGAAGTTCTCTTCGACGAACTGCTGAACATGCTTCGGCGCCGAACCGCCAGCGCCGGTTTCGAACAGGCCGCCACCGTTCATCAGCGGAACGATCGACAGCATCTTCGCGCTGGTGCCCAGTTCCATGATCGGGAACAGGTCGGTGAGGTAGTCGCGCAGCACGTTACCGGTCACCGAGATGGTGTCCTTGCCGGCGCGCGTGCGCTCCAGGGTCAGTTTCATGGCGTCGACCGGCGACAGGATCTGGATGTCCAGGCCCGAGGTGTCGTGATCGCCCAGGTACTTGCGGACTTTCTCGATCATCACGCTGTCATGGGCGCGAGACGCATCCAGCCAGAAAATCGCTGGTGTGTTGCTGGCGCGAGCGCGGTTGACGGCCAGTTTCACCCAGTCCTGAATCGGCGCGTCCTTGGCCTGGCACATGCGCCAGATATCGCCCGCTTCGACGTTCTGTTCCATCAGCAGGTTGCCCTGGCTGTCGGTCACGCGAACCACGCCGTTGCTCTGGATATGGAAGGTCTTGTCGTGGGACCCGTACTCTTCAGCTTTCTGAGCCATCAGGCCGACGTTTGGCACGCTGCCCATGGTGGTCGGATCGAAAGCGCCGTTTTTCTTGCAGTCTTCGATGACGGCTTGATAAATAGTGGCGTAGCAACGGTCCGGGATGACGGCCTTGGCATCGTGCAACTGACCGTCTGTGCCCCACATTTTGCCGGAGTCACGGATCATGGCCGGCATCGATGCGTCGACGATCACGTCGCTTGGTACGTGCAGGTTGGTGATGCCCTTGTCGGAGTTGACCATCGCCAGTTGCGGACGGACGGCGTAGACCGCCTCGATGTCAGCCTTGATTTCCGCCTGTTTTTCCGCTGGCAGAACGCCAATGCGCTCGTACAGGTCGCCAATGCCGTTGTTCAGGCTGAAGCCGATCTGTTTCAACGTATCAGCGTGCTTGGTCAACGCGTCTTTGTAGAACTCGTCGACGATCTGGCCGAACATGATCGGATCGGAGATCTTCATCATGGTGGCTTTCAGGTGCACCGAGAACAGCACGCCTTGCTTGCGGGCGTCTTCGATTTCAGCAGCGATGAAGCTGCGCAGTGCCTTGGCGCTCATCACCGAGCAATCGACGATCTCACCGGCCTTGACGGCGGTTTTTTCTTTCAGGACGGTGGTAGTGCCGTCCTGGGCGACCAGTTCGATCTTGACGGTGTTGTCAGCTTCGATCTGGGCGGCTTTTTCGCTGCCGTAGAAATCGCCATTGCTCATGTGCGCAACGTGCGCTTTCGAGTCGGCGGACCAGGCGCCCATCTTGTGCGGGTGCTTGCGGGCGTAATTCTTGACCGACAACGGCGCGCGGCGATCGGAGTTGCCTTCACGCAGCACCGGGTTTACAGCGCTGCCCTTGGTCTTGTCATAGCGGGCGCGGGTTTCTTTTTCCGCATCAGTGGCAGGGTTCTCAGGGTAGTCAGGAATGTTGTAGCCCTGATTCTGAAGCTCCTTGATGGTCGCTTTCAATTGCGGGACCGAGGCGCTGATGTTGGGCAGCTTGATGATGTTGGCTTCCGGCGTGGTAGCCAGTTTGCCCAGCTCGGCGAGATGATCCGGCACTTTTTTGTCGGCAAGCAACTCCGGGAAGCTGGAAAGAACACGGCCCGCCAGAGAGATGTCGCGTGTTTCCACGTCGATATCGGAGGTTGCCGTGAAAGCTTCGATGACAGGCAGCAGGGAGTAGGTGGCGAGGGCCGGAGCTTCGTCGGTGAAGGTGTAGATGATCTTCGAGCGGTTGGACATTCGTATTAACTCTCTTTTGCTGAGCATGCACAAAATCTCGATACGCGCAGTCTATGCGCGTCTGCCCACGGTTCGGCCATGAGCCAGGTCGAGGTTTATTCGCGGTGATGTTGGGTGCATCAGTCGAGCGTCAAGCTGTCGGGTCAGGTAGCGGCCCGACGCATAAGGAAGGCCGAGGGTCAGAAATGAGACGGGTCAGCCTTGATGACTCTGCGGTCACGGCGCGAGTATATCAAACCATTGGCGCCAGGCATTAATGCTATGCGAGCTATCAAAAAATGAATATCCGCCGTTGGTCGAACGATCAGCTTTGCGGATCAGGCATTCAGGCAGGCATTTACGATGGGTTTGATGGCCGGGAGGCAAGGTAATTCAACGGGGGAGGGATGGGGGCTGCCGCGCAGATCGGTGAGTGGTGGCCGAGTCGGGCGCTATTGCAGACGGGGCATCAGCGGTGCAATAACCGCTAATTCGACACCCTGTGGAGTCGTGACGGATAACAGGAGGTGCAATTTTCTGTCTCCTTGTATGTCCGGCACACGCTCATTGCGTGCTTCTGGCAAGCCAGCTGTCCGGCGTGATCCGGCGGCCGCTGTCACGTTACAGAGAATTACGCTGACAAGTGTCAGGCATCTGCGTGAACGTGTTCGTGGTGCTGTGCGGAATGCGTGCCCTTTGCCGCATCTTCTTTTTTGACCTCCGATGCCCTGATATTCACAGCGTGCAGCCCTTTTGGACCTTGAAGGATATCAAAGTTGACATTCTGGCCAGCTCTGAGCGTTTTGTAGCCGTCCATCTGGATTGCTGAAAAATGAGCGAACAAGTCTTCGTCATGCTTGCCGTCAGCATTTATGAATCCAAATCCTTTTGCATTGTTGAACCACTTGACTTTTCCTTCGATCATTACCATCTCCCTCTGCAAAGGACTCCGTCAGGAGTATCATCCACTTCAGCCCGCCAACCCAAAAAATTTAGGTTGACTGCGCGGACCCTTTTTACCCAATGTGGACTCTATTGTTTGTAACACCGTTTAGCTGATAGTCAAGGTCATGCGGCATTCCATTTGAAAACCGGCCAGACCGTGACTAATTGCTCAATCCGCCCTCACACGAACGTTTCTTTCCATGCATGCATTTAGCAAGATTCGACTAACATTCAATCAGGATGGTCCGCAGTCACACGAGGACGACTCGGCAGGCATCGCGGTGCAGGATGCCAAACCGACCCTGCAGGCGCCACCGATGTACAAGGTGGTTTTGTTCAATGATGACTACACCCCGATGGATTTCGTCGTAGAAGTACTCGAGGTGTTTTTTAACCTGAATCGTGAGCTGGCCACCAAGGTCATGCTGGCCGTCCATACAGAGGGACGGGCAGTCTGCGGATTGTTTACCCGCGACATCGCCGAGACCAAGGCAATGCAGGTCAATCAATACGCCAGGGAGAGCCAGCATCCGCTACTCTGTGAGATCGAGAAGGACGGTTAAACGCCGACCACTTGGGTATGAGGTGAAGCTATGTTGAACCGTGAACTCGAAGTCACCCTCAATCTTGCCTTCAAGGAGGCACGTTCGAAGCGTCATGAGTTCATGACGGTCGAACATCTCCTGCTGGCTCTATTGGACAATGAAGCTGCAGCCACTGTCTTGCGTGCCTGCGGCGCAAACCTCGATAAACTCAAGCATGATCTGCAGGAGTTCATCGACTCCACCACTCCGCTGATCCCCGTTCATGACGAGGATCGCGAGACCCAGCCAACGCTGGGCTTTCAGCGCGTGCTACAACGTGCCGTCTTCCATGTGCAGAGCTCCGGCAAGCGTGAAGTGACCGGCGCCAACGTGCTGGTTGCGATTTTCAGTGAGCAGGAAAGCCAGGCCGTATTTCTGCTCAAGCAGCAGAGTGTGGCCCGGATTGATGTCGTCAACTACATTGCCCACGGTATCTCCAAGGTTCCGGGGCACGGCGAACACTCTTCTGAAGGTGAGCAGGATATGCAGGATGACGAGGGCGGTGAAGCATCTTCCTCAGGCAATCCACTGGATGCCTATGCCAGCAATCTGAACGAATTGGCGCGTCAGGGGCGCATCGATCCGCTGGTCGGCCGCGAAAGCGAAGTCGAGCGCGTTGCGCAGATTCTGGCCCGTCGTCGCAAGAACAATCCGTTGCTGGTCGGCGAGGCAGGGGTCGGTAAAACGGCCATTGCCGAAGGTCTGGCCAAGCGCATCGTCGACAATCAGGTCCCTGATCTGCTTGCCAACAGCGTGGTCTACTCGCTTGATCTCGGTGCCTTGCTGGCCGGGACGAAATACCGTGGCGATTTCGAGAAGCGTTTCAAAGCGTTGCTCAATGAACTGCGCAAGCGGCCTCAGGCGATCCTGTTCATCGACGAGATTCACACGATCATTGGCGCCGGTGCAGCTTCCGGCGGCGTGATGGATGCATCGAACCTGCTCAAGCCGTTGCTTTCCTCTGGCGATATTCGCTGCATCGGTTCGACCACGTTTCAGGAATTTCGCGGGATTTTCGAGAAGGATCGCGCCTTGGCGCGTCGCTTCCAGAAAGTCGATGTCTCCGAGCCTTCGGTTGAAGACACCATTGGCATACTGCGCGGCCTGAAAAGCCGTTTCGAGCAGCATCACAGCATCGAATACAGTGATGAGGCACTGCGCGCAGCGGCCGAGCTGGCCTCGCGCTACATCAATGATCGTCACATGCCCGACAAGGCCATCGACGTGATTGACGAGGCGGGTGCCTACCAGCGCTTGCAGCCGGTCGAGAAGCGCGTCAAGCGCATCGATGTGCCGCAGGTTGAAGACATCGTTGCCAAGATCGCGCGTATTCCTCCAAAACACGTTAACAGTTCCGACAAGGAGCTGCTGCGTAACCTGGAGCGCGATCTCAAGCTCACCGTGTTCGGTCAGGATGCGGCGATCGATTCGTTGTCGACTGCCATCAAACTGTCGCGTGCAGGCCTCAAGTCGCCTGACAAGCCGGTCGGTTCGTTCCTGTTTGCCGGTCCTACGGGTGTCGGCAAGACGGAAGCGGCTCGTCAGCTGGCCAAGGCGCTGGGTGTAGAGCTGATCCGTTTCGACATGTCGGAGTACATGGAGCGGCATACCGTGTCCCGTCTGATCGGCGCGCCTCCGGGCTACGTCGGTTTCGATCAGGGCGGTTTGCTGACCGAGGCCATCACTCGCCAGCCTCATTGCGTGCTGCTGCTCGATGAAATCGAGAAGGCGCACCCGGAAGTCTTCAACCTGCTGTTGCAGGTGATGGACCACGGTACGCTCACCGATAACAACGGGCGCAAGGCGGATTTCCGCAACGTGATCGTCATCATGACGACCAACGCCGGTGCCGAATCGGCTGCGCGGGCTTCAATCGGCTTCACGCATCAGGACCACTCGTCTGATGCAATGGAAGTCATCAAGAAGAGCTTTACGCCGGAGTTCCGCAACCGTCTGGACACCATCATTCAGTTTGGTCGTCTCAGCCACGAAGTCATCAAGAGTGTGGTCGACAAGTTCCTTACCGAGCTTCAGGCCCAACTGGAAGACAAGCGCGTACTGCTCGAAGTGTCCGAGGCGGCAAGAAGCTGGCTGGCGCAGGGCGGTTACGACGCGGCAATGGGCGCCAGGCCAATGGCTCGCCTGATTCAGGACAAGATCAAACGGCCGCTGGCTGAAGAGATCCTGTTTGGCGAATTGTCCGAGCACGGCGGTGTGGTGCACATCGACATCAAGGATGGCGAAATCACCTTTGATTTCGAGACCACGGCAGAAATGGCCTGACATTCGAAGCCTTGCCCGCATCGTTGATTGATGCGGGCAAGGTCATCGAGGAAAACTCATCAGGCAGACAAACAAAAACGCCCGGCTTATGCCGGGCGTTTTCGTCAATGACTGATTAACGGGCGCGGTAGGTAATGCGCCCTTTGCTCAGGTCATAGGGCGTCAGTTCTACACGCACTTTGTCGCCGGTCAGAATACGGATGTAATTCTTGCGCATCTTGCCGGAGATATGCGCGGTTACGACGTGCCCGTTTTCCAACTCCACACGAAACATGGTGTTGGGCAGGGTGTCGACGACAGTGCCTTCCATTTCGAAGCTGTCTTCTTTCGACATGCAGTAAAGCCCTCGGTATACAAATGAGTGGCCCGGTGCAAGTGGCGCCAGGCAAAAGCGGCGTGCATTGTGCCCGAAAAAACATGTTTAAGCCAAGGGGTTCAGTACAGAGTGACCCATCTTTGATTAGTGAGCAGTTCGATGGGGCGATATTGAGTCTTGTAATTCATCTTTTTGCAGTTCTTTATCCAGTAACCCAGATAGACCGCTTGCAGCTGAAGCCGGGCAGCTTCGGCGATTTGCCACAGAATGGCGTAGCGGCCCAGACTGCGGCGCTCTTCCTCAGGTTCGTAGAAGGTGTAGACCGCAGAAAGCCCATTCGGCAGCAGGTCGGTAACCGCCACTGCCACCAGACGCTGATCAAGGCGAAATTCATAGAAACGTGAGAAGGGCAGGTCGCGCACCAGAAATGTCGAAAACTGCTCGCGACTGGGCGGAAACATGTCGCCATCGGCGTGGCGTTGTTCGATATAGCGCTGATAAAGGTCGAAGTATTCCTGGGTGAAGACCGGCTTTGCGCTGCTGACCTGAAGGTCAGCATTGCGTTTCAGGATGCGTTTTTGCTGTCTGTCAGGCACAAACAGGTTGACCGGAATGCGCGCAGGCACACAGGCACTGCAATTCTGGCAGTGAGGGCGATAAAGATGGTCGCCGCTACGACGAAAGCCCATGTCGGACAGGTCGGCATAGACCTGAACATCCATTGGCTGGCTGGGGTCCAGGAACAGCGTCGTCGCCTGCTCTTCGGGCAGGTAACTGCACGTGTGGGGTTGGGTGGCATAAAACTTAAGCCTGGCCAGCTCTGTCATCGTCGCCCCCCTTTGTTGGTGAGTCCATAGCCATGAGTGTATGCCAGCCTTTCAAACTCGCCTAGGTAACCAGTCGGCATCGGTCGGCCGGTCCAGGTATTGCGCGAGATAATCGGCAAACGTCTGGCGGGGAATCGGGCGGGCACCGAAGCTGTGCAGGTGTTGAGTGGGCATTTGGCAATCGATCAGTACGAAGCCCCAGGCTGTAAGGCGTTCGACCAGTGTGGCAAAACCGAATTTGGAAGCGTTGTCGGCGCGGCTGAACATGGATTCACCGAAGAACAACTGACCCATTGCCAGGCCGTATAAACCTCCGACCAGCTCGCCTTGATCCCAGACCTCGACACTGTGCGCATGGCCGCGTTGGTGCAGCTCCAGATAAGCGCTCTGCATCGAGTCGGTAATCCAGGTGCCGTCAGCATAGCTGCGCGGCGCAGCGCAGGCTTCGATTACGCGAGCAAAATCCTGATCGAAGGTCACTGTATAGCGAGCCTGGCGCAGGAGTTTGGCGAGGCTGCGTGAAACGTGCAGCTCGTCGGGAAACAGTACCGTGCGCGGGTCGGGTGACCACCAGAGAATGGGTTGGCCATCCTGAAACCAAGGAAAGCAGCCATGACGATAGGCCTGGATCAGGCGATCTGCAGACAGATCCCCGCCTGCCGCGAGTAACCCGTCGGGTTCACGAAGCGCCTTCTCCAGGGGTGGGAAATCAAGACTGTTGCGTTGTAACCAGGTCAGCATGGCATCACGACTTTTCGGAAGGGGAGGGCACTCAGTGCCTGCAAGTGCAACTCTGTGCGGCAAGCGTGGTCACAGTGGGTTGCCATTATGGCGCGCACCCGAAGCGTGCGGTAGGGTGCGCCCACCATCGCCCGGTCGACGCATTTGAAGTTGCGGGCAGTTGATAAAATCACATCATAAGCCTTTGTCACAAAACGGAATGCATGCTCAAATTGAGCGTTATCGATGAACACCAAGGCTAGCCCGATATTTCAGTGGTTGCAGATCGATCTGACGAGTTTTCGTACAGACCCCCGCGCGCGTAAAGCCGTACAATGCTCGCGTCGGGCGTTATCATTCAAGCGTCTGTCTTGCATGTCTTGCAGGTTCTGTCTGCTTTTTTCAGTCGGGAGCAGGCAGTGCAGTCCGACAGCCGTTTCTGGTCAATCAACGAGATGTTCGCGCTACAGCGCAGGAAATAAAGCGTTTTGAAGAAATCCACCCCAGCACCCAGCGCTGTTCCGCTCTGGCGACAGCAACTGCACTACAGGCTCAAGGAAGGGGCCCTGATCGCCTTTGGCGCCCTGTGCCTGTATCTGATGATGGCTTTGTTGACCTACGATCAGAGCGATCCCGGCTGGAGCCATACCAGCAGCAATGCCGCGCAGGTTCAAAATGCTGCCGGGCGTGCTGGCGCGTTCTGTGCCGACATTCTGTTCATGGTGCTCGGTTATTTCGCCTACATATTCCCGTTGCTGCTGGCGATCAAGGCCTGGCAAGTGTTTCGTCACCGCCATGAGCCCTGGCAGTGGAGCGGCTGGCTGTTCTCCTGGCGCCTGATCGGGCTGGTGTTCCTGATACTCGCCGGTGCCGCACTGGCGCATATCCATTTCCATTTTTCGGCAGGCTTTCCCGGGTCTGCGGGCGGTGTGCTGGGCGAAGTACTGGGTGATCTGGCCAAGAAGGCCCTGAATATCCAGGGCAGCACCTTGCTGTTCATCGCCCTGTTTCTGTTTGGCCTGACAGTGTTTACCGACCTGTCATGGTTCAAGGTGATGGACATCACCGGCAAGATCACGCTGGACCTGTTCGAGCTGTTTCAAGGCGCTGCCAACCGTTGGTGGACTGCCCGTGCCGAGCGCAAGCAGATGGTTGCGCAATTGCGCGAGGTCGATATGCGGGTCAACGATGTGGTAGCACCCGTTGCCCCGGATCGCCGCGAGCAGGCCAAGGCCCGCGAGCGTCTGATCGAGCGCGAAGAGTCGCTGAGCAAGCACATGACCGAGCGTGAAAAGCACGTGCCTGCGGTCATCGCGCCAGCCCCGGCCAAGCCTGCCGAGCCCAGCAAGCGCGTGCAAAAGGAAAAACAGGCGCCGTTGTTCGTCGACAGCGCGGTCGAAGGCACGCTGCCGCCGATCTCGATTCTCGATCCGGCGGAAAAGAAACAGCTCAATTACTCGCCGGAATCGCTGGCCGCGGTCGGTCATCTGCTGGAAATCAAGCTCAAGGAGTTTGGTGTCGAAGTCTCGGTGGACTCCATCCACCCGGGCCCGGTCATCACCCGTTACGAAATTCAGCCTGCTGCAGGCGTCAAGGTCAGTCGCATTTCCAACCTGGCCAAGGACCTTGCGCGCTCGCTCGCGGTGACCAGCGTCCGGGTAGTCGAAGTCATCCCCGGCAAGACCACCGTCGGTATCGAGATTCCCAATGAAGACCGGCAGATCGTGCGCTTCTCCGAAGTGCTGTCGACGCCTGAATACGATAACGCCAAGTCACCTGTGACGCTGGCTCTGGGCCACGATATCGGCGGCAAACCGGTTATCACCGATCTGGCGAAAATGCCGCACTTGCTGGTGGCCGGTACGACCGGTTCCGGTAAGTCGGTGGGTGTCAACGCCATGATCCTGTCGATCCTGTTCAAGTCCGGCCCGGAAGACGCCAAACTGATCATGATCGACCCGAAAATGCTTGAGCTCTCAATCTACGAAGGCATTCCGCATTTGCTCTGTCCGGTCGTGACCGACATGAAAGACGCCGCCAACGCCTTGCGCTGGAGCGTCGCCGAGATGGAACGCCGTTACAAGCTGATGGCGAAAATGGGCGTGCGTAACCTTTCCGGTTTCAACCAGAAGGTCAAGGATGCTCAGGACGCTGGCGAGCCACTGGCCGATCCGCTGTACAAGCGCGAGAGCATTCACGACGAAGCACCGCTGCTGACCAAGTTGCCGACCATCGTGGTGGTGGTGGATGAGTTTGCCGACATGATGATGATCGTCGGCAAAAAGGTCGAAGAGCTCATCGCCCGTATCGCCCAGAAGGCCCGTGCCGCAGGTATTCACCTGATCCTGGCGACCCAGCGTCCGTCGGTGGATGTGATTACCGGTCTGATCAAGGCCAACATTCCGACGCGAATGGCGTTTCAGGTCTCCAGCAAGATCGACTCCCGAACCATCATCGATCAGGGCGGCGCCGAGCAACTGCTGGGCCACGGTGACATGTTGTACATGCCGCCCGGCACCAGTCTGCCCATTCGTGTCCACGGTGCGTTCGTTTCCGACGAAGAAGTGCATCGTGTCGTGGAAGCGTGGAAACTGCGCGGCTCCCCGGAATACAACGACGATATTCTCGCGGGCGTGGAAGAGGCCGGTAGCGGCTTTGACGGCGGCAGTGGCGAAGGCGGCGACGATAGCGAGAGCGACGCCCTTTACGATGAAGCTGTGAAGTTCGTGCTTGAAAGCCGTCGTGCTTCTATTTCTGCGGTTCAGCGCAAGCTCAAGATCGGTTACAACCGCGCTGCACGCATGATCGAGGCGATGGAAATGGCCGGCGTCGTGACATCGATGAACACCAATGGCTCGCGCGAAGTCATCGCGCCGGCGCCTATGCGCGACTGAGTTGTACCACCCCAGGATTGTCGCGGCAGCGTATACAAGCGCTGCCGCATCATCTTCGACACAATGAGGAATCCCATGCGCCTTTTCCGCATGCTGTTGGCCACCGCACTGACGTTTTCCGCGATATCCGCCCACGCTGACAGCAAGGACGTGGCACGTCTGACCCAACTGCTGGAAAAATCCCAGACGCTGACTGCACGCTTCTCGCAGCTGACCCTTGATGGTGGCGGTACGCAATTGCAGGAAACAGCAGGTGAAATGGCCTTGCAGCGCCCTGGCCTGTTCAACTGGCACACCGATGCTCCGCAAGAACAGCTGATGGTCTCCGACGGCAAGAAGGTTTCCTTGTGGGACCCTGACTTGGAGCAGGTCACCATCAAGAAGCTCGATCAGCGCCTGACCCAGACTCCGGCACTGCTGCTGTCCGGTGACGTGTCGAAGATCAGCGAAAGTTTCGATATCACAGCGAAAGAAGCGGGCGGCGTGATCGATTTCGTGCTCAAGCCCAAAACCAAGGACACGCTGTTCGACAGCCTGCGTCTGTCGTTTCGCAATGGCGTGATCAATGACATGCAGTTGATCGACAGCGTGGGTCAGCGCACCAATATTCTGTTCACCGGGGTCAAGGCCAACGAGCCGATCCCGGCGAGCAAGTTCAAGTTCGACGTGCCAAAGGGCGCTGATGTCATTCAAGAGTAAAAGGGTTTAATTCCGACCATGGACCTGTTCAGCCGCGAACCGATCGCTCAGCCTCTGGCTGCACGCCTGCGTGCCACCAATCTGGATGAGTATGTCGGGCAGGAGCATGTGCTTGCGCATGGCAAGCCTTTGCGTGAGGCGCTTGAGCAGGGTGCCTTGCACTCGATGATTTTCTGGGGGCCTCCGGGTGTGGGCAAGACCACCCTGGCGAGGCTGCTGGCCAAGGTTTCGGACGCGCATTTCGAGACTGTCTCGGCGGTGCTGGCCGGGGTCAAGGAAATTCGTCAGGCGGTTGAAGTTGCCAAGCAGCAGGCCGGACAGTACGGCAAGCGCACGATTCTGTTCGTCGATGAAGTACACCGTTTCAACAAGTCGCAGCAGGATGCATTTCTACCCTACGTTGAAGACGGCACATTGATTTTCATCGGTGCCACCACCGAGAACCCTTCGTTCGAACTCAACAACGCGCTGCTCTCACGTGCGCGCGTCTATGTGCTCAAGAGCCTGGACGAAGCGGCCCTGCGCAAGCTGGTCAATCGCGCCTTGACTGAAGACCGGGGCCTGGGCCAGCGCAAGCTGACCCTGAGTGACGAAGGCTTTGCGATTCTCATGTCCGCCGCTGATGGCGATGGCCGTCGCATGCTCAACCTGCTGGAGAACGCCTCCGATCTTGCCGAGGATGGCAGCGAGATTGATGTCGAGTTGCTGCAGAGCCTGCTGGGTGACAGCCGACGCCGGTTCGACAAGGGCGGCGAGGCGTTCTATGACCAGATCTCGGCGTTGCACAAGTCTATTCGGGGCTCAAACCCCGATGCTGCGCTGTACTGGTTTGCCCGAATGATCGACGGTGGTTGCGACCCGCTGTATCTGGCCCGCCGTGTGGTGCGCATGGCCAGCGAAGATATCGGCAACGCCGATCCACGTGCGTTGCCGCTGTGCATGTCCGCCTGGGATGTGCAAGAGCGTCTGGGCAGCCCGGAAGGTGAGCTGGCGGTGGCGCAGGCGATTGTCTATCTGGCCTGCGCGCCTAAAAGCAATGCGGTGTACATGGCATTCAAGGCGGCGATGCGCGAAGCGGGTGAACATGGCTCGCTCGAGGTTCCGCTGCACCTGCGCAATGCGCCGACCAAGTTGATGAAGCAGCTCGGTTATGGCGAAGAATATCGTTACGCTCACGACGAGCCGGAAGCCTACGCCGCAGGCGAGGACTATTTCCCGGACGAACTGGAGCCGCGTCAGTATTACCAGCCCGTGCCGCGTGGCCTGGAGCTGAAAATCGGTGAAAAGCTCAGGCATTTGACTGCACTGGACGATGCCAGCCCCCGCAAACGGAGAAAGTGATGTTTCAAACCATTCTTGCGGTGTCGATTGCCGGGATCGCTGGTACATTATTGCGCTTCGCTGCCGGCACATGGGTCATGGCCAACTGGCCTCGCCATTTCTATGCCGCGACGCTGGCCGTCAATATCGTCGGCTGCCTGATCATCGGTGTGCTGTACGGTCTGTTTCTGCTTCGTCCGGAAGTACCCATCGAAATTCGTGCCGGACTGATCGTCGGCTTTGTAGGGGGTCTCACGACCTTTTCATCTTTTTCACTGGATACGCTACGCCTGCTGGAAAGCGGGCAATTGCCGCTGGCGCTGGGCTATGCAGGCATCAGTGTATTCGGCGGGCTGCTCGCGACCTGGGTTGGCCTGTCCCTGACCAGACTTTGATAGACGAGAGAACGATATGCTCGATTCCAAACTGTTACGTACTCAACTTCAGGACGTAGCGGATCGCCTGGCTTCCCGTGGCTTTACGCTGGATGTGGCCCGTATTGAAGCGCTGGAAGCCCAGCGCAAGGTGGTGCAGACCCGCACCGAGCAGTTACAGGCCGAACGTAATGCCCGGTCCAAGTCCATCGGTCAGGCCAAGCAGCGCGGCGAAGACATCGCACCGTTGATGGCAGACGTCGAGCGCATGGGTAACGAACTGAGCGAAGGCAAGGTTGAGCTGGACTCGATTCAGGCTGAACTGGACGCGCTGGTGCTGAGCATCCCGAACCTGCCGCACGAGTCCGTGCCGGTGGGTGCCGACGAAGAAGGCAACGTCGAAGTTCGCCGCTGGGGCACGCCGACCGCGTTCGATTTCGAGGTCAAGGACCACGTTGCGCTGGGCGAAAAATTCGGCTGGCTGGATTTCGAGACCGCCGCCAAGCTGTCCGGTGCACGTTTCGCGCTGTTACGTGGCCCGATCGCGCGCCTGCACCGTGCGTTGGCGCAATTCATGATCAATCTGCACATCAACGAGCACGGCTACGAAGAAACCTACACGCCGTACCTGGTTCAGGCGCCTGCACTGCAAGGCACCGGTCAGTTGCCCAAGTTCGAAGAGGATCTGTTCAAGATTTCCCGCGAAGGTGAGGCGGACCTGTACCTGATTCCGACTGCCGAAGTGTCGCTGACCAATATTGTGTCGGGTGAAATCCTTGATGCCAAACAGCTGCCGCTCAAGTTCGTGGCGCACACACCGTGCTTCCGCAGTGAGGCCGGTGCCTCGGGTCGTGATACCCGCGGCATGATTCGCCAGCACCAGTTCGACAAGGTCGAGATGGTCCAGATCGTTGCACCTGATGAGTCCATGGCCGCCCTGGAATCGCTGACCGGCAACGCCGAGCGGGTTCTGCAATTGCTCGAGCTGCCTTACCGTACGCTGGCGCTGTGCACCGGCGACATGGGTTTCAGTGCAGTGAAGACCTACGATCTGGAAGTGTGGATCCCGAGCCAGGACAAGTACCGGGAAATCTCCTCGTGTTCCAACTGCGGCGATTTTCAGGCGCGTCGCATGCAAGCACGCTGGCGCAACCCGGAAACCGGCAAGCCGGAACTGGTCCATACCCTTAACGGTTCGGGGCTGGCGGTGGGTCGTACACTCGTTGCTGTGCTGGAAAACTATCAGCAGGCGGATGGTTCGATTCGCGTGCCGGAAGTGCTCAAACCGTACATGGGCGGCCTTGAGGTCATTGGTTAAATGGAATTCCTGCCGCTGTTCCATAACCTGCGTGGCAGCCGCGTGCTGGTGGTCGGCGGTGGTGAAATCGCCCTGCGCAAATCCCGCCTGATCGCTGACGCGGGTGCTGTGCTGCGGGTGGTCGCGCCGGAAATCGAAACCCAGTTGCGCGAGCTGGTCGTTCAAAGCGGTGGCGAGCTGATTTTGCGCGGTTACAGCGAGAGTGATCTGGACGGTTGCGTGCTGATCATTGCTGCAACAGATGACGAACCGCTCAACGCGCAGGTTTCCCACGATGCCAGGCTGCGCTGTGTGCCGGTCAACGTGGTGGATGCGCCTGCGCTGTGTACGGTGATCTTTCCGGCGATCGTCGACCGCTCGCCCTTGGTCATTGCTGTCTCCAGTGGCGGCGATGCGCCGGTGCTGGCGCGCCTGATCCGTGCCAAGCTGGAAACCTGGATTCCGTCCTCTTACGGTCAGCTCGCCGGGCTGGCCGCTCGTTTTCGCAATCAGGTCAAAGGCCTGTTTCCGAACGTGCAGCAGCGTCGGGCGTTCTGGGAAGAAGTTTTTCAGGGGGCCATCGCCGATCGCCAACTGGCCGGGCAGGGCGCAGAGGCCGAGCGCATGCTGATCGCCAAGATCGCAGGCGAGCCGCCTGCGGAAACCGGAGAGGTTTATCTGGTGGGCGCCGGTCCGGGTGATCCTGATCTGTTGACCTTCCGCGCGCTGCGCCTGATGCAGCAAGCGGATGT
Organism: Pseudomonas syringae; assembly: GCF_023278085.1. Lineage (NCBI taxonomy): Bacteria > Pseudomonadati > Pseudomonadota > Gammaproteobacteria > Pseudomonadales > Pseudomonadaceae > Pseudomonas > Pseudomonas syringae. Next base: position 3,124,000 of record NZ_CP066265.1, on the reverse strand, counting down.
GGTGCTCTACGACCGTCTGGTTGCGCCGACGATTCTTGATCTGTGCCGTCGCGATGCCGAGCGTGTCTATGTCGGCAAGCGACGTGCGGAACATGCGGTTCCTCAGGAACAGATCAACCAGCAACTGGTTGCGCTGGCCAAACAGGGCAAGCGGGTGGTGCGCCTGAAAGGCGGCGACCCGTTTATCTTTGGCCGTGGTGGCGAGGAAATCGAAGAACTGGCGGCACACGGTATCCCGTTCCAGGTCGTTCCGGGCATCACCGCTGCCAGTGGCTGTGCAGCCTACGCGGGCATCCCGCTGACACACCGCGATCATGCACAGTCCGTGCGTTTCATCACGGGCCACCTGAAAAATGGCACGACTGACCTGCCTTGGTCCGACCTGGTAGCCCCTGCTCAGACACTGGTGTTTTACATGGGGCTGATCGGTCTGCCGGTCATCTGTGAACAGCTGATCAAACACGGTCGCTCTGCTGATACGCCTGCGGCGCTGGTTCAGCAGGGCACGACTGTCAATCAGCGGGTGTTCACTGGCACCTTGGCCAACCTGCCGCAAATGGTCGCCGAGCATGAGGTGCGCGCCCCGACGCTGGTGATCATCGGTGAAGTGGTCAAGTTGCGCGAAAAGCTGGCGTGGTTCGAAGGCGCTCAGGCAACGCTCTGAGGTTGAAAACGGATAGCCCGCTCGGGCTATCCATCTTCGTTGCAAACAAACAGATTACCGCTTCCAGACGCCTTTGCCGGACAGGCGCTCACGGTCGTGAGCCGCGTGCAGATCAAGCGCTGGCCCCTTGGGGATGATTCCGTTCGGGTTGATGGTGCGATGGCTGCCGTAGTAGTGACCTTTGATGTGCTCGAAGTCCACGGTCTCGGCGACGCCCGGCCATTGGTACAACTCGCGCAGCCAGTTGCTCAGGTTCGGATAGTCTGCAATACGCCGCAGGTTGCATTTGAAGTGGCTGTAATAAACCGCATCAAAGCGCACGATGCTGGTGAACAAGCGTATATCGGCCTCGGTCAGGTGTTCGCCGGTCAGGTAGCGCTTCTCTCCCAAGAGCTTTTCCAGCGCGCCCAGCTCGGTAAATACATCGTCGAATGCTGCTTCGTAAGCGCCTTGCGAGGTCGCAAAGCCCGCGCGATACACGCCATTGTTGATGTTCGGGTAAATCTGCTCGTTGAGCTCGTCAATGCTCGGTGTTAACGCCTGGGGATAGAAATCCAGGGTGTTGGCGGTCAGTTCGTTGAAAGCAGAGTTGAACATGCGGATGATTTCCGCTGATTCATTGCTGACGATCCGTTTCTGTTGCTTGTCCCACAGCACCGGCACCGTTACGCGCCCAGTGTATTTAGGGTCATCTGCGGTATAGCGTTGGTGAAGGTACTGCAACCCATCGAGTGCATCACCGCTGGAGCCTCTCTGCTGATCGAAAGTCCAGCCGTTTTCCAGCATCAGGTAACTGACCACTGAAACATCGATCAGATTTTCCAGGCCTTTCAGTTTGCGCAGGATCAGCGTGCGGTGCGCCCACGGGCACGCCAGCGACACGTAAAGGTGGTAGCGACCTGCTTCAGCAGTAAAGCCACCTTCGCCGGATGGCCCAGGCTGCCCGTCGACGGTGACCCAGTTGCGACGCTGGGCGCTCTCGCGTTGGAATGCACCGTCTTTGCTGCTTTCGTACCACTGGTCTTGCCAGCGTCCTTCGACCAGAAGGCCCATGTTCGACTCCCGTTGCTGAGTGATAGAACTTGGAGGTCAGTTCAGGCGCGTCGGTTCGATCTGAAAAGCGCAAGATTATGGACGCTGGTTATCGCCACAGCCGATAGATCATAAGGTCTTGTCGCGGCGATCCCAGAATGTTTGAGCTTGCTGGAAAGCCTCCTCGCGAGCGACGCCCAGGCCACGCAAGGCAAGCGCCATGGTTGAAATCAACGCCAGTTGCGGATAACTGTCCTCGATCTCGCCGCGCCACAAGGCCAGCAATTGCTGCGGATCAAGGGTGGCCGGCTTGACGTGCCGACGCGGTGAAAGCGCTGGCCATTCCTCGTCCCAGGGCTGCCCACCCGTCGTGCCATACAGATGGCTGATGGTGTCGGGGTTGATCTCGATCTCGCCGCCATCACCCTTGACCACAATGACGTTGTCGCCCAGCAGGCTGCTGGCATCGCGGTGTACGCTCTGGTAGCCCGGATGAAAGATGCTCTGAAGGCCGCAGCGCGCTTGCAGCGGATTGAGAATGCGCGCCAGCGAATGAATGGGAGAGCGCAGGCCCAGGATGTTGCGCAGGTCGATCATGCGTTGCAGCTGTGGCGCCCAGTCGGCGAGCGGGATAAACGCCAGGTTTCCCTGCCCGAGCGCGCTTTCGACCGCTGCCCAGTTACGGCACAGCGGGATATCCAGCACACCCAGCAACTGTTCGGTGTACAGGCGTCCTGCGGTATGCGCGCCACCGCCGTGCAGAAGGATCTTCACGCCGTTCTGTGCCAGGCACTTGGCCGCCAGCAAGAACCACGGCAGGTGGCGCTTTTTGCCAGCGTAAGTCGGCCAGTCGATGTCCACGTGCAGGGCCGGGGCGTTCAGGCGTTCGCGCAGTGCTTCCGTGAACCCTGCCAGCTCCTCGGGGCTTTCTTCTTTGTGACGCAGCAACATCAGGAACGCGCCGAGCTGAGTGTCCTCGACCTTTTCGTCAAGCAGCATGCCCATGGCCTCGCGCGCTTCCTCGCGAGTCAGGTTGCGTGCGCCACGTTTACCTTTGCCAAGGATGCGGACGAAGGGGGCGAAGGGGTGTTCTTCCGGCGTGTCGGTCAGCAGCGGTGCGTAGTCGTTCATATGCAATTGGTCGGCTTTGGCAGGCCCGCCAGCTTGGCGGCAAGTTTGGCAGGGGTGCCGTTGAACAGGCGGTTGAGGTGCAGGCTATTGCCTTTTTCCACGCCCAGCTTCAATGCGGTGTATTTGATCAATGGCCGAGTGGCGGGCGAGAGCTGAAACTCGGCGTAGAAATCGCGCAGTAACCAGAGGATTTCAATGTGCTCGGCGCTCAGGACGATACCTTCCTCGGCAGACAAGGCATGCGCAACGTCCATTGACCAGTCGTTGAGGTCCTGGAGAAATCCGTCCTTGTCCAGTTCGAGGGTGCGTCCGTCAATGATCAACTGTTTCATAACCAGGTATTGACCTTGTCGAAGCGCAACGCCAGTTCCACGAATGCCGGGTAGTCAATGCTGCCTACCCCTGCGGGAAGCTGCAGATTGCGCGCCTTGACGTCCTCATCGAGGACGAACAGCTGCGATGAGCCGATCAGGGTTTGCAGGTTCTGCAATGGGACGCTGGCCGCTGTTAACGCGTAAGTGGCGTCGCCACACAACAACACACCGTCGCTGCTGCCCAGCAGGCGCAGGCAGCTGTCTAGCCGGGTGTCGGTGAAGGGCGAGTGAGATAGAACGTGCAAGGTAGCCATCAGATGGTAATCACCTCATCGTAGCGGTCCAACAGTGCCGACAACTCGGACCGTGCGGCCAGCTGAGTGATTTCTTCGCCCACTGTACTGGCAGCAATGCCACGTTCAGCCAGGCTTTGCCCACAGGCATACAGGTCTTCAACGCCGAACATCGACAACGCTTTCAGGTTTGCGGTCAGGTCTTTCTGTTGCAGGGCGTCTGGAGCCTGCTGTGATGACAACTGAAAAACACCGTCGTCCAGAAACAGCAGGCCGACCGGCAAGTCGAACGCGCCGCCTGCCAGCACTATGTCCAGCGCCTCTCGGGCACCGGGACCGGACCACGGCGACTGGCGGCTGACAATCAATAATGAGCGGGACATCTCACGGCCCTCCAAAGCAGATCAGACGGTCAGCGGATTGCACGGCGTCGTGCAACTGGCCCAGCCCGGACAATTCCCACGGCGCAAGCAGATTCGCGGCTGGCCGCTGATAGCGTTCGGCTTCTTGAGCATCCAGCACGCCACGCCGCAACGCAGCGGCAATGCACACCACACCGTCCAGACTGTGCTCGACGATGAACTCACGCCATTGCTGCGCCAGGTCCTGTTCGTCCTGGGGTGTCACGACGTTGGCCGACGCGCTGTGAACGCCGTCCTGATAAAAAAACAACCGGACAATTTCATGCCCGCCCGCAAGCACTGCTTTCGCGAACAGCAAGGCACGCCGCGAGGAGGGCGCATGTGCGGCGGAAAAAAGCGAGATGGCGAATTTCATGAGTGGCTCTGCCAACAAAACATGCGCAATGATAAAGAATTCACGGGCGAGTGTGTAAGTCTGGCGAAAATGCCATTCACGCTGATTCCATAGGCTAAGACTATCGTGCCAATGCGTGTTGGCAGGCAGCTCGTGACATTCCGCGTTACACGCCTCTCGCGGCACGACATTCGATGTCGCTCGTTCTGATTGATAACGTTTAAACATCAATAGATGAAAAGATAGCACTTATCGTTTCAAGGTGTGTCCGGCAGACTCCTCGATCACAAGCGCTGACAAGCACTCTAATAAGATCGCTGGAGAACAATCATGAACGGCTCATCCCCTCAACCCGTTGCGTCTGCCCGTTCCAGGGCCGGAGCGGTATTCCGCGTTACATCCGGCAACTTCCTCGAACAATTCGATTTCTTCCTGTTTGGTTTCTACGCAACTCAAATCGCTGCTGCCTTTTTTCCTGCGACGAGCGAATTTGCCTCACTGATGATGACGTTTGCCGTCTTCGGTGCGGGCTTTCTCATGCGTCCATTGGGTGCGGTGATTCTGGGTGCCTACATTGATGACGTGGGTCGGCGCAAAGGGCTGATCGTGACCTTGTCGATCATGGCCAGCGGTACGTTGTTGATTGTTCTGGTGCCAGGCTACGCAAGCATCGGTCTCTGGGCACCGGCCTTGGTGTTGATCGGCCGGTTGCTGCAAGGTTTCTCCGCCGGGGCCGAACTGGGCGGAGTGTCGGTGTATCTGGCTGAAATGGCCACGCCGGGTCGCAAGGGGTTCTACACCAGTTGGCAATCCGGCAGTCAGCAGGTGGCGATTGTGGTTGCCGCTGCGCTGGGTTACGCCCTTAACCAGTGGATGGCACCTGCGGCTGTGGCTGACTGGGGCTGGAGAATTCCATTCGCCATCGGTTGCCTTATCATCCCGTTCATTTTCCTGTTGCGCCGCAGCCTGCAGGAAACCGAAGAGTTCGCCACCCGCAAGCACCGCCCAAGCATGCGTGAGGTCTTCGCGACCCTGTTGCAGAACTGGCGCGTGGTGATTGCCGGGATGCTGATGGTTGCGATGACCACCACCACGTTCTACCTGATCACCATTTATGCACCCACCTTCGGCAAGACCGTGCTGAACCTGAGTACCGCCGACGCGCTTCTGGTGACCCTGCTGGTCGGCGTGTCCAATTTTATCTGGCTGCCGATAGGCGGCATGTTGAGCGACCGTTTCGGGCGCAAGCCACTGCTGGTTGCGATGACCTTACTCACCATTATCAGCGCCTATCCTGCACTGTCATTCCTCGCTCAGGCGCCCAGTTTCGGTCACATGCTCGAGGTGCTGCTGTGGTTCTCGTGCCTCTACGGTTTGTATAACGGCGCGATGATTCCGGCGCTGACTGAAATCATGCCGGTAGAAGTGCGCGTTGCCGGGTTTTCTCTGGCCTACAGCCTGGCGACGGCGGTTTTCGGTGGTTTCACCCCGGCCATATCCACCTGGTTGATCCACTTGACCGGAGACAAAGCCGCGCCCGCCTACTGGATGACATTTGCTGCCATGTGCGCGCTGGGCGCGACACTGGTGCTCTACCGACATATCTCAGCTCGCCCGCAACTGGCTGTTTAATCAAGGAAAACAAACATGCAATCTTTACCTAAACGTCAACTGGCACTGCTCTTTCTGGGCTGCATCGCAGTCAGCGCTGGCGCCCAGGCAGAAGAACTCAAGGTCATGACCTCGGGTGGCTTTACCGCAGCTTACAAATTGCTGGGGCCTGAATACGCCAAGGCGTCCGGGGATTCGCTGGACACCATTCTCGGGCCGTCGATGGGCAAGGCGCCTGAGGCGATTCCAAACCGGCTGGCCCGTGGCGAGCACGCCGACGTCGTGATCATGGTCGGCTACGCGCTGGATGAGCTGATCAAGCAAGGCAAGGTAGACCCGGCATCGCGTGTCGAGCTGGCAGACTCGCGTATCGGCATGGTGGTGAAGCAGGGCGCCGCCAAACCTGCCATCGGCACCGACAGCGAGCTGAAAGACACGCTGCTGAAAGCCAGATCGGTCGCCTACTCTGACAGCGCCAGTGGCGTGTACATCGAGAAAGAGCTGTTCAAAAAGCTGGGCATCCAGCAGCAGCTTGCGCCAAAGAGCAAGATGGTCGAACGCATCCCGGTTGCCTCAGTGGTTGCCGCAGGCGATTACGAACTGGGCTTTCAGCAGGTCGCCGAATTGCTGCCGATTCCGGGCGTAACCTTCGTGGCGAAGATCCCGGAAGACGTCCAGTCGGTCACGCGTTATGCCGCGGGTGTTCCGGTCAACGCCGAGCATCCGAAACAGGCCAAGGCCTTACTCGACTACCTGGCATCGCCCAAGGCACAGGCCACCGTGCAGTCGACGGGTCTGGATTCAGTCCCGCGCTGATCGAGACGGCATCTGCCTGACCAGGCGTTCCAGCTCCAGCGCTGCGGGTGTCAGTGTTCGCCCGCGGCGCTTGATCAGTCCGACATTACGGATCACCTCGGGTGCCACCAATGGCACGCTCACCAGAAACGGGTGTGCGGTCATCGGCATGGCAATCGAGGGCACTGCCGCCACGCCAAGCCCGGCTTCCACAAGCCCTATCATGGTCGTGACATGCCGCGTTTCGCAGATGCTTTCCCTGGGCGGACGCGAGGCTGCCAGCGCCTTGTCCAGTACCAGTCTGTTGCCCGACGTGATATCCAGGGCGATGTAGTCATGGCGATACATCTCTTCCCAACTGACACTGTCGTGCCTCGCCAGCGGATGATCGCGGCGGCAGGCCATCACATAGCGCTCCTGCAGAAGCAGTTCAAAGTCCACCTCCGGCGCCAGATTGCCGCTGAAACTCACCCCGAAATCCGCTTCACCCAGCGCAACCGCGCTGTTGACCTCATTGGCGCTCGCGTCCAGCACCTTGATTCTGATTTTAGGAAACAGCTCATGGAAAGCACTGATGACCTGCGGCATGAAGTAATAGGCCGCTGAGGGGACACAGGCGATGGTGACGTTGCCCATTCGGGTCGAGCCAACCTCGCCGATGGTCATCAATGCGCTGTCGAGATCGTCCAGGATGCGCTCGACCTGCGGCAGAAAAGCGCGACCGACCGTGGTCAGGCTGACCTTGCGCGTGGTGCGCTCGAACAGCTTCACATTCAGCGCCGACTCCAGCTTTTCTATACGCCGACTGAGCGCAGGCTGCGTGATCTGCACGGTTTCGGCAGCCTTGCGGAAGCTGCCATTTTCGACCACGGCCCGAAACGCCTGGAGGTCGTTGAGATCGAAATTGATGGGCATCAAGAGACCGTTTGACTGATACGTGAAGCGCATCAATATATCAGACTGCGCGGCCCGGTCTGCGCGCGGGTTGCACTGCGCCGCTCATGTCAGGCGTGTGCGTCCCGACCATCGTGTGCATGTTCAGCGTCCGTTATCAGAAACGGCTGAACGAGACGAATCCGCCGCTCGACGTGATAGGCGCCGTCATCGTTGTGACGCAGGTAGATACGCCGGCAATGGGCGCACTGCCAGACAGTGGACTGGTTATAGGGATAAAAGCGGGGAGCGATAGGCGCGTCGGGAGACCAGTAGAGCGTTCCGTCGGGGTGGTATTCATCGATGGTCGCTTCTTCAGGGGAGTGCTTCGCCAGAGTCCCCAGCTTGTTGAACGCTTCCTCCCGGTAACCCACCGGCCAACTGCTCCAGCCTGCAAGGTCTCGTTGCAGGCAGCTGCATTCCGCTGACAGAGGCAATGACGTTGTGGTCAGGGCGAGTAAGGCCTGAGCGTCCATGAATGAGTCCATGTTGATGAGTATCTCCTGATGAGAGCCTGCCGGCAGCAGATTCGCATAATACTCCAGGTCGCCAGTGTCTCTCGACAGGCCACACCGTTTTATTGTCTGCTGCTGCACCGATGGCGAGACAGAGGCTTTGTCTGGCGCGCCACGGATGCAGAGCCGATTCCAGCGCTAGCTTCTGGTCATCTGTTCGGCGCAGGCAAGCAGTACCGAGTTGGCAATGACCTCGGCAGCCTGATCGATTTGCGCAAGGTTGAGATAGGAGGGTGCAATCCGCAGGTGGCGTCCGGTGCTATCTGTGCCGTGGCAGTGAGTGGCGCCTGCCGGTGTCATTTTTACCCCCGCGTCTGCGGCGATGGCCACGACGCGTCCAGCCAGCCCCTCGGGTACCAGCAGCGAGATGAAATAACCGCCGCGCGGCGTAGACCAGCTGACCCCGGGAACCCCCTCAAGTTGTCGGCTGAAGGTGCGCAGGACTCTATCGAACTTCGAGCCAAGGGACTGGCCATGGCGCTTCATATGCGCAGTCAGGTTTTCCGCCGTCTGAAAGAACATCAGGTGCCTGACCTGATTGACCTTGTCCGGGCCGATGGTTTTATGTTGACGGCATGCCAGCCACCAGCGAACGGTTTCGACGCTGCCGCCGAGCATGGCGATGCCGGAACTCGGAATGACCATCTTCGAGGTCGACGAAAACATGATCGGCCGGTCAGGGTTGCCGTTGCGGACACAGGCCTGGTAAATATCCGCTGCGTGCGGGCCCGGCGCATCGAAATCGTGGATCGCATACGCGTTGTCCCAGAACAGCTTGAAGTCCCCGGCGGCCGTCACCATCCTTGCGAGTCGGCTGACCACTTCCTCGCTGAAGGTCGCTCCATTGGGGTTGGCATGCTTGGGCACACACCACATGCCTCGCACATCGGGGTCCGCTGCGACAATGCGCTCGACCTCGTCCATGTCCGGGCCGTGTTCGCCCAATGCGACGGGAATCATCTCTATTCCGTAATACTCGCAGATGGAAAAGTGCCGGTCGTAGCCGGGTTCCGGGCAGATGAAACGAACCTTGTCGGCCTTACCCCAGGGTGACGTACCGGGAAAACCTTTGATCCACGCATGCCCGATGGCCTCATGCATCAGCGCCAGGCTGGAATTCTCACCGATGGCAATCTGATCCCCAGGGAGATTCAGCATTATCGGGCCGAACAGGTCACGCACTTCTTTGACGCCTTGAAGGCCACCGTAGTTAAGCCAGTCCTGGCCGTCCGACGATGCAAACTGGTGATTGCCTGGAAGGCTGAGAAAGTCTCGCGAAAGAGATATCTGCTCAGGTGACGGCAGACCACGCGTCATGTTGATAGGGTCGGAACGCTGGCAGAAGCGGGCATGTCGTTCCTGCAACTCATGGAGGTCAGGCAGTGGCGGGCAGGTGTCGAGCATCACGTCAGGCTCCTGTAAAAAAGCTCATGGCGATGAAAAAGCCAAGGCAGATGAATAGGGTTTTGAATACGCCTCTGAACCGTGCTGCGATGAACACCGCGAGGCAAAGCGTTGCCAGCTTGAGTACCACTGTGTGATGGGTGAAATGCCCCATCAGGTTGCTGTAATAGGTTTCTCCCAGCAACGCGGAATAAATGATGCCGCCCATGACCCCGAACGCCGCATAGTTCAGAAAGCGATAGATCAACCCGTCGGACGCTATCTGAAACCTGTGGAAAACAAGGATGGGGAGCGCACGCAGTGCATAGGACGCGACCGAGGCAATGAGGATAATCGTCCAGGTATTCATTTTGCTTTGCCCTCAAACAGTTCGTCCCAGATCAGCAAAGCGCCGCCCAGCACGAAAGGGACGACGAAAATCTGGTACTCATGCAGGTAGCTCCCGACAATTGGCGTCAGGACGAAGCCTGCAACCGTCGCGATCAGCGGCTTGAGTTTTGGCCAGGCCAGCGAAGCCAGCACGGTGAAGTGAATAGGCAGAATCACGCTGATGACCGACTGCATGAAAGGGCTCTGTTCGCCGCTGATCCAGAACCCCAGTCCAGTCGCGATAATCGCGATCGTCAGGGTGCTGATGCCACAGCCCAGGTAGTAGTCGTAGACGTTGGCGATTTTGTCTTTTCTGGCGTTGGACAGGGTAAATGTGGAGATCGACAGCAGTTGCGCCGACAGCAGCGCTTTCCACAGTGGCACACCTTTGAAATGCTCGGTCAGCACAGACGACATGATCAGGAAGCGGAAGTTGACCACCAGCGTAGTGAACAGGATCGACATGATCGTGAGGTTTTCGCCGTGCTGGGCGATGAACACTTGCAATGGCGCAGCATGCACCGTGAATGTCATGGTCAACGCCTGAAGCCCGTTGAACCCTGCATCCCGGCAGGCCGCACCAATCGAGAAAAACAGGAACATGAAGGTCAGGCAGACGGGCAGCGAGTCCACGCAGCCGTCCGCGAATGAACTACGGGTGTTCAGGCGCTGGCCGCTTGATGACGGTATGGAGGGTGATGGGTTGCTCATAAGAACCTCAACGCTGATGCCGGGGCGTACCCGGCATCAGCGCTCCAGATTATCGAACGGAAGACGCTACGAGTTGGTTGAGAAAGTCGACGCTGCCGCGCAAGGTTCCGCCGCGCGTTTCAAAGCCGATCAGGCCTTTCCAGCCGGTGTACTGGATAGCATTGACCAGGCCCGTGAAATCGAGATTGCCTCGGCCCAGCGGGAAGTGTGAATCACGATCGCCGTTGTTGTCACTGAACGACATGCCTACCACCCGATCGGTGAACTTCCAGAAGAAGGAGAGGGGATCACCTTCATTCACGTACGCGTGAGAGACGTCCAGAAACATATGCAGGCCGGGTACGGAGTTGAGCACATGCTCGACTTCATCTTCCGTGGTGCAAATGTAATAGAAGGGATGAAAACGGGTGTAGTTACACAGGTTTTCCAGCCATATCTCGACGCCACGCGCTTCACCGTAAGCGACCAGCTCTTGAAGGTTCGCGATGAGGCGATCAAGGCCTTTCTCGCGGGCTTCCTTGACCAGGCGCGGCTCGACTACGCCGCCGCCATGAACGATCAGCGGAGCACCGCCAAGTGCCGCGCAGATATCGACTTCCTGTTTGACGTAATCCAGCGCTGCCGCCGCCAGAGCATCCACATCGCTGCCCAGCGGTGCTTTGAAGTTGCCATGAAAGACCGGCTTCAACCCGGTGGAATCGATCATTTCATTCAGCGCGGCGATACGTGCCGGGGTGAAGTCGACCGGGCGTTCGCCTTCCAGGCTGCCGTCGATGTACCAATGGCTGTAACCTTGTTCATGCGCGGTCCGCAGCCCGGTTTCTGCGCCTAGGTAATCCTGAAGCGCAGTCGCTGTCATGAATGCCGGCCAGCTCTCCGGGCCTGCGAATTCGATGGCGTCACGTTTGGGCGAATCAATCACGGTTTCCATGTGTCTTCTCCACAGTCCAATTGTAGTTATTGTGAATCGGGGGTAACGCGGTATCGCTGGCCAGCATGCAGTGATCAGGTGCAGGGCGACGTGCAGATCATCTACCAATCCGCTTTTCGGAGAACCTATCAGTTTGACAGGTAGGGCTGATCTTCTTCCTCGGCCAGTGCGTCCAGTGTTTTCCGGTTAAGCGCGATGGACAATGCAACAGCGCGTTCCACGCCGACAGTCTGCGCAGGGCCAAGCCGCTGAATATCCAGGCCCAGCCGAATCAACAGCTTTTCCACGCCTACCGTGGTGACGGTGACGAACCGTTTCAGGCCGCGTTCGACGCCAAAATGGACAACGGCTCTGATGGCGATCAGAGACTGGTCGGAAAACCCGTACGGGCGCCCGCTCTGCTGGCAGATCGCGAACCGGCTCAGTTCCCAGGTGTCGTCGGCACAGGGGGCAGGAGAACCTGCCAGCAGTTCCGGAAATGTATCGGCAAGCATGTTGGGTCCCGTGGTGGGCAAGAGCCGCCAGCAGCCAGAGACGCTCTCTTCGCGATCAGTGTCCTGAAGAATCATGTAATAAGGATTCAAGGCATCGTACCCGTCGATTTCCATTCCGCAGATAACGCTGACGTCCCACTCCTTTTTATCGCGAAAAACTTTCGCCCGCAGCGCATGCATTTTTTGCAGGCGGACACTATCGAAGTTGCTTCTTGCATCAATCGCTATGGTCATGAAAGTCGCCTCGGAAAGAGACACTTTTATATATCCGATATGGATATTAATCAGCCTATCAATCTGATAGGTAGTCGGTGTTGCAGCGGTCGATTATGGTTTTGGCATCGACGGAAGGTGTTGAAATGGGGTCTGAGCAGAGATTAATCCGGCAGGCGGTTGCCAGGCGAATGGCGCTGGGCAAGAGTCAGGGAGGGTTCTGGCGAATGTTCGGGCTGAGTCAGCCGGCTGCGAGCCGGCTGGAGTGCAGTGGTCGGGGATCGCCCAGCCTCATCGTGTTGCTTCGTCTTTATTTTGCGGGGTGCATAGACGACAACGATTTATTGCATGCGCGAGTCAGTGCATGCCCGGTGCTACGGTGCGATGAGGTCCAGTTGTATGGCCCGGGCGACCGCAAGCCTGCGCGACGTGACGTTTAGTTTTCGCCGGATGTTCTTGAAGTGGAATTCTACGGTGGGTTCGGAAATAGCGAGAATTTTTCCGATTTCCCACGTTGTTTTTTCTGCGCAGGCCCAGCGAAGGATTTCCAGTTCTCTCGCCGTCAGGTGAGGGTTTTTTGTGCCGTTATGTTGTAGCAGGTACTGGCTGCCGCTGGTCACGGCATAGTCGCGAAGTATCGCTGCCGCACCGGTGCTGTAACGAAGCGTACTCCGGTACTCGGCCTCCGGCATGGAATCGCAACTAAGACTGAGCATCCCGACCTGGCCCTGTGGCCCGTGTATGGGAAGGGTTATGCCGTGACTGAGGCCTGCACCTTTCGCTTCTTCGGCGAATTCGCTTTGAGTGAGGGTTTTGTAAAGCGTGTCATGCCAGTGAACGGGCAAAGAGGACGAAAGGCTGTGTGACACTGTCGGGTCGATCGCTGCATAGTTTTCAGCATCGTAGCGGCGACGCCACTCGGAAGGAAAGTTACTCACGATATCGGCAGCGGTATGGGGAGCCTCTTTATTGGATTTCAGGGCGTACAGGACCTGACCATATCCAAGTTTGCGCGCCGCAACGACGAGGGAGTTAAACCAGTCTTGCGCGTTCGCTGCATTCAGCAGCTCTATACATTCATCCATGAGCGGCATAGAAAATCCAGAGTGTGGTTGTACTTGTTATTCACACAAAGTAAAGGAGTCGTCCGGTCAGCGTCAAGGTGCGTGACGGCTCTGCCCGGGGCTATGCAACGGGCTTCGTTCGGTTGTTGATCTGTACAAGGAACGTAGATATGGGCATTGGCCTGCAGACCGTCCGGGTGACGGGTGTTACCCGACACACGCCGAACATCGTGTCGATCAATCTCGCGCCTGTCGGCTCCGATTGCCTGTCGGCATTCGATCCGGGCGCACATATAGATGTGCACCTGCCCAACGGGCTGGTGCGCAGTTATTCATTGATGACGTCTTTGACGGATTCAGGCCACTACCGTCTTGGCGTGCTTCACGATCGTCAAAGTCGGGGCGGGTCCGCATTTATCCATAAGTACCTCCGTACAGGTGTGGTGCTCAAGGTGTCGTTGCCTAGAAATAATTTTCCCGTGTCCAGCGCTCGACAGGCAGTCTTCATTGCCGGAGGTATCGGCATTACTCCGCTTCTCGGCATGGCCAGGCAGCTTGCGGAACGTGGCGCAGCGGTCGGGCTGCTCTATTGCGTGCGTTCGGAAGAAGAGATGGCATTTCGCGATGAACTGGACGCGCTGTCGGCCGACGTGAGTTACCACATTGACGATCGGCAGGGAGGGGCTCCTGATCTGCTGTCATTCATGCAGGGTTATCCGGCCGACACGCATTTTTACTGCTGCGGCCCTGCACCCATGCTCAATGCGTTTGATCGGGCCTGTTCTTCACTGGGTATCAGGCACAGCCACACCGAGCGTTTTTCCGGAGCCGCGCCGCCGCCCCCGGACGCTATCAGCAAGGGCTACCAGGTTGTGCTCTCCCGTTCAGGCGCGCAGCTTTATCATGATGGCAAAGGCAGTTTGCTTGATGTGCTGATCGCCTCAGGGCACACGCTTTCCTATAGCTGCAAGGAGGGCGTGTGCGGAGCGTGTGAAGTCAGGGTGCTTGAAGGCGCTCTGGAACATCGCGACGTGGTTCTCAGCGCTGCGGAGCGAGCATCCGGGAGGACGATGATGATCTGCGTGTCGGGATGTACGTCAGAACGGCTGGTTCTGGACATCTAGGCTGCTGCAAGTCGGCAGTGGGGCACCTGGCCTCACTGGCATATCAGCAAGGTTGCATTGAGCAAACCCCGGAAACGACAAAGCCCTGAATATTCAGGGCTTTGCGCTTTCAAATATGGCGGAGGCATAGAGATTCGAACTCTAGGACCTGTTACAGTCGGCAGTTTTCAAGACTGCTGCCTTAAACCACTCGGCCATACCTCCACTTCGTTGCGGGCGCCATAATACCGGAATGAAACAAGCTGTCAAACTCTGTGACTAGCCAGTTGCCGCGCCTCTGTTATGATCTTTGCAACTCAACATTTCAACAGGAAGGAGTTTCGCCATGCGCGAACAGGATTACAGCCTTAAAACCGGCGTGCAGGCCGACCAGCTAGAGGTTAGTCGTGTCCTGCGCAACACTTACGGTCTTCTCGCTCTGACGCTGGCTTTCAGCGGCGTCATGGCCTTTGTCGCTCAGCAAATGCGCGTCGGCTACCCGAACATCTTCGTGGTGCTGATCGGCTTCTATGGTCTGTTCTTCCTGACCAACAAGCTGCGCGACTCGGTCTGGGGCCTGGTTTCCACTTTCGCCCTGACCGGCTTCATGGGTTTCCTGCTGGGCCCGATCCTCAACCGTTATCTGGGCATGGCAGGCGGTGCTGAAGTCGTCAGCTCCGCGTTCGCCATGACCGCACTGGTATTTGGCGGTCTGTCGGCTTACGTGCTGATCACTCGCAAGGACATGAGTTTCCTGGGGGGCTTCATCACCGCCGGTTTCTTCGTCCTGCTGGGTGCGGTGGTGGCCAGCATGTTTTTCCAGATCAGCGGGCTGCAACTGGCGATCAGCGCAGGTTTCGTCCTGTTCTCGTCGGTCTGCATTCTGTTCCAGACCAGCGCGATCATTCAGGGTGGCGAGCGTAACTACATCATGGCTACCGTCAGCCTGTATGTATCGATCTACAACCTGTTCATCAGCCTGCTGCAGATCTTCGGCATCATGAGCCGCGACGACTGATCACGTGGCCTGAGTATTCAGGCCGCTCCGCTTCAAACAAAAGCCCCGACTTGTCGGGGCTTTTGCGTTGTCGGGTTTCGAGAATGCCAGAAGGGGGCATGGGTTCGATATTCGACGCGGCTCAATATCTGACTGATCAGTCATCTTTATCAAGATTGCGCCAGCCTGTTCAATGGCTTATCGAAAGCCAGCCATCACCAAAAAAAATATCAGACGATTCCCTAGTGCCTGTAGGCAGATTCCTGATTTAGGCGATTTGACATCACTTATCAGGGCTGGACACAAGATTTCAAGATGTGTCAGTTTTGTTACGTAACACCAGTTACGTAACACCCGTTACGCAACACAAGGCGAGTGACAGGATTCCCTCGCTGCAGATGGAGTCCTGCCGCACCAATCTGTTCTATCAGCAAACAAGGAAGTGTCATGACGAAAGTCAAAGAAAATGCTGCAATTCAACTCTCCGCCGCTACCAGTAGCTCCTTCGACCAGATCAATACGTTCGCTCACGAGTATGACCGTGGTGGCAACCTCACGATCAACGGCAAGCCTTCGTATTCGGTCGATCAGGCTGCTAACTTCATTCTTCGCGATCACGCCTCCTGGGCGGACCGCGACGGTAACGGCACCGTCAACCTCACGTATACGTTCCTGACCGCAAAACCTGCCGGCTTCGACAACTCGCTGGGGACGTTCAGTGCGTTCAACGCGCAGCAGAAATCCCAGGCAGTGCTTTCGATGCAGTCCTGGGCGGATGTCGCCAAGGTCAGCTTCACCCAGGCGGCCTCCGGCGGTGACGGGCACATGACCTTCGGTAACTACAGTGATGGCAGCAGCGGCGGGGCGGCGTTTGCCTATCTGCCTAGCGGCGGCCGTACAGATGGCCAGTCCTGGTACCTTGTCGACAATTCCTACAAGGTCAACACCACCCCGGACAACGGCAACTACGGCCGTCAAACGCTGACTCACGAAATTGGCCATACCTTGGGCTTGTCTCACCCTGGCGACTACAACGCTGGCGAAGGCAACCCGTCTTACAAGGATGTCAGCTACGCAGAAGACACGCGCGGCTACAGCGTCATGAGTTACTGGAGTGAGTCCAATACCGATCAGAACTTCGTCAAGGGCGGCGCCCCGTCGTATTCCTCGGCGCCGTTGCTGGACGATATTGCTGCGGTTCAGCAGCTCTACGGCGCGAACATGAGCACGCGTGCCACTGACACGGTCTATGGCTTCAACTCCACTGCCGGGCGCGATTTCTATAGCGCTACCTCTGCCGCTTCCAAAGTGGTGTTCTCGGTATGGGACGGCGGGGGCAAGGATACCCTCGACTTCTCAGGCTTCACCCAGAACCAGAAGATCAATCTAAACGCTGCTTCCTTCTCGGACGTTGGCGGCATGGTGGGTAACGTTTCCATTGCCAAAAACGTCGTGGTTGAAAACGCAGTGGGCGGTTCGGGCAATGACCTGTTGATCGGTAATGCTGCTGCAAACGACCTGAAAGGTGGTGCCGGTAACGACATCATCTACGGTGGCGGCGGTGCTGACAGCCTGACCGGTGGTGCAGGAGCAGACGTCTTTGTGTTTGGCGCCAGTTCCGATTCCAATCGGGCGACCCAGGATACGATTCGTGACTTCGTCAGCGGTCAGGACAAAATCGACGTATCGGCCATTTCCACGCTGAGCGCGTTGCAGTTCGTCAACGCCTTCAGCGGTCATGCCGGCGAAGCGATCCTGAACTACAACCAGAGCAGCAACCTGGGTAGCCTGGCCATCGACTTCACGGGGCAAGGGGCGGGCGATTTCCTGGTAGGGACCGTGGGTCAAGCGTTCGCGACTGATATCGTGGTTTAACCACTGGCACTCATGGGCGAATTGTTTGATTCGCCCATGATCTGGAACACCCTGATCTGACACTTATGAGAATCAACCATTTTTTAAAAATCGCTCCGGCTGCTCTAGCGCTGCTGGTGGGTATTTCTGGAGCAAGCATGGCCATGAGTCTGAAACTGCCGAGCCCCGCTGAACTCAGCGGCAAGTGGCGCTTATTTCTCCAGGCGCAGAGCGCTAATTCCTGCGAGCTGCGTCTCAACACCGATACACCGCAGCTGGGCGGCGATCCGGCCTGCGCAGCAAAATGGTTGCACGAAACGCCCACCGGCTGGTTTCCAACCCCCGATGGATTGGCCTTTACCGGTAAGGATGGCAATCGTCTTATCCATCTCAACCATATGGGACAACAGCGTTATGAAGCGCGGCTGCCCAGCGGTCAGGTATTGATGCTGGAACGGCTTGCCGAGTAGGCGATGTCCGCACGCTATCCGATAAATATCCCAGGTTGTCACTCGGTCGCAGGTGCGGCCATCAAGGAAGAACCATGAGTGCGTTGCCCCGTAGCGCCCAGCCGCCGCTTTATAAAGCGCTGGCGGATTACAAGAGCGCGTTGATCGGTGTCGGTTGTTTTACCGCGCTGATCAACGTGTTGATGCTCGCCCCGTCGATTTACATGTTGCAGGTGTATGACCGCGTATTGACCTCGCAGAACCAGACCACATTGGCCATGCTTACCCTGATGGTGGTGGGGTTTTTTGCCTTTATCGGCCTGCTGGAGATGATTCGCAGTTTCGTAGTGATCCGCATTGGCAGCGAGTTGGAGCGGCGTTTCAATCTACGCGTCTATCAGGCGGCGTTCGAGAGCAACCTGCATGCCGGGCAGCGTCAGGCCGGACAAGCGCTGGGCGATCTGACCTTTATTCGCCAGTTCCTTACCGGCCCTGCGTTGTTTGCGTTTTTCGACGCACCCTGGTTTCCCGTTTATCTGGCGGTGATTTTTCTTTTCGATCCATGGCTGGGCGTGCTGGCCAGTGTCGGCACGGTGTTGCTGGTAGCGCTGGCCTGCCTGAATGAATGGCTGACCCGCAAACCGCTGGCTGAGGCCAGTGGTTATTCGCAGCAGTCTGCGCAATTGGCGACTCGCCATCTGCAACAGGCCGAAGCCATTCAGGCCATGGGCATGCTGGAGGCGTTACGACGTCGCTGGTTCACTGTGCACGGGCGTTTTCTTGCGTTGCAGAACCGCGCCAGCGACACCGGCGCGGTCATCAGTTCGATCAGCAAGGCGTTGCGCCTGTGTCTGCAATCGCTGGTACTGGGCCTCGGCGCGCTGCTGGTGATCCGTGGCGACATGACGGCGGGGATGATGATTGCTGGTTCAATCCTGATGGGCCGGGTTCTCAGCCCCATCGACCAGTTGATTGCGGTCTGGAAACAGTGGAGTTCTGCACGTCTGGCGTATGGCCGCCTTGACCAGTTGCTCAAGACTTACGCCGAACCCGCGCCGCGCATGCCGTTGCCGGCACCACGCGGCCAGATCACTGCGGAGCAGGTCAGCGCCGCGCCCCCGGGCAGAACCTCGCCCACTGTGCAGCACGTGAGTTTTCAACTGCAGGCCGGAGAAGTGCTCGGCGTGCTGGGCGCTTCCGGCTCCGGCAAATCGACCCTCGCGCGGGTGCTGGTCGGCGTATGGCCGGTGCTGTGCGGCACGGTCCGGCTGGACGGGGCTGACATGCACCGCTGGGACCGCGAGGCGCTAGGCCCCTATATCGGTTATTTGCCGCAAGACATAGAACTGTTCGGTGGCACCGTGGCCGAGAATATCGCCCGCTTCCGCGAGGACGATGCGAGCGCGGTGGTTGCTGCTGCGCAGCTGGCAGGTGTGCATGAGCTGATTCTGCGTCTGCCGCAAGGCTATGACACGCGGCTGAGTGATGACGGTGGCGGTTTGTCAGGCGGTCAGAAACAGCGCGTTGCATTGGCTCGTGCGCTGTACGGCGAGCCCAGGCTGGTGGTGCTCGATGAACCCAACTCAAACCTGGATGCGGCTGGCGAAGCGGCCCTGACTCAGGCAATAGGTGAACTCAAGGCCCGGGGTTGCACGGTGGTACTGGTTACCCACCGTACGCTTTCATTGAATCAGACCGATCGGCTACTGGTATTGAGCGAAGGCCGTATGCAGGCTTTTGGGCCAACGGCTCAGGTCCTGCAGGCTCTGTCGGGCCAGACATCCCCGGCACAGGCCACCGCGCAACCGCAACCCCGCTCGGCACCGTCCGGAATTTCCATGAGCCGCCAGTACGGCTCCCAGAACAGGCAGTCCGACGTATGAGCCGCTCTCTCGACAATCATTACGCCGTGCCGGGCAAGGAGCGCGGGGTGCAATTCTTCGTCCGCGCCGGCTGGATTCTGATGCTGGCAGGGGCGGGCAGCTTCTTTCTCTGGGCCAGTCTGGCACCGCTGGATCAGGGCATTGCCGTGCAAGGGACGGTGGTGGTCTCGGGCAAACGCAAAGCGGTGCAGTCGCTGGATGGCGGCGTGGTCAGCAAAATTCTGGTCAGCGAAGGCCAGTTGGTAAAAGAAGGCCAGCCGCTGTTTCGCCTCGATCAGACGCAGGTTGAGGCCGATGTGCAATCGTTGCGTGCTCAATACCGGATGGCCTGGGCAAGCCTGGCCCGCTGGCAGAGCGAGCGAGACAACCTGAATGAGATCAACTTCCCTGCAGAGCTGATCGCCGCCGGGCAAGGGCAAGACCCTGATCCACGATTGGCGCTGGTGCTGGAAGGGCAGCGGCAATTGTTCAGCAGTCGTCGACAGGCGCTGGCACGTGAGCAGTCGGGCTTGCAGGCGAGTATCGAAGGTGCCGGGCTGCAACTGAAGGGCATGCGCCGCGCACGTCTGGATCTGCAAGCCCAGGCTGACTCGTTGCGCCAGCAATTGAGCAATCTGCAACCTCTGGCGCAAAACGGTTTCATCCCGAGCAACCGGCTGCTGGAGTTTCAGCGTCAGTTGTCTCAGGTGCAGCAGGATCTTGCGCAGAACGCAGGCGAAACCGGACGAATCGAGCAGTCCATCGTCGAGTCGCGGCTGCGCCTGCAACAGCAGCGCGAGGAGTACCAGAAAGAGGTGCGCAGCCAATGGGCCGATGCGCAGGTCAAGGCGCTCACGCTTGAGCAGCAACTGGCATCGGCCGGTTTCAGCCTGCAACACAGTGCCATTCTGGCGCCTGCCGATGGCATTGCCGTCAACCTGGGCGTGCACACCGAAGGCGCGGTGGTGCGTGCGGGTGAAACGCTGCTGGAAATCGTCCCGCAAGGTACGCGGCTGGAAGTTGAAGGGCGTTTGCCGGTGCAGTTGATCGACAAGGTCGCCAGCCACCTGCCGGTGGATATTCTGTTCACGGCATTCAACCAGAGTCGTACCCCGAGAGTGTCGGGTGAGGTGAGTCTGATCTCCGCCGACCAGATGCAGGACGAAAAAACCGGCCAGCCGTATTACGTATTGCGCACCTCGGTCGGCGATGCAGCGCTGGAAAAACTCAACGGTCTGGTAATCAAGCCGGGCATGCCCGCTGAAATGTTTGTGCGCACGGGCGAACGCTCGCTGCTCAATTATCTGTTCAAACCTTTGCTGGACCGTGCCGGCTCCGCGTTGACGGAGGAATAGGATGTCTGGTTATCCGCTGAAAGCCGCTTTGCTGACGGCCAGCCTGTTGGGTGGGCTGCTGGCTGTGGTTCCCGCAAGTCATGCCATGGGTCCGTTCGAGGTCTATGAGCTGGCGCTGCGCAACGATCCGACTTACCTGGGCGCAATCAAGGAGCGCGATGCGGGTCTGGAAAATCGCGTGATCGGGCGAGCCGGCTTGTTGCCCCGTGTGTCGTACAGCTACAACAAAGGGCGTAACGATTCCAAGGCCACCGTCAAGGGCGCCCGTGAAGACACCACTGACCATCGCCATTACAACAGTTTTGGTTCCAGCCTGACGATCCAGCAGCCGCTGATCGACTACGAGGCCTACGCCAATTACCGCAAGGGCCTGGCTCAGGCGCTGTTTGCCGACGAGACCTTTCGCAGCAAAAGTCAGGAATTGCTGGTACGGGTCCTGACGCTGTACACCCAAGCGCTATTTGCGCAGGACCAGATCAACATTGCTCGCGCCAAACAGCAGGCCTTCGAACGCCAGTTCGCGCAGAACCGGCAGATGTTTCAGCAGGGCGAGGGTACGCGCACCGATATTCTCGAAGCGGAATCGCGCAACGAGCTGGCGATTGCCGAGCAGATCGAAGCCACAGACGAACAGGACGCTGCCTTGCGTGAGCTCGGCGCTTTACTGGGCGAACCGGGCATTGAAGTGGCTCAGCTGGAGCCGCTGAAAGACAGCTTTCAGGCGCTGGTACTGGCACCTTCCAGTTACACCGAATGGCATGCGCTGGCTATGGCTAACAGTCCGATTCTGGCGTCGCAGCGTCAGTCACTGGAAGTGGCGCGCTATGAGGTAGAGCGCAATCGCGCCGGTCATCTGCCGACGGTCAACGCCTATGCGAGCATTCGCCAGAATGAGTCCGACAGCGGCAATACCTACAACCAGCGGTACGACACCAACACCGTCGGTATCGAGCTCAGCTTGCCGTTGTATGCCGGGGGTGGCACTAGCGCTTCGGTGCGTCAGGCCAACAGCAAGCGTGATCAGGCTGAGTACGAGCTGGAGGGCAAGACTCGCGAAACCCTGATCGAGGTGCGGCGCCAGTTCAATGCCTGCGCATCCGGCGTGAGCAAGCTGCGTGCCTATCAGAAAGCGCTGGTTTCGGCGCAAGCTCTGGTCGAATCGACACGGCAGAGCATTCTTGGTGGTGAACGCGTCAACCTGGATGCGCTCAACGCCGAGCAGCAGCTTTACAGCACCCGGCGCGACCTGGCAAAGACCCGCTATGACTACTTGATGGCCTGGATCAAGTTGCATTACTACGCGGGCACCTTGCGCGACACCGACCTGGCGCGGATTGACGAGGCTTTTGTGGTGGTGCGCTGATCAAGCCTGCCTGGTGAAGCGTTGCAGCGAGAAGGCTGAAAGGTCTGCCTCGCTCTTGCCATGCATACAGCGTTGCGCCAGCGCCAGCCCGAGCCCTGCCGAATGCTTGAAACCATGCCCGGAGCAGGCTGAGACCACCGTCACGTTTTTCAGCTGTGGGTGCTCGTCAATGATGAAGTGGTAATCCGGTGTGACGGTGTAGGCACACACCGATGACTTGACCACCTTCGGCTTGAGACCGGCGATCTTTCCCTGCACCTGAGTCCGGAACATGTCCTGTTGCTCTTCTGCCGTGATGGTGCGATTCAATGTGCTTGGCGTTGAGGCGTCCTTGTACTGTTCGGTGGCGATTTTCATGCTGTTTTCGCCCGGGAGGGGCGGGAAGCCGTAACTGACGTCAACCTCGCCCGGCCCGTGACTCAGGATAAAGCTGGGCGAGGCCGGAGCAAAGACCGCATCCTCCTGCAGCTCGAACCAGAACAGCTTTTGGCGACAGACCCTGAGCAAGTCGCTGAACGGTGCGCCCAGCAGCTCCGACGACCACATGCCTGCGCTGACCACCACTTTATCGGCGATGATCGAGCGTCTGTCGGTGATGATCTGCACCTGTTCGCCATGGTTTTGCAACTGCACGACCGTTTCATCGGTCAGCAGTCGCGCGCCGTGTTGCCTGGCCAGTTTCAGTTGCGCAGCGATGCAGCGCTCTGGCCGGACAAAACCACCCTCCGGTTCAAAATAGCCGATGGCGTTGTCCCGCACGGGAGAGAACTGCGGAAAGCGTTCACGAATGGCTGCTGCATTCAGCACCTCGTGTTCAACGCCATAGGCGCGGGCCAGTGCGATGGTCTGGTGGGTGAAGTCGTCGCTGTCCTCAGGGTCGTAAGCCGGGCTGGAGGTCATCACCAGCACGCCGCATTGCTCGAACAGCGACTCTCCGGTCAGCGCTTCCAGCTCGCGCCAGATACCGTGCGAACTGCGCACCAGCGGCAGGTATTGCGAGCCTTCGCCCACTGACAGGCGCGTGATGCGCGTATCGCCATGACTGGAGCCAAGCGTATGCGGCGGATCATGCCGATCAACGCCTATGACATCGACTCCGGCTTTGGCCAGTTGATAGACAGTGGCTGCACCCATGGCACCCAGGCCAAGCACGGCGACCTTGCAACGCTGTTCCATCTGCTGTGCACCTCGAAAAAAGCCACCATTTCAGGGGGATGTACGTTTCAAATCAACAGTCAACCCGGCCTAAGCATATGTCAACGCTCAGTCGCACTGCGTGGTGCAGGTATCTACGCTCGCCAAAAAATTTACGCTTGCACTGCTCAGGGTTTTTAAGTTCCGGAATCGCTGAAAAGTTGTCCACGGAAATCGTGGGTATGTCTGTGGGTAACTTTTTGAAACCCTTGTTACACGTGGCTTACAGCTGTGTGGTTAATTTATGAACAGCCTGTGAATTGCACTTCTATGGTGCCTTGGCCAAGGGGGGTAACCGGTCTGATTCACGCGACGGTACGCACAAAATCAGAAATATTTTACGTTCAGGTTACCGTGCTTTTTTTACAAAAAAAAAGGCGCCACCCTCAACAGGTGGCGCCGCTTTTCGTTTCA
Source organism: Pseudomonas syringae (assembly GCF_023278085.1). Taxonomy (NCBI): domain Bacteria; kingdom Pseudomonadati; phylum Pseudomonadota; class Gammaproteobacteria; order Pseudomonadales; family Pseudomonadaceae; genus Pseudomonas; species Pseudomonas syringae. The sequence continues at coordinate 3,100,179 of NZ_CP066265.1, read as the reverse complement.
GGTGCTACAGGTCAGCCGTTACACGACAGGCTGATCGCTCCACTCGCCGTTGACCAGGCGACGCAGGCCCAGCGGGTTGGCGTTCTGCAAGGCAGGTGGCAACTGGCTGTCTGCCAGGTTCTGGTAGCAGACCGGGCGCAGGAAGCGATCGATGGCCAGGGTGCCGACCGACGTACCGCGCGCATCCGAGGTCGCCGGGTACGGGCCGCCGTGAACCATGGCTTCGCACACCTCGACGCCGGTCGGGTAGCCGTTGAACAGGATGCGACCGACTTTTTCTTCCAGAATCGGTTGCAGCCAGCTGTACTGGCTCAAGTCCGCCGGCTCGCCGATCACGGTGGCCGTCAACTGGCCGCGCAGGGCTTGCAATGCCTCGTTGAGCTGTGCGTCATCAGCAACCTCAATGATCAGCGTGGTCGGGCCAAAGACTTCTTCCTGCAACAGCTGATCACCCTTGAGCAGCAGGCTGACGTCCGCCTTGAACAGTTGCGCCTGAGCCTGCTTGCCTTCCTGCGGCTTGCCAGCCAGATGGGTAACGCCAGGGTGCGACAGCAGATGCTCGACACCTTTGCTGTAGCTGCGCAAACCGCCTGCGTTGAGCATGGTTTGCGGAGCCTGACTGCCCATCTGTTCGGTCAGGTGCTCGACGAATGTCGAGAACGCAGGTGAGCGCAGGCCGATGACCACGCCTGGATTGGTGCAGAACTGACCGGCACCCATTACCACCGAGCCCGCGAGTTCCTTGGCCACGGTTTCGCCACGTGCCTGCAAAGCGCCCGGCAGCAACACCACCGGGTTGATGCTCGACATCTCGGCAAACACTGGAATCGGTTGTGGACGCTCGGCCGCCATTTTGCACAAGGCGTTGCCGCCGTTCAGCGAACCGGTAAAGCCCACTGCCTGAATGGCCGGGTGCTTGACCAGACCCTCGCCGACGCCGTTGCCGAAGATCATGTTGAACACGCCTTTTGGCATCTGCGTGCGTTCAGCTGCGCGGATGATGGCGCTCGCCACCAGATCGGCAGTCGCCATGTGACCGCTGTGCGCTTTGAAAACCACCGGGCAACCGGCTGCCAGTGCAGCCGCCGTGTCACCACCGGCAGTGGAAAACGCCAACGGGAAGTTGCTGGCGCCGAACACTGCTACCGGGCCGACACCGATGCGGTATTGGCGCAGGTCGACGCGCGGCAGCGGTTTGCGGTCCGGCAGTGCGAGGTCAATGCGCGCACCGACGAAGTCACCGCGTCGCAGAACTTTGGAAAACAGGCGCATCTGGCCGCTGGTGCGACCGCGCTCACCCTGGATGCGTGCCTGAGGCAGGGCGGTTTCCTGGCAGACGATGGCGACGAAATCGTCACCCAGCTGGTCCAGTTCATCGGCGATGGCGTCGAGGAAGTCAGCACGACGAGTCGGGCTCAGTTGACGAAACTCAGGAAATGCAGCTTTGGCTGCCAGCGCAGCAGCGTCGATTTCGCCATCGGTGGCCTGGTGAAAGCTGTAAGGCAGTTCTTCACCGGTGGTGGCATCCAGGCTCTTCTGCAGGCTTTGGCCGAGGGCACTGCGGCCGCCTGCGATGAAGTTCTGGCCGAGAATGTTAGGCATCGGTATCTCCTGTTGTTTGAAGTTGGAGGCGGGTGCCGAAAGGGTACGGACCGTGCGCTCCTTTATATGGGTTGCCGAGTTGCTTTGCGGGTGTTCTTGATGGAGTCTGCTCAACGCAAGCCAGCATCAGTGTGTTGATCAGTGGGCAGTCATCGTACAACTTGAATCGCTGCCGATGCAACTGCCGGGCTGAGCTTACCCAGCGCAGTGCACTGCTGTTATAGCTTATCAGCGAAGTCAGGCGTCTATCGTGAGCCGTCTTTATGACTCTTTCAGGTGCTGCACTGCATCCAGCACCTGGCGCAGCGCTCTGCTTATCGGTTTGTCCTGGCGCAACACGATGCCCAGCTTACGGCTCAGCCCCGGCGTCAGTGCGCGCACCTCCAGCCCGCGACGATGATGGGCGGCGCTGACTGCCATGCGCGGCACAATGCTATAGCCCAGACCGGCCGCGACCATTTCCTTGATCGCTTCGATACTGCCCAGCGCCATCACCGGCTTGACGCGAATTCCCGCCCGCAAAAACCATTCATTAATCAGCAGGCGCGTGCTGCTTCCCTCTTCGAACACCACCAGCGGCAGCGCGCTGAGGTGCTCGGGCTTCATGCAGGCAGGCGGCGTCTGTTGGCCCTTGGCGAAGATGGCCACGAACCCGTCCTCAAGCAAGGGCGTGATGTGCAGACTGCGACCCGAGGCGGGCAGGGTGACCAGTGCCAGGTCCAGGCGGTTCTCTTCGACTGCCTTGAGAATGCCATCGGTGTTGCCGGTGCTGACTCGCACATCGAGCTCGGGGAAGCTGCGACGTAAAGCCTGCAGCATGGGCGGCAACAGATGAATGCAGGCAGTGGCGCCAGTACCGATGGCGATTTTTCCGGCGACGCCGCTGGCATGGCTGGCCAGATCCTGCAGGGCATCCTCGACCACCGCATCGATGCGCGCGATATGCTCCAGCAGGGTGTGGCCAGCCGACGTAGGTTTGAGGCGCTTGCCGACACGCTCGATCAGTTGCAGGTTCAGCTGATCCTCCAGCTGTCGCACGTGCAGGCTGACGGCAGGTTGGGTCAGATGCAGGCGCTCCGCGGCCGCCGAGAAACTGCCGTGGGCGATGACCAACGAAAATGTGTGCAGGTGGTTGAGATTCAGCCGACGCATGGCAAAGTAATTCTTATGCTAAGGATGAAAGATCATAGCTTTTTTAATGGCGCGGACGGCGGCATGATTGCGATCATTCACCGACAGCCGAACAGAGCCCGGACATGACCTCACCCTTTGACCTGCGCGACGCACGCGACGACGACATGCCCGCCGTACAGGCGATTTACGCTGACCACGTGCTGCACGGGATTTCCAGTTTCGAGCTGGAACCGCCCGACCTGAGCGAGTTGCTGCACCGCCGTGCTCTGGTGCTTGCCAAAGGGCTGCCGTATCTGGTCGCCGAACGCGCGGGGGAAATCCTTGGCTATGGGTATGTCACGCCCTATCGACCGCGCCCCGGCTATCGCTTCACCGTCGAGGATTCGTGTATGTGCGGGACGGGCTGGGCGGGCAGGGGATTGGCCAGTCGTTGCTCAGTGCGTTGGTGCAGCGCTGCGAATCGGGCGGCTGGCGGCAAATGATTGCGGTGATTGGCAACAGCGAGAACATCGCCTCGTTGCGTTTGCATGAACGTCTCGGTTTTCGCCGCGTCGGAGTATTCGAGTCGGTCGGCTTCAAGCACGGCCGCTGGGTAGACACTGTGCTGATGCAGCGCGCACTGGGCGACGGCTCGTTGAATTGTCCGACAATTCTGGCTCAATAGCGTTGCCAGCGGCGGTCTGAATGGGTAGGGTACGCGGCTGTTAAAAAGGAGCCTGATATGACTCGGCATGACCCCACGGAAACGGGCATGGTTGCAACCCGGCAGCGGCGTGCGCCCAAGGGCGAGAAGCGTCGCGAAGAATTGCTGGATGCGGCCTTGCAGCTATTCTCGCTTGAGGGCTATACCGGCGCATCGGTCGCCAAGGTCGCGGCCATCGTCGGCATTTCCGTCGCTGGATTGCTGCACCATTTTCCTAGCAAGATCTCCCTGTTGATGGGCGTGCTGGATCGGCGTGACGAGGTCAATGCTCGAATCGCTGCCGAAGTCCGCACTGAAAATACCTTGACCGGCCTGCTCAATGGCCTGCGCGCCATCAATCGTTCCAACTCCACCGCGCCGGGCGTGGTGCGGGCCTTCTCGATTCTGAATGCCGAGAGCCTGCTGGAAAGCCAGCCAGCCTTTGAATGGTTCCAGACCCGTTATGAGCGCATTCACGCGCACCTGCTTAAACAGTTCTCGGCGTTGGTAGAGCGCGGGGAGGTACGGGCGGATGTGGATTTGTCGAAGGTGATCCAGCAGATTCTGGCCATGATGGATGGCTTGCAGATTCAGTGGTTACGCTTTCCCGATCAGGTGGATCTGGTCGAGTGTTTCGATGCCTACATTGCGCAGGTCGATGCAGCGGTAAGGGCTCGTCCCTGAGCCTTTATTTGTCCGTTTACCCTTCAGTCAGCTAATGCTTACTCAACGGTCTGCTTGAATACACCGCCGGTCTTGACCGGTGGTTTCTCGACCAGAACCGAGTTCAGAGCGGAGCGTGGCAGCGGGTTGCTGGTGGTGGTCGACAGTTCCTGACGGAACGAGTTGACCAGCTTGGCGTTCAGGCGGATGTCCTGCGAGGACGAACCGAGCGAGATGTTGAAGGTGTCGGCATCGACCACCCACTGCTTGCTCTTCTCGTCGAAGTAGGCCAGCGAGCGGTCATTCAGCTCGATGGTCACACGCTTGCTTTCACCCGGCTTGAGGAACACCTTCTTGTAGCCTTTAAGTTCCTTGATCGGACGCTCGACTTTCGGGTTCTGCTGGCCCACGTACAGCTGAGCGACTTCCGAACCACCGACCTTGCCGGTGTTGCTCAGGTCGAACGACACCTTGATCGGCGTATTGCCGACCGCGACGCCCGGCGTGACCTTGATGTTGCTGTAGCCAAACGTGGTGTACGACAGACCGTAACCGAACGGGTAGAGCGGCTTGATGCCCTTCTTCTCGTATCCGCGATAACCCAGCAGCAGGTCATCCTTGTAATCCATGTCAGTCAGAGTGTTCTGATTGTCGAATTTCGGGAAGGAAGCGTAAGCCGGGTTGTCTTCGATGTTGCGTTCGATACTGATCGGCAGCTTGCCCGACGGGTTGACCTTGCCGAACAGGATCTCGGCCAGGGCCTGACCACCGTTCTGACCCGGGTAGAAGGCGTGCAGTGCTACCGGAACCTGTTCGATCCAGTCGCTCATCTTCAGGCCGGTACCGCCGTACATGGTCACCACGGTGTTCGGGTTGACCTTGGCGATGTTCTGGATCAGTTCGTTCTGGAACTCAGGCAGATCGAAGCTGTGGTCGAAACCTTCACCTTCGTATTCGTTGCTGTTACCGACGGCAACCACAACGGCGTCATAGCCGGAAAGATCCTGAGGCGCGTTCAGCGAAGCAGAGCTCAACTGCACACCGACCAGACCACCCATGGTCGACAGGTAGCCTGCACGACGCGAGTACTCAAGCTTCACATCGTAAGACTGGCCAGCTTCCAGGCTGATCTTGGCGAACTCTGGAATGGTTGGCGGAATGCTGTTGCCCGGAAGCGGCTTGCCGTCACCGTTGTCGATGATTTTCTTGCCGTTGACCCACAGGCGCACAGCACCGTCAGCACGAACCTTGAACACCTGCTCGCCGCTCTGGGTCGGGGTGACCTTGCCGGTGTAGCGAATCGATGTCGACGACGTGTCGCCGTTCAGCTCGCCAGCGGTAGAACCTTTGGTGGTGTACGGATCGGACGTCGAGGTGTTGCTTTCGAACGGCAGGTTCTTGTCGTTGGCCCAGTCCAGATCAACGTGCTTCTCGGTACGGGTGACGGCTGCATCACCGGACCAGTCGGCGTTGCTGAAGTACTCGACCTTCATGCCTTGAACGTCGTTGCCAGTTGTGTCGGTGGTGGTCCAGGCGCTGGTGCTTGGGTCCAGAGACAGGCCTTCGATGAAGTCGACCTTGGCGTTAGGCGCGATTTGCTGCAGACCGCTCAATTCGCTGACGTAATGGCTGGCCATGACGTTGGCGCTACCGAAACCGGTAGGAGGCGAGTACTTGGCCAGGGTGCCGACGACGGCGATTTTCTTGACCTTCTGCTTGTCCAGCGGCAGCAGATTGTCCTGGTTTTTCAGCAGCACGATACCTTCACGAGCAGCGTTCAGAGCAACCTTGTTGCTGGTCGAGCTGTTCATGTTGTGCGTGGTCAACGGCGCTTTGCTGTCGAACTTGTACAGGTAGATCTGCTTGAGGATACGGCGGACCTTGTCATCGATGGTCGCAGCGCTCAGGTCGCCGGCGTCCAGATGCGGCTTCAGCACGGAGCTGTTCATCTGGTAGCCCATCATGTCCAGATCGGTACCGGCGCGGGCAGCGTTGAAACCGTGAACAACAGCGTTGTAGTCGCTCTGAACAAAGCCCTTGTAGCCCCATTCCTTCTTCAGGATCTGAGCAATCAGGTGCTCGCTTTCGCAGGCAAACTCACCGTTCACTTTCTGGAAGGCGCACATCATCATCGCAACGTTGCCGTTTTTCGACGACGATTCGAACGCAGGCAGCGACATTTCGCGCAGAACGCGCTCGCTCATCTTCTGATCAAGATTGAAGCGGTTGCTTTCCTGATCGTTGGCCGCGTAGTGCTTGGCGTTGGCCCAGACACCACGAGACTGGATACCGTTGATGACGCCCGGTGCCAGGCTGGCGCCCAGGAACGGATCTTCACCGGAGAGGTATTCGAAGGCACGGCCGCCGTACGGCATGCGGTACAGGTTGACGCCCGGGCCAGTGATGAACTGGTAGCCGCCGGTGGCGGTGTCGTAGCCCAGCGCGCGACCCAGGTCGATGGCACGACGCGGGTTGAAGGTAGCTGCCAGGTTAGGGCCGGACGGGTAGACAACACCCTGATCGTTGCCTTCGCTGGTGTAACGCACGCCAACACCGCCATCCGCACCATGAATCTGCGGGACGCCGTAGTTGGTCAGTGGCTTCACGTCCCAGCCGCCCGTGCCGCCGATATAGGCCAGCTTTTCTTCCATGGTCATCTTGGCCAGGGTTTTTTGCGCGGCTTTTTCGGCGCGATCTTCACGGCCTTGCTGCACGGTAGCGTCAGCTGCGTACACCTGCGAAACCGCCAGCGCCAGCAAGGCCAGTGCCGAGTGCGCGCCTATCATCTTTCGTTTGTTCATGCTGCTCTCCAACTGCGTTTAAATTAACTGTTTGTCCGCGCTTGAGCGCAGGCTTAACAAGTCAAAACTTGCTAATCAGTCTTAAATAATTTGTTCGGGCAACCGTCATGCGTTGTCGCGTTTTCCCCTTGTAAGGTCCGCGAGCTTTATGACTGTTTAGTTATCGTTTTTCGTTTTAATTATTATGTTGTGCTGGTTCTAAGGCGCCATCATATTGACATCAAAAACAGCGCCTCCGGTTCGTTAGCGGTTACAATTAAGTCTAAAAGACGGCATAAATGTCAAACAAAAGCGTATTTTTCTTTATTTTCGTATTTTTTCTTTACAAATGAGGAACTCTTCTTAAACCTACTGGTCGATGGGTTTAAGATTTTTCAGGATGAAGAAAGACGGCTCGCAAGTTGTAATGCGTGCTGTGCGTTAATTCTTGCCCGATCTTTAAACGAGCGCTGTGACTTGCAGGGTTCACTTTGTTTTTTTCGAGGAGTTACCACGATGAAATTTTCCATGATGAGTGCAGCTGTTGTTTTAGGTCTGGCCCTTAGTGGTGCAGCAGTTGCCGAAGATGCGACCGATGCAGACGCAACTTCGGGCGCCAGCGACGAGACCGTGATGACTCAGACTCAGGACGCCAAAGCGGCGCAAAAAGCGCAACAGCAGAAGACCGAAACCACAAAAGGCGGCCGCCCACAGAACGCAACCCCTCAAAAGCAGTCAAACTGATCGTTTGAAGCCTTTGAACGCAGCACTCTCCCACTGAGAGTGCTGTAACATGTCCCTCCGAAGTAGCAAAATGCCCTCATCCATGCCGCCAGTTCCCGTTGATGTATCCCGTATCCAGATTCCGGATGCCGAGCAGGTCTGCGCCTGGCTGGTCGAAAACGCCGGGCTGAAAGCAGTCGATCTGGAGCGCGCGCACCGTTTGCAGCAGGAGTCCGAAGGCACCGAGCTGCTTGGCCTGCTGACCCGGCTGGGTCTGGTGTCCGAATTCGAGCTGGCCCGCGCCTGGGCCGCTTTGTTGAATGCGCCGCTGGTGCTGGCAGACAGCGTGCCTCCCATGCTGGACCCGTTGCCGCCGCTGACCGAGCGCTTCATGCGCCACTATCAAGTCGTCCCGGTAGGCTGGAGTGACCAGGGTCTGCAAGTGCTTGGCGCCAATCCCGGCACGCTGTATCCGTTTCAAGCCATCGCATACGCCTGTCAGGTACCGGTGCGGTTATCCGTCGGTCCGCGTAATGAGGTGGAAACACTGATTGAGCGTTATTACGGGCAGGGCCGTTCTGCGATGGGCACCCTGATCGAAAACCTCGATGACGAGGGCGGCTCGCTGGAAGACATCGAGCACCTCAAGGATCTGGCCTCCGAAGCGCCGGTCATACGTCTGGTCAACCTGATCCTGCAACGCGCGGTCGAACAGCGTGCATCGGACATCCACATCGAACCGTTCGAAAGCCAGTTGAAGGTGCGTTATCGCATCGACGGCGTGCTGCACGAAGCAGAAGCGCCGCCTTCCAGTTCTTCGGCAGCGGTGATTTCCCGGGTGAAGATCATGGCCCGGCTGGACATCGCCGAGCGGCGTCTGCCGCAGGATGGCCGGATCATGCTGCGTATTCAGGGCAAGGAGCTGGACCTGCGGGTGTCCACCGTGCCCACCAGTTTTGGCGAATCGGTGGTCATGCGTCTGCTGGACCGGCAGACCATCAATTTCGATTTCCCGAGCCTGGGGTTCGATGGCGAGCGTCTGGATGAGTTTCTGGATGTGCTGGAGCGTCCGCACGGCATCCTGCTGGTCACCGGCCCGACCGGTTCCGGCAAGACCACTACGCTGTATACCGCGCTGTCGCGGCTCAATACGGCCGAGCGCAAGATCATCACCGTTGAAGACCCGGTGGAGTATCAGCTCGAAGGCATCAACCAGATTCAGGTCAAGCCTTCCATCGGCCTGGACTTCGCCGGGGCGCTGCGCTCCATTGTGCGTCAGGACCCGGACGTGATCATGATCGGTGAGATGCGCGACCTGGAAACCTGCCGCATCGCCATCCAGTCATCGCTGACCGGTCACCTGGTGCTCTCGACCCTGCACACCAACAGCGCCGCGGCGAGTATCACCCGTTTGCTGGACATGGGCGTCGAGAGCTATCTGATTGCCTCCACGGTCAACGGCATTCTGGCCCAGCGACTGGTGCGCCGTCTTGACCCTGCCACTCGCGAAGCGTTTGACGCGCCACCGGAACTGATCGCCGAGCATGGCCTGGAGCGTTTTACCGACGAGCGTCCGATTCGTCTGTATCGCCCGCGCGCCGATGCGCCGGGCGGCGGTTATCGCGGGCGCAGTGCAATTACCGAATTGCTGGTCATGAACGAAGAACTGCGCAGCCTGTTGATGCGCCATGCCGATGCATCGACGCTGGAAGAGGCGGCCCGCCGTGGCGGTTTGCGGACCTTGCACGAAGAGGGCCTGCGTCAGGCCGTGGCCGGTGTTACATCGCTGGAAGAAGTATTGCGCGTGACTCGCGGTGAAGGCACATGAGCCTGTTCAAATACCGCGCGCTGGACACTCAGGGCGCGCCGCAGAATGGCACGCTCGAAGCCAGGGATCAGGAAGCCGCCATCGCCGCCCTGCAAAAACGCGGCTTGATGGTGTTGCAGGTAGACGTCGCCGGGCTCGGCGGTCTGCGTCGCGCACTGGGCAGCGGCATGCTCAATGGTGCCGCGCTGGTCAGCTTCACCCAGCAGCTCGCGACCCTGTTGGGTGCCGGCCAGCCGCTGGAACGATCACTGGGCATTCTGCTCAAGCAGCCAGGCCAACCGCAGACCAGAGCGCTGATCGAACGCATCCGCGAGCAGGTCAAGGCCGGTAAGCCGTTGTCCGTGGCGCTCGAGGAAGAAGGCAGCCAGTTTTCGCCTCTTTATATAAGCATGGTTCGCGCCGGTGAGGCCGGCGGAGCACTGGAAGGCACGCTTCGGCAACTGAGCGATTACCTCGAGCGCAGCCAGTTGCTGCGTGGCGAAGTGATCAACGCGCTGATCTACCCGGCGTTTCTGGTCGTAGGTGTACTCGGCTCGCTGGCGCTGTTGCTGGCTTACGTGGTGCCGCAATTCGTGCCGATCTTCAAGGACCTCGGGGTGCCGATCCCGTTGATCACCGAGGTCATTCTTGACCTCGGACAGTTTCTCGGCGATTACGGCCTGGCCGTGCTGGCGGGCATCATCGCATTGATCTGGGGCATGGCCATTCGCATGCGCGACCCGCAACGGCGTGAGCGTCGTGACCGTCGCTTGTTGGGCATCCGGGTGATCGGCCCGTTGTTGCAGCGTATCGAAGCGGCGCGCCTGACCCGCACCCTCGGCACCCTGCTGACCAATGGCGTGGCGTTGCTTCAGGCATTGGTGATCGCGCGCCAGGTCTGCACCAACCGCGCCTTGCAGGCACAGGTCGAACAAGCGGCCGAGTCGGTCAAAGGGGGCGGGACGCTGGCCAGCGCGTTTGGTGCACAGCCGCTGCTGCCGGACCTGGCGCTGCAAATGATCGAAGTCGGCGAACAGGCTGGCGAACTGGACACCATGCTGCTCAAGGTCGCCGATGTGTTCGACGTTGAAGCCAAGCGCGGTATCGACCGCATGCTGGCGGCGCTGGTCCCGGCGTTGACGGTGGTGATGGCGGGCATGGTCGCGGTGATCATGCTGGCCATCATGCTGCCGCTGATGAGCCTGACCAGCAATATCTGAATTCATGAATGAGGAACCATCCCGATGAGCTTCAACCGCATACGCTTCAAACCCGCGCGCCGTCAGGGCGGCTTCACCTTGCTGGAAATGCTGGCGGTCATTGTATTGCTAGGCATCGTGGCGACCATCGTCGTGCGTCAGGTGGGCGGCAACGTCGACAAGGGCAAGTACGGCGCAGGCAAGGCGCAACTGGCCAGCCTGGGCATGAAAGTCGAGAGCTATGCGCTGGACGTCGGTTCGCCACCCAAGACCTTGCAGCAGTTGACTGAAAAGCCGGGCAACGCTTCCAACTGGAACGGCCCTTATGCCAAACCTTCGGACCTGAAAGATCCGTTCGGTCATGCATTCGGCTATCGCTTCCCTGGCCAGCACGGCAGCTTCGACCTGATCTTTTACGGTCAGGACGGTCAGCCAGGCGGTGAAGGTTACAGCGCCGATCTGGGCAACTGGGAGTAAGTACCGGTATGAAAACGCCTGTCGCAAGCCGTGGTTTTACCCTGATGGAAATGCTGGTCGTGCTGGTGTTGATGAGCATTGCTGTCGGTCTGGTGGGTTTCGGTCTGCAACAGGGTTTGAGTACGGCCAGCGAGCGGCGGGCAGTGGGCGACATGGTCGAGGCACTGCGCGCGACCCGGGTGCGCGCCATCGTCACCGGTCAGCCGGCACGCACCGAGTTCGACCTGCGCAAGGCGACGTTCAAGGCACCCGGCAAGCGTGAGATGCGCTGGCCCGAAAGTTTGCGCGTGACGATGCAGACCGCGTCGGATCTCGGCTCATCGGTGGAGTTTTACCCGGACGGCGGTTCCAGTGGTGGCAACGTTGTTGTCGCTGACGGCGATCGACGCTGGCGCATCGACATTGGCTGGCTGACCGGTAGTGTTCAGGTACGGTCACTTTAATGAAAACATCGCAGTCGGGGTTCACCCTGCTGGAGATGCTGGCTGCATTGACCGTCATGGCGGTGTGCAGCGGGGTTCTGCTGGTAGCGTTCGGACAAAGCGCGCGCTCCTTGCAGCAGGTATCGCGTAGCGACCGGCTCAGTCATGCCGCGCGAACGATCCTGGACCAGGAAAGTGCCGGACCGCTGGAAAACGGTACACGTCAGGGCAAGCTCGCAGGCATCGAGTGGACACTGGATATTCGTCAGATGGCAGGTGCCAATGGCCAGCCCAGGCTGTTCCGTCTCGACCTGCTGCTGAGTGAGCATCAGCGCCGGGCACAGTTCAGTACCCTGAAGCTGCGCGGCGCGGTTAGCGGGGCGGGTTCATGAAGCGTACGCAGCGTGGGTTTACGCTGCTGGAAGTGCTGCTGGTGATCAGCCTGTTGGGCGTGTTGCTGGTACTGGTTGCCGGGGCGCTGCTGGGTGCCAATCGCGCGGTGCTCAAGGCTGAGCGTTACACCGTCAACCTGGATGAGACCCGGGCTGCGCAGGCATTTTTGCGCAGTTCGATCAGTCAGGCGTTACCGCTGGACACCTCTGCCGAAGACGACGCCAACAGCGGATTTTTCGAAGGCTCGGCACAGCAATTGCAGTTTGTCGCCACATTGCCCGGCGAGCTGGGCGGCGGCATTCAGGTGCACACCCTCGGGCTGAAAGGGCCGGAGGGCCATCGTAGCCTGCAGGTGTCGTTTGCGCAGGTACAGTCTGCGGCAAACGGCATTTCACTCACGCCCTGGGGCGAGCCGCAGGTGCTGCTGCAAAACGTCGAGTCATTGACGTTCAGTTATCGGGGGCTGAACCCGAAGGGTAAACCGACCGGCTGGATAGCCGAATGGCCCTGGCCGAACCGCCTGCCTCGCGCCGTGCGGATCGATCTGCAAGTCAAAGGAACCGTGAAGTGGGTTCCAGAAGTGGTGGCTCTGCGTCTGGACTTGTCCGGTGGGGCAGGTGGCGAATGAGCCGCTCAGGTAAACAACAGCGCGGCGTAGCGCTGCTGGTGGTGCTCTGGGTGCTGGCGCTGTTGAGCCTGTTGCTCGGCGGGCTGGCCGGATGGGTGCAACTGGAAAGTCGACAGGCACTCTGGTTGCGCCAGAACACTCAGGCGCTTATGGCGGCCGAGGCTGGCATGAATATGGCGGCGCAGGGGTTGCTGGATACCGCGCAGCGCAAGCGTTGGGTCGCGGATGGACGCTCGGTGGCATTGCGTTTTGATGACACTCAACTGCTCGTCAGTGTGAGAAGCGAGCGCGGCAAGCTGGATTTGAACAGCGCACCGGTGGCCGATATTGCTCGTGTATTGCAAGCCTGCGGCGCGGCAAAAAACCAGGCCAGCAGTATCGCGCAGGTGCTGGAAGCGCAGCGCAATGGCGGGCAGTCGCCGCTGCGAGTGGTCGAGGAGGTGCGCCAGTTACCGGGCATGACCCAAACGCTGTACACCCGGCTATTGCCGGAAATTACATTATGGAGCGGGCTGGATCGACCTGATTCGGCATTCGCTTCGGGCTTGTTGCGTCGGGCGTTGAACCTGCCCAACCAGAGTGCGGTAGGGGCTGACCCCGGTGAGGTATTGACCATCGATAGCCGTGCAGAACGACCGGGCGGTGTCACTGCCTTTTTACAGACCACTGTTTTATTGAGCCCATCGGAGGGAAGCGCACAACCCTATAGGGTGTTGCGTTGGCAAGAATGAATTCATCAGTTTCTTCACGTCTGGCGCCTGTGTACGCGTTACGCGAGCAGGTCGCCCGACAGTGGCGCGGCAGCCCGGCGCAACACGCCTGGCAATGGTGGGTCGCGGAATTGCGCGCCTGCCTGCCGCTGCGTGTGCGTCGTTGGCTGGGGGGCGAAACCGCCGAGCAGCTGCACGCCTGGCCATTGAGCGGACCGCTGTCCGTTGCACCCGCTCAGACACGTCGTGTTCTGTTGTTGCCGGTTTCTGCCGTATTGGTGCAGTCGCTCCAGTTGCCTGCGGCTGCGGCCCGCAATCTGTCGACGGTGGTGGGCTACGAGCTGGACCGCTTCACGCCGTTCGATGCCGGGCAGTTGTATTTCGTTGCCCGGCAGGACAGCCGCAGCGCCAGCTTCCTGCAGGTCACGCTGGTGGCGATCCTGCGTGAGCGGCTGGACACGATTCTGAGCGAGTGTGCCGGGCACGGTCTGCGCCCGGACGTGGTGGATGTCGGCAGCGAAGGGCAGCGCATGGGCATCGACCTGCTGCCGATGCCGGCGCGCCCGCAACAATCGCGTTCAGGCCATCGTCTGCAACGCGGGCTGATCTGGCTGTGCGCCGGCCTGCTGCTGGGCGCCATGCTGCTATGGCTGAACGAGCGTCAAAGCCTGCTCGAAGAGATGCAGGCCAGCGTCCAGGCGCAGAAGGCTCAGGTCGGCGAGATCCAGCAACTGCGCCAGCAATTGACCAACACCCGTGGCGCGGCCAACTACCTGTTGCGGCGCAAGGCCGAGCAACCGCCGCTGTCAGCGCTCCTCAGCGAACTGACGGCGTGCCTGCCTTCGGACACCTGGATCGAGCATCTGGAAATCAGCGACAGCGCCGACGTGGCGTTTTCCGGGCAGAGCGGCAAGGCCAGTGCGCTGATCGGTCGCGTCAAGGAATGCCGCAGCCTAGACAACGCGCAGTTCCAGGGCGTGATCCAGCCCGACACCAAGACCGGCAAGGATCAGTATTCCCTGCGCGCGCATTTGCACCAGAATCTGCACCAGGAGAACGCCGATGCGCCGTCCACTGACAAGCCGTGAGCGGCGGGGCGCTGCCCTGATCATTCTGGCGCTGGTGCTTTGCGTGGCGTACTGGCTGTTGATCGACAGCTGGTTCGCCGGTCCGTTGCGCGACATGAACGAGCAGGCCGAGCAACTGCGCGAACAGCAGCAACGCTACGCCGGGTTGTTGCAGCAAGGCGATTCATTGCGCGAGCAACTGGAGCAGGCGCGCCGCGATCCGGCCAGCAGCACCAGCCTGCTGCCGGGGGAAGACCCCAGTGCGGTAGCTGCCGACCTGATGCAGCGCATTGCCGATCTGATCAGCAGTCAGGCCAGCACCGGTGGCGGCTGCGAGCTGACCCAGCGTATGCCGATCACGCCCGAGCAGGACAGCGCCGAGCCGTATCGCCAGGTCAAGGTCAGCCTGACCCTGAACTGCGCCATCGAGCCCCTGACGGCCATTCTGCACGCGCTGGAATACCAGCGTCCGTTTCTGTTCATTGACGAGATGAGTATGCGCCGTGATGCCAATGCGCCGGCCAATGGTCCTGCGGGCAAGTTGGTGGTTCACCTGCTGGTGCGCGGCTACCTGCAACCGGCGAGTGCCGGGGAGGGCGAGCAATGATCGGTTCGTTACGCCCGCTGGAGTGGTCGCTGCTGGCGGTGGCGGCAGTGCTGGCCGCGCTGATTGCCCTGATTTTCAGTGGCGCCGCACATTCACCCGACTGGTTGCCGGAACAGGCACCCCGCAACCTGCTGGACCAGAAGACCCAGGCCCACAGCGCGCCGTCGGCCACCCTGGACAGTCTGGCCAATACCTGGAAAACCCCGCTTTTCAGCCCTGAGCGCAGCCCCGATGTGGCCGTCCGCAAAGCCGACGTACAGGCGTCCAGCCTGGCCGGCCTGACCCTGACCGGGGTCATCATGGACGGCTCGCTGCGGGTTGCACTGCTCAAACAGGCCAGCGGCCCGGCCTTGAAAGTTCGTCAGGGCGAGCGTCTGCCTAACGGCTGGACGCTTGACCGCCTGGAGCCCACGCAAGCCACCTTCAAGCTCGATGAGCGTACCCAAGTGCTGCGCCTGCCCGCGCTGCGCCTGCCGCCGCCGTCGAACACCCCCCCGATTACCTTAACCAACGATTCCACCCTGTGATGGGTACCTTTTCTGGAGTTCCTGCCATCGCTACCTTGCGCACACCCTTGCTTTGCCTGGCCACCGCCGTCGCCCTTGGCGGCTGCGCGTCACAGTCAGACACACTCGATCCCGACAATGGCATGCTGCAGGAAGCGCTCCAGGGAACCGGTTCACAACGCCCGCCGGTAGACCCGCGCAGTGAGCGCCCGCCCGTCGAGCCACCTTCCCAGCAGACGACTGCTTCGCCGCAGCGCCAGATCATCAAAGGCAACCAGCGTTTTATCCGCCAGCCTGCTGCGGCCCCGGCAGCGCGCCCGGGCGAGACCGGCGACATCGTCTTCAACTTCACCAATCAGCCGATTCAGGCGGTGATCAACAGCATCATGGGCGATCTGCTGCATGAGAATTACAGCATCGCTCAGGGTGTAAAAGGCGATGTCAGCTTCTCGACGTCCAAACCGGTCAACAAGCAGCAGGCGCTGTCGATTCTTGAAACGCTCCTGTCCTGGACCGACAACGCGATGATCAAGCAGGGCAACCGCTACGTCATCCTGCCTTCCAGCCAGGCCGTGGCAGGCAAGCTGGTGCCGGAAATGCGCGTGGCGCAACCTTCGGCGGGCATGTCGGCGCGGCTGTTTCCGTTGCGTTACATTTCGGCCACCGAAATGCAGAAGCTGCTCAAGCCGTTCGCCCGGGAAAACGCCTTCCTGCTGGTCGACCCGGCGCGCAACGTGCTCAGCCTGGCGGGCACGCCCGAAGAGCTGGCCAACTATCAGGACACCATCGACACCTTTGATGTGGATTGGCTCAAAGGCATGTCGGTCGGTGTATTCGGCCTGCAACGCGCCTCGGTCGGTGAACTGATGCCCGAATTGCAGAAGATGTTCGGCCCGGAAAGCGGCATGCCGCTGGCGGGCATGGTGCGTTTCCTGCCGATCGAGCGGACCAATTCGGTGGTGGCGATCTCGTCGCAGCCCGAGTACCTGCACGAAGTCGGCGAGTGGATTCACACCATCGACGAAGGCGGCGGCAACGAGCCGCAGATGTACGTGTATGACGTGCGCAACATGAAAGCCACCGACCTGGCCAAGTACCTGCGGCAGATCTACGGCACGGGCGCCATCAAGGATGACTCGCCTGCCAAGGTTGCGCCGGGGCTGCGCACCACCTCGCTGTCGTCACTCAACTCCACGGGTGGCGGCGGGGGCGGCATGAACAGCTCCAGCGGTCTGGGCGGCAACAGCAGCAACGGTGGCCTGAGCAATGGCGGCGGGTTTGGCAGCAATCAGGGCATGAACAACAGCCAGACCAGCGCTGACAGCGAATCCGAGGGCGACGATCAGAGCGGCGGTGATTCGGATTCCGCCAGCCAGGACGGCAGCGGCTCGGCCGGCAACAGCAAATCGCTGGATGCCAGCACGCGCATCACGGCCCAGAAGAGCAGCAACCAGCTGCTGGTGCGCACGCGTCCTGCACAGTGGAAAGAAATCGAATCCGCCATCAAGCGCCTCGATAATCCGCCACTGCAAGTGCAGATCGAGACGCGCATTCTGGAAGTCTCACTGACCGGCGAACTGGACATGGGCGTGCAGTGGTATCTGGGGCGTCTGGCAGGCAATTCGGGTACGACCGGAAACGTCACCAACACCTCAGGCAGTCAGGGTGCGATCGGGACAGGCGGGGCTGCGCTGGCGTCTACCGACGCGTTCTTCTTCTACTCCTTCGTCAGCAACAACCTGCAGGTCGCATTGCGTGCGCTGGAAACCAACGGCCGCACCCAAGTGCTGTCGGCACCTTCGCTGGTGGTCATGAACAACCAGCAGGCGCAGATTCAGGTCGGCGACAATATCCCTATCAGCCAGACCTCGATCAATACCAACACATCGACCAACACCACATTGAGCAGCGTGGAATATGTGCAGACCGGTGTGATTCTCGACGTCGTACCGCGCATCAATCCGGGCGGCCTGGTGTATATGGATATTCAGCAGCAGGTCAGCAACGCAGACACCAGCGGCAACAACGATGATGCCAACGGCAACCCGCGTATTTCCAGTCGCTCGGTGTCCACCCAAGTCGCAGCGCAGAGTGGCCAGACGGTGCTGCTGGGCGGGCTGATCAAGCAGGATAATGCGGAGACCGTCAACGCCGTACCGTATCTTGGGCGTATCCCCGGTTTGCGATGGCTGTTCGGCAATACCAGTAAGTCCAAGGGCCGTACCGAGCTGATCGTGCTGATCACGCCACGGGTCATCACCAGCAGCAGTCAGGCGCGCCAGGTGACGGATGATTACCGTCAGCAGATGCAGTTGCTCAAGCCCGAGGTTTCGCGGACCAGCATGCAGAACTGAAGCTGTGTTAGTTTTTGCCGCGACTCCCACTCATGACGCTGCCTGCGGGCTGCGTCCAACAGAGGTGATGAACCGATGCTGAAGTTTTTCGCTGCCTTGCTGTTTGCTGTCGCCGGGATGGCGCAGGCACAGGACACCCTGCACACGGACCTGCCGCTGGATTATCTTGCACAGGCCAACGCCGAAAAAGCTGACCAGCCGCTGGTGATTTTTATCCACGGTTACGGCAGTAATGCGGCCGACTTGTTCGGGCTCAAGGAACAGCTTCCGGCCGATTACAACTACCTGTCGGTGCAGGCACCTGTGGAACTACAGCCTGACAGCTACAAATGGTTCACCCAGAAAAAGGGTGTGCCGGACTACGACGGCGTGACCGAAGACCTGAAAAGCAGCGGCACAAAACTGACTGCCTTCATTGCTCAGGCCACTGCAAAGTTTCATACACAACCGGGCAAGGTATTTCTCATCGGCTTCAGTCAGGGCGCGATGATGAGCTACGAAGTTGCCTTGCGTCAGCCGAAACTGGTCGGCGGCTTTGCAGCGTTGAGCGGAAGGTTGTTGCCGGTCGTACAGTCCGAGGTCAAAGCCTCCGATGACCTCAAGGCCCTGAAAGTCTTCATTGGTCACGGCACGCAGGATCGCCAGGTGGCCTACGCCAGTGCGCCACACGCCGAAGCGACCTTGAAAACGCTGGGTCTGAAGCCAGAGTTTCACGCCTACGAAGGCATGGGGCACAGCATCAACGAGGCTGAAGTGATGGACCTGGCGAACTGGTTGCAGCAGTCAGCTCGTTAGTCTTGGCTCTGCCCAGACCTGTCCTTGAGAAACGCCAGCAACGCTATCAGCGGCAGCACCGTGCCTGTGATCAGCACCCAGCGCCAGCCGCCATGGTCGAACAACGGGCTGGCGACGGCTGAGCCAATGGCGCCGCCGATGAAAATACTGGTCATGTACAGCGCGTTGAGCCGGCTGCGACTGGCGGCATCCAGCGCATACACCGTGCGCTGACCCAGCACCATGCTGGTCTGCACGCAGAAATCCAGCAACACGCCGGTCACCGCCAGGCCGATCACGCTGTAGGCAGGGTGAATCAGCCCCGGCAGGAAACTCAGTGCGCCGAGCAGCAATGCGCCCAGTGAGGCTATCCGGGTGTGACCGGCGTCTGCCAGGCGACCGCTGATAGGCGCCGCGATTGCACCAATCGCGCCGATCAGGGCGAAGAGGGCGATCTGGGTTTGTGACAGCCCGTGATTGCGCGACAGCTCAAGCGGTACGGCGGTCCAGAACAGACTGAAGGTCGCGAACATGCACGCCTGGTAGAAGGCACGCTGGCGCAGCACCGGCTGCGTCCGTAACAACGTCCACAGCGAGAACAGCAACTGGCCATAGGAGGCGCGATGGTCCGGAACGCGTTTCGGCATGGTGGTCGCCAGTACCACGCTGATGCCGATCATCACGACGGCCGCCGAACCGAATACCGCACGCCAGCCGAAATGGTCAGCCACCAGGCTGGCGATGGGCCGCGCCAGCAGAATCCCCAACAGCAGCCCGCCCATGATTCCGCCAACCACTCGACCACGGGACTCCTCCGGTGCCAAGTGCGCCGCCAGCGGGATCAGCATCTGCACCGACACCGAACTGAAGCCCACCAGCAGCGACACCAGCAGAAACAGATTCGGCTGCTCGGCAAATGCAGCACCCAGCAAACTGAGGACCGCCACCACCGTCGTGATCAGCATCAGCCTGCGGTTTTCCAGCAGATCGCCCAGCGGCACCAGAAAGAACAGGCCCAGCGCATAACCGATCTGCGTCAGTGAAACGATCAGACTGGCTGCGGTGCTCGACAGCCCGATGTCCGGCGCAATCAACTCGATAATCGGTTGGGCGTAGTAAATATTGGCGACAATCGCACCGCAGCAGAATGCGAACAGCCTCACCAGACCGGGGGTCATGGCTACGGCCTTGTGCGGGGCTTGGGACGAGTGGGGCATGACAAGTCTCGCTTGGGCATAAACCGGTCAGACGCGCGAAACGCGTCTGTCAGGAGGGTTTTTGAATGATGGTGAGCAGGCTAACGGTTTTGTCGGCGATTAAGTAGGCATGGCGAGTTGATACAGGATATTTCTGGGAATGATGATTGGAAATGAGTCGATGTGTGGTCAGGCCTTCACGGGGCGCGCAGGAATGCCATAATGCCGACCGTCATTCTGTTCTGGATCAATCCCCTCAGGGACCTTCATGGAAATCAAAAGCTTCAGGCTCATCAATGTGGGACGGTTCAGCGATCTGGAAGTCGCACTCGCGCCTACCGAACGGCACGCGTCGAGAGTGACAGTGCTGGTCGGGAACAATGGGGCGGGGAAGACCACACTGCTCAAATCTGTCGCTACATCATTGAGCTGGCTGGTGGCGAGGGTCAGGACGCCGAAAGGTGGTGGCGGTCGGATCGATGAGGATACGATTCATAACGGTACGGTAACTTCTTCAATTTGTATTGACGTTTACGATGATCAGATTTTCGATTCTCTGGTGTGTGGGCCTGATTTTCACTGGGAGATCGCTGGAACCCTCAAGGGGCGTAAAGCGACCTCGTCTACTGTGCTGGGCGAGCTGAGTATGCTGGCAGAGGGATACCGCTCAGCGTTGACGGCCAAGAGCGATTCATCTCTTCCCCTTCTGGCCTTTTATCCAGTTGAGCGCTCTGTGATTGAGATACCGCTCAAGGTCCACGCCAAACACACATTCGATCAGTTGGATGGCTACGATAACGCGTTGGGTCGTGGAGTGGATTTTCGCCGGTTTTTTGAGTGGTTCCGAGAGCGCGAAGACAGCGAGAACGAAACAGGTATCCCGACTGAGCTACTCAATAAACTGTCTCAGAAGTTACTTGATACAGAACTCTGGAAAGTACTGGTCAGGGAGCATGCTTCGTCGCGTGACCGTCAGCTAACCGCTGTCAGAAATGCGGTTGAAGCGTTCATGCCAGGCTTCACAAAACTGCGCGTCAAACGCAAACCGCGCCTGCACATGGCCATCGATAAAGACGGCCAGACGTTGAACGTGTCGCAGCTGTCCCAAGGCGAGAAGTCCATGATGGCGCTCGTCGGCGATATCGCCAGACGCCTCGCCATGATGAACCCTGCCCTCGAAAATCCTCTGCATGGCAATGGCATCGTATTGATCGATGAGGTCGATTTGCACCTGCATCCCAAATGGCAGCGCAGCCTGATCGCCCAACTCACTACAACCTTCCCGAACTGCCAGTTTCTGCTGACCACGCATTCGCCACTGGTCATCAGCGATAGCAAGGATGTTCTGGTGTACGTCATGGACGATGGCGAGCTAAGCGAACCTGACAGTCTTTACGGGCTTGATGCCAATCAGGTGCTGTTGAGTGTCATGGACACGGACATCCGCAATGTCGATGTCCAGAAACGTCTGGACAGGCTCCAGGAGCTGCTGATGCTTGGTGATCTGGAGGAGGTTCGCTCCCTTTACCAAAAGCTGGCCAATGACCTGCCTTCTGGACACATAGAGTTGGCCAAGGCGTCTCTGTTGATCCGCAAGCTGGAATTACGTCGTGCGAAAGATTGAGAAGGGAAGTCTCGCAGTTCTGGAGCAGTGGGCGCGCGCCAACAAGGGAAAGAAATACGCGGATCTGGCTAACCGGGAAGATATCAAGAATGCCATTCGACATGCCTGTGTCCTAGAGCAGCATGGGTTATGTGCCTATTGCTGCCGCAGCATCACCTCTTTGAAAGACAGTGCTCACAATGAACACGTCGAAGCGCAACGCCTGGCACCCAATCGCACGCTCGATTTTCAGAATATTGTTGCCAGCTGCAATAAACCCGGTCGATGTGGGGACGCGCATGGTCACCAGATTCTACGCTTGACGCCTCTTATGGTTGAGTGTGAAACGGAGTTGCAGTTTGAGTTGTCCGGGTTGGTGAAAGGTCAGACCGACCGAGCGCGAGACTGTATAAAAGTGCTTAACCTGGGTGGTGATCAAGCGTCCAACCGGGGCCTTATTGACGAGCGTAAGGCGATGATCAACGAACTGCTGTTCTCACAGAGCATGGATTCGTCAGGGCTGGGCCTGGAAAGCGATGAGGTCCTTGATTTGTTGCATGACGAGCTATCGGACCCTGATGAACAACAGCAGCTTCAGGCCTTTTCCCCCGTTCTGGTAAACGTGATTCGTCGTCTCAAGGCTTTGCGGACCTCCTGAACCGAGCCCTTGCGGGCCTGCCGGCGAATGCCGGCACACTTACGTTGGCGGCCGCTTTATCCCGTAACTCACCACATACAGCGCAGGCAGAAAAAACAACGTCAACAAGGTCGCCATGGCGATGCCGCCGATCATGGCAATGGCCATCGGCCCCCAGAACACCTCGCGGGCGATGGGGATCATGCCGAGGCTGGCGGCCGCTGCGGTCAGTAGAATCGGTCGGCAGCGATGCTCGGTGGCCTTGACCACCGATGACCAGGCACTTTCGCCTGCGGCAATGAATTCGTCGATCTGGGTGACCAGAATCACCGAGTTGCGGATGATGATGCCGATCAGCGCCAGCACGCCGAGTATTGCGACGAAGCCCAACGGGTAGCCGGATATCAGCAGCGCGGCGACCACCCCGATCAGCCC
Organism: Pseudomonas syringae; assembly: GCF_023278085.1. Classification (NCBI taxonomy): domain Bacteria; kingdom Pseudomonadati; phylum Pseudomonadota; class Gammaproteobacteria; order Pseudomonadales; family Pseudomonadaceae; genus Pseudomonas; species Pseudomonas syringae. The sequence goes on along the minus strand of NZ_CP066265.1, from coordinate 3,077,780 downwards.
GAGCGGCACCACGCTGACCACCAGCAGGATTTTCTTCACGCTGTGCAGCTGGATCATCAGGAAACTCACCACTAACAACAGCATCAGCGGCACGACTTTCAATATCGGCCCTTGTGAGCGCGCGCTGGCCTCGACTGCGCCGCCGGTGGCGACCGAGTAGCGTAGCGGAAGACTGGCGCTGAAGGCATCGACGTCAGGTTTCAACTGCTTGACCAGTGCGGCCGGTTGCAGCTTGCCCAGCACGCTGGCCTTGAGGGTAATGGTCGGCAACCGGTCGCGACGCCAGACCAGAGGTTGTTCCTGCTCGTAACTGAGGGTGGCAAACGCCAGCAGCGGCACGGTCGAACCGTCCGGGGTCGGAATCTGCAGGTTGCTGAGGGTCTGCACCGAGCTGCGTTCGTCGCTTTCGGCGCGGCCTACCAGATCGATCAGATACGTGCTGTCACGCACCTGGGTAATGGTGTTGCCGGTCACCAGGCTGTTGAGGATCTGCGCCACGTCTTCCGAGGACAATCCGAACTGGCGCACCTTGTCTTGAGCGATGTCGATCTTCAGCACCTTGCCCGGCTCGTTCCAGTCATAGATCACCTGACCGATATTCGGGTTGGCGTCGAGAATGGCGGCCAGTGCCATGGCCTGGCTGCGCACCTGTTCGATGTCCGGCCCGCTGACCCGATACTGCACCGGCCAGCCGACCGGCGGCCCCATGTTCAGCGGCTGAACGTAGCCACCGACACCCACGTAGTCGTCCCGGAAGCGCTGGCGCAGACGTTCGATCAAGCGGTCGCGCGCTTCGCCACCCTGGCTGACGATCACCAATTGTCCATAGAACGGGTTGCTCAGTTGCTGATCCAGCGGCAGGTAAAAACGCACCGCGCCTTTGCCGACATAAGAACTCCAGCGCAGCACATCCGGATCATGCTTGAGCGTCGCTTCGAAACGATCCATGGCCTGACGCGTGCCGTCGATGGAGCCGTTTTGCGGCATGTAGATATCGACCAGGATTTCCGGCCGATCCGAGTCGGGAAAGAACTGGTTTTGCAGCAACTTACCAGCGAACAGCGAGCCGATGAACAGCAGCACGGTAACGCCGATCACCCACCCGCGATGGTCCAGTGTTTTGATCAGCAGGCGACTGAAGCCACGCGCCCAGCGCCCCGGCGCGACGTGCTTTGCCGAGGCCTTGAGGATGTGTACGCCGATCAGCGGCGCAAACAGCACGGCCACCAGCCAGGACAGCAACAGGGCCACGGCAATCACTGCGAACATGGTGAACACGTATTCGCCCGCTGAGCTGGAGTTCAGGCCGATGGGCACGAAACCGGCGACCGTCACCAGCGTGCCGGTCAGCATCGGGAACGCGGTCGAGGTGTAGGCGTAGGTTGCGGCTTGCGGTAACGAGTCGCCGCTCTCCAGGCGGGTGACCATCATTTCGACAGTGATCATCGCGTCGTCGACCAGCAGCCCGAGGGCAATGATCAGTGCGCCGAGCGAGATGCGCTGCATGGTGATGCCACTGTATTCCATGAACACGAAGACCAGCGCCAGTACCAGCGGGATCGAACAGGCCACCACCAGACCGGCGCGAATGCCGAGGCTGATGAAGCTGACCACCAGCACGATAAGAATTGCTTCGAACAGTGCATGGGTGAAGCCGCCAATGGCTTTCTCGACTACCTCGGCCTGGCTGGACACCAGATGCACGTCAATGCCCAGCGGCAGTTCGCGGGTCAGATCGTCAATGCGCTGCTGTAATTGCGTGCCGAACGCCTGAATATTGCCGCCTTGCTTCATGGCCACCGCCAGGCCGATTGCCGGTTGACCGTTGAAACGGAACAGCGAGGAGGGCGGGTCGGCATAGCGGCGTTCGATGGTCGCCAGATCGCTGAGGCGGAAGAAGCGCTCGCCCAAGCGCAGGTTGACGGCTTTCAGGTCTTCTTCGCTGCTGAACTGGCCGCTGGCGCGCACCGCAATGCGCTCGGGCCCGGCTTCCATGACGCCTGCCGGTGTGACCGAGTTCTGTGCTTGCAGGCTTTGCAGCACCTGACGCTGATCGATGCCGAGCGCGGCCAGTTTGCGGATGGAAAAATTCAGGTAGATGACTTCGCGTTGCGCGCCGAGCAGTTCGATCTTGCCCAGGTTGGGCACGCTGCGGATATCGGCCCGCACCTGTTCGACGTAATCGCGCAACTGGCGAAACGAAAGACCATCGGCGGTGAATGCATAGATGCTACCGAATACGTCACCGAACTCGTCGTTGAACGCCAGGCCCTGAATGCCACTGGGCAACTCGGCGCGCACATCGTTGATTTTCTTGCGCACCTGATACCAGGCTGCCGGGATGTCGGCGCTGCGGGTTTCACTTTTGAGAAATACGAAAATCGTCGATTCACCGGCCAGCGTGTAACTCTTCACGTAATCCAGCGCATCGATTTCTTCGAGCTTCTTTTCCAGTCGATCGGTCACCTGTTGCAGGGTGTCGGGCAACGTCGCACCCGGCCAGCGGGCCTGAATGACCATGGTCTTGATCGCGAACGACGGATCTTCCTCGCGGCCCAGGTTCAGGAATGACCCACTGCCCATCAGCAGTGAAACGAACATCATGTACCAGACCAGTGTGCGATGCCGGAGCCCCCAGGCCGACAGATTGAAACGCGCCTTCACAAACTGACCTCTCGTTGCATACGCACCTTCTGTCCGACCTGCATGCCGTTGACGCCGGCGATCACCACTTTTTCGCCCGCCCGCAGTTCGCCACTCAGCTGTACCGTTGAGCCGTTGCGCGCCATGACCTGCACCGCTCGCGGGCTCAGTGTCGATGTCGACGGATCTATCACCCACACCTGAGCCTTGCCGTCCTGTTCCAGCACGGCGCTGCCGGGCAGCTCGTGAAACACCGTTGCGTCGCCGCTGATGTCCACGCTAACGGTCGAACCCAGCCGGAAGCTGTCCGGCGTGTGCTGCAACGCCAGACGCACGCGCTGGGTGCGCGTACCCGCATCAATCTGCGGCGCCAGTTGACGGACCTGCGCCAGGACCGTGACGTGCTCGTCAAGCTGGGAGATCACCCTGATTTGCCGGCCATTATTCTGCGCGGCGAGCAACCCCATTGGCAGGTCGACCACCGCTTCGCGACTTTCCGGTCGGGCCAGGCTGACCACCGACTGGCCGGCTGCAATGACTTGACCGACCTCGGCATGCCAGCCGGTCACCAGACCGTCGAACTCGGCGGTCAATCGGGTGTAGGACACATGATCACTGGCTTGCTGCACGGCAACGCCGGTCTGTTGGCGGATCGCGTCTTGCGCGTGAAGGTCGCTGTTCAATTGATCCACTCGCGCCCGCGAACCGATGCCGCGCTCGTACAACTGGTCATAGCGCACGTGCTCGTCTCGAGCCTGCTGCCAGGAGGCCTGTGCCTTGCTGAGTTCGGCCTGCCGGGCGCGCAACTGATGCTGCTGATCAGCGGAGTCGAGGGTGGCGAGCAGATCGCCTTTGCGCACCAGCTGACCAATTTCGGCATGACGGGTCGTTATGCGTCCGGCGACGCGAAAGCCGAGTGCCACTTCGTACTGCGGCTGGATGGTCCCGGCGAAGCGGCCGGAGGAGGCGCTGCGCTGATCGACGATCTCGGTGTAAAGCACCGGACGCTCGACAACCGGGCGCACCGGCTTGTCGCGACAGCCCGGCAGCACGACGATCAAGGTGCAGAACAGCCAGAGTGCGCGTCCCGGTCGGGGGTTGCCTGATGGCGGGCTCATCGTGTTGCCTCCGGGCTCGATAGAGAGCGCGCCAATGAGGCGTCCCTATGGACCGAAGCTCGCTCGGCCACCTCGACCTTTTGCCCGGCATAGAGAAATTGCAGCCCTCGGGAAACCACTTGATCACCCTCGGCCAGACCTGCCGATACAAGCACCTGGCCCTGTTCGTAACGCAACACTTTCACACGCGCCAGCCTGACTTTTGCCTGCGCATCGACCAGCCACACCGCCGGCTCCCCTTTGGTGCGGCTCAAGGCCGACCAGGGCAGGGCAAACGCTGGCTGAGAGATAGTTTCCAGGTGTGCGCTGACCACACTGCCCAGCGCAAGCGCAGCTGCGTTGTCCGGCAAGGCCACGCGCACCCGCAACGTACCGTTGCTGGCAGACACAATGGGCGTGATTTCGCGGATCACACCGGTCAACCGGATATCCGGCTGACCCACCGGGCTCACCGAGATCGCTCCGCCGGTGTGATCGGTGGGCAACAGCGACTCATAGGCGGAGAACACGGCCTCGCGCTCGCCGTCGTGGGCGAGGCTGAAAACCGGTGTGGCGGCTTGCACCACCTGGCCTTCTTCGGCATGCCGGGCGGTGATGACACCATCGGCTACCGCGACCAGTTCGGTGTAACCCACCTGATCACGCGCGTTGGCCCGTTGCGCTTGCAGTGCGGCAAGATCTGCGCGAGCGCTTTCCAGGCCCGAACGGGCTTTCTGATGTTCGCTGAGGTTGGTATAGCCCTTGGGCAGCAGTATTTGCTGACGCTGATAATTCTGTTCCGCGAGGCGCAAGCGTGATTCCCTGACCGCCACGTCGGCGTTGACAGAGGCCAGATCAGTCTTTTGTTCGCGAGGGTCCAGCCTGGCAAGCAGTTGATTGGCCCGCACCCGGTCCCCGACGTCAACGTAGCGTTTTACCAGCTTGCCGGACACACGAAAGGATTGCTCGGTCACCTTGCGCGCCTGAATATCGCCGGTCAGGACCACGCTGCTGGTGATCTGCGTGGCTGTCACAGGCAGCACCGCGACCCGTACCAGCGCTTTATCTGCGGGTTTTCCTGCAGAACAGGCGCTGAGCGAGAGCAGCGAAACGAGCCCCAGCACAAGGCCGGGTTGAAAGGCGGACGCGTGCAACGGCCGAAAAAATCCGCAGGCACGGCACAACGAACGCAAGCGCGTTGCAAGAGAAAGAGTCATCAATGAATGGCACTGCCCGATCAAGTAAGCCGATACGCATGAATGACAGCGTCACGCCGGAAAAGCCGCAGAGCTTTCCGGACGCTGACGGTTGTGCTTCATGCCATCGCAGTGACGCTTGGCCATACTTCGGTTCTGGCTTCGGTGCCCAGAAATTGCAGCGCAGTCTTTTGCGAGTGGTGCCAGGCCGCCTTGCTTTCCAGGTCCAGAAAGTGCCCGGTGTCCGGCACGACGTTGAAACTACTCTTGGCGATGTAGTTGGAGAACATGCGTGCATCTTCGACGGTGGTGTATTCATCCTTCTCGCCGTTGATGAACAGCACCGGGATCTTGATCGACGAAAAACGCTCGACGTAGTTACTGGCGCTTAGTGTGCGAATCTGGCTGATATGGAAGTCGATCTGCGCGTACTCATGTTCGGCAAGGCTGATCAGGTGCTTGTAGTTGTAGAGCTTGAACAGGCGGGGTAAGTACTTGCCGACCGTGTCGTTAAGCAGCGCGCCGATCTTGCGTTTCTCGCGTGCGGCGAGGTACACCTGAGCATTGTCGATGTAGTCGAGCATCGGTTCGTTGAGGACCGGCGAAAACGAGCTGATGATCGCCTTTTCCACGGATGCCGGGCATTCGGCAAGCGCCAGCAAGGCTGATACGCCGCCCCACGACACAGAAAGCAGGTAGTTGACCTGATACAGATCGATCAGTTGAAGGAGGATGTTTACTTCATCTTCCTTGCTGACAATCATGTCATCCGAGTTGTGCGCCCGGGATTGTCCGGAAAAGGGCAGGTCGAAGAGAACCAGGTTGTAGTGCGGTTGCAGGTACTTGACGGTCTGTCCGAAAGAGCCTGTTGTGGACAATGCGCCGTTGACCAGCAAGATGGTTTTGGCGTCGCTGCTTCTCCAGTAAGTCTCGGTATAAACCTTGTACTCACCTACGCTTAAAATCTTTGATTGTGCGCCCATAATAGCCTCCCAGCCGATGTCGATCCCACGATTAAATACAGCTTTCTCTGCTCGGGCAGCCATGCCTGAGCCTCGCCTTGTCAGTGGCGAAATCCGGTGAGTTATTATTTTGGGTAGAACAGGAAAACGGTGTTGCGACTGCGCGTGATGCCCGGCTATAGATAACCCAGTGCCATCAGACCGACAAGTCACTGACGTCATAAAAATGTAGGGCAGTTCACATTTTCAATACCCACCCGTTTGGATAGGGTGATGAGCACGACGGGTTTGTTCGGGGAAAAGCGAGCTAAAGCGCCCGAAAAGCTCAACTAATGGTCGGAACTTGTGCACGCTGAAACGGTCAAGCAATATCATTTTATGAAACATAATGTTACAAATAGGTGCTTGGCAAGCTGCGCCAGATTATTATCAAAACGCAGAAACCCTTGATCCAGACACTTCAAGCTTGTCAAAAAGCAGGCGCGCCGCGGTTTTTCGAGCCAGTCAGCTCACGTTCTTCAGTCTGCTTGCAGGCATCAACCTTACGCCGTGGCTGATAGCAAAAATCCCGCTAAAAAGCGGGATCCGTACTGATCATGCCAGCGCATGTACCGGACGACATTCCAGCAGCAGGCTGGCGCCGCCGTATTCGCTGGTGCCGATCTGCAGGGTAAACCCGTGCAGATTGACGATGGCGGCAACTACCGACAGGCCGAGCCCGAAGCCGCTGTGCTCGTTGCCGTTTTCGCTGCGATAGAAACGCTGGAACACTGCATCACGCTCGGCGACCGGGATGCCTGGCCCGGAATCCTGCACTTCAATGCATGGCGTGGTGCCGTCCTTTGCGGTGTAGGCACTGATTTTCACGATTCCGCCAGACGGGGTGAATTTGATCGCGTTACCCAGCAGATTGGTCAACGCCTCGAACAGCAGGGCCCGGTCACCCACCAGAGTGGGCAACGGATCATGCAGTTCCAGCAGCAGCGTAATCTGGTCTTCTTCGGCCAGTGGCAGGTAAAAATCGTGCAACTCCTGCAGTAGCGGCTGCAACTCAAGCTCGATGAACGCTGAACGTCGTTGACGGTCTTCCAGCTCCGAAATCCGCAGCAGGCCCCTGAACCGCGCCATGAGCGTATCGGCCTCGCCAATCACCTGAGCGATCTGCGTGGCGTGGGTAGAGTCAGGCGCCGATTGCTGCTGAATGCGGTACAACTGAGCGCGAAGACGTGTCAGCGGAGTGCGCAGATCGTGAGCGATGTTGTCACAGACGCCCTTGACTTCGTTCATGAGTTTTTCGATGCGGTCGAGCATGGCGTTGACGATCACCGCCAGCATGTCCAGTTCGTCGCGCCGGTTGGAAACCGGCAGGCGCCCGGCCATGTCGCCCTCGATGATCGATTCGGCGCTCGCCTGAATGGCCCTGATGCGCCGTAGCGGGCGCCGACGCAGCAAGTGCCAGCCTGCGACGCCCGGGATAATGGTCAGCGAGATACCCCACAGCAAGGCGTGCAGGATCAGTGTGCTGACCGCAAACAATGAACCATTCTCGCGAACCAGCACCAGCCAGCGGCCATCCGGAGTGCGATTGACGATTGCATCGCAACTGCCTTGCGGCATCCCCGGATCATCCGACTCGATGCAGTCGTTCAGGACATGAATCTGGCCGTCGATCGGCAGGTTTTTCGGGATGCTGGTGATGGGGCCGGCCACCGGGCGGAAGTTCTGATCGAACAGGCCGTAGGCATCCACCGAGCGTGTATCGAAGGTCATGCTGGTTGCCAGGGCGTCCACCAGACCCTGACCCTCGAAGCGTGAGAACAACTGCTGGCGATGGGTGAGCGACTGGCGGGCGAGGGTATCCAGGTAGGACGTGACCTCCCAGTACAGGACGCCAAGAAGAATCACGCTCCAGGCCACGAACAGAGAACTGTACAGCGCCAATAATCGGCTTGTAGACGATCGCCAGCCCTTAGACGGGTTCGGCAATGACATAGCCGGATCCTCGCACGGTCTGAATAAGCTGTGCGGTGCCGGGTTGGTCGATCTTTTTGCGCAGGCGGCCGATGTGGACGTCGATCAGGTTGGTGCCCGGATCGAAGTGATAGCCCCAGACTTCCTGGAAGATCATCATTCGCGTGATGATCTGCCCACTGTTGCGCATCAGAAACTCCAGCAGTTTGAACTCCGTGGGCAGCAGGATCAGCGGCTCGCCGCCGCGACAGGCTTCCCGGGTGATCAGGTTCAGTTCCAGATCGGCAACCTGCAACACCGTCTTGGCGGCACTGACCGGGTTGCTGCGCCGCAACAAGACCTCGACGCGTGCGGCCATTTCGTCCGACGCAAAAGGCTTGGGCAGATAGTCATCCCCTCCGGCACGCAATCCCCGAACGCGCTCGTCCACATCGGACAAGGCGCTGATCATCAGAATGGGGGTGGAAATACCCTGAGCCCGCAGGTGGGTGACGATGGTCAGACCATCCATCTCCGGCAGCATGCGGTCCAGGGTAATAAGGTCGTAATCGCCACTCACTGCACGCGCCAGGCCATCACGGCCATTGTCGACCCAGTCCACTTCCAGCCCGTGGCTGCTGAGTTCGGTGACGATTTCCTTGGCGGTGATGGCATCATCTTCGATAGCCAGAATTCGGGTCATGGTCCCTGCCTGAATAAGTGCGTTCAAAGCGTCATTCTGCCTTTAAAACCCGGCGCGTTCCCTGAAAGAAAGTTTAATGACGGGGATCATATCTCTTGTTGGGCTGCGGAATCCGCGTCCTTGAGCGTCTGCTCTTTTTCCAGACGACGTTTTTCCGCCTTGTTTTTGCGGTCGCGTTCCATTTTGGCTGTGGTGTCCTTCTCGCTACGAATCTGCGCATGGCTGATCAGGGCAAAGATAAAACTGCCACCAATGATGTTGCCTGCCAGCGTAGGTGCTGCAAAAGCAAACCAGAAGTCCTTCCAGCCCAGCTCACCCGCGAATACAAGATAGGATACTTCGGCCGAACCCACCACGATGTGAGTGAAATCGCCCAGCGCCATCAGGTAAGTGATGAGCACGATGATTGCTATCTTGGCGTTTTCCATCGAGGCAATCATCCAGACCATGGTCGCAATCATCCAGCCGGAGACAATGCCCTTGGAAAACATCTGGCTGAGGTCGTTCTCCATGACCTTGCGGCCAATCTCCAGAAACGCCTTGTCAGTGCTGCTATCGAAAATCGGCAGGTTGAGCATGACGTAGGCCACCAGCAGCGTGCCGACCAGATTGCCGGTCAGAACCACACCCCACAGACGAAGCAGCCGCCCGATATTGGCCAGGTTCAGCTTGCTCATGACCGGCAGCACGGCGGTGATGGTGTTTTCCGTGAACAGCTGCTGGCGTGCCAGAATCACCGCGAGAAACCCTGCCGAATAGCCAAGGCTGCTGATTACATGGCTGCCGGCGATGCCTTCGAGACGCGAGTTCAGCAGCCCCATCGCCATCAGCGAGAGGCCCATGGTCAGGCCTGCAGCCAGTGCCGACCACCACAGCGCGGCCACACTGCGCTCCAGTTCGTGGTCGCCCTGCATCCGAATGGTTTCATGCAACACCGCCGCACGGGGCGGCTGGTTTTCGTCAATCTCGCGCTCTTCCTCGGCGGAAAGGCCGGGGGTCTTGCCGTCTACTTCGTGATCCATACCACATCCTCAGCGCCAGTGATGAAATGGACCCGCCAGGCGGCCTCAGTCCGATGCTTCAGACAGGTATCGCGCGCCGTCGTTCGCTGTTGAACCACTGTATATGGCGTTGTAAGGGGCAATTCACAGAAATTCCGTACTAGCCCAGCAACTCCGAGCTCTTCACGCGCTCGACGCCTGCGCTCAGCATCGTTCGCCAGGCCTGTTCCAGCGAGCCGTTCATGTCGATGGCGCGGCAGGCATCTTCGATCACACAGGTATTGAAACCGGCACTGCGCGCATCCTGAGCCGACCAGGCAACGCAGAAATCCAGCGCCAGGCCAACCACGAACACCGTGTCGATGCCACGCTCTTTCAGGTAACCGGCCAGCCCCGTCGTGGTTGTGCGGTCTGCTTCCAGAAACGCCGAATAGCTGTCGATGTGCGCATTGCAGCCCTTGCGCAGGATCAACTGCGCATGAGGCAAGTCAAGATCGGCATGCAACTGCGCGCCATGGCTGCCTTGCACGCAGTGGTCCGGCCATAGGGTTTGCGGGCCGTAGGGCAGGCTGATGCTCTCGAACGGCATGCGTTGCACATGACTGGAGGCAAACGAAATATGCCCGGCCGGGTGCCAGTCCTGAGTGATGATCACCCTGGCGAAACGCTGCCCCAGACGATTGATCAGCGGCAGCAATGCATCGCCATCGGATACCGCCAACTGGCCGCCGGGCATGAAGTCGTATTGCATATCGATCACCAGCAAGGCGCAGCGAGGGTCGGCGGGCTGCTTGGAAAGAGGCATTGTCGGTTCTCTCATCGGAAGGCATTCGGTTGGGCAGAGTTTGCCTGTTTGTCCCCGTATTTGCTAAGCGAGATGTTCGACAGGGTAAAAGGTATTTTTGCGAATTTGTATCAAGTGTTAATACGAATCTGTACTATTCGCGAAAAAATCCTGCCAGGTCCCAAGAGGTCTGGTTTCTTGCCAAGGGCTGCACGTCGATGCGTCGTACTCTCGTTTCACTTTGTGTCATTCAAGCTGTTTCACAAGCCGCCTGGGCTGACCAGGTCACTGCCGCGCAACCTTCGATAGAGTTGCAGAACATCGACATTCAAGGCAGCGCCAGTGCCGAAAGCGCGCAGGGGCCGGTCGATGGTTATCGGGCCACGCGCTCCGCCAGCGCCACACGTACTGACACGTCTTTGCATGAAACCCCGCAGTCCGTCAGCATCGTGACTCGCGACGCGGTGGAAGATATCGGCGCCACGCGTCTGCAGGATGCCCTCGATTATGCAGGCGGGGTCGGGCGAGCCAACAACTTCGGCGGTCAGGGCCTGACCACCTTTACCGTACGCGGCTTCACGACGGGCGAGTTCTATCGCAACGGCTTCCCGATCAACCGTGGTTACCCGAACATGCCGGACGCCAACACTATCGAGCGCCTTGAAGTGCTGCGCGGTCCTGCTACCACGCTGTATGGCCGTGGCGACCCGGGCGGCACCTTCAACGTGGTCTCCAAACAGCCGCTGGCCGAGCCCTCGGTTACCTTGGGCAGCCAGCTCAATGATCAAGGCATGAAGCGCGGGACACTGGATGCCTCCGGCCCGCTGGATGACGAGGGGCGCTTTGCCTATCGCCTGAATGTGGTGGGCGAGGGCGGTGATACGTTCCGTGATCACGTCGAAACCGAGCGTTATGGCGTTGCACCGGTGTTGAGCTGGCAGGTCAACGACGCCACGCGCATCACTTTCGAGGGTGACTTCATGCGCAACAACGCGCCGCTGGACCGGGGCCTGACGCGTTATGCCAGCCAGACCCGTACAGCGTCACGCGATACCTTCTTCGGCGAGAAGAGCGTGGGCAAACTGCACAATGACAACAACATGGCGCAACTGCGCTTCGATCACGACCTTAATGCAGACTGGAAGCTGGGCGGTGGCGTGCAGATACTCGATGGCTCCCTCAAAGGCGACGCGATCGAGGCCAACGGCCTGGCCGCCGACGGTCGCACGCTGGGCCGTAACTTCAACTACCGCAAGCTGGAATGGACCGACCGCGATGTGCAACTGAACCTGACCGGGCATTTCTCGGCGGGTGGTTTCGAGCACACGCTGCTGACCGGCGTCGAGTACGAAAACTACGACTACAAGTCGATCATCCAGCGCTCCAGTGGCGCGGTCAGTGCGTACCCTATCGACATCTTCAACCCGGTCTATGGCCAGGCCCGCCCGGCACTGACCCGGACCACCACCCACGACAAGGAAAACCTGAAAACCTGGGCGGCCTTCGTGCAGGACCAGGTGGCGCTGACCGAACGCCTGAAATTGCTGGGCGGCGTACGTGTTGAGCGTTTCGAACATGACTACGATTCCTTTCTGCCAGGCACCAGCAGCTGGACTGCCAGCGATAACGCTGTCACGCCGCGCGTCGGCCTGAGCTACGACCTGACCGACACCGTTGCGGTGTATGCCAACACGGCGCGCTCGTTCAAACCCAATAGCGGTGCCAGCCGGCTGGGTGGCGGCTTCAAGCCGGAAGAGGGCAAGTCCTACGAGATAGGCACCAAGTGGGAAGCGCTGGAAGGACAGTTGAGTGTGGACGCGGCGATCTACCAGATCGAGAAGCGTAACGTGCTGACCACCGATCCGGTCGATTCAACGTTCAGTGTGGCGGCAGGCGAGGTGCGCAGCCGTGGCCTGGACCTCAACGTGGTCGGCAACCTGACGCCCGAGTGGAAGATGATGGGCAGCTACGCCTACGTCGACGCCGAAGTGACCAAGGACAATGCGCTGCGCTCGGGTACACGCTTGATGAATATCCCCGAACAGACCTTCAGCCTGCTCAACGTCTACGAATTTCAGGACGGTGTGCTGCGCGGCCTGGGTCTGGGGGCTGGCGGTCGCTACGTTGACCAGCGCGCCGGGCGTACGGCCAACGTTGCTTTTTCGATGGACAGCTACACCGTGTTCGACCTGCTGGCCTACTACAAGGTCAATTCGCACGTAAAACTCAACCTGGACCTGAAGAACCTCTTCAATACCGAGTATGAGGAAGGTGCGTTTGGTAACGTCTACGCGTATCCGGGCGCTCCGCGGACGGTGCAGATGGGCATTGCCTATACGTTGTGACGCCGCAGGTATCGAGTTCTGATAGAGGAAGCCTGACCCTTTTCGGGGTCAGGGTCAGTAGCGTGCGTTATGGAGAGCGGACGGTCACACGCAGCGTGGAATCATCAGTACTGATCGGACTTTGAAAATCCGACCCGGCGGCGAAGTTTGCCATCCTGGAACTGGTCCTTCCCGGGTAAGATGTCCGCTCCGGCCGCTTTGAGAGCGGTCAGATTATCCGTCAAGGCTTTAGTGGCATCATCCTTTTGCTGGAACATGTTTCCTGCCAGCCATTTGGCATTACCCACTTCGCCAATCTGGAGTTTATAGCCAGCATTTTTCAGCGCCTTGATCTGGCTTGCAAGCCGGGAAGAGGCTTCGCTTTCCCTGGCATACACATGAGAGCTGCCAATCAAGGCAGGATTGCCGTCGCCATTGGCGGCCTTTAATTGATCGGCAAACTTGACCAGCCCGCTTTCCGGGCCAGCGGTCAGGCCGCCACCCCAGTTGCTGTCCTCGACAACGATACTTCCTTTATAGCCGGCATCGCGTGCCGATTTAATTAGTGTGCTTTGCATGTCGGCCCAGTCCTTACTGGCACTTTTACCGCCCTGATTGAACGTATCCAATACGAAACCGGTATGACTGCCGAACTTTTTGACCACGTTACTGATGTCGGTCGAGGCCTGTTTCAATTTTTCTCCCGTCAGCACGTTTCCGCTACCCTGGTTCGCACTGTCACGAAAAGTGAACTGAACTTTTACGCCATGTTTGCCCCCTTCATTAAGCAATGCTCTGAGCTTGTCCATCTGCCTGGCATCCTGAATCTGATCATGCGTCATCTGAATGCGTAAGGTCCCGCCGCCAATCGCTTTCAGATTCTGGATCATCTGCGTGGCTGCCGCAGGTGTGGTGATGTCATCCGGCACAACGTTGGCTCCCCCATGCGAGACGACCTCGGCAACCTTGACCGGCTCTGAGGAGGAAACCTTGTCTTTGCCTTTGGCTTTTTCCGCTGGCTCTGAACGGGGCGCGTTATCTTTTGCAGTTGCCACTTCGTCGCGCAGAGCCTTGGTATCGTCCTGACTGACACGTACTTGACTGGCCAGTAGAGCCGCATCCGAAGAGGATGCTCCGCTCTCCAGCGACTGAGCGTTTCGATTAAGCATCCTTCTCGTGTAGACCGGAAACGCTTCCGGCGACTCGGCGGGGCGGCTGTCGGAGGCGGTGTAGGTGTCGAGTTTTGCCTGCGTATCCGGATGTGCGTCATTAGTGCCAGCGTTCACGGGGCGCGTGGGTCTGTCTTCCATGACAGGCTTTTCTTTGGCGGCCGTGAGGAGGTCATATGACCTGGCTGAGCGGATATTCATCAAATTGCCCTTTAGCGCTGTACGAGAAGTGACAGGGCATCGGTGATGCAGGAGAGTGGGTTGCCAGGGAGTCGATAACTTTTTAAATGACAGTGTTCATATAAAGCAGTGGGGAACTTAATATGACGCGCTTATCAACGTGTTGCCTTTTCTGCTATGTATTAAGATACGGCCTCTTGGCGTTACCCTGTTTCGAAGATTATCAATCGGCGGCGCAGGGTCGCATAAACAGGGTTTTTTGAACAACAAAAATTCGGAGTGGCTGATTGTTTTTTATGTGACTGCGCTGGTCGTTTGCAGGTCCTGGGCTATGTGCGGGTCTGGAGCAAGAGACCGACAGCGCATCGGCCTGCCTGTCTCTGAATAGACAACCCGCCCCTTTTTTTTGGGGGGGAGTTCAACTGCGCGCTACGGTTTGCCGGACCACAATCCCACGGCGCGTTGAATGATCAGTATTGATCCGATTTGGAGAATCCAACGTGGTGGCGAATTTGGCCATTCTGGAACTGGTCTTTCCAAGGCAAAATATCTGCCCCTGCCGCCTTGAGAGCGGCAAGGTTATCCCGCACGGCTTTCGTGGCATTAGCCCTTTCCTGGAACGTGTTCCCACCGAGCCAGTTGGCGTTGCCCACTTCGCCGATTTGAGGTTTATAGCCGGCATTTTGCAGCGCTTTTATCTCGCTTGCCAGGCGGGCAGAGGCATCGGCATCGTTGGCGTATTCATGAATACTGCCAATCAGGCCAGGGTTGCCTTTGCCATTGGCGGCCTTCAGTTGATCGGCGTATTTGACCAGGCCACTCTCAGGGCCCGCGGTCAGGCCACCTCCCCAATTACTGTCCTCAACAACGATGCTTCCTTTATAGCCGGCACTGCGAGCGGATTTGATTAATGTACTTTCCATGTCGGCCCAGTCCTGGCTGGCTTTTGTACCACCTTCATTGAACGTGTCCAGGACGAAGCTGGGACGACTGCCGAATTTTTTCACCACGTCACTGATGTCGGCCGAGGCCTCCTTCAACTTGTCTCCCGTCAGCACGCTTCCGCCTCCGCCGTTCGCATTGTCACGGAACGTGAACTGAACTTTTACGCCTTGTTTATCCCCTTCATTAACCAAGGCAGTCAGTTTATCCATCTGCTTGCCATCCCGGATCTGATCATGCGTCATCTGGATGCGCAATGTGCCGCCCCCGATGCTTTTCAGATCCTGAATCATTTTCGTCGCGGCTGCAGGCGTGGCGATGTCATCAGGATCAACATTGGCGCCGCCATGTGAGCCACTGTCCGCAGTGCTGGCATTTGTAGTCGGGCCTGAAACCTTTTGTTCGGCAGTTGCAACGTTATCCTGGAGTGCGTTTGTGGTGACGGTACTGGCAAGTACTTGCTGACTGGCTGACGCTGTACTGGATGAGGCAGTGGTGTTTTGCAGCGGCTGCGCGTTGCGATTGAGCATGGCTCTTGTGTAGACCGGTGAGGCCTCTGGAATTTCTGCAGGACGCCCTGAAGCATCGTATTTATTCGACGCCGTGTAGGTATCAATTTTTGCTTGCGAATCGGGAGAGGGACCACTAACGGCAGTGCTCGCAGGCAATATCATCTTGTCTGCCATAACGGATTTTTCTGTCGTGGCCATAGAGTGGTCATATGACTTGGTTGAACTGATGTTCATTGTACGCCTCGGGTGGGGGGTAAGTAAATTTGGCGGCGATACTAGGGGTGGCAATTGGCCAATTCAAGAGGTTAAAAAGAATAGAGATAAATACCGAGAGCAGTAATGTATTAAATGCAGGTAATCATATGAAAAATAGATTATAAGTTAAGCTTTTGATTTTAAAGGTTATTGATCTGTTCTGGTTTTCTTTTGGCGTCGTTTGACAGTGAATGTTGCGGCGAGGTTTTATCTACAGAGTGAATGGGGAAGCATAAATGAAGTACTGGGTTAGACTAAAAGTCTGACTTTTTACTGTGTGGAAATTTTTATTTTAACGCTCTAAAAGTTCTGGATTAATTGCGAGGGTTCTGGATTAATGGCCGAAAATTTTCCCCCGGCGCCTTTTGCCTGGCTCAATAGCCTGGCGGCGTTTTTTATAGAAGTGTCTTGGTGAGCAAAATAGTATCGGTCGTTTTAATAAATAGTACCGGCGAAGTGCGTTTGAGTATGTGCGCGTCGTCGCTAACATAGCCCTTCAAGACTTTATTTTCCCTGCCATCACACTGCGGGTTGCAGTTCCGTGTGTGCCTGGGGCACCTGTTATCGAGAGGAAGTTGTATGTACTTGAGACGTTTCAAAATAGCCACGCGAACCTTGGCGTGCTTCGCAGTCATGGTGTTGCTGGTACTGGGCCTGGGTATTTTTAGCCTGGCGCAGTTGTCCAGTATTCGCGCCAAAGGTCTTGAGATCGAAAACGATTCATTGCCTGGAATTGCCTTGGGCGACGCCATTGCGTTGGCGTTTTCAAATACGCGTTACGACGTGATGAAAATGCTGTCTGCCCGCAATGCCGATCAACTGGCGCAAGCGCGCGACGAGTTAATGCAGCGCGAATCAGCATTCACACAAGCCATACAGGCGTACCAGCCATTCATCGACTCGCCGGGTGAGCGTGATTTGATCGAGGGTGTCGACAGGACGTTTCGAAACTATGCCGGCCATGCCGAACAGGTTCACGCGATGATCACCGCAGGCCAGGAAGACGCTGGCCGTCTGCTGGCCTGGAATGAGATGGCAGCTATCGCGAAGTCTTTGATGGGCCAGCTGGATGACTTGAAGCAGCTCAACGATGCTGCGCAGGTCGACGCCAGCACCAGTTCCAGCCATACCTATGCCACCGCCAATCAGGTGACATTGTTCACTATGGTTTTCGCGCTGTTGATAACCCTCGTTCTGGCCTGGCGACTGACTGTCAGCCTGTCGGGGCCTATCAGGCAGGCATTGGCTGCGTCCGAAATGATCGCGGCAGGCGACCTTCGCGTCGGGCACATCGAAAACCAGGGCAGTGACGAAGCAGCCTTGTTGCTCGGGTCGATGGTACGAATGCGTGAAAACCTTCGGAACACGCTGAGCCATGTCGGGCAGGCCGCAGGTCAATTGTTCACGGCAACCGAAGAAATGAACGCGTTGATGCGTGATAGCAACGCTGACCTGCAGGTTCAGAATGGCGAAATAGAGCTGTCTGCTACGGCGGTTAACGAGATGAGTCAGGCGGTACAGGAAGTGACGCGCAATGCTGTTTCCACTTCGGAGGAATCGAGGGCGTCTGCGCAAGCTGCGAGGGAGGGGCAATGTGAACTTGGTCTGACCATGGGATCGATCACGCAACTGACGGACGATGTGCAGCGGGCGACCGACCAGGCACAGCTGCTTGCCCAGAGGGCGCTGGAAATTTCGAAAGTCCTGGAGGTGATACGGTCGGTTTCCGAGCAGACCAATCTGCTGGCCTTGAATGCCGCCATCGAGGCCGCCCGTGCCGGTGATGCCGGGAGGGGGTTTGCCGTTGTCGCGGATGAGGTTCGTGCATTGGCCCACCGCACCAGTGATTCAACGCGAGAGATCGAGAGCATGATCGAGCATGTGCAGGAGGGCACCCAGAATACCGTAACGGCTTTGTCGCTTAGCCGCGAACAGGCGCATCGCACCAAAGCTCAGGCCGAACTGGCCAGCGCGGCGCTGGCATCTATCGCCAGTTCGGTGATGATCATTGATGACCGCAACATGGTGATCGCCAGCGCCTGTGAAGAGCAAACCCAGGTTGCCCGTGAGGTTGATCACAATCTGGTGCGCATTCGCGATCTGGCTGCCCAATCGATAACTCGCGCGAACAAGACCACCCGTGCCAGTCAGGTGGTTGCAGAGCTTGCTGACGGACTGAATGAAAGGTTGAGGCATTTCCAGTTGTGAAGAAATGCCGTGGCCCGGGCAGGGCAACGTCTCGACGTCTCAGCCAAACACCCGAATCGGCGCTCCTGCATGCCACGCCTGAATGTCCTCGATCATCTGCCCGTAAAAGGTCCGGTAGTTGTTCTCGGTCACATAGCCGATGTGCGGCGTTGCCAGGACGTTGTCCAGCGTGCGAAACGGGTGATCGGCAGGCAGTGGTTCGATGTCGAACACGTCGAGCGCCGCGCCGGCGATTCTGCGCTGTTGCAGCGTTTCGATCAGTGCGGCCTGATCGATGATCGGGCCGCGTGACGAGTTGATCAGGTAGGCGCTCGGCTTCATCCAGCCCAGCGCCTGCGCATCGACCAGGCCGCGGCTGCGCTCGCTGAGTACCAGGTGCACCGACAGCACATCAGCCTGCTCGAACAACTGCTGCTTGCTGACGTAGGTAACGCCTGATTCTGCGGCGGCCTCTTTGGTCAGGTTCTGACTCCAGGCGATGACATTCATGCCGAATGCCTGGCCGTAGCGGGCGATCCATTTGCCGATGCTGCCCAGCCCCAGGATGCCCAGCGTCTTGCCGTGCAAATCACTGCCCAGCCCGACTTGCCACTGGCCCGCACGCAATGAATTGGCCTCGGCCACCAGATTGCGGGTGATGCCCATGATCAGTGCCCAGGTCAGTTCCGGGGCAGCATTCTTGTAGCTTTCAGTGCCACACACGACAACGCCCTGGCGCCTGGCAGCAGCCGTATCGATGGCCGCGTTGCGCATTCCGCCAGTGACCAGCAGTTTGAGCCTGGGCAATTGGCTGAGTAACGCCTCGTCGAACGGGGTCCGCTCGCGCATCACGCAAATGATCTCGAAGCCTTGCAGGCGCTGCACCATGGTCGCGGTATCGGCCGGGAAGTCGTGCAGGAAGCTGACGTTGCCGACCGGATTGAGCGCCGACCAGTCCACCACGTCGCTGGCAACGTTTTGCCAGTCATCGAGCACTGCGATGTTCAATGGGATCATGGTTTAAAGGCCTCTTGATGGGGTGTTTGAAAGAAGGCTAGTTGAACAGGCTGGCGGCAATGTTGATCGAGAAACCCAGAATAGCGGTGTTGAATACAAAACAGATCAGCGACTGGCCCAGCACTACCTTGCGCATTTCACGCGTCGCCACGCCGACATCAGAGGTCTGTACCGCAACGCTAAGGGTGAACGAGAAGTACAGAAAGTCCCAGTAGTCGGGATTCTTTTCCCCACCCACAAACGCCAGCGCTGGTTCCTTGCCTTTCCAGGTGTAGAACATGCGCGCGTAGTGCAGGCTGAAAATCACCCCGATCATCAGCCACGCACCGATCACGGTCAGGCCGGTGAACGCGTGATGGAGCATCTTGGCATCGCTGGAAAGACCTTTGCTGCCGGCGATCTCAAAAATGATCGCGGCCAGGCTGGCAAGCGCTGCGACGCACACGGTGACCAGAATGACACCCGCGTTTTCGTCTTCCATCAACGCCACGCGCCGAACATCGTCGGCGTTGCTGCGTAGGGTGCGGACGAAGATAAGGATCAGGTAAAGCCAGACGCCCGTGTCCCAGCCAGTCAGCAGGCTTTGCGTCAGCGTTGCGTGAGGGATCAGCCAGGACCAGGCGATGCCTGCGGTCAGGCCAATCATGGCGGCGAGAGTAAGGCGAGGGCGGGTGCGGGCGAGATGGCGCATGCGGTCTAGTCGTTACGGGATGTTGCGAGACAGTAGCATGCCGATTCAGCCCGCCAAATCCGATTTGAAAAAAACGGCGCGCAAGGGGGTTGCGCGCCGTGTGCCAGCCAGTGATGAACAGGCGGCGAGTCAGTTGCGAATGTCCGGATCAACGCACCAGGCAAGGCTGTTTGTTGTTGAATTTCCAGTCTGGTATCAGAAACTGCATGGCCACGGCATCGTTGCGTGCGCCCAGGCCCATGCCTTTATACAGTTCGTGAGCCTTGGCCAACTGGTCCGTGTCCAGTTCTACACCGAGCCCCGGTTTCTTCGGTACGTCCACCTTGCCGCCGATGATTTGCAGCGGCGCCTTGGTCAGACGCTGACCGTCCTGCCAGATCCAGTGCGTATCGATCGCCGTGATGTTGCCCGGCGCTGCGGCGGCGACGTGAGTGAACATCGCCAACGAGATATCGAAATGGTTGTTGGAATGCGAACCCCAGGTCAGGCCCCATTCGTTGCACATCTGTGCCACGCGGACTGAGCCCTGCATGGTCCAGAAGTGCGGGTCGGCCAGCGGAATGTCCACCGATTGCAGTTGAATGGCATGGCCCATTTCGCGCCAGTCGGTGGCGATCATGTTGGTGGCGGTCTTCAGGCCGGTGGCGCGACGGAATTCAGCCATGACTTCGCGGCCGGAGTAGCCGTTTTCCGCACCGCACGGGTCTTCGGCATAGGCCAGCACATGATGCTGATCGCGGCACAGGCGGATGGCTTCCTTGAGCGACCATGCGCCATTGGGGTCCAGCGTGATGCGTGCGTCGGGGAAGCGTTCGGCGAGGGCGGTAACCGCTTCTATTTCCTGGTCGCCGCTCAACACACCGCCCTTGAGCTTGAAGTCCTGAAAGCCATAGCGCTGGTGCGCGGCTTCGGCCAGGCGCACCACTGCTTCCGGAGTCAATGCTTCTTCATGGCGGACACGAAACCAGTCGTTATCGGCGTCTGGCTCGCTGCGGTAGGCCAGGTCTGTCTTGCGCTGGTCGCCTACGTAAAACAGGTAACCGAGCATGTCGACCTGATCACGCTGCTGACCTTCGCCCAACAACGCTGCAACCGGCACGTCCAGATGCTGGCCCAGCAGATCGAGGAGGGCGGCTTCCAGTGCTGTTACCGCATGAATGGCGATACGCAGATCGAAGGTCTGCAGGCCTCGGCCGCCTGAGTCCCGATCGGCAAAGGCTTTACGCGCTTGGTTGAGAATCTTCTGGTAAGTGCCGATGCTGCTGCCGACCACCAGCGAGCGCGCGTCTTCCAGGGTCTGGCGGATCAGCTCGCCGCCGGGCACTTCGCCGACGCCGACATGCCCGGCGTTGTCCTTGAGAATGACGATATTGCGGGTGAAATAAGGGCCATGCGCGCCGCTGAGGTTGAGCAACATGTCGTCATGGCCGGCCACCGGTACAACCTGCATTTCAGTAATGACCGGGGCCTTGCTGGTGATGTTGGAGTGCTGAATGTTCATGACTGCTCCTGTAAAAATATGACCTGTAATGGCATCACTGTCCGCGTGCATCAATGCGTGGCCGGGGTCTGGATGGCGGCGACCGGCGTCGCGCCTGGCTTGGGTGTATTGCGGGCGGCAAAAACGATGATCGCGGCAATGATCGACGTCGCGGTCAGCCCATAAAGTCCGCCCTGGATCGAGCCGGTATGTTCTTCCAGCAGGCCGAACGTGGTCGGCGCCACGAAGCCGCCGAGGTTGCCCACCGAGTTGATCAGCGCAATGACCGCTGCGGCGATACGCGCGTCCAGGTACGCCTGCGGAATCGGCCAGAACAGCGAGGAGGCTGACTTGAACCCCAGTGCCGCAAAGCAGATGGCAACGAAGGCAAAGATCGGGCTGCCGGTGGTCGACATGAACATCCCGGCCGCGGCGATCAGCAGGGCGATGGCTACCCACGCCTGTTGGCGCTTCCATTTGGCCGACAGCGTGGCAAAGACGTACATGCCGATGATCGACAGCAGCCACGGTATGGAGTTGAACATGCCCACTTCGAAGTCGGTCATGTCGCCCATTTTACGAATGATGCTGGGCAGCCAGAAGGTTGCAGCGTAGATAGTCAACTGAATGAAGAAATAGATCAGGCAGAACAGAATGATCTGACTGTCTTTCAGCAATTTGCCAATCGAGGCCTTGACCGGGGTCGCCGCTTCACGAGCCGCCTGTTCGGCATCAATGGCGTTGACCAGAGCGTCCTGTTCTTCGCGGGTCAGCCATTTGGCATCGTGCGGTTTGGAGTCCAGCCAGAACCACACGAAGAAGCACAGGCCGACCGAGAACATGCCTTCGATGAAGTACATCCACTGCCAGCCTTTCAGGCCAAAGCCGGTGATTTGCAGCAGCAGGCCGGACAGCGGGCCGGAGATCAGCGAGGCAATCGCCGAACCGCTGAGAAAGATGGCGATGGCCTTGCCACGCTCGACGCCTGGCAACCAGCGGGTGAAGTAGTAGATCACCCCCGGAAAGAAACCTGCCTCAGCCACACCGAGCAGAAAACGCAGGATGTAGAAGTGGGTTTCGTTCTGAATGAATGCCATGCAGGCGGCCACGATGCCCCAGGTCAGCATGATCCGGGTCAGCCAGATCCGTGCGCCGACTTTTTGCAGCAGGATGTTGGAAGGCACTTCGAACAGGGCGTAACCGATGAAAAACAGCCCGGCACCCAGGCCATAGGCGGCGGCACCAATGCCCAGGTCGTGCTCCATGTGCGAGCGTACGAAGCCGATGTTCACCCGGTCGATGTAATTGACGATAAACATGATGACGAAAAGCGGCAGGACGTGACGTTTGACTTTGGATACGGCCGTATTCAGGACCGAATCGGTGCCATCAGCCATCCTGGAATTGGATGTGCTCACAGTTGAATCTCCCACTCGTTGTTTTTATGCGGGTATGTGCAAAGTGTGTCCTTCGCATTGTCGGTCATCATACAAGTAAAAAGCGCTTTCGCAAGTCCCTGTTGTTATCGAAAGGGAAGATAGTTGGCGCAGTTCAGAGCAGGGGTAGCGTATTGGTCCAGCGAGGAGGGTGAGCGTCAAGGATAGGGTGGAACCCATTAAATGCTGGGCTTCTAGAGGTATCGCTGGAGAATGGTAGGGTCTGTATTGACCCTTTTCGGCGGTTTTTTTTGCGTCAGGACGATCCTGTCCATATCTCGGAGACTTTGACAGGTAAGGTTTACTTGTAATACAAGCTAGACAAGCGCGCAGGCCTTTTAAACGCCGGACCTTCACGCATTCATCGCTATGCGCACGTCATTAAAGGCGCCGCATGGCCGCCCATTCAGACAAGTCAGGACCCGAATACCATGCAGGAATCCGTCAGCCCGGCGCCCAAGCGTCGTCAGCACAGCCTTGCCACTGATCTGGTCACTGAGCTGAGTCAGCGCATTTTGCTGGGCAAGATCGCTCCTGGTCAGAAGCTGCCCTCCGAAAATCAGATCGTCCGCGAGCACGGCGTCAGTCGCACAGTGGTGCGCGAAGCGATTTCCAAGTTGCAGGCATCCGGGCTGGTCGTCACTCATCACGGCATCGGCACTTTTGTGCTGGAGCGCAGTGACCAGACCGGGTTGCGCCTCAAGGTGGAAACCGTCTCGCGAGTGCGCGACATCATCGAGTTGCGCATCGGCCTGGAAACCCAGGCGGTGGCGTTGGCCGCCATACGCCGCACTGATGAGCAACTGGCGGCCATGCGTCAGGCGCTGGACGACTATCAGGACCTGCTGGCCAATGAAGACAGCTGCGTCGAGGCCGACAAGCGCTTTCATATGCTGATCGCTGAAGCGACCGGTAATCCTTATTTCATGGAGATCATGCAGCACCTGGGCAGCGCGATCATCCCGCGCAGCCGCATTGCGGCCAGCGAGCGGGCTGGCAATAACCTGGCGCATCAGGGCTATCTGGCCAACCTGGAACATGAGGCGCTGCTCAGCGCCATTCGCCGCAAGGACCCGGACGCCGCCCGCGCCGCCATGTGGACGCACCTCAGCAACAGTCGTGAGCGATTGGTGCCACTGGAGTAGGCTGATTAGTGTCACATTGTGCTTCGAGATATTCTGCTTTTGGGTATTCAGAACAAGAAAATACGGAGAGCAATAATGAAAATAGTCATCGCCCCTGACTCGTTCAAAGACAGCCTCAGCGCGCAGGCCGTTGCCGATGCGATTGCCAGTGGTCTGGCCGAAGTCTGGCCTGATGCCGAACTGATCAAGTGCCCAATGGCCGACGGCGGTGAGGGCACCATCGAAGCCGTGCTGGACGCCTGCAATGGCCAGTTGATGAGCGCCAGCGTCAGCGGGCCGCTGGGCACGCCGGTCGAGGCGCAGTGGGGCTGGCTGGCGGACAGCAGGACCGCAATCATCGAAATGGCGATGGCCAGCGGCCTGCAGTTGCTGACCCTGGAGCAGCGCGATGCCTGCGTGAGCAGCACCTTCGGCACCGGACAACTGATTCGGGCAGCGCTGGACGCCGGGGCGCAACGAGTGATCCTGGCCATTGGTGGCAGTGCGACCAATGATGGCGGAAGCGGCATGCTATCGGCATTGGGCGCACGCTTTCTCGACGCAGAGGGGCAACCATTGCAGGCCGGAGGTCTGGCACTTGCGGGGCTCGCACGCATCGACCTGAGCGGCTTTGATCCGCGCTTGTCTGACGTGTGCGTAGAGATTGCCGCCGATGTCGATAATCCACTGTGCGGAACCCATGGCGCGTCACATATATTCGGCCCGCAAAAGGGCGCTTCCGCCGTACAGGTATTGGCGCTGGACGCTGCACTGGGGCATTTTGCCGATCACTCAGCGCAGGTCCTCGGGCAAGACCTGCGCGACAGTCCTGGCAGTGGCGCGGCCGGGGGCATGGGCTTCGCCGCCAAGGCGTATCTGAAGGCTTCGTTTCGCCCCGGTGTCGAGGTTGTTGCGGACCTCACCGGGCTCGAGCAGGCGTTGGTGGGTGCCGATCTGGTGATTACCGGTGAAGGTCGTTTCGACGCACAGACCCTGCGTGGCAAGACACCTTTGGGTGTGGCGCGGGTCGCCCAGCGGCAACGTGTGCCGGTGATTGTGCTGGCCGGGACGCTCGGCGATGGCTATGAACAGCTCTACCGGCACGGAATCAGCGCGGCCTTCGCATTGGTCAGTGGCCCGATGAGCCTGGCGCAAGCCTGCCGCGACGCCAGCGGCCTGCTGCATGATCGCGCCCGGGATGTGGCTCGGCTCTGGCAGTTGGCCGCAGGTCGTGGCTGAAACATTTTGAATTATTGATGACAGCGCTCAAGAAACATAGGACAGGGACGATATGTTCTCGGTTGTCTGACAACTTCTCGTCAGGCACCGCCCTCCAAATATAAAAGAGTTCTGTCCATGAACATACGCAACCTCACTATTGCTCGTCGTGCCGGTCTGGGTTTTACCCTGATTTCCCTGCTGGTGGCATTGCTCGGCTGGTTCGCGCTGGCGCAGATGTCGACCATCCGACAGAGCGAGGTGGCGGTCGAAACCAACTGGCTGCCCAGCATGCGAGTGGTCAACGATATCCGGGAAATCATGCTGCGCATCCGGACCATCTCTCTGCGCATGGCGCTGGACACCGATCCTGCAAGCATTCCGACCTATCGCGGGCAAATGGACGTGCGCCTCGGCGATCTGAACAAGAAGCTGGACATCCTCAAGACATTTGTCGACACCCCTGAGGAAAAGTCCCTCACTGAGCAGTTCATGGTGACCTTGGGCCAGTATCGAAGCGCGCTAGACCGCTCTTTTGTACTCGCCAACCAGAGTGACAGCGCTGGTCTGAACAAGCTGTTGTTGATCGACATGAAGCAGATCGTCGACGGCTCGGGCAAGCAGCTCAATGATCTGGCTGAGTTCTACATGACCAAAGTCGATGCCGAAGGCAAGTCGGCCGAGGCGCAGTACAGCAAATCGCGCGATATCGTGATTGCCTTTGTGGTCCTTGCCGGACTGTGCACCATCGGTCTGGCCCTGTGGCTGACCCGCAGTATCGTTCGCCCGCTGCAACGCGCCGTGAATGCGGCCGAACAGGTGGCTCAGGGGGACCTGACCCATAGCATCGAAGTCGATGGCGACGACGAGGTCACGCGCCTGCTGCGTGCGCTGGCAACGATGCAGATCAATCTGCGCGACGCCATGCGCCACATCGGCAGCTCGGCTACTCAGCTGGCCTCGGCTGCCACCGAACTGAATTCGGTGACCGAAGACAGCTATCGCGGTCTGCACCAGCAGAACGCCGAGATCGATCAGGCCGCCACCGCGATCAACGAAATGACCTCGGCAGTGGAAGAAGTGGCGCGTAACGCGGTGTCCACTTCCGACGCTTCCAACCAGTCCAGCACGTCGGCACAGGCCGGGCAGACGCGTGTGATCGAAACCGTGCAGTCGATCCAGACGCTGACCGACAACGTCCAGTCCACCTCGGCGCTGGTGCAAAATCTCGCCAACCAGTCTCAGGATATCGGCAAGGTGCTGGATGTGATTCGCTCGATTGCCGAGCAAACCAACCTGCTGGCGCTCAACGCGGCGATCGAAGCGGCGCGTGCGGGCGAGTCGGGGCGCGGTTTTGCGGTGGTAGCAGACGAAGTGCGGGCACTGGCGCATCGTACCCAGCAATCGACACTGGAAATCGATTCCATGGTCAGCGCCATGCGCAGCGGATCGGCACAAGCGCTG
The DNA here is from genome assembly GCF_023278085.1 of Pseudomonas syringae. Lineage (NCBI taxonomy): Bacteria > Pseudomonadati > Pseudomonadota > Gammaproteobacteria > Pseudomonadales > Pseudomonadaceae > Pseudomonas > Pseudomonas syringae. The sequence continues at coordinate 3,051,445 of NZ_CP066265.1, read as the reverse complement.
GATTCGATGAACATCAGCCGTGATCGCGCCGACTCGACCCTGTCACTGGCCAAGGGCGCTGGCGAATCGCTGAGCGAAATCACCGCGTCGATCAATCAGATTTCCGAGCGCAACCTGGTCATCGCCAGCGCGGCGGAAGAGCAGGCGCAGGTGTCGCGTGAAGTCGACCGCAACATCGTCAACATTCGTGACCTGTCCATGCAATCGACCCAGGGCGCCAATCAGATCAGTGCATCGAGCCATGAACTGTCGCGTCTGGCAGCGGACCTGAATCAGGTCGTCTCACGCTTCAAGGTGTAAAAGCCTGCAGGATTGCAGGCGGTGTCTGCTTGCCGTCGAACGACCGGGCGCGCATTATGCCCTCGGTCGAAATGACCTCCGGTACAGTTTGGGTTCAACCTTATTGAAGGGGGCGGCATCGCGTCATGGACAATAATAATCACACCTTCAGCAGTTGGTTACGCTCACCGGCCCATCATCAGTGGCTGGCACTGGAAGGCAAGCGTCTGCTGGGTTTCGCCAAGGCTGCGAAACTGGAAAACGGTTTTGGCGGCCTCGATGACTATGGACGCTTGATGGTCGGTGCCACGGCCGGAACGATGAACACCGCGCGCATGACTCATTGTTTCGCCATGGCTCACACGCAAGGTATCCCTGGCTGCGCTGCGCTGATCGATCATGGCATCGCCGCCTTGAGTGGTCCGCTGCGCGATGCCGAGTACGGCGGCTGGTTCAACGCCGCACCTGAAGACAACGGCAAGACCGATAAACAGGCCTACCTGCACGCGTTCGTCGCGCTGGCGGCCAGCTCTGCTGTGGTTGCCGGCCGACCCGCTGCGCAGGCGTTGCTGTCCGACGTGATACAGGTGATTCAGACCCGCTTCTGGAGTGATGAAGAAGGCGCCATGCGCGAATCTTTTTCCCAGGACTGGAGCGACGAGGAACCTTACCGCGGCGCCAACAGCAACATGCACAGCACCGAAGCCTTTCTTGCCCTTGCCGATGTCACCGGTGACGCGCAATGGCTCGACCGGGCCCTGAGCATCGTCGAGCGGGTGATTCACCAGCATGCGGGGGCCAACAACTTTCAGGTCATCGAACACTTCTCCTCGGACTGGCAGCCACTGCCGGATTACAACCACGACAATCCGGCAGACGGCTTTCGGCCATTCGGCACCACGCCCGGCCATGCGTTCGAGTGGGCGCGCCTGGTGCTGCATCTGGAAGCGTCGCGGCGTCGCGCCGGGCGCAGCAATCCTGAATGGTTGCTCGACGATGCCCGGCAGTTGTTCGCCAATGCCTGTCGCTATGGCTGGGATGTCGACGGCGCTCCCGGCATCGTTTACACCCTCGACTGGCACAACAAACCGGTGGTTCGCCATCGCCTGCACTGGACGCATTGCGAGGCTGTCGCGGCAGCCGCGGCCTTGTTGCAGCGTACTGGCGAGCAGCAGTATGAAGACTGGTATCGCTGTTTCTGGGAGTTCAACGAAACCCTGTTCATCGACATCGAACATGGCAGCTGGCGTCACGAACTGAATGAGCGAAACCAGCCCAGTGAGGACATCTGGCCGGGCAAGCCCGATCTGTATCACGCCTACCAGGCCACGCTGCTGCCGGTGCTGCCGCTGGCACCCAGTCTGGCCAGCGCTCTGGCGGGGCTGGACTGACCGGGAGCCGTCAACGTGCGATCAGAGCGCAGGGATGGGCTTGTCGGTCCAGCGAATGATCTGCCGGGCGAGGAAACTGCCGGTCAGAATCACGCCGAACAGGCGCAGGGTCTGCATGGCCAGTACGAAGCCGACGTCGGCATGGGTATCGATGGCGATGATCGCCATGGTATCCAGGCCGCCGGGGCTGGTGGCCAGATAGACCGAGAGGTAATCCTTGCCCATCATGACCGCAATCAGCCACGCCGACAGCGCGCACAGCACGATCAACAACAACGAAGCCAGAATCATCATCGGCAGTCGCCTCCAGACATACCGTACGGTCGGCTGGTCGAAACGCAGCCCGACATAGCAGCCGATGGCACCGTAACCGATCGGCAGCAGCCAGTCCGGTATGGTGATCTGCAAGACCCCGCTCAGTTGCAGGGCACCGCCCAGCAACAACGGCACCAGCAACGCCCCAGCCGGTAGACGCGAGCCCAGCACCACGCCAACCACAATGACCGCCAGGCTCATGCCCAGATCAGGCAGGCTCAGGCTGTTCACTACGGCCGCGCTCTGGTGCGCCTCAGTGCCCGAGGCTCCGATAAGGTGGCTGACCAGTGCGCCGATGGTCACCACACAGACGACCCGCACATACTGCATGGTGGCGACGATTCGCGAATCTGCACCGTAATCTTCAGACATTGCGACCATTGCCGATGCTGCGCCGGGCGATGTACCCCAGGCGGCCGTGTTGCTCGGGATACCGGCAAAGCGCACCAGTATCAGGCCGACTGCCGCGCTGAGCACAACGGTCAGAGCCGTCGCCAACAACATCACTGGCCAGGATTGCAGCGCCGTCAGCAGCACGCTGACCGACATCGCATGTGCAATCAGTACACCGACGGTGCCCTGGCCCAGTTGAAAGATGCGTTTATGCATTCGGATGGTTGCGCCCGATACGCCAAAGCCGATGGCGACCAGCATGGGCCCGAGGAACATTGCGGCAGGCATGTTGAACAGTTTGAGCAGGTGTCCGGCGGTACCGGCCATCAGAATCAGGCCCGCCCATTGGGCCAGCGGGGGAAGGGTGGATATCGAAACACGTGCAGCCTGTGACAAGGACGTTCTCCTTGAATGAGATGAATCACATGCGCACAGTATCGACATCGCAACTCATCAAGTCTATTTTCTAATAGTCATGAATTGATAACTTTGGTTGATAGATATGGACCTGCGCGATCTCACTTATTTCGAAACCATCGCTGAGCTGGGCCATCTCGGGCGCGCAGCGGAAAAGCTTAATCGCAGCCAGCCTGCACTGACCAAAAGCATCCAGCGCCTGGAAGAGTCATTTGGCACGCGGCTGTTTCAGCGCGATGGTCGGCGTATCAAGCTGACGCCGGTGGGCGAACTGTTGCAGGCGCGCGGCAAGGAGTTGCAGCAGAGCATTGCTCAGACCCAGCGCGAGGTAAGGGATTTTGCCAGCGGCATGGTGGGTAATATCCGTGTCGGCTGCGCGGCAACCATGGCCGAGTACCTGATGCCGAAACTGACCTCGGCATTGTTACAGCGCACGCCTGACGTCACGTTCAAGCTGGTGATTGGCCAGGATGACCTGCTGCGTGAATCCCTGCGTTCCGGGCAACTCGACATGATCATCTGCGGGCTCGTGCCGGACAGCGATGACATGACCAGCTTTGCGGTGTTCGAGGATGAAGCGGTGGTGATTGCCAGTAAGCGGCATCCGATCTTCAAGACCTCCTTGCAGATGAGCGACCTGTGCGCTTACCGCTGGGTACTGCCGCCCGCCAGTGTGTCATCGCGCAAATGGCTGGATGCAGCATTTGCCGCGCATGGGTTGCCATTGCCGACCGTGCAGATCGAAGCCAACTCGATTTCCCTGCTGCCGGGTCTGATTGCCCAGAGTAACCTGCTGAGTTTCATCGCCCGCGAGTCGCTGGAGTTCGGCAAGACCATGCAGCACCTGCGCGAAGTAACGCTGGAACAGACCACCATGAAACGCACCATTGGCGTGACCCTGCGCAAGGGCGGCTACCTGTCGCCGGCGGCAGAGGGCATGTTGCAGATGCTGCGCGATAACGGCGGGGATTTTCTGGGCTGGGTCTGAAGATTCTCGTTCCGCACGCTCCAGTGGGAATGCCGTTCGCGACGCTCTGCGTCGCAAAATGACGCGCAGCTTGACAGCATGGAACGCATTGGCACGCGAGTTACAAGATCATCAGTTGCCCTGCAACTCACCCAGATACTTCGCCAGCGCCTCCGCGCCCAGCTCCACGGTTGAGCTGGTGCCCGCCCAACTGCAGGCAAGCATCAGGTTGCGTGGCAAATCGAAGTCTTCGACCATGAAACCGTCCTTGTCGAAGCCGTTTTCGTCATGCGGCACCTGTTCACGCAGTGAAGCCACCGGTTCGAAATAGGCCCATACCGGCTTGTTGAGCGCCACCGCCATACCGACTTCAAATACCGTTCCCGAATCCGGCTCCAGGCCGCGAAACAGGTTCAGATTGACCAGCATCGCAGAGCAGCGGTGGATCATCGCGACGTTCATCGAGTAGATCTGCTGCGCAGCTTCATGCGGCGTCTGCCCTGGCGTGACGTCATTGTCGAACGGGTACAGACCTTCCAGCCCGTGCGCAGTACACAAGGCCTTGAGATAACGACCATGCTCGACGGCGTCCGCCCGGAATACGTCAAAACCTGCGAGATAAACCAGTGGCGCTTGCATATGCTGTTCTCTGCTACCGATGAAATCCCGCCAATACTACGGCTGACTGCCTGTCCGGGAAACACGCCATTGATCGGCCAACGAAGCACCAACAGGTTTTTACGCTGGAATCTGTACGGATAACCAGTATCCTTCTGCTGTGTACTTCGTCTTTATGTGAACGCTGGTCTTGAATACTTCGCCTCTCGACAATCCGTTTTACTACCTGGAGAACTTTCGCCAGGTACTCGGCTGGATTACGCACCGCTACGATGACCTGCTTGACGCGTCCGAGCGTCGTTTCATCGTTGAGTTCGCTGACTTGCCAACGCCCGCCCAAGGGTTGTTGGTGCGCATGGTCATGCGCAAAGGTGCGCTATTTCGGGCCAGCAAACTGAGCTATGCGGAGATTGGCGATCCTCATCAGGCGGTTGTGCCGCTGTTGCAACGGCATTGGGTGGACAGCAGCCCGGCGCTCGAGCTGAGCGAACTGTTTCAGTTGCTGCGCAAGGATGAATTGAGCGAGTGCTTCAAGGCCCATGCCGTGAAAGGGCCGGAACGCAAGCACGACTGGCTTGAACGCCTGCAACCGCTTTATACAACGCCGCAACCCCTCGAACACTGGCACCCGTCGCTGTCCGACGCCGTGTTCGGCCTGAAGATCATGCCGCTGTGTGATCGGCTGCGGCTGTTGTATTTCGGCAATCTGTATCAGGAGTGGTCGGAGTTTGTCCTGGCCGATCTGGGCATCTACCGCTATGAAAAGGTCGAGTTTTCGGCTGAGTCCCGCGCCATAAGCGAGCGGGCCGACATTGACGTGTGCCTGCAACTGCACGACTGCCGTGAGGCGCTGGAAACCTGCCTTGAGCTGCATGAGCTTGCCGACCGGGTCATTGCCATCCACTGCCGCAACCCCTGGCTACAGATGCGTCGCGCCAAGTTGCTGTTTCGCATCGGGCAGCAAGCCGAGCGTTTGCAGGACTGGCCGCTGGCAATGTCGGTGTATCGCCAGTCCAGCTACCCCGGAGCGCGTTCGCGGCAGATCAGGGTGCTGGAACTCAGTGCGGAGTACGCCGAGGCGCTGATGCTCGCGGAGCAGGCACGATGTGCTCCGGAAAGCGATGCGGAGGTTCAGCATTTGTCACGCGTCATGCCACGCCTGCAACGCAAGCTCGGCCTGGCTGCCGAGCGTAAACGCGCGGCACGTATCGTCTCGCGACTTGATCTGCAAGTGACGCCGCTACCGGGGGTGAGTGTCGAGCGCCTGATAAGGCTGCATCTGGAAGAAGAGCAGGGCGGCGAAGTGCATTACGTCGAAAATGCGCTGATCAATTCGCTGTTTGGTCTGCTGTGCTGGCGGGCGATCTTCGCGCCATTACCAGGTGCGTTCTTTCATCCGTTTCACAGTGCGCCCAGTGATTTGTATAGTCCGGATTTCTACCAACGCAGGGCCGCACTGTTCGATGCCTGCATGGAGCAACTGGAATCGGAAGCGTATCGGGAGACCATTCTCGAACATTTCGAAAGCAAGTACGGCTTGCAATCACCGTTCGTGTTCTGGGGCACGCTGACCCCGCAGTTACTGGCGCAGGCGCTGCATTGCCTGCCTGCCAGACACTTGCAGCACTGGTTTCGTCGCTTGCTGCAAGATATCAAGGCCAACCGCACCGGAATGCCCGACCTGATCCAGTTTTTCCCGGAACAGCGTCGTTACAGGATGATAGAGGTCAAGGGGCCGGGTGATCGTCTGCAAGACAACCAGCTGCGCTGGCTGGATTTCTGTGCCGAGCACGGTATGCCGGTCGAGGTGTGCTACGTGCAGTGGGCCGTGCAAAGCGCTGATGTAGCTGCCGATCAAGGCGCCTTGTCGTCGTCCTGATCGTCATCATCGTCCATATCGGTCGATTGCTTCGAGCCGGATGACCGATCACTGCTGCTGTCTTTCTTGCCGGGTAACGGGTCCATGCCTTTGGTGCCGGGGCTGGTGCCTGCGGCGCCTGGACTCGTGCCGTCGACGTTCCTTTCCATGCCGGTGCCCGGTACTTTCACTGCACCGCTGTCCGGATTGGTCGGGCCGGTCGAACCTGCCATGGTTGCTGCACTGGCGCAGGCCAAAAAAGCTGTGAGGCTCAACGCTGCAATTCTTTTGTCGATCATGATGCACACCTCTTATGAGTATTGTCGGTACAGTCAGTGAGCGTTTGTAGCGAATACAGGTGCGGGATATCTGGAAGGTGCCTGACCTGCGGGCAGAGCGTGAGCACTGCCCGCACGGCCTCACTCATCACTGAGTTTTGCTTTTCTCGGTAACGCTGTTCTTGTCGTGCGTACCACCGTGGGTGGTCGTCTTGTCGTGCTTCATCGACCTTTCGGCAGCCGCTTCTTTGCTTTCAGTCTGTACGCCAGGGGTTTCGGACGAGGTGCGGTCCATCGGCTGGGTGTTGGTGCCTGGCAGCTTGGTCGCGTTCTTGTTGATCGGGGTTTCCGGGGTAGCATTCGTCGAATCGGCAAAGGCTGCGCCGGAAGCGACAGCCATCAAGCCTGCCAGAGTAAGGGCGGTCAGTTTGGTCTTGATCATGGTGGTGACTCCGTCATTTGCAGAGGCCGCTTTTTCAGGCAGCCATGAATTAAGGTACTCATATTGGTCATTGGCCAGTGGCCATAGGTGCCGTCGATCCCGACGAACGGTAGCTGTACGACGCTTTCTGCCCGACGGTCTCTTCCGGCGTTCCAAATAACGCAGTTGACCGTCCGGGCCCTCGCCAAGGCTGCCGAAAAGACCTCCCATCATCGTTTTTCAGTCGATTCGGCTATAACGTGACCGCTTGGTCATTTCTATTGCTTATTAAAATGCACACTTTCTTACACTTTTATAACGTGGGTAGCACTTGGCTATCGTCAGGGGTGTGGCAAAAAGCTATTGAGCGGTACCAAGCGCCAAACACCCGTGAATATTGGACAAAACCGGTTTCTACAAAAAAATAAGGCCCGAAAATCCCCAGCAAATCGCCTCGTCAACCGACACGATTCGTTTGATTGTCATTAAACAGCAACATTTCAGGTTTTAAATCCGCCTCGGGCCTCCTTATATGGGCCACCACACAATCTCCTGGACTGAGGTATTACCGTGATACTGCTGACTAAAAAACGCTTGTCGCTTCTGATCGCTTCGCTGTGCCTCAGCGGTGTAGCCCACGCGACTGACGTCACAGGCGCTGGTTCGAGTTTCGTTTTCCCGGTTATTTCGGCGTGGTCCCAGGACTACAGTAAAAGCAACGACTCCAAAAACCGCATCAACTACCAGTCCATCGGTTCGGGCGGCGGTATTGCTCAGATCAAGGCAGCGACTGTCGATTTCGGCGCATCCGATGCCCCGATGTCCGCTGAAGACCTGCAAGCCGGCGGTCTGGGCCAGTTCCCGAGCGTGATCGGCGGTATCGTGCCGATCGTCAACGTCGAAGGCGTTGAAAGCGGTGAGCTGAAGCTGGACGGCGCACTGCTCGCCAAGATCTTCATGGGCGAAGTGAAGAAGTGGAACGACCCTGCAATCGTGGCCCTGAACCCGGGCGTCAAACTGCCTGAGACCGCAATCACCGTCGTTCACCGTTCGGACGGTTCGGGCACTACCTACAACTTCACCAACTACCTGAGCAAAGTCAGCCCGGAGTGGAACGAGAAGCTGAAGTTCGGTTCGACCGTGCAATGGCCAGCAGGCGTGGGCGGTAAAGGTAACGAAGGTGTTTCGGCCTACGTGAAACAGATCAAGGGTTCGATCGGCTACGTCGAGTACTCTTACGCCGTCACCAACAAACTGTCCTACACCCAGTTGAAGAACGCCGCCGGCAAATTCATCAAGCCAGACGCCAAGGCGTTTGCTGCCGCTGCCGACTCGGCCAAGTGGGAAGATGCCAAGGACTTCAACCTGATCATGACCAACGCTCCGGGTGACACCGCGTGGCCGATCACGGCAACCACCTGGATCATCATGTACAAGAAAGCCAAGAACGAAGAGAAAAGCGCAGCGGCTTTCGACTTCTTCAAATGGTCCCTGGAAAACGGCCAGAAACAAGCCGAAAAACTGGACTATGTTGCTTTGCCAAAATCGCTGGTTGATCGCGTAGAGACCTACTGGAAAACGGAATTCACCAAGTAAGTGATTCAACCCGTACCACCCCTGTCATCAGCCGCGATATCGGCTCGGTGACAGGGGCTTTTCCTTGCGAGTGGCCTCAACATGACTGAAAACACCCAATACCTGTCCGCGAATGTCTCCGCTGGTGAGTCCGAGGGCGAGAAGCGCGCCAAACGGGATCATCGTCATGACCTGTGGTTCAAGCGTTCATTGCAGGCTGCAGCGATGCTGGTGCTTGCTTTGCTGGGTTGTATTGCCTTGTCGACCCTGTGGGGCGGCAGTCTGGCATTCCAGACGTTCGGCTTTGAGTTTCTGACCAGCACCGAGTGGGACGTGAACGCCGGCAAGTTCGGCGCACTGGTTCCGATCTACGGCACTCTGGTTACTTCTTTTCTGGCGTTGCTGATCGCCGTTCCGGTGAGCTTCGGCATCGCAATCTTCCTGACCGAAGTGGCTCCGCCCTGGCTGCGCATGCCGATTGCCTCTGCAATCGAACTGTTGGCCGGTATTCCTTCGATCATCTACGGCATGTGGGGGCTTTTTGTGTTCGGTCCGTTCATGGCCGAACACCTGTCGCCATGGATCACCGAAAACCTCGGCGCGCTGCCATTGATCGGCCCGATGTTCCAGGGTCCGCCCTTGGGCATTGGCATGCTGACCGCCGGTATCGTGCTGGCAATCATGATCACGCCGTTCATTACCTCGGTAATGCAGGAAGTTTTCCGCACCGTACCTGTGGCGCTGAAAGAGTCGGCCTACGCGTTGGGCGGCACGACCTGGGAAGTGGTCTGGGACATCGTGCTGCCTTACACCCGTTCGGCAGTGGTCGGCGGCATTTTCCTCGGCCTGGGACGCGCGCTGGGCGAAACCATGGCGGTGACCTTCGTTCTGGGCAACGCTCACCAATTCTCTGCGTCGCTGATGATGCCAAGCAGCTCGATTGCCTCGGTGATCGCCAACGAGTTCAACGAGGCTTATACCGACTTGCACCGTTCGGCCTTGATCGCGCTGGGCTTCCTGTTGTTTATCGTCACCTTCATCGTGCTGGCCCTTGCACGTCTGATGCTGTCGCGCCTTTCGCGTAAGGAGGGGTTATGAGTAAGGACATGACGGGCAGTGAGCGCATTTACCGGGCTCGCAATTTCAAGAACAAGATCGCGATGGTGCTCAGCTGTGGCGCCACTGCCTTCGGCCTGTTGTGGCTGGTCTGGATTCTGCTGACCACCATCATCAAAGGTATCGATGCACTCAACCTGCAACTGTTTACCGGCATGACCCCGCCGCCCGGCACCGAGGGTGGCCTGGCCAACGCGTTCTACGGCAGCGTTCTGATGTCCGGCATCGGTCTGCTGATCGGTACGCCGATCGGCCTGATGGCCGGCATCTGGCTGGCCGAGTTTGCCCGTTACACCAAGCTGGGCAACACCGTACGCTTCATCAACGACATTTTGCTGTCGGCACCTTCCATCGTGCTCGGCCTGTTCGTTTACACGGTGGTGGTACTGCCACTCAATGCGGTGACTGGCCATCAGGTCGGCTTTTCCGCGCTGGCAGGTGCGCTGGCGTTGGCCTTGCTGGTCATCCCGGTGGTGGTGCGTACCACCGATGAAATGATGCAACTGCAACCCTCGACCATGCGCGAAGCTGCGCTGGCGCTGGGTGTACCGCAATGGAAGCTGACCCTGCAAATCGTTCTGCGCGCCGCCAAGGCTGGCGTGGTCACGGGCTTATTGCTGGCGCTGGCACGGATCACCGGCGAAACCGCGCCATTGCTTTTCACCGCTTTCGGCAACCAGTTCTGGAGCAGCGATCTGCTCAAACCAATCGCCAGTGTTCCGGTGGTGGTTTTCCAGTACGCAATGAGCCCGTTCGAAGACTGGCACTCCCTGGCATGGGCCGGTGCACTGGTCATGACGCTGTTCGTACTGATACTGAGTCTGCTGTCTCGCTTAATTCTTCTGCGCAATAGGGCGTCCTGATGAACAACCTTTCCCTGGCCAATGAAAAAACCAAGATCCAAGTTCGCGGTCTGGAGTTTTTCTACAACAACCAGAAGTCGTTGAAGTCCATCGACATGACCATTCCCGAGAAGCGCATCACTGCGATCATCGGCCCGTCGGGTTGCGGCAAGTCAACCCTGCTGCGCGTGTTCAACCGTATCTATGCGATGTACCCGAAGCAGGAAGCACGAGGCGAAGTGCTGCTCAATGGCGAGAACATCCTGGCGCCGGGCTATTCGATGAACCGCCTGCGCAGCCATGTGGGCATGGTATTTCAGAAGCCCGTGCCGTTTCCGATGTCGATCTACGACAACATTTCCTACGCCATCAAGCACCACGAAAAACTCTCGCGTCGTGAAATGGAAGATCGTGTCGAGCAGGCCCTGCGTGGCGCGGCCTTGTGGGACGAGGTCAAGGACAAGCTCAAGCAGAGCGCTACCGGCCTGTCCGGTGGTCAGCAGCAGCGTCTGTGCATCGCCCGAACCATCGCGTTGCGCCCGCAGGTCTTGCTGCTGGACGAACCGACCTCCGCGCTCGATCCGATCTCGACCGGTCGCATCGAACAGCTGATCACCGAGCTCAAAGAGCAGTTCACCGTGATCATCGTGACGCACAACATGCAACAGGCGGCACGCTGCTCGGATTACACGGCGTTCATGTTCATGGGCGAACTGATCGAGCATGGCGACACCGACACCATCTTCACCAAGCCCTCCAAGAGCCAGACCGAAGACTACATCACCGGTCGTTTCGGCTGATCAATCGGCCAGGGCGGGCGCTTCCCGGCGCTCGCCCATGAATTCCTCGATCCTGCTGCGCAACCAGCGTTCGGCAGGGTCGCTGTCCATCACGCTCAGCCAGGTCATCGACAGGTCCAGCCCCGGCGTGGGGAAGGGCAATGGCTCGTCATACAGCAAACCCAATGCGCTCATCGCCTTTGCCGCGTAGTCGGACAGCCCCGAAATCATGTCGGTGCCTGCCATCAATGCGGGCAGGGTGGTGAATTGCGGCACTGACAGCACCACCTGACGCTTGCGACCCAGGGCGGTCAGCCATTCATCTGAAAAACTGCTGACACTCGCGACGTGCGACACCACAACGTGCGGCCTTGAGCAGTACTCGTCCATGCTCATGGGGCCAGATGGCTTATCGGCGCGCACCAGCCGTGGCTGCACGTTACGCAGTGTCTTGCGCTTGGCGTTGGCCGGCAGTTCTCGGGTCAGGCAGACGCCGACGGTGATGTCCCCGGACATCAGCACCTCGGAGATATTCAGGTAGTCGACGTGCTTGACCACGATCACCACCCCAGGTGCTTCCTGGCGTATGGCCTTGAGCATGGCGGGCAATAAACCGAACTCGACGTCGTCGGTCAGACCGATGCGAAAGGTCATCTTGCTGACCGAGGGGTCGAAGTCGGTCGTCAGGCTCAGCGCGGTGGACATGGCGTCCAGTGCGGGCGTCAGGTGCTTGAGGATTTCATGGGCGCGGGCGGTGGGCTCCATGCGATGGCCGACCCGGATGAACAACGGATCATTGAGCAGGCTGCGCAGGCGGTTCAATGCGGCGCTGATCGTGGGTTGGCCGAGGAACAGCTTTTCTGCTGCGCGGGTGACGTTACGCTCCTGCATCAATGTCTCGAAGACCACCATCAGGTTGATGTCGGCCTTGCGCAGTTCATTTCGATTCATTGCTGTTCCTTGGCATCAGACCCTGCTGGCCACAACGGCCCATAACGGACGGCCCAGTCTAGGCAGGCACTGCGGGAGGCGTCCAGCATTTTGCCATTGCCCGAAGGCTGCGTGACGAAACGTCTGCTAACGGTTCTGTTGGCAGGAAAAAGGCGAATCTATCGTGGGAACAGGGTCTACTTGCAGGTCAGCCGTTTACGGTTCAGGCGGTTCAAGCATTTGATTCCATTTACAGGAGGTGCCCCTATGCGGGCTGCAAAGATTGCCGGCGTGTTGATGTCCCTTGCACTGTCAGGCACGGCGCTGGCTGAAACACCCGGCTACGGTCAGCAACTGGAAGGTTTCGCTTATCCTCATCCGCTGCTGAAATTCCCGTTCGAGTCGCAGGGCCAGTCCCTGGAAATGGGTTACATGGACGTGAAGCCCACCGGCAAGGCCAACGGTCGTACCGCTGTTTTGCTGCACGGCAAGAACTTTTGCGCGGCCACTTGGGAAGACACCATCAAGGGCTTGAGCGCGGCAGGCTATCGTGTCGTCGCACCGGATCAGATCGGCTTCTGCACCTCGACCAAACCCGAACACTACCAATACAGCTTCCAGCAACTGGCGCTGAACACCCATGCGCTGCTGGAAAAACTGGGCCTCGAGAAGGTGTCGGTGATCGGCCACTCCACCGGCGGCATGCTGGCCACCCGATACGCGTTGATGTACCCGAAACAGACCGAGAAACTGGTGATGGTCAACCCGATCGGTCTGGAAGACTGGAAGGCCCTCGGCGTGCCGTATCGCAGCGTTGATCAATGGTACGAACGCGAGTTGAAGACCACTGCCGAAGGCATTCGCGCCTACGAGCAGAAGACCTATTACGATGGCCGCTGGAAGCCCGAGTACGACAAGTGGGTCGATATGCTGGCCGGTTTGAACAAGGGGCCGGGCCACAAGGTCGTTGCCTGGAACTCGGCGTTGATCTACGACATGATTTTCACCCAACCGGTGTTCTACGAGTTTGCGAAGTTGCAGGTGCCGACCGTGCTGATGATCGGTGACGCAGACACCACGGCTATCGGCAGCGATATCGCGCCACCGGAGGTCAAGGCGAAGATCGGTCAGTACAAGGTGCTGGGCAAGCAGGTCACGCAGATGATTCCTGGCGCCAGGCTCGTTGAGTTCAAAGGCATGGGCCACGCCCCGCAAATGGAAGATCCGGCAGGCTTCAACACCTCACTGGTGTCCGAGCTTCAGTAAACGGCGCTATGCCAGGCGATAACCTGATCGATCAGCGATCAGGTTGTCGCCCCTACCGTTTGCAGGCTAGACCGCAATCTCCACCTGTTCGCCGTTCAGGCGCACCGGCCAGACTTCCAGCCGCTGTTCCGGGTACTCGATGCAACTGCCGTCGTGCAGACGAAAGTGCTGTTTGTACAACGGCGATGCGATGACCAGCTCACCACCGATCTGCCCCAGCAGCCCGCGTCCGATCACATTCGCTCCGGATTTCGGGTCCCGGTTGTCGATGGCAAACAGGTGTTCGCCCTGTGTCGTATCAGGCAGATAGAACAGCGCGATCTGCTTGCCAGCCAGCCAGGCCACCACGCCGGAATTGGCGACCAGATCCCTGCGTTCACACAGTGCATGCCACTGCACGTGCAGCGCAGAGGGTGTGTTTTCTTGCATTAATGCTGTCTTGGACGAGCTCATCACACCACCTCCTTGAACAACGGGATAAGCGCGAGTTCTTCGGGTTTTGCCGGGCGACGCTGAGCGCGCTCCTTGACGAAGTGCACGTCAGGGTCGCTGCGTCCGTCGTTGACGAAGGTGCGAAAGCGCTTGAGTTTTTCCGGATCCTTGAGGGCATTGGCCCATTCGCATTCGTAGCGATCCACCACCAGTTGCATCTGTGATTCCAGCTCTGCGGCCAGGCCCAGGCTGTCGTCGAGGATCACCGCTTTGAGGTAATCCAGGCCGCCTTCCAGTGTTTCTCGCCATACCGACGTGCGCTGCAGCTTGTCGGCCGTGCGGATGTAGAGCATCAGGAAGCGGTCGATGTAGCGGATCAGGGTTTCGTCATCCAGATCGGTGGCGAACAGCTCGGCATGGCGCGGGCGCATGCCGCCGTTGCCGCACAGGTACAGGTTCCAGCCGTTTTCGGTGGCGATCACGCCGACGTCCTTGCTTTGTGCCTCGGCGCATTCACGGGTGCAACCAGACACGGCGAACTTCAGCTTGTGCGGCGAGCGCAGGCCTTTGTAGCGATCCTCGATGCGCAAGGCCATGGCGACGCTGTCCTGCACCCCATAGCGACACCAGGTGCTGCCGACACAGGACTTCACGGTGCGGGTCGATTTACCGTAGGCATGGCCGGTTTCGAAACCGGCAGCGATCAGCTCGCTCCAGATGTCTGGCAGTTCGTGCAGTTGCGCACCAAACAGATCGATGCGCTGGCCGCCGGTGATCTTGGTGTACAGGTCGTACTTCTTGGCTACTGCGCCAATCGCGATCAGGCCGTCCGGGGTGATTTCACCGCCCGGAATGCGCGGCACCACCGAGTAGGTGCCGTTTTTCTGCATGTTGGCCATGAACGTGTCGTTGGTGTCCTGTAGCGGCACCAGCGAAGGCTCGGTGATGGGGCGGTTCCAGCACGAGGCGAGAATCGAGCCGACCGCAGGCTTGCAGATGTCACAGCCATGTGCGCCTTTGCCGTGCCGGGTCAACAGCTCAGCAAAGCTTTCGATGCCTTCGACGCGCACCAACGAGTAAAGCTCCTGGCGGGTGTAGGCAAAGTGTTCGCACAGACTTTTGTCGACGGCCACGCCGCGGGCCATGAGTTCGTGCTCGAAAACCTGTTTGAGCAGCGCCGTGCAACCGCCACAACCGGTTGCGGCCTTGGTGCACGCCTTGATCCCGGCCAGATCCGTGCAGCCACTGTCGATGGCCGAGCAG
This sequence comes from Pseudomonas syringae, assembly GCF_023278085.1. Classification (NCBI taxonomy): domain Bacteria; kingdom Pseudomonadati; phylum Pseudomonadota; class Gammaproteobacteria; order Pseudomonadales; family Pseudomonadaceae; genus Pseudomonas; species Pseudomonas syringae. The sequence goes on along the minus strand of NZ_CP066265.1, from coordinate 3,036,305 downwards.
ATCGAACCCTTGCTGACATTGTGGCAGGAACAAACCGTCGCCGTGGCGGGCAGGGCATCGACACCCAAGGTTGGTGCGCCTTCACCGCGCGGCAGAATCAGGCTGGACGGATCGGCGGGCAGGGTAATGCCGTTCTGCGCGTATTGCAGCAGGGTGTCGTAGTAACTGTTGTCGCCGACCAGCACTGCGCCGAGTACCTGTTTGCCATCAGCCGATACCACCAGGCGGCGATAACTGGCGGTGGCTTCGTCGATGTAGCGATAGCTGACCGCCCCGGCCAGCGCGCCATGTGCGTCACCGATGGAACCGACGTCGACGCCCAGCAGCTTGAGCTTGGTGGACAGATCGGCACCGAAGAACGGTTCGGTGTCTTTCTCGCACAATTGCGCCGCCACGGCACGCGCCATCTGGTAGCCAGGTGCGACCAGACCGAACACGCTGCCGTTCCAGGCCGCGCATTCGCCAATCGCATAGATATCGGCGTCGCTGGTACGGCAGTGTTCGTCAATGGCAATGCCGCCGCGTGGACCGAGTTGCAGCTCGCACTGGCGGGCCAGGGCATCCTGCGGGCGAATACCGGCCGAAAACACGATCAGGTCGGTTTCCAGAAATTCGTCATTGGCGAAGTTCATGCGGTAGCGATACTGCTTGCCGTCGCTGATCGACTGCGTGGCGCGTGACAGATGCACGCCCACCCCAAGCGCTTCGATACGCGACTTCAACGCGGCACCGCCGTGGTCGTCCAGCTGCACCGGCATCAGGCGTGGGGCGAATTCGACGACGTGCGCTTCAAGGCCGAGGGACTTCAGCGCGTTGGCCGCTTCCAGGCCCAGCAAGCCGCCCCCGACCACCACGCCACGCCGCGCTTTCGTGGCGGCATAACGAATGTTGTCGAGGTCTTCAAGGGTGCGATACACCAGCCGCGAATGGCCTTGTGCACCTTCAATCGGCGGCACGAAAGGGTAGGAGCCGGTGGCCAGAATCAGTTTGTCGTAGCTAAAGCAGCCTTCGGCCGTGATGATCTCGTGCCGGTCACGATCAATCTCCAGCACCGGCACGCCGAGGTGCAGGGTCAGGCCGGCCTTTTCATAGACAGACATTTCGCTCATGGCCAGCGATTCGGCGTCGCGGCCCGTGAAGTACTCGGACAGGTGCACGCGGTCATAGGCACGCTGCGCTTCTTCGCCGAACACATGAATGCGATAACGCTCAAGCGCGCCGCCCGCGATCAACTGCTCGACGCAATGATGCCCGACCATGCCATTGCCGACGACGATCAGGGTTTTTACATCGTTGGAGGGGAAGACTGTGGTGTTCATAGTGAGTCCCGGCCGAGGCCAATCAGGTTTTTCAACGCAAAAAAAAAGCGCCCGGAACCTTTCGGTCCCAGGCGCCTTTGCCTGTTCTCTTGTTGGAAATTCGAGGGTGCCATCGAGCCACGTTGCCGGACGCACCTGAGTAGCCCTCTGGTCTCAGCGAGACTGGCGATCAACGTCGATCAACCGGGGCAGGCCCGACCACATTCAGGGTGGGGCTATCAGGGTTATGCAGAGGGTGTGCCAGTTTGCGGTTGCAGTGTGAACAGGCGCATTAGCGCTGCTTGCAGGGTGGTTCGCTGTTCAGCGCGGCGCCTGGCTTAGCGCTTTTCCTGCCTTGCATTGGTGCGGATAGCGCAGGTTGCGCTGTAAAGCTGTGCGCAGCCTCGCCCGGTCAACCCCGGACGCAGAGCGTCACGAAAGGCATGCCCATGCTGAGCGTGGGCACGACAGTTTCCCGGACACCTCTCGTTCCTCACGCTCAAGTGCTCATCGTTATGTACAAGTCTGAAGAGCTCTGAAAAAGGAGCTGATACCCCGATAATTCTCGTTCCCACGCCCCGCGTGGTAATGCATTTCGTGACGCTCTGCGTCACAAATCTGCGCCGCGCCGTCTGTTCAGGATCGGATGCAGAGCACGGTGAGTGATGAGTTGTACGCCATCAGCCTCAAGTCTGGCGTAACATTTGTATCACCCTGCAATTCCCCTATTTAAGTCAGTGCTCATGAACATCGCTATCACTGAGGTACACCCCGCCGATATCCCGCACACCGTCGATTTCGTCATGCGTGCCCGCGCCGAGATATTTCCTTTATTGGACGCCGTTACCGTTCCACCGGATCTGGCCGGTTTCGAACAGGTTTACCTGAAAGGCGAGAATGGAAAATTCCTCATCGCTCGTTGCGACGAGCGCATCATCGCTGCCGTGGGCTATCTGCCTTACGACCATCGCTTTGCGCAGTTCGACTACACAGGCCGCCGAACCGTAGAAATCGTGCGCCTGTACGTGATGCCCGAGTTTCGCGGTGACGGCTTGGCCAGCCGCTTATGCCAGGCGCTCTGGGCTCATGCCGAGGCGGGGGGCATCGAGGTTTTGTACTTGCACACCCATCCGTTTCTGCCCGGCGCGATCCGTTTCTGGGAGAAACAGGGTTTTGCCGTGACCGATGTGGAAAGCGATCCGGTGTGGAACACGACCCATATGGAGCGTGTTCTTTAAGAGGGCTTTGTCAGAAGACGGAAGGGGGCTGGCAGACGCCAACTCCCTTGTACCGGTCAGCGCGGAGAGCGCTGACGTGCCGTCTTGAGCAGGTCTTCCGGGGTGATGTGACCGACCACTGACTTGGCCGCAGCGCTGCCGGGCAACGGCAGGTCGAGGATGTGGCCTTTCATCTTGCCGATGACGTGCATTTCACACGGCTTGCAATCGAATTTCAGGGTCAGCACTTCGTCACCCTGCACCAGTTGCATGGGCGCGACCTTGGTGCGCACGCCGGTTACGCCTTTGGCCTGTTTCGGGCACAGGTTGAACGAGAAACGCAGGCAGTGCTTGGTGATCATCACCGGTACTTCGCCGGTTTCTTCGTGCGCTTCGTAGGCCGCGTCGATCAACTGCACGCCGTGGCGATGGTAGAAGTCGCGGGCCTTCTGGTTATAGACGTTGGCCAGAAAAGACAGATGTGATTCAGGATAAACCGGCGGCGGGCTGGTTTCGGCCTTGCGTCCACCACGCGGGTGAGCCTGGACGCGGGCTTCAGTCAGCGCTTCAATGGCATCGCGGCGCAGGGCTTTAAGCTGCGAATTGGGCACGAAAAACGCCTGTGGCGCATCCAGCTTTACGTCTTGAGCATGGTAAATCGTGGTGCCCAGCTGAGTGAGCAAGTCACGCATCTGGTCCAGCGCCTGCTCGGGCTTGTTGGCCGCGCCGAACGGACCGTCCAGGCCGACAGTCACGCGCACGCCTTCTTCGCTGATCGCGTTCAGGCTCAGGTGATCCTCACGCAGCGTCACCTGCCACTGAATACCGATGCGGCGTTCGGCTGATGTCTTGAGCAACGCCTGCTGCCAGTTATGGTCCAGGTTGCGGTTCAGTGGATGATTCGGGCGCAGGCCGGAGAGGGCAGCCGGCATTTCGTTGGGTTCTACGCGATAGCGCCAGCGCTTCTGACCTTCTTCCTCAAACTCGCCTTTCAGTTCGGCGATGTTGGCCCGAAAGCCCACCACTTCACGTTTGATCTGCACATTGAGGCCGTCACCGTTGGACAGCGGCTCATGGGTGACCGCGATCAGATCGCGCTTGCCGAGTTTTTCGACGGTACCCACCGCCAGACCGGTAAACGTCGGCGTATCGAACGCGCCGATATCGATCTTGCGATCACTGACGAAGTAAGTAATCGGTGCTGCCGCGATGAAAGGTTTTCTCCGGATCAGGCACGAAGAAGTGCGCGGTACGGCCGCTGGACGCGCGTGCAAGGTCCGGCCGGTCTTCAAGAATCTCGTCCAGACGCTGCCGATAATAAGCAGTAATGTTTTTGACGTAGCCTGCGTCCTTGTAGCGGCCTTCGATCTTGAACGAGCGCACCCCGGCGTCGACCAGATCACGCAGGTTGGCGCTCTGGTTATTGTCCTTCATCGACAGCAAGTGCTTTTCGAACGCCACCACACGACCCTGATCATCCTTGAGTGTGTACGGCAGACGGCAGGCCTGCGAGCAGTCGCCACGGTTGGCGCTGCGGCCATTTTGCGCGTGGGAAATGTTGCACTGCCCGGAGAACGCCACGCACAGCGCGCCATGGATGAAGAACTCGATGGTCGCATCGGTTTCACTGGCGATTTCACGAATTTCCTGCAGGTTCAGCTCGCGCGCCAGTACCAGTTGCGAGAAACCGGCCTGATCGAGAAACTTTGCCCGGCCCAGGGTGCGAATGTCGGTCTGTGTGCTGGCGTGCAGTTCGATGGGCGGAATGTCCAGCTCCATGACCCCGAGGTCCTGCACGATCAGTGCATCGACGCCCGCGTCGTAGAGCTGGTGAATCAGCTTGCGTGCCGGCTCCAGCTCGTCGTCATGCAGAATGGTGTTGATCGTGGTGAAGATCCGCGCGTGATAGCGATGGGCGAATTTCACCAGCTCGGCAATGTCGCTGACCTCGTTGCAAGCGTTGTGTCGCGCACCAAAGCTCGGCCCGCCGATATACACCGCGTCGGCGCCATGCAGGATGGCTTCACGGGCGATGGTCACGTCCCGGGCAGGGCTGAGCAATTCCAGGTGGTGCTTGGGTAACGACATGGCGACAGGATCCGGCGGCGGGCAAAGCGCGCATTGTAGTGCGCCGCGCCGCGCTGCGCACCTGTTGACGTCATCGGCAGGTCATCGGCTGACCGTCGGCGTGCGGTCAGCGGGAACGCAAGCGCAGGATTTTCGCGCCGTCGCAAGGATCAGTCAGCCAGTGCGCGACGACGCCGAAGGTGCTCAGCAGACGCTCCGGTGTCAGCACCTCGACCGGCGCACCCAGGGCGACCAGCCGGCCTTTTTCCATGACCGCCACGCGGTCGCAATCCAGTGCTTGGTTGAGGTCATGCAGGGCAATCACTGTGGTCACCGGCAAGGTCCTGACCAGCCCGAGGATGGTCAATTGATGCTGGATATCCAGATGGTTGGTCGGCTCGTCCAGCAGCAGGATTTTCGGCCGTTGCGCCAGCGCTCTGGCGATGTGGACCCGTTGCCGTTCGCCGCCGGACAGGGTGTGCCAGGCACGTTTCTGCAGGTGCAGCATGTCGACGTCCTGCAACGCCTGACGGACGATGGCGTCATCCTCGGCGCTCCACGGCTCCAGCGCCGACAGCCAGGGCGTGCGGCCCAGTTCGACGGCGTCGAGTACGGTCACCGCGTCGCTGGTTTCAGCCTGCTGTTCGACCACTGCCAACAGGCGTGCAACCTCTCTGCGACTCATGTCTGCCAGCGGCTGTTCGCCCAGCGTGACCATGCCACTGCCTGGTTTCTGGATACCGGCCAGCAGTTTGAGCAAGGTGGATTTGCCCGAACCGTTGGGGCCGACCACGGCCAGCGTTTCGCCCGCTGCGATGCTCAGGTCGACGTCACTCAACAGTGCCGTGCCACGCACCGAGTAGCCCAGCCCTGAACAGCCAAGCACTGGCGCCTCGAGCCGATGAGGAAATGCGTTCATCGCGTGCTGTTGCCCCGGATAAGAATCAATGCGAAAACCGGGGCGCCGATCAGCGCGGTAATCACCCCGATCGGCAGCGCCTGACCTTTGATCATGGTGCGCGAAAGAATATCGGCAGCGATCAGATACACCGCGCCGCTCAGCGCGCTAAGCGGCACCAGCCGTGCATGACGCACGCCGACCAGCATACGTACCGCGTGTGGAATCACCAGCCCGACGAAACCGATGGAACCGACAATCGAGACCATCACTGCGGTGACCAGCGCAGCGGTGGCGATCAGGATGATCTGCACGCGGCGCACCGCAATCCCGAGAGACGCGGCCGAATCGCTGCCGAAGGTGAAAGCATCCAGCGCGCGTCTGTACCATAGGCACACCAGCAGGCCGACCAGCACTGTCGGCACGGCGAGCCACACCGAGTGCCAACGTACACCGCTGAGGTTGCCCAATAGCCAGAACATGATGCCGCGCGCCTGTTCTGAACTGGCGGATTTGGTAATCAGAAACGACGTCAGCGCGTTGAACAATTGTGAACCGGCGATTCCGGCCAGAATGATCTGCACGGACGCTGTCGTGCCCCGCGATGAATGTGCAAGCAGGGCAACCAGTGAAAACGCCGCCACGGCCCCGGCGAAAGCGCCGGCCGACATGGAAATCGCTCCCGCGCCAAAGCCCAGGATGGCAACCAGCACGGCACCGGTCGAAGCCCCTGCGGAGATTCCCAGCAGATACGGATCGGCCAGCGGGTTGCGCAATAACGATTGCAGCACCACCCCGCAGATCGCCAGTCCGGCACCACAGGCGGCTGCGACGATTGCTCGGGTCAGCCGGTAATTCCAGACAATGCCTTCGTCGATAGGATCGAGCACATAACCTGCCGCCCACAGCTTGTTGGCCAGCACCTGAAAAACCACCTTGAGGCTGATCGAGGTCTCACCAATCGCCGCGCCGACCATGATCGCCAGCACCAGCACGGCGGATACCCAAAGCACATGGCCCAGCGCTATCGGTCGTTTCATTGCGCAGCGTTGAAGCGGTTGGCGGCGTCAGCCAGTTCTTCGAACCCGATGAACAGGCGCAGACCGGCTTGCATACCCTCGGCGTCGATGATCACGATCCGGTCATGCTTGACCGCGTCCATGTTGCGCGTCACCGGGTCGCTTTTGAGAAATTCGATTTTCTTCAGGTAGTCGTCGGCCGGGAAGCGGCGGCGGTCCATGCGCGCAATCACCAGAATGCTCGGGTTGGCCTTGGCGATGGTTTCCCAGCCTACGGTTGGCCACTCTTCGTCGGACTGCACGATATTGCGCATGCCCAGGCTGTTGAGCATGAAGTCCGGAATGCCTTTGCGGCCTGCCACGAACGGGTCGCTGGCAAGCTCGGAGCTGGAAAACCAGAACAGCGCCGACACGTCGTTGGCCTGGTTCTGCCTGACGTTGGCAATCGCTGCGCTCAGACGCGACTTAAGATCAGCAACCAGTTTTTCGCCGCGATCCTGCACATCGAACACCTGCGCCAGCTGCTCGATGCTCTTGTAGATGGTCTCGATGCGGAAGGGCTCCAGGCGTGTGCCATCGGCGCCCACCAGGTTGTCTTTGCCCTCGCAATCGGACGGCAGGATGTACGTCGGGATTTTCAGATCATGAAACTGCTCGCGGGTGCCGACCGCGCCCTGTTTACCAACCATCCACTCCAACTGAACAACCACCAGCTCAGGACGCTTGCCAATCACCGCTTCGAAGCTGGGTTCGTTGTCGGCCAGACGCTGCACCTTGTCGTTCTGCGCCTTGAAGCGCGGCAGTACGTTGTTGAACCACAGCGAAGTGCCGACCAGTTTGTCGCCCAGGCCCAGCTCGTAAAGCATTTCAGTGCCGGCCTGGCCAATGGTCACGGCCTTGCTCGGTGCATGGGCGAAGGTGAGGCTCGAACCGCAGTTTTCGAGGGTCAGCGGGTACTGTGTGGGCGCGGCGAAGGTCAGGCCGGACAAGGTCAGGCTGGCGACGAGTGCGGCGAGGCGGGGCAGCGACATGAAATGCGGTCTCCGTTGGAGCAGGTGCCAAGGCGCAATGCATATCAGGAAACACATCCCCGGCAGCTGACCGGGCACGGCAAAGAATGCCGACGCGTGCGGATGTCCTTCCCGGACACCCCGCCGGTTAGTTGGTTGAATCGGGTCGGCAGGTCTCCTGACTGGCACGTCATCGCCACGCTCCGGCCTTCCCGGATCTGAATCCAGTGGCAGTCATGGAGCAGGCTCGATGCCTACAGTTGCGGGGGCAGTTTCGTTTTGACCTTGCTCAGACAAGGCGGGCGAATTCCCTGTTAGTTCCTCTCGGAAACCGACGGCCGGCATGGTAAACGATAAGCGTTTTAGTGGCTAATGCTTTGCTTGCGCGCAATCGTCGTCTGCAAGCACTTTCTGCCTTTAGCGTGCTTGTTGCCACCGCTCCGCCTCGCGGCATGAACCCGAATACGCTTAAATTATCTTCATGTTCAACTCATAAAAAATTTAACTATTTGTTTTTTATAGTTTTATTGAAATCAGCAGTGCCCGGCTGCAACACCTTTTTCACATCTTCTTCACTGAGTCAGCACCATGCTGAACCTATGTTGGCCCCATGGGGGCGGTTACGGCTTCGGGGCTCTCCCGGGTCAACGCCACACGTATGCTCAGTGTAGGAGTGGTCACTTGGCTGACACGGTAATCAACAACAAGAATCTGCTTCCCGTTGCGGGCATCCATCGACGTTTCAACATTCATCAGAACATCGTATCGATCTCCATCGTTGTAACACTGGTGGCGATTTGCGCGTGGTTTTTCACTGCGTTTTCAAGCGTGCACGTGGTGGATCTCGGTGCGGGCAACAACCTGAAGGTATCGGGCCTGCGCGAGCAATGGCTGCGGGGGGATGTGGTGGTGATGATTCGGCATGCCGAACGCTGCGACCGCTCGACGAACCCGTGCATGGCCAGCGCCGAGGGCATCACCCTCAAGGGTCGGGACGCCGCGCTGGCGGTTGGCGCAGGGTTACAGAAAATGGGCCTGGCCCGCGCCCGGTTGGTCGCCAGCCCCAAGGTTCGTACGCAACAGACCGCAGAATTGCTGGCCGGGCATGCAGTGCCGGCCCAGGAATGGATCACCGAATGTGACAGCGGCTTCATGAAAGCCGTACAGGCTCATAAAGTCAGCGGTGAAAATCTGGTACTGATCACCCACAGCGGTTGCATCGACCAGTTCGAGCGCAAAGTGGGTGTACCTGGCGGCGAGCGCTCAAGTGATTATGCCGAAGCCTTCTTCGTGCAAATGGATGGCAGCCACCTGCCGAAAGTAATCGGTTCACTGAACGTCGAACAATGGGCAAACCTCAACAGCGAGCAATTCAATTGATGACATCGACCCACTCCAGATTGCGGTTTTACGGCATTAATCTGGGTTTACCCGTGCTTTTCGCTTTACTGGTGTTCGTGACATTTGACCTGACCAACCTTGATCGACGATTGAGCGACTTGCTGTTTGATTCGGCAGCCGGGTTGTTCCCGATCGGGCATATCCGGCTGTTCGAAACCATCACCCACAAATGGGCGCGGATCATTCCCAACCTGACCGGCGAGCTGGCAATCATCGGCGCGATCGCCTCGTTTGTCTGGCCGCTGCTGGAAAAATATCGCGACTCTGGCCTGACACGGCTTGCTGTACGCGCCCGGCTTGAAGGCCCTCTGCAATTTGCACGCAGGCATCGGCTTGATTTCCTCTTCGTGACGGTCGCATTTGCGCTGAGCACCGGCATGATCCATTACCTGAAAAGCCACACCAGCGTGTATTGCCCGGTCGAAACCACTTTGTACGGTGGTCCTCAGGCGCATATCGAGTGGTTCAGAAACTTCAATCTGTTGCATGAAGCAGGCGCCGGGCGATGCTGGCCTGGCGGCCACGCGTCAGGTGCATTCAGCCTGTTGGCTTTGTATTTCGTGGCGCGGCGCTATTGCTGGAGGTATTCAAAGGTACTGCTGGCGGGAATATTGTTGCTGGGGATGATCTATGGCACTACGCGCGTGCTGCAAGGCTGGCATTTTATGTCGCATACCTTCTGGGCGGGCATTGTGGTGTGGCTGAGTACGCTGCTGGTTGCCCTGTGTTTCTACGGACGCTCGACCCTGCAACAACCGATACACGCCGCGCGCCGAGCCTTGATGTCCGGGCAACCTGATGCATTGCTGGCTCGGGGTACCGATTCAGCGACTACAGTTTCCTGACCGGTCAGTTAGAAAAACAACAAGGCGCTGCAATGAACATTCTGGTGATTGAAGACCACCGCGATATCCACGACAACCTGCTGGAGTTTTTCGAACTCCGCGGGCATGCCGTGGAAGGCGCACTGGATGGCCTGAGCGGCCTGCATCTGGCAGCGTCGAAACGTTTCGACGCGATCATTCTCGACATCATGCTGCCAGGCATCGACGGCAACCAGATCTGCCGAAGCCTGCGTCAGTATTCGAAATCGGAAGTTGCGATTGTGATGCTCAGTGCGCGTGATGAACTGGATGATCGCCTCATCGGTTTCAAGGTGGGCGCGGATGACTACATCACCAAGCCCTTTGCAATGTCCGAGGTGCTGGCCCGGGTCGAGGCGGTGGTGAGCCGGCGTCAGCCCAGACACAACCGGGTCATGGTAGTTGCCGACCTGCAGTTTGACCTGGACACTCTTGAGATAACCCGCAACGGCAGGCCCTTGAAGCTCAACCCGACCAACATGAAGCTGCTTGAATTGTTGATGCGCAAAAGCCCGCATATCGTCAAGCGCAGCGAACTGGAAGAAGTGCTCTGGGGCCGCGATGCGCCAAACAGCAGTAGCCTGCGCAGCAACATTCATATGCTCAGACGCGCCCTGGACGGCGACCATGACACGCCGCTGTTGCACACCGCTCACGGGCTTGGCTACAAATTGTGCGTGCCGCGCTGACACGCGTTCAGTCGAAACGGAACAAGCGCTGGATCAGCGTCGGCGTGCTGCCGGTCCAGCGTTTGAACGAACGGCGGAAGTTGGCCGGATCGTTGAAATTCAGGTACTCGGCCACTGCTTCGTTGCTCATCCCTTTGATCTGATACAGGTACAGCGCAACATGTTTGCGCGCCAGGTCGTGCTGGGCCTGAAAGCTGGTGCCGTGTTTTTGCAGCTTGCGCTTGAGTGTGGCCGGGCTCATGGCGAAAGCCTGAGCGACCTGATCGAGACCCACAGCGTCACGCACATGATGGCGCAGATGATCATGCAACCGGTCCAGCAGGCTGGCCTGCATGCCCAGCGCAGCCAGTTGTTGCGCAGCTTCCTGCCGGGCAACCTGCGCGGCAATCGGCGATGCGCCGGGCCATGAACGGGTCAGGTAATGCCTGGGCAGACGCATCATGTTCAGCGGGCGGCCAAAAAGGGTGTTTTCGCCCAGATGGACCCAGTATTGCTCAACGTAGCGCGGCTCCTCGTGACAGACGCTGCACTCCCACGGCAGGCGTTCGCCGCCCAACTGCTGACTCATCGCAACCAGTGCGGTCATGCTGGCCTCCAGCAGGAAGCGTTGCTGTTCGCCCGCGCCGCAGTTGTCCAGCCAGTAGAGGTAGGCGAAATGCTCGTCCAGCTCCAGGCGCGGGGTGAGCAGCGGGCTGAGCAAGGCTTGCTGACAGATCAGCACCTCAAGCGCCTGGTGCAGACTCTGCGCATGGCGCAAGGCATGGCTGGCTGCGCCGTAGTGACCGGGAAACAACCGCTGACCGAACAGAAAGCTGGTGTCATCGGCTTCCATCTGGCGTTGTGCGTTACCGATCAAGGCAAAGAATTGGTGGGGGCTGAGTCGGGTCTTGCCCGCCACGATGTCTTCGTAGAACAGGCTGGTGCCTTTCAGCAGGCGATGGCTGTCGATGCCGCGTGACAGCGCCAGGTCAATCAGTGTGGCAGGCTGGTAATGGCCCGGAATGAAGCGGCTGTCGGCCTCGTACCAGTCACTCTTGATGGTCACGGCAAGCCTCAGGCAGTGCGCGTCAGCGGACGCCGGGCGCGGGCCAGCGACAGGTTGAGGCGTCGCAGCAGGTTGTCCGGCGTTTCGTTGAGCGCCATCACAACTGCAACGCTGGCCGACAGCAGAATGCGTTCACCTTGTTGCCGGGTCTTGTGCGCCAGGCTGGCGACCGCCTGTTGCAGTTCAAGGGCCAGCACCTTGGCCTGGCTTTCGCCGGTGTTGGGCAACAGCACCACAAAACGGTCGCCGGCCAGGCGGCAGAGCAGGTCCTGACGCCGCAGATTGAGCACCAGCAAATGGCTCAGCGCAGACAGCACCTCGTCACCTTCGGTGTGGCCGTAGGCGTGGTTGATGGCGCTGAAGTCATCGATGTCCAGCGCCAGCAGTGACAGCGGTTGCTGCTCGCAGACGCTTTGTTCCAGGCTCACCACCAACTGACGTTTCAGGTAGTCGGCACTGCCCAGCGGAGTGAGCTTGTCGTAAAGCCGGTGCTCACGAAAGCCACGCTCGCGTTTTTCCATCTGCGCGCTGATCGCCAGTTGCTCGCGGTGCCAGTGGTAGATACCGATCGTCAGCAGGATCAGCCCGACCGGCATCGGCCCGGACTCCAGCCAGTGGTCCCATTCGATCTCGGCAGGCAGGCGAATGAACTCGTCCAGCGCGTCGATCCACCACGAAAAGAACACGCAGCTCAGGCCCACCGACAGGTAATTGGTCACCCGACCGGCGGGACGGCTCTTGAACACCAGAAACAGCCAGACCAGCGACAGCAGGGCAGAGCCGCCTTCGCCGACGATATCCAGCCACTTCCATTCGCTGACGTATTTGATATCGCCAAACGCCAGAAACGCCAGCAGCCCCAGATTGGAGGCAATCAGCAGAACAGCGAGTTTCCAGCGATGGGGTTGGATGATCCTGAACATGGAAGGCGGCTCCTGATGTACTGATTGTCGGCCAGCAGAACAGATGCACATGACACTTGGGTGACGGGTAACACGAACGTCCGAAGGTCGAATCAGCTCACGTATGTTGCAGGCGATGATCGTTCCCACGCTCCGCGTGGTAACGCATTTGGTGACGCTCTGCGTCACCTTGCGGCCATCGCGCATGCTTCAATCCGGCCCGTGATACAAGCAGCACTAAAGCCTGAGACTCCTTTTTACTTGATACCGTGCCAGGCTGCAGATCTGTGACGCAGAGCGTCACCCAATGCATGCCAACGCGGAGCATTGGCACGATAGCCACACCGGGAGTCAGTCAGGCCTCCCGGCTCCAGCGTGATGATCGTTCCCAAGCTCCGCGTGGTAACGCATTTGGTGACGCGGAGCAGCCACACCGAGCGTCAGTCAGGTCTTCAGCTGCAGCGTCGCCTGAAAGTCAAATCAGCTCATTTACCTGCCCGATACCCCTCAAACCTCCCGTTTTCAGCCCCTCGGCCCGTGACCTGTCACAGAACCGTCATTGCACCGCTCTAGCTTGCGCCTCCAGTTGCCGGGCCATTTGCCTGGCTGGTCGGGATTCTGGGGAGGACTCGTATGTACAGGCGTCGCAGCAGGGCTCAACTGGTTGGTTTCACCCTCGGTTCGCTGGCGTTCGCCATTGCCAGCGAGCGCTTGCAGGCGGCCGACACCGACACTACCGAACATGTGCAAGTGGTCGGGCAGGCGGCGAGTATCGATAATGCGCTCAAAGAGCAGCGCAGTTCCGACAGCATCAAAAGCGTCGTGCATGCCGACGGCGTGGCGCAATTGCCGGACCAGAACGTCGCCGAAGCGGTACAGCGCCTGCCGGGTGTCAGCGTCGAGCGTGATCAGGGCGAAGGGCGCTTTGTCACCGTGCGTGGGCTGGCTCCCGACCTGAACAGCGTGACCATCAACGGCACGCTGGTGCCCGCCCCGGAAAGCGGCCGCCGCGCTGTGGCGCTCGACGTGCTGCCTGCCGAACTGGTGCAGTCGCTGTCGGTGATCAAGACCCTGACCCCGGACATGGACGCCAACTCGCTGGGTGGCACCATCGATGTCGAGAGCCTGTCGGCTTTCGATCACAAAGGCCTGTTCTACACCGGCAGCAGCGAAGCCAGCTACGACAAGAACACCCACCAGACCAGCCCCAAGTTTTCCGGCGCGGCGAGCAATCGTTTCAGCCTTGGCGACGGCATCGACAATTTCGGCGTGGCGGCTGCACTGAGCTGGCAGAAGCGTGACTTCGGCTCCGACAACGTCGAGACCGGCGGTGACTGGGACGGTTCGCGCCTGCAATCATTTGAACAGCGCGATTACGACATCAGTCGTGAGCGCGCCGGCGGCGGCCTGAACTTCGATTACAAGCCCGATGACGTCAGCAAGTATTACCTGCGCACCCTGTACAGCCGCTTCAAGGATGACTAAGTCCGCACCACCAACGGTTTCGAGTTTGCCGATGCGCAAAGCGCAGGCCAGACCGGCGATGCCGAGGGCACACGCAAGCTCAAGGCGCGCACCGAAACCCAGGAAATCCAGTCCTACGTATTCGGCGGCGAGCGTATGGTTGGCCTGTGGACCCTCAGCGGCCAGGCCGGTTACAGCACCTCCAGCGAAGACAGCCCAGGGCACATTGCCGGGGCCACGTTCGTCGGCAACGATGATTTCAGCGACGCCGGGTTTTACGACCGTGACAAGCCGCGGCCGATTATCGGCTCTTCGTTCTACGACAATTCGAACTTCACCCTCGACAAGGTTGACTGGGAAAAGCAGTACACCAAGGACACCGAGAAGAACCTGCGCCTCGACCTGGCTCGCGATTACGACGTCAAGGGCTATGCCTCGCAGTTCAAGTTTGGCGGCAAGGTCAGTCGCCGCGACAAGAGCAACGATCTGGAAGTCTGGAAATACGAGGATTTCGATGACCTGGGTTTCAGTGACCAACAACTGAACCTGACGCAGTTCCAGAAAGGCAATATCGACTATCGGCTGGGCAATTTCGGCAGCGGCATCAGCCCAAGCGCGATCAAGGGGCTGATAGGCGGACTGAACGCCGCCGATGCCTATGATCAGGCCGAGTCCAGCGCCAATGACTTCAAGATCAACGAAGACATCAACGCCGGCTACTTCATGAACACCATAGACGTCGACAAGTGGCGCTTCATCGCCGGTCTGCGTTACGAAGGCACGGAAATGGACGCCAAAGGCACGGGTGTGCGCGACGGCACGTTCGAGGCCAGCGATACCAGTCGCCGCTATCACCACTGGCTGCCGGGGCTGCACGCCCGTTACCAGATCGACAAAAGCACCCAATTGCGTGCTGCCTGGACCAAGACCGTGGTGCGCCCGACCTTCGGTCAACTGGCGCCGGGTTTTGTGATCGACGATGACGAAGCGTCCTTTGGCAACCCGAACCTCAAGCCGCTGGAGTCCAGCAACCTGGACCTGGGCATCGAGCATTTCATGGGCCGCGCCGGCACCGTGTCGGCGTTCGTGTTCTACAAGGACATTCAGAACTTCGTCTACAACACCGACCTGGCGGGCACCGGCCAATGGGCGAACTTCGCCGAAGCCAACACCTACGCCAACGGCGACAAGGCCAAGTTGTATGGCCTTGAACTGGCCTACTCGCAGAAGCTCGACTGGCTGCCGTCACCCTGGAATGGCTTGCTGTTGGGCGCCAACGCCACACTCAGCCGCTCGGACGCCAGCATCAACGGTTTTGATCAAAGTACCGGCACCAACCGCAAGCGCGATATCGACCTGCCCAGCCAGTCGAAGACGGTCGGCAACGTCATGCTCGGCTGGGAAAACGACAAGCTCAGCCTGCGCCTGTCAGCCAACTACAAGTCAGCCTATCTCTACGAACTGGCGGCCATCGGTGACAAGGATCACGACCAGTACGTGGACGCACAGACCTTTGTCGATTTCAGCGCGCGCTACTCGCTGACCAAAAACCTCAAGGTCAGCTTCGAGGCGCAGAACCTTACCGATCAGCCGTATTTCGTCTACAGCGGCCATCGCGCCTACAACGGCCAGTACGAGGAGTACGGCCCGACCTACAAAGTCGGCCTGACCTTCACTCACTTCTGATCGACCTGATGCGCCACTTCAAAGGATTACACCGTTCATGATGATTTCGTTATCACCCAGACCGGCTGGTCTGATGCTGTTGCTGAGTCTGGCGGCCGGCGTTGCACAGGCCTCGCCGCCGACCGACCTGAACCTGACACGCTGGGCCGAAAAGGCGCCGTTCAAGGCGCAGTCTGTGGCGTTTGTGCCAGGCAGTGACGGGGCTCGACGTCTTGCGGCAAGTATCAAAGGCGGGTTGTTGTTGCTGGACGATCAGGGTAAAGAACTGGCAAACATGCCGGGTTCCTTTCAAGGCCTCGACAGTCGCCTGACAGGCGCCAGTGTGCTGGTTGCGACGCTGGACAACAGCCGCCAGCAGGCAATGCTGACTCAGCTTGATCCGGCGACAACGCAGTGGACGAAGCCGCTGTACTTGCCCGCCCGCGATTATTCGGTGGCCGGCCTGTGCCTGTACCGCGATGACGCCAGCAACCTGTTTGTGTTTCTGGTCGGCGAAGAGGGCAAGGGCGAGCAGTGGCTGGTCGGCGCTGCTGACCGCTTGAATGACGTGCCGCGTCTGGTGCGCAATCTGCCGCTGCCGCCGAACGCCGAGTTCTGTCAGGTCGACGACGCGGCACACCGCCTGTTCGTCAATGAACAGAACATCGGCTGGTGGGCCTACCCGGCGCACCCAGAGGCCGACGTCGCTCGCCAGCCGGTGGCCCTGCGCGAGCCGTTTGGCGAGCTGAAACAGGCGGCAGGTGCAGTGGCTGTTGTGCCGGGCGGCCTGCTGGCACTGGACCCGAAAGGCAAGTCCTTGCACCTTTATCAGCAGCAGGGGCAGTCAGAGAGCTGGACGCCAGTGGCCGATCTGTCGCTGATGAACCTGAAAAAGCCCGAAGGCCTGTCTGCACGGGAAGACAAGACCGGTGTGCAACTGCTGGTCAACGACAACGACGGTGAGCGGCTGTACCAGGGCGAGTTGAGCTGGACGCCACAACCGGTGGCCATTGCTGCGCCGCTGCCCAGTGTCATGCCGCTCAGCCAGAGCCAGCCGGTCGGGCGGCAGGGCGATGCCGCCGATGATCCGGCGATCTGGGTCAACCCGCAGAATCCGGCCCTGAGCCGGGTGCTGGGCACCAACAAGAAACAGGGCCTGCTGACCTACGACCTCAGCGGCAAACAGTTACAGGAACTGCCGGTCGGGCGCTTGAACAACGTCGATGTGCGCCCCGGCTTCATGCTTGGCAAGCACAAGGTGGATCTGGCGGTGGCCAGCAACCGTGATCGCAACAGCCTGAGCCTGTTCAGCATCGACCGCAGCAGTGGCGTGGTCCGCGAAGCGGGCGAGATCCCTACGCCACTGGCAGAAATCTACGGTGTCTGCCTGTTCAAGCCGGCCAGCGGCGAGCTGTATGCCTTCGCCAACGGCAAGGACGGCAGCTTTCTGCAATACCGCCTCAGCGCAGCGGATGGCAAGGCGCACGGCGAGATGGTGCGGCGTTTCAAGGTCGAGACCCAGCCCGAAGGCTGTGTTGCCGACGACCAGCGTCAGCGCCTGTTTCTCGGTGAAGAGGACGTGGGCGTCTGGGAAGTCGATGCGCGCGCCGATCAGCCCGCGACGTTGTCCAGCGTGATCAAGGTCGGCGAGGCGGTGCATGCCGACGTCGAGGGCCTGGCGCTGTATCAGAGTGACAGCCACGACTATCTGGTGATCTCCAGTCAGGGCAACGACAGCTACGTGGTGGTCGATGCCGAGCCGCCCTACGCGCTGCGCGGCGCTTTTCGGGTCGGCCTGAACGCCGAGGCCGGAATTGACGGTACGTCTGAAACCGATGGCATCGAGGTGACTTCCATGAACCTGGGCGGGCCCTGGAGCAAGGGCATGCTGGTGGTGCAGGACGGGCGCAAGCGCATGCCCGAACAGGCACAGAACTTCAAGTTCGTGCCGTGGGCCGAGGTCGTGAAGACCCTGTCGCTGCCGTAAGTCGTTTGTCATCAAGCGATGCTAATCATTCGTTTCACTACAGAGGATTACCCCGATGCACGCCACCCTCGAACACATGACCGTCTGGGGCCTGATCAGCGATGCCAGCCTGCTGGTCAAGGCCGTGATGCTGATTCTGCTGCTCGCATCACTGGTCAGCTGGTTTCTGATCATCCAGCGCAGCCTGGCCCTGCGTCACTACGAGCGCTCGCTGGATGCCTTTCAGCAGCGTTTTCGCAGTGAACCCGAACTGGCTCCGCTGTATGCCGAGAGCCGGTCGGCTCCAGAGGGTACTGAAGGAATCAAGCCGGTCTTCAACGCCGGTTACGCCGAGTACGTGCAGCTCAAACAGCGTCCGGGTATCGAGCCTGATGCAGTGCTGTCAGGTGTCGAGCGCTCGCTGCAAGTCGCGATCAGCGAGCAGGAATTGCAGCTGGAAAAGGGCTTGCAGTTTCTCGCCACGGTCGGCTCGGTTAGCCCGTATATCGGCCTGTTCGGCACCGTCTGGGGGATCATGAACTCCTTCATCGGCCTGTCTCAGGTGCAGCAGGCCACGCTGTCGACGGTCGCGCCGGGCATTGCCGAAGCCCTGATCGCCACCGCCATCGGCCTGTTTGCCGCCATTCCGGCGGTTATTGCCTACAACTGCTTTGCGGCACGCGGCCAGACCCTGACCGCGCGCTATTACACCTTTGGCAACGAATTGCAGGTGCGCCTGAACCGCACCCTGCAAGGCCTGACACGCAACATGGCCGCTGCGGCCTGAGGACTTGCCATGCTGGTCAAACCGCAACGCAAACACGGCCCGAAAGCCGAAATGAACGTCGTGCCGTACATCGACGTGATGCTGGTGCTACTGGTGATTTTCATGGTGACCGCGCCGATGCTGACCCAGGGCGTGAAGCTCGACCTGCCGAAAGTCGCCAGCGAAGCCCTCGCCAGCGATACCCGGCAGCGCATCGTGACCCTGTCGGTCAAGGCGCAAGGCGGCTACTACTGGAACCTGGGCGACACCGTTGATACGCAGTTGCAGACCGATCAGGCTGCCAGCCTTGAAGACATGCAGGGGCGCATCGCGCAAATCGTGGCCGAGCGCCAGGACACGCAAGTGCTCATTCGTGCCGATGACAAGGCTGACTATGGCCGGGTAGTCGCTGCCATGGCCGCGCTGCAACGCAGTGGCGTGACGCAATTGGGGCTGGTGACCGAGGCACCGCAATGAACAGCATGGCCCTCAGCTATGAACCGTCTCGCGACGAATCGGTGAACTGGCCCTGGCTGCGCAACAATGGCCTGGCGGCGGCTGTCGCGCTGGCGTTGCACGGTGTGCTGATCGGTGGGTTGATGCTGGGCTGGAGCGTGCGTGAAAAACTGCCTGAGCCGCCCCGAACGTTGATCACCCAGTTAATGATTCTACCGTCCGCACCTACACCAACACCCGTGGCCGCAGCACCGGTGGCGGTGATCGAACCTGTTCAGGCCCCGACGCCGGTTCCCGTAGCCGCGCCGCCGGTAGCAAAACCCATCGAAACCCCGAAGCCACAGGTCGAACCGCAACGTCAACTGGAGCAGGCTGCTCTGGCGCGCAAGCGGGTGGATGAGCAGAAGCGTGAGCGCGAAGTCGAGCAGCGTCAACGTGCGCAACGGGTTCTTGAAGCGCAACAGCAGCAACGCGTGGCTGATCAGCAGCGCCTGCAGGTTCAGGCCGAGCAACAACGTCAGGCCGAACAGGCGCGCCAGTCCGCCGAACGTGCCCGCCCGTCGCAAGCTGCGCAGCAGGCACAATCGCAGGTGGCCGCCGACAGCAGTCAGTATCAGCCGCTGAGCAAAGAGGCGCCGGACTACCCGGAACGGGCTTTGGACAAAGGCATCGAGGGGGATTGCACGGTGGTGTACGACGTGTCGCCGCAAGGCAAGGTGGTCAACCCGCAAGTGCAGGGCAGTTGCCACCCGCTGTTCATGCGTCCGTCATTGGCGGCGGCGGAAACCTTTCGTTATCAGCCGAAGATTGTCGAGGGCAGGGCGGTGACGGTGTCCGGGGTGAAGAATACGTTTCATTACCGGATCAAGTAGCCAGCGAGCCTGACGCGTGCAGCGTCAGGCTCTATTCGGGCCTCAGCTGACCTTGAAGCGTCTGACCAATGCAATCAGGCGGGTATTGGACTCGGACAGCGCTGCGGTGCTTTTTTCGTTGCTGGAGCCGCCTTCGACCAGTTCTTCAACGATGTGACGCACCGCGATGATGTTGCGACTGATTTCCTCGGACACGGCACTCTGCTCTTCGGCCGCCGTGGCGATTTGCGTGCTCAGGTCGTTGATCTGCAACACCGAACGGGTCATCTCATCCAGCCCGACGGTAACGGCCGTGGTCTTGCTCGCAGTGGCCTGGCAGCTCTGACGGGTCTTCTCCATTGCCGCGACGGCCGCGCTGACGCCTTGCTGCAGGCTGCTGAGCATTTCATTGATTTCCGACGTGCTGGCCTGAGTGCGGGCGGCGAGGGCGCGCACCTCGTCGGCCACCACCGCAAAACCGCGCCCCTGTTCACCGGCGCGCGCAGCTTCGATGGCCGCGTTCAGTGCCAACAGGTTGGTTTGCCCGGCGATTTCGCCGATTACCGCCAGCACCGCGTTGATACGCTTGGCGTCCTGCTCCATCGATTGCACTTTGCTGGTCGCCGAGTCCACCTCGCTGATCAATGCGCTGACGCTGTCCGATGCCTCCGCAACCACGGTTTTCGACACCTGCGCATTTTCGTTGGCAGACTGAGTGAAGCTTGCAGTCTGCGCCGCGCTGCGCGCCACTTCGTCAGCCGTGGAAGACATCTCGGTAATTGCCGTGACCGCCTGATCGGTTTCATTGGCGTGACGTACCAGAACCGCGTTGGTCACGCCTGCCTGGCTGCGTAATTGCTCGATGCCGCTGGCGATGTCGCTGGTGGAGCTGCTGACGTCAAGCATCATGCGTTGCAGGTAGGCAATGAAACGGTTGACCGATTCACCCACCTGATCGACTTCGTCATGGCCTTTGACAGCAATGCGTCGGGTCAGGTCGGCATCACCGGCCGACAGTGTGTCGATGTTGATTTTGAGTATGCTCAGGCGTTTCATCAGCGTGCGCAGCGCGACGATCATCAGTATCAGCAGTACCAGAACCATCGGAATCTGCAGCCAGGCCAGGGTCTTGAGGACTGTTTCGCTCTGGCTTTTCAGCAACGCCGTGTTTTGCGCGACCGCCAGCAGCCAGGGCGTGCCTGCAACCGGCATCAGGAACAGCGTCGACTCTTCACCCTCACTGGTCTGGTAGGTCAGGCGTGAGGTGCCGGTGCCCTTCGCCGCCAGCGCCGTCTTGATACCGTTGATGAACGGCGACTGCGGGGCAAGTTCGGAGACGTTGCGCAACACGATCTTGTCGCTGCTGCCCGGCACGTTGGACAGGATCTTGCCGTCTGCCTCAATAATCATGATCCGGCCATTGACCTCGCGCTCCTTGGCTTCAACCAGCGTGTTGAAGAAGCCCAGCGTCACGTCGATGGTCGAAACGCCCCACGGCTGGCCGTCTTTGGTGATGGCCATGGCGCAGTTGGTACGCGGTTCCGGACTGGCGGCATCCTGATAGGCAGGTGCCCAGGCACACTGTCCAGCAGGGGCGTTCAAACCGCCTTTATGCCAGCCCTGTTCGAAGTAGTTGAGCGATTCAGGCGAGTTCCAGTGGGTGTTGACGATCAGCTTGCCCGAGGCATCGCGGTGGTAAAACGTACTGTGCTTGGCCCGACCAGGCGTTCGCACATTCGGCAAGGGCCAGATCCCGCCGCCGAACACCTTGGCCTCGCCGTACTGGTTAACCATGAAGGGCAGCAGCCGGTCGATGTCATCGCTGGACAACTGCGGCACGAGCTCGGTAATCACCCGCGCCTGCGCCTGTACGCGGGCCAGCTCGGTGTTGATTTCGTCACTGATGTCTGCCGCCTTGGCGGTCAGCATGTTCTCATCGTTGGCGGTCAGCCTGGGGGAGACGAACTGGCCGATGCCATAAATCGTCAGGATAATGACCAGGGCCATGAAACCCACGAAGGTCGCGGTGTAGCGTGCTTGTACGGTCTTGAGAGAGGCCATTTTTTTTATATACCTGATCCGTGGGAGAGGGGCTGCCTAGTTCAGGTGTCGGCCAGGACGAACGTTTCTTGACGTGGTGAAAACGCCAATGTCGGTACGAAATGGACATGCGCTTCTCGTTGCCCCTTTGAATGAACAGCGCGTTCAAAACCGGTTTTCTCAAATGGACCGTTCAGCGCGGAATCTTTTTCAGGGCCTTGCTTGACTTCCTTTTCCGAATCAGTAACATAGCGCCTATTCCGCGATAGCTCAGTTGGTAGAGCAAGTGACTGTTAATCACTGGGTCCCTGGTTCGAGTCCAGGTCGTGGAGCCAGACATTATTTCAGCGGTGCTATGTAAAGCCTCTGAAACCTGAAAACCCGCCTTTTGGCGGGTTTTTTCGTTGCAGCGGTAATCTCACTGATTCTCGCGCCAATGCTCCCGCCGGGGCGTGACGAACGAGCGCTTTGTTGAGTCCCTGACCCTCAATACGGCGAAATGGTCCCCAACAGCCCCACCGCAATCGCCAACAGCAAAAAACCGATCAATGAAAGTCCGAGCTTGCCCATGAACATCTCCTGCTGGTCTGCCATGTCGCAAGCCGCAGGTGCCAAGGATTGGCGGTCGGCATGCGCGTTTGAATGCGCTGCCATTATCTTGCTCAGGGAGTTTCTGGTACAGATTCAGAAATGGCTTAAAAATACGGATCAGTTACCGAGAGGCGGCTTGTCTGAAGACTTCAAAACGAGGCAATGATGCGCCCGAGCATCGCCATGGCCTGCTCACTGCGTTCATCCCACGGTGTGCCGTAATTCAGGCGTGCGCAGTTCTTGAAGCGCTGCGAGGCCGAGAAGATCGGGCCGGGCGCCAGGCTGATGCCTTGGGCCAGCGCGAGCTGGAACAGCTGCAGCGAATCCACTTGCTCGGGGAATTCGAACCACAGAAAGTAGCCACCGACCGGCCTGGTCACACGAGTCCCGATCGGGAAATAACGTGCGGCAGCGGCGAGCATCGCGCCTTGTTGCAGCTCCAGGGTGTCGCGCAGTTTGCGCAGGTGCCGGTCATAGCCGCCGTGCTTGAGGTAATCGGCAATGGCGGCCTGAGCCGGGACCGAGGGCGAGATCGTGGTCATGAGTTTCAGGCGATCGATCTGCCCGGTGTAGCGGCCGCCAGCCGCCCAGCCGACCCGATAACCGGGGGCCAGGGTCTTGGAAAACGAGCTGCAATGCATCACCAGTCCGCTGCGGTCCAGGCTTTTGATCGGCTGGGGCGCTTTGCCACCGTAGTAAAGCTCGGCGTAGACATCGTCCTCGATCAGCGGTATCTGCCGCTGTTCCAGCAGGTCGTAGAGCCTGACTTTTTTCTCCTGCGTCATGCTCGCGCCCAGCGGGTTCTGAAAGCTGCTCATGAACCAGCAGGCCTTGATCGGCAAGCGGGTCAGGCTGTCCTGTAACGAGTCCAGGTCCACGCCATCACGCGGGTGTACGGGAATTTCGACGGCCTTGAGCTTGAGTCGCTCCAGCACTTGCAGGCAGGCGTAGAACGCAGGCGCTTCGATGGCGACCAGGTCGCCGGGTTCAGTGACGCATTGGAGGCACAGGTTCAAGGCCTCCATTGCGCCATTGGTGATCACCAGTTCGTTGGCCGGCAGGCGCACGCCGCCGATCATGTAGCGCAAGGCAATTTGCCTGCGTAGCTCGGAGTTGCCGGAGGTCATGTCACTGACGATGCCGGTCGGCGTCATTGCCCGAACGGCGGAGCCCATCGATTTCGCCAGACGCGGCAGCGGGTACAGGTGCGGGCTGGGAAACGCCGAGCCAAACGGCACGGTTTCCGGGTCCTTGAGTGAACCGAGCACTGAAAAGATCAGATCACTGACCCCCAGTTCCGTGCCTTCGCTGCTGTGCCTGACCAGCTCCGGCTCGGTCAGCGCGTTGGAAACATACTCCCTAACGTAATAACCGGAGCGCGCACGAGCCTGAATCAGGCCCTTGTCTTCCAGCAGGTAATAGGCCTTGAAAACCGTCGCGGGGCTGACCGACCAGGTGCGGCTGGCGACCCTGACAGACGGGACCTTTGCTCCGGCAGGCAGCACGCCGCTCCGAATCATTTCCGAGATATCAGCGGCGAATTGTTCGTAGCGTTTCATGGGCGGCATCGTGTGAGCAGTGCGCGCATCATGAGCGAAATGAGGCGTGGCGAACAGAGTCAATGCCTGGGCAAAAAGACGTATCAGATGGCGCTTTGCGGCTTTCAGATGTGGAACCATTCGTCCAACAGCACAGCACGCAGGTTCGTCCGGGTTGAACCCTTCAAACGGATAGGTCTATGATATTTGCGTCCTTCGACTCATTAAAGGAAACACGTTTGTCTCGTTCCAACTGGCTGCCTACGCCGCCTTAGCGCTACGCCCCCTCGCCACACCCTGACTGCCACTGGCTGCGGTCGCCTGTTGCTGTGTCCGTTTCGCGGTCGCTGCCACCTTCTCACTACTCAATCGAAAACTGATGCTCTTGCTCGTCCGGCACTCGCTGCCGAGCGTCCTGCTGTGTCTGTCACAGGTATTTCTATGCTCAAAAAAATCAAAGCTGCGTGGTTTTCAAACGTCCGTGCCGATGTTCTGGCCGGGCTGGTGGTTGCATTGGCCCTGATTCCAGAGGCCATCGCGTTCTCGATCATCACCGGCGTGGACCCGAAAGTCGGGCTGTATGCGTCGTTCTGTATCTGTACGATCATCGCGTTTGTGGGTGGGCGCCCGGCCATGATTTCCGCTGCCACGGGTGCGATGGCGCTGCTGATGGTGAACCTGGTGAAAGAGCACGGTCTGCACTATCTGCTGGCAGCGACCTTGCTGTGCGGCGTGTTGCAAATCATCGCCGGGTACCTGCGACTGGGTGAGTTGATGCGCTTTGTTTCACGATCAGTCGTCACCGGCTTTGTGAACGCACTGGCGATCCTGATCTTCATGGCTCAACTGCCAGAGCTTACTCACGTGACCTGGCCGGTGTACGCGATGACTGCAGCCGGTCTGGCGATCATCTACCTGTTTCCCCGCGTGCCGGTACTGGGAAAACTGCTGCCTTCGCCGCTGGTGTGCATTCTGCTGCTCACCGCGATTTCCCTCTACATGTGCCTCAATGTGCGAACCGTGGGCGACATGGGCGCGATGCCCGATAGCCTGCCGACCTTCATGTGGCCGGACGTGCCACTGAGTCTCGACACGTTGCTGATCATCCTGCCGTATTCCGCCGCACTGGCGGTGGTGGGCCTGCTTGAATCAATGATGACGGCAACCATCGTCGACGACCTGACCGACACCGGCAGCGACCGGAATCGCGAGTGCAAAGGGCAGGGCATCGCCAACATCGCCAGCGGCTTTGTCGGTGGCATGGCAGGCTGCGCCATGATCGGGCAGTCGATGATCAACGTGAAGTCCGGTGGCAGAACGCGCCTCTCTACCTTCAGTGCGGGTGTCCTGCTGCTGATCATGATGCTGTTTCTCGGCGACTGGCTGGCGCGCATTCCGATGGCAGCGTTGGTGGCGGTGATGATCATGGTGTCGATCAGCACCTTCAGTTGGGGATCGATCCGTAACCTGAAACAGTATCCGCTCTCGACCAATATCGTGATGGTGGTCACCGTGGTGGTAGTCGTAGCGACCCATAATCTGGCGTATGGCGTACTGGTCGGCTCCCTGCTGGCTGCGATGTTCTTTGCCAGCAAAATCGCCCATTATCTGGACGTCACCTCGCAACGCGATCCCTTCCACAGCCACCGCACTTACTACGTGACCGGCCAGGTGTTTTTCGCCTCGGCTGACCGCTTCATGGCGTCGTTTGATCTGCGGGAAAACCTCGACACACTGGCCATCGATCTGCGCGAGGCGCATTTCTGGGACATCACTGCAGTGGCAGCGCTGGACAAAGTGGTGCTGAAACTGCGAAGGGCAGGTGTCAGCGTGGACGTCGTCGGCATGAACCGCGCCACGGCCACACTGGTGGACCGGTTTGGCGTCCACGACAAGCCGGACGGCATTGATTCATTGATGGGGCATTGATCTGCGGTCAGCCCGGAATTTCCAGCCTGATGACCGAGCCACCGCCAGGCCTGTTGCGCACCTCGATGTGGGCGCCATGCTCGACACAGATGGCGCGGGCGATGGACAGGCCAAGACCGCTGCCACCGGAATAGCGCGCCCGTGATCGTTCGGCGCGCCAGAAGCGGTCGAACACCTGTTCAAGGTTATCCGGACCGAAGCCGGGGCCGCGGTCCGAGAACGTCAGCTCGATATTTCGTGCGCTGGCTCTGGCCACAATCAGCAGTTCGCCACCCAGCGCCGAATAGCGCAACGCGTTGTCCATGAGGATGTTGACCACCTGGCCGATGCGATCGCGATCCGCCATGATGCTCAGGCGTTGCGGGATATCGAGCTTCACCTTTATGTTCGCCTCATCGAGTTGGTCAGCAAACCAGCTCAGGCGTTCGGCCACCAGTTTCTGCAAAGGAAATTCAGACTTGTCCAGCGTCAGCTGGCCGGCGCTGGCGAGTGACAGCAGGTGCAGGTCGCTGACCAGTTTGTTCAACTGGTTGAGTTGTCGGTGGACCATTTCCAGTTGTTCGAGATCACGCGGAAAGACTTCATCGATCATGCCCTGAACGCGGCCCATGGCGGCGTTCAGCGGTGTTCTCAATTCATGAGCGATCATCGCGCTGGACTCGCTGACTTCCAGCTCGTAACGGCCCAGTTGGGTGGTCATGGTGTTGAAGTCGCTGACCAGTGCCTGTAGCTCGTCCGGCCCCTCGGAGTCCGTCGGCAGGCGGGTCTTGAAATCGCCTTGGGCAACCTGGCGTGCGCCTCTGGCAATCGAGGAAAACTGACTGGAGAGCGGGCGTGAGAACAGGAAGCCGAAAAAGATGACGATGGGAATGGCCGTCATCACCAACCCCGCCAAAACCCACCACTCCTTGTTGGCAATACCGGGCAGCAGATTTTCGATTGGGTAGTACTGGACGAACAGTTCGCGAAGCCTGGCGATGTTCATTTCAGGATCGGCTTGCAGCTGCTCAAACTCACTGCGCACCTCGACTGGCATTGCCTGCAGGGTCATCCAGTCAGACACCGTGACGTGCAGCCACATGCAAAACGCGATAACGATGACGGCACCCACCGCCAGCATGCTCATGCGCATGCCGACCCAATGCCACAACGGTTGCTGCCTGTGTTGGAAAAGGTATCGCATGATAGTCACCTGGATCTGACAGCTACCGGAATCGATAGCCGACCGAACGCACTGTCACGAGCACGTTATCCACGCCGTGGATTTCGAGTTTGCGACGCAGATTATGCACATGTGCGTCCACCACTCTGGCCAGCGCCTCGCTGTCGGGCAGACAGATCTCGAGCAGCTCTTCCCGGGTGAAGGCCTTGGAAGGCGTTTTCAGCAACGTGGAAAGAATCTTGAACTCGGTCGGGGTCAGGTCCAGCAGTGTGTGCATGGCATCGTTGCTTTGGATGGTGGCGGTGACCGCGTCCAGGTCCACCAGCAATGTCTGGTAACGCAAGTGCCGCTCGTTGCTGCCGTTTTGTTGGGAGCGTCGCAGCACGGCATGTACGCGGGCGACCACTTCCTTCGGGTTATAGGGCTTGACCACATAATCATCCGCACCATAGCGCAGTGCGCCGAGCTTTTCCGGCTCGTCGCCCATGGCCGTCACCATGATCACCGGTGTATCGCTGCAACGCCTGACCGCCGACAGCACGTCGGTTCCGCTGACCAGAGGCAGCATCACGTCCAGCAAAATCAGGTCGGGTTTCCACTGGCGATGCATGTCGATGCCGCGCTGACCGTTTTCGGCCAGCCCTACGGTGAAACCGTCACGACGCAGGTAGGCGTCGAGAATACTGGCACTGTCGGCATCGTCTTCGACGATAAGAATGCGTTTTCCTGACACGAGCGTGCCTCTTGATCAAATCTTGATAATTCACGAACGGTTTATTGAAAGTCGGCGTTCAGGATGGCGTCCAGAGCCCACTGTCGCGGACAGATCCTATGCTGATGAGTACACCGCTGTCCAAGCGTATCCGCAACCTCGGGTACCGTTATCTGGCAGCATTGCTGAGCCTGAGTGTTTGCGGTTGCTCGCTGATCCCGGACTACCAGCGACCGGCGCTGCCGGTTCCGGCAGATCAGTTGTCCCGCGTAGTGCCTGCCGGTGATGTATCGCCTGCAATCGTGCTGAGCACTGAGGAAGCAGCGCTGGTTTCCGAGTTGTCTGCGAACGGGCAACTGCGTGCTCTACTGCAAGCTGCCCTGGCGTTCAATCGCGACTTTCGAGTGGCGACACTGCGGGTGGAAGAGGCCAGAGCCATGCGTGGCATCAGTCGCGCCGATCGTTTCCCGACCCTCGCCGCTGGCGTCGAGCGTGATCGACAGCATTTCGATGATGCCGCTGCCGACGAGCGATATGGTCAGGACATTTCCATTGCTTCGCTGGGCATCTCCGACTTCGAGCTGGATTTCTTTGGCCGTGTGCGCAGCCTGTCCGAGGCGGCGCGGCACGATTACCTGGCCAGTACTTACGGTCAGCAGGCGGCACGCAGTGCGTTGGTTGCGGAAGTGGCGCAAGCCTGGCTGACGGAACGTCTGGCCGCTGCGCTGCTACAGGATGCGCAGGCTGTTAGCGATGCTCGACTGATGCTGGTGAAAGCGGCTGAAGAGCAGCAGCGTCAAGGGGCCATCTCGCTGGATGATCTACTCGTGCAGCGTCTGCAGGCGTTGAACGCGCAACAGCGCGTACAGGATGCGCTGGGCGATCATGCCAGTGCATCGCAGGCATTGCTGTTGCTGACCGGCTATTCGACAGCGCTGCCAGTCGCAAAGCCTGACATGCCGGTGCTGAGCAACGCGCTGCTTGATACGCCTGCCTGGCTGGCGAACCTGCCATCACAACGGCTGCTGGAGCGCTTTGATATCCGTCAGCGCGAAGAGGCGCTCAAAGCCGGCAATGCCAACATTGGTGCCGCGCGCGCAGCGTTCTTTCCGTCCATAAAACTCAGCACTGGCATTGGCATCCAGAGCGACAGCCTGCGCACGCTGTTCAGTGGCGGCAGCGGCGCCTGGTTGTTCAGCTCGCAGTTGAGCCTGCCGCTGTTCGACGGCGGGCGTAATCAGGCGAATCTGGATCTCGCCCAGGTACGCCAGCAGATTGCTGTTGCTGAATATGAGAAGGCGATACAGAACGCTTTCCGGGAAATGTCCGGAGTCCTGAGCCGACGTCAGCAGGCGCTGGAACATGCGCGCAATGAGGTCGAGCGTGTCGCGCTGGTGCAGGAAAAAGTGCGGCGTCTGTCCTTCGAGCTGAACGCAGGTGCTGCCGACCGTACAGCCTTGTTGACCTCCAGCATCCGTATCGCCGAAGCCGACGCAGCCTGTCGCAAGTCCCTCGATGATCTACAGCAAAACCGTATCGATCTGTTCCGCGTACTGCGCGGCGCAGAACCCGCAAGCCCCTCGAAATCCTGACCGAAACCGGAGTATCACCATGACTCATGACCTCTCTCATTCTCGCGTACGTCACACTTTGCTCAACGTGCTGATCGCCTCCGCTGCCATGGCCCTGATCGGTCAGGCTTATGCTCAGGGCAGCGATTCTGCTGACAGTCAGTCGATTCTCGGCGACCAATTCAACGTCAACTTCGGTCTGGGTATGGCCGTGTTGCCCCGCTATATGGGTGCGGATGAATACCGCAGTCAGGTGCTGCCGATGCTTACGGTTCAGCGCGGGATCTTTTTTGCTGACACCACTCGTGGTCTGGGGCTTCAGTGGCAATCGGCTTCCGGGCTCGGCGCCAGTGCGGCGCTCAATTATGACTTTGGCCGTACCGAGAAAAACAGCACCAACCGTCCGGGCTCCAATGAGCTCAGGGGCATGGGTACCGTCGAGGGCGCGACCGTTGGCGACTTCACGGTCTCTCAGCAGCTCACGCCATGGTTGTCGGCGAGTGCCGAGGCCGAGTTGCGGGTGGCGGGCGAAAAACGTGGGAACCGCTACCGGTTGGGCTTTGAAGGCATCGCTTACCACAGCCAGAGTGACACGGTGACGCTCGATATCGATGCGCATGCCGGCGACGGCCGTTACAACCAGACCTATTTTGGCGTGAGCCCGATCCAGAACCAGCGCAGCGGCTTTTCCAGGTTCACGGCAGACAGCGGCATTTATGCCTATTCGGCGGCACTCGCCTGGCAGCATACCTTCGACGCTCACTGGTCAACTGTCGCCAGTGTTGGCGTCACTCATTACACCGACCAGACCCGTGGCAGCCCGCTGGTCGAAACCGATGCCGAAGGCAGCGGCCTGCTTGCCTTGAATTACGCCTTCTGAAGAGTGGACGCCTGCCATGCGATTTCATCCTGATGCGTTTCCTGCTCCACGCCGATGTGTTGCCCGCGCGTGCAGCATCGTACTGATTGCCTTGCTGGCTGGTGGCTGCAGCGACAAACATCCGGCCAGCGTCGCGGCTGTGCGTGCCGTCAAGGTCGAGGCGGTGCACGCAGGTGAGGGTGCCGTGATGCGTTTTATCGGTACCGTTCGGCAGCAGCAACGCGCCAGTCTGGCGTTTGAGTCGGCAGGTACCGTGGCCGAGTTGCGGGTCGATGTCGGAGATGCCGTGGAAAAGGGCCAGGTACTTGCCAGCCTCGATCGGCAGCCTGCGACCTTGCATCTGCAACAGGCGCAGGCCAGTGCGGGCCTGGCCGCTTCGCAGGCAGTCGAGCGTGAGCAGAACTATCAGCGCCAGAAAAATCTGCTTGCGGCAGGCAGTGTTGCGCAAAGCGTTGTCGAGTCGGCCTTGGCATCCCGCGAGCAAGCCCGGAACGAACAGATTCGGGCGCAAGCCGAAGTGGCCTTGGCGCGTCGTGAGCTGGATCATAGCCAGTTGATTGCGCCGTTTGCCGGGCGGGTGGTGGCGCGCCATGCAGAACCGCGCAGCGTGTTGCCTGCCGGGCAGGCGCTGCTGGATATCGAGTCCGGCGCAGAACAGCAGGTTGTGGCGGCTGTTCCGCTGGCGTTTGCCGAGGCGCTCAAGCCCGGCGACCTTGCCAGAGCCTCAAGCACGGCAGACACCACTGACGGTTTTGATCTGGTGCTTGAAGGCATTTCGCCTCGATCCGATGACGGGTTGGTCAGAACGGGCATCTTTCGTGTATTGCGTCCTGCCGACAGGCTGCCCGGCGGTATCACGCTACTCGTACAGGTGCGCCCTGACGCTGCAACGCAGGCCCTTTCGGTTCCCGTTCAAGCACTGTGGATGGGAACTGACAGTAATACGGCTGAGGTTTTCGTCTACCAATCGGGTGGAACAGTGGCCATCCGCTCTGTTTCCCTAGGGGCGGTCAGCGCGGGTCGAGCGATCATCCACACCGGGCTGGTCGCGGGGGAGCAGGTGGTGACTGCCGGAGCCGCTTTTCTGCAGGACGGACAGACCGTCAGCCTGTACCAGCCGACCAGCCGTTTGAGCGGAACTGCGCCATGAGCCTTACCTATCGTGCAATGGGTGCGAGTCGCCTGACCTTTTTCGTGGCCTGCCTGATTTTGCTGGCGGGGGTCGCTACCTTTTCGGGTTTTCCGTCTCAGGAAGAACCTTCAGTGACGGTTCGGGATGCGCTGGTCAGCGTCTCGCTGCCGGGGCTTTCCGCGGAGCGCACAGAAGAACTGCTGGCCAGGCCGCTGGAAGAAAAAATTCGCGAGCTGGCCGAGATCAGGAATGTGGTGACCACGGTCAAGCCTGGCCGGGTAACGGTGCAGGTGACCGCTTATGACAGCATCAAGGATCTTGGGCTTTTATGGCAGCGACTGAGAGCCAAAGTCGGTGAAACCAGCGGTGTGTTTCCGCCCGGCACCCAAGGGCCTTTCGTGGATGACGATTTTGGCCGGGTGGCAGTGGCTTCCGTCGCCGTGACCGCGCCGGGCTTCAGCATGAGCGAAATGCGCGGACCGATCAAACGGCTGCGCGACCAGCTTTATGGGCTTCAAGGGGTTGATCAGGTCGAGCTGTATGGCCTGCAAGATGAGCGAATCTATCTGGATTTCGATCAACAGACCCTGGCTGCCGCAGGTCTGTCGCCTCAACAGTTAATGCAGCAGTTGCAAGCCCGCAACCTGATCGCGTCGGGAGGTAACCCGGTTATCGGGCAGCAGAGCACCACACTCTTGGTGAGTGGCGAAATCCTTTCGCTGGAGCAATTGCGCCAGTTCCCCGTGCAGTTGGCCGGCGGTCAGAGAGTGGCACTGCGAAGCCTGAGCAAAATATCGGTGGTCCCGGTCGATCCGCCGGAGACCGAAGCTATCTATCAGGGGCAGGATGCTGTGGTGCTGGCGGTTTCAATGCAATCCGGCCTCAATGTTCAGGCCTTCGGCAGCGCGCTGCGCAAACGCCTCGGCGAGCTGGAACAGCAACTTCCGACTGGCTTTACGTTGCACGTCGTGACGTTTCAGGCTGATGTGGTGCAACACGAGATGAGCAAGATGTACCACGTCATGGCTGAAACCGTGGTTATCGTGATGTGCGTGGTCATGTTGTTTCTCGGCTGGCGTACCGGGCTGGTGGTCGGGGTTATCGTGCCATTGACGATCTTGAGTACGCTGCTCGTCATGCGTTCGGTGGGCATCGAGCTGCAAACGGTGTCAATTGCCGCGATCATCCTGGCCCTGGGATTACTGGTGGACAATGGCATTGTCATCGCCGAGGACATCGAGCGGCGTCTGCATGCCGGAGAAGAGCGGCGAACCGCGTGCGAGGAAGCAGGGCGTACACTGATGATCCCCTTGCTGACGTCCTCACTGGTCATCGTGCTCGCGTTCTCGCCATTCTTTTTGGGGCAGACCAGCACCAATGAATACCTGCGTTCACTGGCGATTGTGCTGGCGACCACGCTGATCAGCTCCTGGCTGCTCAGCGTGACGGTGACGCCGCTGCTGTGTTTCTACTTTGCCAAGGCTTCGGCCGTCGTCGACAAGCCTGCTGCCGATGAGTATGCATCAGGGTTTTATCGTGGCTATCGCAGCGTCATCCAGGCGCTGCTCGATCACTCCCTGCTATTCATCGGCAGCATGGTTGTTCTGCTGGTGGCTGCGGTCGTGGTATTGACTCACGTGCCCTACGATTTCCTGCCGAAATCAGACCGCATGCAGTTCCAGATTCCTCTGGTAATGGAGCCTGGCAGCAGCTCGCGCGACACCTCACAGGCCGTGCGCGATATCAGCCAGTGGCTGAGTAACGACCAGGATGTAAAGGACAGCATCGGTTATGTTGCCGATGGCGGCCCGCGGATCGTTCTGGGCCTCAATCCGCCTTTGTCTGCCCCGGACATTGCCTATTTCACCGTCAGCGTGCGCGAAGGCGCCAATGTAGACGCGGTGATTGACCGGACCCGGCGCTTTCTTCTGGCGCAGCACCCGGAAATCGAAGCGCAGCCCAAGCGTTTTTCGATGGGCACCACTGAGGCGGGGATTGCGATCTATCGGGTCATTGGCCCTGATGAAAAAGTGTTGCGAACGATTGCCCGCCAGATCGAACAGGCCTTGTCGGCGTTGCCTGGCACGCAGGACGTACACGATGACTGGCGCACCCGATTGTTGCGTTATGACGTCCTTGTCGATCAGTACAAGGCTGTGCAGGCGGGTGTCTCCACGCAGGACATCGCTCAGGCATTGCAACTGAGAAGCAACGGGCTGGCGGTGTCCTCGTTGCAGGATGGCGAAACTGCGGTGGCTATAATGGCCCGAGAACACTGCACGCCGGGCATGCCCGTGAGCGAACCGGACAGCACGCTGATCTATCCAGCCTCCGGGGCTGCGCCGCTGATGTTATCCGCTATTGCCACAATCGAGCCCAAGGCCGAAGCCTCGACCATTCAACGCCGTAATCTGGAGCGGGCTATTACCGTGGTCGGACACAATCCGTCACTTACCGCAGCATCAATCGTGGAACAACTGGCACCGCAAGTTGCGGCACTGAAGCTGCCAGCCGGTTATCGCGTTGAACTGGGTGGCGAGATAGAAGACTCGGCCGAAGCCAATCAGGCGCTCTTGCAGTACATGCCGCATGCGCTGATTGCGATGCTGCTGCTGTTCGTCTGGCAATTCAATTCGTTTCGCAAATTGCTGATTGTTATTTCCAGCGTGCCTTTTGTGCTGATTGGCGTGGCGCTGGCCCTGCTGATTACCGGGTATCCGTTCGGCTTCATGGCCACTTTCGGGCTGCTGTCGCTGGCGGGAATTATCGTCAATAACGCGGTCTTGCTGCTGGAGCGCATCGAAGCCGAGCGCGGTCAGGGCCTGCCGGTGCGCGAAGCGGTGGTCAATGCGGCGGTCAAACGGTTGAGGCCGATTGTAATGACCAAACTGACCTGCATCATCGGCCTTGTGCCACTGATGCTGTTCGCCGGTCCGCTCTGGGAGGGCATGGCCATCACGATCATGGGTGGACTTGCACTGGGCACACTGGTGACCCTGGGCCTGATTCCCATTCTGTACTGGCTGCTGTTCGACAAGCTTGATCGTTTGCGCGGCCGTACCTGAATGATCCAGGTTCCTGGCGTATGTGTCGGGCACCCTGCTTATGACGACGAGTAGCGCTTTGAGGTATGTTCCTGAAAACGTCACTCAATAAAACAAGGATGGAACACGTATGCGCTCATTCTCACGCTCGCCACTGGCCGCTCATTTGGCCCTGGCCCTCGCGTTAACAGCCCTGGCACCTGCGGCTATGGCCGAGCCGCACAAGGCAATCCAGGCTGATGCCGAGCAGTACCAGGACGACGCCTTGAAACTGCTGGAGCGTCTGGTGAACATCGACTCGGGTTCCGGCTATGTGCCGGGTCTGACCAAGGTCAGCGACATCGCCATCGAAGAGCTGAAAAAGCTCGGTGCGACCATTGAGCAGGTGCCGAATACGCCTGAAGCCAGCAATCATGTCATCGCCACTCTGAAAGGCACCGGCAAGGCGAAGATTCTGTTGATGGCGCACATGGACACCGTGTTCAAGGAAGGTTCGGCGGCAGAGCGGCCGTTTCACATCAAGGACGGTCGTGCCTACGGCCCGGGCGTGATGGATGACAAGGGCGGTATCGTCGCTGCCATTTATGCGCTGAAGGTCTTGCATAACCTGAAGTTCACCGACTACGCGCAGATCACCGTATTGCTCGACGCCAGTGAAGAAACCGGCTCGGTCGTTGCTACCGAACTGATCAAGAAAACCGCCAAAGAGCACGATGTCACGCTGAACCTGGAGCCAGGTCGCCCGGCCGACGGGCTGGTGGTGTGGCGCAAAGGCTCGGCGACGGCGCTGGTCGAAGTGAAGGGTAAGGCATCCCATGCAGGTGTTGCACCGGAACTGGGGCGCAACGCGGCTACCGAGGTGGCGCATCAGATTCTGCAGCTCGGCAAGCTGGGCGACGAAGAGAAGAAAACCACCATCAATTTCACGGTGCTCAAGGCCGGTGATCGCACCAACGTGATTCCGGATCAGGCCAGCGCCAAGGCTGATGTAAGGGCGGCAGTGCCGGAGGAATTCGACCGGATCGAGCAGGACCTCGCCAAGGTCTCGGCCAACAAGCTGGTGCCGGATACCGAGGTCAAGACCAGTCTGGTGCGCGGCCTGCCGCCGATGCCGCAAACGCCGAAGTCAGATGCGCTGGTTGCGATGGCGCAAGGCATCTACGGCGAGCTAGGACGCACGCTGACCATTGAAGGCAGCGGCGGGGCGGCTGACTCCAGCCTGTCGGCCAGCGTGGGCACGCCGACGCTGGATGGTTTCGGCATTGTCGGTGGCAATATCCATACGCCGGAAGAATACGCCGAGGTGGGCAGCGTGGCACCGAGGATTTATCTGCTGTCGCGGATGATCATGAGGCTGTCCGGGCAGCCGTGACAGGGTCCTTCCGAGCGATTGAACTTAGGGAAAGCACAAATATTATTTGTGCTTTCCAAAAAACATGTTGATTTTATTTTGTTCAAGCCAGCTCTAGGATAGGTCTCACCTTCAAGTGGATCGTCAGGTCGCGCATGGCCCTGTTCGACACTTGATCCTGCACATCACCTCTGGAGTTCTGATGAGCCTTTCTCCTTTCCACTTGGCAATCCCTGTGTATGACCTGGCCGCTACCCGGACTTTTTATGGCGAAGTGCTCGGGCTTGCCGAAGGGCGTTCCAGTGCGCAGTGGGTCGACTTCGATTTCTACGGCCATCAACTGGTCATCCATGAACATCCCAAAACGGCTTCTCAAGAAAGCGTTCACAGCAACCCGGTGGACGGGCATGACGTGCCGGTTCCGCACTTCGGCATCATTCTGGAGTGGGCGCAGTGGGAAGCATTGGCTGAACGCCTGAACTCGTTCGGCATTCAGTTCGTGATCGAACCTTACATCCGCTTCAAAGGGCAGGTCGGCGAGCAGGCCACCATGTTTCTCTTCGACCCGTGCGGTAACGCGCTGGAGTTCAAGGCGTTCAAGGACATGAGCCAGCTGTTCGCCAAATAGCCTGCTTGTCACTGCGCTTCGTGAGCCTGCTCGTTCAATAGCTGAGCGAGCGTCCTCACCGGCTCCGACAGGCTGCGTCGCGCGCGGTGTACGAGCCCGATGTCCCGATGAAATGTATGCTGCCCAAGGTCGATAGCCCGCACAGTCGCAGGCCACGCCTGAATGGTCGCCGTTTCCGGCACCAGTGCCACGCCCACGCCGTTGGCAACCAGTTTGACGATGGCGTCCAGCTCGTCGAGTTCGCACACTTCACGTAACGCAACGTGCGTCTGACGCAGAAAACGGTCGACCTGCCGCCCGCCAAACGACGATCGGTCGTAACGGATAAAGGGCTGGCTGGAGATCAGTTCTGACCAGTCTCCCCCTTGAACATCGGCTGGAACGATCAGGCGATAGGGTTCGCGCGTCAGGGTGGTCCAGCGCAGATCACTTTGCAGTGAGAAGGGCGGACGAATAATCGCGGCCATGTCCAGTTCCCCCGTATCCACCTGATTGATCAGGTCCATCGACAGCCCGGGAACGATGCGCGTTCGACATTGCGGAAACTGCCGATGAAACCCGGCCAGCACATCCGGTAGAAAAGAACGCTGCACGGAAGCAATAGCGCCGATGGTCACCAGCAAAGTGGGTGCAAGCCCGACAGCGGCACTGCCCAGATTGCCGTACAGGCGCACCAGTTCCTGACCTTGCAGCAGAACTTGCTGGCCCATGCGGTTCAACTGCGCCGAACGCCCCTTGCGGTCGAACAACTCGATGCCCAGCTCTGCTTCAAGACGCTGCATCTGCGCGCTGACCGCCGCCTGGGTCAGACCGATGCGGTCTCCGGCTGCGGCGAACGTACCTTCTCTGGCTACGGCAATAAGGGTTTTCAGTTCTTTGATCATTGGCAAATATTAGTTGTGTTTTGGGTGTGCAGGTATTTGTTTTTTTGATGAAGCAGCTTGCGAGATGACAGCCCCCCGGCCATGACAGCGGTTAGCCTGATGAACACGGCCTGTATAGAAGCCGGTAATCCGCTCGGCATGATCAAACAGCATCACGGCATAAGCTGGCGATCTCTTCCGCCAGGCAGGTACCTCTGGCGTTGTCTATGCCACCGCTGAACTACCCATGCAAGCAACCAGGCAACGTCGTCCACGTTAATCCAGTCACCTTCGCGATTAGCGAGCGAGAGTAGGCATTGGCGGTGCCGACAAAGCGGTTGGCTTCGGCATTCGGTCAGGAGCGAAAGGGAGTGACGGGGGTATGAGATTGGATTAAATTTTCGCCGAAATAGTGCCATGCCGACGATGCGGCATGTCGCGCCAAAGCAGGGAGCACGCGCAGTGAATGACACCTTCAATGAAGTGACAACAGGAAAAACAAACAAAGTGGTGTTGTGTTGGGTGGTAGGGGTGTGTTTTTTGACGCTGGCAATGGTTATTTTCAAGCAGGTAATGGTGGTGCCACACCAACCCAGCCAGCCTGGCTTTCTCAGCGATCTTATAATTGTTGCCGCGCGAACGACTGCCCGAAATCAAAAGATCGATGAGAGTACAAGGCTTTTACGCGCTGAGGCGTCTGACAGTCACACACTAGCGTTCTATTATGATTTGGTAAGTTATGATGCCCACCCCGCTGGCTTTGACTTGAGCGCCACCAGGCTTGGAGTCGTAAAAGCTGTGTGCGATTCGCAAAGACTGAGAGAGAGTTCGATCCTGGCACTGGGTGGTACTTACGTTTTTATCTATGGCAGTAAAAATATAAAAGAAATTGGCCGGTTCGAAGTCAATAAGCAGCTTTGTGATAGCGCCCCGTAACCGATGCTGGACTCAGCATCCGCGTCTCAAGGGTTCAGGTTCACAAAGCGCCTATCCAGCCAGGAGCTCCCTGTGTTGTGTAGAAATATTCGTCTGTCCCCCTATAATCTGCTACCGCGCCCAACACTCAAGTGAATAACTCACTACGGAAGTAGACATGCCTCAACCTTGGTAAGCCGCACGCTCTGTATCATCGTGCGGACCAAGCAGGTCGCCCTTTAGGAGCATCAGCATGTACACGCTTTTCGGCAGCGAAGGTTCGGGTTCGGCAGCGATCGAGATAGCGCTTGAGCGCTGCGCGGTCCCGTTTACCCTGATCAGGGCCAGCTCGTGGGAAGAGGGGGCGGGGCAGGAAGCGTTGCGTCCGGTCAATCCGTTGCTGCAAGTGCCGACGCTGGTGCTGGCCGATGGCACGGTGCTGACCGAGAGCGCTGCGATTCTGATTCATCTGGGTCTTGAGCACCCCAATGCCGGACTTCTGCCGAAGCAAACGTCCGCACGGGCCCAGGCGTTTCGCGGGCTGGTTTACATTGCCACCAACTGTTATGCACCCATCGGCATTATCGATTACCCGCAACGCTGGCTGTCGGGTTCTGATGAGGCGCTGGAAGCTGCACTTGAAGTGGGCGCTCGGGCGCGATTGCATGATAACTGGGAGACGTTCGCTGATCTTTTCGGTAGCTCAGCCACTTGGCGGCCGGATGCCCCCGGCGCTGTGGAGATATTGGCAGCGATTGTGACGAGATGGAGCGGTGCACGTGAGCACCTGAGTTCAACCCGACCAGCGTTTTATGCATCGCTGTTGCAAGTTGATACGAACCCGACTGTCGGTGGGGTAACGAAGCGCCACTGGTCTTGAATGTCAGGGCTGTTGGGAACAGCCGCTGAATGCCATGCCGCTGTGCAGAAGCCGCACCTGCAATCAGCCAAACGTGCTTCATCACAGGTCGAGCAACAATAAAGTTGCCTGCTCTAGCTGTCTGACAGGCAGGACAGCTTAGAGAGCATTTTTTTACGCCTGCGTTGAATTGATCCGGCCCAGAATTCTCAGGTAAAGGTGCAAGGTTGTGCCGGTCCCCTCGGACGTTTCGATTCGCACCGCGCCGCCAGCGTTGACTGCAAATTCCTGCACCTGAGCCAGCCCCAGGCCGGTGCCGAGGCCCGCCTGTTTGGTGGTGAAGAAGGGCTCCATTATCTGATCCTTCAGGTCAGCGGTCATGCCCGGGCCGTTGTCGGTTACGCTGAGTACGACGTAGTCACCCTGTGGCAGCTGGGCGTCGCCCTTGATCGACTCAAGTCGCGTCGCGATGTGGGCCTTGCCGGGTTCCGACATGGCGTCGCGTGCATTGGCCAGCAGGTTCAACACGGCGGCGTGCAGTTGCGCCTCGACGCACAGAACGCCCCAGCCACGGGCACTCAGGTCAAAGGACAACTCCAGTTGGTCGCCAACCGAGCGAAACAGCAAATCACGCGCCGCATCCAGCCGTTCGCTGACATCGATGCAGATCAACTCCGGACCGTCCTGGCGCACGCTGGCCAGCAGACGCGTGACCAGTTGCCGGCCATGTTCTACCGCCTGCATACCGGTATTGCTGAAGGTCTCGACATCGATAGGACGTCGTGAGCGCATATGGATGAGTTGCAGACTCGCACTCAGTGCCTGAAGCAGGTTGTTGAAGTCATGGGCGATGCTCGCGGTGAGCATCCCCAGCGACGACACCCGCTGTGAGTGCCGTAGATTTCGCTCAAGTGCCTGGCTCTGGTTTTGCGCATTTTCGAGTTCCAGCTCAAGAGCTGCGGCACGTTTTTCCCGCTGATCATTGATCAGACGGTATTGCAACAGGTCGCCTGTCTGGCGTGCCAGGGCCAGCAGCGCAGCGCGCTGCTGGTCAGAGAGGACGCGTGGCCAGATGTCGATGATGCAGACGGTGCCCAGCGCATTACCCGACTCGTCGCGAATCGGTGCGCCGGCATAAAATCGAATGTAGGGAGGCCCAAGTACCAGCGGGCTCTCCCTGAAACGTGGGTCGGTGGTGGCATCTTCCACGACCAGCACGCCGTCAGGCTCAAGGATCGCATGGGCGCAGAAAGCCAGGTCGCGATGGGTTTCCCTGATGTCCAGACCGATGCAGGCCTTGAACCACTGACGCTCGCGATCGATCAGCGAGACCAGTGCGATGGGGGCATCGCACAAGGTCGTGGCGAGCAGCACCACGTCTTCAAAACCCTGTTCGGGTGCGCTGTCCAGCACCTTGAGGTGTTCGAGCGAGAGGATTCGATCCTCCTCGTTGGCTGGAAACGGTGCTGGAGTATGGGTCATGAGTACGTATCACGATGAGTACAAGGCCATATGATGCCTATGATTTACAGGCGGCAGCAAGGCGCTTCTTATCGACGAATCAACGTTGTCCCTGCAAGGCCTTACAGGCGCGTGCTTTTCAGTGCGGGACTGGCCTTCAAACGAGCATTTCGTGCCTTGTCGGTCGGGCTTTGGCGAGGTCTATCGATCACTGAGTTGCTCGTGATCGGGGGCGCCGGAAGACGGGCATGTTTGGCAGACTATCCACTCTGTACAACATAGGTATGCGGCAAGTTAGTTAAAGTACGCTCGTAATAAGAAGTTTCAGGCGTTGATATTACCGGTCAAGTAGATGCGGATACTTTAGTTGTAACGTATTGTGTCCAGCTTGTACCTGTTGTGTAATAAATGTCCATTCGGTCTTGCAGCGTCTGCATAACTCGATGGCCAATCAATAATGCCTGTCTTCAGGAGCATTGCCGATGCCCGGCCCAAATGATTCAAGCCCTGCCGAACTGTTGCCAGAAGGAGCTGCCGACGACAGAGTCACCAGCCTGTTGTGGGGGCCGTTCTGGCTGGGCGATACGTCCGGTACCCATCTGACTTACAGCTTTCATGCTGCAGATTCGGTATACGCCACTGACTACAGCCGCTCGCAGGAACCGAGTGACGCCTATTCGCTGACCAGTGCCCAGATGGCGGCTGCAAAAAGTGCGCTGGGCGCATGGAGTGCGGTAGCGGATATCACCTTCACCGAGGTAAAGGACACCCCCGACAATGTCGGAGATATCCGTTTCGGTGGCTTCAATGGCCTGCAAGGTACCGAGTATGGCCAGGCTTATGCGCCCGGCACACTGGGTCGGTCCGGCGACGTCTGGATCGGGCCTAAAGTCAACGCGGCGGCCCCGGCGAAAGGCACCGATGACTACCTGACGTTCATGCACGAAACAGGTCATGCGCTCGGTTTGAAGCATTCGTTCGAAGCCTCGCAGTACAACGATGTGCTGCTTGACGCCAAATTCGAAGACGCCCGTTACACCATCATGAGCTACACCAACAACTACAGCTTCAAGCCCACCACGCCGATGCTGCTGGACGTCGCTGCCATGCAGTTCATCTACGGCGCCAACACCCACTATCACACCGGCGATGATGTTTATAAGTGGGCACCCGATCAGTCGGTGTTCGAAACCATCTGGGACGCGGGCGGCAAAGACACCATCGATGCCAGCAATCAGGCCGCGTTTGTGAAGATCAACCTCAATGAAGGTGAGTTCAGCACCATCGGCAAGGCTTTCCTTGATTACAACCAGAACCCTGACAGCCCGACCCAGATGAACTCGGGTCTGGCGATTGCCTACG
This sequence comes from Pseudomonas syringae, assembly GCF_023278085.1. NCBI lineage: Bacteria > Pseudomonadati > Pseudomonadota > Gammaproteobacteria > Pseudomonadales > Pseudomonadaceae > Pseudomonas > Pseudomonas syringae. The sequence goes on along the minus strand of NZ_CP066265.1, from coordinate 2,994,690 downwards.
GCGCGCACATTGAAAACGCCATTGGCTCTGCGTTCGATGACACGCTGATCGGCAACGACCTGGCAAACGTACTCGATGGTCGTGGTGGCCTGGACACCATGATCGGCGGGCTGGGCAACGACACCTACGTTGTTGATCAGGTCGGTGAACTGGCGCTGGTGCAGGAAAAGGCCAGCGAAGGCATCGACACACTCAAGATCACGTACGACAACACGTCCAGCACCGCGGCGGTCATCGACCTGAATGCCGGACCGCTGGCGAACTTCGAGAACGTGCATTTGAAGGGTGAGGGTGCTTTCACGCTGCTGGGCAATGATCGCAACAACACCCTGACCGGCAACGACGCGGACAATATCCTGATCGGCGGCGCAGGCAACGACAAGCTGGTCGGCGGCATGGGCGCCGATCTCATGACGGGCGGCACAGGTGCTGACCGTTTCGTGTTCAACAACCTGTCGGAGCTGGGCAAGGGCCTGTCCAGCGACGTGATTACTGACTTCAACGCGCACCAGGGCGACAAGCTGAGCTTCCTCAAGATGGATGCCAACGTCGATACCAAGGCTCTGGACGCCTTCACGTTTATCGGCAGTGGCGAGTTCACGGGTGCCGGTCAGGTGCGCTTTGCCGATCATGTGTTGTCCGGCAACGTTAACGGTGACCTGCACGCGGATTTCGAAATCCAGCTGGTCGGCGTGACGGCCTTTCATGCGCATGACCTGGCGGTCTGATTGCTGATTGAGTGCTTGTCTGCAAGATAAAAACGGTGCCATGGAATGGCGCTGTTGTGACGGTCCTTCAGTGATCTGTTGGTAAAATCCTGTCTCGGTTTTCAGCTGATTCTGTGCGCACTGCAAATGGGCGAAACAGGATTTTGCCTGGCTTTTCAGCACCACGACGGTGCTGTTACAAATTTAAAAGCCACAAAACCAAAATATCCAACAAAACCCACTTGACTCGTCACAGGTGCCTGACTGTAATGCGCTGAAGGACATCTGTGCCGGACATTTTCTAGAGGTATCAGCATTGATAGAGCCTACACAATCCGTTGTACCCACATTGATCGAAGCGATCGGGCATGTGCGCAGAGGCTGCATGACCCCGATTCGCCTGACCGAGATATGCCTCGAATCGATAAAAACCCACAATTCCACACTCAATGCGTTTGGTGATGTCTACGCCGAAGCCGCTCTGGAACAAGCCTGGAGCATGACGGCCGAGTTGCAGCGCGGTCAGGTACGCGGCCCATTGCATGGCATACCGTTCGGCATCAAGGACCTGTTTTCAACAGCGGGATTGCGCACCACGCGCGGTTCCCTGACCGGGCTCGACACCGTGCCGGTCAAGGATGCGCCGATCATCCGCCGTCTCAAGGACGCCGGGGCGATCATTCTGGGCAAGACGGCAACTACCGAGTTCGGCTGGACCGGCGCAAGTACTTCACGGGTGTTCGGCAACGGTCGCAATCCATGGGACCCGACCCTGACCAGTGGCGGTTCCAGCTCCGGCTCGGCGATTGCCGTGGCGGCGCGCATGGTGCCTGCGACGCTGGGCTCCGACGGCGGTGGCTCGGTGCGGATACCGGGGGCGTTCTGCGGCGCATTCGCGCTCAAGGGCACGTTGGGGCGTATTCCGACCTGGCCCTGGTCAGCCACCGAAATGCTCAGTCACGCCGGGCCGATCACCCGTACCGTACGCGACAGTGCCTTGCTGTTCGACATCCTCTCGGGCCCCGATCCACTGGATCATCAGGCCTTGCCGGCGCCGGACGAGTCCTTTCTGACCCGTTGCGATCAACCGTTGCAACCCCTGCGCATCGGCTATTGCCCGACCCTGTTCGACACGCCGGTCGATCCCGAAATTGCCGCTGCCGTCGAGGCCGCCGTGAGCGATATCGCCAGAACACTGCCGGTTACGCTCACAACACTCAAGCTCGACTGGCAGGACCCGCTGGCCACCTTCGAAACCCTGTGGGTTGCAGGTCGCGGTATCGCTTACGGCAAAGGCCTGGCCCAGCAAATGGACCAGCTCGACCCGGGTTTCGCCGAGTTGATCAGGCGTTCGGCGCAGTACGATCTGAGTGATTACCTGCAAGCCATGCAGCAGCGAGCGGCATTTGCCAACCAGGTGCACGCGCTTTTCGAGGATTACGACCTGCTGCTGATGCCCACCTTGCCGATCCTGCCGTTCGCGGCCGACGATGTGGCACCTGCCGGTTACGTCGGGCAGGACGGCGCGGTGCCTTGGGCGCGCTGGACGCCGTTTACTTACCCTTTCAACATCTCCGGCAACCCGGCTGCCAGTTTGCCCTGCGGGCGCAGTTCGACCGGGCTGCCCATTGGCCTGCAAGTGGTCGGGCCACGTTTTGCCGACGCTCAAGTGCTGCAGTTCTGTGCCGCCGTGGAAGACATGGTGCCGTGGGATCAGCACCTGCCCCCGATGCTGAGCCGCTGACATGCAACCCCCAATCGTTGGGCATGGGCCAGACGCCCTGGATACCGGAATCCACACCTCGCAAAGGAATGTTACGAGCATGCTCAATCAGCCTCGACTGGAAGAAATCATGCGCTTGCTGGTTCAACAGCAGCGCGTCAAGGCGTCTGACCTCGCGCAACTGTTGTTCGTGTCCGAGGAAACCATACGCCGGGACTTCAAGTACCTGGAGGAAGAAGGCCGGTTAAGGCGGATCCATGGCGGTGCCATCCTGCCCAGATCCAGTGAAGAATTGCCCTTGCAGGAACGCAGTCGACTCAAGCCGAGGGCCAAGGCGGGCATCGCTGCATGCGCTGCCCGGCTGGTGACTGAAGGCATGGCGATCTTTCTCGACACCGGCACTTCGACCTTGGCGCTGGCCCAGCAACTGACCACCTTCAACCAACTGAAGATCATTACCAATTCGCTGGACATCGCCCAGCTCATCTCGCACCAGAGTGACAATCAGGTGCTGGTCGCGCCCGGCGATGTGCGGCGCACCGACAACGCCTTGATCGGGCCGCACACGCTGGAGTTTGCCAGGCAGTTTCACTACGACATTGCCTTTATGGGGATTGGTGGCATCGATCTCGACCTTGGGCTGATGGATTACCAGGAGCCTGAAGCGATGTTGCGCAGGACGCTGGTCAGGCATTGCGCGCGCAGTGTGATTCTTGCCGACGACGGCAAGTTCGGCCATCGCACCTTCATCAATACGCTGCCGTTTGCTGCAATCACGACCCTGGTCACCAATCGAGCATTATCCGACGAGTTCGCGACACGCCTGGAGAAAGACCATGTCGACACGCTCTACGCCTGAACTGATCGAACCCGGTGCAGAAGACCTGACCGAATTCGACCGCCTGTTCGAGCACACCTCAGCCATTGGCGCGACGCCTGCCGGGGGGCTGCATCGGCTGGCTGCGTCGGCCGAAGACGGCCGGGTACGTGACCTGTTCCGTGACTGGCTCAAGGCCCATGATTTTGAAGTGCGCGTCGATGCGGTCGGAAACATGTTCGGCCTCATGACCTTTGATCCCGATGCGCCCTGGCTGCTCTGCGGCTCGCACCTGGACAGCCAGCCGAGCGCCGGGCGTTTCGACGGGGTTTATGGCGTCCTCGCCGGAGCCGTGGCGGTGTCCAGCCTGGCGCGGCAGCTGCGCGAGCGCGGCGAGAAGCCCGCGTGCAACCTGGCGGTGGTCAACTGGACCAACGAGGAGGGCGCACGTTTTCAGCCAAGCCTGATCGGCAGTGGGGTTTTCACCGGCGCATTGCCTCTGGAGAAAGCCTGGGAAAGCCGCGATGGCGATGGCATTCGCCTTAAAGATGCATTGCAGGCCATTGGTTACCTCGGCGAAGACCCGGTCGATCTGAACATCGCCGGTTATGCCGAGATCCACGTCGAGCAGGGTTCCGGGCTGGAAAGCAGCCAGACGGCGATTGGTGTGGTGCGTGAAACCTGGGCGGCGTTAAAGCGCCGGGTACGCTTCGATGGCGAGCAGAATCACACCGGCCCTACGCCCATGGCCGCACGCCGGGATGCGCTGCTGGCCGCTGCGCATGCGATCACCGCGGTGCGCGCCGAAGCCGATCAACAGGGTTTGCAGATGCACAGTTCGGTCGGGCGCATCGAGGTCTATCCCAACTCGCCCAACGTCGTGCCGTCCAGAGTGTCGCTGTTGATCGAATACCGCTCTCGCGACATCGACCTGCTGAGCGCGGCCAGCGAGCGGCTGGACACGACATTGCACCGCATCGCCGAGCAGACCCTGACCGGGTTCGAGGTGGAAAGCAGCGTGCTGCGTTCCCCTGCCAGCCTGCATCAGGGCTTTGCCGAACTGGCGCATGCCGTGGGGGCCGAACTGGATTTGCCGACCACCGACAGCACAACCGTAGCGGGGCACGATGCGATCAGCATGAACAGCCGCTATCCGGTATGCCTGCTGTTCATCCCCAGCAGCAATGGCGTTTCACACAACGAGGCCGAATACACCAGTGACCATGACATGCACAATGGTTTGCGCATGTTGACCGGGCTGTTGCATCGCGCCTGTACCTCATCCGCTGCATTTCGCTGAGGGCCGACCATGTCATCTGCAGAAAACCTGACAACACGCCTGCTCGCCGCGCTGGCACACCAAGGATTCGACGCAGACACTCAGGTCGAGTCGGTCACGCAGGGCGTGGCGTCGCCATCGCGGCTGGCGACTGAATGGGCAGGTTTTCGCGCCTCTTCCGGCGAAAGACGCTGTTACGCAAAAGTGCTGCATGCCGACATGGCGTCGGTCATCGATATCGAGTCTGCGGCGCGGGTCAGTGAGTGTGCGGGCCTCAGCGGTGCGGCACCACGTTTGCTGAGTAGCGACAAACAGAATGGCGTGCTGATGTTCGAGGACCTGGGCCCGCAATGGCGCGTTGCCCGACTGGATGATTTGCTGGTGCCGGGCCGACTTGACGCGCTATGGGCACTCAAACGGCAGGTTCATGCCGGGCCGGTCCCTGACGTTGTGCGCTCGCCAATGGCCGATATCCAGCATCTTCGCGACCTGTGTGTGCGCGACAACGTGGTGTTGCCGGATGAGCATCACTGGATCGATCGCTGCATCGATATGGCCTGGCTGACATTGCAGGCGCATCCGGTGCAGCGGCGGCCGCTGCACGGAGACGGTGTGACCAGCAACGTCATGGTGTCGGACACCGGCGCACTGCGCCTTATCGATTTCGACTACGGCGGCTGCATGGACCCGTGGTACGACGTGGCAATCACCCTCAACGAGCTGTATTCGTTCGAGCATGAGTGGCGTGAAGGGATCAGCGCCTGGGCCGGGCAATGCCGCGAAGTCGACTATGCCGTGTGCCGGCTGTACGCGCTGATCAACGACTGGTACTGGACGTTGTGGGGGTTCTGGGCAGGCAGTACGTCCTCGCGGCCACTGGAGTTTTCCAAGGTCGGGCAATGGACCCTGCTGCGCTGCCGTCAGAGCGTTCAGGACCCACGGCTGGAAGGTTGGTTGCGTCAGGTTCAGGAGGGCAGGGCATGAAAACGTTAGGACAATCGGTCAGCAGCCAGGAGCAACAGCTCGAAGCGGCGGTGCGCAGCATCGATGGCTGGCAGGGTCGACAGGTGGCTTATGAACCGGTAAGCGGCGGTATTTCCAACACCAACTGGCGAGTCGAAGTCGAAGGTGCCGACACGGCTTACTTCTTCAAGGTGCCGGGTGTCGGTACGGAAATGTTCATTGATCGCCAGACCGCTCACGAGGCGAGCGTTAAAGCCGCGCAGACCGGCTACGGCGCGCCGGTATTTGCCTTCCTTGAAGCCTACGGGGTCGAGGTATTCGAGTTCATGGAAGGCTGGCGAGCGTCTTCCAATCACGATTTTCTGCAACGCGACATACGCCATGGCGCGCTGCACGGGCTCAAAGCGTTCAACGATCAGCCGTTGCTCAAACAGACCAAGACCGTGTTCGACATGATCGCCGAACACCAGCGCCAGGTGGCTGAACTCAACGGTGCGAAACCTCAGGATGATGCCTGGTTGTGCCTGCAGTACCAGCGTGCAATGCAGGCGCTGCAAGCTTCCGGCATTGATCTGGCACCGTGCATGAACGACACGCTGGCAGGCAATTTCATGCTCAATGCCCAGCAACAGATACGACTGGTGGACTTCGAGTACGCCTCCAACAACGACCGGCATTACGAGCTGGCGCTGTGGTTCGGCGAAATGTTTTTCAGTGACGACATGGAACTGGCGCTGATCGAAGACTATTTCGGCCACGTCAGTGCGCAGACCGTTGCACGCATCAAGCTGAACAAGGCGCTGGCAGATATCAAGTGGTCAACCTGGGCGATGGTTCAGCACGCCGTCTCGCAACTGGATTTCGATTTCTATAAATACGGCGCCTGGAAGCACATGCGCGCGCGCAGCATCATCAACGATTCACACTGGGAAACCTGGCTGAGGCAAGCCTGACCCCGCCAACGCCAGTCATCCAATAAGAAAAACGTAGCGGCTCACCGCACATTCCTTTCACTGCTTGAGTTTTATCCGGTCACTTCACCGCCCGATTCTGAAATTCAAGGAGCACCCGATGAGTACCATTCCGTCCACCGCACAGCCCGGCCGCCTGAAAAGCCTGGTCTTCGGCGTTTATTTCTTCGCGCTACTGATGATGGCGCTGTTTCCGCCGTTTTATCTCCAGGTCAGCGGCAGTGCCGTGATAGTGCTCGGCATCCCGTTGCCGATCTTCTACTGGATTCTGATCGCGGTGTTGATGGGCCTTGGCCTGTGGTTGCTGTATGTCGTCGAGTCTGTGCTCGGCGAAATTCCTGATGAAGGGGACGCGCAATGATCAGCACAACGAGTGTTTCGGACCTTTACATCACCTTTGGCCTGATCGGCCTCTTTCTCGCGGGCATGATTGCGGTGCTGTATGCGACCAACCGCAAGAGCGACAGTTTTTCTGACTATGCGGTGGGCGGGCGTTCCTATGGCCCGTGGTTCATTGCCATGTGCTACACCAACTCCTGGTGGCCGGGCGCAACCTTCACGGCATTCTTTGCCCTGTCGGTCGGCGGCGCGCTGGGGTTTTACGGCATGGTCTACGCCACCCTCGGTGTGACCGCGATGTACCTGATGGCCAACCGCGCCTGGACCTGGGGCAAGCGCTTCAACCTGACCACTCAACCTGACTTGCTGGGCATGCGCTTCAACAGCCCGGTGGTCAAACGCATTGCGTCGATCATTGGCATCATCTCGGTATTCCCCTGGGTGGTGATGGGCATTCAGGCGCTGGCCACGCTGTTCCAGTTCGCCAGCTTCGGCCGCTGGGGCGTGACCACCTGCCTGCTGGTCGGGGTCGCCGTCATTCTGATTCGTCAGTACTGGACGGTCAGCATGGGCATGCGTGGGCTGATCATGACCGACATGTACCAAGGGCTGATCGCTTACGTACTGTGCGCTGCGTTGTGCATCTTTCTGCTGTTCGGTGCCCAGGCTTCATTCTCGAACCTGTCGCAACTGCCAGCCAGCATGCTGGTGATTCCCGGCGGCGCAGGCAGCACGTATGGCCCGATGTACATGTTCAGCCTGATCTTCACCGGCGTGATCGGCTCGATGTGCTGGCCCATGAGTTTTCAGCGTATCTACACCGCCAGCGGTGTACGTTCCGTGAAAAAAGGCACGCTGCTGACCATCCTGCTGGTGGGCGGTTTCTACGGCATCCTGATGCTGTTCGCCGCAGCCATCAGCCAGGACCCGAACGTCGCGGCTCATCCGCAACACGGCTGGTTTCTGTCCCTGTTCGATATCGGCGGTCCGTGGCTGCTGGCGGTCGCGATCATGATCGTGCTGGCGGCCAGTATCGGTCACGTCGACGGCTGCGTTCAGGTATGCGGTACGCAGTTCGCCAATGACCTGGCAACCTGGAACAAGCCACGCACTGACCGCGAGAAGACCATTCTGGCCAAGGCGGGCATGGTGGTGTTTATCGCCGCGGCATCGCTGCTGGCCTACCTGACCTTCGATTACGCACGCCTGCAACTGCTGGCGCAGATTTCCTACCAGGGCATTATCCAGTTGGCCGTGCCGCTGTTCTTCGGTGTGTTCAGCCGACATGGCAACAAGCAAGGGGCGATTGCCGGCATGCTGGTCGGCATTGTCATCGCGATTGTGCTGACGACGATTTACCCCGACGACATTCCGGCACTGGGGTCGCTGACCAGTGGCATCATCGGTCTGATTTTCAACGCAGGTATTTTCGTGGCATGCGCGGCGCTGATCAAACCGAGTGCGGAAGAAGTCAGACGTGTCGATGAGCTGTTTGCCATGGCAGCCCCGCGTCGGCATCCGCTGGGCGCAGCCCCGGTGATGAGCTGACAGCGGGCAAGTGCTTGCAGTCGAATCGCCAGTTTGCAAGATTAGCGGCTGGCGTCTCGACCGGCATTGACGAAGTCCACAAAAGCCCTCAGCGGTGAGGGCAGGTAGCGTCGGCCGTGATAATAGAGGTACGGCCCGGTAAAGCGTTGCCACCACGGTTCAAGGATCGGCTCCAGTGCTCCGCTGTCCAGATGCGGACGCAGCCAGTCTTCGAACAGGTGGACAACGCCCAGCCCATCCATTGCGCATTGCACCGTCAGGTCAAACGCGCCGCCTATTCTCACAGTCAATGGCCCGCTCGGGTCGACCCTGACAACCTCGCCGTCACGCTCGTATTCCCAGGGTGGCAGATTTCCGCTGGGGAACTTGCCACGCAGGCAGGCATGGCCCAGCAGGTCTCGTGGATGCTCGGGGCGTCCTCTGGCATTGAGATAAGCGGGTGACGCGGCGGTTGCAAAGCGCTGGAAGCGTGGACCGATGGGCACGGCGATCATGTGCTGCTCCAGACGATCATCGTAACGAATCCCCGTCGTCACAGCCTGCCGCGAGCATGTCGACGAAACTCTCCTCGGTGACCACTTCCAGTCGGATATCGGGGTACATCTGCAGAAAGGGCGTGATGATCGACGGCAGCACCAGTCTGGCGGCGCTGACCGGCACGTTCAGCCTCAAGGTGCCGGAAGGGCGATCACGAAAATCATTGACGACATCCAGCGCGGATTCCACTTCGCCAAGGGCGGGCACAATGCGCTCCATCAGCTTGGCACCGGCTTCGGTAGGCGCCACGCTGCGCGTTGTACGGTTGAGCAAGCGCACGCCAAGCCTTGATTCCATGCGGCGAATGGCATCGCTGAGACTGGAGGCGGATTTGCCGCTGACCCGGGCGGCCTCGCGAAAGCCTCCGGCGTTGACTACCGCGACAAATGCCAGCAAATCCTGAATGTCTGTATTCACGCTCGTCTGCTCGATTTTTTGTGTTGAAGGTCTTGTACGGGCTGTTCTCTGAGCCGTACAGCCTGTGCCGATTGCACCTGATTATCAACCAGGTAGCCGATGTCTATAGTGCTGCATACACATCGGATCAAGGCGCATGAAATGAGCAATCCAGAAAAGGCAGGCACATTCCAGATAGGCAACCATCAGGTCAGTCGCATGGGGTACGGGGCGATGCAACTGGCCGGGCCCGGCGTGTTCGGTCCGGCCAGGGATCCCGAGGCCGCCATTGCGGTGCTGCGCGAAGCCATTGCGCAGGGCGTCAATCATATTGATACCGCAGATTTCTATGGTCCTCATGTCACCAACATTCTGATTCGCGAAGCACTGCACCCCTATGCGGATGATCTGCTGATCGTGACCAAGGTCGGCGCGGTGCGTGGTGCGGATGCTTCGTGGAATCCTGCATCCAGTCCGGCAGAGTTGACCCGGGCCGTTCACGACAACCTGAAAAACCTCGGCCTTGAGGCACTTGATGTGGTCAATTTCCGCGCCTGGGGAGATCATCAGGCGCCTGCCGAGGGCTCCATCGAAGAACCGTTCAGCGCGCTGGTCAGGCTGCAGGAGCAGGGTCTTATCCGTCATCTGGGGTTGAGCAACGTCACGGCGAAACAGGTCAGGCAGGCGCAGGGCATGGCTGACATCGTGTGCGTGCAGAATCATTACAACCTGTCCCACCGCACGGACGAATCGCTGATCGCCGAGCTGAACGAGCAGGGCATCGCTTACGTGCCGTTCTTCCCGTTAGGTGGTTTTTCGCCTTTGCAGTCACAAACCCTGTCCAGCGTGGCAAACCGCATGAAGGCGTCGCCATTGTGTGTCGCGCTGGCCTGGCTGCTGCAACGCTCGCCGAACATCCTGCTGATCCCCGGTACGTCCTCGGTTGCGCATTTGCGCGAGAACCTCAGTGCCAGCGAACTGGCGATAGAGCCCGAGCTTCTGGCCGAACTCGATAGCGTGGCGTAGAGCAACACACCGGCGGTGAGGTTCTGCCTGAAGTGGCTAGGGCAGGTCGTCGCTGCGACTGCGCGGCTACAACCTGCCTGCTTCGCGCAACAGGACGCCGATCCGCTCGATCTCCTGTTCGCCTCGAATGAGCGCTGCTTTACTGGTGTGTACCGAGTAATAGCCTGTCACCAGATCGTGCGGGTGTTTGATGGCCGAGCCGAGTACGAAGCAGGTCGGGCCTGTCGCCACGAGGTCGATGGGGCGGTCCGACTCTTCAAAGACCGCCAGCTCACCTGCACTGATCGGGCCGCTGGCATCAAGGTGCCCGGTGCTGACTGCCAGCCAGCCCACGGTATGGCCTGCTGGTGGCGTATAGCGCCAGTGTTCGCCATCCTTTAGCTGCACCGCCAGATAATTCATGCCTTGCGGCGCAGGTATGCTGCTTTGCGCGCTGCCGTAACGGCCCAGCAGCACCTGCGCCGGACCTTGTTGCGCGACCTGCGAGGCCGCCAGGTAAACGCTTTGTGCGGGACCATTTTCCTGTGCGGCGGGCAGGGCTACCCACAATTGAAAGCCGGTAATCAACGCATCGCCCGCGGGTTGAGCGTCGTGCCATACCCCGTTGCCCGCGTTCATCCACTCCACACCACCACTCGGCAACAGCCCGGATTTACCGGTGGTGTCTTCGTAGGTCAATTCGCCTTCAAGCATGTAGGTCAGCGTTGCTATCCCGGAGTGCGGGTGCATGCCGAAGCCTTTTTTTGCCGACTCCGGCCTGAACGCAAACTGATCAAGAAAAACAAACGGTTTCAGCAGCTGGCCCAGATCGCCCGGACTCATCAGGCGCGTGATCGGCCCTCGGTTTCTACCGCTGGTGCGATGGGTGATAGCGCGCGGCTGGATAGTGACGATGCTGTTCATGGGGTGTTCCTCCGGACCTGATGTCTGAGTGCCCAGCATAAGCGTCTATGAATTGGCTTATTAGACGGTATAGTTGGCTTGCACTCGTCCATAAACAGAAGGAATTCAGCTGTGGTGCCGGACCTCAATGACGTCGCTCTGTTTGTGCAGGTCGTGCGCAGCGGCAGTTTCGCGCAGGCGGCGCGGCATCTCGGCATGCCGTCCAATACCGTCAGCCGCCGGGTCCAGCAATTGGAAGTACAACTGGATACGCGGCTGCTGCAGCGATCCACGCGCAAACTGATGCTGACCCAGGCAGGTCAGGACTTTTATGGCCGTTGCACAGACGCCGTGGATGGTTTGATCGACGCCGCAGAGCAGCTGATTTCAGGACGTGAAGAGCCCAGTGGCCGGGTGCGCATCGCAGCAATGGCGGATTTCTTCGACTTTTTTTCCATGGAATGGGTGGCGGATTTCCTGGCCCGTTATCCGCGTGTACAGCTTGAGTTCGTGCTCAGTGACGAGCGCGCGGATCTGATCGCTGACCGGCTGGACATCGCGTTCAGAGGCGGACCCTTGCAGGATTCGGGTTATGTGGGGCGCCAACTGATAGGGGAGGAGCGCGACGGCATGGTGGCCAGCCCAGCCTATATCGCTGCTCACGGCATGCCTGCGTCGCTGGAACACCTGCACGAGCATTACTGCGTGTGCGCGGCGCATCCCGGCGGTTCTGCTGCCTGGCGTCTGCTCGGACCGGACGCGAGGGTGCATGAGGTACAGATCGCCAGCCGATTCAATGCAAACACTGCGCAGGCATTGCGCAAGGCGACGCTAGCGGGGATGGGTATTGCGTTGTTGCCGGCAACCCTGATTCGCGCCGATCTGCGCAGTGGTCTGCTGGTGCCGGTACTCCCGCACTATCAGCGCACCAGCCACGGCCTGCACGTGCTTTATCCCAGTCGGCAACATTTACCTCTAGCCGTATCGGCGTTTATCGGGCTGGTGATGGAAAAGCTCAGGGTTAACGCGTTCCCTGTGCAGTGAGCGGCAGTAGTGGCGTTCGGGTCATTTCAATTTCGAGGTCATGTAAATCAATCGGACCGTCGCAATGGTGATGGCTTCTGCGTCGCTCTTGATGTTGTCCAGCTGATTGTTGTCCAGGACGCCGTTGTCAGCGTTCGATTCTACCAAACGGGCGACCTGGTAAAGGCTCTGGGTCACCTCATGCAGGCTGCCGTGCAGACGGGTGATCACGCCCTTCAGGCGCTCGCTGCTCGATCTGTCAGGCAAGGCTGGCGCGGAGGCGAAATGCTGTGCGCTGAACCCGGTAACGAGGTAAGTGATGTCGACGCCGGCTTCTGCGACACGTGACAAATAGTCTGCCCGGGGTGACCTTGCACCATTTTCATAGTTGCCCTGAGCATTGGTTTCCACGCCGCCTATGGCGCCCAATGCGCTTTGCGAAAGCTTGAGACGCAGCCTTTCCTGTTTTAGCCGTGTTCCTATCCCTTTCATCCGGTTATCCTCGATAAACTGCCCGCCGGAAATCTGGCTGTGCTGCAACAATCAGGGTTAACAAGCAAGTCTGGTTGTGACCAAAAAAGCTGCCGGATCGGCATGGGTGCATGCGTTCGCAGCAGTTCAGGTACCGACGTACCTGATGGGGCGAAGAGTCTACGGATGAATCGGGCAGGGTGATACTGATTTGTACTGATTTGTACTATTTTTCGCGCAGTTCAGACGGGCTTCGAGCAGGGTGCCGGAAGGCCTTGGCAAAGGCCTTTCGGGGCTGTTTTCACAGGCAGCGGGACGTCGGTTGCTGTGTCCAGCGTTGCGCCGTTGCGGCGATCTTGTCGGCCAGTATGGAGACGGCTTTCTGATGGGCGACGATGAGATTTTCCATACCTTCACCGGCCTGCTCGCGGATGACGCTGCTGCAGGTCAGGCTTTGTCGTTTGCTGCCGGCAGTGGCACCTGCTTCACGAAGCCCGAGGGTCCATACGACATCGATCAGCGCGTAGTTACCCGGCATGGACTCGAAACGTCGGACGTCGGTACGCACTGAAAGCACAGGCTGCTCGCCGTTTTTCGGCAGGCCGGCCATGTCGCGGCTGCCGAACCGGTGTTCCAGCTGCGGCGTCAGTGCGTCATGAAATTCGTCGCCCAATGGCGAGCCCCAGCGCTCGGTGTCCAGAATCGCCAGGCTGCCATTGCCTTGACGAACCACCAGGGGTGGCTGGTCCACCTGAACCGGCATCAGCACCGGCAGCATCTCGAACTGGAACGGCATGGGGTTGACCGCCGCAGCGCTGGTTGTGCCCATCGGCGCGATCAACGTGTAGTAATGAGTCTGGGTCGACGTGCAGGCACCCAGGCCCAATGCGGCGGCCAGCACCGCCAGTTTCAAACGCAAGGTCATTGTTTTGGCTCCAGATCAATTGCACGGGACGACGACGGGGCGTTGAACGAACGTGGGGCGGCGTCGCCGGTACGGCCGCGGATCAGCGATTCAGGGTGACGGCTGAGGAAGTCGGTCAGCACGCGAACCGAACGCGCGGTGCGCTGCACTTCATCCAGCGCCTGGCCCAGTTGCTGACGCGCAGGCGAGTCTTCGGCGAACGAATCGTTGGCGGTGCCCAGGGTTTTTTCAGCCTGCTGCAACGTGCCACGCATCTGCGGCAACACGCTGCCGTTGACCTGTTTGAGGGTTTTCTGCAACTCGCTCAACGTACCATTGAGGTTGTTCGCCAATTGGTCGATCGGCAAGTTGCTGAGCTTCTCGACGAATGCCTGCAGTTGCTCCTGCAGCTTGTCGAAGCTGCCCGGCACTGTCGGGATTTCCAGCGGACGCGCCTTGGCGTTGAACGCTACCTTCGGTGCCTTCGGATCGAATTCCATGGCGATGTAAAGCTGGCCGGTCAACAGGTTGCCGTTACGCACCTGAGCACGCAGGCCATTGGCGACGAAAGCGCCCAACACTCTGGCTGACTGTTCTTCTTCGTCACCGGAGCCACCCAGCTCTTTAAGCTTGGATTCGGCGGCGCCCAGACGCTTGGGATAGATCACTGCACCTACAATGCCGGGGAAGGTTTTGGTCGCCGGATCGTAGTCCAGGTCAACCGACACCACCTTGCCGATATTGACGCCGAGGAAGTCCACCGCGGCATTGACCGTCAGGCCGCGCAGCGATTGGTTGAAGCGCATGCGGATGTAGCGCGGCTCGCCGTCCGGAGGTGCCATCGCCGTGGTCTGATCGTCAAAGATCTTGAACTCGGCGTTCTCGTCGGCCAGCTTGGAATCCGGGCTCCAGTTGGGCTCGCGGAAGGCAATCCCGCCGGAGATGATCGAGGTCAGCGACTGGGTATTGACCTTCACTCCCGAGGCGCCCACGGTGATGTCTACCCCACTGGCGTTCCAGAAGCGGGTATCGGAGGTGATGTACTGATCGTTCGGCGCGTTGATGAAGATCTGCACGTCGACCCCGCGGCCATCCTTGGAAAGGTCATAGGCCACAACCTGACCGACCTGAATGCGTCGAAAGTAGATCGGTGAGCCGATATCCAGCGAGCCCAGATCGTCGGTGTGCAGAATGAAGCGCTTGCCTTTCTCGCCGAACGTTACCGGCGGTGGCGTTTCCAGACCGGTGAAACTGGTCTTGGTTTCCTCGGAGCTGCCGGCGTCGGCACCGATGAATGCGCCGGAAAGCAGGGTGTCGACACCCGACACGCCATGCGCACCGATGCGGGGTCGCACGACCCAGTACTGGCTGTCGATGCGGGTGAACGGCGTGGCACTGGTATTCAGTTCGATGGTCGCCAGCACATGGGTTCGGTCATCGCTCAGGGTGATTTCCGAGACCATGCCAATAACCACGTTCTTGTATTTGACCTGGGTCTTGTTGGCTTCAAGCCCCTCTGCGGTGAGGAAACTCACGGTAATCCTGGGCCCGACGTTCATCCAGTCATGAAAGGCCATCGAGATGCCGATGATTGCCGCAACGATAGGCACCAGCCAGATCAGCGAGACGCGCAGGCGACGACGTTTGACTTCAGGGCGTGGCACTGAAGCAGACGGGGGGAGGGTATTGTCAGACATCTTCAACCTCTGCGTCCCAGATAAGTCGGGGATCAAAACTCATGGCGGCGAACATCGTCATCACCACTACCAAGCCAAAAAACAGGATACCGATACGCGGCTCGATGGTGCTGAGCTCACGAAACTGCACTAGAGACGCCACGAGCGCCACGACCAGCACATCGAGCATCGACCAGTAACCGATCAGTTCGATAAAGCGGTACAGGCGGGCCCGTTCGCGCATCGCCCAGGTGCTGCGCCGCTGGCACGTGATCAGCAGCATGCCGAGCACCAGAAATTTGATACAGGGCACCAGCACGCTGGCAACGAAAATCAGCACGGCAATGTCCCACGAGCCGCTTTCGAAAAACT
The DNA here is from genome assembly GCF_023278085.1 of Pseudomonas syringae. Classification (NCBI taxonomy): domain Bacteria; kingdom Pseudomonadati; phylum Pseudomonadota; class Gammaproteobacteria; order Pseudomonadales; family Pseudomonadaceae; genus Pseudomonas; species Pseudomonas syringae. Next base: position 2,979,056 of record NZ_CP066265.1, on the reverse strand, counting down.
CGATGACGCCGCTCATGATGGTGCTTTCGCTGCGGTTGCCCAGCAGGTTGGTGTACATCACCGGCAGCAGGTTGGCCGGAATGTAGAAAATCAGCGCGGCAATCAGGAACGCCCAGGTGCGGCTGAGGCTGTCGGGCTTGCGTCGATGCACGGGTGAGTCACAGCGTGGGCAGCGGTGCGTGTCTTCCTGGCAGGCATACCCACAGGTGTGGCACAGGCAAAGCTTGTGTTCATGGGCGAAGGGGATGCCATTCATTGCGCTGGCACTCCCAGTTCATCCCACAAGCGGCGGATGTCCTTGTTGGCGATCAGCAGAATCAGCACCATGAGCATGGCCATGGCCCAAAGGCCTACGCCGGGATGCACGTCGAGCATCCCGGATAACTTGATGATCGCCACCAGTACGCCGAGCATGCACACTTCGAGCATGCTCCACGGGCGCAAGTGCTCCAGCGCGCGCATGCAGGTTTTGAAGCCGGGGGCGATGATGCCTCTGTGGGCATGCACCAGCACCCAGAACAGCAGCGTGATCTGCAGCAGCGGCGCGAAAATGATCGACAGACCGGCTACCAGCGCAATGATTGTGATCCGCCCTTGGGCAAGCGCTTCAACGGATTGCCAGAGCGTGACCTCGTTGGTCAGCCCTTTCATGCTGATGCTGATCACCGGGAAGAAGTTGGCGAACAGAAAAAACATGGCCGCCGCAATGGTCAGGGCCAGCAACTGTTCGATATTCATCCGGTGGCCGCGACCGAGCAATGCGTCGCAACGCAGGCAGAACGCCGCCTCACCCGGTTTTAACGGCTGGGCTTCATAGAGCGAATCGCAATGTTCGCAGATGATCAGGCCGGACGAATGTTCAGTAGGATGCTCAGTGCTCATCGACGCCATTGATGCAGAGGTAAGGGGTGATAATTCGAAGCACGAAAAGATACCTCGTTAATGGCATTGCGTAGCGATTTTTTTGTACCGCCCACCACCATGTGACGATACAAAACATTGACCGCGGCGTTAAGGGGTCGTTCAGATGTCACAGCGCCATTATTTCATGAGCGCAGAAGGGTGGCGAACCAGCGTGTGATCAATGCCCTGCAATCGATGGTTGCAGGGCATTGGCGCGCTCAGGTCTGTCTCAGGGCTTGCCGGGTTTGACGCGCTGTTTGAGATACCCCAGCAACTGGCGGGCCGACGCCGGAACATTGTGTTCGTCAAAGGTCAGGCAAATGGCCCTGGACTTGTCCTCGATGGTGATCTCGTACTGATTGAGATCCCGTGCCTCGTCGTTGAAGGCGCTGCTCGACTGATCCAGGCCACTGTCACTTACCAGCTGCTGCAACTGCTCCGCTTCTGGCTGATCCAGCGTCTCGGTGTCAAGGTCACAGCGCTTGACCGCGCCTGCAAAACCGCCTGATTGCACTAGACAGACCTTCATTTCAAGCACCTTTTCGGATTAGACCTTGAGCCTTATACCTTGACCCCGACCTCTTTCCAGGCCGCCTGTACGGCTTTTTTGGCTTTTGCACCAAACCGTGAGTCTCCGGCAATTTTTATGCTGGTTTTGGCGCAATCGACGAACTGACTGTCCGGTTTCAACGCCAGCATCGTTTCATACCAGATTCTGCCTGCAACTTCCCAGGCATTTCCGCCGAGCGCCTTGGCGACCAGCACGAAGGCCCGGTTGGGGATGCCGGAGTTGATGTGCACGCCGCCGCGATCCTTGGCACCTTTATACAGGTCGGCCATGGTCGCAGGCTGCGGATCATCGCCCAGGTCCGGGTCGTCGTTATACGCCGTACCGGGGTTTTCCATGTCGCGAATGCCCCGACGCGTCGGCGCGGGCACCAGCAATTCCTTGCCCACCACCCAGTCCGCCTCGGCGGCACTGGTGCCTTCCTTCCACTGGCGTACCAGCGTGCCGAACACATCGGCGAAATGTTCGTTGAGGGCGCCGGACTGACCGCGATACTCCAGATTCGACGTGAAGCTCTGCACCCCGTGGGTCAACTCATGGCCAATGACTTCAAGGCTGCCGGTGAAGCGCTTGAACACCAGATCGTCACCGTCGCCATAGGCCATCTGGCTGCCGTTCCAGTAGGCATTGCTCAGGGGAACATGATTGCCTTCAAAATCCACTTCAGTGACATGCACCGTCGAGACCAGCGACATGCCATTGTCATCCAGCGAGTTACGCTCGAACAGTTCGGCATAAAAGTCATAGACATCACCCGAACCGTCGAAGGCCTCGTCTATGGCCTTGTCCCCGCTGGCTTTCTGGCCCTCTGAACGGGCGAGAGTGCCGGGCAGGTCGTCAGTGCCTTTGGCGTCGTACACCATGCGGTGTTTGCTGCCTTCAGGCGACTTGATCGCGTGCATGGACGGCATGGTTCTGGCGGACAGGCGAGAGGCGAGGAAGGCCGAGCTGCTCGTCAGGTTGGCGATGGCTCTGGCGCTGACCAGCGTTTTGGGGGAAAGCGCCATACGCTCCAGCATATAAGGCGGGATGAAACAATGCAGTGGGTCTCGGTCGCACATGATGAACTCCTGTACTAATGCACCGATGGCGGCAAGCCATCGATCAACATGGTCGCAGGAGCTTTGACACGTCGGGTTGCGTTTAATCTGCAAAGAAATATCTGTTTACACGATCTTTACTGCATATCGCTTCGGTGATTCGCGCGAAGCCCAGCGCGGCCGGGCCTTTGCGTGAAAACACAGCGGTGTGCGACACCGGGACACAGTGGCTCATTGAGGCTGGCGGGAATGCTAGACTCGCGCCACTTCAGACGAGGAGCAGACTCACGTGCGCAAGACGGTAATGATGATAGCGGTGCTGGCGCTGGCCGGATGTGACGGAGGCAGCCCTGGTACGCCTGCCAGAGACAAGGTTCAGGACGCAACGGCGAATGCTCCGGTCTCCACGCCGCAGTGGTATATCCAGATGAACTCGCGAGAGGCCGTGAGTGATACCAGTGCCTGGCTGCTGGAACGCAGCTATGCGCCGGTCATTGTCGACATCAACGGTAAGCAACAGACGCTGATCGGCCCCTATGAGAGCCAGGCCCAGGCCGAAGAACAACGCGTGGCGTTGCAGGCCAAGGTCACCAAGTCCCATCGTTTTGCGGAACCTTCGGTGGTGCAGTACAGCCGTTAAGCTGCCGCGGCAAGCATTAGAGCCAGAATTACCCGCCGTGCAGACAGCGAAATTACCCTCCCAGACAGCAGCGCGGGCCGTTCAGGACGGCCCGCGCGTTGCCCGTTACCGGACGTCGATCAACGACGGCCCAGCAGCAAGCCCACTACCAGACCAAAGCCTGCAGAAATTGCCACAGTCTGCCAAGGATGGCCGCCGATGTAGGTTTCGGTCGCTTCTACAACCGGCTTGGTGCGATCACGCACGCTGGCCATCGAGTCCAGCGCCTGCTTGAGCTTGAGACTCAGTTGCGCGCGAATGCTTTCTGCATCTTCGCCAACCAGTGCCGCGCTGTCTTTGAGCAGTTTGTCGGATTCTTCGATGAGGGCCTGCAATTCGCTGAATGCCTGATCCTTGATTTGATCGGCAGCATTTTGGGCAGAAGTCTTACGAGCCATGTGATTTTCCTTTCAAGTGATTGCACAGTAATCAATGGAGTCTGGCGCATCCGGAAAAGTTGCAATTGTGTGAACGACCCGACGTGAGACTCTGCAAGTGAAGTCCATTCCCGGTGTAAGATGCAGCCGTTTTTAGCCGTAGGTGACTGTCATGAGTTTCAATCTGGCCAATCGGCCTCTTCCCGAGCGTACCGCCATTGAAGACGAGAAATCCCGTCTGTTCGACCTCTGGCAGAGCAATCTGGGCAAGGCCAAGGCTGACGCTGCACGCCTGATGGGCGAACGCGCCAAACGCAAGGGCAAGTGGTCCGAATGGGTAAGGTCCGAACTGGACACCATGAGCCCGCCGGAATACGCCAACATGGTCCGCAGCGAAGTGAACCGGCTGATGGCGGCGACCCGATAGTCGAGCGGGGCATGATGAAGGACGCTCGTGCCAGCGCGGAGCATTGGCATGAGTGTCAAAGCAGACCGGTATGTAATCAATGAGCATGGAGCGCCCAAACAACCATTATCACGACTTGAGCCCAGCGTCCGGACGCATCAGGCCTTTTGAGAAACTTGATGGCCGAAGCCAGCGCAAAATTTACCCAGGGCAGTGTGGCACGTCACATCGCGATGACTGCCAGCACCAGTGCCGTAAGCCTGTTCGCCGTGTTCCTCGTAGACATCCTGACACTGGTCTACGTCTCGATGCTCCACGATCCCGTGCTGCTGGCGGCCATCGGCATTGCCAAGGTGCTGATGTTCTTCAACAGCGCTTTGGCCACCGGCCTGATCATCGCCGCAACCGCCGTGCTGTCAGAGCGTATCGGCCACCATGCCGCCGGGTCCATCCCCAGGCTCACCGCGAGCCTGCTCTTGATGGTGTTTGCGGTCTGCGCCCTTTCCGCGAGCCTGCAGATCGCGTTGATCGGGCCGATCACCCACTGGCTGGGAGCCGAAGCCGCCACTGACGAAGCTGCGCGCAGTTTCATCTGGCTGACGCTGCCGTTCACGGCGATTCAGGCCGTTATGCAGATGGCCGCCCAGATCCTCAGGACCTCCGGTGATAACAGCCGGGCGCTGTGGGTCGTGCTGTCAGCTGCCGCCACGCTGGCGGTTGCCGACCCGTTCTTCATCTTTGCGCTGGGCCTTGGCCTGAATGGCGCGGGCGTCGCCTTCGCGCTGTCCGCCTGCGTTTCCGCGTCGCTGGGCGTGTATTGGGTGCGAAAGAGAGTGGGGCTGGTGCTGACGCGCAACCTCAAGCTGCTGCGCCTCCACGCAGTTCGCACCTTCAGGATTGCGCTTCCGGCGATGGCCGCCAACCTGGCGACTCCGATAGGGCTGGCTTACCTTGTGGCCTCGTTGTCGGCCTTCGGCACCTCGGCTCTGGCTGCCATGACGGTGCTGGACAGGGTCCTGCAATTTTCCTATTGCGCGTTTTTTGCCTTGCCCGGTGCTCTGGCGCCAGTGTTGGGGCAAAATATCGGCGCGCAGCGGGATGACCGGGTCAGTGCAGCTATCGTCTTCACCCGCAGACTGGTGGTTGGCTACGGTCTGACGGTGTGGTTGATACTGGTGCTGTGCGGCGCAATGATCGCCGATCTCTATCAGCTTGAAGGTGATGCCCGCACATTGTTCCTTGCCTTTTGCCACTTCGGCGGCGGGCTATGGGTGATTATCGGTCTGGATTTTGTTGCCATCGCCGTGTTCATGACCATGAACAGATCATGGTGGGTGCCGGTTTTCGCTTGGCTCAGGGCCACAGCAGGTACAGTGCCCTTCGTCTATGCAGGCACTCACTGGTTTGGCAGCAGCGGGGCGTTTCCCGGAATGCTGGCCGGTAACGCGGTGATTGCGCTGATATCAATTACCACCGCTTCGCTGACGGCGAAGCGCTTTTTCACCAGCAGAGCCCGGGCCAAGTGCGCCGGGGCACATTGAATCAAGGCGTTATCAGGTTTTTATGGCAGTCGACGAATCAGGGAATGACATCGAAGAAGCAACACCACCCCAAGCGTCGCCGGGCGCCCAAGGGGGACATGCGCAAACAAGCCTTGCTGGATGCAGCGACGGTCATTTTTGCCAGAGACGGCTATTCCAGCGCTTCGATGCGTGAGGTGGCCGTGCTTGCCGGCATCACCACGGTAGGTTTGCTGCACCACTTTCCCAACAAGGAAGCCTTACTCAACGCGCTTCTGGAGCGCAGGGATCAGCGCGTCACGTCGAGGTTTCAGGACCTGACCACTGAACTGACGCTCGAGGGATTTCAGAAATTCCTGAAAATGAGCATGAGCTTCAGCATCGAGGAGGCTGCCGAGTGCCAGGCGGCGCTGCTGATGAACACCGAGAGCCTGTCGCCTTCGCATCCGGCCTGGTCATGGCATAACGAACGATTCCACCTGACCCATCAGCATGCACGCGGCCACTTGAACGCACTGATAGAGGCAGGGGAAGTTCGCGCGGACATCGACGTGAAAGCCCTGGCTCAGGAAATTTTCTCGGTCATGGACGGCTTGCAGATTCAGTGGCTCAGAAGCCCGGAAGAGGTGGACGTCATGGCCGTATTCGATATCTACGTGCAACGTCTGGGAAGGGACATCAAGGCTCGTCCCTGAGCCTTGACGGGGTGTATCAGTAGGCTTGTGTGGCGCTGACCTGCACGGCCTTGCGCAGTGGCAGTGGCAGCGGGTTGCTGTCGCGGGTGGTCAGTTTTTCCGGATACAGGGTGATCAGCGTGCGGTTAAGCGTCAGGCTTTCCGAATCTGCGCCCACCAGGATCTTGAACTTGCCGGCATCGACGTCCCAGCTGTCGGTCTTGTCGACGTAGTAAGCCAGTGAGCGTGAGTCGACAGGGATGCTGACCGTCTTGCTCTCGCCAGGCTGCAAGTACACCTTGCTAAAGCCCTTCAGCTCTTTCTCGGGACGGTCTACTGCCGGTTTCACTGGCTGCACGTAGAGCTGCGCCACCTCGAAACCTGCCTTGTCGCCGGTGTTGGTCACGGTGAACTTGACGTCAATCGTGGAGCCTGGCGTCAGGACGTTGGTCGACAGCTTGAGATCGCTGTAGCCGAACGTGGTGTAGGACAGGCCGTAGCCAAACGGGTACAGCGGCTTGGCGTGCTTCTTGTCATAACCGCGATAGCCCATGTACAGGCCTTCGCTGTAGGTCATTTCAGTCAGCGCATTGTCGCCACGATAGGCCGCCGGGTCCGGATACGAGGCGTAGCTCGGGTTGTCTTCGATGTCCTTGTCGATGGTGATCGGCAGCTTGCCCGACGGGTTGACCTTGCCGTACAGAATCTCGGCCAGGGCCTGGCCGCCTTGCTGACCCGGGAACCAGGCTTGCAGCGTAGCGCCCACTTTGTTGGCCCATGGCTGCATGTTGGCAACGCCGCCACCGTGCATGACCACAACCGTGTTGGGGTTGGCTCTGGTCACGAAGCTGATCAGTTCAGCCTGTTGGTCAGGCAGATCGAAACCGTGGTCCGAACCTTCTCCTTCGTTTTCATAGTTGCTGCCGACAGCGACCACGACTGCATCGTACTTCGACAGATCCTTGGGCGGACGCAACGCTGCCCAGCTCATCTGTACGCCAGTCAAACCGCCCAGCGCCGGGATGAAATTGCCCTGCACACGCTTGTATTCCAGTTTCACGGTGTACTGCTTGCCAGCGGTCAGTGCAGCGGTCTTCCCGGAAGTGACCATCGCGTTCACGACGTCAGCGGAGTACGGCACGCCATCGCTTTGCAGCACCAGCTCGTCGTTGACCCACAGTTTGTAAGGGCCGTCTGCACGAACCTTGAACACCTGCGCGCCCGAGACGGTCGGCTTGATGGTCGAGGTAAAGCGCGCCGAGAACGCGCCTGCCGACGGGCTGAAGCCGGAGACGGCGGTGCTGCCAGCGTCGGTGACGTTGGTGCCGGTGGTCCAGTTCAGATTTACGCCTGGCTCGACCCGCGTCAGCACAGGATCGCCGGACAGGCTGGTGTTGGAGAAGTACTCGGCCTTGACGCCCGAATTGGTGATGCCGTTGTCACCTGTTGCAGGCTGATACCAGGTGGAACTGGCCGGGTTCAGGCTCATTTCCGGGAGATAGGTCACATCTGTGCTGCTGGACGCCAGTTGTTGCAGACCACTCAGCTCGGTCACGTAGCTGTTGGGCGGCGAGTTGGCTGTGCCGAATGGCGAGCCCGGAGCCTGACGTGCCCAGTCGCCGATGACGGCGATCTTGGCCGAGCGGGCCAATGGCAGCAGGGGTTTGCCCGCAGCGGTATTTTCATTGCGCAGCAGCACGATGGACTCGCGTGCAGTATTCAGCGCCGCGCGCATGCCGTATTCCGGGTGCTCCAGCGTTTTGGCGGTGTTCAGGTTGTCCTGAAAGTCATAGCTGACAATAGCGCGCAGGTTGCGTTTGACCTTGTCGTCAATCACGTTCTGGGTGAGCTGGCCGCTCCACAGGTAAGGCAGCAGGTTGGCTTCGGTAAACTGCAAGCCGGACGGCATATCGATATCCGTACCGGCCCATGCGCCTTTGAACGCATCGTGGATGGCATTGAAGTCGCTGATGACCGTGCCCTGATAGCCCCATTCGCCTTTGAGCACTTCAGTGATCAGGTGATGGTTTTCGCACGCGTAGTCGCCGTTGACCTTGTTGAAACCGCACATGATCGACGCCACGTTGGCGTTCTTGACCATCGACTCGAAGCCCGGCAGGTACAGTTCGCGCAGGGTGCGTTCGTCGACATTGACGTTGACCGCCTGACGATTGGCTTCCTGTTCATTGGCCAGGTAATGCTTGCCGCTGGCCTGGATCCCCTGCGCCTGAATGCCGTTGACGATGGCGGGTGCCAGTACGGCACCGAGGAAGGGGTCTTCGCCACTCACGTACTCGGCCGAGCGCCCGTTGTAGGGGGTGCGGTACAGGTTGGCGCCAGGCGAGAGCATTTGCTGACCGCCGGAAATCCGCGTTTCGTAGGCGATGGCCAGGCCGAATTCCTTCGCCCGGTTGATGCTCCAGGTCGCGGCCAGTGCGGACTGTGAAGGGTACTGCGCGCCGAAGGTGGCGTTGTTGACGTGAACGCCCATGGACGAGTCATACGCCACGGTGCCTTTGATGCCCCATTTGAGCAGCGACGGGATCATGTGACCGTCATTCACGCGGGTGAAGTTGATCTTTTCCGACTGGTTCATGTTGTCTAGGATCGAACTGACGCGCGCTTCGACAGCGTCGCCGGTGGCCGGAGTCACTGCGGCGAGGGCCATATTGGCCTGCATGACGCTGAACGTCAGCAGGCTCAAACCCAGTGTGTGCTTGAAGACTGACAAGGAAGGTGTCCTTCGGGTGAGTGCAGTTGGCTGTGGGCGGCAGATCATGGTCGTTGCGCCTGTGCAGGGGCGTCGTCGGTCACTACCGGCGCATCAAGCAGGGTGGAAGAGCTTTTCTGCCCGGTCGGGCTGATTTTGTCGGCACCGGACAACTGGTCGCGTTTCGCTTCTACCTGCACCCTGATCTGTTGATCAGTGGTCGTCGCTGTAGAAGTTGAATCCGCTGCCAGCGCGGACACACTTTGCGCGCACAGAAGTACTGCGCTGAAAACAGACAGCATGCATCTAGTCATCGATCGCATCTCGATTATGGGTTCACAAGGGGAAAACAGACGGCTGTCGCAATGACGCATTGCTTGGCTGAACATTAAGTCCAGCGTGCAGTTAAAAAGTTCGCCGGGTTATAAAATATTCGCAATGCTGTTTTTAATAAATGATATCACTTGGCTAGTATCTTGTTTTTGAGTCGTTTTTGACTGTGTCCCTTCTGAAATTTAAAGAAATACTTCGATTTTTCGATAAAATTTCACCAAAAAAATGAAAAATACGGACGATAAATTGCCTTTTAGCGTTATTTTTAAGGTTTTAATTGCGTTCTGTAAACCTAATTGCTGTTAGGTTTAGTGATCTGGTAAGCTGTGCAGCTTGAAGGGGAAGTCACGCCTGCGGTATTTATTATTCGCGCAGCGATGTATTTTTTATCAGCAGTCACGTGGCGTGCTCAGGTGTAAAATTATTTAAATGCATTAACGGTCAATGACAGCGGATATGCCTGTTTCAATACATCGGCATTCCACTTTTAGTGTTGTTTATTAGTGCCGGATCTCGAGTCTAACGGTCGAGTGCAGTTAGACCCGATCCGCTGGTTATGTGTGGGCGTTGATTATTTTAAAGGCAGGTGAGGTGAGTCACGAACATCAACGGATTGATCTTGCGATCTTGAGGATCGTCAGACGTCTGTGCTCAAGCAGACCGCGGAAACTGACATTCGGGCAGATCTATATAGAGCTGGTTCGCGCCTGTACCAGCCTTCCGGCCATACCTGTCTGCGTAACGACCGTCGATACGATGGTCAGGGAAGGGCTGCTGACCTCGGCAAAAGTCCTTGAGCCCGATCTGTCATTTCCTTACACCCAGCACCTCATCAGCGGCCTGACCGAAATCGGCGCTGCGTCTTTGGCGGACCAGCGCGTCACCTGTTCGCGCTGATCGCCTCATCAAGGTGCGAACGTCACTCGCTGTACGGCAGAGACAGGTAGTACTGACCCAGCTCGGTCAGTTTGCCCTCATCGCTCAGCAAACTGGAGAAGTGCGGGTCCTGAGTCATGCGCCCGGTGAACCAGGCATACCTGAACACGTCCGCACGTCCTTCAAGGGTGGCAACCATGTCGGCCATTTGCTGCTTCTGCTTTGCGACAGAGTCAATCTGCGCTCCATCATCGAGCCCGTGCCAATTGGCAAACTCTGTGACCCACACCGGTTTCCCGTAGCGAGCCAGCCGGTCGAGCATCCCTGACAGGCCGTAGTCGTACCAATGAAAGGCCAGATAATCGATCTGCGGGTCGCGATTCTGGTTCATCGATCGGTACGCAGCGTAGAAGGCATCGAGCCATAGCACCGGGTCGCCGTAACCCGCCATGGTTCCCCAGTTCATGGCCGGGCCTACCAGTTTCACGCCGGTCTGCGCCGCGATCTGTTCCAGTCGCGGCCAGAAGCGGGCAGCCGCCTCAGGCGTCATGTTGGCCTGGTCTGTCAGATTGGGTTCATTGATGACCAGCAGGTAGCGAATGGCGGGGTGTGCCTGTAGATAGAGCTTCAACTGGCCGTCATCGACGTTGTCGTTCCAGACCATCGGGATGAAGTCGACGCCGTACACCGAGGCGTAATCGTAGGATGCCAGGCGGTCATGCGGTTTCGGGCTCCAGTTGTACCACCAGCTCACGCCGGACGATAACGCGCTCAGATCGGCAGGCGAGGTGATGTCATAGGCGATACCGCGTTTGGCACTTTTATCGGCGGCCCATACGGGGCCGGTCAGCAGCGCGCTGAAGGTGAGAACAAAAAGGGTGCAGAGTTGTGCTGACAGCGTTCGCAGCATCATTGGCAGGTCTTCCTTGAGCGTGAGGATTGAGGGGCGTAGGTGTCTCTGGTCAAGCAGCAAACATGCCACTGCTTTCTGACAGATTCACCCGTGCGCCTGTCTCGTGCTCACATCAACGACCTGAAGCTGAATATTTCTGCTAGTCAGCGATCAGGCGTTACCAGGGGTCGCCCTCAGCCTGGCGCAGGTCCAGTGTGCCGCTGTCGCTGAAACGCAGGGTGCCGAACAGGCCGCCAGCCAGTTTGCCACGCAAGGTGTACGGCAGATTGTCCAGACGCTGGCTCTGGGTCAGGCCCAATGCCTGACGCAGCGCGGCAAAGGCCGACACGCTGACCGGCACCACCAGTACGGCTTCGGAGAAGCGTCCTACCGTGCCTTTCTGATTACTGACGCCCGAGGCCAGCAGTCTGCCGTTCACGTCCAGATCCAGCGCCACGCCGGTGTAGTTGATCTCGGTTTCGTTAGGATTCTGCACGCGCAAGGTGACCGCCATGCGCAGTTCCAGTCCTTGCCCCGGAATCGGCTCGATACCGACGACATTGATGCTCAGCGGGTCGCGCTGCGGCATCAGCGCACACGCGCTCAGGGCCAGAACCAGCAAGCCCGAGATCAGGGCGCGGATCGGGTGTAGCGACATTGGCGGGCTCCAGGGGCAAGGTTCAGTAACCGTCAGACCTCGTCTTCGGTCAGAGATTCGTCCGCTCGGGCGCAATCTGCAGATACCCGCTAATCTGCCTGCTTTACCCGTTGCGTGGTTGAAGCGACGGGTTGATCATTTCAGCGACCCGATAAAAACAAGACTGGAGATAGCCATGTCCATAGAAGGGACAACCCCGCATCACGACCCCGTGGTCATTGTCAGCGCTGCACGCACGCCCATGGGCGGTTTTCAGGGCGATCTGCAGAGCCTCAGTGCCACCTGCCTGGGCTCGGCTGCGATCCGCGCCAGCGTCGAGCGCGCCGGGATAGATCCCGCTCATGTCGACGAAGTGCTGTTTGGCTGCGTGCTGCCCGCCGGGCTGGGTCAGGCTCCGGCCCGGCAGGCTGCGCTCGGCGCAGGTCTGAGCACTGCGACGGTATGCAGCACGGTCAATAAAATGTGCGGTTCCGGCATGCAGACCACGATCATGGCGCATGACCTGTTGCTGGCAGGCAGCGCGAGGGTGGTGGTGGCTGGAGGCATGGAAAGCATGTCTAACGCACCCTATCTGCTGGATCGGGCCCGAGCGGGTTATCGCATGGGCCACGGAAAAATCCTCGATCACATGTTTCTCGACGGCCTGGAAGACGCCTACGAGCCCGGTCGGCTGATGGGCACTTACGCTGAAGATTGCGCGCAGCTGCATGGTTTCAGTCGCGAGGCGCAGGATGCCTTTGCCATGACCTCGTTGACTCGCGCTCAGCAGGCCATCGCCGACGGGCTGTTCGACGCCGAGATCGTTCCGGTGCAGGCCCGCGTCGGCAAGGAATCCAGGCTGATCACTCAGGACGAGCAACCCCCCAAAGCGCGTCTGGACAAGATTCCGACGCTCAAACCGGCCTTCCGCGAGGGGGGGACGGTCACTGCGGCCAACTCCAGTTCGATCTCGGACGGCGCTGCTGCGCTGTTGCTGATGCGTCAGTCAGAAGCACAACAGCGTGGTCTGCAACCGTTAGCCGTGATCCACGCACATGCTGCTTTCGCTGATGCCCCCGGCCTGTTTCCCACCGCCCCGATCGGCGCAATTCAACGCCTTTTGAGCAAGACAGGCTGGAATTTGAACGACGTCGATCTGTTTGAAATCAATGAAGCCTTCGCTGTGGTCGCACTGGTGACGATGAGCACGCTGGGCATCTCGCATGAGAAGGTCAACGTCAATGGCGGGGCCTGCGCGTTAGGCCATCCGATCGGTGCGTCGGGCGCGCGCATCATTGTGACGTTGCTCGCGGCTTTGCGAAGCAGGCAACTCAAGCGCGGTGTGGCGGCCATTTGCATCGGGGGCGGTGAAGCGACAGCAATAGCGATTGAATTAGTCGGTTAGTCTTTTAATTACAATGAGTTAAATGATATTTGCAAGGTGGATTCTATAGAATCTGCCTGAGCATTAGCTTTTTATATAAAAAGGATATTTATCAATGCCTTACGAGACTATTCTAAGTGAGATTATAGGCGGCGTCGGGGTGATCACTCTTAATCGTCCCAAGGCGCTGAATGCATTGAATGCCCGCCTGATCGACGAACTCAACCACGCACTTGACGCGTTCGAAGCAGACGCAGCCATTGGCTGTATCGTCCTTACGGGCTCGGAAAAAGCGTTCGCTGCAGGAGCGGACATCAAGGAAATGGTCGACCTGACCTATCCGCAGATCTACCTCGACGACCTGTTTCGCGAGAGTGACCGGGTTGCCGCCAGGCGCAAGCCGATGGTGGCTGCCGTGGCCGGCTTTGCACTGGGCGGCGGCTGTGAGCTGGCGCTGATGTGCGATTTCATTCTGGCCGCCGAAAACGCCCGGTTCGGCCAGCCGGAAATCAACCTGGGCGTGTTGCCGGGAATGGGCGGGACGCAGCGCCTGACCCGTGCCGTCGGCAAGGCCAAGGCCATGGAAATGTGCCTGACCGGCCGCCTGATCGACGCCCATGAAGCCGAGCGCGCCGGCCTGGTGGCCAGGGTTCTGCCGCTGGAACAGTTACTGCCGGAAGCATTGGCTGTCGCAGCCGTCATTGCCGAAAAGTCCCTGCCTGTGGCGATGCTGGTCAAGGAGAGTGTCAATCGCGCCTTTGAAGTCAGCCTGGCTGAAGGCATCCGCTTCGAGCGCCGGGTGTTTCATGCCACATTTGCCAGTCACGACCAGAAAGAAGGCATGACGGCGTTTATCGACAAGCGCAAGCCGGACTTCAAGGATTGTTGAGGGGGCCTGAGGACATCGTGGTAAAGGCTGCACCGATGATCGTGACGCCCTGTGTGTCGATATGAATGTCAGCCTGCCGCCCGTGCAACGTTATTGTTTCGCTGGACGCAATGTTCAGCCGCTGATCGTTTTCGAGCGGTAGGTCTCTGGTCGTTGTGACCTGTGCGCCGTCAAGGGTGATGCAGGGTCTGGCGGCATCCTCTGGCCGTAGCAGTGCTGCGCAGATCACCGGGCGGTCTGCGTTATTGTCGAGGTAGCGGATCAATACGCGCGCGCCGGGTGCCAGTGTGTACACCGTGTCGCAGGCGATTTGCACCCGTGGCCAGCGCGGCTGCGAGTCGGCGTAGGGCGAAGCTCGTTGCCAGTCGAAACCGACCGGTCGATAACCTGGATATTGCGCGCAATCATCGGACGGGGGCATCAGCGTCGCCTGGTGAGTGCCGGTCAGTGCGGGGCGCTGACGCTTCAGCGAGGGGCGAAACGGCGTTGCCCAGGGTATGACGCTGAAGCGGTTGCGGTAACTGTTGCCGGGCATCTGCTCAGCGTCAATCGATGCCGATTGTTCATCGGCAAGAATACGCAGGATGGCGAGTATGTCGTGCGTATTGAGCCCTCTGAGCACCCGCAACTGTCGAACGCTGTGGTGGACCTTAGTCAGCAGCCACTGATCGTTGAGCAGCCGCTCGGGGTGATCCAGCACCTGGAGGATCTGCCCGCTGCGCAGTGCCGTGTGATTGCTTCGTCCCCTTATATCGCGTCGTTCGCAGCGCAGGCGCTCCAGTTTGCGTGCGCCGTGCTGCAGGTGCAGGGCCTGTTGATGAGTACGCGGGCCGGCGTTGCCCATGGATTCGAATGGTTGGTTGGCTGCAGGCGATTCGGGTTGTCGGGCGCGTGCCGGAAATACAGGTGAATCATCCTCGTCAAGGTACTCGGCATGTTGGCGCAGCGCGCTCTGCATCGATAGCGTTTCAGCCATGTGCAGCAGCGTCGGCGGGTACGGGCCAGCCTGTTGCGCATGCCCGAACCGGACGGGCACCCGCTGCAGCGGAAAACTGGCCGGATCGTCTGAAAACACCAGAATGTGACGTTCGGCATCATGCTCAAAGCGAAAGTGGATACCTTCTTCCTCGCACAGACGTTGCAGCAGGTGCAGATCGCTTTCATCGTACTGAATGCACAGTGCCCGGCGGGGATACAGGCCTGTCATGTGGTCGAAGCGCTGCGCGTCGGCTTCTATGCCATGCGCCTCAAGCAACTGAACGATCAGTTGTGGAACCGTGAGGTCCTGATAGACACGGCGTTGACGTCGCCGGGCGAGCTTTTCCAGCGTCGGCATCAGCACCAGATGGTAGAGGCTCAAGTGCTCGCCGGTGTAGATCAGGCTGGCCTGGCTTATCCGCCCGTGGATCCCGTGGTCGACCTGCCCGAAACCCAGAAATGCGCCGCGTTCGAGCAGGCTGTCGAGATTCAGGTCCGGATCGCTGCCAACCAGTTTGATGTTGAAGCGATACGGCTCATTGAGGGCGTCCAGGCCGTTGAAACTGATGACACGCAGGTCCGTCTGGCAGTCGGCGATTGTCAGGGTGACTGGCGCTTGCTGGTCTTCATACATCCGATGGCTCTCTCACCTTGAAATTCTGGGGGCGAAGGTTACGAAATGCCGGTTCGGAAAAGCATTGCCGCCTGTTTTTTCGGAAAAGGACTACAAGCCGCGACGTGCATGAGAGCATTGCGCCCCGCTGAATCAACTTCGATCCAGGCGAGTTCGTCAGGCAATGTGCCCAGCGGGGGTTTCATCTGTCGTGATCGCGTATAAAATGCGCCGCGCCGGACGGGGATATTGGCCGGTGACCATTTTTCAGCGCCTTGCCATCGCCGCGTTCTGCCTGTCTTGCAGGCGCAGGCGGCGAGGCGCCTATCGGATCAAGAGAGCAGACATGGGCGCACAGTGGAAGGTCAAGCATAAAGAAGCGGCAGCCAATGCCAAGGGACGCACGTTTGGCAAGCTGTCCAAGGAGATCATGATCGCGGCCCGCGCAGGGGCCGATCCGGACATGAACTCACGCCTGCGACTGGTCGTGGAGCAGGCCAAAAAAGCGTCCATGCCGCGTGAAACCCTGGAACGTGCCATCAAAAAGGGTGCGGGTCTGCTGGGTGAAAGCGTCAACTTCGAGCGTCTGACCTACGAGGGCTTTGCCCCGCATCGGGTGCCGGTGATCGTCGAGTGCCTGACCGATAACATCAACCGTACGGTCTCCGAAATCCGCGTGCTGTTCCGCAAAGGCCAATTGGGCGCTGCGGGTTCGGTATCCTGGGATTTTCTGTATCAGGGGATGATCGAAGCGGTTCCTGCTTCACCGGACGCTGATGCAGACGAGGCGGCCATTGAAGCCGGTGCCCAGGACTGCGAACCGGGTGAAGAGGGCGCGACGCTGTTCCTGACCGAGCCTACCGACATGGATGCCGTCTGCAAAAAGCTCCCGGAATTCGGTTTCACGGTGCAATCCGCACAACTGGGCTATCGCCCGAAAAGCACCGTGGACGGCTTGACCGAAGAGCAAATGGCCGAGGTCGAAGCGTTTCTTGAAGCCATCGACAATCACGACGACGTGCAAAACGTCTACGTCGGTCTGGCTGGCTGATCCGCGTAGGTGGAGCGCTTTACGCGCTCCACGCCTGCAGCGCTCGCAGAATCTCCTCAAGCGCCGGTCGGCTATCGCGCTCAGGCTGAACGCAGCGCGCTTGAAGTGCCTGCAGGCCGTCGATGATGGTTGAGTGATGAGGTTGTGCATCACATCGCTCCAGCAACTCCCCCAGCAGAATTCCGAAAGCCCGCGTCTCGATGCGCTCTAGCGCAGGCCCCGCTACCGATGACGGGTGAAACGACGCCGCGCCGAAGTCTCCCAGCAGGCAATTGCCGTCGTTCTGCCAGAGAATATTGTGCCCATACAGATCGCCATGGGTGATGCCGCTGGCATGCAGGTGCGCAGTAACCGAGGCGATGCCTGTGGCGAGGCGTAACAGCACGGGCAGCGAATAGCGTGTATCGCTGGGGTAAACATCGCGACTGCAAGACTCAAGGCTGGGTGGTCCGGCCAGATTGCTGAAATCGGGCGCAATCAGTTCCATGACCAGGCCGCTTTGCTGTGCGGGATGCCCGGTGATCTGCCCCAGCACGTCAATCAGATGTTCATGGTTGCCGGCGCTGATGCACGCGGCCATTTCATTGAGCGGCGAGCCGTCGCTGGTGACGCTGCCCTTGTACAGCTTGACGGCGACTGCCCGCTCTTCGGTTTCGTTGTGCCAGACCGCCTGCTGGATAATCCCGGACGCACCTTCGCCCAGGCGCTGGCGCAGGCTCAGTTGCGGCCACGGAATCTGGCGGATCGGCGCTGCGGCGTGTTCCGGGCACAGCGGATTGTCAGCATAGGCAAGCCACGCCAGCGCAGGCAGGCGCAGCAGCCAGTCAGGCAGCTCGGTCAGCCGGTTGGCGGCGATACGGATCAGCTCCAGCTTGTGACATGCGCTCAGAGTCGAAGGCAGGGCGCTCAGCCGGTTACCAGCGAGCATCAGCTTTTGCAGATCGGGACGGCGCCCCAGTTCGTCAGGCAGCGACTCGATCCGGTTATCGGTCAGAATCAGCCAGCGCAGCCGGGGTGGCAGTGCCGCTGCGCTGACCTGCTCGATGCGGTTGGCCTTGAAGCCGACAATGCGCAGGTTCTGGCAACGGCCGAGGCCTTCCGGCAAATGCGTAAACAGATTGTCGGAGCCGAACAGTACTTGCAGGTGTGTAAGCCGATGCAGATCGTCGGGCAGGGAGGTCAACGCATTGCTACTGAGGTTGAGCACTTCGAGCGTGTCCGCCAGATCGAATATCTCCGGCGGAAACTCGCTCAGCCCACAGGAAAGGTCCAGCCGTTTGATGCCTGCCAGTTTGCCGGCGCGTAAGTCTGCGAGGGTATGCATGAGTCGGTTCGGTCATTGATCGGACAAGGCGCGCATCATACGGGAGTTTCGCGTGCAGGCTGCGGCGAGCAATGCTTCAGTTCAGGCAGCGGTCCACCCATTGCTGCACGCGGTCGAGTGCAGGCGGGCACTCGGCGTACAGAATCCGGTAAATCATTGGCCCGACAATGGCGTCGATCATGTCGTCGGCTGTCGGTGCGACTTCCCCGCGTTCTGCGGCGCGGTCGATGATGGTCTGCAACTGCTCACGTACCATCGCCGCGCATTTTCCGACACAACCGGCCGTGCTGGCGGCGACGTCGCGCATCAGCGCGCGGCCGGGTGCCGAGGACATTTCGTCGAGGTACATTTCGCTCCAGCTCAGCAGGTCCTGACGCAGGCTGCCGTGATCCATCGGTGCCTCGGGGCGCAGCCGTTCAAGGGCTGCATCGGCCAGCAACGTGGTCAGATCACCCCAGCGCCGGTAGATGGTCGATGGCGTGACCCCGGCCTGAGCCGCAATCATTGGCACGCTGATGGCCGAGCGGTCATGCTCGCGCAACAGATCGCGGACGGCGCGGTGGATGGATTCCTGCACTCGGGCGCTGCGGCCCCCGGTGCGTACTGCTTCTTTGATAGCCATGCGGCAGACCTTAACACAAAGTATTTGCTTTAAGCGGCGCTGAGTCGCACACTCCGCAAAAGCTAATTATTGGCTTTAAATTAAATTGTTGTCGCGGGGAGTGTACCCATGTCCGTTTCTTTGCAGAACCCGGAGCCTGAGGGGCAAGCACGAAGCCACCTCGGTTTCTTCGCCTTCACGACGCTGTGTTTCTTTGCCGCATCGAGTACGCCGACGCCGCTCTATCACCTGTACCAGGAGGCGTGGGGTTTCTCTGCCGGCGTGCTCACGCTGATTTTCGCGGTGTATGCGTTCAGCCTGCTGGCCGCGTTGCTGACGGGCGGTTCGCTGTCTGACTACCTGGGTCGCCGGCCGGTGATTTTCGGCGCGTTGCTGATGCAGATCGCCTCAATGCTGCTGTTTATCTTCGCCCGCGATGTTGCCTGGCTGATTGCCGCGCGTCTGTTGCAGGGGTTTGCCACCGGTCTTGCGGCCAGTGCGCTGGGGGCGGCCTTGCTGGACAGCGATCAGGTCAAAGGACCGGTGATCAACAGCATCTCGCCGATGCTCGGCATGGCGGTCGGCGCGCTGGGTACCGCGCTGCTGGTGCGATTCGCGCCATTACCGCTGATGCTTGCCTACGGCTTCCTGCTGGCGGCCTTCGTGGTTCAGGCCATTTATCTCGGTCGGGTCACCGAAACCGTCAGTCCTCAGCCAGGCGTATGGAGGTCTCTCAGGCCATCGCTGCACGTCCCGCAACAGGCGCGGCGCATGCTATGGCTGGTGCTGCCGGTGGATATCGCGGCCTGGGCGCTGGGCGGCTTCTTTCTGTCCCTGAGCCCGTCGCTGTTGGTGGCGGCGACCGGCTCGGCCTCGCCGCTCAATGGCGGCCTGGCCGTCGCAGCACTCACGCTCAGCGGCGCACTGGCCATTCTGATCTTGCGCCAACGCGAACCGGTACTGGGTTTGTGGGTGGGCGCGAGCTTTCTGTCACTCGGGGTGGCAGTGATTCTGTTGGCGGTCAATCTGGGGTTGCTGTGGCTGTTCTTCGTCGGTGCCGTGGTGGCAGGCATCGGTTTTGGATCAAGCTTTCTGGGCGCACTGCGCATGCTCATGCCAATGGCACATGCCCACGAACGGGGAGGGTTGATGTCGGCATTTCTGGTGCTCAGTTACCTGGCGTTCTGCATACCGGCGTTGATCGCAGGCTACTGTGCGCACAGTGCAGGCCTGGTGATGACCAGCAATGTGTACGGAGCGGTGGTGATCATTCTGGCGCTGCTGGCATTGGCGGGGTTGATCGTGCGGCAGGTTGGCAGTGGTGCGGAAAAAAATGCCCACGCGTAAGTGGGCATTTCGGATTGCTGTCGGTCAACAGCGCTTAGCGCAAATCGTTGACCATCTCCGCCAACACGCTCAGCACATCCTTGGCCAGTTGCGCGGAGCGCTTGCCTGACCAGCCGGTAACCGGGTCCGGTGCGTTGTCGTGATCCTTGAATGGCATCTCCAGGGTCAGCGACAGACATTTATAGCGTTCGCCCACAGCGTTGGCCGCCAGGTTCAGGTTGGCCTGGCCTTTGGCGCTGCGCGGGTATCCGTAGACGTTCTGGAAGTCGACGGTGACTTCGCCCAGACGGCGGCGAAAGCGCTCTTCCAGCTGTTGCTGATGCGGGGTGTAGCCCGGATTGCCTTCACAGGCGGCGGTGAATACGTAAGGAATTTCTTCATCGCCGTGGACGTCGAGGAACATGTCGACGCCGTATTTTTCCATCTGTTGTTTGACGAAAAATACTTCCGGCGTCTGCTCGGGCGTACTGTCCTGCCAGGCGCGGTTGAGGTCCTTGCCGTTGGCGTTGGTGCGCAAGTGGCCGTGAAAGGCACCGTCCGGGTTCATATTGGGCACCAGATACAGGTCGGCGCTGGACAGCAACGCTTGCAACGTGGCGTCATCCTGCTGCTGGAGGCGCTCGATCACGCCTTCCATGAACCATTCGGCCATGTGCTCGCCGGGATGTTGCTGCGCGATGATCCAGATCTTGCGCTTGCCCTCGGCACCATCACCTTTGCGCAGCAGCTGAATATCCCGGCCTTCGACGCTTTTGCCGGTTGCCAGTAACTGCGTATCGGCTTTTTCCTGGGCCTGCCCGATCAGCCAGTCATGGCGCTCGCGGCTATAGGGCTCGAAGTACGCAAACCAGACATGCGGCTGTTCAGGGGACAGGCCGAAATTCAGCGCCTTGCCATCAAAGCTGGACGGCACGCGAAACCAGTTCTGATGGTTGTAGGAAGCGACTGCGTGGTAGCCGCTCCAGGCGCTGTTGAACGTCGATTCGCTGGCGTTGCTCAGGCTGAACGCGTGAGCTTCGCCGACGTTCAGGCCGTCGACCTTGAAATGAAACCACTGAAAGTGTGCGCTCTGGGTATCCGGCCGAATGGCCAGGCTGATGCGGCGTGGGTCGCTGGCATCCAGAACCTGGATATTACCGCTGTCGAAGTCTGCGCTGATAGTGAGGGTCACGGTGGCTTCCTGTGTCCGTAGGCGTTTTCAGGCGGCTACTGTACACCGATCGACCCTTGGCCCCGCGACGGAAAGTTCTCTACAGCGGTCATCCGGCGTTCAGGAAATCGCTTCGGCGGTGACCATCAGGCTGCACACGAACGCGGTCAACAGGCACCAGGCAAGATAGGCGCGACGCTTGCGACGATGCCAGCCGGACGCGCCGAGCAGCAAGGCGGGTGCCTGCAACTGGCGCCACACGCGCTCGCTGTTCTGAAACGCCGACAGGTGAGCAGCATCGGCGTCCAGCCAGTGGCGAAACTCGATCCGCTCGCTGGCTGTTGCAGCAGGGCTCTGTAGATGCACGTACCAGCGACTGGCCTGATCCTGAACGGCACTGCTTTCGCCACTGGTGTAAACATGCGCCTTGCCCAATGCCCGACGCATGGCACGCTCCACTCTGGCGACCTCGACGTCCATGAACAGGGCAATGTCTGCGTAGGGCTGGCCGTCGACACGGCTGAGCAGGAATATTTGCAGGGTGCGGCGCGAGAGCTTGCGCAGCCTTTGGCCGAGTTCGACGGCCTCCAGCGTCGGTCGCGGGCGGGGCAGACGGGCCGGCAGGTGCAAGGAAGATGAGAGCTGATTACTCATGATGTATCGCTCGCTGATATTTCATGAAGGTCGTGGCTCGGTTGATCCGTGTACAGACTAGACCAGAAAATACGAGAATCATTCTCAAGTGGAAAATCACTGCATTTACTTTTTATGTGCCAGCTTCTGCTGCTTTCGGCCGTAAATCATGACCCCGATCAAGTTCTGGTTTGCTATGATTCGCGCCATTGCTACACACCAAGCGGCTGTACATAGCAACACCCTAGACTTCATTAGCCTGAAGCAGCGAAACCAAAAGAAAGAACCAAAAAAGACCCGGCTAAAAAGCCGGGTCAAAAACCGTGATTAGCCTGATGAGGAGATAATCAGGAAGCCGACCTAAGACTTCCTGGTTACTCGGCAGTTCTCGCGAACCGCTGACGCAATAATAATCATTATCATTTGAAAATCAAATGTTTTTATTGCCCTCATCGAAATAAATAATCCGCCGGCGCTCGCCCGGCGGATTATCCCTCTTGCAGCAGCCTCCGATACTCGTCTACTCCAACGGCAATTCCGTGGTGCGCTTTACCGTGCTCATGGCGATATTGGAGTGGGCTTCATGCACGTGAGGCAGTTGCAGCAAGTGGTCACGCAGAAAGCGTTCGTAGCTGGCGATATCCTGCGCTACCACCTTGAGCATGAAATCCATCCCGCCCGCCATGGTGTAGCACTCCAGCACTTCGGGGTGGCCGATGATTGCCTCTTCGAACTCAGCCAGATAGCGCCGGCCGTGACCTGACAGCTTGACCTCGACAAACACCGTCATGCTCAGACCAAGCTTCTGCGTACTCAGCAGGGCGACGGTGCGCTCGATGACGCCATCTTCCTGGAGCCGGTGAATGCGTCGCCAGCACGGCGATTGCGACAACTCGACACGCTCGGCGATTTCTGCAGCGGACAGATTGGCGTCGTGTTGCAGCAGGCGAAGGATCTTGCGATCGATGGGGCTCAATTTGGGCTGCATGAATTGACCTTGTTTTTTGTTATGGCCGAAAAAAGCATGCTCAGTATCAGCAGATTTGCACGCATTTAGAAAGAAAAAGCCGCGTTGCTACAGGCAGTCTAGTGCCAAGGCTGCCGGGCTGGACCGTCCCGGCGCAAAGACCTGACCCACTATAAGAACAAGAGAGGTATCCGCATGTCCCTGGCTGATATTCGTCTGGATGATAAATACCGGCTTGCCACCGGCAATCTGTACCTGACCGGCACACAGGCGCTGACCCGCCTGCCGATGCTGCAAAAGCAGCGTGATGAAGCGCAGGGCCTGAACACTGCCGGGTTTATCTCCGGCTATCGGGGATCGCCGCTGGGTAATCTCGACAAGAGTCTGTGGGACGCCAAGGACTACTTGCAGCAGAACGCTATCCATTTTCAACCGGGGATCAACGAAGAGCTGGCAGCCACGGCGGTATGGGGCAGCCAGCAGGTCAACCTGTTCCCGCACGGAAAATACGATGGCGTGTTTGCGCTGTGGTACGGCAAAGGGCCGGGCGTAGACCGCTGTGGCGATGTCTTCAAGCATGGCAACTCGGCAGGCGTCGCGGCCAAGGGTGGCGTGCTGATCCTGGCGGGCGATGACCATGGCTGCAAATCCTCGACCATCGCGCACCAGAGCGAACATGCCTTCATCGCCTCGATGATCCCGGTGCTCAACCCGAGCAATGTGCAGGAAATTCTCGACTACGGCATCATCGGCTGGGAGTTGTCGCGCTACAGCGGTTGCTGGGTGGCCATGAAAACCATTGCCGAGAACGTCGATTCTTCGGCCGTGGTGGAAGTCGATCCATTACGGATCAAGACGCGCATTCCTGACGACTTCGTACTGCCCGAGGGCGGCCTGCACATTCGTTGGCCGGACCCGCCGCTGGCTCAGGAAGCTCGCCTCAATACCTACAAGATTTATGCGGCCAGGGCGTTTGCCAGGGCCAACCAGCTCAATAAGGTGGTGATTGATTCTGCCCAGCCGCGGCTTGGCATCGTTACCACCGGCAAGTCCTATCTCGACGTGCGCCAGGCACTTGAAGAGCTGGGTATCGATCATGACCTGTGCGACAAAGTCGGCATCCGCGTGCTCAAGGTCGGCATGAGCTGGCCCCTTGAACCTGTTTCGGTGCATGACTTTGCCGAGGGGCTGGAAGAGATTCTGGTGGTCGAAGAGAAACGCAGCGTCATCGAAGATCAGTTGACCGGCCAGCTGTACAACTGGCCGGTGGATCGCCGCCCAGTGGTGGTCGGCGAATTCGACGAGCAGGGTCGTTCACTGCTGCCTAACCTCAGCGAGCTGACCCCGGCGATGATTGCCAGAGTGATCGCCAAGCGTCTGGCGCCGTTCTACAGCAGCCCGCAGATCGACGCGCGCCTGCAGTTTCTCAGCGACAAGGAAAAGGCACTGCAGGCCCCGCTGTTCAGCACCCAGCGCACGCCGCATTTCTGCTCCGGCTGCCCGCACAACACCTCGACCCGCGTACCGGAAGGCAGCCGTGCCCTGGCCGGGATCGGCTGCCACTACATGACCATCTGGATGGATCGCGAAACCGAGACTTTCACCCAGATGGGCGGCGAGGGCGTGACCTGGATCGGCCAGGCGCCTTTTACCGAAACCCCTCACGTCTTCCAGAACCTGGGCGACGGCACCTATTTCCACTCAGGGCACCTGGCGCTGCGTGCGGCCGTGGCTTCGAAGGTCAACATTACCTACAAGATTCTCTACAACGACGCAGTGGCCATGACCGGCGGCCAGCCGATTGACGGCGTTCTGCGGGTCGATCAGTTGAGCCGCCAGGTATTCAACGAAGGCGTGCAGCGCATTGCGCTGGTCTCTGACGAACCGGACAAATACCCGAACCGTGAAGGCTTTGCGCCGATCACCAGCTTTCATCACCGTCGCGATCTGGACAGCGTGCAGCGCGAATTGCGTGAATTCAAAGGGGTCTCGGTCATCATCTACGACCAGACCTGCGCCACAGAAAAGCGTCGCCGCCGCAAGCGCGGCACCATGCCCGATCTGGAGAAACGCGCGTTGATCAACTCGGCCGTGTGTGAAGGCTGCGGGGATTGCGGCGTCAAATCCGGCTGCCTGTCCGTGCTGCCCAAGGAGACTGCTCAAGGGCGCAAGCGGGAAATCGATCAGAGTGCCTGCAACAAGGATTTCAGCTGCGTCGAGGGTTTCTGCCCAAGCTTCGTCACTGTGCATGGTGGCAAATTGCGCAAGCCTGTGGTGCCGGAACAGGTCGACGCCTTCGCCCGTTTGCCAGAGCCTGTGCTTCCTTCATTGGAGCGGCCGTTCAACATTCTGCTGCCCGGTGTCGGCGGGACGGGTGTGACCACGGTCGGTGCAATGCTCGGTTATGCCGCCAATCTGGAAGGCAAAGGCTGCAGCGTGCTCGATCAGGCCGGGCTGGCGCAGAAATTCGGGCCAGTGGTCAGTCATATCCGCATCGCTGCGCGCCAGCAGGATCTGTTTGCAGTGCGCATTGCGGCCGGGGAGGCGCATCTGCTACTGGGTTGTGATTTGCTGGTGGCGGCCGGTCCGGACGCGATTGCCAAGCTCGACAGCAAGATTTCCCATGCGGTGGTCAACAGCCAGCAAACCCCCACGGCTGAATTCACCCGTAATCCGGATGCTGTGTTCCCGGCCGAAGCGATGAAACAGACCATTATTGACGCCGTGGGCGCTGACAAGACCCATTTCGTCGAAGCCACCTCACTGGCGACCCGCTTGATGGGCGACAGCATTGCCAGCAACCTGTTCATGCTGGGTTATGCCTTCCAGCTGGGACTGATCCCGCTGACCTCGGCGGCCATCGAAAAGGCTATCGAGCTCAATGGAGTCGCCGTGAACCTCAATCAACAGGCGTTTCTGTGGGGGCGTCGTGCTGCGCATGATCCTGCCGCTGTCGAAGCGTTCGTCAATCCACAGCAGCAGGTCAGCGAGCCGCAACAATCGAGTCTGGAGCAGCGCATTCACGATAACGTCATTGCCTTGCAGCGCTATCAGAACAGCGCGTATGCCGAGCGTTATCTGGGGCTGGTGCAGCGAGTGCGCGAAGCGGAATCGCAAGCGTTCCCCGGTCAGGAATTGGCGTTGACCGAAGCGGTAGCCTTCAACTACTTCAAGCTGCTGGCCTACAAGGATGAATACGAAGTCGCGCGGCTGTACAGCAATGGCGACTTTACCCGGCAACTGGAGGCGCAATTCGAAGGCGACTATCGACTGGAGTTTCACCTGGCCCCTTCGTGGCTGGCCAAGCGCGATCCGCACAACGGCCAGCCGCGCAAACGCAGCTTCGGCCCGTGGATGCTGCGTGCGTTCGATGTGCTGGCAAGATTCAAATTCCTGCGCGGCACGGCACTCGACCCTTTTGGTCGCAGCCTCGAGCGCAGGCAGGAGAGGGAGCTGATCGACCGCTACGTCAGCGATATCGAACTGATCCTGCAACATCTTCAGGCCCACAACCGCCACACAGCGTTGAGCCTGGCGCGTCTGCCGGAAAAGATCCGCGGTTATGGCTACATCAAGGAAAATGCCATGAAAGCTGCGGCCTTGCAGGCAGATATCCTGCGCAAAAGCCTGGAAAGCGGCGAAAGGGTCGCGCCGAAGCTGTATGAGGTGGCTGCTTGATGAGGTGAGCTTCCTGCTACTGGTTGATTTCGCGACAATGCTCAAGTGTTGGCATGCCGTTCTGGACGCTCCGTGGGAATGCTTTCCCGTTCCCACGCTCGTCGCTGTTCGCGAAGACATTGTTTCAGACGACGCATTTCCGACTCTCATACCGGCCCTTTCGCGAACAGGTTCGCTCCTACGGCCTACGGCCAGAATCAAAAGCGTACTTGTGTATAACGCCGAGCGGCACGAGAGTCATCTGCTATTCAGGCCTGAACAAATGCGCATGCCCGGCCCGATACAACGACGACTCACTGAAATGATCGGCAGCAAGCACGCGGCCGACCAGAATCAGCGCGGTACGCCGAAAACCTTTGGCCTGCACTTTCTCCTGAATGTCCGCCAGCGTACCGAGCGCCCAGTCCTGATCCGGCCAGCTGGCGCGGTGTACCACGGCTATCGGGCAGTCGGCACCGTAATGCGGGGTCAACTCTTCGACGATCCGCTGCAGGTTTTTCACCCCCAGATGAATCGCCATGGTCGCCTGGTGGCTGGCCAGGCTCGCCAGCGCTTCGCCACTTGGCATCGAGGTCTTGTCGGCGTAACGGGTCAGAATAACGCTCTGGGAAACATCCGGCAGCGTCAGTTCAACGCCCAGTAGCGCAGCACAGGCCGCAGTCGCGGTTACGCCGGGGATGATTTGGTAGGCAATGCCCAATTCCCGTAAATGACGAATCTGCTCGCCAATGGCGCCGTACAGGCTCGGGTCGCCGGAATGTACGCGGGCCACGTCCTGGCCCTGCGCGTCAGCCGTCTTTATCAGATCAATGATCTGCTCCAGATGCAGCTCGGCGCTGTTGGTCACCTGTACCGCCTGATTGCCTTCCAGCACCGCCAGCGGCACCAGCGAGCCCGCGTAGATAATCACCGGGCAGGTGCGAATCAAACGCTGGCCCTTGACGGTGATCAGTTCGGGATCGCCAGGGCCTGCGCCAATGAAATAGACGGTCAATGAATTCTCCGAAAATGAATACGCGAGTGCTGCAATTATCCGCCTGCAACGGGGCAGGTTGCCAAGGCAAATGTCACCTGAGTGCTTTTCTGCCGCTCGATGACCAGTCGCGCGGTGCCGTCGCCCAACTGCGCGGCCAGTGCCAGTGCCGATCCTTCGGCAACCCCATGGCAGCCGGTGGTCTGCAAGACCTGTGCAGAACGGTGCGTCAGATGCAGCTCCCACGCCACCAGCTGCGCAGCGTTGAAAAACACCAGCGGCACCGCCAGTTGCCCGGCCAGTTCCAGCAGACCGGGTTCCTGATCCTTTAGATCAATGGACGCCAGCGCCGTGACGCTGCCGATCTCCAGATCAACCGTGCGAAGGCTGCTCTCGATCAGCTCACGCAAGGTCTCCGCCGAACAGCCGCGCCGACAGCCCAGCCCGACCACCAGAGGCGTGCCGGGTTGAACGATCGGTGGATCAGGCCTGATGCCGGTCGGCATTGTTTAGTGCGCCGTGTGGCGGTGAGCATCGCTTCGGCGGAACAGCCAGGCGCTGATCAGGCCCATGGCAATCCAGAACAGCGCGTTGGTCAGCAGCGAGGCGATCATGAACTGTGATTCCAGCGCTTCAGGTGCCAGGCTTTCATGAACCAGCGGCTGCGGCGCGCCAATCACATGCGGCACGACCAGAATCGCCAGCCCCAGCGCTTTCAGCAGCCAGTTTTGACCAAACACCAGCAAGGCCAGCCCGGCGGCAGTAGACGCAGCAGTGCCGATCCACCACAACTGGCGCTGACTCAGTTCAGCGGCAGCGGTGCCCGGCAGCTCGGGTGGCAGGCCCAGTGTGGGTGCCAGGACGAACACCGCAAAACCCGCCAGCCCCCACCAGGCGCCCTGAGCCGTTCGGCCCGGTGCGCGCAGCGTATAAAGCCCGGCAAGCATCAGTGCGAAACCCACTGCGACCACCAGGTTGCCACCCGTGGTGGACAGCACGCGCTGCCAGCCGTTTTCCGGCTCCCAGGCCGCTGCTTCATGCACATGGCTGTGTTCCGCCGATGCGCCATCAGCATGCTCGTGCACCTGTTCGGCGGAGGCATTTTCGTAAGTTTCGGCCTGCTGGATCAGCGGTACGACCCAGAAACTTTGCAGCAAGGTCAGCAGCAGGGCTGCCAGCAGGCCGGTTAAGCCTGCCGTTTGCGCGATTCGCTTGAACATTGTCGAGTCCTCAATGGCAAGGGAAGGCGGCGCTGTGACGGGTGTCGTGCGCGGCGTTGTGTACCGCGGCGATGTGCGAGAACCCGGCAAAATAGACCAGGCACGCCCCCAGCAGGGCAGCGCTGATTGCAGCGGTCAGGCGTTGGGTTTGGGTTGAGCTGGTCGCAGCCGTCTGGCTGCTGCTGATGGTGGTCATGGCGATCCCTCTTGAGTGTCGGCAAGTGGGCCATGCGCACGCGAACCCACTGGCGAGCGCCAGAGGTTTCAACTGCGCCCGCCCACCGCGGGTGTGTCATCGAAAAAATATCGGGCCGGTCTCCGGGCTCGCGAGGGGCTAGAAGCGCAATGCGTTCAGACCTTCAAGGTCACCTTCCCATGCCGGGGCACAGTGGATCAGACCTTCTCTCGCTTACCGTTGCGGGGGCAGCACCGGACTTGCTCGACAGCGTGAGCGCACCGGTTTCCCGTTTCACCCCGTGAGGGGCACCCGAAACAAGGCGCACAGGAGAGCATGGGCGGCAGGGCAACGTCAATCTGAACGATTGACCTGCCTGCGGTCACTGCGTAGCCTTGCCGGCTCGAGGTTCTCCATTCGTACTGCGTGACGCAATGGAGCTAAGACGGGAATGCGGTCGATGCCGCAGCTGCCCCCGCAACTGTAAACGGTTACGTTCATTGCACAGCCACTGCTACGGCGGGAAGGCGCAATGAATGCGTGTCGCCAGGGTCTTCGATGATCAGCGACAGGCAGCCGTGAGCCAGGAGACCTGCCTCGAACCGGGCTGACTGAAAAGCCTGCGAATTCTCACTACAACCGGGCGGGGTGATCCGGTGGCGATCCGAACCTTGTGCCTGCACGCGGTTCTCGTCCTGTTTGCCCGCCGCATTGCCAAAGGGCACCTGATGAAAACACTGGCCAAGCTTCCCGTCACCATCGTCACCGGCTTTCTCGGCTCGGGCAAGACCACCCTGTTGCGACACATGCTCGACAACGCCGAAGGGCGACGCATTGCGGTAATCGTCAACGAATTCGGCGAGTTGGGCATCGACGGTGAAATCCTCAAGCAATGCACCATCGGCTGTAGCGAAGAAGAAGCCAACGGCCGCGTCTACGAGCTGGCCAACGGTTGCCTGTGCTGCACGGTGCAGGAAGAATTCTTCCCGGTGATGCGTGAACTGGTCGCCCGTCGCGGCGATCTGGACCACATCCTCATCGAGACCTCGGGGCTGGCGCTGCCCAAGCCACTGGTACAGGCCTTCCAGTGGCCGGAAATCCGCAACGCCTGCACCGTCGACGCCGTGATTACAGTAGTCGACAGCCCGGCCGTGCTGGCCGGTACGTTCGCCGCATTCCCTGATCAGGTGGATGCACAGCGCAAACTGGACCCCAATCTGGACCACGAATCGCCGTTGCACGAGCTGTTCGCCGATCAACTGGCCAGCGCCGATCTGGTGATCCTCAATAAAGCCGACATGATCGACGCCGAGGGTCTGGCCGCGGTGCGCGCTGAAGTCGCCGAAGAGCTGCCGCCAGCCGTCAAGGTGGTCGAGGCCAGCAGTGGCCGCCTGCCGATCAGCGTGCTGCTGGGCGTCGGCGCCGAATCCGAGCTGCACATCGACGGTCGCAAGACCCACCACGATCATCACGAAGGTGACGATGATGATGACCACGATCACGACGCATTCGATTCTATTTCCCTGAAACTGCCGCAGGCCGATGAAAAAGTGCTGCTCGATGCGCTGAATCAACTGGTCGTGCAACACGGTATTCTGCGCGTGAAAGGCTTCGCTGCGATCCCCGGCAAACCGATGCGCCTGCTGATCCAGGGCGTGGGCACGCGCTTCGACAAGCACTTCGACCGCGCCTGGCGCGCCGATGAAGAGCGCGCCACGCACCTGGTGCTGATCGGCCAGGAGCTTGACGCCGTCGCACTGCAAACTCAGCTCAACGCTGCGATTGCCGGCTGACCCATGCATTTACTGAGAACCCAGCCCGGCGGTTTTGTACCGAACGACAACATTGCCGATCTGGGGCAGACGCCAGCCGAGCTGGTGATTCTCTGCAGTGGCGATTCCAGCCTGGCGCTGCTGGCCGAGGCCGCCCAGCACCTGCCTGAGGATTACCCCAGCCTGCGTCTGGCCAACCCGATGCAGGTGCAGAATCACGCCTCGGTCGACCTGTATGTCGACGAGGTATTGCGCCACGCCAAGGTCATTCTGATTTCCCTGCACGGCGGCATCGGCTACTGGCGCTATGGCGTCGAGCGCCTGATGGAGCTGGCAGCGCGTGGCGTTCAGGTGATTCTGGTGCCGGGCGACGACCGCCCGGATCCTGAGCTGAGCGACCTGAGCACGGTGCCGGCCGCAGAGCGCGACCGCCTCTGGCAGTTTCTGCGTCAGGGCGGCTTGCCGAATGCGCTGGACCTTTATCGCTGCATGGCCAGTCAGTGGCTGGATCGTGATTATCCGTGGGCCGAGCCTCAGCCGTTGCCGCGCACGGCGGTTTATCATCCGAAACGGGCAACTGCCGGTTTACAGGATTGGCAGGCCGACTGGCACGCGGAACAGCCTGTAGTCGCGCTGTTGTTCTATCGCTCGCACCTGCAGGCTGCCAACACCGGCTTCATCGATGAATTCTGCACCCGCTTGCAGGCGCAAGGCATCAATCCGCTGCCCATCGCGGTCGCCAGCCTCAAGGAGCCGGGCTGCTTTGTTCAGGTGGAAAACTGGCTGGACGAAGCCGAAGTCGAGCTGATTCTCAACACCACCGGCTTTGCCCAGTCGAGCCCTGAAGCGCCGCATCTGCGCCCGTTTCGGCGCAACGTCCCGGTGATTCAGGCGATCTGTGCCCAGGACAATGAACCCGCCTGGGAGGCCAGCGAGCAGGGCCTCGGCGCCCGTGATCTGGCGATGCACATCGCCTTGCCGGAACTGGACGGACGTATTATCAGCCGGCCGATCAGCTTCAAAGACCTGGCCTGGCGCAGCGAGCGCAGCCAGTCAGATGTGGTCTGCTACCGTGCCCAGCCCGATCGCATGGACTTCGTCGCGCAACTGGCGCGGCGCTGGATCGAGCTGGCGCGCCTGCCCAATGCCGATAAACGTGTGGCGCTGATCCTCGCCAACTATCCGACCCGTGACGGGCGGATCGGCAATGGCGTGGGGCTCGACACACCTGCGGCGGCGCTGAATATCCTGCGTGCCATGCAGGCCGAGGGTTATCCAGTGGCAGCACTGCCGGAGAGCGGCACCGAGCTGATCCAGCAGCTGCTGGGTGGGGTGACCAACGATCTGGACAGCATCGATCAGCGCCCGTGCCAGCAAAGCATGGCGCTGGATGAATACCTGGCCGCGTTCAACGAACTGCCGCAGAGTAACCGTGATGCGGTCAATGCGCGCTGGGGCGCGCCGGATGCCGACCCGATGTTCCGCGCCGGGCGGATGATGATCGCCGGTCTGCGCTTGGGCCTGACCTTTGTCGGCATTCAGCCGGCGCGGGGTTATCAGGTCGATCCGAGCGCGGTCTACCACGATCCGGATCTGGTACCGCCGCACGGCTATCTGGCGTTCTACTTCTGGCTGCGCAAAGCCTATGGCGCGCATGCCGTGGTGCATGTCGGCAAGCACGGCAATCTGGAATGGCTGCCGGGCAAGGGCGTCGGGCTGTCGCGCACCTGCTGGCCGGATGCCGTGCTGGGGGCGATGCCCAATATCTATCCGTTCATCGTCAATGATCCGGGCGAGGGCGCACAGGCCAAGCGCCGCACGCAGGCGGTGATCATCGATCACCTGATGCCGCCACTGACCCGTGCCGAAACCTATGGCCCGCTGCGCAATCTGGAACTGCTGGCCGACGAGTTCTATGAGGCGCAACTGCTGGATCCGCGCCGCGCCCGCGAGCTGCAACGCGACATTCTCGAACTGGTCCGAGAGACGAATATCGATCGCGAGCTGGCGCTGGACGAGTCCACTGACAGCGATGCCGATGCGGCGGTCTGGCTGCCGCGTCTGGACACCTACCTGTGTGATTTGAAGGAATCGCAGATCCGCGACGGCCTGCACATTTTCGGCCAGTCGCCGGAAGGGCGTTTGCGCATCGACACTTTGCTGGCCCTGTTGCGTATTCCGCGCGGTGACGGGCGTGGGGCGCAATCCAGCCTGTTGCGGGCCCTGAGCAAGGCGTTCGAACTGGGCTTTGACCCGCTCGATTGCGAGCTGGCCGAGCCCTGGAGTGGCCCGCGTCCCGCTGCGTTGCTGGCCGTCAGCAGCGACCCATGGCGCAGTGCCGGTGATGCTCGCGAGCGACTGGAACTGTATGCCGCCGCCCTCATCGAACGCGTAACGCTGGGTGAAGCGCCGCACGATTTGCCGGCTCATGATGATCTGGCGCTGATTATCGACAGCTTGCGCGAAGTGGTCGCCCCTCGGCTGGATGCCTGTGGCCCTGGCGAAATGCAGGGCATGCTCGATGCCCTGAGTGGCCGCTTCGTGCCGGCCGGGCCCAGTGGTGCGCCAAGCAGGGGAAGGCTGGACGTGTTGCCGACCGGCCGCAACTTCTTCAGCGTGGACGTGCGCAACTTGCCGACCACCACGGCCTGGCGCATCGGTTTCCAGTCGGCGAACCTGCTGCTGGAGCGGCACCTTCAGGACCACGGCGACCATCTGCGTCAACTGGGCTTGTCAGTCTGGGGCACGGCGACCATGCGCACTGGCGGCGATGATATCGCGCAGGCCATGGCGTTGATGGGCGTACGTCCAGTCTGGGCGACCGGCAGCCAGCGGGTCGATGATTTCGAGATTCTGCCGGTCAGCCTGCTGGATCGTCCGCGGGTGGACGTCACCTTGCGGGTGTCCGGCTTTTTCCGCGATGCGTTCGCCAACCTGATCAAACTGTTCGACGCTGCCGTGCAGGCAGTGGCCGCGCTCGACGAGCCGGATGACCTGAACCCGCTGGCGGCCAGGGTACGCGAAGAGCGTCAGGGCTTTGTGGCTGAAGGGCTGAGCGAGGACGAAGCCGCGCGTCAGGCGGGCTGGCGAATTTTCGGTGCCAAACCCGGCGCCTACGGTGCGGGCGTGCAAGGTGCGATTGACGGCCGTCTATGGCAAAGCCGCGAGGACCTCGCTGAGGTCTATCTGAACTGGGGCGGTTACGCCTACGGTGCTGCGGATGAGGGCACGCCTGCCCGACAGCGTTTTGCCCAGCGTTTGTCCAAGGTCCAGGCAGTGTTGCAGAATCAGGACAACCGCGAGCATGACTTGCTGGACTCAAACGATTATTACCAGTTCCAGGGCGGCATGCTCGCGGCTTCGGAAAGCCTCAGCGGGCAAAAGACCGCCAGTTATCATGGCGATCACAGCCAGCCCGACCTGCCGAAAATCCGCACCCTCAAAGAAGAGCTGAACCGGGTAATACGCTCGCGTGCGGCTAACCCGAAGTGGATCGAAGGGGTCAAGCGTCATGGTTACAAAGGTGCGTTCGAAATGGCTGCGACCGTGGATTTCCTGTTCGCCTTCGACGCCACCACTGAATTGATCGACGATCATCAATACGCGCTGCTGGCCGACGCGTATCTGCTGGATCCGGCGACCCGCGACTTTATCGCGCAACACAACCCCGACGCCTTGCGCGACATGACCGAGCGCATGCTCGAAGCGCAACAGCGCGGGCTCTGGCAGGAACCTGGCGAGTATCAGCAAGCGCTGGAAGACCTGTTGTTGGACATAGAAGAGAACTGATGAACGTACTCGACTCAAGCACTCCGCATTTTCCACTGGCCGCCGTGGTCGGTGCTGATGATCTGAAACTGGCGCTGTGTCTGACGGCCATTGATCCGCGCATTGGTGGCGTGTTGATCGAGGGGCCGCGTGGCATGGCCAAGTCGACGCTGGCGCGCGGTCTGGCTGATCTGCTGGCCAGCGGTCAGTTCGTTACCTTGCCGCTGGGTGCGACCGAAGAGCGTCTGGTTGGCACACTGGACCTGGATGCTGCGCTGGCCGAGGGCCGTGCGCGTTTCT
Organism: Pseudomonas syringae; assembly: GCF_023278085.1. Lineage (NCBI taxonomy): Bacteria > Pseudomonadati > Pseudomonadota > Gammaproteobacteria > Pseudomonadales > Pseudomonadaceae > Pseudomonas > Pseudomonas syringae. The sequence continues at coordinate 2,944,618 of NZ_CP066265.1, read as the reverse complement.
CGCCGGGTGTGCTGGCCAAGGCCGACGGTGGCGTGCTGTATGTCGATGAAGTCAACCTGCTGGCCGATCATCTGGTCGATCTGCTGCTGGATGTTGCCGCCAGCGGCGTCAATCTGGTCGAGCGCGACGGTATTTCCCATCGTCACGCTGCGCGTTTCGTACTGATTGGCACCATGAACCCGGAAGAAGGTGAGCTGCGCCCGCAGTTGCTGGATCGCTTTGGTTTGAATGTGGCACTGAGCGGTCAGACACAGCCTGTCGAGCGCAGCCAGATCATTCGTCGTCGCCTGGATTTCGATGCCGATCCTGTGGTTTTTTGCCAGCACTGGCAAGCGCAGCAGGACGCCTTGAAGCTTCGTTGTGAACAGGCGCGAGTACTGTTGCCAAGCATTGAGCTGGATGATCATTCGTTGGCCGCGATCACCGAGCGCTGTTTTGCGGCGGGCGTCGACGGCATGCGTGCCGATCTGGTCTGGCTGCGCGCTGCCCGTGCGCATGCGGCGTGGCGTGGTGGCAGCCAGATCGAAGAACAGGACATCGAGGCGGTCGCCGAGTTTGCCTTGCGCCACCGGCGTCGCGAACACACTCCGCCGTCGCAAAACCCGGAAGCACCACCGCCTGAATCGTCCCCAAAGCCCGACAAGCCCGAGAGCGGGCAGGGCAGTTGGGGCGAATTGCCCGCTCAGGCAGTGATCACCGGGTCACGCCGTGAAGTGCCGAGCTGGCCAAAAAAGCCTTAGGCATCCGCCCTCGTGCTGCACCGGGGGCGGATGCCATTCCCCGTCCCGGTCGACTGGCCTCCGGCAGGCAAGGTGCCGTTCGTGCCGGCGCTGACGGCATGGTGCAATGGCTGCCGACGCTATTGAAGGGGCGCCCGAAGAGCCGCAAGGATCTGGTACGCCAGCCACGCAGCGCTCGCCCGAGTGAACTGTTGCTGGTGATCGTCGATGCCTCGGCCTCTACACGCCGTCATCACGCCTTGAGTCAGGCCAAAGGCCTGCTGTCGCAGGTATTCGACGATGCCTATCGGCGGCGTGCGCGGCTGGCCTTGCTGACCGCGAGTGGCAATACGCCGCGCTGGCAGCATCAGGGCCTCAAGGCGTCAGCGGCATTGAATCCGTGGCTGGACGGGTTGGGCGCGGGGGGCGGTACGCCGCTCTCGGCAGCGCTCGAACAGGCCATGAGCTGGCTGGAACAACGCCAGCAACGCTACCCCTCTGAACAGCATCGGGTGTTGGTGCTGACCGATGGCAGAATCAAGCAACTGCCAGCGCTGCCGGCATTCTCTTGCGCAAGCCTGCTGATCGACATCGAAAAAGGCCCGATTCGCCTGGGGAGGGCAAAGGAACTTGCATCAAGCCTTGGCGCGGACTATCTGCATATTGATGAGCTGAAACGGGTTTGAGACGCTTACAGGCTGACGCTTTCTCGTTCCCACGCTCCGCGTGGTAATGCATTTCGTGACGCTCTGCGTCACATTGCAGCCATGGCGCAATACTCAACCTGGCTCAAGATACAGTTGGCACCAAAGCCTGAGAGTCTTTTGCGCTTGATACCGCGCCAGGCTGCAGAATTGTGACGCGGAGCGTCACCTACTGCATGCCAACGCAGAGCATTGGCACGACCCCCCCCCGATGAGCGCAGGGCGTGATCAGGCAGGCATGGTCCACGGCTCGAGGTCATACCCCTCGTTGCTGATTTCGGCGCGGGCCTGTTCAAGGACGCTGGCCAGTTGCTTCTTGTCCGAATAAGCGCTGCTCGGGATCTGCTTGCGACCGATACGGTTACTGGTGCGGTCGATGACTGTCAGGCTCAGTTCGCCATTACCGTCCTGTGGTGCCCAGGCAACACACTGGAAGGGTTCAAAAGCGTGTCCAGCGATCAGAAGTGCATCGTTGAAGCGCAGTGGGGCGTTCATGGTTGTTTCCTCAAGTGCCCATATCAATTCAGTCACGTCGGCGGGCTGACCGTCCGGCTGGTTACTTGTGTTGATGAACGACAGGGGGGCATGAGTCACACCCTTTGCCGGAAAAATCCTGAAAAATTTTTCATTCGTACGGTGTGAGAGCTGGCTCAGGGCTATTAATGGCGAAAAAATCGACGTAATGGCAGTTGGTCATGACGGTTAGACCCAAACGGTACAAGGAAGCGTCAAATAGTTGCTATTGTGATATTTGAGCCCGGCAACATGCTGTTTATAAAACAGTTTAAACATACCCATCCTGCGTCGGGCGCCAAGGAACCTACATGCATGAAACGGTCTGCGTACGACGTCTCCTGATGATTGATGCGGACAGCGATTACGATCACCTGACCCCGATCCTGCAAGCTGCCGGATGGACGGTCGAGAGATGCTCGCTGGATTCAGCACCCGTTGATGGCTGCGACGTCGGTTTGATCCACTTGAAACCTGCGTATTTCGAGCACCTCGATGCACTCGAAAAATTCGTCACCCGCGATGACGTTCACTGGATTGCTCTGCTGACAGCCAACGACCTGCGCCGCGAAAAAGTCGGTGATTTTGTCTGCCAGTGGTTTTTCGACTTTCATATCGTGCCATTTGACGTGAACCGTCTGCAGGTGACTCTTGAAAAGGCGTTGAACAGTGCGCTTTTACACAAGCAGAACAGGCGACTGGAACCACAGTCGGAACCTGAGATGCTCGGTGACAGCCGGCTGACCCGTGAATTGCGACGTCTGTTGAGCAAGCTGGCGCCTACTGAATCACCGGTACTGATACGCGGCGAACGTGGCACCGGCAAGGCGTTGATCGCTCGAATCCTACACGCCCAGTCGCGGCGTCGCGACAGGCCTTTCGTGACGGTCGATTGTGGCGCGGTTGCCAACCATCTGATCCACGCAGAACTGTTTGGTTATGAAGCGGGGGCTGTCGATGATGCGCCTGAGCGCAAGCCCGGACGAATCGAGGCCGCCAACGGCGGCACGTTACTGCTTGAAAATATTAGTGATCTGCCGCTGGAAACCCAGGCCTTTCTGTTGCGCTTTCTGGAAGACGGGCAGATTCAGCGCCTGGGCAGCAGCAAGCCGGTCAGCGTGGACGTCCGGGTATTGGCGGCCACCGAGTCAGACCTCGAAACGGCCATTCGTAAAAAGCGTTTTCGAGAGGATTTGTACTACCGGCTCAACGTGCTGCAGGTGGGCACCGCGCCACTGCGCGAACGGCATGGCGATCTGGCCATGCTGGCCAACCATTTTGCGCACCTCTACAGCCTGGATAGCGGCAGGCGCGCGCGCAGTTTCAGTCAGGGGGCACTCATCGCCCTTGGCAAGCACGACTGGCCAGGCAATGTCAGTGAACTGGCCAATCGGGTGCGGCGAGGGCTGGTGCTGTCGGAAGGCAGGCAGATCGAAGCCGCCAATCTGGGGTTGCCCGGCGACGATGACGTGATCGGCAGTATGAGCACACTGGACGAGTATAAATCCCGTGCCGAGCGTCAGGCGCTGTGTGACGTGCTGACTCGCCACAGTGACAACCTGAGCATGGCTGCCAAGGCGTTAGGCATCTCGCGACCGACGTTCTACCGCCTGCTGCACAAGCACCAGATCCGCTGACGCACCGAGCAGCGTTGTCACGGCAGCCATCGCCTGTTCGCGACGCTGCTGCCAGTCGCCGTCGAGCACCTGATAGGGTTTCTGATGCTTATTGAGCCATTTCCGGCCAGCGTCGAAGAACGCCTGGCGTTCGCCCAGATCCGGCTGGCAGCGTTGCCCATCGCTGATCCAGTCCACCCCCTTCGGTGACAGCAGCAGGTGCAGGTCGTAGGGCCTGCCCAGCAATTGCTCTTCGATCCACGCAGGGCAGTCGCCGAACAGGGTCCGGCTCCAGAGCATGTTGCTCAACAGGTGGGTATCGAGAATCAGCAACTCCGGAGCGCGGGCACGTGCAGCGTCCTCCCGGGCCAGTTGACCCTGGGCGATGGTCGGGATATCGCTGTAGAAGGTATCGCGGCCCTGCTGTTCGATGAACTCACGAACGTACTCGCCAACCATGACCCCGCCGAAACGCTTGTGTATTTCAGCCGACAGCCAGCTCTTGCCGCTGGACTCGGGGCCGGTCAGGACCAGAACCTTCATCGGGCCAGCACCAGGTCATTGCGCCATTCGCGCCAGCCCTGAACGGCCAGCAGGGTGAACAATGCGTAAAGGGCCGCCGTCAGGTACAGGTCTTTGTAGATGAACAGGCCGACAAAGATCACATCCAGAACAATCCACAGCGGCCAGCACTGCACGCGCTTTTGCGCCATCCACACCTGTGCCACCAGGCTGAAACCGGTCAGCGCGGCATCGAGCCAGGGTTGTGCGGCATCAGTGAAATGGGCCATGCCCGCGCCCAGTACCAGGCTGATCAGCACGCCGACCGCCAGCCCCATGAGTACCGAAGAACTGTTGAGCACGCTGACGGCCCTGACTGGCAGGCCATTGCCATGCCGGGTCCACTGCAGCCAGCCGTAGACCTGCAAACCGGCGTAGATCACCTGCAGCAGCATGTCCGAGTACAGCTTCACGTCGAAGAAGATCCAGATATAGATGACCACCATGACCAGCCCGATTGGCCAGCACCACGGGTTTTGCTTCACTGTCAGCCAGACTGCAAGCACACCGATGGCAGCGGCAAAAAGTTCAAGCCCGGACATGGCGGCACCTTGGTTGGAGTAGTGGTTACAGGGGCGGCGATTGTAATCGCTTCCGGGCAGGGCGGGGAGCCTCTGTTTTTACCGACAGCATGCCAGCAGGCGCTGTGCGCAAAGGTCTGCTAGCATTCCGCGCCTCGCAGGTGTGCAGGTTCAAGCTTTGTTCAGGCTGGTAACGGCATAGTGGCAACCATTTTTTACACAACAACATTAACAGCGAGCCAGAGGCATCGCTTCATGGGGGAATGATGGATCTTTGGACCGCTGCTCAGGCGTTGATATTGGGTATTGTCGAAGGGCTGACGGAGTTCTTGCCGATCTCCAGCACAGGGCATCAGATCGTTGTTGCCGATCTGATCGGCTTCGGGGGTGAGCGCGCCATGGCGTTCAACATCATTATCCAGCTGGGTGCGATTCTGGCGGTGGTCTGGGAATTTCGGCGCAAGATTCTCGACGTGGTCGTTGGCCTGCCAAAACAGCAGCAGGCTCAGCGCTTTACCCTCAACCTGCTGATCGCGTTCATGCCGGCGGTCGTGCTCGGGGTGATTTTTGCCGACATGATTCACCACTACCTGTTCAATGCCATCACTGTGGCCACAGCACTGGTCATCGGTGGCGTGATCATGCTCTGGGCCGAGCGCCGCGAGCATACGGTACGCACCGAAACCGTCGATGACATGAGATGGACCGATGCGCTTAAAGTCGGGCTGGTACAGTGTCTGGCGATGATTCCCGGTACGTCCCGTTCCGGCTCGACCATCATTGGCGGCCTGCTGTTCGGCCTGTCACGCAAGGCCGCTACCGAATTCTCGTTCTTCCTCGCCATGCCGACCATGGTGGGTGCCGCTGTGTATTCGGGCTACAAATACCGGGACATGTTCCGTCCGGACGACTTTGCGGTCTTCGCGATCGGCTTTATCACCTCGTTCATCTTCGCGATGATCGCGGTACGCGCGCTGCTCAAGTTCATTGCCACCCACAGTTACGCGGTGTTTGCCTGGTATCGCATAGCCTTCGGCCTGCTGATTCTGGCGACCTGGCAGTTTGGCTGGATCGACTGGGCGTCGGCCAAGGCATGACCAGCGCCCGACAACCTCAGCGACCGGCTGGCCGGGGCAGGGCGCCTGTCCGGCAACTGCCCCTCAAACTGGCGCTGTTTGTGCTGCTGTGCGCGTTGCCGGTGTACGGTTCGGCGTCGCTCTGGGTCCGGCAAGGGATGATGATCCCGGCGCTCGCCCTGACGGGGATGAGCCTGTTGGCGTTCGTGCTCTATCGACGCGACAAGCGCCAGGCCGGAATCGGCGGTCAGCGCACGCCCGAGAACGTGCTGCACACCCTGGAATTACTGGGCGGCTGGCCCGGAGCGCTATTGGCGCAACAGGTGTTCCGGCACAAGACCCGCAAGGTGTCTTTTCAGGTCGTGTTCTGGCTGATCGTGGCGGTGCATCAGGCGTTGTGGGTCGACTGGCTGTTTCTGGGCAAGCGCCTCTGGCAGATGGTGCCCGCGCAGGTTCATAGCCTTATAACATCAGCGCAATCTGCTGGCGTTTTGGCAGTTTGCTGACCACCAGTTGATGGGAGCGGGTCAGCAGATCCTGTATTTCCGCTCCGCTCAAGGCATTCAGTTGTGCCACGCTGATCCAGTGCGCCCTAGCCAGGTAGGGCGCAGGGCGGATGCCGGGGCGGTCGACGTAGCCCAGAAACAACTCTGCAGCAACCTTGAACGCCAGTTCCTCACCGGCCAGGTCCATGACCGCAAACATCTTCTTTTCGGCAATGGAAAACACCCGCACGCCGCCCCATTTGTAGTCTTCCCGCGCGCCCGGCAGGCTGAGACAGAATCTGGCGATGTCTTCTTTTTGCATCGGCGTTTGCGTCGGTTTTTGCATGGAGAAGCTCCTTTGTCTGATCTCGAACGGCAAGCTGTTCGATAGCCGCACGGATATTCGATCAGCGGATTGTATGCCGCCGTGACACTCATTAGTGTGCACGTTTGCCCTTTCTCTGGAGCCTCGTATGCCTGCTGTGCAACTCGCCGATGGTGAACTGAATTATTTGCTGGAGGGCCAGCCCGGCGCGCCAGTGCTGGTTTTTTCCAATTCGCTGGGCACCGACCTGCACATGTGGGACAACCAGGTGGCGGCGTTTACCCGGCATTTTCAGGTGTTGCGTTACGACACGCGCGGTCATGGAAAATCGCTGGTCAGCCAGGGCAGCTACAGCATCGAGCAGAACGGCCGCGACGTGCTGGCGTTGCTGGATGCGCTGCAGATCGAAAAGGTGTCCTTCTGCGGGCTGTCCATGGGCGGACTGATCGGTCAGTGGCTGGCGATCAATGCGCCCCAGCGTCTGCGCCGAGTGGTGCTGTGCAACACGGCGGCGAAGATCGGTAACCCCGATATCTGGAATCCGCGCATCGAAACCGTGCTGCGTGAGGGGCAGGCGGCCATGGTCGCGTTACGTGATGCCTCCATCTTGCGCTGGTTCACCCCGGCATTTGCGGCACAGGAGCTTGCCACGGTGGAGCGTATTGTCAGCATGCTGGCGCAGACCTCGCCACAGGGCTACGCGGCCAATTGTGCTGCCGTGCGCGACGCTGATTTTCGCGAGCAAGTGGCGGACATCAACTTGCCGACGCTGGTGGTCTGCGGCACCGGAGATGCGGTAACAACCCCCGCAGACGGACGCTTCATTGCAGAACGCATTCAGGGCGCACAGATCGTCGAGTTGCCTGCCGCCCATTTGTCCAGCGTCGAAGCGGGAGAGGCATTCACTGCGCCGGTGCTGGCGTTTCTGGCCGCTGAGTAACGAATCCGCGCCCTGCGTCGGACCTTGAGAGGCTTGCGGTAGCGCTGCATACTCGCCGCTCTAGACGCGAGGTGGCCGGTGTTTGATCTCAATGATCTGTATTATTTCGTTCAGGTGGTCGAATGCCGAGGCTTCGCGCCTGCCAGTCGCAAGCTGGGGATTCCCAAGTCCAAGCTCAGCCGGCGCATTGCCGGGCTTGAAGAGCGGCTCGGCGTCACGCTGATTCATCGCTCGACCCGCAAGTTTGCCGTGACCGAAAGCGGACGCGACTATTACGCTCATTGCGTGGCGATGCTGGTCGAGGCCGAAGCTGCCGAAGAGGTTATTCAGCGTTCCAAGTCCGAACCGCAGGGCAAGGTGGTGATCAGTTGTCCGCCTGCCATGGCCGCCATGGGCATCAACGAGGCGATTGCCGGTTTCATGGCGGCGCACCCTAAGGTGCAGGTGCACATCGAGAGCACCAACCGGCGTGTCGATCCGCTGATCGAGAACATCGATATCGCCTTGCGGGTACGTTTCCCACCGCTGGAAGATGACGGCCTGGTGGTGAAGACTCTTGGCCACAGTGCGCAACGGCTGGTGGCTCATCCCGATCTGGCGGCGCTTATCCCGGCTAACCCGTCATTTGACGAGCTAGGCAAATTGCCGAGCCTTGATGTGCCGTCTTCCGCACCCGAACATCGCTGGCTACTGGAAAACGGACCGGGTCATTATGTCGAAGTGCGACACGTACCGCGGTTGGTCAGCTCGGATCTGGACGTCATTCTGCAAGCGGTTCTGCAGGGTGTCGGCGTGGCGCAATTGCCAGAAATTCTGGTCAGGGAAGCGTTGCAGCAGGGCCGTATGGTGGAGTTGTTCGATGCGCACCGTCCCAAGTGCGGCATCCTCCACGCAGTGTTTGTCTCGCGACGCGGCCTGCTGCCAGCCGTCAGAGGCCTACTGGACGCATTCGAGAGCTCGTTCAAGGAGCTGACGCACAACCCTGAGTCGATCTATTGTTCCTTATATAGAACGAACAGTCGCATTCAGGGCGACTAATCATCTATTACGATCACCGATAGGATGCTCCCCACTGATCGCCCCTCGGCGATATTCACTTGGGAAGCCCGTTATGAAACTTCTGCACCTTGATTCCAGCATCCTCGGCGACCACTCTGCTTCGCGTCAGCTGACCCGTGATGTCGTTCAGGCCTGCCAGAGCGCGCACGCCGACGCTCAGGTGACCTACCGCGATCTGGCCAGCAATGCGCTTGGCCATTTCTCAGCCGCCAGCCTTGCCGCAGCCGGCACTCCTTTAGAAGCCCGCGACGCTGCCCAGCAGCATGAAGTGGTAGCCAACGAAGCCACCCTGCAACAGTTTCTCGATTCCGACGTCGTGGTCATCGGTGCGCCGATGTACAACTTCACCGTGCCGTCGCAATTGAAGGCGTGGATCGACCGCATCGCTGTTGCCGGTCGCACGTTCCGTTACTCCGAAGCCGGCCCTGAAGGCCTGTGCGGCGGCAAGAAAATCATCATCGTTTCCACCTCCGGTGGTCTGCACCAGGGCCTGCCGACTGGCGCGGGTCATGAAGAGCTGCTTAAGGCGCTGTTCGCGTTCATTGGCGTGACCGACCTGCAATTCGTGCGTGCGCACGGCCTGGCTTACGGCGAAGAGCCTCGTGCCAGCGCCATGACGGCGGCACAGCAGCAGATCAAGGATCTGTTCGCCGCCTGATCATCAGCAAACGCTTGATCCTGACTCCACCGCCTGCGCACTGATGCGCGCCGGGCCGTGGAGTTTTTTCTGGTGTGGGGAGACCGCTTGTAACCTTGACAGCTTCCTTACAGGTAAGCGGGCACATGGAGGACTAAACTGTTTCTTTGAGAACCTGTTTTCGACATGTTTTGCCGACTGGTTCGCACGTGCAAAAAAGAGTGGGCTGATGCTGGCTCGAGTTGTGCACTATTTCGGTTTCACAGACTCTCATTTGAGTGACACTTCAAGTGTGAGCGGCGCGCTGGAGCATGATGCTCGACACAAGCGCATGAACGGACTGTCCGGACAAGCGTCCGGAATGACAAAGGTTGGGCCTCGCCATGGTGCGTCTTTGTGCAGTGATGCTGGTTTGTCTGCTCGACAGCATGATTTCGGTGCATGCTCAGGCGGCTGAAGCCTGGAGCGCGGGCTATCACGAATTGACCTTCCCCGATCCTCTGGACTCACTGCCGATGCAGGCGATTGCCTTCTATCCGTCGACCGGCAGCGAGCAGTCCAGCACGATCCACGGTTACCGGGTCGAGGCCAGTGAAGACGCCCCCATTGCCATGGGCCGGTTCCCGTTATTGCTGTTGTCGCATGGCAACACCGGTACGCCGCTGGCGCTGCACGATCTGGCGACTTCGCTGGCGCGGCAGGGGTTTGTGGTGGTCGCCGTGATCCATCCCGGCGACAACGACCGCGATCACAGCCGCCTCGGCAGCCTGAGCAATCTCTACGGGCGTCCTTTACAGATATCCGAGGCTATCAGTTCAGCACTGCTCGACCCGATGCTTTCGCCTTACCTCAATGCGCGTCAGGTCGGTGTGATCGGCTATTCGGCGGGTGGTGAAACCGCGCTGATCCTTGCCGGCGCGCAACCGGATCTGAAGCGTCTGCGTCAGTATTGCCTGGAGCGCCCGAACGATCGGGATGCCTGCAAAACCCAGGGCGAGCTGGTTGCAGACCGCGACGATCTGCATGCCCAGGCCGACCCCCGGGTTGGCGCACTGATGCTGATGGCGCCGTTGAGCCTGATGTTCGGTCGCCATACGCTGGGTGATGTCCATGTGCCGGTGCTTATGTATGCCGGCGACGATGATCAACTGCTGGCCATCGACCGTAATGCCGAGGCGCTGGCGCGCAAGCTGCCACAGGCTCCGGATTACAAGCTGTTGGCGGGGGCAGGGCACTTCGTGTTCATGGCGCCGTGCAGTGACGAACAACGCGCAACCGCGCCGCTATTGTGCAATGACCCCGACGGGGTTGATCGTGAGGACATTCACCGCACCTTGAGTGCCGAAGCCGTGCGCTTCTTCACGACGGCGCTGAGTGCGGCTGATCCAGACCGTTCCGGCATGCAGACAGCGCATCATCAGTGATGGCCGGGTGGCCATTGAGCGAGCGCAGGTAATCGCCGAACCCGCCTCTGGCTTTTGAGTCAAGGCGGGTGCTGGTGGTCACTCTGGGACGACAGCTCCAGGCGATGCGTGCGCCGATCAACTCCAGTTGCTGCACCAGGTGCACGTCCTCATGGCAGGCCAGCGCGGGGAAACCACCCGCACTGACATAAGCAATCGAACTCACCCCCAGGTTGGCACCGTGTATGTGCCGGTGGCCGTCGCGGTGCTGGTAGTGGCTGAGATAAGCCGCCTGCGCAGCCGCCGAAATGTCCTCGTTCCAGTCGCCAGGCATCACAGTTCCGCACACCGCATCGGCATCCAGAGCCAGTTGCTCGCTCAACCAGTCGCTCGCCACGCTGCTGTCGCCATCGGTGCAGGCCAGCCAGCGCGCGCCCCTGTCGAGCAGGAAGGCTGCGCCTTTGGCACGCGCCTGGCCGACATTGCGGGCAGTCACTTCCAGAATCATCACGCCATGGGCACGAGCGATGTCTGCAGAACCGTCCGTGCAGCTGTCAAGCACCACCAATACTTCCACGACTTCCCCTTTGAGGTCCGGGTGGGCAGCGGCGTGCAGAACGGTCGTCAGGCAGGCATCCAGCAGCTGTTCTTCATTGTGCACCGGAATCAGAATGCCGATCATTCGAGAACTCCTGTTCTGCGACAGAGGTACCATCACGACTCCACAGGTCCAGCAGGAAATCCTGTTCGTGATGACTAAAAAGCCGGTGCATGGACAGTCTTTCAGCCAGCGTGTCGTGAACGCGTTGTGCATTCAGCGGACAGCCTTCGATGTCCGGGCGCCAGTGGCAGGCGAGCAATTGGCCGTCGGGCGATAACGCATCAAGCGCGCAGTCGATCAGGCGGTTCAGATCGTCGATGTCGAGGTAATAGCCCAGCTCGCTGAACACGATCAGGTCGAACTTCTCCGCCGGCCATTGTTGCGGCAGACGAGCTTGCAATACGCGGGCGTTGGGCATGTCAGCCAGGCGCTGGCGAGCCAGTTCGATTGCGCGGGTCGAGGTGTCGCAGCACAGCAGGGCGTCGCAACGTGTTGCCAGGTCGGCGCTGAGTTCGCCGTTGGCACAACCCGGCTCAAAGATCGCCCGGTAGTGCTCGCGGGGCAGGGCAGCCAGGGTCAGCGCGCGCTTGCGGCGTTCATACCAGCGTTTTTTGAACGCCCACGGATCGTTATCGTTGCTGAAGAGCTCGTCGAAGTAGCTGTCCGCAACACTCATGTGAACACCACTTCAAACGGCTGCATCAGCCGTTCCAGAACACTGGCAGGCAATACCGGAGAGAGCCCCACAGCCGGATCACCTTGCAACTGGCTGGTGAACGCCTGCGCGGCATGGCGTTTACGGGCGAGCGTCATCGGGTCGAGCAGCAGCTTGCGCGCACGTTCCCAAGGCAGGCGCGGGTCTTCGGGATCGGCCCAGTGCCAGGCCCAGATCGGCACTTCATGAAGTTGTGCGCCAGTGATGGCACAGGCCTTCGCACTGGCGCGGCCAACGGCCTCGTGGTCACCGTGGCCGTCACCCGACCACGTGGCAAACACCACATCGGTCGGCCCCAGGTGCTGTTCGAGAAATTCGACCAGCCGGTCTTCCTGTGCGCCGACGTCGCCATCCTGAAAGCCGCCACGCACCCATTCCAGGCGCTCTAAAGAGATGTCGAGACGGCTCAGCGCCTCAGCGCTTTCCTGGGGGCGGATATCGGACAGCCGCTCGACAGGCCAGAGCGCCGAACCCGGATGGCTGGCGGTGCCATCGGTGACCGAAATCAACAGCAGGTGGCGTTCCAGCTGAGCCAGTTGACTCATCAGGCCGCCACAGCCCAGTACTTCGTCATCCGGGTGCGGTGCAATAATCACCGCCCTGCAATTGGGCGGCACCAACAGGTCGGCAGTGATTGCCGGCAGGCCCCGCAACTTGCTAGAGGCATTCCAGGCAGCCAGGGGAGTGCCTTGGCCTGCTTCGTCTTCGCTCACTACAAAGGCTTCACTCATGTCGAATACGCTCTCATAGCGACCACGCCTGTGACGTTTCAAGCCGTTTGCCGGTCAACTGCCCCAGCGCGGCCAGATCCCGCTCGGCATGGCTCTGGCGCAGAAAAACAGGCAAATCGGCGATCAATCGGGCGAAATGTGCATCCTTGCAATAGGGGCCAGCGCCCACTGCGCGACCGACATGCTGAATGACCTGATCAGCTGCCTGCTCGATGAAGGCTCTGCAGCGCCGCGCAATCACTTCCGCATTCTCGGTGGGGGCGTTGTCCAGGTGCACGGCGGCGGCGCGGAGTACCTCGGCCGCGGCATACAGGGCAACGTCCACTGCGCCCAGATGAGCAAGCGCATGGGGTTCGTCGCGTTTGCCGGCCTGTTGCAGGAGGCGCTGCGCGATGGAGCGCGATGCGCCAAACCAGCAGGCGGCGATGCCGATGCCGCCTTGCCAGAAGCCCGGCCGATTCAGATAACCGTCCGGCTCGCCGACCCGCTCCGCGCTGGCCCGCTCGAAGATGACTTCGACGCTGCCGGTGGCGCCCATGCCAACCGCTCGCCAGCCATCATTGGTGATACGTACCCCCGGTTGATCGAGGCGTACGGCTACCAGTTGTTGACGCTGTTGCTCATCCCATACGGTGATCAGGGCGTGGCTCACTGCCGACGCGCCGGAACACCAGGCTTTGCGACCATCCAGGCGAAGCGAATCGCCGGTGCCGCTGAGCGTGACCCGTGCCTGTGGTGGCTCTGCCGCCCACATGCCCCAGGTACTGAATTGTTCGGGGGGCGGGGCACCCAGTTCCGCCATGATCGCCAAGGCGTCGGTGTGCCCCTCGTATAACTTGCACAACCCCAGGTCGTGGCCTGCGACGCAGGCCAGCGCCTGCCAGCGCTCAAGTGTCTGACCACCGGCAGGCAGGGGAAGCTGATCCAGTCCTTCAATCACCAGTGCCTGCAAGCACTCGCCCAGCGCACGCGTGTCGGCATAGCCCTGCCTGCGCCAGTCGAGAAACTCACTCAAGGCATCGGTCATCGCTGATCTTCACGCTTGAGTTCGAACAGCAACAGTGAGCGCGGGGTAACGGTGTATTCCGAACCGAATGCAAACTGCTCCTTGCTGCGCGCATCGTCCTGATTGGTATCGATCAGGCACTCGTAATGCGTGCCTTCAGGCACTTCCGGCAGCGTGAAGTTGACGCCGTCGTGATGAGCGTTGACCACCAGCAGCAAGGTGGCGTCTGCACCAGGACGGCGGATACCGGTTTCCTGTGCGCGACCATCCATCAGCATGCCCAGGCAACGGCCATTGGCATCGTGCCATTGCTCGACACTCATTTCTTCGCCGTTCGGCGCAAGCCAGGTGACGTCCTTCACGCCGATTTCTTCGTTGTAATCGCCCACCAGGAAGCGACTGCGACGCAGAATCGGGTAGGTCTGACGCAGCTTGATCACGCGGGTCACGAACTTGAGCAGCGCCTCGCCGTCTTCGTCCAGATCCCAGTTGATCCAGCCAATCTCGCTGTCCTGGCAATAGGCGTTGTTGTTACCGTGCTGAGTGCGGGCGAACTCGTCACCGGCCACGATCATCGGTGTGCCTTGTGCCAGCAGCAGCGTGGCGAAGAAGTTGCGCATCTGGCGCAGACGCAGGGTATTGATTTCCGGATCTTCGGTCGGACCTTCAACGCCGTGGTTCCAGGACAGGTTGTTGTTGCTGCCGTCCTGATTGTTTTCGTCGTTCGCTTCGTTGTGCTTGTCGTTGTACGACACAAGGTCGTGCAGCGTGAAGCCATCGTGCGCAGTGATAAAATTCACCGAAGCCTGAGGGCGACGACCGCGCTGGTTGAACATGTTGCCGGACGCCGTCATGCGCGCAGCGAAGTCGGCCAGTTGGCCTTCGTCGCCTTTCCAGAAGGCCCGCACGGTGTCGCGGAACTTGTCGTTCCATTCCATCCAGCCCGGTGGGAAGCCACCGACCTGATAGCCACCCGGACCGCAGTCCCAAGGCTCGGCAACCAGCTTGACCTGACGCAGAATCGGGTCCTGACGGCAGGCGACCAGGAAGCTGTGACGCTCGTCGAAACCGTCATGGTAGCGACCGAGGATGGTTGCCAGGTCAAAGCGGAAACCGTCGACGTGCATTTCCGAGGCCCAGTAGCGCAGCGAATCGGTGACCATCTGCAGAACGCACGGATGGCTCAGGTCGAGGGTGTTGCCTGTGCCGGAGTCGTTGATGTAGTAACGCTTGTCGTCGGGCATCAGCCTGTAATAGGAGGCGTTGTCGATACCCCGCATGGACAGGGTAGGGCCCAGCTCGTTGCCTTCGGCGGTGTGGTTGTAGACCACATCGAGAATGACCTCCAGCCCGGCATGGTGCAGGTGCGCGACCATTTCCTTGAACTCGGCAATCTTGCCGCTGGCCAGGTAACGCGGGTCCGGGGCGAAGAACGCAATACTGTTGTAGCCCCAGTAGTTGGTCATGCCTTTTTGCAGCAGGTGCTGGTCGTTGACGAACGCATGGATCGGCAACAGCTCGACCGAGGTCACGCCCAGTTTGCGGATGTGCTCGACGACCGGCGCTGATCCCAGACCGGCAAATGTGCCGCGCAGCTCTTCAGCAACCTCGGGGTGGCGCATGGTAATGCCGCGCACGTGGGTCTCGTAGAAAATGGTCTTGTCCCAAGGCGTACCCACGCGCTGGTCGCGGCCCCAAGTGTAGGCCTCATCGATCACTTTGCTTTTCGGTACGAACGGAGCGCTGTCGCGTTCGTCGAAGCTAAGGTCGCCATCAGCGTGGCCAATCGTGTAACCGAACAGGGCTTCCGACCATTTCAGTTCGCCGACCAATTGCTTGGCGTACGGGTCGATCAGCAGCTTGTTGTGGTTGAAACGGTGGCCGTTCTTCGGATCGTACGGGCCGTACACACGGTAGCCGTAGATCAGGCCGGGATGCGCGTCGGGCAGATAGCCGTGGTAGATCTCGTCGGTGTATTCCGGAAGCTCGATGCGCTCCAGTTCCACTTCGCCGGTCGAGTCGAACAGGCACAGTTCCACCTTGGTGGCGTTCGCCGAAAACAGCGCGAAGTTGACGCCCAGGCCATCCCAGCTGGCACCGAGTGGAAAGGGAAGTCCTTCGCGAATGCGTGTCGGGGTACTGGCAGGGTTATCATGCGTGGCCGAACTTTCTTCCGCCGCTGGTGTGGACTTCGTATTCATGGTGCCTTCCTGACGTCTGATGATTTTCTGAGCGGCCAAGACCGCTACCGAAGCCCGGAGGCTTCGATATTGACGATAGAGTGTGGGTGTGACGCAAGCCTGACATCAATGTTCCGAGCAGGCCTGCACCAATGGACTGGCGTATCGTGCGAAGAGTTTCAATCAGCCGATGGCTTGCGTGGTTTCTTCGCGGCAGGCTTGGCAGGAGCGTCAGCGGGCGCCGAACCTGCTGCGGCCTTGGGCTTGGGAGCTGGCTTGGCTGCCGGTTTTGCGGCCGCTGGCTTTGGCTTCGCGGCGGCAGGCTTGGGCGCAGGAGCGGCCTTCGCTTCCGATTTGGCAGCACCCTTGGCCGGAGCCTTGGCGCTGTCTACTTCAGGCAGCTTGGGTTTGGTCGACTTGCGCACGTTGGCCTTGTTCGGAGCCAGCGCCTCGGCTTCTGCCAGCTTGCGTGCCATCTCCCAATGACGCTCGTCGTGACCGGAAGGCTTGCCTTCCGATTCCCAGATTTGATAAGCAAAATCGCGAATTCGTTTTTCGTCGGCACTCATCTCGACACTCCCAGGTATTACGTAGTTTGAATAAGCATATTGACGGAAAATTTCTCAAGCACGGTGCTGAGGGGAAGTTCCCGGTCATTTATAACGACAACGTCAGAAAAGAGGCCTTTCCAGTCTGAACCAGAATCGGCAAAAGGCACGATAATCTGCGTGTCGCCCCAATTGGCAGCGTTAATCAATGGAGTTTGTGCAGTGCCCAATAGTTCACTGCTTATGCGTGGGACTACGATGATCGCGCGCACTCCTTGCGTGACCCGGGCAAAGGCCATTACCTGTCCGGCATGACTGCCCTTTATTTCCAGCGGGATATATTCCCCTTCGCTGAACAGCTCGGGATGTGTCGCCCGCAGGTTCAACACCTTGGCAATCAGCGCCTGTTTGATTCGGCCGTCCTGCCAGCGGCTTAACAGATCGTCAACGCTGGTTTCTTCTGCCAGCGACTTCTGACGGGCTGCGTAATCCACTGGCCGGCGGTTGTCCGGATCCACCAGACTGAAATCCCAGAACTCGGTGCCCTGATACAGATCAGGGACACCGGGCACAGTCAAGCGTAGCAAGGTTTGCGCCAGGCTGTTGAGCGCGCCTGCGGTGGCGATACGGTTGGCAGTAGCGCTAAGGGACTGGCGCAGCGCCAGCGCCTCCGGAGCCATCAACAGACGTTGCAGGAATTCGCGGCAGGCCGTTTCGTAAGGCTGATTGGGCGCGCTCCAGCTGCTTTGCAACTTGGCCTCGCGCAGGGCCTTTTCCTGCCACTGGACCATGCGTTTGGCATACGCTTCATGGGCCTCTTCACCTTCGAGATTCAAAGGCCAGCTGCCCAGCAAGGCCTGATAGAGCATCAGTTCGTCACCGGCGCTGATGGCCGATTCCTCGCCCTTCAACGGTATCGCCAATTGCCGCCAGCGTTCCACCTGTTCGGCATACCACGGCGCGCATTCGCTGAGTACAGCAAGACGCGTGCGCGTGTCTTCGCCACGCTTGTGGTCGTGAGTCGCAGTGGTCAGCAGGTTGTCAGGAAACTTTTCCAGACGTTGCAGGCAGACCTGATGAAAGTCTTCGACCGGCGCACTGAAATGCTGCGGGTGAAAGCCCACGTCATTGCGCGACAGCAGCACTGCGGAGCGATAGAACGAGGTGTCTTCGACCGACTTGGCGGCGACCGGGGAGGTCAATTGCTGGAAGCGCACGCAGGCGTTCTTGTACAGCTTGCGCAGGTGTCCGCGCGGCAGTTGACGCCACGTTTCGCCACCCAGCCAGCGGGCCAGATAATCCAGCACCGGCCAGTCGCCTTCACTCAGCGTGGTACGCGCCCCTTCCATGGCCTGCTGAAAGTAACGATCGTCCTGCGCCGATCGGCCGCACACCGAAATGTAGGTACGGTAGATCGGGAAATTCACCACCAGCGCCAACAATGCGCGGCGGATAGCACCCAGTGTCAGGTCGCGGCTCATCAAGTCACTGCGCGCCACTTGCAGCAAGGACTGCGCAACATTTTCGAAATCGCCCGCCAGGGTACCGTGCAGGACCAGATCACGAGCGATCAGCACTTCCTGGTCGAAGTCGGCGGTCCGCTCACTCAGGCGACTCCACAGCTCACCCAGTGGCTCTTTGCCTTTGGGGTCATGTTGCAGGAGCGACACCTGATTCATGAATTCGTAGCCGGTGGTGCCGTCCACGCTCCAGTCTTCGCGCAGTGGCTCATCAGGACCAAGAATCTTCTCGACGAAGATCGGCAGGTGTTCGATTTGCGCGTCGGCAGGGCGCAGCCGGAGCAGGCTCATGACCCGGCGGTGCAGCTTGCGACCATAGCCGCGCGGGTCTGCCAGGCCATCGATGTGGTCGATGCGCAGACCGTCCACCAGGCCATCTGCAACCAACTGGAAAATCTTGCCGTGAGTGGCTTCGAACACGTGTGGCAGCTCGACACGCAAGCCGCCCAGTTCATTGATGTCGAAAAAGCGCCGCCAGTTGATGTCATCCCCTGCGGTACGCCAGCTGGCCAGACGGTAGTGCTGGCGCTCGAGCAACTGGTGCAGACGCTGAAAGCCTTCCGCGTCGCTGGAGTCGAACTGCGCAAGCAACTGGTCGATGGCCTTGCGGGCCTGTGAGTCTTTCGCCAGCTCGGCCAGTTCAGCCTTGGCCTGACGCGCGCGTTCGTAGGCTTGCGGGTAGTCGGCCAAGGCCTTGAAACGCTGCGCCAGCTCTTTCAACTGCGCGTCATCGGTCGACTGCAACAGCGTGCCGTAGGTCAGGGGGCAGATCGGAAAATGATGCTGATAGTGCTCGATGTAGAACGAGCCCTGATCAGCATTGAAGCGCAGCGGGATCTCTCCAGCCTGCAAGACCGTGCCGTAATCGCTGCTCAGAAACGGCAGCAACAGTTGACCTTCCAGCAGCGGATCGGGCGAATTCCACTGGATATCGAAGAAGTCGGCGTAAGGACTGCGACGACCCCACTCCAGCAGGTCCAGCCACCACGGGTTGTCCGCGCCACCCACCGCCATGTGATTGGACACGATGTCCAGAATCAGGCCCATGCCGTGTTCGCGCAGGGTCGCAACCAGGCGCAGCAGGGCAGGTTCACCGCCCAGCTCGGGGTTGATGACGGTCGGGTCCACTACATCGTAGCCGTGCATGGAGCCCGCACGTGCCTTCAGCAACGGCGATGCGTAGATATGGCTGATACCCAGGCTGGCGAAGTAGGGCACCAGGGGTACAGCGTCGTCCAGCGTGAAGTCTTTATGAAATTGCAGGCGCTGGGTAGCGCGCAAAGGTTGTAATGGACGGCTCATCGGTCACGCTCCGCAGCTTGCAGCCGGGATTGGGAGAGCAATTCCAGTCGTCGAGCAGCATGTGGGTTATCAAGCAAGGTGGCAGCCTCACCGGGCAGGCGTCTGCGCCAGTTCGGGTGGCTGTCTATGGTGCCGGGCAGGTTGGCCTGCTCCTCGACACCCAGCGCATCTTCGATGGGCAGCAATACCAGCGGCGCGCGAGTCAGGCCGAGGTAACGGACGCTGGCGTCGATGATCTGCTCCGGGTCTTCGCTGTCGGCAGGCAGGTCTTCGATATTCTGGCTCAGGGCGCGTCGCAGGCTGTGATACTCGCGCACGCGCTCTTCACGCCACTGCGCTTCGCGTTGTTCGTCGATGTGATCCAGACGGGCGTTCCATTCGATGTCCAGCTCGCTGATCCAGCCAGCCAGTGTCGGCAGATCGTGCGTGCTGGTAGTCGCCAGCGCCTGATCGGACCAGTCAAGGATCGGTTTGAACTGACCGTTGTTCTGTTCGAACAACAGAACGCGCATGCCAAGAATCGCGCGTGCGCTGAGCTTGTCGCTCAGGCCCTCAGGCACGGTACCGAGGTCTTCACCCAATACGATGGCCTTGTGTCGCCATGATTCAAGGCTGAGCAGGCGCAGCATGTCTTCCACAGGGAAATTCAGGTAAGCGCCTTCGCTTGGCGGCGATCCCACCGGGATCACCCACAGGCGTTGCAGGCCCATGACGTGGTCGATACGCAGACCGCCGGCGTGGGCAAAGTTGGCCCGCAGCATCTCGATGAAGGCGCGAAAACCATTACGCTTGAGCCCGTCCGGCGAAAAAGCCGAAATGCCCCAGCTTTGTCCGGCCCGGTTGAGGATATCCGGCGGCGCGCCGACGGTCAGGGCTGACAACAGCTCGTCCTGACGACTCCACGCCTGACTGCCAGCGCCGTCGGCACCGACGGCCAGATCGGCGATCAGGCCAATGCGCATGCCACTGCTGCGGGCGGCATCCTGGGCACGTTTAAGGCTGCGGTCGATCAACCACTGAGCGAACGCATGGAAGCTGATCTGCTCGCTGTGACTGGCGGCAAAATCGACGACAGCCTTGCCACGCGGATCCTTGAATTCATCTGGCCATTCGTGCCAGTTATCGCCGATGCCAAGCTCGGTGGACTCGGCGCGCAGGGCCTCGAAGCGGCAGTGATTCTCCAGCGCTTCGCCACCGCTGTGGCGGAAACTGTTGAAGTCTTCGTGCAACGGATGAGCCGCTTTGCTGAATGCTTCGTAAAGTGCGTGCAGCGCTTTCCACTTCGCGTTGGCAGCCGCTGGCCAGTCAATCAGCTGCAGCGTTTCCAGGCGTTTCATTTCGGCGCCGACACCGGCCTGTTCGATGGCGTCACGCCAGGCCCGCTCACCCAGAATGGCACCGGGCGAAGCGTACAGGCTGTTCAGAAACAGACGGCTGGACGGCGAGTAGGGGCTGTAGCGGTGTGGGTCATTAGCGAACATCGCGTGGATGGGGCTAATGCCGAGCGCGTCAGCGCCACGCTCTCCGGCAGAGCGCACCAGCGTCTCAAGTGCTTCGGTATCGCCAAAGCCTCCATCACCGTTACGGCGCAGGCTGTACAACTGGGCAGTCAGGCCCCAGCCACGCGGTACCTCAGCATCAGTAGCCATGGCCATGCTGAAACAGGTTTTCGGAGCCACCGCGATGGTCAGGTGCTGCCCGGCGATTTCGAGCTGTTGATACCCGGGCGGCGCGAGTGCAGGAAGTTCGCCTGCTGCGGTCATCCTGGCATCCAGCGATGAGCCGTCTTCAAGGTGCAGCGTGAAGGGTGTTTCCGGCGCAAACCATGCCGACAGATCAAGGTTGCTGTCCAGCTCGACAGTCAGCAGCGGCGGGGCGCTGGCGGCATGCCGTTCAACTTGCAGGCGTTGCAGGCTGGCGTCTATCGCCTCACCATTTTCAGCAGAAAAACCCAGTGCCTCCAGAACCTTGCGCAACACGTCAGGGCTGACGGTCTGCGGGCGAGCGTTGGCGTCGACCCAATGCACCGACAAGCCAGCTGCGGTCGCAAGCCTCTCCAATTGCTCATTGTTCATCCTGTTCCTCCAGAACATCACTTGCTGTCAGGCTGACAATGGCCGTGTATGGATTGAGGATGCCCTGACGTGAAAGTTCGGACGATTTTTCAGGGCTGGAAAAAATCAGCCGTGCCTGCTGCTGAGGCTGCGTATCGACCGCCTGTTCGCTGAGGTTCAGATCGATGCGCAGCACAGCACCGTCGCCCAGCGTCCAGCGTGCGCTGACCGCCTTGTCACCGAGAATGTCGGTCTTCAGGAACCGTGCGCCCTGCAGGCGAGGTACGATTTCCTTGTGACGCAAAGTCAGCAGGCGCGTGTAGAAATCGAGCCAGTTGCGATGGTCTGCGCCCTTGTCGGTATCCAGGTCAACCGCCGCGAACGCAGGACGTGACGCTTCGAATGTCTTGATGTCGTTCGGGTCGGGGATGTGCTCGCGTTTTTCCGGGTCGGCGAACGCTGCAAAGTCGGCAAATTCCTTGCGGCGACCTTCACGTACCGCATCGGCCAGTTCGCCGTGGTGACTGGTGAAGAACAGAAACGGCTCGCTGGCCGCCCATTCATCACCCATGAACATCAGGGGAATCATCGGCGACAGCAGCAGCAGTGCAGTTGCAGCCTTCAGCGCGTCCGGAGAGCACAGCAGCGGCAAACGCTCGCCCAGGGCACGGTTGCCGATCTGGTCATGGTTTTGCAGGAACAACACGAACGCGCTGGGTGACAGATGACCGCTCGGCTCGCCTCGGGTGTGGCCATGGCGAGTCGGTTCACCCTGATAGACAAAACCCTCACTGAGCAGACGTGCGAGCTTTTGCGTAGGTTCTTTGGCGAAGTCCGAATAGTAGGCGTCGGTCTCACCGGTCAATAGCACATGAAGCGTGTTATGGCCGTCGTCGTCCCACTGCGCATCGAAGCCCTTGTCGAGCAGGCTGGCCTGATTGAACTCGTTTTCGAGGTTCAGCCAGACGTGCCGGGATGGCTCGATCTGCGCACGCACCCGTTCCGCGAATTCCGGGAGGAATGTCTCGTCACGAATCGCGTGTACGGCGTCCATGCGCAGCCCGTCGAAGCGGTATTCGAGCAGCCACATAAGCGCATTGTCGACGAAGTAGTCACGCACCTGCGGACGGCGAAAATCGATGGCGTCGCCCCAGGGTGTATGCAGGTCGCTGCGGAAAAATTCTTTGGCGTAACTGCCGAGGTAATTGCCGTCCGGACCGAAGTGGTTGTACACCACGTCCAGAATCACCATCAAGCCGTGCGCGTGGGCTGCGTCGATCAGGTGCTTGAGCTGCTCGGGTGTGCCATAGGAAGACTGCGGAGCGTATGGCAATACGCCGTCATACCCCCAGTTGCGATCGCCCGGGAACTGCGCCAGTGGCATCAGTTCGATTGCCGTGATGCCGAGGGCTGCCAGACGTGGCAGGTGCTTTTCAACCCCTGCATAGCCACCCAGGGCACCGACGTGCAGTTCATAGATGACTGCCTCGTGCCATGGGCGACCTTTCCATTCGGGGTTTTGCCATGCATAAGCAGGGTCAACCACGACGCTTTGCGAATGTACGTCATCGACCTGCGCGCGTGACGCGGGGTCGGGTACTTCCAGCTCGTGATTGATCTTGAATCGATATCGGGTGCCTGCCTTGCAGCTTGCGTCGAGAACAAACCAGCCTTCAGGCTGCGGCAGCATGGCCAGAGACTGGCCATCCTGCAGTTCGACACTGACGTATTCGGCATCCGGCGCCCAGAGGGCAAAGCGGGTGTTATCAGAATCCAGCAATACGGCGCCGTGGCGCCAGTTATCTTCTGTACGCAGTGGCATCCATCGATCCTTTTCCTAGTAGTGAGTTGAAACGCCCACGTTTTTCTTCAGCAAGTCGCGGTAGAGATCTGCGTATGGCTCCACCGCCTGGTGCCAATTGAACGGGGCGGCCATGGCGCGGCAACGCATGGCGTTAAGTAATTCCGGGTGGGAGAACACGTTGAAAGCCCGATTAAGCGCTTCCATGTAGCTTTCAACCGTAGATTCGTTGAACAGGAAACCGGTCACGCCATCTTCGATGGTGTCAGCCAGACCACCGGTGTTGCGGGCAACCGGCAGCGAGCCGAAACGCTGTGCGTACATCTGGCTCAAGCCGCAAGGCTCATAGCGGGACGGCATCAGCAGGAAATCACTGCCAGCGAACATGCGGCGCGCATCGGTTTCGTTAAAGCCGACCCGAACGCCGATGCGGCCCGGAAAGCGTGCAGCCAGCTCGCGCATGGCCTCTTCTTCCTCGGGTTCACCCCGGCCGATGATCGCGATCTGTCCGCCGTTGTTGACGATGTGCTCGGCAACGCCAATGGTCAGGTCCAGACCCTTCTGATAAACCAGGCGTGAAACCACGGCGAACAGCGGGCCGGTGGACTCATCCAGCTCGAACAGTTCACGGACGTGATCGGCGTTGATCTCTTTGCGCGTCCACTCATTGGGCGCGAAATGGCAGATCAGGTGTTCGTCGGTGGCTGCGTCCCAGCTTTCGTCGATGCCGTTGGGGATGCCGCTGAGCTGGCCCTTTTTCGCCTTGCTCTGCAGAAAGCCTTCAAGCCCGCAGCCGAATTCCGGGGTCGTGATTTCCCGGGCGTAAGTGGCGCTGACGGTCGTGATGTGGCTTGCGTAGGCCATGCCCGCCTTGATGAACGACAACTGGCCGTAGAATTCCATACCTTCCGGGTGGATGGCTTCATCCGGAATACCCAGCTCGCGACTCGACGCGGTACTGACCGTGCCCTGATAAGCGAGGTTGTGAATGGTGAAGATGCTCGGCGTGGACTGTCCGCGCCAGCGCATGTAAGCGGGCGCCAGACCGGCTGGCCAGTCATGGGCATGAACCAGTTCGGGGCACCACTGACTTTTTACTTCGCCTGCGGCAAATTCTGCGGC
This sequence comes from Pseudomonas syringae, assembly GCF_023278085.1. NCBI lineage: Bacteria > Pseudomonadati > Pseudomonadota > Gammaproteobacteria > Pseudomonadales > Pseudomonadaceae > Pseudomonas > Pseudomonas syringae. Next base: position 2,920,479 of record NZ_CP066265.1, on the reverse strand, counting down.
GGCCAGGCCCAGACGGGCAAAGCGGATATGGTTATCGGACCAGTCACGACCTTCGGTGTCCGCGTAGGGCGTGCCTTCGCGCTCATACAGCTCGGGGCAGATCAGGACATAAATCACCAGGCCGTCTTTCATGTCCATACGGCCCACCTTGCACGGCGGAAGCGCGGCATGGCCACCCAGCTGACTGATGATATGAATCGGATTGCCACTGTTGATGACTTGCGGATAACCGGGAATCAGCACCCGAACGTCGTGCAGGTGGCGCATGGCACGCGGCAGTGCGGCAGACACATCGCCAAGACCGCCGGTTTTCACCAGGTCGGCCAGCTCGGAGGTCACGAACAACACCTTGCGTCGGTTGACCTGAGACATGGTCTGCTGGGTCGGTGCAGTGGGTATGTGCAGCACAGGTAAATTAGTAGTCGCAAAAACCGGTAGATGAGTCAGCTCGCCGACCGGCTGGTTAAAACTCTCTCCCTTCTGGGTTTTGACAGCGGCGCTAATCATCGTTTTTCCCCTTAAACCAGTATTGGTGCATCACTTGATTGTTATTGGCCATTTCCTATGGCCGGGTACACATACGTGCACTACGCAAGATCGATACCCGTTCGGACCATGCACAGTGACAAAGCGGCGTGATGTCGCCATTACCGGATGTCAGCCAATAGCATAGATGCTCTATTCAGCTGACCCGGCTGTTTTTGAGAAGTTTCCACTTTTTTATGCGCAAATGTCTGGCGCGCGGGGTTGCGCCTCTCTGGCTGTCAGCTACAGCCGCCTGTCATTAGGCTGTTGCGCGTTTAAAGGGCGAAATATTGCACAGTCTCAGCGCATGACCGGCCGTCGGATCGTTCGACAATCCTTTTTTGCAGGCCTGCTCCGAGGGTGCGCCAGGCCTTGTTCGGGTGCCGCTCGAACCCAATCAGTGCATTGCGCCTTTTCCGGGTGCATTTGACGCGCTATCTATGTGCACCATGGGAAATTTCCTGCATCTGTGCTGGAACAATTCGAAGCGAGGCAGGATAGAATCGACCCGTGATATTCGGGAGATAGGGCTGGCCTCTCGGAAGCACACTGATTTGAACACGCTGTTTTGAATTGTTGACGAGGACGGAAATGGAAGCCCCTGAGGTGCTGGTACTGCAAGCGAGCTACACAAATCCTGTGCATGCCGATGCCATTGGATTTGTCCTGAACGAATACTCCCTGGACGTCATGGGCACGGGTAGGCCCCTTTCAGCCGATACTCGCCAGCAACTGGCCATCGAACTGGCCAAGCGCCCACATGCGTTCAGTGTGCTGGCCTTCGTCTCCGGCGAGCCCGTAGGGCTGATCAACTGTTTCGAGGGCTTTTCCACCTTTGCCTGCCGTCCGCTGGTCAATATTCATGACGTCGCGGTCATAGCGCAGTACCGGGGGCAGGGCATCAGCCAGAGGATGCTGGCCAAAGTCGAAGAAATCGCGCGTCAGCGCGGCTGCTGCAAGCTGACGCTGGAGGTGCTTGAGGGCAATGACGTCGCTCAGGGCGCCTACAGAAAGATGGGTTTTGACAATTATCAGCTGAACCCGGAAATGGGTCGCGCCATGTTCTGGCAGAAATCGCTCTGATAGCCGACGCGCATCGCGTCAAGGCGTACATCCATGGAGGGTATGAAGCGTGAGAGCGCGTGAAGGCAGGGAGGATGAATGAGGGGGCGGGATCAAGCGGGCAAGCCGGCATATCGGGCTTGCCACGGTGCGGTCTGAAACGTTGTAGATTCTACTGTCAGGCGTGAAGCATTGCGCCTGGCGCAGACAGCTGGGTTTGCTGCAGCATTACGCTCAAATGAGCAACCTTTCGCTGCAACTGCTCACGTTCTTCTTTCAAGGCACGCAGTTCGTCGCGGCGGATCGTGACATACAGGGTTTGTGGTGCAACCGGTGGTAGTACAGTGCCCATTGCTCACCTCGCAAATGGCGGATTCAACCTCAGAAAGGTCCTGAGCAATGACTTTCAATCCCTGAGTGCCGCTGCTTACCTCTCTATCGGCTCCGATTCTGAATTCTTTTGCGCTTTTTTGGAACTTTTTTATTTTTAATGGTCGCGAGCAGCCGCCGATCACGACAAAATGCACCGACTGAGGGCGTTCTCGCCGTCACTTCTCTTATGCGACTGTCCTTGTAAGGGAACCGACGTTCTGCCTCGCTTGACTAACCTGCATGCTCACATCCTGTTGAAGCGCTGTACGGCAGGTGAGGCACCTTTTTACGATTTAAGGAGCACCTTCATGCAACTTGGGATTATTGGACTGGGCCGCATGGGCGGCAACATCGCACGACGTTTGATGCTGGATGGTCACACTACTGTGGTGTACGACCGTGATGAAGCATCACGCAGCGCCCTGGCCAATGACGGGGCCACCGCCGTTGCCGATCTGACGGAAATGGTTGCCGCGCTGGCGAAGCCTCGTGCCATCTGGGTCATGCTCCCGGCCGGCGCTCCGACCGAAGACACCATCCAGATGCTCAGTCAGTTGCTTGAAGCCGATGACGTGATCATCGACGGCGGCAACACCTTCTACAAGGATGACATGCGTCGTGCTCAGGAGCTGACTGCAAAAGGTCTGCACTACGTTGACGTGGGTACGTCCGGCGGCGTGTGGGGGCTGGAGCGCGGTTACTGCATGATGATTGGCGGTGAAGACGCCATCGTGCGTCGTCTGGACCCGCTGTTCGCAACGCTGGCACCCGGCCTGGGCTCCATCGAACGCACCAAGGAACGCGTCTCCGACGACGATCGCGCCGAGCGTGGCTATATCCACTCCGGCCCTGCGGGCTCCGGCCATTTCGTGAAGATGATTCACAACGGCATCGAATACGGGATGATGCAGGCGTTCGCCGAGGGCTTCGACCTTCTCAAGCAGAAGAACTCCGAGCACCTGCCTGCCGAGCAGCGCTTTGACCTGAACACTGCCGACATTGCCGAAGTCTGGCGCCGTGGCAGCGTGGTCTCCTCCTGGCTGCTGGATCTGACTGCTGATGCACTGGCCACCGATCCACAACTGGATGCGTTCTCCGGCTCGGTTGCCGACAGCGGTGAAGGGCGCTGGACCATCGAGGCTGCCATCGAGCAGGCTGTGCCGGTTCCGGTACTCTCCAGTGCGCTGTTTGCGCGCTTCCGTTCACGTCAGACCAGCTCGTATGCAGACAAGATGCTGTCCGCCATGCGCTTTGGATTTGGTGGCCACAAGGAACCGAAGTAATGGGCCTGTCGCGTGGCACCGCCAATCAGAAACCGGAGGTGGCGCCAGCCACGACCCTGTTTCTGTTCGGGGCTCATGGCGATCTGGTCAAGCGTCTGCTGATGCCGGCGCTTTATAACCTGTCACGCGACGGTCTGGTGGACGAAGGTCTGCACATTGTCGGCGTCGATCACAATGCGATCAGCGACGCCGACTTCGCGAAGAAGCTGGAAAACTTCATTCGTGAAGAGGCCGCTGGCAAGGTTGCCGGCGGTGGCAAGGAGCCGCTTGACCCTGCGCTCTGGAGCAAGCTGGCCGAGCGGATCAGTTACGTGCAGGGCGACTTTCTCGACGATTCGACCTACCGTGACATCGACAGCAAGATCAAGAGCACCGGCGCGGCCAACGCGGTGTTCTACCTCGCGACAGCTCCACGCTTTTTCAGCGAGGTCGCCCAGCGGCTTGGTTCATCCGGCTTGCTGAACGAGACCGATGACGGGTTTCGGCGCGTGGTGATCGAAAAGCCGTTCGGCTCCGATCTGGCCAGTGCTGTGGAGCTCAACCAGTGCCTGCTCAAGGTGATGAGCGAGAAGCAGATCTACCGCATCGATCATTATCTGGGCAAGGAGACGGTGCAGAACATCCTGGTCAGCCGTTTCTCCAACGGCTTGTTCGAGTCCTTCTGGAACAATCATTACATCGACCATGTGCAGATCACTGCGGCGGAAACCGTGGGTGTTGAAACACGTGGCAGCTTTTATGAACACACCGGCGCACTGCGCGACATGGTCCCCAATCACCTGTTTCAGCTGTTGGCGATGGTCGCGATGGAACCGCCAGCGGCGTTCGGAGCAGATGCCGTGCGCGGCGAAAAAGCCAAGGTAATCGGGGCGATTCGCCCGTGGAGCGAAGAGGAAGCGTTAGCCAATTCGGTGCGCGGCCAGTATGCAGAAGGGGTGACCGGAGACAGAAAAGTCGTCGGCTATCGCGAGGAAGACCGGGTAGAGGCCGACAGCACCACCGAGACCTATGTTGCGCTCAAGGTGATGGTCGACAACTGGCGCTGGGTGGGTGTGCCGTTCTACTTGCGTACCGGCAAGCGCATGAGCGCTCGCAGCACCGAGATCGCCATTTGTTTCAAGCCCGCGCCTTACGCGCAGTTTCGCGACACCGAGGTCGACCGGCTCAAGCCCAACTACCTGCGCATTCAGATTCAGCCCAACGAAGGCATGTGGTTCGATCTGTTTGCCAAACGCCCGGGCCCGACGCTGGACATGGAAGACATCGCCCTGGGCTTCGCCTACAAGGACTTCTTCGAAATGCAGCCCTCGACCGGCTATGAAACGCTGATCTACGATTGCCTGACAGGCGACCAGACCCTGTTTCAGCGTGCCGACAATATCGAAAACGGCTGGCGTGCCGTTCAACCGTTTCTCGATACATGGGCCAGGCAGCCGGAGGTGCAGCTGTACGACGCAGGTCAGGACGGGCCTGCTGCCGGTGAGGAACTGTTGAGCCGAGACGGCCGCGAATGGAGAGAACTGAATGTCTGAAGCATCTTCGTTGCCCGTGCAGTTTGTGATGTCCGATATCGACGGCACGCTACTGCGGCGCGATCACAGCCTGAGTCAGGCCAATATCGACGCCATCGCGCGTCTGCGGGCGGCGGGCATACATTTCACAGTGGCCAGCAGCCGTCCGCCGAGAGCCATGCGTCAGGTGATCGAGGCGCTGGGCATCGATCTGCCGACCGTCGCGTTCAATGGCGGCACCATCACGCACGCCGACGGCAGCCTGCTTGCCGCTCACCGCATCGATCAGACAGCAGTGCGTACCTGTCTTGATCTGTTTGCTGGCGAGAAGGTTGCTATCTGGGTGTTTGCCGATGATCAGTGGCTGTTGCTCGACCCGGCAGGGGACTACGTCGATCACGAGCGTGATGCACTGGGTTACGAGTATGTCCAGGTCGAGAGCTTCGAACCCTATCTCGACCGGGTCGACAAGATCGTTGCGGCAAGTGCCGACTTCGAACTGCTCAAGACCCTCGAAACCCGGCTCAATCCGCTGATCGACGGGCTTGCGCTGGCCGCTCGTTCGCAAAAGTACTACCTGGACGTCACTGCACTGGACGCCAACAAAGGTTCGGCCCTGGCGACGCTTGCGGAGTACCTGGGAGTCGAGCTTTCACGCACGGCCGCTATCGGCGATGGTGGCAACGACGTGGCAATGTTCCGCAAGGCCGGGGTATCGATTGCGATGGGGCAGGGCGAGCCGACAGTTCAGGGACAGGCTGACCATGTTACATATAGCAACGAGCAGGACGGTGTGGCTCGCGCTATCGAGCGCTATATCCTGCCAGTCTGAGCCGCCCTGGCGCGGGGAGGTTCGCCGAACCGCAACGAATCATCTACATGACGGGCATTTCTGAATGGCTGGATTGATCGAAGACTATGCGTTGCTGGGCAACTGTCAGACTGCGGCGCTGGTCGCCCGTGATGGTTCGCTGGACTGGCTGTGTTTCCCCCGCTTTGACTCCACCGCGTGCTTTGCGGCGCTGCTGGGCAGCAGCGATCACGGGCGCTGGAAGATCGCGCCGACGGCGGAGGTCCTTTCGACCGAGCGCCGTTATCGAGAAGGCACGCTGGTTCTCGAAACCGTCTTTGAAACCCGCGACGGTCGCGCGATGCTGATCGATTTCATGCCCATGAACACCAGCGGCCATGTGGTACGCATTGTTGTCGGGCTGGAGGGGCAGGTTGAATTCACGGTCGACCTCGCGATTCGTTTCGATTACGGCAGCAGCGTGCCTTGGGTCGAGAAAAAGGACGCGCACACACTGACTGCGGTGGCAGGTCCGGAAATGCTGGTCCTGCGCAGCCCCGTGCAGCTGCATCCTCAAGATCATCACACTGCCAGTCATTTTCAGGTGGGCGAAGGCGAGCGCAAAGTCTTTACGCTGGCTTATCAGGCTTCTTACGAGCCGTTACTGGCGAATATCGATGTTGAGCAAACGCTTCAGACCACGGTCAGCTACTGGCGTGAGTTTTCTGACCGTTGCCCTGACGTCGGCCCCTGGACGGAACAGGTCAAGCGCTCGCTGATTACCCTCAAGGCTATGACCTATGCGCCTACCGGCGGCATCGTCGCCGCAGTGACCACTTCATTGCCGGAACAGCTGGGTGGTGAACGTAACTGGGATTATCGATACTGCTGGTTGCGTGACGCAACGATGACGCTACTGGCCTTCATGAATCTCGGCTATTTCGAGGAAGCAACAGCCTGGCGGGACTGGCTGTTGCGTTCGGTGGCCGGTAACCCGGAGCAGATTCAGATCATGTATGGCGTCGGCGGTGAGCGGCGCTTGCAGGAATATGAATTGCCCTGGCTGAGCGGCTATGAGCACTCGCAACCGGTACGGGTTGGCAACGGCGCGGCGACTCAGGTCCAACTCGACGTGTATGGCGAGGTCGCCGATGCCATGATTCAAGCGCTTCGCGGAGGCATGCCAGCGCACCCGCGCAGTGTGGCGATTTCCAAGGTGGTGATGCCCTACCTGGAAACCATCTGGCACTTGCCGGACGCCGGGATCTGGGAGATTCGCTCCGAACCGCGTCATTTCACGCATTCGAAAGTCATGGCCTGGGTAGCATTCGATCGCAACGCTACCCAAATTGCACAAGCTGCCGAGAATGACGAAGATCGCGCGTTGGCCGAGCACTACCGGCGGGTCGCGGATGAAATTCATGCCGACGTGTGTCGCAACGGTTTTGACGCCCAACTGAATAGTTTTGTGCAGACTTACGGCGCTACCGAGGTCGACGCCAGCCTGTTGCAGATTATTCTGACCGGCTTCCTTGCGCCTGATGACCCTCGCGTCATCGGCACCGTCGCCAGGATCGAGCGCACGTTGATGCAGGATGGTCTGCTGCTGCGTTATGACAACGAGCGCAGCGACGATGGCGTAGCGGGGCGGGAGGGCACATTTCTGGTCTGCTCGTTCTGGCTGGCCGACGCCTACGTGCTGCTCGGGCGTGCTGATGACGCATCCAGGCTATTCGAACGGCTGTGTGGCCTGTGCAATGACGTGGGCTTGCTGGCCGAGCAATATGATCCGAAAGATGGCCGTATGCTGGGCAACTTCCCGCAGGCGTTCAGCCACATCGGCATTATCAATACCGCATTGAACCTGCACCGGGTGGTATGTCCGGCGCTGACGCGAACGTCCGGCGAGCTTGCTGCCAGTTGATCAGTCGTGTCGACCGGCTTTGCGAAAGGTCAGGTTGATACGCTGCTCGCCGAGCACAGGATGCTCGGCCTGTTTGACCGGCAGAATGCCGTGGAAGCGCAGCCGGTCTTCACCGCCCCAGACCACGACATCGCCGTGAAACAGTGAGATGCGCTGCGTCTTGTCGCTGCGCAGCATGCCGCCGAACTGGAAAATCGCCGGGATACCGAGCGACACCGAGACCACGGGCCATTGATGGTCGTGCTCGTTGCGGTCCTGATGCAGTGACATCTTCGCACCCGGAATGTAGCGATTGATCAGGCAGGCATCCGGCACGAAGTCACGATAATCGGCAGCCAGCGCGGCGCGTTGCGCCAGTTGCATGAAAACCTGTGGCATGGCGGGCCAGGGCTTGCCGGTTTGCGGATCTACTCCGCTGTAACGGTAGCCATGGCGATCAGTGATCCAGCCCAGTTGCCCGCAACTGCTGAGCGCGGCCGACATGTCAAGGCCGCTGGGCGTCTGCATAAGGCGAAACGGCGACTGGGCCACGGTTGCTTCCAGAGCAGCCAGCAACGTTTCCATTGCATCCAGCGCAAAGCCTCTGAACAGCCATGACCCCGGCCCTATCTGCTCGTCGCGCCGGGGTTGCGGCGCAGGGTCGGCAAACAGATCGAGGTTGGCGGGTGTTTCACCTTTACGCTGCATGATCGGATCAGGCACCTGGGAGGGGTCTTTAAAGCGCTTTGCTGACTTTGACGTCGGTAATCTGATCGTCACTCTGATCGTGCATTTTTTTCAAGGCGGCTTCGGCTTCTTCGACAGAAGCGGATTGCAACTGCGCGAATTCGAAGCGGCGCTCGCCGTTCAGCTTATAGCTGACAGCGTATTTGGTGGTGCGTGTGGCGGGATTGTTCACAATGACTCCTTGCATCATCTCAGCTGAGAGGTCGAGCGGCGGACGATCTTGATGGCGTGGGTAAACGGCGGCTTGCGTCCGGCGTTGGTGTCCACCTTGCGCCCGGCGGTATCAATGGTAATGTTCCAGAAACCGGTGCTTGGCGCGGCGATCTTGGCAGGGAAGGTATCAAACGCACCGCCATGATAAGTATGACGGCCACCGTTCTTGAAGCTGCGGAAGTTCGCATCGTTCATCAGGCGAATATTGCAGGTCTGCGAGCATGTGATGACGACCAGATCGTCTTCGTTCAAATGCTCGCGCTGGTGTACGAATTTCATGACCGGGGCTCCGAAGCAGGGCTTTTTCTGAAAAATCAAAACGATAGCATGCTGTGCCCTTGATTTGACGCTGCCCCTCATTAATTTGCATTCTTTCTGGCAAAAATCGCCCGAGTGGGGATTTAATTGCCGCCTGTCTTGTCGTAGCACCTTTATTCTGGAGACTTAGTATGAAACTGGCTGTAGTAGTCCTGGCTCTGGCGATGACCGGCTGTGCGACGGTAAACGATATCGAACATACGCCCCCTACCATGAATGTCATGTCGGGGAAGAACCCCAAGGAATACACTGACTGTTTCGTCGGCAAGATCAGCAGCAGCCGCAAGCCGCCCCTGATTGAGTCCCGTCACGATGGCCTGCGCATTATCGTGGCACAAAAGCTCAGCAAGTCGCCTGCGGCAGTGGTCGACGTCGAGAGCCGATCAGGCGGCAGTACGATCAAGGTCTATGAGCGTCTTTCCAACGTGCCGATCCGCTTCAGGGATGTGCAGAACGCCGCTGATGCCTGTATCTCCGGCTGACAGATAAAGGCTTGTCCAGAGCGCCCGACCGCATGGGGTCGGGCGGCGAATCTTCTACCGCAGGATGCGCAATTACTTGCAGACCACCAGCACGCTGCGGCTCTTGTAGTTGCCGACGTCCACGCCCAGCGTCTTTTCGCTTTCCGCAGGTTGCGGTGTGCCGTCGGTGCCGACAATCTCATAGCCTGTGCCCGCGCAGGATGCATCGGCCTTCTCATAGCAGCTTGCCCACGACATCGCCTCGCCAGAGCAATCGATGCTCAGGCCCTGTTTGCCGTTTTTCAGGTAGGTATTGGAGGCGGTTGCGCAGCCAGTGAGGCCCAGCACAGCAATAATGGACAGGATTCTGATCATGTTTTTCGCTTCGAGAAGGTGTAGGTAAGGCCGGGAAATCAGCAATTGCAGGGTTGGACTGATATGGCGTGCCATCGTTCCGCCATGTTTTACATTCCTGTTCGCTGTTTTGTAGTACTAATGTAAGCGACAGGATGCCGTGCGGGCGCAGGATTTTGTGTGTATGAGCCGCGCCGGGTTGGTCGCAATATCTACAATGGTGCGGAACTATCTGCCGTCTGATTCCTCTATGAAGGCATCGGACGGCCAAAGGCGGGGCATTGTAACGTGACCGCCGCCTGATTAGACTGCGCCGTTAACACCAACAGCCCTTACCAAGGACTTTTATGATCAAGAAATGCTTGTTCCCAGCAGCCGGTTACGGCACTCGCTTTTTGCCAGCGACCAAGGCCATGCCCAAGGAAATGCTGCCGGTGGTCAACAAGCCGCTGATCCAATACGGTGTTGAAGAAGCACTCGCGGCTGGCCTGACTGAAATCTCCATCGTGACCGGCCGCGGCAAGCGCTCGCTCGAAGATCACTTTGACATCAGCTACGAGCTGGAGCACCAGATCAAGGGTACCGACAAAGAGAAATACCTGGTCGGCATCCGTAAGCTGATTGATGAGTGCAGCTTTTCCTACACTCGTCAGACCGAAATGAAAGGCTTGGGCCACGCCATCCTCAGCGGTCGTCCGCTGATTGGCAACGAAGCGTTCGCCGTGGTTCTGGCGGATGACTTGTGCGTCAACCTCGAAGGCGACGGCGTGCTGGCGCAGATGGTCAAGCTGCATAAGCACTACGGTTGCTCGATCATTGCCATTCAGGAAGTTGACCCGTCGGAAACCAACAAGTACGGCGTGATCGCGGGTGAAGAGATCAAGCCTGGCCTGTTCCGCGTGACCGACATGGTTGAAAAGCCAAAGCCTGAAGATGCGCCGTCCAACCTGGCGATCATCGGCCGCTACATTCTGACGCCGGACATTTTCGAGAAAATCGAACAGACCGAGCCAGGCAAGGGTGGTGAGATCCAGATTACCGACGCCCTGATGAAGCAGGCTGCAGAAGGTAACGTGCTTGCCTACAAATTCAAGGGCACGCGTTTCGACTGCGGTGGCGCTGAAGGCTATATCGAGGCAACCAACTTCTGCTTCGAGCATTTCTACAAAGCCGGCAAAGCTCATTGATTTTTGAATGACGCTGCTGTGAAAACGCCACCTTCGGGTGGCTTTTTCATTTCTGAATGACCGTCAGGCGGTTATGCTGTGACCCTGCTCAGGAGATATCGATGGCTTTTGATTTTGATCTGTTTGTAATCGGCGCCGGTTCAGGCGGCGTTCGGGCGGCACGTTTTGCTGCCGGTTTTGGTGCGCGGGTGGCTGTGGCCGAGAGTCGCTACCTGGGTGGTACCTGCGTCAACGTAGGCTGCGTTCCCAAGAAGCTGCTGGTATACGGTGCGCATTTCTCCGAAGACTTCGATCATGCCAAGGGTTTTGGCTGGTCGCTGGGCGAGGCTGAATTCGACTGGTCGACGCTGATCGCCAACAAGGATCGCGAAATCAATCGCCTCAATGGCATCTATCGCAAGTTGCTGGTCGACAGCGGCGTGACGCTGCTCGAGGGACATGCACGGCTCACCGGCCCGCAGCAGGTCGAGATCAACGGTCAGACGTACAGTGCCGAGCGCATTCTGATTGCCACCGGCGGCTGGCCGCAGGTGCCTGACGTGCCTGGGCGCGAGCATGCGATTACGTCCAACGAGGCGTTCTATCTCAAGACGCTGCCCAAGCGCATTGTCGTTGTGGGTGGCGGCTACATTGCCGTGGAATTTGCATCGATTTTCAACGGGCTGGGTGCTGACACCACGCTGGTTTATCGCGGTGAGCTGTTCTTGCGCGGCTTCGATGGCAGTGTGCGTACCCATCTGCATGAAGAACTGCTCAAGCGCCACATGACGATCCGCTTCAACAGCGACATCGCGCGTATCGACAAACAGCCCGACGGCAGCCTGCTGTTGACAATGAAAGACAGCAGCACGCTGGAAACCGATTGCGTGTTCTACGCCACGGGTCGTCGCCCAATGCTCGACAACCTCGGTCTCGACAGCGTCGACGTCAAGCTCGACGAGCACGGCTACATCAAGGTCGATGAGCATTACCAGAGCAGCGAGCCGTCCATTCTGGCTATCGGCGACGTCATCGGCGGTGTGCAACTGACCCCGGTTGCGCTGGCTGAAGGCATGGCCTTGGCGCGACGGCTCTTCAAGCCGGAGCAATACCGTCCGGTGGACTACAATCACATCCCGACAGCGGTTTTCAGTCTGCCGAACATCGGTACGGTCGGCCTGACCGAAGAAGATGCCATCAAGGCGGGTCATGATGTGCAGGTGTTCGAAAGCCGTTTCCGGCCCATGAAGCTGACCCTGACGGACGATCAGGAGCGCACCTTGATGAAGCTGGTGGTGGATGCCAAAACCGACCGTGTGCTTGGCTGCCACATGGTAGGGCCGGATGCTGGCGAAATTGTGCAAAGCCTGGCGATTGCCATCAAGGCTGGTGCGACCAAGCAGGTGTTTGACGATACGATTGGCGTGCACCCGACTGCCGCGGAAGAATTCGTCACCATGCGCACCCCGGTGCAGCGGTAAGTCGCGACGCCCGGAGGTCAGGACGATTTCCGGTGTAAAAGCTTGAAGAGGATGGACCCCCTGTGAACAGAGAGAAACCGTCGATCCGCATGCCGCTGCATTTGCCAGCGCAGGATATCGAAGCCCGGCAGCACCTCGACGTGTTGCGTGAGAGCGAGGAGCAGTTCAGGGCGCTGGCCGACAACATGAGTCAGCTTGCCTGGACTGCCGACCCGCGGGGTCAGGTCAATTGGTACAACCAGCGCTGGTATTCCTACACCGGCGCTTCCTTTGAAGCCATGAAGGCGCTTGGCTGGCGCTCCGTCCTGCACCCCGAGCATCGGGAGCGGGTGGTGGCCAGACTGCAATATTGCTTTGCCACCGGGTCTATCTGGGAGGACACCTTTCCGCTGCGTGGCAAGGACGGCGCTTTCAACTGGTTTCTGTCACGTGCGCAGCCCATTCGGGACGTTCAGGGCCACATCACCCATTGGCTGGGTACCCACACCGACATCACCGCTCAGGTCAAAGCTGAAGAGGCGCTGCGTGATCTCAATGAAAGTCTGGAGATGCGCGTCGAACAGCGGACTCGCGAGCTGGCCGAAGCCTACGAGTTGCTACAGGTTGAGATTGCCGAGCGCGCCCAGGCGGAAGAGGTGCTGCGCCATGCGCAGAAGATGGACGCTATTGGCCAGCTGACCGGAGGTATCGCCCACGATTTCAACAATATGCTGTCCGGTGTGCTGGGTGCGCTGGACCTTATCAAGTGTCGCCTGGCGGCCGGTCGGGTTGATGAGGTCGAGCACTATATAGATGCGGCGGCAGCTTCGGCCAATCGCGCGTCGGTGCTGACCCAGCGGCTGCTGACCTTTGCGCGGCGTCAGTCGCTGGATGTCAGTGCGGTGGACATCAATCGCATGGTGCGGTCGATGGAGGAGCTGTTGCGCGGTACGCTAGGCAGTCGCGCGGTGCTGCACATTGAGCTCGAAGAGGGGTTGGGTGTGATTCAGACCGACGAGCATCAGCTGGAAAACGCCTTGTTGAATCTGGTGATAAACGCCCGCGATGCCGTGCCAGCGAGAGGGCGGGTGTGGGTGCGCAGCCGGTCTGTAACGCTTGCGGCGCAGCAAGCCAACGTGCCTGCGGGCGACTACGTCCGGCTCAGTGTCGAGGACACGGGGTGCGGAATCGCTCAAAGCGTCATTGATCGGGTATTCGATCCGTTTTTCACCACCAAGCCGGTCGGTCAAGGCACGGGGCTGGGGCTGTCCATGGTCTACGGTTTTATCAAGCAGGCCGACGGGCATGTGCAGATCAAGAGTGTCGAAGGTCGGGGTACCGAGGTTCATCTGTACTTGCCTTGCCATGCCGCATAACGGGGGCTTCTCAGGTCCTGGCTGGTTTCTTGGTGCTGGCTTTGGGCTTTTCAGGCTGACTCGTCTGGCGTTGCAGATTTTCCAGAGCAATTTCCTTCTTGGTCAGTAGCAGTTCCAGAACCCTGTTTTGCTGGTGAGCGTCTGTCAGGCTCTGCCTGAGTCCGGCTGCTTCTTCTTGCAGGCTTCTTAGCCTTTCCTCCAGCAGCGCGCATTGCGTGCGCACCTGTTGCTGCTGTTCGGCAGAGGCGGTTGCCTGAATGGCCGCTTTACCCAGCAAGTCTTGCTGGCTGTGCAATTCACGCTGGGCGTTGCGGTTTTCGGCCAGCAACCTTTCGTTGTCGCGATTCAATTGCGTGATGTCTTCTTGGCGCATGGCCAGACTTTGCTGGGCTTGCCTCAATTCCATCTGCAACTGCTGTACCTGGCCTTCATGGCGTTGTTGCTCATGTTCGCGCTGATCCTTGATCGAATTGCGATAGTGCTCGAGCGCTTCGCGAGCGTGCTGATGTTTCTCTTCCAGCGAGCTGATCTGTCCATCCTTGTCTTGCAGGCGCGCCTCCAGATCCAGCTTTACCTGAAGCAGTCTGGTCTGTTCGGTCTGCGTGTTCTGCAGCGTCTGCTGAGTGTGGAGCAGGGCGGCGGCCTGTTGCTCCAGCATCTCATCCCGTTGCTGCAGCTGCTTTTGCAGGTCGCTGATCTGCTGTTGAGTTGATGAGAGCTGCAGTTGCAGGCTGTTGCAGCTGGTTTCGTACTTGTCGCGTGCCTGATCGATACGTTCCTGAGCCTGCTCATCAAGCCGTTGCGCAAGGCGGGCCACCAGCTCAGTGAGTTCTTCATTGATGTCGGGTGCTGGCGAGTGCGCTGTATCCAGCTCCTTGAGGTAGCGATGGATAGTGGTTTTCGAGCCGGTGTTGCCCATTTCAATGCGTACCGCATCAATGCTGGGGTTCTCACCTCTGGCCAGCAGGGCGACCCTTGCTTTCTGCACCAATGCCTTGTTGACGCCGCCGCGAGCCATGTTTACTCCTACGATTTCGTACTGTGGTATGTACCCTGTAATTACATACTATATCAGGATTTAAAATTCGTCATTTTTTGAATTAAATAACACGGGATATTGGCGTATTATCCCGTATCAGGCGCTTATCGAAGCGTTTTCAGCGTCCAGCCCGGTACAGTCAGCAGGCTTGAGTCATGAATGACATTGATCGCTACATCGACGCCGCCACCCGCGATAACACCCGGCGCAGCTACCGGGCGGCTGTCGAGCATTTCGAAGTGTCGTGGGGCGGGTTTCTGCCAGCGACCAGTGAAAGCGTTGCGCGCTATCTGGCCACTTACGCGGGGACGCTGTCGGTCAATACCCTGAAGCTGCGGCTTTCTGCGTTGGCGCAATGGCATGTCAGTCAGGGTTTCGTCGACCCGACCAAGGCGCCGATGGTGCGCAAAGTGCTCAAGGGCATACGCGCCTTGCATCCGGCGCAGGAGAAGCAGGCCGAGCCGTTGCAGTTACAGGACCTGGAGACGGTCATCGCCTGGCTGGACACGGACGCTCGCGATGCCAGCGCTCAGAACGATCAGCCTCGGCTGTTGCGCTGCCGTCGCGACACGGCGCTGATATTGCTGGGTTTCTGGCGCGGCTTTCGCAGTGACGAGCTGTGTCGCTTGCAGGTGCAGGACGTCAAGGCCATGGCCGGATCAGGCATTACGCTGTACCTGCCGCGCAGCAAGGGTGATCGCGAGAATATCGGCAGGACTTACCAGACCCCCGCATTGCAGCGGCTGTGCCCGGTACAGGCTTATATCGAATGGATCAATTGCGCCGCACTGGTGCGCGGTCCGGTGTTTCGAGCGGTCGACCGCTGGGGCAATCTGAGTGAAGAGGGGTTGCATGCCAATAGCGTTATCCCGTTGCTGCGTCAGGCTTTCGAGCGTGCGGGTATCGATGCGGTGCAGTACACCAGCCACTCCTTGCGCCGCGGCTTTGCAAGCTGGGCGCACAGCAACGGTTGGGACCTCAAGTCACTGATGGCCTATGTTGGCTGGAGGGACATCAAGTCTGCGATGCGTTACATTGACGCCGCGCCGTTCCCGGGCAACCCAGGAGTGGGGAGCGGGCTGAAGGTTTCTTCTATTGATAAGCTGCCTTCATAGCGAAAAGCAATCGGTGACATCAGGTTTGCCAATGAGCGATTGTCATCGATGATGCGTAAGCTTCACTCCATCGAATTCACAACCCATCCAACCCATCAGGAGATATACCGATGCCTATCATCAACAGCCAAGTAAAACCGTTCAAGGCTACCGCATTCAAGAACGGCGCTTTCGTTGACGTCTCGGACGCTGACTTCAAAGGCAAGTGGTCTGTCGTATTCTTCTACCCGGCTGACTTCACCTTCGTATGCCCGACCGAGCTGGAAGACCTGGCTGACAACTACGAAGAGTTCAAGAAGCTGGACGTTGAAATCTACAGCGTCTCGACAGACACCCACTTTGCTCACGCTGCCTGGCACAACACTTCGCCAGCCATCGGCAAGATCCAGTACACCATGATCGGTGACCCGACGCTGACCCTGTCGCGCAACTTCGACGTGCTGATCGAAGAAGCCGGTCTGGCGGACCGCGGTACGTTCGTGATCAACCCTGAAGGCCAGATCAAGATCGTTGAACTGAACGACGGCGGTGTTGGCCGTGACGCTTCCGAGCTGCTGCGCAAAATCAAGGCTGCTCAGTACGTTGCTGCTCACCCAGGCGAAGTCTGCCCAGCCAAGTGGAAAGAAGGCGAGGCTACTCTGGCCCCGTCTCTGGACCTGGTTGGCAAGATCTGATTCGTATGAATCGGCTAGGGGCGTTGAGCTCTTGAGCAAGTAAACCGCATCGCCCCAAAAAACGCCCGGGCGGTAATCGCCTGGGCGTTGTTATTTCTACCCTTCGTAAAAACAGGAAGTCGCCACATGTTGGACGCCAATCTTAAAGCCCAGTTGAAATCCTACCTGGAGCGGGTCACTCGCCCCATCGAGATCGTCGCGTCCCTTGATGACGGCGCGAAGTCTCAGGAAATGCTCGCACTGCTCAACGACGTGATCAGCGTTTCCAAAGACGTCACCCTGAACGACAGCGGCACCGACGCGCGTACTCCGTCGTTTTCGCTGAGCAGCCCTGGGCACGATATCAGCCTGCGTTTCGCCGGTATCCCCATGGGTCACGAATTCACCTCGCTGGTCCTGGCGCTGCTGCAAGTTGGCGGCTACCCACCCAAGGTCAGTGCGGAAACCATCGAACAGGTTCGCGCCCTTCAAGGCGAGTTCCACTTCGAAACCTATTTCTCCCAGTCCTGCCAGAACTGCCCTGACGTTGTTCAGGCGCTGAATCTGATGGCAGTGCTGAACCCTGGCATCAAGCACGTCGCTATCGATGGCGCGCTGTTCCAGGATGAAGTCACCGATCGCAAGATCATGTCGGTGCCCAGCATCTATCTGAATGGCGAGCTGTTCGGCCAGGGCCGTATGGGCCTGGAAGAGATTCTGGCCAAGATCGATACGGGTGCCGGTGCGCGTCAGGCCGAAAAACTCAATGCCAAGGACGCGTTTGACGTGCTGGTAGTTGGCGGCGGTCCTGCTGGTTCAGCGGCTGCCGTGTATGCAGCTCGCAAAGGTATTCGTACCGGTGTGGCGGCTGAGCGCTTTGGCGGTCAGGTGCTGGACACCATGGCCATCGAAAACTTCATCTCGGTGCAGCATACCGAAGGGCCGAAACTGGCCGTGGCGCTTGAAGAACACGTCAAGCAGTACGAAGTCGACATCATGAACCTGCAACGCGCCGACAAGCTGATTCCTGGTGCAGCCGGTCAATTGCATGAAGTGAAATTTGCCAGCGGCGCGAGCCTCAAGGCCAAGACTGTCATCCTTGCCACCGGCGCACGCTGGAGGGAGATGAACGTTCCCGGCGAGCAGCAATACCGCAACAAGGGCGTGGCGTACTGCCCGCATTGTGACGGTCCGTTGTTCAAGGGCAAGCGCGTTGCCGTGATTGGTGGCGGTAACTCTGGTGTCGAGGCCGCCATCGACCTGGCGGGGATCGTGTCTCACGTCACGCTGCTGGAATTCGACGTCCAACTGCGCGCCGATGCGGTCCTGCAGCGCAAACTGCACAGCCTGCCTAACGTCACCGTGATCACCAGTGCGCAAACCACTGAAGTGACCGGCGACGAGCAGAAGGTCAACGGCCTGCGCTACAAGAACCGCACTACGGGCGAAGAAATCACCGTTCCGCTGGAAGGTATCTTCGTCCAGATCGGCCTGCTGCCAAACAGCGAATGGCTCAGAGGCGCTATCGAGCTATCGCCACGTGGCGAGATCGTGGTGGATTCGCGCGGCGAAACATCAGTACCTGGCATCTTCGCAGCCGGCGACGTCACGGTTGCACCGTACAAGCAGATCATCATCGCCCTGGGCGAGGGTGCCAAGGCCTCCCTGAGCGCCTTCGACCACCTGATCCGCACTTCCGCACCAGCCTGATAAGCAGGGCCGCGGAACAACAAAAAGCCCCGTGAGCGATCACGGGGCTTTTTTGTAGCTGATCTGCTGGCAGATCCACAACCGTCAATGACTCTGGTGCCAAGGCTCTGGCAAGCAGCTCGTACCGCTCGGCGTCACTGGGCGGCTACGACCTCAGAGTGGCGTAGGCTGGATGATTTCCACCCAGTAACCGTCCGGGTCCTTGATGAAGGCCAGGCTGTTCATGCGGCCGTCGGACAGGCGCTTCTGGAAGTCCACGCCCAGCGCCTCGAAGCGCTCGCAGGCCACTTTGACGTCAGGTACGGACACACAGATGTGACCGAAGCCGCGCGGGTCGCTGTTGCCATTGTGATAAGACGCTGTCGCATCGCTTTCGGTGCCGTGGTTGTGGGTCAGTTCCAGAATGCCCGGAATCGATTTCATCCACTCATCGCGCGCAGCGTCATCCTGCGGGATCTGCGCCTTGTCGACGAGGGCGAGAAAGTACAGGCTGAATTCAGCCTCCTTGAAGTCGCGCTTTGCAACCAGGCTGAAACCCAGCACGCGGGTGTAGAAGTCCAGCGACCGGGTGATGTCCTTGACGCGCAGCATGGTGTGGTTAAACACAAATTGCCGGGTAGCCGCTTCAGGCTCGGCAGTCACGCCTGGAAGTGTGTTGAGTTCGTGCAAGCTCATCGATGTTCTCCAACCAATGTACAAATTAGTGCCAAATGATACGGGGCAGGGCAGTCAGCGCCAAATCATGGGGAGCGGATAACTGCTTCGCCCTTGCTCGTCAGCGGCAACAGGCTCAGAATTTGCGGTCAACCGTACTGGCGACCCCATCATGATGCTTTCGCAATACCGACGCTGCTTGCCAGGCCTGGGCCTTTTTCTGCTGCTGTGTGCTGCACAGGCTCATGCCGCCGACGCAATGATCATCTGGCCTGCGGGTTGGGAGGTCGAGGCACTGC
Organism: Pseudomonas syringae; assembly: GCF_023278085.1. Taxonomy (NCBI): domain Bacteria; kingdom Pseudomonadati; phylum Pseudomonadota; class Gammaproteobacteria; order Pseudomonadales; family Pseudomonadaceae; genus Pseudomonas; species Pseudomonas syringae. Next base: position 2,901,468 of record NZ_CP066265.1, on the reverse strand, counting down.
CGACTGAATCGGACGCGCCCGCTCAGCCCTCCGTGCAGGTCAGACAGCGCGCCGTCAAAAACGATCAGAATGGAAATCCGCTGATGGTCATGGAGCTGACGCAGACGCGTCTGACCCCGGGGCATGAGGTGAATGTATCCGGTGTGTTGCTTGAAATGCGCAAATCCATTCAGGTCAACTTTGCCCGCAGCGGTTTGCAGAGCGTGTGTACGCATGTGCGTGAAAGTCGACTCAGTGAGGTGCCGGCACTGGAGACAACCTGCACCATCACCCAGAATGGCGTGCATGTGCTGACCCAGACGCTGGTCGCCGCGGCCAGCAAGGAGATGGCCTGGTCGTTATCGTATGCGGGATCGGCGGAGGGGTATGCCGCCAACAAGGACGAAGCGCTACAGATTCGCGAAAGCCTGCGCCTGGATACGGTGCAGTGAGGCGTACTTTTCTGCAGACAAAAAGAAGCCCGCCGAGGCGGGCATGGGGCGCTATTCCTTTAGCGGTCTTCATCATCTTAGAATCCATGTGAAAAAAGTGTGAAGCCCTGATCACCTGCTTCCACGGCAGCAAAAATCTGACCAACCGACAGTAAAAATTATTTAATAGTGTGTAACAACAGACAAACTGAATAATTACTCTACGGTAGTCAGCAAGTGTTCAGGTGTCTGGCTGTGAACTGAATCGCTTAACCGGAAAATGTTTATTGGCGTCATTATTTTTGCGGCGCTAATAGCACTGTGACCGAAAGTTACATGTACCAGGCAGTTCATTTGCTCTGTCACATGATTTTCCAAGGTGTATCGTGCTGAAATGTAAGCTCACTATCGGTCATGCCGTGCCGCTTCGCTGCAACACACTATCCCGGGCCTCAAGCAAAAAAGCCCTGCAAGTGCAGGGCTTCAGGTGACGTAGTTGGGTCAGGCGCGAAGCCACGAATCAACAGTGTCTACACCGTATTGTTCTTTCCAGGCTTTGAGTCCGCGATGATTGCCGCCTTTGGTCTCGATCAGTTCGCCCGTGTGCGGGTTCTGATAAACCTTGATAACGCGCGCGCGGCGACGTTTAGGGCCCGCAGGTGCAACCAGCGAAGTGGCGCCTGCCGGGTCCATGATTGCGATGATGTCACGCAGGCTTTTGCCATAGGTGCCCATCAGGTCCTTGAGCTTTTGCTCGAATTCGATCTCCTTTTTCAATCCGGCGTCATTCTTCAACGATTCCAGCTGTGCAAGCTGTTCCTGAAGGGCTTTCTCTGCAGCTCGAAACTCGGCAAGTCTGGACAAGTAAATACACTCCAACAATGTAATGGCTGTTGTCAGCCCAATAAAGCGATGAGACAAAACTGTCTGGCCGATTTGCTCATTCGGTTCTGACCTCTACCTGCGGCGTCAATGATAAAACTTAGCCTTCCCGGCGGGGGATGTGCAGATACAGGGTATTTATAACTCACTAGCCCGCAAATGATGCACCTTTTTTTTCAGTTAGAAAACAGTCTTCTTCAAAATCATTAAATGAGGCAAGGCGCAGCTGTTGGATATACAGGACATTTCTTGTGTTATCGGGCGGGGTCTCTTGTAAGTTATTTCCGATATTCACCCATGATGAGAAACGTGTCACGTCGGGTAGCGCCATGCAGAGTCAGAAACATCTGACAGACATAAAGGCTGTCAGATATCGCGATATCAGAAATGTCTGAGGACCGCTCGCCGAACGGCCTGCAGCCAACAGAAGGGATAGCATCTGGCCAGTTTTTGGCGAGTTCCCTGGGGCTAGTCTGCCCCTACAATCCTTGCTGCAAGGCCGGATCGTCAGGGTTCTGCTGCTCCAGCTCAGCCAGCAGGACCTGGACATTCTGCAGCTGGCCGGTTTCTTTCCAATACTGGATCAGCAGCACCCTTGCCTTGCGGTTCGCGGGGTCATTCTGAACGATTTGAGTCAGCTGCTTTTGCGCGGCTTCCAGCTCATTCAGCGAATGCAAGGCAACAGCCAGCTCATAACGGTAGTCGTTGTTTTCAGGTGCAAGCTCGATTGCCTTCGCCAGGCTGAGCACGGCGAATTCGGCCTGCCCGTGATTCAGCAGCCAGACGCCCAAAGCATGCTGGATCATGGATGAACCGGGATTGTGCTCCACCAGCCGGGCGAAGAGGGCTCTCGCTTGCTCGGCCTGGCCTTTGCGGTCCAGCAGTTCAATGTGCGCCAGCGCCGCTTCAGTGTTACCCGGGTCAAGCGCCGTGGCCTGTTGCAGGGCCGTCAGGGCGGGTTCGAGATCACCGGTCTGTAGATAAAGCTTCGCCAGTTGCAGTTGGTTTTGTGCGCTTGGGGGCTGACTTTTCAGCGCCTCTTGATAAACCTCGGCGCTTTGCTGGAGAACGGCAAAGTACAGACCCAGTTCATCTGGTGACAGCCCAAGCAAAGCGCTGGTGGCGTGAAACCTGACGGATTGTTCGGCGTCGTCCAGTAACGGGCCGAGCAACAGGCTTCGCTGGCTGTTGGAAACCAGTTTGACGCTGACGTCGATGGCGGCTTCGCGTATGCGGGGTGACGAGTTACCAAGACCGGCATCAAGCAGCTTGAGGGCCTGGGGGCTCGGGTAGTCGCTCAACTCTGCAAGCAGGTTGATGCGCTGCGCCTCGGACAGATCGGTGCGGGCCAGCTGTTGATACAGCACGCGGGCGGCGCCGGGCTTGCCGTCGTGGGCCTGTTCCAGCGCCTGCTCGTAGGTATGGCTCAGCCTGGCCGGGGCGCTTTGTACCGGCGTGCGCCACCACCAGAATGCCAGCGAAAGCGCCAGCAGTGATGCAGCCGCGCTGCCGATCAGCCAGCGACGTCGAGTAACAGGTTGAGGCGATAACCCCTTGAATGGCAGTCTGGGCATATCGGATTCCAATACATGACGGGGTGCAGCTTCGGATAGAGGGTGGCAGCTGTCAAACGCCAATCGTGCGGCCAGCGGATTAACGACAAAAAAGCCCCGCGTCCGGAAGGGAGCGCGGGGCTGTATTAAACATGATCGTTCAGATCAGGCTTGCGGCTGCCAACCGCCGCCCAACGCTTTGTAGATCGCCACGATGCCACGATACAGCTCGATTTCCGCCTGAGCCTGGGAATCTTCTGCCGCCAGACGTTCGCGTTCGGCATCGAGCAGCACCAGAAAATCGGCGGTGCCCTCGCGGTACTGCACCGACGCCAGTCTGGCGGCGGCGCGGCTCGATTCGCTCTGGCGCATCAGCGCCACCAGGCGTTGCTGACGCTTGTTGTAATCGCTGAACGCGTTTTCCGACTCTTCAAGCGCGAGCAATACCTGCTGCTCATAGTTGGCCAGTGCGCCTTCGGCATCGGCATCGGCGCTGCGAATCTGCGCCCGGACACTGCCCAGGTCGAAGGCCGCCCAGGTGATGCTCGGGCCCAGCGACCAGGCTCTGGCGGCGGACGAGCCGATCTGTGAACCACGTCCTGCGGTAAAGCCGAGAAAGCCGCTCAGGCTGACCCGTGGAAACAGGTCGGCAGTCGCCACGCCGATCCGCGCAGTCGACGCCGCGAGCTGACGTTCGGCAGCGCGCACGTCGGGACGATTGCGCAGCACCTGCGTTGCATCGCCGATCGGCAAGGCCTTGGCAATCGCCGGCAGCTTGCTGGGGCTCAGGTCCACGCTCAGAGTGTCCGGGCGTTCGCCCAACAGGGTCGCAATGCGGTTGCGCTGGCGAGCCTGTTCAGCCTGCAATTGCGGCACCGTTGCTTCGACAGCGGCGAGACGCGCATCGGAACGCACCACATCCAGCTCGTTGCCGACCCCGGCATCACGCAGTTGAGTGGTGATGTCCTGAGACTTCTGCTGGTTGCTCAGGTTGTCGCGGGCGATGGCTTCACGCAATTGTGCACCGCGCAGCTGGCCGTAGGCGTCCACCACCTCGGCAATCAGTGTGACCTGAAGCTGATACAGATTGGCTTCGGCCACGTCCTGGTCGGCATCGCTGGCCTCCAGTTGGCGCTGAATACGTCCAAACAGGTCCACTTCCCATGCCATGTCGAGGCCCAGGTCATAGCGCTCGCTGTTGACCCGGCGCTCGGTGATGCCGGGCTGCTGCCCCTTGCCGATGTCACTGCTGGCGCGGCTGGTCACGACCGGCATGACATCGTTGGCGACGTCATCGCGAATCGCCCGTGCAGACTTGAGGCGGGCAAACGCAACGCGCAGGTCGCGGTTGCCATCCAGCGATCTGGCGACCAGTTTATTGAGGGTGGGGTCCTCGAATTGCTGCCACCACAGGGTGTTCATCTTGCTGCGGTCATAGTTGCCCTGAGCCGCGGAGGCCAGCTTTGCCGGTGCCGTTTCCGGCGTCTTGTAGTCCGGGCCGACGGCGCAGGCCGCCAGTGCCATGACCAGCAGGCTCGGGACAAAGAGTTTAAACGCGCTCATCAATGCATCTCCGCAGGCAGGTTTTGCAGTTGCTGCGCACGGGCGGCCTTGCGGGCCTCCTTGCGCTCGACGTAATTACGGATCAGCACGTAGAACACCGGCGTCAGCAGCAGGCCGAAGAAGGTCACCCCGAGCATCCCGGAGAACACCGCGACACCCATCGCATGGCGCATCTCTGCACCGGCACCACTGGACAGCACCAGCGGCACGACGCCCATGATGAACGCGAACGAGGTCATCAGGATCGGCCGCAGACGCAGGCGGCAAGCCTCCAGCACCGCATCCAGCGGGCTCATGCCTTCCGCCTGTTTGTCCTTGGCAAACTCGACAATCAGAATCGCGTTCTTGCACGCCAGGCCTACCAGTACGATCAGGCCGATCTGGGTGAAGATGTTGTTGTCGCTGCCGGCAATCATCACCCCGGCAATCGCCGAGAGCAGGGTCATCGGTACGATCAGGATGACCGCCAGCGGCAGGCTCCAGCTTTCGTACTGCGCCGCCAGCACCAGAAATGCCAGCAGTACGCAGAGCGGAAACACGAACAGCGCCGTATTGCCCGAGAGGATCTGCTGGTAGGTCAGGTCGGTCCATTCGTAGATCATGCCGGTGGGCAGTTCCTCACGAAGCAGTTTTTCCACAGCAGCCTGAGCCTGTCCAGAGCTGAACCCCGGTGCAGCCGCACCATTGATTTCGGCCGTTATGAAGCCGTTGTAGTGCATGACACGGTCGGGACCTGCGGTGTCACTGATCTTGACGAAAGTGGCCAGCGGAATCATTTCGCCTAGGTTGTTGCGCACCTTGAGCTGGCCGATCTGGTCGGCGTCCTGACGGAACTGCTGTTCAGCCTGGACGTTGACCTGATAGGTGCGGCCGAAGCGGTTGAAGTCGTTGGCATACAACGAACCCAGGTACACCTGCAGGGTGTCGAAGATATCGCTGACCGCCACGCCGTGGGTCTTGGCTTTCTCGCGATCGATTGCAGCGTCGACCTGTGGCACGTTCACCGTGTAGCTGGTAAACAGCCCAGCCAGTTCCGGCACGCTGCGACTTTTGGCAATGATGTTCTGGGTTTCCTTGTACAGCTCGTCATAGCCCAGGTTGCCACGGTCTTCGATTTGCAGACGGAAGCCGCCAATGGTGCCCAGCCCTTGTACGGGCGGCGGCGGGAAGATCGCCATGTAGGCTTCCTGAATCGAAGCGAACTGGCCATTCAGTGCGCCGGCAATCGCGTTGGCCGACAGGCTGGCGTCCTTGCGCTCATCGAACGGTTTGAGGGTCACGAACACCACGCCGTTATTGGGGCTATTGGTGAAGCCGTTGATCGACAGGCCCGGGAACGCAATCGCGTCTTGTACACCTGGCTGCTTGAGGGCCAGCTCCGACATGCGCTTGATGACGTCCTCGGTGCGGTCCAGGCTGGCGGCGTCCGGCAACTGGGCAAATGCAACCAGGTATTGCTTGTCCTGGCTCGGTACGAAGCCGGTCGGTGTACTGGCAAAGCCCATCCAGGTCAGGACCATCAGGCCTGCATACACCAGCAGGGCAATGCCGCTGCTGCGAATGACCCTGGCGACGGTGCCGACATAACCATGGCTGGCTTTCTCGAAGAAGCGGTTGAACGGACGGAACAACCAGCCACCGAGGATTTTGTCGAGGAAGCGCGAGAAACGGTCCTTGGGGGCGTCATGACCTTTGAGCAGCACAGCGGCCAGCGCTGGCGACAGGGTCAGTGAGTTGAACGCCGAAATAACGGTCGAGATGGCAATGGTCAGCGCGAACTGCTTATAGAACTGTCCGCTAAGCCCGGAAATGAACGCCGCTGGCACGAACACGGCGCACAACACCAGTGCCGTAGCAATAATCGGCCCCGTCACTTCGGCCATGGCCTTGTGCGTGGCGGCAACCGGTTCAAGCCCCAGTTCGATGTTCCGTTCGACGTTCTCCACCACCACGATGGCATCGTCCACCACGATACCGATCGCCAGTACCAGCCCGAACAATGACAGCGCGTTCAGCGAGAAACCGAACATGTGCATCACGGCGAAGGTGCCGATCAGCGAAACCGGTACGGCAACCAATGGAATGATCGAGGCGCGCCAGGTCTGCAGGAACAGGATCACCACCAGCACCACCAGAATCAGTGCTTCGAACAGCGTGTGAATCACTGCCTCGATAGAACCACGCACAAAAATGGTCGGGTCATAGACGATGCTGTAATCCATGCCTTCCGGAAAGCTCTTCTTCAGCTCGGCCATCCGCGCCCTAACATCGTTGGAGATGTCGATGGCGTTGGAGCCTGGGCGCTGGAAGATCGGGATCGCCACCGCAGGCTGGTTATTGAGCAGCGAGCGCAATGCGTACTGGCTGGAGCCCAGTTCAATGCGCGCAATGTCCTTCAGGCGAGTGATTTCGCCATCGGCACCGGCGCGAACCACCACGTTTTCGAACTCTTCTTCACTGACCAGACGGCCTTGGGTATTGATCGACATCTGGAAGCTGGTGGCATTCGGCGACGGCGGTGACCCCAGCTGGCCTGCAGCGACCTGGCGGTTCTGCTCGCGAATCGCGTTGACCACGTCGGTGGCGGTCAGGTTACGTGACGCGGTTTTGTTCGGGTCGAGCCAGACACGCAGCGAGTAGTCGCCCATGCCGAACAACTGCACATCACCGACGCCGCCCAGTCGCGCCAGCTCGTCCTTGATGTTGAGCACGGCGTAGTTGGACAGGTACAGCATGTCGTAGCGCTTGTCCGGCGAGGTCAAGTGCACAACCATGGTCAGGTCAGGGGAGGCCTTGTCCACGGTAATACCGATGCGGGTCACTTCTTCGGGCAGTTTTGGCTCGCTGCGGGTCACGCGGTTCTGCACCTGCACCTGCGCGTTGTCCAAGTCAGTGCCCAGTGCGAAGGTGATGGTCAGGGTCAGCTTGCCGTCGGCGGTGGCTTGCGAGGACATGTAGAGCATGCCTTCGACACCGGTAATCGCCTGCTCCAGCGGCGAGGCGACGGTTTCACCGATCACCTTCGGGTTGGCACCGGGGAAGTTGGCGCGGACCACGACGGTCGGCGGCACTACTTCCGGGTATTCGCTGATCGGCAGCTGGAACAACGAGATGGCGCCGGCGATCAGGATCAGCAGTGACAGCACTGCGGCGAAGATCGGCCGTGAGATAAAGAATTTGGAGAAGTTCATCGGACGAGTCCCTTAGCCGCGTGGCGCAGTAGCGCTGGCGATATTGACAGCCGGTTTTGGCGTCACTTTTGGCAGGTTGCTGGCGTCGAGAGCCTGGCGTTGTTTGAGCAGTGCGGCGAGGGTTTCGGCGCTGGCCATCGGCGTGACTTCAGGGTCCACAGGCTGGCCGGGACGCACACGCTGCAGGCCTTTGACGACGATGGTGTCATCCTTGCCCAGCCCGTTGCGCACGATGCGCAAGCCTTCGATTTTCGGGCCCAGCTCAACGGCGCGATAGGCAGGCTTGTTGTCCTTGTCCATCACCAGCACAAACTTCTTGCCCAGGTCGGTGCCGACCGCTTCGTCGTTGATCAGGACGGCCGAGTATGTGCCGCTGCCCACCAGTTTCAGGCGTGCATAAAGGCCAGGGGTAAAGCTGCTGTCCGCGTTATCGAACACCGCACGACCGCGAATGGTGCCGGTCCTGGGGTTGACCTGGTTGTCGACAAAGTTCATCTGGCCCAGGTGTGGGTTGCCGGTTTCGTTGGACAGCCCCAGGTAGACCGGAGTGGTCTGGCCACGCTGGCCTTTGCGAGCCAGTTCGGTGTACTTGAGGAACACGCGTTCGTCTGCGTCGAAGTAGGCGTAGACCTTGTCGGTGGAGACCACGCTGGTCAGCGCCGTGACATCGGCGGTGACAATGTTCCCGGCGGTGATCTCGGCGCGGCTCACGCGGCCAGCAATCGGGGCGGTCACGCGGGTAAAGCTGAGGTTCAGTCGGGCCAGGTCCAGTTGCGCCTGTATCGCCGCGACACCGGCTTTGGCTTCCTGCGCCGACGTTGTACGCGAGTCGGCCAGTTCGGCGGAAATCGCATTGTTGCTGCGCAAGCGTTCACCGCGCTGGGCCTCGCTTTCACCGCGAGAGGCCACGGCACGCGCCTGCTGCAACTGGGCTTCGAGGCGGCGGACTTCGGACTGGAACGGACGGGGATCAATCTGGAACAGCAAATCGCCTTTCTTGACCAGCGAGCCGTCGGTGAAGGCCACCTGATCGATCTGGCCTGACACACGAGGGCGAACTTCGACGGTTTCCGGAGCCTCGAGACGACCCGTGAATTCATCCCACTCGTTGACCGGCTGTTCCAGTACCTTGGCGACGGTGACTTTGGCTGCGCCGGGCGCTGCAGGGGCTTCTGACGTCTTGCCGCACGCACTGATCACGATGAGAGCGATAGCCGTGAGGGGGAAGCGCAGATGGCTGATTGTCTGGGGCATGGGAAGTTCCGCCGAGAATAGTGAATGGGCGGATTCTGTTGGCGGTGGGTGTTATTAACGAATCGAATAAATCGAAGGTTACTATCACCCGCAATGATGCAGGGTCACAGGGCCGGCAACCGGCGACCCGAATCAGCAGGTTCGTGAGGTCCACTGCCGCGCATGACATGTGCAAAGCGAGCCCGCGCCCTGTCTGGATAGCACCTCACTGGCCGAAAAAAAGCTCATGTCATATTGCTATCTTTGCGATCAATTCTTGCAATCGCCACGGCTATCAAGTTGTCCGGTCCGGCGTCGATCTTTGGGTATTCCGATAAATCCCAAGGCGAAATTTGATGAAATCGACATGGCTGGACAATTTGAACGTCAGCAAAAAACTGAGCTTGGGCTTCGGCCTCATTCTGCTCGGCGTACTGACGGTGACCACTATTGGCTACTTCAGCACCAACCTGCTGATCGAGCGGCTGGGCAAAGCGGCCAAGGTCGCTGAAGTAAAAGCAGATGCGCTGAGCCTGAGAATCGCTGCACAGACCTACATGGCAAAGCCTGACGCAAGCACTCAGCAGGGTTATGTCGCTGCCCTCGACGACCTGGGCAAGACCATCGAGAACGGCCTGAAGATTCTGACCGTGCCGGTCAACGCCGATAAGCTCCGAGGTATCCGCGATCAGGCGGATGGCCTTAGGCAGACGTTCAGCCAGATGGTGGACAACAACCAGAAAATCGACCAGGCCATGCAGCCGTTGATTACTATTTCCGAGCAGGTCAGCGGCAGTTTCGAAACGCTTCTGCAAAAGACTTTTGAAGACGCCTCACGCTCGCTTGAACAGAACGCTATCGATCAAGTGAAGGTTGCCGGTGACTTGCGCAACGGCATGACCAACTTTCGTCTGGTGTTCCGTCGCTATATCAGTATTCCTACCGCCGAAAACAAGCAGATCACCTTCGACGCAGCAGACTCTCTGATTACCCAGGTGGGTAGCGCGCGCGCCCAGTTGCCGAACAAGGCCGGTCCGGCGGTGGATGCTGCCCTTGCAGCCTTGCAGCAGTATAAGTCGCTGATGGTTTCCATTTCCCAGCTGATGCAACAAAACGACCAGATCCGCGACACACTGCGCCAGCAGGCGCTGGACATAGTCAAAAGCTCCGACGGGTTGATGGCGGGGCAGGTAGTCAGCGCCAATAAAGAAAAAGACAGTGCCGTGACCCAGTTGCTCACGGTGGCCTTGATCGTCCTGTTGCTGGGCATCTTCGCGGCCATCCTGATCACCCGTCAGATCACGCGCCCCCTCGACTCCACGGTGATCGCGGCCCGGCGTATTGCTGACGGCGACCTGACCAACGACATCAGCACCACCCGCCAGGACGAACTGGGCCTGCTGCAAAACACCATGCAACACATGACCGTGTCGCTGCGAACCTTGATCGGCGGTATCAGTAACGGTGTGACACAAATTGCCACAGCAGCCGAAGAGCTTTCGGCCGTCAGTGAACAGACCAGCGCGGGTGTCACCCAGCAGAAAATGGAAGTCGATCAGGTAGCGACTGCCATGAACCAGATGGCGTCCACCGTGCAGGAAGTCGCGCAGAATACTGAGGATGCATCGCAGGCTGCCCGGCAGGCCAGTGAGCGCGCAGCCCATGGCAGCAGTGTGGTGCAACACGCCACACGCGAAATCAGTCAGTTGGCGGGTGAAGTAGGGCAGTTGGGCCAGGCCATGCAGCGCCTGATTCAGGACAGCGACAAGATTGGCGGCGTGATCGATGTGATCAAGGCGGTGGCCGAGCAAACCAACCTGTTGGCGCTCAATGCGGCTATCGAAGCCGCCCGTGCGGGTGAGCAGGGGCGTGGCTTTGCCGTGGTCGCCGATGAAGTGCGCTCACTGGCTCAGCGCACGCAGAAGTCCACCACGGAAATCGAAGCGCTGATTCAGGCTTTGCAGCACGGCACCGGCGCGGCCTCGGATTTGATGGACGCCAGCCGTCAACGCACCGAAGGCACCGTGGAGCTGGCTCGTCAGGCCGAACAGGCGCTGGTGGAAATCACTCACTCGATCGGCACCATCGAGCAAATGAGTCAGCAGATCTCTGCCGCCGCCGAGGAGCAAAGCGCGGTCACCGATGAAATCAATCGCAGCGTGATCAGTGTGCGCGACATTGCCGACCAGTCCGCGACGGCGACCGAGCAAAGCGCGGCGTCCACTGTAGAACTGGCGCGCCTGGGCAGTAACCTGCAAGACATGGTGGCCCGCTTCCGGATCTGATCGTTATGCCAGAGACAGGGAGCAGCGCTGAAATTCAGCGCTGTTCTACCAACTGCAAGAAGCGTCGCGTTCGTTCATTTTCCGGGTTCAGCAGGATGTCGCTGGCTGAGCCATCCGCCACAATTCGCCCGCCCTCCATGAATAAAACCCGGTCAGCAATGTCCTGAGCGAACTTCATCTCGTGGGTGACCAGCAACATGGTCATTTGAAACTCGTGGGCAATCGAGCGAATCACGGCCAGCACTTCGCCAACCAGCTCAGGGTCCAGCGCTGACGTGACCTCGTCGAACAGCATGATCTGCGGACGCATGGCCAGTGCCCTGGCAATCGCCACACGTTGTTGCTGTCCGCCGGATAGCTGGCTCGGGTACGCGTCGGCCTTGTGCGCAAGCCCGACCAGCCTAAGGTATTGATGCGCGCGCTCCATGGCCTCTTCGCGCGACAACTGCAGTACTCGCAATGGCGCTTCGGTAATGTTTTCCTGCACGGTGAGGTGTGGAAACAGATTGAACTGCTGAAACACCATCCCCACTCGATGAATCACCGGGCCCTTTGATGAGCCCGGCCAGCGCCAACGCGCGGTCTGCGCCGGGACAGGTTCGCCCGCCACTTCAATGCTGCCGTGCTGATAATTTTCCAGCCCTTTGATCAGACGCAGCACCGTTGATTTGCCCGAGCCACTGGGGCCGATCAGCGCGACTTTCTGGCCTTGCGGGATGCTCAGGTCCAGATGGTCGATGACCCGGTTACGGCCGAAGTCCTTGACCACTTGCCTGAGCTGTATCTGCGCCTCTGCGGCGGGCAGGGCTGTGGTGTGTGCGAGATCAGACATGATTGCGCCTTTCCAGGTATTTGAACAACAACGACGTCGGCACGCTGATCGCCAGGAACATCAGCGCCATCACCGTGTACGGCTCGTTGTAGCGATAGGTCATCCCGGCGATCTGCTTGGCTGCCTGAAACAGTTCGGGGATGGTGATCACGGCGAGCAGTGGCGTTTCCTTGAACATGCCGATCAGGTAGTTGCCCAGCACCGGCAGCATCGGTTTCAACGCCTGCGGCAGAATGATGCGTCGCCAGGTGTCGCCCCTGTTGAAGTCGAGCGCGCGAGCGGCTTCCCATTGTCCCGCCGGGATATCCTCGATTGCGCCGCGATAGGCCTCGGCGATATAGGCTGCGTAATAGCACCCGAGGCCGATTACGCCTGTGGTGATCGCCGGGAAGGTGATGCCTGCCAGCGGCAGCGCAAAGAACAGTACATACAACTGGACCATCAGCGGGGTGTTGCGGAAAAAGCTCAGGTAACCCTTGCTCAGGTAATGTACGAGCTTCAGCTGCGAGCGTAACGCCAGCGCCAGAACCAGGCCTAGCAGCACCGCTAGCAGGAATCCCAGTAACACGACTTGTACGGTGACCAGCAGGCCCTGAAACAGCTCCGGCATGATCGACCAGGCGAATGCGACATCGAATTCCATCTTCAACCTCTCGCCTGGCGCCACGCCGTCGCGTGTCGTTCATATCGCCGGACCAGCCAGCTCAGCGGCCACGCCATCACGAAGTAGCAGACCAGCACGATGCTCCAGATCAGCGTTTGCTGGCCCAGCGTGGTCACCAACTGGCTGCCGCTGAAGGTCAGGTCGGTGAGGGTGATCAGCGAGACCAACGAGGTGGTTTTCAGCAGTTCGACCAACTGATTGCCCATCGGCGGAATCACGAACGGCAGGGCCTGCGGCAGGATGATGCGCCGAAACGCGCTGATCGGCCCGAAGTCCAGCGCTCGCAATGCGTCACGCTGCCCCTGGCTGACGTTGATCAGCGCCGAACGGATGATTTCCGAGCCGTAGGCCGAAAACGTCAAGCCCAGCCCCAGCACCCCGGTGGTCATGGGCGACAGACGAATACCGAACAACGGCAGAATGAAGAACAGGTAAAACAGCAGCACCAGCGCGGAAATGCCACGCAGTACTTCGACGTACAGCGTGGCGAACCAGCGCAATGCCCGGAATGGCGACAGGCGCATCAGGGCGATCACAAACGACAGCACCACTACCAGCAACTCGGCGAGAAAGGTGATTTGCAGCGTAACCAGTGCGCCGTGCGCCAGTTGTCTGGCGATGAAACCGGCGGTTTCCAATGTTGCAGGGTCGACAAGCATGGCCTGTACTCGTATGGGTTAAGGCCTTAAGCAGTGGCCCGCAGGCCACGCAAATCAGGGGTTGCAGCGTTGAGCTGCGGTAACGGTGGGCTCAGCCAGCTCGTTGTCGGTGTAGCCGTACTTTTCGAGAATTTTCAGCAGCTCACCAGACGCCCGGAGTTTGGCCAATTGCTCGTTGAACGCCTGCTCGAAAGCCGGATCGTTTTTCGGCAAGCCATAGGCATGGTAATTCCAGCCGTGTTTGCCATTGGCGTCCGGGATCTGCTCGAACGGCAAGGCGCGCTCGATGTCCGGGCTGTTGGCCTTCTTGATCAGGCTGATGACTTCTGCATCAGGGAAATACACCACATCGACCCGACCGGCCTGCAAGGCGGCCAGTGCCTCGGTGTCCTTGTCGAACAACACCACATTGCTGTTGGCGATACCGCTGTTCTTGGCTTCCTGGACCTGATTGCTGCCAGGTTGCGTGGCCAGTCGCGCTTTGCCATGGCTGGCAACATCCTTGAGGCTGTGCAGGTTCAGCGGGTTACCGCTTTTGACAATGAATGCACCGCCGGATCGCGTGACCGGGTTGGAAAACGAGATCACTTTGCAGCGATTCGGATTGATGAACAGACCCGCGCCGATCAGATCGAAACGACCCGCTGCAAGGCCGGGCACCAGAGAGCCGAAGTCAGTGATCGGCGTCTCGATCTTCGTGATGCCCAGTGGTTCGAGAATGGCCCGCAATATCTCGACATTGGCCCCGGTGGCCTTGCCATCGGTGCCGATGTAGGCATAAGGCTGCTCGTTGGCAATGCCAGCGGTCAGACCGTCGCTGCGGCCCTTTTCCAGCAACCCGGCCAGCGCCGGGAATGACAGGGCGGCGTTCAACAGTAACGCCGAACCGAACAGGGCTGAGAACGACAGGGGTGTGCTACGTATCATTGCGTGCGCTCGAAGTAGAGGGAAAGGGGCGTTTTGCTGAGGCGGCCAGATCATGTCGATCAGCTGCTCACGCGCGCTTCGTCTTGCCTGCTTCCTGCGTGGGCAATGCGTTTTTGCATAAGGCGCAACTCTATAGCTATTAAAAAATAAATTTAAATATCGATAAGGAATATGCATATGCAAGGGTGCTGTTTCGGTGCTTTCAAGTCAGATGCCTTGAGCGGGTAACGGCAATTTTCTAGTGCCCGGCTGATACGTGACGTTCAAGACGACGGCCAGGAATCGCGGCAATCAGTTCCTGGGTGTAAGCAGCTTCAGGCCGCTCGAAAACGTCGCTGGCAGGACCTTGTTCAAGGGGCTTGCCCTGCTTGAGCACCAGCACCTGATGAGCAACGCTGGCGACCACCGCAAGGTCATGGGATACCAATACATAAGCGATGCCTGACTCGGCCTGCAGCTCGACCAACAGGTCGAGAATTTGCGCCTGCACCGATACATCCAGCGCCGAAACGGGCTCATCAAGCAGCAGCAAATCCGGCTGCAAGGCCAGCGCTCTGGCAATCGCTACGCGTTGCCGCTGCCCGCCTGAAAGCTCGCGTGGCAGCCGGTCCAGATAAGCCACTGGCAAGTGAACCCGCTCGATCAACTGGCGCGCAGCCTGTTCCAGTTCGCGCCCCTTGAGCAGGCCGAACGATACCAGGGGCTCGACGATGCTTTCGAACAGTGTGAAACGCGGGTCCAGGGCGGCGAACGGGTTTTGCTGCACCAGCTGGATGCGCCGCCGCAACGGCCTGAATTCACGCCAGCCAAGGTCTGTGATATCGCGATTCTCCAGCAGTACTCGTCCTTGCGTGGGCTTCTCCAGACCCAGCGCGATGCGCAGTGCGGTGCTTTTACCCGAACCGGACTCGCCGACGATGGCCAGGGTCTGACCGGGAAAGACCTTGAAACTGACGTCCTGCAACGCCTGAAATTCTGCCTCTTCACCTTTTACGTAGGGCAAACGGTAGGTCTTGCTGATGTTGCTCAGGGTCAGCAATGGCGTGTCATTGGCCAGGACCGGGCGTGGAGCAACCGGGCTTTTGCGCTGGCCGAATGCTGGAGCGGCGGCGATCAGTGCTCGGGTGTAGGCATGGCCTGGGTTGACGAGAATCTGCTCGGGCGTGCCGTGCTCGACCAGCTCGCCTTTGTTCATGACCAGCACCCGGTCAGCGCGGTCGGCCGCTACGCCAAGGTCATGGGTAATGATCAGCAGGGAAATGCCACGCTCGGCCACCAGGCGTTGCAAGTGGTCGAGGATCTTGCGCTGGACGGTGACGTCCAGAGCGCTGGTGGGCTCGTCGGCGATGATCAGGCGCGGATTGCCGGCCAGTGCGATGGCGATCAGTACTCGCTGGCGCATGCCACCGGACAGCTCATGCGGGTACTGACGAGCGCGTAACACGGGCTTGTCCAGGCCGACGTGCTGCAGCAGTTCCAGCACATCGGCATCGACTGTCGGATAACGCCCGCCATGCGCCTGCAGCAGCGCTTCGGCAATCTGCCGACCGACGCGCAGGGTCGGGTTGAGGCTGACCATCGGGTCCTGCGGCACCAAGCCGATCACGCTGCCGCGAATCCGGCGTTTCTCGCGCTCGGAGGCATGGCTCAGATCGTGGCCATCAACCTGCAGTTCGCCTCGGGTGATGGTCGCGTTGTCCGGCAGCAGGCCGAGGATTGCGTTGGCCATCGTCGACTTGCCGGAACCCGACTCGCCGACAATCGCCACGGTTTCGCCCTTGGCGACCTGAAACGAAACGTTGCGCACGGCCTGATTGACCTGCCCGTCGAAACGATAGGCAACGCTCAGGTGCCGGATGTCGATCAGTTGCGGGGTGTCGGTCATCGTTGAATCTCTTCCAGAGTGCGGGCGATGTGGTTAAAACTGAACACGACAGCGACCACGAACAGGCCAGGCAGTAGCGAAACCCAAGGCGCAGTCATCAGGAAGTGCCGGCCGTTGGCGATCAGCGTGCCCCATTCGGCGGCTGGCGGTTCAGCACCAAAGCCGAGGAAGCTCAGTCCGGCTGTCGCCAGAATCGCCGCGCCGAAGTCCAGTGTGGCGAGCACCGCCACCGGGCCCCAGGCGTTGGGCAGAATGTGTCGCAGCAGGGTGCGGGTCCAGCTCGCGCCGCCCAGACGCGCTGCTTCCACGTAGGGCAACGTCTTGACCCGCAGCACTTCGGCGCGGGTGGTGCGAGCGAAACCGGGAATGATCCCCACGCCCACTGCGATGGCTACCGGAATGGTGCCGAAACCGATGGCGGTGACAATCGCCAGCGCCAGCAGCAAGCCGGGCAGGGCCAGCAATACGTCGACAAAGCGCATGATCACAGCGTCTATACGTCCGCCTGCGAAACCGGAAATTACCCCCAGGCTCAGCCCTCCCGCCATGGCAATGCCAACCGCCAGCAGCGCCGCCTGCACTGACAGGCTGGAGCCATGCACGACGCGGGTGTAGAGATCACGGCCCAACTCGTCGGTGCCGAACCAGTGCGCAGCATTCGGCGGGATGAGTTTGTCGCTGGGCGAGGTGGCGTAAGGTGCGTAGTTGCTCAGCAAGCCGGGTGCCAGCGCGGCGAGCAATGCAAAGGCCACGATTGCCATGGCCAGCAGAAAACCCGGTCGGCGCAACAGCGGTCTGGCTGCCTCAAGGGCGCGGCTCAGCCTGTTGCGGCGTCGCCATGGCGCGGTCAGGTTTTTGTCGGCGATAACGGCTCGGGACAGGCGTGCAAGGCGGTCGTCAAAAATGGTCATGGCGTCAGGAGACCTTGGGCGTGTGGGCGATGCGCGGATCCAGCGCTGGGTAGAGCAGGTCAACGATCAGGTTGACCACAACGAAGGCGGCGGCAGACACCGCGACAATGGCCAGCACTACCGGAATGTCCTGACGCAGCACGGCTTCCTGAGCCAGGCGGCCGACCCCGGCGCGGGCGAAAATGGTTTCCACCAGCACCGCGCCGGAAACGGTGTTGCCGACTTGCAGACCGATCAGCGTCAACAAGGGCAGCGCTGCGTTCTTGAACGCATGGCGGGCCTGAACCTGTGCGCGGCTCAGGCCTTTGGCGTATGCGGTGATGATGTAGGGTTCTTTCCAGACGCCTTGAAAGCCGCGTTGCAGAACCTGGGCGTACACCGCCGCGCTGGGGATCGCCAACGTGACGGCAGGGAGTATCAGGCTGGCGAAGCCCTGATTGCCGGTCGCCGGGAACCAGCCCAGTGTGAACGCAAACAGCTGAATGAACAGCAGGCCCATCCAGAACACCGGCACTGAGAAGCCCAGCGACGGCAGCCGTGACAGGGCCACCTTCAAGGGCTGCCAGCGCACATAAGCAGTCAGGTACGCCAGACCGATCCCGCCGATCAGCGACAGCACAATCGCCAGACCCGCCAGGCTGAGGGTGTGCGGCAACCGCTCGACCAGCAACTCTGACACTGGTCGGTTGAGTGTCAGCGAGTTGCCGAAATCGCCATGCATCGCTCCCCACAGCAGATCGAAGTACTGTTCGAAAACGCCGCGATCCAGCCCGTAATACAGCTTGGCCTTGGCAAGGTCCTGCGCTGACAGGGAATCGATTTCGACACCGGAAGCGCTGAGCATGATTGACAGCGTGTCGCCGGGCAGCAGATACAGAATGAAATAGGTGATGCTGTACGCGCCCCAGAGTACCAGCAGCGCCTGGGCGATCCGGCCGAGTATATAGCGGCTCATGGCGCTGCAATCTCGATGTCGTTGAACAGCGCAAAACCTTCGGCGGTCCAGTGGAAGTTGCGCACGTTTTTCGCCGTGGCGGCTTGCCAGACTCGCTCATAGACCGGGAACGCCGAACCTTCATCGATCAGCAGGTCCTGCAAGTCGCCATAGGCTGTTGCGCGTTGCTCACTGCGCGTGGCGGTCAGTCCGGCGTCGAACAACTCAAGGGCTTTGGGCAGTGTTTCTGGTGCGTAAAGGTTGGTCGCCAGTGTCGAGCTGTTGGCGCTGCGCGGGTCGATAATGGTCTGCAGAATGATCGGGTCGGCGCGGGTCATGTAGGTGGACGTCAGGTCGTAGTTGCCCGAGGCATTGTTCGCGGCCCACTCTGCGGTGGTCACGACGTTGAGCTTGAGTTCGATGCCGACCTTGCGCAGTTGATCCTGAATCAGAACGTCGCCAGCGGTTTGAGCGGGTGACAGGTTGTAGGCCAGCTTCAGGCGTTTGCCGTCCTTGTAGCGGTAGCCGTCGGCGTTTTTCTGCCAGCCCGCTTCATCAAGCAGGCGCTCGGCGCCTTGCGGGTCGTAGGCCAGTTTGTCGGCCTGGCTTTTGTAAAACGGCGTCGTGATATCAAAGATCCCCGAGACCACCGGGAATTGCGGGTTGTAAACGGTGGCTGCGTAGGTCTTGCGGTCGATTGCCTTTTGCAAGGCCAGACGCACGTTACGGTCAGCCAGGATGCGATTGCCGCGCGTGTTGGGGTACAGATTCAGGGCCGGCCCTGGCAGCGAACGGCTCTGAATGGTCGCGCCCCTGGATTTGAACAGGTTCAGGTCCACCTCGGAGAACGGGGTGCGCGGCCAGAGAATATCGACCTGGCCCTGCACGAACTGGCCGTTGCGCACGCTTTCTTCCGGCACATAACTGACTTCGACCGCATCCAGATGCGCCTCGCCCTTGTTCTGCGCATTGACCGAGGGCCAGGCATAGCCCTTGCGCTTGGTCAGGCGCAGGCCGCTTTCCGGGGTGTAGCGCTCCAGCACGAATGGCCCGGTGCCGATGATCGCGCCCAGTGAGCGCTCCTTGACGCTGAGCGTGTAGGACTCCGGTGCAAGGATGGCGAGGTTGGTGGTGGAGGTGGCTTGCAGGAAGCCTGCATTGGGTTTGGCCAGTACCAGCTTGATGGTGAAATCGTCCAGCACCTCGGCGTGGTCGTAGCCTTTCAGGTACGTCGCGCCGAAGGTTGCCGGCAATTGCGCGGCAAACGACTGTCGGCGTCGTAAGCGGTTTTCACGGCCTGAGCATCGAAACGCTTGCCGTTGCTGAACGTGACATCCTTGCGCAGGTGGAAGGTGTACTCCAGCGCGTTTTCACTCACGTCCCAGCGTTCAGCCAGCCACGGAATGATCTTGCCGGTCTGCGGGTCCTGATCGGTCAGGGACTCGGCGACATTACGCAGCACCACCCGATGCTCAAGCCAGTACACCTGGAACGGATCCAGGCTGACCAGCGTGGTGTTGTCTCTGAAGAAGGTGACCTTGAGCGTCTTGCCGGCCTGACTGTTCGGGTCTGAAGGCGAGCAGCCGAGCAGGGCGATGGCAGTGATGGCGGCGAACAACAGGCGCGAAAGGAGAGGGGGCCGGGTCATCGCGCTGTCCTCCGATATACGAATCCATTTGGAAAAGTCGAAGGTTGAGTGCGGTACATGGAAAAAATCCTCATCAAGTAGAACGCAGCGATCCAGCTGGTTTTAAGACCGTATTCTTATGATAAGGCGCTGTAAAAGTATTTTTTCTTCTAAGCTAATATAGATTTTTATGATTATTAAATAAATTATTATGCTTTATTCTAATTTTTTAGCTTTGCTCGATGTTCAGGTTCTTGGCGCATTGTGCAGGCGGAGCGATGGGACGAACACCTTTCCCGCTCTATGCTTATGCGAAAAGGGTATTAATTTTATACAAAACAGAAAGTTAAGCTATATGTAATCAAGCCAGTTCAAGGCCTCGCCCGATGTTTCTCCCGTCCGTTTACCCTGATCCAGAAGGCCAGCAATGACCTTCGATTACGCCTTTGCCATTTCCACCTTGCCTGCCTTTCTCAAAGCCATTGGCGTGACTCTCCAGGTGGGGCTGATTGCAATTCTGACTTCGCTGACAGTGGCGATCATCAATGCAGCGATTGCAATGTTCCGGGTGCCGGTGTTGTATCGCCTGGTGCCCCTATATGTCGAACTCGCCCGTAACACGCCATTGCTGATTCAGCTGTTCTTCATCTATTTCGCTTTGCCAACGCTGGGGATTCGCGTCTCGGGTTTTGCGTCGGCGGTGGTCGCCATGACGTTCCTCGGCGGCGCTTACCTGACCGAGATCTTGCGCGCCGGGATTGAGGCGGTGCCCAAGGCACAGATCGAGTCTGGATTATCTATCGGGCTGTCTCGCTGGCATTTGCTGCGGTATGTGATTCTGCCGCAGGCGGGCATCCTCAGTTTGCCGGCACTGTTCGCCAACTTTGTCTTCCTGCTCAAGGAAACCACGGTGGTCTCCGCCGTAGCGGTGCCGGAAATTCTCTACACCACCAAAAGCTATATCGCTCTGTATTACAAAACCTACGAGATGCTGGCGGTCATGACCGGCCTGTGCGTGCTGTTGTTCCTGCCGCTGTCGCTGCTGCTCGGTGTTCTGGAAAGGAGGCTTCAGCATGGCCAGTTCGGGTCTTGAGCTGTTGTGGGTGTCTGCGCCGCAACTGATCACCGGGGCGGGTCGCACGCTGGGAATTTCGCTGCTGTCCATCGTTTTCAGCAGCATTGGCGGCCTGTGCTATGGCGTATTGCGCAGCCTTGGCAAGCGCTGGCTTGAGATACCGCTGCGGATCTATCTGGAGCTATTCCGGGCGATTCCAGTCCTGGTGTGGTTGTACCTGTTCTTCTTTGGCTTGCCGATCTTCTTTGGCCTGAGCATTCCGGCGTTCTGGTGCGCGGTACTGGTGCTGTCGCTGTGGGGTGCCAGTGAGGTCGGCGAGGTGGTACGCGGTGGACTGCGCTCCATCCCGCGCGGGCAACGCGAAGCGGGCCTGGCGATCGGTCTCGGTCTGGGCCAGTTGTATGGACGGGTGCTTTTGCCGCAGGCGCTCAAACGTCTGACACCGCCGGTGATCAACGTCTATACGCGGCTGATCAAGACCAGCTCGCTTGCGGTGCTGATTGGGGTCATCGACGTGACCAAGGTGGGCCAGCAGATCATTGAACGCACCTATGAATCGGTGCTGATCTACGGCTTCCTGTTTCTATTCTTCTTCATCATCTGTTATCCGCTGTCTGCCGCCTCGCGTGTGCTTGAACGGCGCTGGAATCACGCATGAGCACATTGATCGAGCTGTCCGGTTTCAGCAAAAAATTCGGTGATACGCCAGTTCTTCAAAACATCGACCTGAGCGTACAAGAGGGCGAGGTCGTGGTGATTCTCGGCCCCAGCGGTTGCGGCAAGAGCACCTTGCTACGCTGTCTCAACGGCCTGGAACTGGGCCATGCAGGCACTTTGCATTTTGCAGGCAAGGCGCTGCCCGCCAATGCCGACTGGCGGCTGGTCAGGCAGCAGATCGGCATGGTGTTTCAAAGCTACCACCTGTTTCCGCACATGACCGTGCTCGACAACATCCTGCTTGGGCCTTTGCGCGTCCAGAAACGCAGTGCAGTCGAGGCTCGCCAGCAGGCAGAAGCATTGCTGGAACGGGTGGGGCTTGCCGACAAGCGCGACGCCTATCCCCGCGAGTTGTCCGGCGGCCAGCAGCAGCGTATCGCCATCGTGCGTGCGCTGTGCATGAACCCCAAAGTCATGCTGTTCGACGAAGTCACCGCCGCCCTTGATCCGGAAATGGTCAAGGAAGTGCTGGAAGTGATTCTCGATCTCGCACAGGGCGGCATGACCATGCTCATCGTTACTCATGAAATGGCCTTCGCCCGTGCGGTGGCTGACCGAATCCTGTTCATGGACCGCGGCCTGATTGCGGAACAGAACGACCCCGAAACTTTCTTCAGCGCCCCGCAGACCGCACGCGCGCAGCAGTTCCTGGAGAGGTTCTCCTACGTGGAAAACATGCCAAAAAGGAAAGCATCGTGAGCTTCAAGACTGCCCTCGTTTTACCCTTGATCGCCTTTACCCTGCTGGCCGGCTGCGACAAACCAGCCGAACAGAAGCCGATCGCAAAAGCTGCACCTTCACCGTCTACCAGTTACCTCGAAACCATCAAGGCCCGTGACAAGCTGATTGTTGGCGTGTTCAGCGACAAACCGCCTTTTGGTTTCGTCAACGAGCAAGGCCAATACGTCGGCTTCGACACCGACCTGGGCAAGCGCTTTGCCAAGGACCTGCTGGGCGACGAGAAGAAAATCGAATTCGTGGTGGTTGAGCCCGCCAGCCGCATACCGTTTCTGCAAAGCGACAAGGTCGACCTGATTCTTGCCAACATGACCGTTACCCCGGAGCGCCGCGAGGCAGTGGATTTTACCAACCCCAACCTGCGTGTCGCAGTCCAGGCCCTGGTGCCGGAGGCCAGTCCGGTGAAGACGCTGGATGATCTGGCCAGCAAGACCACCATTGTCACCACTGGCACCACGGCTGATATCTGGCTGACGAAGAATCACCCGGACTGGAAAGTGCTGAAGTTCGAGAAGAACTCCGAGTCGCTGCAAGCGCTGGCCAATGGTCGCGGCGACGCTTATGCGCAGGACAACTTGGTGCTGTTCAGCTGGGCGAAGAAAAACCCCGGCTACCGCGTGCTGGAGCAGAAGCTCGGTGACGAAGCGCCCATTGCTCCGGCAGTCAAGAAAGGCAACATCGAACTGCGCGACTGGGTAAACACTGAGCTCACCAGACTGGGTGAAGAGAAATACCTGCTCAAGCTCTACGACCAGTACCTTCGCCCTGAACTGGCTGAGGGTACTGATCCCAATGCGGTGATCGTTGAGGGCGGAAGCTGGAAGCCGTGATTTGATTGCAACGGTGGATTGCGAACCGGCCTTATGCCGGTTCGTTTGTTTAAGAAACTGCACCTGCGTGCTTCTTCTGAAGCTGCGCTTCAAGGCGGTCAATGAACAGGCGTACTCGCTGAGGAACGCGCTGGCGGGTGGGCAGCACCGCAGTGATCGATAACTGTTCGGGGATGACATCTTCGAGGTCTATCTGCTGGAGGCTGCCTTCACGGATTTCCTGTTGAATATCCCAATAGGTCAGCATGGCCAGCCCCAGGCCCTGTTTGCATGCCGTGCGAACAGCTTCGACACTGTTGGCAGAGAAGGCCCCCTGTGCTCGAATTGTCACAGCCTGGCCATCCCTGGTGAACGGCCAGTAAGGCATGGCGTGCAAGGCAATGCACTGGTGGTGCCTGAGGTCGTCCAGTACCGTCGGCTTGCCGCGCCGGGCAAGGTAGTCGCGGCTTGCGCACACCACCCGAGGGTTGGGAGCCAGCGATCTGGCCACCAATGCCGAGTCGCGTATCGTGGCAATCCGGATGGCGACATCGATGCCCAGCCCGGCGATGTCGACGATACTGTCTGACAGCGTCAGGTCGATACGCAAGGCCGGGTTTTCCAGCATCAATACGGGCAGCAGCGGCATGATGACTGTCTGACCAAATACGCTTGGCGCAGTGACTCGCAACACGCCGCTGGCACTGCCTGCATCTGCTTTCAGCATGGCCCGGGCCGTCTCGCTGGCTTCCAGCATCGTTTTGGCGTGCGGCAGAAAAACTTCGCCTTCCGGCGTCAGTGATACCGAGCGGGTTGTGCGGTGAACCAGCCTCACACCCACGTCGTTTTCCAGCGAAGCCAGGCGTCTGGAAACCGCCATAGGCGACAAGCCCAGTCGCCGGGCCGCTTCGGAGAGGCTCTTGCTGGAAGCAATGGCCACGAATACTTCTATGTCAGAAATTTGCACAGATTCTATCCATTTCCGTTAAAGCGCCTTATCTGGACGGCTGGGTTCCAATGGGCTGCCTCAGCACTTACTGTCGTGCAGGTTCTGTCAATGACTGCGGGCAAATCGCAGGCAATCTGCACGGTGAGGTTTTCCAGCATGAGCGAGATAAACAAACAGGTTTCAGCGCCGTTCGATATAGGCAGCCTGACACTGAAGAACAGGTTCGTGCTTGCGCCCATGACGCGGGTAAGCGCGACGGAGCAGGGCAGTGCCACATCTTCCATGGCCCGGTATTACGAGCGATTCGCCAAAGGCGGTTTCGGTCTGATTATCACCGAGGGAAACTACACCGATCAAAGTTTTTCCCAAGGATACCGGTTCCAGCCGGGTATCACCGACGACGAGCAAGCCTTGGCGTGGCGCGCCACGACCGATGCCGTTCATCGTCATGGCAGTGCCGTGATTGCGCAAATCATGCACGCAGGGGCGCTCAGTCAGGCAAATCGCTTCGTCAACGACGCCGCTGGCCCCTCGGCCATTCGCCCGAAAGGCGAACAGATGGCGTTCTATTACGGCGAAGGCCGCTACCGGGTCCCTCGGGCAATGAGTGACAAGGATATCGCCGATGTCATTCAGGGGTTCGTCCGTGCCACGCAACTGGCTATCGGGACTGCGGGGTTTGACGGTGTCGAGATTCATGGCGCGAACGGCTATCTGCTCGATCAGTTTCTGACCGATTACACCAATCAGCGGACAGATCAATGGGGCGGTGATGTTGCTCAGCGTCTGCGCCTTACGCTCGATGTCATCGCTGAGGTAAAAAAGGTTGCCGGGCGGGCGCTGGTTGGCGTGCGTATTTCCCAAGGCAAGGTCAACGACTTTCAGCACAAATGGGCGGGCGGCGAGCGCGATGCAGGTATTATTTTCAGCGCGCTGGCCGATGCCGGAGTCGATTACATCCATGTAACCGAGCACGAGGCCTGGCAGCCAGCCTTTGCTCAGGGTGACGCCAGCCTGGTCAGACTGGCCCGTCGCTACGCACCCGATGTTGCGCTGATCGCCAATGGCGGCTTACACGATCCGGAAAAAGCCAAACAGGCACATCGCGATGGTGCAGACCTCATCGCAGTGGGCAAGGCCGCGCTGGCAAACCCGGACCTTCCACGGTTGCTGCTCGAAGGCGAGGCAATCCGTGACTTTGATCCGGCTATCCTCGGGCCGATTGCAAACATCAAAGACAGTGAACTGGGTTAGTGGTCTGCGGCCACGCCCTGATCCTCGCCCAGAAATCCGCCGCTCTGGTGATGCCAAAGCCGTGCGTAAACACCATTCTTCCCGAGCAGTTCGGCATGGGTGCCTTGTTCTATGATGCGCCCGTCATCCATGACGATCAGCCGGTCCATGGCCGCAATCGTGGACAATCGATGGGCGATGGCAATCACGGTCTTGCCTTGCATCATTTCATCGAGGCTTTCCTGAATGGCCACTTCGACCTCCGAATCCAGGGCGCTGGTGGCCTCGTCAAGCAACAGGATCGGAGCGTTTTTCAGCATCACACGGGCAATCGCAACCCGTTGACGCTGGCCGCCCGAAAGCTTGATACCGCGCTCACCCACCAGCGTGTCATAGCCGCTATGACCTTGCTTGTCGCTTAACTGGCTGATGAACCCGTCGGCCTGCGCATTGGCGGCGGCACTGCGGATTTGCGCGTCGGTCGCGTCGGGTCGTCCATAGGCGATGTTGTCACGGATGGAGCGGTGCAGCAGGGAAGTGTCCTGAGTGACCATGCCGATGGCGCTGCGCAGGCTGTCCTGGGTGACATGCGCGATGTTTTGCCCGTCGATGCGAATCTCACCTTCGTCCACATCGTAGAAGCGCAGCAGCAGATTGATCAGCGTGGATTTCCCTGCACCCGAGCGGCCCACCAGCCCGATTTTCTCGCCCGCACGAATGCTCAGGCTGAGGTTGTCGAGTACCTGACGTTCGCCATTGTAGTTAAAGCCCACATTGTCGAAGGTTACTGCGCCACCTGTGGTGATCAGGGCAGTTGCGTCGGGCGCATCCTGCACCTTGGGGCCGCGGGTCAGGGTGGCCATGCCGTCCTGCACGGTGCCGATGTTCTCGAACAACGAGGTCATCTGCCACATGATCCAGTGCGACATGCCATTGATGCGCAGCGCCATGGCGGTGATGGCCGCCACAGCACCTGTGCCGACCTGACCCTGATGCCACAGCCACAGGGCATAGCCGCCAGCGGCCATGATCAGTGCGACCACCAGTGCCTGATTGACGATCTCGAACTGGCTGACCAGACGCATCTGGCGCAAGCCGGTCTGCTTGAAATCCTCCATCGCTGCGCGCGCGAAATGCGCTTCACGTTTCGAGTGGGAAAACAGTTTCACGGTCGTGATGTTGGTGTAGGCATCGGAGATACGCCCGGTCATCGATGACCGCGCATTGGCCTGCTCCTGCCCGACCTTGCCCAGGCGGGGTACGAAGTACAGCATGGCCAGCCCGAACAACACGATCCAGGCAATGAAAGGCAGCATCAGTTTCAGGTCGAAGCCTCCGGCCAGGGCGATGATCGCGATGAAGTACACACCGATCCCCGGTGCGATTTCGATGAGGGTGAACAGCACATCGCGCACGGACAGCGCCGTCTGCATCACCTTGGTCGTGACCCGGCCGGAGAACTCATCGGAAAAGAACGAAAGACTCTGCCGCAGCATCAGGCGATGGAAATCCCAGCGCAGCCGCAGCGGCAGGTTGATCGCCAACACCTGATGCTGAACCATGGTGCGCAACGCCACCAGCGCGATGCTGGCCAGCAAAATAATACTGATGCTCCACAGTACGCGGCTCTCCTGCAAGGCCGTCTCACCACCGGCCTGCCAGGTCGAGAGCAAATCCACGACCTGCCCGAGGAAAGAAAACAGCCAGGCCTCGTAGAGCGATACACCGGCACTGAGCAGCGCAAGCGCAAGGATATAGCCACGAGCACCCCGCGTGCAGGCCCAGAGAAACCGCGTCAGGCCGTCGGGCGGTGGCGGTACTTCATCGGGCGGGAAGGGGTCGAGCCATTTCTCAAATGCACGAAGCATGGTGATCTCCAAAAAGAACCTGCAAAGATTCTGGCACTTAAAGACTGCTTTGAGGGTTTTTAAGGCGTGGCTGTTCAGTCATCAGGCAATGCTGTAAGCGTTGAACGCCTTGCCCTGTTGCAGGGCGGTGACGATGTTTTTACGGGTCACCGGCAGTTCGCTGCCTTCATTGTCGACGAAGGTTGTCTCTTGCAGTTCGGCTGCATCGCCTTCACCGACAAAGGTAAAACCGAGAAACTCCAGGGCTTCACGGTCAACATTCAGGTGGGAGCGCGGGGTGCGCAACGGCAGGCTGACACTCTGGCCGTCCTTGCTGATCGTGTAGACCTCGGCTTCCTTTTTGGCACGCGCCGCTTTGTTTTTGGCGGTAGACGGGTTGCTGATCGCCTGATGCGTCTGGTTCAGCACCTTGAGCGCCAGGCCGTAGACCAGCTCCTGAAACGCCGGGTCGTTCTTGTAGCTGGACAGGATCCGACTGATCGGAAACTGCGCGCCAAGATCGGCCAGTGCCGCGCTGTCTGCCGCTTCGGCATCCTTGAGGCGCTTCAGTTGGCCCATCAACTCGTAGGCTTTGTCGTCATCGTACTCATCCTGCGCGAGGCGAATAGCGGCACGCAGCTCACGGATTTCTTCGCTTTCCTTGGCGGTCTGGAACGCATCAAGCACCATCTCGCTGATGGTCTTGGCTTGCGGCACGTGCTGCGAAAGACCAATGGCGCTTTCGTATTCCAGCTTGGAGGAGGTCAGGGCTTCGTTGGTCTGGGAATCAGGCATTGAATTTCACTATTCAGATTTGAGGCATTTCAGATTTGAGGCGCGAAAGGCTCAGGGCGTTTCGGGGGGGCGTAATTTAGTGGAGCGACGCGAGGATGTCACGGACCATTGGGCTGGAGGTCTGGCTTGACGCCATCAGCCGCTGGCGACGATTGGCTTGAGGTGACTCACGCAATAGCCCGCTGTTTAGCCTCTAGGCCAAGACCTTGAGTACCTTTGATACTGAGCAGAGAGCGCGCAAATGCTTCGGCTTGCCTAGGATGGCGAAGTGCCCTTGGACGCTGCAGGAAGAGTTATCGATGGCATAGTTGATGTAGCTAGCCGGTTTGCAACCATTGCCGAAAACATGTGCCCAAGGGCTGTTACTCAAAACACGTCGTAGCCTCGTCGCATCTGGGGTGGCTACGCCAAGGTGGGTGTCCCAATTGTGCTAATCGCGGCGCTGACCATTTGTCCAAAACCGTACAATTCTGTACTGACTTGTTGCCCTTATCTCTGAGCGTTGGCATTATTTAGCTATCACTCGATGCCGGCGCAGGGATGGCCGCGACACGCTGCCTATTACTGTGCGCTTAATTTGGCGTCAGCCTAGTGCCCATCTATCTCTGCATACCACCCATTTCTAACCTGTTACGGTTCTATAAATGAGTTTTTTTCGAAAGCTCCTGGCTTTCATCGTCCAGCTATTCAGTCGGAAGGATGAGCCAGATAGCGATGTACTGCCGAAAATTGATCCTGAGAAAATCCAAAGAGAACTGCGCGTCGTTGAGCTGGCAAGGCTTCGCGGAGCTGCCGGAGTTCCCTCCAGTACTGCGACCCAGCTTTCAGATGTCGAGCACAGCATTCGGGGCAAGCTGGGCGGAATGCGTGAGCAGATTCTTAAGTACGGTGAGCGATCCCTAAAAAGCGCGGACAATCGCTTGGACACCATTGACGTGACCCGCGACATCAAACGCACTATCGCACTTGGCGAGGAGTTTGAGCGAAACGCCGATCAGGACATTTCCAAAATGGACGGCGAGTTAACGGAGCTTCAGCAAGCTGCCGAAGACAAGGCCCGAGCGCTCGAAACCTTCCGCGAGAAAAACAAGCTGCAGCACAGGGTGGCTGACGCTGCTGATGGAGATACTAAATGGAAGAATGGCGGACTGCTGATTGCTATGACCGTCATTGAAGGCGCGCTAAACGCCTTTTTGTTTTCGGAAGGCATGGCAAGCGGATATTTGGGTGGGTTTGTCACTGCATTAATGCTGTCGGCGTTCAACGTGTTCGTATGCTTCTTTTTAGGCCGGGCCAGTGCTTACAAAAACCATGTCAAAGCGTCCCGGATGTTTGCAGGGTACTTTGCGTTCGGTGCGGCAGTTCTCAGCATGGTCACTGTTGGCTTAGGAACTGCTTATTTCCGTTTTGTCCTGCCTCAACTTGAAGATGAATCGCAATCAGCTGTCGAGTTGATTCGTGGTTATCTACACGATTCGATCCTTCCATTTCAGGACCTCAGTTCATGCGGCTTATTTGCGCTGACGGTCATTTTTGGAGTGGCAGCAGTCTATAAGGGCTACACCTGGACTGATCGTTATCCAGGGTACGCGAGGGTTTACCTGGCTTACGAAAACGCTCAACGCCGCTATGTTTTTGCAATTGAGGCGCTGCGGCATGTGCTGGAACAGCGCAAGCTTGAATCCCTTCTCCTGATCGATCAGAACGTTGATCGTGCAGCGGTAGCCATCCAGAACTTTAAGCGAGGCATGAGCCAGAAAACGGTCATCAAGAAAGTCGTGGATGAGCGGATGGTACTGGCCGATGAAACGCTCACCAGCCTGGTCCGTATGTATCGGATTGAAAACGAAATGGTCCGCCCTCGCGATAACCCGCCGCCGGCCTATTTCGACGAGCCGGTGACATTTGTTGAGGTCACCATGCCTGACTTCGGCACCGAAAAGGATGAGGTAAAGCTGGCTGAGCAAGAACGCTTAATGAACGAAATGCTCGCCAACCTAGAGATGATCAGGGCGCGAATTCAATCGTCGTTTAATCAGAAATACGATCAAGTACAGCCGCTGCAGCAACTCGTTTTAGGGAGAGCATGATGGCAATTTATGCTCAGAAAAAAGGGCTTTCCGGTAAAACTCTCGGCTTGCTGGTTGGTGGTGTCGCTGTAGCTGCGGCTGCCTTGATGGTTTATTTCAATGCCACGCGTGAAACGCTCGATAAGGAAACGCTTTGCCCGTCGACAGGTCCCAAAGGGCAATTCGTGGTGCTCATTGACAACACCTCACCTTTCCCTTTTACTCAGAAAATCGCTTTAGGCCAACGGCTTAAAACAATGGTCACAGAAGAACTCCCCGAAGGCTATCTGCTCTCCGTATTTCTGCTCGGTGAAGATTTCAGGGTTAATGAAAAGCCATTATTTGAGCGCTGCAATCCTGGTCAGTGGAAGGACAGGAATCAGCAGATGAATAACAAAAAATTTGTCGACCGAGATTTTAACCAAAAATTTGTAAAGCCGTTTGACGACATCGTTCACAAAATCTCGCTTGAAGAGCGTAGCAAAAACTCCCCCATTTTTCAGATGTTGCAGCTTGTTGGCATCAATGGGTTTGAGCGCGCGCATGTGTCGGGCGAGCGTAGGCTAGTGATTTACTCAGACATGCTGGCGAACATGCCGGAGTTCAGTATGTATAAGGCGAGTCCTCTGTCGTACGCGGATTTTCGTAAGACCGCTTATGGGCAAAACGCTATGGCACCGGGCTTACACGGCAGTAGTGTGCTCATCAACCTGCTGGCGGCTGATCAGAAAGCCTTGCAGAACACTAGACTGTCCATGTTCTGGGAGCAATATTTTCAAGATAACGGAGTATCCGTGGAAGGTTTTTCTCGGGTCGAGGGGCTATAAGTGGATTTCAATAAGTGGATCAAGCGCGTCAGTAGCTACTTTGCGCTCGCAGTGCTGCTGAAAATCAGTTTGTCCATCGCCAGCCTGAAGTTAAATGACCCGTTTTGGCTAGGGTTGGTCTTTCCCTTGACGGTGATGGTCGCGTACTGGGTCATCGGCTATGTCGTCCGAGAAAAATGGGACAAGCAACTCACCGTGGCTAAGTTTGCCGATTCGGTTTACTACTTGGGTTTCCTGTTCACTGTCGCCAGTATCATCATCTGCTTGCTGGATATTGAGAGCATGGGCGACAACCTCAATGGTATGGCGACGCGGTTCGGTGCCGCTATGGTCAGTACCGCATTGGGAATGCTGGCGCGTATTATTCATACCGGGTTTCGTATAGATACCAATGATGCGCTCAGAAGCGTAGAAGAACGTGCAATTAACGCTGCCGAAAACCTGGCGATCTCCTTTGACAATACTTTCCAACAACTCGAAGTCTTCCGTGACAAGGTAGATGTCGCGTCCCGCGAAGCGGTGCAAAGTGTGAAGGAGCAGGTCAAGGCACTTTACGAACACAACATCAGTGCCACTGACGCTTACTTTGCTAATGCTACGCGGCAGAGCAATGAGGCTTTTGCACTGATACTTGATAACACTCAGCAATCGAGCAACAACTTGTTGAGCACGATCAGTGAGATGACCGAAAAAAGCGCTCTCACGCTACGGCAGATGGAAGATAATGCATTGGATTTCGGCACGATGGCACGTGATCGTGTGGAGCAGATGATCTTTCCTGATGACCTGTTTACTCGCAAGCTGGGTGGATCAATTGAAACATTGGCAGGCACAACGGACAGTGTGAATGAAGGTGTTGCTTCCTTGGCAGAAGGTGTTAAAACCGCAACGCGTCAGGTCACCACCGCTATTCGTAATTTGAATGCTAAAACTCAAACTCTTGATGAGAATCTGGTTGCCGTTGGCGCCATTGTGACGAGTCAAGAGCGCCTGGTTGATGCAATGAGACTACAGGGCAAGGAGGCGATGGACAGTGTTGAGCGTGTGCAGAAAGAGTATCTGGACTCGCTGGACGAACAGCAAGAAGAATACCTCAACGAAATCAAGACTCGTCAGCAATTGGTAGAGCGAATTGCAGACAAGCTGGATGCCCTGAATATCCGTATCGAAAGCGCCGATACGGCAGGACGCCTAAGCAGTGAGATCGCCGATGCTCTTAAGGGGATACGCGACGTCAGTCAGACTAACCGGGATGTTTTGGCGGAGAGTCTTGAGCATAGTTTGGCACCGCTGGTTCAGGCCTTGGTTGAAAGTAACGAGAAACACCAAGGGGTTACAGCGCGAATGGAGCAGCAACATTTATCAATCGAAACAAGTCAAAGTCAGCTGGCTGCGTTGATTAACAAGATTGATACTCTCTCTACGGTAGAGAAGGGCGCATCCACCCATCAAGGCGAGCCAGAGAGCTTGGCTGATGCGAGATCCGCCTGATGAGCGGAAAGAATGATCAAGTGTTTCAGCTCTCGCTGACCGAGATATTTATCATTATCTGCTTCATATTGTTGCTACTAATGGGATATCAGATTTTTAAGTTAACGCATAAAAACCAGGCGCTTAGTGAGAAAATAGCGGTCTTC
The DNA here is from genome assembly GCF_023278085.1 of Pseudomonas syringae. Lineage (NCBI taxonomy): Bacteria > Pseudomonadati > Pseudomonadota > Gammaproteobacteria > Pseudomonadales > Pseudomonadaceae > Pseudomonas > Pseudomonas syringae. The sequence continues at coordinate 2,869,216 of NZ_CP066265.1, read as the reverse complement.
CAGGATCTGGAGATACGGGAGAAGGCTATCAACAAGGCGGCGGAGGCACTGAAAGCGCGAATGACGGCGTTAGGCGTGCTTAAGCCCGATGAGATCATCAGCAAGCTGGTGGACGCATCCAAAGCCAATGCAGAGCTGGACCGCTTAAAAGTGCTTATTACCCAAAAAGATCAGGAGCTGACTGCGCTCGCAGCAATCGAAAAGGCATTGATGGATGTTGCCAGCCAGAAAAAAGGCGCTGACGCCAAGCAGCTCATTTTAGAAACGATGATGTCGTTTGAGCAGTTAAAAAAGCTGGTAATCGAGACTGCTGATGAAAGTGACTTACAGCCTACGGATGTGGTGAAGCGTGTCGCGGCGCTTAAGGCTCAAGAAGACATGCTGGCGGCTGCGTTTGGGGCAGGCGCAAACCAGACGAACGACCAGCTCCAAGAAGCGATCAAGCACGCCGTTGGCCTCATGCAGGCGGAGAACAGTGGCGGGAATCCAATTGATTTGCAGAAAGCTAATAAAGACCTCCGGGGGCAGGTTCAATTCTTGCAGAATCGCTTGAACAAGGGCCGGGGAGGTGACCTACCGCCGTGTTGGGTAAATGAAGTCACTGGTAAGGCGGAGATGTTCATCACTGTAAAGCTGAGTGAAAACAATCTCTCATTCGAACCCGCTTGGCCACCCGCCAGGCAGGAGGATGCGATGGCGCTGCCAGGCATTGCAGAACTGCTGGCCAATAGCACGCGTACGTATGAAAGCTTTACTCAAGCGGCTAAACCGGTATCCGATTTGGGCACGCAGAAAGGGTGCAAGTATTACCTGCGGTTGGTGAGTCAGATTCAAGATGCCGTCACCTCCGATCGACGCAGGCTTATGATTGAGAATCTGTTTTACAAGGTTGAAGTCAGGCGATAGAAGGGTGTTTGCGAAGTAAAACACACCTACCGAACTCCAGAATCAAGAGCGATGGTGTGTGTCTGTTTTTAAGCGGACGCTACAGCTCTAATAATGCGCCAGGTGACGGCCTTCGGGCTGATTGCTTTCTCGGCTTACAACTTCTCTGAAGCCTTCCGGCGCAAGATAAATATGCAAATACCCGAAGTGCAGTGAGCCTGGTGCAAAGCCGGAGTGACCGGTCGTTCGCAGCCCGCTCAAACGCGACTGAACTGTGGAGCCCTCGCGGGGACTGAACTTAACCCCCCTTGAAGGAACCAGCCCCATGAACAGCGATCAACTCAATCAATACGACGCCGAGCGCCTTCACCAGCGAGTAGCGGCCGAACTGGGTATTACTGCCGAAGAGCTGACCACCTGGATGATCAACGATATCGAACGCGTGACCGAGGGCGGCAAGGACGTCGGGCACATGGTGGTATTTCGCGAGTCGACCCCTGCGCAGATTCTCGACAAGGTTCAGCACAAGCAAAGCCATTTCACGGCCATGACCGGCGTGATCGATCTGAGCTAAGTGCAGCGGGCTTTGCTGTCAAAGCCCGCAGACTCAATAGCCCGCCCCCGTACCCGCGCCTGTCACGATCGCGATCCCGGAACTGGTGCCCAGGCGTGTTGCGCCGGCTTCGATCATCGCTCTGGCCGTGGCTACGTCACGCACCCCGCCAGACGCCTTGACGCCGATGTCAGGGCCTACCACCCGGCGCATCAGCGCCACATCTTCGAGCGTCGCGCCGCTGCGGCTGAAGCCGGTGGAGGTCTTGACGAATGCCACGTCCAGCTCGCGGCAGATCTCGCAGGCGCGCACCTTCTGCGCCTCATCGAGCAGGCAGGTTTCCAGGATCACCTTGAGCGGCACCTTGCCACAGGCCTGCAGCACCGCGGCGATGTCGTCGCGGACCTCATCGAACAGGCCGTCCTTGAGCCAGCCGATGTTCAGCACCATATCGATTTCCTGAGCTCCGGCGGCGATCGTCAGGGCTGCTTCCGACGCCTTGCTGGCACTCAGCCCGGCGCCCAGCGGAAAGCCCACCACCGCACAGACCTTCACGGCAGACCCGGCCAGTTGTCGAGCGGCAAAAGGCACCTGGCTGGAGTTCACGCACACTGAGTAAAAGCCGTGTTCTCGGGCTTCGCCGCAAAGTGTGGCAATCTGCTCCCGGCTGGCATCCGCCGCCAGCAAGGTGTGATCGATGGCCTGGGCCAGTGCAGCGGGTTCGAGCGAATTCATCAAGGGATTCCTGTCATCATTAAAAACACTTGGGTGGATACCCGTAAGTTATAAAATTAACACTTGGTGTTACTCTAGCGACACCACTAACGGATTGCCGGGATGCCAATGGACGTCAAGAAAATCGACCGCATCAAACAGATTCAACAGGCCCTGCAAGATCAGAAAGCCATTCATCTGCGGGAGATGGCGGCGCTGCTCGAGGTGTCCGAAATGACCTTGCGTCGCGACCTCAGCCGGCACCCCGAGCAGTTACGACTGCTGGGCGGCTACATCACCCGTGCCCACGATGATCCTGAACCGGGGGATTACCGGGTCAGCGAGCAGGACACCCGCCACGTCGAGGAGAAGCGCCGCATCGGCAAACTGGCCGCCACTTTCATCCGGCCCGGCGACACGGTATTTTTCGACTGTGGCACGACGATCCCCTTCGTGGTCGACTTCATCCCCGACGAGCTGGAGTTCACCGCGGTGTGCAACTCGCTCAACGTGCTGCTCAAGCTGCAGCAGAAACCCAACTGCAGCATCGTCCTGTGCGGCGGCGTATTCCACCGCAAGAACCAGGTCTTCGAGAGCCATGCCGAAACCAGCATTCTCGATGGCGTGCGCCTGACCTGGGCCTTTGTCTCGGCAGCCGGGGTCAGCCTGGACTGCGGTGTCACTTGCTTCAATTTCCACGAGGTGGAGGTCAAGCAGAAAGTCATGCGCCAGGCCCGGCAAAGCCTGCTGTTGGCCGATCACTCCAAGTTCGACGCCGTACGCACTGCGCACTTCGGTGCCCTGAGCGATTTCCATTGCGTGGTCAGCGACAAGAAAATCCCGCGTAGCTACCGCGAAGCCATTGAGGCCAGCGGCGCGCAGCTTCTGCTTTAGACGCATCACGGTTGCAGCGCCCGGCGTTCGGGTGCGTTCAGGTAACCGGTGGTCAGGCTGAACTCGGCGCTGGCGCCGGGTGCGAGGCTGCGCACGTTGCCTTTGGCGAGTTCGGCGCGGTAGCCCTCCGGTTCGCAGGTGGCTGGCAAGATGAAGGCCGCCACCTGCTGATCGGTGTTATGCAGGATCCAGCGCGCGGCATGTTCAAACTGCCGGGGGCTGTAGCGGGTGTAGAACGCCGCGCCGTCGGGGTGATCAAGGAAGAAGTGCGCCTGTCCCTGAGCGTCGCTGCGTACGTCGTCGAAGAAGCAGACGATCTCCGGGTCATACAGCGTGGGCGAGTCGAGCACCTTGAGGCGGGTCGGGTCCTGGCTGAGTTCGGCGATATAGGCGCTCCAGGCCGGCGTCGGCCGCACATGGGCCGGCACGCTGGCGCGCACCCGTGTGCGCTCGCAGCCCAGGGGCTGGGTGAGGCGGGCGCCGTCGACGTAGGCGTAGTTCATGTGCGCCATGTACATCAGGTCCATGGCCTTGCCGGCCAGATTGACCACCTGCATGCCGATCTCGAACAGCCCGCTGGCCGGGCGCAGGGTCACGCTCGGGCTGGCCCGGTAATGATCGCCGAAGCCCTGCACGTATTCACAGGTGCCGCCGAGGCGCAGATAAGCGCCGTGCCCGTCTTCGCCTGCTTGCAGCCAGGCATCGTCCATCGGCGCGCAGGGCATTTCGCCGTGCAGCGCATGATCATCCTCGGGCCCTGGGCAACCGTTGCGCAGCAGGCCGCTGTGAAACATGAAACAGCCATAGGTGCCGATCACGCTGGCACTGGGCCGCGGCTGGGTGAACATATTGAGCATGGTCAAATCAACGCCGTCGAATTCGGCCGACCAGATCATCTGCCCCTGCCAGGGCAGGATCACCAGCTTGCCGCGGCTGTTTTCCAGTGACAGCGCCTTGACCCCGCTGGGGTAGGTCCAGGCACGCACGCTGAAATTCGCTGACTCGAGCAGCAACCGGCTGGTCTGGTCCCAGAGCTGTGGGTAGAGCGGCAGGCGCAACGCTTCGCTACTCATTGCGCCACCGCCTTGGCCGAGCCACCCAGCACCGGTTGCGGCTGACGCATGCAGTGCACTGCGTACATCACGATGGCCACGAAGCACAGCAGCGGCACGCTATAGGCAATCTGCATGTTGCCGCCATTGGCATCGCTGAGCAGGCCCTGGAAGATCGGCATCACGCCACCGCCGACGATGCTCATCACCAGCAACGAGCCGCCGACACCGGTGTCCTCGCCGAGCCCGTCAATGGTCAGACCATAGATGGTCGGCCAGCAAGGCCCGAGAAACACACTGACCCCCACGGCGGCATACACCGCAGTGATGTTCGGCACCAGGATGGTGTAGGCCAGCAGCACGATGCACAGCACGCCATACACCGCGAGGACTTTGGCCGGGTGCATTTTGCGCATCAGCAGGTTGGCGATCATCTTGCCGATAAAATAGGCGGCAAAGGTGGTCAGCAGGAACCACGATGCACTGCGCTCGTTCATGCCGCCCATTTGCATGGCCAGGCGAATAGTGAAACTCCACACCCCGACCTGCGCGCCCACGTAGAGGAACTGCGCCAGTACACCGAAGCAGAAGCGTGGATTGCGCCGCAGGCGGCCGAGGCTCTGACCGATGCTCGCCCGCGGTTCGCTGACGGTGCCGTTGCCCTTGCACGCGGGGAAACGGGTGATGGCGATCAGAATGAACATCAAAATGAGTACCGCGATCATCCATTTGTACGGCAGCAGGGTCGACTGGATCATTTGCAATTGCTGCACCGCCGCATCGCTGGCGCTCATCTGGGTCAACTGTTCGCGCGTGGCGTCGGTGTCCTTGAACATCACGAAGCTGCCGACGTACACCCCGGTCATGGCACCGAATGGGTGGAAGGTCTGCGAGATGTTCAGGCGCCGTGTACCGGTTTCCCGTGGGCCCATCAGTGTCGAATAGGTGTTGCACGCGGTCTCGAGAAACGACAGGCCGGCGGCGATAACGAACAGCGCCATCAGGAACATGCCGTACTTGGCGGTCGACGCTGCCGGAAAGAACAGGGCGCAGCCGAACAGGTACAGCATCAGGCCGATGAGGATGGTGGTCTTGTAGCTGAAGCGGCGCACCACCATTGCCGCTGGAATGGCGACAAAAAAGTAGCCCAGATAGAACGCCGACTGGACGAAAGCAGTCTGGAAGTCGCTGAGCAGGAAGGCCTTCTTGAAGTGCGCGATCAGCACGTCGTTCATGCTCGCGGCCGCCGCCCAAAGAGCGAAGATACTGCAGAGCAGGAGGAAGGCGAACCACGGCGTGCGGTTCAGGTAGAACCCGTCCGGGGTTTGTTGCAGCGCAGGCTTATTCATTATTGTTCTCCGCGAAATGCAGGTGAGTGTCAGTTGGCCGATGCATCGAGGAATCGCGCAAACGTGGGTGCATCGGGGTAAGAGGATTGCGTGCCCAAGCCGGTGACCGAGCAGGCGGAGTAGGCCACTGCCTGGTGCATGGCTTGGCGAATATTGCCGTCCTGGCTCCAGTGCCGGGCGAAGCAGCCAATGAAGGCGTCACCGGCACCGGTGGTGTCACGAGCCTGAACCTTGACCCCTGGCGTCTGCCACTCGCCTTCGGCGCCGACGTACAGCGCCCCTTGTTCGCCCAGGGTGACGATGACGTGGCGTACGCCCAGCGCGACCAATTGACGTGCAGCCTGAGCCGCCTCCTCGGCGCAGGTCACCGGCTGGCCGCTGATCAGTGCCAGCTCACTCTCGTTGGGGATCAGGAAATCCAGCTTCGCCAGGTGCTCGCGGCTCAGGCCGGCCAAAGCCGGGGCCGGATTGAGCAGCACCGGGATGGCATGCCGGTGGGCGAAGGCAATGGCGTGGTAAACGGTCGCCAGCTCGACTTCCAGTTGCAGCACAATCAAAGTGCAATCGCGCAACTGCGCCTCGGCACGGTCGATATCCGCCGGGCTCAGGTGGGCATTGGCACCTTTGACGATGAGGATGCTGTTGTGGGAGTTTTCCTGGACGAAGATCGGCGCCACACCGCTCGACACGCCCGGTACCCGTTCGACGAAGCGCGTATCAATGCCCAGCCGTTGAAAATTGGCCAGGGTGGTATCGGCGAAAGCATCGTCGCCGACCTTGCTGAGCATCAGCACGTCGGCGCCCAGCAGCGCCGCAGCGGCTGCCTGATTGGCGCCCTTGCCGCCGCACCCCATGGCAAAACGCGGCGCTTCGAGCGTTTCGCCCTGGGCGGGCATGCGTTCGATGTAAGTGATCAGGTCGACCATGTTGCTGCCGATGACTGCAATCTTGCTCATTATTATTTTGACCTCACCAGCGCCGATGGAAGCCTCGGCGGTGTTTATTTTGTGTTATTTAAATAACATTTTTTGTGAGTATTCAATCTTTATTTTTTGATGTGAGCTTGCGCGATCGAAACATCGGCCAGGCGTTTCGGTGTGAAAGGGCGCTTTGCGCAGATTGATTTTGACTTTGAGTGCAGGTAGCCGCTGCGCCGCTAGAGCAGCAGCGCATGCAGCGTGTTCGCGCTCGAGGATTGAACGCGATAAACATGTGTGCATGGAATTGTTCTGGATTGCGGTGTGTCGGTCAGCCTGTCTATTGACCGACATACCACGATGGCGAGCAAGCGCGATTTATTTGCATTGTCAGGTCAGCGGGTGCTGCTCAGGGTTGGGTGCAGGCACCATCCTGGGTAATGATCAGGCCAGCACGTTGCTCAAGATGGGCGGTTGCAGACGGGGAAATCCTCACGACCGGTCCTTGGTTTCGCAGCACCGAATCCAGGCGTCACCGCAGAGGTGGCTAGCCACCTTTGCGTGCAGTCGCGACGTTGGAGATCCGGGCCAGAAACGGCTCCAGCCTTTCGCGTGGAGCATCGTGTTCAACAACCAGCGCTGTGACTTCGGCACATTGCGCCACTTGATAATGGGCGACGCTGGATAATTTCTCATTGGTTACAGCGACAATCAGCTGACCACTCGCCGCGACGACGGCGCGTTTGAAGTCGGCGTCCTCCAGTTCAAAGGCCGTTACGCCATTGTCAGGGTCAATGGCGCAGGCGCCGATAAAGCAACAGTCGTAGTTGAACTGCTGCAGCTGCTGGACGGCCCTCAAACCTGTCACGCCGCCGGTGACCGGGTGTACGCGGCCCCCCAGGAGAACGACCTCGACGCGTTGCAGCTTCATCAACTGGACGGCAATCAATGGCGAGTTGGTGGTCACCGTCAACTGCAACTGCGGGTCAATTGCACAGGCGATCGCCATGTTCGTTGAACCTGCGTCAATGAATACATGTTGCCCAGCGGTCAAAAACGCGGCCGCAGCCTGCCCAAGACTGCCCTTGCGCGACCAGTCCTGAAGAACGCGAACCTCCAACGGATCCTCCGATTCACGCATCAGGATTGCGCCGCCGTATACCCGCTTGCAAAGGCCCGCAGCTGCCAGGACGCCCAGATCACGTCTTATGGAGTGCTCGGACACACCGAACTCGCCGGCCAGATCAGTGGCGATCACCCGGCCGTAGCGAACGAGGCGTTCCTCGATCACACGCTGGCGTTCACCTGGAAGCGTCTCAAATGGGGAGGTCATCATATTGAATCCTGCATAAACGATCATGAACGAGCTAAACCGAGCAAGAATATGCTGGTTATTGGAAAGGCCGTCAACAGAAGGTATGCAGGGAAATGGGTCATATACCGAAACCGGCTTGCCTGGCTCGGCATGGCGGCTGCCTATCCGACAAAATCAGGGTGGAAGAGGGTAACCAGATGGCGAACACACCGTACGCGTCCAGCAAAAACACTTTGTAAGGTGCTTGCGCCAAGCAATCAGTGCGCTAGATGGCCCGCTATCAGGAAGAAGGAGCCGCCACCCCGGTTGAAGCCGAAATCCAGGACGAACAATCAGGCCCCAGTAGCGGTTGACGACCGGTGGGCTTCTGCGTTGTCGGGTACTCGAAAGTACGTTCTTCGTTGAGCGGGTGTGCTTCGATTTTGGCGGTCTTGGTCTTGGTCTTGGTCGTGGTCTTGGCCTTGAGCGGGGGGGGGTGTGGTTAGCCACGTCGCAGCGGGCACTGCGGGCACTGCCGCGCGCCTCCTTCGGACTGGTGTCGGGGTAAGCACCGATGGAAAAACGGCTGTCATGCAGTCGATACTTAAATCGCCAGAACCTAGAAGGGGATTTTCCAATCTTGCTAGACGCCCTTACCGCCAAGTAGAGACTATGGACTTCGCCGTCGGCGTGTTTGCCGGGATCGGTCAGCGAACGGATGAAGGCATCGCTGGTTTTTCGTTTGAAAACAGCGGTATTTAGTGAGTTTTTCCGCTGTAAGTACTTGTTATTAGGGTATTTCGTGGAGTTTGGTGGAATTCCACTAAAGACTATCCGGACCCCCAAAAAACATTTTGACTGGGCTCTAGGACGGTATTTTCAGGCAGAAAAATTTCAAATATGCCCCCAATGTTGCCCCCACTTGAACCGGGTGTGCGAGCGATCGCGACTGGCGATTTTCTGACAGAGATCCAGTTGGATTCGGATGGCTCTCAGTGGATCTCCATATTAGGTTGGATTGCTTGGCCTCGGTTTTGTCCCGCATCGGCACGTGAGGTTCGATGTCCTTTTCCTCCACAAGCCAGGCCAACATCGGCGCTGTACCGTACTCGGTATCGCCGATGAGGCGTTGCGGCTTGATGTCGAACTGCGCTTCAACCCGATCGATCATCGTCTTGGTGCTCTCGATGTTGGCGCTGATGCGATTTTGACCCAAACCGCCGGAAGTCATTGACCCATTCGAATACTCAGCAATCATGACCTTGCGTGGGATTCCAGAGGCTGCACATGGATCAGATAAAATCAGTAACCTGGGTCAAAATCGCATCAGCGCCAACAGAGACGATCATCGAACAGCTCTCTCACGAAATTGCCATCCTCAAACGCCACAAGTTCGCCAAACGCAGCGAGCAGATCAGCCCAGCTCAAGGCAGTTTGCTGGATGACCTGCTCAACACCGACCTTGAGGCCATCGAGGCAGAACTGGACGCGCTTCGTCCTGCCCCGACGCCAGACGAAACCCGCCAAAAGCCCAAGCGCGCGCCGCTGCCGCCGCAGTTCCCACGCACCGTCATTCGTCACGAGCCAGAGAACACCCAGTGCGCTTGCGGCTGCCAGCTTCAGCGCATCGGCGAAGACGTCAGCGAAAAGCTGGATTACACACCGGGCGTGTTCACCGTTGAGCAGCATGTACGTGGCAAGTGGGCCTGCCGCCAGTGCGAAACGCTGATCCAGGCGCCGGTGCCCGCCCAAGTCATCGACAAGGGCATCCCTACTGCCGGTCTGCTGGCCCATGTGATGGTGGCCAAGTTCTCCGACCATTTACCGCTGTACCGGCAGGAAAAGATCTTTGGCCGTGCAGGCCTGGCGATCCCGCGCTCAACACTGGCTCAGTGGGTGGGCCAAACTGGCGTGCAACTCCAGCCGCTGGTGGATGCACTGCGGGAAGTCGTACTCGCCCAACGAGTCGTGCATGCCGATGAAACGCCGGTGCAGATGCTGGCCCCCGGCGAGAGGAAAACGCGCCGAGCGTATGTCTGGGCTTATTGCACCACGCCGTTCTCGGTACTGAGGGCGGTGGTCTACGACTTCAGCCCCAGCCGTGCTGGCGAACATGCACGTAACTTCCTTGGCACGTGGAACGGCAAGCTGGTCTGCGATGACTTCGTGGGCTACAAGGCCAGCTTCGAGCTGGGCATCACCGAAATCGGCTGCATGGCTCACGCTCGCCGCAAGTTCTTTGACCTGCATGTGGCAAACAAAAGCCAGTTGGCCGAACAGGCACTGCACTCAATCGGCGGCCTGTACGAGATCGAGCGGCAAGCCAAAGAAATGAACGATGAAGACCGCCGGCGATTACGTCAGGAAATAGCGGTTCCCGTCGCAGCAAAGTTGCATGAATGAATGCTGGCTCAACGCGAGCTTGTGCCAGAAGGCTCGGCGATTGCCAATGCCTTGGACTACAGCCTGAACCGCTGGGTAGCGCTGACGCGCTACCTGGGTGATGGTGCCGTGCCCATCGACAACAACCCTGTCGAGAACACGATCAGGCCTTGGGCGCTTGGGCGCTCCAATTGGTTGTTCGACGGGTCTCTGCGCAGCGGCAAACGAGCGGCCGCGATCATGAGTTTGATCCAGTCTGCACGCATGAATGGGCACGATCCGTATGCTTATCTCAAAGATGTGCTGACGCGGTTGCCGACGCAGAAAGCCAGTGAGATTGAGCATCTGCTGCCGCATCAATGGATGCCGGACTGACTTACTCAGCCTGAGTTTGGCAGCCTGCTTGTCGCCCGCGTGACGTCCATTAGCTCTTCACTGGCCAACTGTTTCCGCATCGGTGTACAAGCCAGCTCAAGACCGGAGGGCGAGGTATAGATAGCTTGATTATCTGCGTGATAGCCACACCGACGGTAGAACGCGGTTGCGTTAGGGGTAGCATCTAAATGGATGTCGACGATTCCGGCTTTAAAGGCCAGTCGCTCAAGGTATAGGAGCATTGCCTTGCCAATCCCCTGTCCCATGAATGCAGGCAAAACGAAAATAGCGCCTATCTCTCCAGATTGAAAATCAATCAGACCTGTTGCGACCGGTGTCTCGCCCAACCAGGCAACGTGGTACTCCTTTTCCACCCAAGCCCGATATCGGTCTGTGAGCGGCACATCAGTCCACGCCATTACTTGCTCAGCGGTATAGACGGTAATGCATTGATGCCGGATCGCCTGGAGGCGTATATCTAACGCGGCCTCGGCGTCAGTACGTTTGGCTGGGCGAATCAACAGCATTTTCACTCTCCTTGTCATCAACGAGTTGGAAGGGGAATGAAAAAGCCCCATCCATTTCTGGCGGGGCTTATGGTCGATGCTTCTGTTCTAAGCGCGCATCGCCCTATGGCCCGCCAAAGGCAGTCATCAAGGGGAGCATCATGCTAACGAGATTTGTAGGGGTCATTGATTGATAATCTGGAGATTTGAGCACTGTGTCAATAACCGAAAATGCAAACTGGCGAGTCACTCTTTCGTGAAATCTGATCGTATTTAGACCATTTGCTTTGTCCAGACGACTTCACCAGACGCTTATGGTGTAACTCCTCATTGGATCTGGAGGGAGGGTGCATGGCTCATCAAGGACAAGCTAATCCGCTTTCGCTCGAGAGCAGCGACTCTGATCGGCTGTCTTCGACCAAATATTTGCATCCGCGTAATTGGTTTACTGGGCTTGGAGGCTTCTACGAAACCAAGGGGCGATTCAGTGGTCATTTTGTGCCTCCAGAGGATGAGCAAAAAACGAGACACACCGAACCCCGAAGGGACGTGAGTCCCGTTGGGGTTGTGGATCGTTAGATCTGGGTAGGGGAGGGCATCCATCATCAAGGAGCGATGAGCGTTCGCGCGGGGGACGCAGTGAGCGAACTGGCGAGGTCAGCGCTGCAGGAGCGGCGGCGTAGCCTTGAAGATCGGGGCTACCTGGGCTTGTTGCTAACAAGCGTCAGCGGACATTGGCGTAGCATGAGCTGGCCGCGCGATTGTCTCGTTCTTAAAGAGGATCTATCGTCAGTCCGAATTTTTTGGCCCATGTGTTAAAGGGGAGATTTTCGACAGCTACCAGTCAAACGAATCATTAGAAGCTCGAACACGAGTCATAACTTCAATGCGCTTTGAGGTCTAGTTCAGTTTGAGCGTGAGGCCATGAATCTATAACACTCCGTCGCCGGGTTGGCGCGCCTCGGTGGAACTTCGATGCGATGTTTTGTCCTCAAAGATTTGGCACACGCCTGCCGACTCATTCGGACACCGAGTAGCGCAGCCCTCCTGGGTACTGTTTCTTTGAATTGAGACCTTATCGGGGAAACGGCCGAGTTTCCACATACGCGACAAGATTGGGTCAAGGGTCTTGCGCTCACAGAGACTCTTATTATCTTGCGCATAAAAGCCAGAAACGCTCTGTATACGCTCCTGCAGGGTCACCAGAGCCGAATTGCCACTTACCCTGAAATCGTACTGAAGGGTGGCGAGCGCTGGTAGAAATACCCCCACCAGTCGACCGTTGTTCTGAATAGAAAGGTCACCACAGAAATCATCATGGTTCCGACAAGCCAGTCCAACGGAGCCCAGGCTAGTCATTACTATTTGCCACATCGCAGTATTGGACACGATCCCTAGACCTCGCCCTACCTCTCGCAGTTTATAAAGGGTCAGTGACTTCAACTGCGTGTTGAACTCCAGGGTGAAGTCGCCGCCTATACGTTGCAGAGCGGGCAGGTCCACCGAGATGACGTGCTCTGCATCTCCAGCGGGCTGCGACGCACCGAGCTGAGGATTACGCGTGATGGCGAACGATCCGTCCACCGCGGTAAGTGACGGCATCCATAGGGCTGACAGTTTTGCGTTTTCGGCTATTTCGACTGAGCCGCCCACTGTTTCAAGCGCTGGAAATGACAGCCAGCTCGCCTTCATGTTGTTCAGTACGATATTGCCGTGACCTTTCTGAGGTAAGGCAAAATGATGGACGCACTGGAGACACCGGTGATTTCCAGATTCCCGTCAATCACCGCGTACATGCCAGCCTCAAGCTGTTGGAGTGCGCGAGCGCCAAGGACTGGGTCCGGTCCGCTGATCGACACGTTGCCCTTGAATGTCCGCCCTGACGTTACCGATTTCGGCAAAGCCTGTTCCACGCAGCGGGTTGCCGACAGCATTGCTGCACCGCTTGTACCCGTCTGAAAGTTCACATAACGAAAGTTAAGTCCACGCTCGACGGCCGGCGTACTACTCACTAGCGCTGTCTCGCCACGAAACAGCGGATCCAAATAGGGGGCTTTATAAGCAGCACTGAGTAACGAGGAGAGCTCCTTCCATGTAGGAACGCGCCATTGTTTTCCGCTGATCGTGGAGCCAACGCATGTATCAGCTAAGGCATGGTAGTCGAGAGCAGTCACTGTGTCTTTTTGCCAGACCAGCCCAGTCGCGTTGTCCATAACCGTTAAATCTTGATCGGCATAATGGACGGCAGGAGGGGGGGCACGAAAATCAAAGACACAGAAAAAATTGGCGAGGGACTTAGCCACATTAACTTCGTAGGCCCTCCCATCCGACAGATTTACCACCCAATTAGATGTACCCTCATGACGTGTTGGGGTCATCGTCCAATACGGCGCGGAGACAGCACCTGTCATAACCGCTAGATCAATCGTAGGAGCCACGCGCCGGACATCTTGGATGGAATCCATTTCGTGGCGTGTTGGCAGGCGACTGTCCAAACGTTGACAGTAATTCTGGGCTGTATTCAGAGCGACAGGGGGGGAGATTTTTGTTCGATCGGGTTCACTCCACAGGATACCCGTGGCTTTGTCATAGTGGCCTGCTTTAGCCTTTCGTAACGTATCGAACCATGGTTCGGTCAATACTGGCAGCTGTTTGCCGTCCACTTCTGCGGTGCGCCACCATTCTTGCGCCGCCGGGACCTGCGCTCCCGGCGCGCGCAAATCAGTCTCTTCTGCTGACGAGTCCTGGGCAAGGACTGGTAGTGGGCCCGCACAACCAAGCAAAACCGCAGCCACAATCCATGATAAGCGCATCTGCATTCCCTAACCTCTGGATGTTATTGGCATCAGCGCAAGCGAATAGCGTCGGAGCGATTCCTGGACTCGAATAACCGGGTGCAAGCCATCTCTCGCATATTTCAATTCACCGCAACCCCCTTAACCCTTACAGCCTACTGACGCGGGCGATAGGGTTTGGTATTTTTAATCTACATGAGTATAGGTGGCTTTTTGATGGCTCGTGATGGGTTGCTGAACTTTTTGGGGTAAGGCTACAGAAAATGTGGTGAGTCATAGGCAGCCCCATTTTATGGGCAACCCTACGCACCAAGCGCTGAGCAGTCATTACCTTTTCCAATCTTGGGCGCGGATGAGTCGAGCAGAGGCAATTCGGTTGAGGATGAGCTTGAGACTGAAGGAGATCTGACGGGGTTATGAACCAATCGCGCTGTTACAACAGCGGACTGCTAAGATGTGAGAAACTCTGTGTTTGGCCGTTGGCGTTCGAATTCACTATGCTTTTTTGAATTCTGCACGCCCAACGAGCAAGTCGGTCGCTAAGGGGTCACAACGATCCCAAAGTGGGAGAGGTTCTACAATGTTTCTGTTACAAGTCTCGTTAAGCAACGTGCGTTCAATAAAGTCTCTGGACCTTGATTTCCGGTCGAAGGGTGCTGGCGCCCGCCGATGGACGCTGCTGTTGGGTGAAAACGGCTGCGGCAAAAGTTCTGCACTGCGCGCCATTGCGCTATTGCTCGCCGGCAGTGAGGCTCTGCCTGACCTTCTGGGTGAGCCCGATGCTTGGATACGCAACGGGGCTAACAAATGCGTGATCAAAGGGACGTTAGTCACGGCCAAGGGGGAAACCCGCGAGATCGCGTTGGAAATCAATCGTGGCGACGGTCTCCGGCAAATTTTCACGCGAAATCACTCTTCTTTAGAAGCCTTGGACGCTGCCCTTTCGAAGGCGGAGCGTAACTATTTTGTACTAGGTTATGGGGTCTCACGACGTCCAACCGCAGCAAAGTCCAGGTCTACATTCCCTGACGAGCGCTCACGCGTGCCACGTGCGCAGGGGGTCGCAACGATGTTCTCGTCGGATGCAGTCCTGATTTCTTTGGAGCAGTGGGCGATGGATCTTGAGTACCGCAAGGGGCAGAGTTCGATGGACGCTGTGCGCCGAGCCTTGAACCAACTGCTGCCAGACATGCAGTTCTCCCATATTGACCGAGAATTACGGCAAATTATTTTCAAAACCGTAGACGGAGATGTTCCCCTTAGCCAGCTTTCTGACGGTTACCAGAATATGGCCGCCTGGTGCGGTGACCTTCTATATCGAATCACCGAAGCTTTCCCTGATCGGAAGGATCCTCTTTCTACGAGAGGCGTTTTGCTCATCGACGAAATCGATTTGCATCTACACCCTACTTGGAGGCGTCAGCTAGTTGAGTTTCTATCAATTACATTGCCCAAATTTCAGTTCATCGCAACCACGCACTCTGCATTGACCGCTCAACAGAGTGGAGAGGGCGAGCTTTATGTCATTCGTCGGGAGGGCGAAAATCACTTGCCCACATTGATGCCGTTTGTTGGGGAGCCCCGCAATATGATGCTGCATCAGTTGCTGATGAGCCCGATGTTTGGCTTGACGACGATGGACTCAGTCTCCGTGGAGAACGCACGCAACGTCGTGCGAAATCTCAGCATTAAGAAGACGGCTCTCAACACCGACGAGCTTCAGCAGCTGCAGAACATGCAGAAGGTACTCAGAGACGCTCCAAACTGGGATGCCATTCCCGAGTATGCGAAAGAGCAGATCGAACTGCTTAAAGACATAAATGCCTCCATGACCAAGGATGGTAAGCGTCGGACTATTTCCGCCAAGAAGCTGACTGCCGTGGTCAAGGAGCTAGGGGTCGTTAAATGATACAACTGTCGCGGACGCGGAGCGGGCGGCACTTGAAAGGTTTTACTGGCGCCATGCTCCAAAAAAAACTTGGAAAGCTGCTGCAGTTTTACTACGGCGATGGCGCTACAGGCAAAGTGGATTTTAAGCCAAAAAAACGTCAAGCTTGGAGCAAGGCAAAGGTACAGCTAAAGACCGAGTCTCATAGTAAGTGTGCCTACTGTGAGGCTGATACTGCTGTGGTTGCGCATGGTGATGTGGAGCATTTCCGCCCTAAAAGCGAGTATTGGTGGCTTGCATACTGCTATGACAACTACACCTTCAGTTGTCAAATTTGCAATCAGAGCTATAAGGGGGACACCTTTACTGTTAAGGGGGCGAGGCTAACTCCGCCTACCATTCCGCAGTTATTACCTACGAATCCGCAACAGTTGACGACACTTTTGGCGAGCCTGTGCCCCGATCCCGCGATCACTACAGACGTAGCCGTTGCAGCCTTTTACGCATCAGAAAACGCAGACTTAATTAATCCATATTTAGTCGACCCCGAGCGTTATTTCGCTTGGAAAGCAATTCCGAGTACAGAAGAGGTATGGCTCATTCCAAAGTCCAATACAGTGCGTTCAAAACGAGCTGTAAAAGCGGCTGAAGATATCCTTGGGCTCAACCGCGAAGAGTTGTTGCGTCTACGTTGGATTGCCTACGAAGAGTTAGAAACTCTTGCTTTCGCGCTGCAAGAAGGAAACTTCACCGACGAAAAAAGGCGGGAATTTTTACTTCGTATTCTCCGCCATGCGAAAAGCGACCGGCCTTTTGCAGGTATGAGGCGATTCTACCTCCGTTCTTGGGGGCTGATTGCATAACAAGGCGAGCATGCCATCATATGATAGATACTCGGGCTAGTGATTGCCGATAGGTTGCTGATCTGTTGCGGTTAGAGATGAAAACTGTGAGCGACATGGTTGCCACCTTTACATAGAGTAGGCTTCACTTTCGATGCGTGGGGTTTTGGTCCACCACAATCGTCTCCACCCTATGCTCAAAAAACAAGTACATCATCAAGTATTCTTGCATCATCGTAATAAAATTAAACTCATATAAATCAACGAGTAAACAATCCAGTGCACGTCTCGTTTCCAGCTCCAATCTCCTGATTTTTATTCGCTGTATCGTCAATCTGTGGTTATTCGCGAAGCGTTTTGCCGCAACTGATCTAAATAGTCAACCCACTGTTGAGCCGCTTCCCGACGTTGTGAGCATGGAGGTCGGGTTTATGGGGCGTCCCGGATAGGTCGGTGAGACGAACACCAAGCCTTGCCTTCTTCATCCACCACGCGGGTTTTATGTAGCTCGCGTAAAAGAACCAAGGCTTGTTCAGGCAACGGCACGACGTGTTTGCTCTTATCAAGATGCTTGGTCTTGCTCACCACATAACGCCAATCGGCGCCTACCAAGGCGACATCTTCCCAGCGCATCTTCACCAGTTCGCCTGGTTGGACCGGCAACATGACCAGCAGGCGCATTGCGGCGGCAACGCTGCCGTCGTTGCAGTCATCCAGACGAAGGAGAAACCTACCCAGGTCTGCAGGCCTTTCGATCGCTGGGTTGCTGGTCACGACATGACGGATTTTCAACTCCTCAATGTTGCTGAGCGCCACATTGCGTTCCACCCATCCGCGCCCCTCGGCAAAGCCCAGAACGGCACGGATAATGGTACGCACACGTCGGGCCATGGCTATGGTGCGCTGGCGGCGCAACTCCTTAATGATTGTGGTGATGTGCTCCAACTTGATCTCGTTGACCGGTTTTTTACCAATCGCAGGCAAGATGTGGTTGTTCAGCGCTCCGTTAAATCCCGAGATGGACTTGGTCACCAGTTCGGCAGACTTGAACGCAAGCCACTGCATGGCTACGTACTCGAAGGTGCGCTCTTCATTGAGCAACTGCGTTTCGATTTTGGCGGTCTTGGCCTTGAGCGGGGCGGAGTGGTTAGCTTCATTAAGTCCAGCAGGTTGGTGCCACCTGCGATAAACCGTGAGCCGTTGACCTGCGCCGCCAATGCATCGGCTTCCGCCGGGGATTTGGCACGTAAGTGAATGAAGGGCCTCATGCGTTGACCTCTGCGACTTCGGTGATTTCTTGAATGATGTTGGAGTAGGCACCACATCGGCAGATGTTGCCGCTCATGCGTTCCTGGAATTCGCTGGCGATCAATTGCGGCTTATCGATCAGGCTGGCGCTGGCACGACTGGGAATCCCTTGGCGAATCTCATCCAATACAGCCACCGCCGAACAGATCTGCCCCGGTGTGCAATAACCGCACTGGTAGCCATCGTGTTTGACGAACGCGGCTTGCATGGGATGCAATTTGCGCGGCGTGCCGAAGCCTTCGATCGTGGTGATCTTCGACCCCTCATGCATCACCGCCAGGGTTAGGCACGCGTTAATCCGTCGGCCGTCGGCAATCACCGTGCAGGCACCACATTGGCCGTGATCACAACCCTTTTTGGTCCCGGTGAGCTTCAGGTTTTCTCGCAACGCGTCGTGCGGGTGTTGACATCCAGTGAGTGAACCTGTCCATTCACCGAGAGGCTGAGTGCCGAATTGATAGTGCGCGCCAAGTTGGCTGCGCTAGCTTCGACACTGATGAAAGGAGGAAGCGCTACGGTCGCTGCCATCACTGCACCCACGATCAGAAATTTGCGTCGGGATATTGTTATCACATCGTCCATCGGCTCTATTCCCGGCTAGCGGCAGTGGTTCAGTCTTGGGCAGTATGGCGGTTCGGGTCTTCGCCCGATGCGCTATAGCATCGCCAGTACTCATCACAATGAGTGACCTGGATAGTCGCAGAACATTTTTGCGATGTGCTGCTATAGAGTTATGCGCTGAGCTCATGAATCGGCGGGGCGTGTGCATTAACTGGGGTTCGACTGCGTTTAGGCGGTGGTTAGAGGAGGGCGTATCTGTTACGTGATATTTCTTGGGCCGCGTCGCAGCGTTTCGCTAGCGGTTGCACGCGCGCGCATGCACAGCGCCCAGCGCGACTGGCATCCGGTGGGATAACGGCAGTTGGAGCACGATGGAATCAATACCCAAATGCTCATGGGTAATGGTCCTGTGCGTGGCTCGAAATCCGTGGAGTGTGGTGTCGTACTCTGGCAGCAGTGACTGATTTTCGCGAAGGCCTCAGGCTGGGGGCATCCTTCAAACTATCCACAGAATGCCCCTAGATGTGCCCTCAATGTAGCAATCCACTGGAAGTTAATGGAGCTCCTTGGTTTGTGGAAGGCAGAAATGATCAGCTAAACAGCCTGCCCGACGACGCCTAAAGACTATCCGGATCCCCAAAAAACATCTGAATCCGCGACCGCAACCAACGCTCCCCCGGATCATTATCCTGCGCGCCCCTCCAGGCCATGTGCAGTTCAAACGTGCGAGTCTCGATAGGCAGGTCCTCGGAGCGAACCCCTCCTGCGGCAGTAAGCACCTGCGCGGCGTAATCCGGCACGGTGGCGATGATGTCGGTGCCGGTCAGCAGTGTGGCCAGGCCGTTGAACTGCGGTACGGCGAGGACGACGTGGCGTTTGCGGTCGAGTTTTTCCAGGTGCTCGTCGATGAACCCGCTCAGGTCGCCGGCGAATGACACCAGTGCGTGGGGGCGGGCGCAGAAGTCGTCGAGGCTTAGCGGGCCGGGTATCGAGTCGGCGCGCAGCAACTGTGGCTTGCTGCGGCGCAGGACCTTGCGTTTGGCGTTGGCGGGCAGGTCCTGGGTGTAGCTGACGCCCACGGAAATCTCGCCCGAGGCCAGCAGCGGTGGCATCAGGATGTAATTGACCCGCCGGACCACCAGCACAATCCCGGGTGCTTCGGAGCGCAGGCGCTTGAGCAGGGTGGGCAGCAGGGCGAACTCGACATCATCGGACAGGCCGATGCGGAATACCGAGGTGCTGGTGGCCGGGTCGAATTCGGAGGCACGGCTGACGGCGGTCGAGATGGAGTCGAGTGCCGGGGAGAGCAGGCCGAAGATTTCCGTAGCGCGAGCGGTAGGCTCCATGCTGCGCCCCGTACGCACGAACAATGGGTCATCGAACAGGCTGCGCAAGCGCGAGAGCGCAGCGCTGATAGCCGGTTGGCCGAGGAACAGTTTTTCCGCCGCACGCGTCACGCTTCTTTCATGCATCAGGGTTTCGAAAACGATGAGCAGATTGAGGTCGACACGACGCAGGTCGTTACGATTCATACGGGATATCTCGGGCCATTGGTCGGTTGAGGACGTGAGCAGGGTGCGATAGTACGAGCAAACGCGCGTCGGGCGCAGGGAAAATTAGTCACCGTGCCATCGAATGTCCACATGGCTTGCAATGTTTCGTCGACATGCGAACAATGGCGGCCATTCTGCCTACTGGCTTCCAGACCCCGTCTGGCTGCGACCTGCAGCGCACAGGACACAATCGATGACAGGCATGTCGACTATTAATAGCCACCGATGGTGTTGCCGGCAATGCCCGGATAAAGTTTGTGGCATCAAGGTTTACCAGGCGAGGTTCTAAATGTCCCGCACGATCCGTTTTCACCAGTTCGGCCCGGCCGAGGTGCTCAAGGTTGAAGAGCAACCCGTAGCGTCGCCAGCACCCGGCGAGGTGCAGGTGCGTGTCCAGGCGATTGGTGTCAGCTGGTATGACGTACTCTGGCGGCAAAATCTCGCTTCGACCCAGGCGCGTCTGCCTGCCGGTCTGGGTTACGAAATGGCCGGCGTGGTCACTGCGCTGGGCGATGGAGTCAATGACCTGCACGTGGGCGACAAGGTGGCCAGTTTTCCTGCGGCCGATGCCAACCAGCACCCGGTCTACGGCGAGAACATCGTCATGCCGCGTCTGGCTCTGACTCGCTATCCTGACGTACTTACGCCGGTCGAAGCCAGCGTGCATTACACGCCGTACCTGGTGGCTTACTTTGCCTACGTCGATCTGGCGCGCATCAAGGCCGGGCAGACTGTACTGGTCACCGATGCCAGTCATTGTTCAGGTCCTGCGTTCGTGCAGTTGGGCAAGGCGCTGGGCGTTCGCGTGATTGCGGCCACCAAGACCGATGATGCGCGTGAATATCTGCTGTCGCTGGGCGCTGACAAGGTGGTGGTCACTGAAGATCAGGACCTGCTGATGGCGATCAACAAGTACACCGACAACCGTGGCGTCGATGCGGTTTTCGATGGCCTGGGCGGTCCGCAGATGTCGATCATGGGTGACGTGCTGGCGCCACGCGGCAGTCTGGTGCTGTACGGCCTGCAAGGCGGCAATCAGACCCCGTTCCCGGCCTGCGCAGCCTTTCAGAAGAACATCCAGTTTTACGTACACTGCCTGGGCAACTTCACCGGCAAGCCGGAACTGGGCATCACTCAGGATCAGCAAGCATTGCAACGTGCCTTGCAGGACATCAACCAGATGACCGCCGACAAGGTGCTGGCGCCTCTGCAAACGCGCAGCTTCCCGTTCGAGCACGTGGTGCAGGCGCACCGTTACATGGATGTCTGCCCGATTGGCGGGCGTGCGGTGCTGGAAGTCGAGCCGGTCTGACTCAGCACTTTTCCAGTCGACAGCGTTAGTGAGAAAGCCTTCCCCGCGGAAGGCTTTTTTCATGGTGGGCGATAAACAGTGCGGTTTATTAATCGTCATCCAACGGAGGTGCCTGCTTAACCTTTGCAGCAAGAACAGGGGTGGTTAAAAACGTGGACGTTATACGGCAGCATGAGCATACACAGTGATATCAACGGTTTGTTTGAGTATGTAAGTTTCTTCCGGGGCGAGAGTATACCGTCGAGGTTTTCTGCGGCCTGTGATGTAAGCGCTGCACAGGGCAAGGACTGTCAGTCGCGGGAGGGCTATTGTGTATTGCCTTCGGCCGCTGTGCGTGGGGCGTTAGTTGCGTGTGAATTAAAACGCGTGCTCGAGGGTTAAACTAACTGTTTAAAATGACTGTGATCGTTCGGTAACGCGTGTCTGTTTTGTAGAGCAAACTGTATATTGTAATTATTTTGAAGGCGCTGATAATACTTGGGTAATTATTACTCAGGGAATGAGTCATGCTCGCATACATACTTGATCGTCAGTCTGATGTTCGGGGCTCTGCCTGCACCGTGCGGTGTCTTGATCGACAGGCAGGTGACAGACAATGAGCTCCATACACGAACAAGCAATGAATTACGTTTACCAGCAGGTGTTGCAACGTTTGCTTGGTTATTTCTCACGTGCAGAGCGCACAGCGCTGCAGCTGTTGATTCAGCGCCTTATTGTCGCGGCGGGCGGTATCGAGCGGATTTCCGCTTTCAAGGTGCTGGTGACCTTCGGGGGCGGCAAGGACAGTGCTTACACACTGGCCTTCTTGCGGGCTGCTCAATTGAGTATTGCCTGCCGCTCGCCCGGCACGTTCAACCTGCGCGTTGCCACTCGCCGTCATGCGGGCATGACACCGGCGGTAATGGACAATATCAACCGCACCTATTCAGCATTGTTTCTATACGACGACCCCCGGGTCGAAATGCTGGTGATCGACAATCAGTACACCCAGGCCTTCGAGCCGGACCTGCCTTTTTCCAGCGCCGGTCGCGAGCAGAACCGCATGGACGTGCTGCTCGGTGGCCATCTTTCTGCGGGTGACGCACGCACCACTTTCTGCAACACCTGCTACCTGGGGCTGGCAGAGTTTCTGGGACGTGCGCTGAGCTGGGGCAACGGTGTCGATGCAGTGGCCAGTGGTGACTCGCGCAGGGAGCAAAAGCAGTACATCACCTGGCTCATGCGGCTGGCGCAGCGCACCGGCCAGCACCCCGGGCATTGGAGTGGGCAGGCCCTGAGCGGCGTTCTGAAGATGATCGATTCCATCGGTCAGGCCTACTACAGCGAGCTTTATGGAGACGACGCGCAAGGCCTGCGCAGTGGCCGTGCTGCGGGCTGCTCCGGCAAAACCAGTGCGCCGGCTTTTATCACCATTGCCGATCTGGTCAGTTGCAAAGCCGACGAGCACTGGAACCTGCTCACCGAGTTCCTGGATTTTCGCTTCGACGATCTGGCGTTCTGCTTCAGTGAGTCGGATTGCGCCAACCCCTTACTCATGGCTCACATGCGTGGTCTGACCGCGCAATACCTGCATGGACGCAGTTACGCTGACGGGATCGCCGAATACCTGGAGCTGGCGTCTTCGCTGATGCGTCGAAAGCAAATGCCAGCGCGTTTGATTGACAAGGCGCTGAGCGCTTACGCCGGGCAGGCGCGCATCGACCTGCGTCGGGAACTGGCCTCAAGCTTCGCGCAGGAAGGCTTTGGCCTGAGCGAAACGCAACTGGTGTGTATGGTGTTCTCACCCTTCGTTGATCGGGGGCGCGGTCTGGAAACGTTTTTGCGCAGTTGCCATCCCGGCATGCTGGTCGCACTGCCGGATCTGCACAAGGCGCTGTCAGGCTCGTCTGCGCCGGACCAGGTGATGCAGTGGCTGGTGGACATCAGCGGTCTGAGTCTCAAAGGGTTGCAGAACCTTTATGGCAAACAACGCGTGGACTTTGGCGACCCGAATTCGCTGATTGCTCGAATACGCGCTGCCGACCCTGACAAGGGACGGGTCATGAGCGTAGACCCGGTCACCGGCGAGGCGATGGCCGAAGTGCTTTCCGGGCGCTGACCCGGTAGCGGATTACGGCTGCTGCCGCTTGCTCGGCATCAGCCTTGTCGTGATTGCCCGGACCCTTTGTTGACTGAGCGCCGGATGACTGCCATGAAAGACAACACGGACTTCGCCTACCAGGCGGTTTACCGCTATCTAGTGCGCCTTGTTGACGAGGATCAACGCGAGCCGGCACTCAAGATGCCGTCGCTGCGCCAGCTTGCACGCCGCCTGCAGGTATCGATATCCACGGTGCAAAGTGCCTACTCGCTGCTGGAAAAAGAAGGGCGTATCTATTCGGTTGCCAAGTCGGGCTATTACGCGATACCGCGCAGCAGTGCATCAGAAGAGCAGCCATGCCGCAGTGGCGACCTTTTGCACGCACTGCAGTGCAACGCCAGGCGTGCCGGTATGCTGCTGTTGAGCGGCGATGAGCCGACCGTGTTGCGCGTGCCGGAAAGCCCTTTACTGACGATGGAGCGTGAACTGGCGCGCCATTATCCGCGCTCGCGCGACGCTGTTTTTCAGCCGTTCGGTGAGCCGGAATTGCGCACCGCGCTGGCGGCTCGGTACACCCATGATGCCGAGCATTGCTGGCACGCAGACAATGTCTACATTACGCCCGACCTGCACGGGGCATTCAAGGTGGTGATCGATACGCTGCAGCTGCGCGGTGGCATTGTACTGGTGGAGTCACCCTGCACCTGGACCTGGCTGCGGTTGCTGCAATCGTTCGATATCCGGGTTGTGGAGTTGCCGCAGGACGAACCCGGCAGCCTTGATCCAGTGCAACTGGAGCGGCTGTTGCGGGAGAATACCGTCGGGCTTGCGATATTTTCGTCATTCCTGAATCCGGTGCGCGGCAATTTGCGAGCGTCGATTAATAGTCAGGCGCTGGCCGAAGTGATCAACCGCCATCAGGTCTGGGTATTGGAGAACGACAGTCACAGCGAATTGAGGTTCGCTTGCGAGCCTGACCATCTGCGTCACCTGATCGACCCGCGAAGGCTGGTGATTATTGGCGCGTTCGACAAGAGCCTTGGCCCTGAAGCGCCTTATGGCTATCTGTTGTGCAAACAGCTTGAAGACCGCTGGCAAGCCGGTTTTCTGTTGCGTGCGTTCGGGCTGCCGCGCATACGGCAGAGGGCGATTGCCAGGTTGTGCGGCAGCGGTGGTCTGGATATTCACCTGAACGGGTTGCGCGCTGTTCTGGCTGAGCGAGCGTCAGCGATGACGCATCAGCTCGATGAGCAACTGGGTGAGGTGTTGCGCTACGAAGTGCCAGTGGGTGGCTGCGGTGTGTGGGCGCAAAGCCGGTACCCGGTCAACATGCGTAAGGTTTTCGACATGATGCTGGCTGAGCGCATTGTCATCGCGCCCGGCGAACTGTTCAGCCTGCAAGGCCAGTATGGACAGCACCTGCGCATCAGTTATGCCATCGACTGGGGCCGGAACGTGGCCGGGTTGCTGGCTGTGCTGGGAGACGCATTAAGTCGGGCGCGGCTGCCGTAAGCCGTGAATGGGGCGGCCGCCGATCCATTTGTATTTGCCAGACGGGTTTCAAGGCTGTTAACTGGACGCTTGTCCAGTATTTGAAACCAGTGGCTTTCCCGCGCAGTGACTTCCCAGACCTCCGTTAATCCCGATCAGACGCCAGCCTTCGCCAGCGATTCGCCCAGGCGCTACGTGGTGGCGGTACGCGCATTGTGCGAGTTCACGGCCAAGGTAGGCGATCTTGACCTGCGGTTCACGCCATCGCCGACCGCTCAGGAAGGCATTGCCGGGCATCGGACCGTTGCATCGCGGCGCGGCGCCGATTATCAGGCCGAACTGTCGTTGACGGGGGACTATCGCGAGCTCACCGTGCGCGGCAGGGCGGATGGCTATGACGCTGCCCGCAACCAGCTGGAAGAAGTGAAGACCTATCGCGGCGAGCTGGATGTCATGCCCGACAACCATCGTCAATTGCACTGGGCGCAGGTAAAGGTCTACGGCTGGCTGCTCTGCCAGCGCCTGCAACTGGAAGACGTGACGCTGGCGCTGGTGTATTTCAACATTGTCAGCGAGCAGGAAACCCTGATTCGCGAGCATTTCAGCGCCGCAACGTTGCAACAATTCTTCGAACAGCAATGCACGATCTTTCTTGGCTGGGCGCGGCAGGAGCTGGCGCATACGCAGGCGTTGCATGCCACGCTGACGACCCTGAAGTTTCCCCACCCAGCGTTCCGCACCGGGCAACGTGCTCTGGCTGAATCGGTGTACAAGGCGGCCAGCACTGGCTGTTGCCTGATGGCTCAGGCCCCGACCGGTATCGGCAAGACCGTGGGCACGTTGTTCCCGTTGCTCAAGGCTGCGCCCGGTCAGCAGCTCGACAGGATTTTCTTTCTCACGGCCAAGACGCCGGGACGCAGACTGGCGCTGGATGCCCTGCAGGTAATCAACCGCAGTGCGCCCGAACTCAGGCTGCGGGTGCTGGAACTGGTGGCGCGAGACAAGACCTGTGAGTACCCGGACAAGGCCTGCAACGGTGATTCCTGTCCTCTGGCCAACGGTTTTTACGATCGCCTGCCCGCTGCGCGCTCGGCCGCGCTGCAATCGCCCTGGCTGGATCAGGCCAGCGTGCGTGAGGCTGCGTTGCTGCATCAGGTCTGTCCGTACTACCTGAGCCAGGAGCTGGCGCGCTGGGCCGATGTGGTGATTGCCGACTACAACTATTACTTCGACCTCAGCGCATTGCTGTTCGGCCTCGGCCAGCTCAATCAATGGCGGGTGGCGGTGCTGGTCGATGAAGCGCACAACATGGTCGAACGGACGCGGCAGATGTACAGCGCCAGCCTTGATCAGAGCCAGCTGAAAGCGCTGATCCCGACTGCGCCCGAGCCGGTGAAAAAAGCCTTGCAGCGCCTCGACCGGCAATGGAATGCGCTACACAAGGCGCAACTCGCCGCTTATCAAGCCTACCCGGCGGCGCCGGATAAATTCATCAATAGCCTGAACCTGTGCATTTCGACCCTCGGTGATCATTTCAACGAACACCCGCAGGCGGTGGATGGCACATTGCAGGGGTTTTATCTTGAGGCCATCGGTTTTGCGCGTATCGCCGAGCTGTTTGACGAGCACTTCATTTTCGATATCAGCCGACGCGAAGCGGGGGGCAAGCGCGTTCTGTCGCGGTTGAGCCTGCGCAACGTGGTGCCCGCACGTTTCATTCGGCCGCGCCTGACCGCTGCGCGCAGCAGCGTACTGTTTTCCGCAACCCTCAGCCCCCGTCATTACTACGCCGACCTGCTCGGGCTGCCGGCCAATACCGCCTGGATCGATGTCGAGTCGCCGTTTCATCACGACCAACTGGACGTGCGGATTATCAGCCGCATTTCGACCCGGTTCACTCATCGACAGGCGTCACTGGCACCGATTGTCGAGCTGCTGGCTGAGCAGTTCGAGGCCAGGCCGGGCAATTATCTGGCGTTTTTCAGCAGCTTCGATTACCTGCAACAGGTCGCGGAACTGATGGCGCGCACTCATCCGCACATTACCTTGTGGCAGCAGGCGCGAGGCATGGGGGAGGCGGATCGTCATGCGTTTCTCGAGCGTTTTACCCTGAGCAGTCAGGGCATCGGCTTTGCGGTGCTGGGGGGCGCGTTCGGGGAGGGCATCGATTTGCCGGGCGCGCGTTTGATCGGCGCATTCATCGCCACCCTGGGCCTGCCGCAACTCAACCCGGTCAATGAACAGTTCAAGCAACGCATGGCCGCACTGTTCGGCGCTGGCTACGATTACACCTATCTCTACCCCGGCCTGCAGAAGGTGGTGCAGGCGGCGGGCAGGGTGATCCGCAGCCAGAGTGACAATGGCGTCGTGATGCTGATAGATGACCGCTTTGCCGAGCCCAAGGTGACTCAGCTGTTTCCAGCGTGGTGGCGACCTCAAACCTCAGGCAGTTAGGGATCGATACCCGAGCGTCGCTGTCGAACTGCCAGTAAACTGCCACGCTGATCATGTTTTAGCGCATGTCTTGAAGTCGTGGCAGCCTTTTGTTTTTTTCAGAATTCGATGTGTTCATGGAGGTTGTATGAGTCTCAGTCCTTTCGCCGGCAAGCTGGCACCTGCGCAGTTACTGGTTGATATCCCGAGACTGGTCACGGCTTATTACACCGGCCAGCCTGATGCATCGGTGCCAACGCAGCGTGTCGCGTTCGGTACGTCCGGGCATCGCGGCACCTCGTTCGAACTGGGCTTCAACGAATGGCACGTGCTGGCCATCAGTCAGGCGATCTGCCTGTACCGCAAAGCCAATGGCATCGACGGTCCGCTGTTCCTGGGGGCCGACACCCACGCGCTGTCAACGCCAGCCGCTGCCACTGCACTTGAAGTGCTGGCGGCCAATGGCGTGCAGGTCATGATTTCGGAAGGTGACGAATACACCCCGACGCCAGCGGTGTCCCACGCGATCATCTGCTACAACCGTGGTCGCACGTCGGGCCTGGCGGACGGCATCGTCATCACGCCGTCACACAACCCGCCGCAGAGCGGTGGCTTCAAGTACAACCCACCGAACGGCGGCCCGGCCGACAGCGATGTCACCAAGTGGATCGAGAACAAGGCCAACGAACTGCTGGCCGAGAAAGTCGTCGGTGTCTCGCGCATCAGCCATGAAAAGGCCCTGCGTGCCGATACCACGCACCGCCACGATTACCTCAATACCTACGTGGCCGATCTGAAAAGCGTCATTGACTTGGACGCGATCCGCCATTCGGGCCTGCGTCTCGGTGTTGATCCACTGGGCGGTGCCGGGGTGAATTACTGGTCGGCGATCGGCGAGCATTACGGCCTGAATCTGGACGTGGTGAACAAGTTTGTCGATTCCACGTTCCGCTTCATGACCGTGGACTGGGATGGCCAGATTCGCATGGACCCGTCCTCCAGCCACGCCATGCAAAGCCTGATCGGCCTTAAAGACCGTTATCAGGTTGCCTTTGCCTGCGATCCTGATCACGACCGTCACGGCATCGTGACCCCGACGGGCGGGCTGATGACGCCTAACAGCTACCTGGCGGTGTCCATCGACTATCTGTTTCAGAACCGCCCTGAATGGCGCGCTGATGCAGCGGTCGGCAAGACGGTGGTCAGCAGCGGCATGATTGATCGTGTTGCCGCACGGCTTGGCCGTCGCCTGTACGAGGTGCCCGTCGGCTTCAAGTACTTCGCTCAGGGGCTGTTCGAAGGCTCGCTGGGCTTTGGCGGTGAAGAGAGCGCGGGTGCTTCGTTCCTGCGTCGCGATGGCTCGGTCTGGACCACTGACAAGGACGGTCTGATCCCGGCGTTGCTGGCGGCAGAAATGACTGCGCGTACCGGTCGTGATCCGAGCGAAATCTACAAGACCATGACCGAAGAGCTGGGCGAGCCGTTTTCGACCCGTGTCGACGCCAAGGCCAACCCGCAGCAGAAGGCCTTGCTGAGCAAATTGTCGCCGGAGCAGGTGACCTCCACCGAACTGGCCGGCGAGCCGATCCAGAAGGTGCTCAGCAATGCGCCAGGTAATGATCAGGCGTTTGGCGGCGTGAAAGTCATGACCGAGAACGGCTGGTTCGCGGCGCGCCCGTCAGGCACCGAGGACATCTACAAGATCTACGCCGAGAGCTTTGTCAGCGAAGATCACCTCAAGCGTCTGGTTGCAGAAGCTCAGGCGCTGGTCGATGGTGCGATTTCGCCGCAGTAAGGTGAACAGGGGCAGGTCTGGGTTCATACCGGCCTGTCCTGGCTGACGCTTTCTGAAACCTCGGGTCGCAAAACGGCTCGAGGTTTTTTGCTTCAAGGCGTGATGGTCAGTCGCGATAGAAGACCTGCACCAGGTGATAACCGAACTTGCTCTTGATCGGTCCATGCACGACGCGTAACGGCTTCTTGAAGATCACCTGATCGATGACGCCCACCATCTGCCCCGGCCTGACTTCACCCAGATCGCCGCCACGTTTGCCGGACGGGCAGCTAGAATGCTTCTTGGCCAGCACATCGAACGCCTCGCCTTTGGCGATACGTTGCTTGAGCTGCTCGGCTTCTTCGGCGGTCTTCACCAGAATGTGGCGGGCCTGGGCTTTCATGTCGCAATATCACCTGTCGCAAAAGGCTGCCATTATGCCTGTCCTGGTCAGCGCTTGCCTGCCCGGCGAGACATTGTCGCGCGTTACGCGTGCCGTCATGACGGCTCACTGTTTGTTCATTCATTTTGTACGGTATTGATTATGGATTTTCCGGCGCTGTTGAAGATTCTGGCCAATCAGGACGGATCGGACCTCTATCTTTCCACCGGAGCACCGCCGTGCGCCAAGTTCAATGGCGTGCTCAAGCCACTCGGCAGCGAGACGTTCAAGCCCGGCGAGGTGGCGTTGATTGCCCAGGGGCTGATGGATGAAGAGCAGAAGCTCGAATTTCTGCGCGAACTGGAGATGAACCTTGCGGTGTCGCTGGCGGGCATCGGTCGCTTCCGGATCAATATCTTCATGCAGCGCAACGAAGTGTCGATTGTCGCCCGTAACATCAAGCTGGACATCCCGCGCTTCGAAGATCTTTTCCTGCCGCCTGTGTTACTCGATGTGGTTATGGAAAAGCACGGTCTGGTGCTGTTCGTCGGTGCGACCGGGTCGGGTAAGTCGACCTCGCTGGCAGCCCTGATCGATTACCGTAATCGCAACGCCAGCGGGCACATCATCACCATTGAAGACCCGGTGGAGTTTATCCATCGGCACAAGAAATCCATCGTCAACCAGCGCGAAGTCGGCGTCGATACCCGCAGCTTCCGCGCCGCGCTGAAGAACACCTTGCGCCAGGCGCCGGATGTGATTCTGATCGGCGAAATTCGTGATCGCGAAACCATGGAGCATGCGCTGGCGTTTGCCGACACCGGACACCTTGTGATCTCGACCCTGCATGCCAACAACGCCAATCAGGCGCTGGACAGGATCATCAACTTTTTCCCGGAAGAGCGGCGTGCGCAGTTGCTGCATGATTTGGGCAACAACCTCAAGGCGTTCGTCTCCCAGCGGCTGGTCAAGACGCCGGACGGCAAGCGTCGGGCGGCGGTGGAAGTGATGATGGGCACGCCGACCATTCGCGATCTGATCCAGCGCAACGAACTGACCGAGCTCAAGGGCATCATGGAAAAATCCGCCAGCCTTGGCATGCAGACGTTCGACTCGGCCTTGTTCAGTCTGGCGGTGGAAGGGGCGATCAGCGAAGAAGAAGCGTTGAAAAATGCCGACTCGCAGAACAACGTACGGCTGCGCCTCAAACTGCACAGCGAAGGCGGAGCCGCGACCCTGACCACACCGCCCCCGGCACCGACTGGCAGCAGCACCGCAAGCACGGCCGAATGGGGGCTGGTCGATGACGACGAGCCTGGCCCGCAGGCATAAAGGTGGCGCGTAACACGCCAAGGCGGACGCAGAGCGTCCAGAACGGCATGCCGACGCGGAGCGTCGCACGATAATTGAGGTTATCGTTCCCTACGCTCCAGCGTGGGAACGCCGTTCGTGACGCTCTGCGTCACAGATCTACGTCACGCTGCAGACTCAAGACCTGACGCATAAGGCCCAGCGCCGCATCACCCAGCAGAACAGCTGACAATGATCAACCCGGATGCGCAGCTGCCAGCAATTCCTGAGTGTAGGGGTGCTGCGGCGCATCGAACACGTCATGGCTGGCACCGCGTTCGATCACTTTGCCGTCCTTGACCACGATGACGTCATGGGCCAGGGCCTTGACCACGGCCAGGTCATGGCTGATGAACAGGTAGGTCAGGCCATGTTTTTGCTGCAGATCGCGGAGCAGGGCGACGACCTGTTTTTGCACGGTACGGTCCAGCGCCGAGGTCGGTTCGTCGAGCAGGATCAGGGCCGGTTTCAGCACCAGCGCGCGAGCAATGGCGATGCGCTGGCGTTGACCACCGGAGAACTCATGGGGGTAGCGGTGACGACTCTGCGGGTCAATGCCGACCTCCTGCAGCGCGCGAATCACCTCGGCGTCGCGTTGCGCGGGGGACAATGGGCTGTGTACTTCCAGCCCTTCGCTGATGATCTGCGCCACGGACATGCGCGGGCTAAGGCTGCCGTAAGGGTCCTGAAAGACCACTTGCATCTCTTTACGCCACGGTCGCATCTGTTTCTGGCTCAAACCGTCCAGCGCCTGCCCGCGAAAGCGGATGCTGCCTTGCGATTCCAGCAGGCGCAGGATCGCCTGGCCCAGTGTCGACTTGCCGGAACCCGATTCGCCGACGATACCCAGGGTCTTGCCGCGCTCGATGCTCAGGCTGATGTCGTCCACCGCTTTCAGGTATTCCTTGTGTCGACGCAGAATGCCGCCGGTCAGCGAGAACCAGACTTTCAGGTTATCGACTTGCAGCACCGTTTCCCGACTGTCGCGAGGCAGTGGCTCTCCCGCAGGTTCGGCATCCAGCAGCAAACGGCTGTAAGGGTGTTGTGGCGATTTGAACAGTGACTTGCAATCGGCCTGCTCGACAATCTCGCCGGCGCGCATCACGCACACCCGCTGCGCCACGCTGTGCACCAGGTTCAAATCGTGGCTGATCAGCAGCAGCGACATGTTCAGGCGCTGTTGCAGCTCCTTGAGCAGCAAGAGGATTTTGCGTTGCACGGTGACGTCCAGCGCAGTGGTCGGTTCGTCGGCAATCAGCAACTCCGGCTCACAGGCCAGCGCCATGGCGATCATCACCCGCTGCCGCTGACCGCCGGACAACTGGTGCGGATAGGCTTTCAAGCGCTTTTCAGGCTGTTGAATGCCGACCAGTTGCAACAGCTCGACGATACGTTTTTGCGCTTCACGGCCGCTGATACCGCGATGCAGCAACAACGTCTCGCCGATCTGCCGAGACACGCTGTGCAGCGGGTTCAGCGAAGTCATCGGTTCCTGGAAGATCATCGCAATCCGGTTGCCACGCAGCTCGCGCAGGGTACGGTCATCGGCGCCCACCAGCTGCTGCCCTCGATAAGTAATGCTGCCGGTGGTCTGCGTGCCGCTACGGGGCAGCAGTTGCAGGATCGAGTGTGCGGTAACGGATTTGCCCGAGCCGGATTCACCGACCAGCGCCAGACACTCCCCGCGCCGGACGTCCAGGCTCAGGTCGCTGACCACTTTCTGGCCGTTGAACGCGACGCTCAGATGGCGAATTTCGATCAGATTTTCCGACATGTCAGGACCTCGGGTCGAAGGCATCGCGCAGCGCCTCGCCAATGAACACCAGCAGCGTAAGAATCAGGGCGAGGGCAAAAAACGCTGTCAGGCCCAGCCAGGGCGCTTGCAGATTCTGTTTGCCCTGAGCGATCAGCTCGCCCAGCGAAGCGCTGCCTGCGGGCATGCCGAAGCCGAGAAAGTCCAGCGCGGTCAGAGTCGAGATGGCACCGGTGAGGATGAAGGGCAAGTAGCTCAAGGTGGCCGTCATCGCATTGGGCAGGATGTGGCGCATGATCACTTTGCGATCCCCCAAGCCAAGCGCACGCGCGGCCTTCACGTATTCCAGGTTACGGCCGCGCAGGAACTCGGCACGCACCACATCCACGAGGGTGAGCCAGGAAAACAACGCCATGATACCCAGCAGCCACCAGAAGTCGGGCTCGACAAAACCTGACAGGATGATGAGCAGATAGAGCACCGGCAAACCCGACCAGACTTCGAGCAGGCGCTGGCCGAACAGGTCGATCCAGCCGCCGTAATAGCCTTGCAGCGCGCCGGCCGTTATGCCGATCAGTGCGCTGATGAAGGTCAGGGCCAAGGCGAACAGAATCGACACACGTGCGCCGAAAATGACCCGTGCCATTACGTCTCGCGCCTGATCGTCAGTCCCCAGCCAGTTGGTGGATGAGGGTGGGCTGGGGGCCGGAATGGTCAAATCGTAATTGGGCGTATCGGCGCTGAACGCAATCGGCGGAAACAGCATCCAGCCATCGCCTTTGGCAATCAGCTTGCGCACGTAATCACTGCGGTAGTCGGGCTGGAAAGGCAATTCCCCGCCAAATTGCTGCTCGGTGTAGCGTTTGAAGACCGGAAAATAAAGCGAGTGCTGGTAACTGACGACCAGCGGCTTGTCGTTGGCGATCAATTCGCCACCCAGGCTCAGGGCAAACAGGGCGCAGAACAGCCACAGCGACCACCAGCCGCGACCATTGCTGCGAAAGCGCTCGAGGCGGCGACGCGCCAGCGGTGAAAGGCTGCGCATCAGGCACTCCTCGCGCTGAAGTCGATTCTGGGGTCAACCAGCATGTAACAAATGTCACCAACCAGTTTGATCAGCAGGCCGAAGACCGTGAAGATGAATAGCGAACCGAACACCACAGGATAATCCCGTGAAACAGCCGCTTCATAGCTCATGCGCCCCAGACCATCCAGCGAGAAAATCACTTCGATCAGCAACGAGCCGGCAAAGAACACACCAATGAACGCCTGAGGTATGCCACACACCACCAGCAGCATGGCGTTACGGAACACATGCCCGTACAGCACACGCCGCTCGCTCATGCCTTTGGCGCGGGCTGTAGTCACGTATTGGCGGGTGATCTCGTTGAGGAAAGAGTGTTTGGTGAGCAGGGTCAGCGTGGCAAAGCCGCCGATCACCAGTGCGGACACGGGCAGCACCAGATGCCAGAAATAATCGGCGATCTTGCCGACGGTCGACAGCTGATCGAAGTTGTCCGAGACCAGCCCGCGCACCGGAAACCAGTTGAGCGAGGTGCCGCCGCAGAACACCACCACCAGCAACATGGCGAACAGAAAAGCCGGCATGGCGTAGCCGATGATAATCGCGGTGCTGCTCCAGATATCGAACTGGCTGCCGTGTTTGACCGCCTTGCGAATCCCCAGCGGGATCGACACCAGGTACGTCAACAGCGTCGCCCAGAGCCCCAATGAAATCGACACCGGCATCTTTTGCAGGATCAGGTCGGTGACGCTGGCGCCGCGAAAGAAGCTATTGCCGAAGTCCAGGCGCGCATAGTTCTTCAACATCAGCCACATGCGCTCATGCAGCGGCTTGTCGAAGCCGTACTGTCGTTCGATATCCTTGATCAGTTTGGGGTCCAGGCCGCGTGACGCTCGGGAATGCCCGGCACCGACCGACTCGCTGGCGCCCGCGCCTGCGGTGACGCCGCCGATCCCTTGCAGACGGGCAATGGCCTGCTCGACCGGACCGCCCGGCGCGGCCTGTACGATGAAGAAGTTGACCAGCAGGATACACAGCAGGGTAGGAATGATCAGCAGCAGGCGCCGCAGAATGTACCCGAGCATTCAGTTGATCTCCGAAGGAAGGGCTGACGCACCGCGCTTCTCGGCGAATTGCGCGTTGGTCAGCGGCGTCGGGCTGATCTCCCACCAGGTTTCGATGGCTTCGCTGTTGCTGGCCTGAACCTTCGGAATACCGAAACGGTTCCACCACACCGTGGATGAGCCTGGCGGGTAATAGTTGGGAATCCAATAGTCATTCCATTGCAGCACCCGGTCCAGACAGTGTGCGTAGTCGGTCATCGTCTGCTTGCTGTCGGCCTTGATGAGCCCGGCAATGAGGGTGTCCACTGCGGGGTCCTGAAGGGCCATGTAATTGCTTGAGCCGGGGTCCATGGCCACCTTCGAGCCAAAGTTGTTGTACAGCTCGGCCCCTGGCGAGGTCGAGACTGCGTAGCCGGTGACAATCATGTCGTAATCGCGCGCCATGACCCGGTTCAGATACTGCGCTGCGTCGATCCGGCGAATGTCGAAATGGATACCGATCTGCGCCAGGGTGCGTTTATAGGGCAGCAGCATGCGCTCGAAGCCGGTCTGGCTGTTGAGGAAGGTGAAGCTGAACGGCTCGCCCTGAGCATTGACCAGATCATCGCCTTTCGGGGTCCAGCCGGCTTCTTTCATCAGCGCCAGCGCCTGCAGCTGTTTGTCACGAATGACCCCCGTGCCATCCGTTTGCGGTGCTGTGAACACGCTATGAAACACCTCGTCGGGAACCGTGCCGCGCAGAGGCTCAAGAATGTTCAGCTCGGCAGCCGTGGGCAGTTGAGTGGCGGCCAGTTCAGAGTTGGAAAAATAGCTGCTCTGGCGGATGTACATGTTGCGCATCATCTGCCGGTTGGTCCACTCGAAGTCCCAGAGCATGGCCAGTGCCTTGCGCACGCGGCGGTCCTGAAACATCGGCTTGCTCAGATTGAAGACGAAACCTTGTGAGCTTTGTACTGCGCCTGTGGCCAGTTGGCCTTTTTGCAAGCGCCCGTCGCTGAGGGTTGGGCCGTCATAACGGATGGAGTAACCGGTCGCCGAAAATTCGCGGTTGTAATCGTAGGCTCCGCCTTTGAGGACCGTGCGCGCCACGTCGATGTCGCCAAAATACTCGACGGTGAAGGTATCGAAATTATAAAAGCCCCTGTTGACTGGCAGATCCTTGCCCCACCAGTCGGCGTCGCGCTTGAAGGTAATGCTGCGGCCTGGGTCGACATGGCTGATGCGGTAAGGACCGCTGCCAGGTGGGACCTCAAAGCCAGCGCCACTGGCGAAGTCACGGGTTTTCCACCAATGCTCCGGAAACACCGGCAGTGAGGCGAGGTCGAGGGGCAGGGTGCGGCTGTCGTTGTTCTTAAAGTCAAAGCGGATCTGCGTTGCCGATTCGACCTGCAGGCCTTTGACAGCTTCGAACTGCGTGCGGTACTGCATGCTGCCTTGGGTCATCAGCAGTTCGTAAGTGTATTTCACATCGTCGGCCGTGATGGGGGTGCCGTCAGCGAAACGCGCCTTCGGGTTCAGATAGAACCGCAGGGACAGCCCATCCGCGCCACGTTCCATTTTCTCCGCGACCAGCCCGTAAACCGTGTAGGGCTCATCCAGCGAACGTGTGGCCAGGGGTGAATAGAGCATGCCGGTGATTTGCGACACGCCCATGCCCTTGTCGGTAAACGGCATCAGGTGATCGAACTGGCCGATCTCGATGGCCGAGCGGCGCATGCTGCCGCCTTTGGGGGCGTCGGGGTTTACGTAATCGAAGTGTTTGAAGTCGGCCGGGTAACGTGGCGCTTCTCCGTAGACAGTCAGGGCGTGGTGTGGCTCTGCGGACACATCCTGGAAGGTGCCGACCAACGTCAGCGTTAAAGCGATCAACGATAAACAGGCAAAACGCATGACTCGAATCCTGACTGACATTCGCGAGCTGATGTCAGGGTTAAGGGCAAACTATTGATACATGGCGCTATCTTCTACAGGCAAATCAACGCTTCGCCAAGCCGCCGCTGTTCATTGCGTTGAACCTCGCGACGAACGAAAAAACGGGGCACAAACGAAAACGGCCCATCCGAAGATGGGCCGTCTGGTGCTCAGCGTGACAGGATCAATCCTGGCGGCTGGTCACTTCCAGCAGGTGATAGCCGAATTGGGTCTTTACCGGACCCTGAACGACGTTCACTGGCGCGCTGAATACGACAGTGTCGAATTCCTTGACCATCTGGCCTGGACCGAACGAACCCAGATCACCGCCCTGACGGCTGGATGGGCAGCTGGAATTGGCCTTTGCGATTTCTGCGAAATCAGCGCCGCCTTCAATCTGGGTTTTCAGTTCGTTGCACTTGTCTTCGCTGGAAACGAGGATGTGGCGGGCAGTGGCTTTAGCCATGGGAAACAATCTCCTGTTAAAAAAAAGAATCAGCCTACCGGATTCAGTGCGGCATTTCCCGACAAAGTTCCATCACTGGCATCATCTGTAGCGCAGCCGGTCAACTGCTCCGCGCAACAATTGCTCGGTGCCTGCCCAGCCCAAGCAACCGTCGGTGACTGAAACGCCATACTTCAGCGTTCCGCCAAGCGGCTGGCAGCCGTCGAACAAATGGCTCTCGACCATCATGCCGATCAATGACGTGTCACCCAGCAGCCGTTGTTCCAGCACATCGTTGAACACCTGCGGCTGGCGCAGTGGGTCTTTGCCACTGTTGGCGTGGCTGCAATCGACCATGATTCGAGAGGCGATGCGGCTCTTCGCCAGACTGGCCTGCACCTGGGCAACCTGGTGCCGGGCATAATTGGGGCCGCCATGCCCACCGCGCAGCACGATGTGCGTGTTCGGGTTGCCCCGGGTTTCGATAATTGCCGGATGACCCTGTCGGTCCATGCCGAAGTGGCGATGCGGGTGGGCCGCCGAGCGCATGGCATCGCAAGCCACCGCTACGCCACCGTCGGTGCCGTTCTTGAAACCGACCGCCATGGGCAGGCCGCTGGCCATTTCCCGATGGATCTGCGACTCGGTGGTGCGCGCGCCAATCGCCACCCAGCTCAGCAAGTCGTCGAAATAGCCGGCAGCCATCGGTTGCAGTATTTCGGTGGCTATCGGCAAGCCCAGCTTGAGCATGTCGAGCATGAGTTGTCGCGATAACGCCAGGCCGGCGGCCATATCGTCACTGCCGTCAAGATGCGGATCGTAGGCGAGGCCTTTCCAGCCTACGGTGGTGCGGGGTTTCTCGACGTAGGCGCGCATAATCAGTAGCATCTGGTCGCTGACTTCCGCGGCCAGCGCGGCGAGGTGCTCGGCGTATTCGAGCGCCGCCTGCGGGTCGTGGATCGAGCAGGGGCCGACGATGAGCAACAGACGGGAGTCTTCACCTTCGAGAATGGCACTTACCGCACGGCGATGGGCAGCGACCTGTTCGGTCAGCGCGGCATTCAGTGGCAAGCGGTGCTTGAGCTCAAGTGTGCTTGGCAGGCGTTTGGAGGCAGGGCTGGCGTTCAGCAGCGAAACGGCATTGCTGGACAGATCGGACGGTTTTACGGCAACGGACGAATTCATGTTCTGGCTTCCTGGGGCGGCGGGGAACTCCCGCTCGAACCCTACTGGGGTGTTCGACAATGGGCCGTATTGGCCATGTGTTTACGGTTGCCACCTGGCAGTGACCGGTCGGAGGCGGCAGGCTGTTCCGAACGGGGCTGGCTAAATCGCCAGGCGGAGTCGAATTCGTTGCGGTAATAAGTGGCGTAGTTCATGTGGTCATCCTCGAATTGATGCAGTGAGATTTTTTCAGGGCTCTAAAAAACGAAACCCCCGATCGGGAAGCCGACCGGGGGTAGAGAATTCTCTGGTTGGCGTCCCCTTGAAGTGGGCGCCGGACAGGTATCAGGCGCGCCAGTGGCTAAACCAATACCCATAATAAGTGTTGAACTGAAGACCGGCGCCAGACGCTGCCGCATGCACAGTCACAGCACATGCACAGCGATTGACGCTGGTGCAGGTCTGAGGCAGTGGAAGGGCGGATCGTGACATGGTGGGTCTCCATTGAATGAACCGGAGCTTACTTCAAGAAAGGCCGGGCATTCAATTGGAAAATTCAATCGGTCTGATTATCGACGAATGCCGGATGTGCGCTGCGAGTGGCAGGGGAAATACTACGTCGGAGCAACGGTTTAACGAGGCAGCCTAGCGTTTATTGCTGGTTTTCGTTCGGTCCGGGTTCTTGCGCGGGAATCGTGCCGATCTTCATCCCCAGCAATACTGCCACCTTGTGCGCCTCGCCACGCCGTCCTTTTTTGCGACCTGCAAGTACCTGATAAGTCGTCGCCGGGTCAATGCTGTTTTCACGAGCAAATTGCTGAACAGATTTACCTTGTTGTTCTAGCCAGGCCTTGGCTTGTGCAGCGGTGCGTATTCCGGGCATAGTTCAAAACCGTTCAAAACCGTTTAAATTTAGATCGATTCTACCATTCGTAAGGATGGGGTCAACAGGGTTATGCATTCAAATGAGTGGAATTGGATACCGGCTAAGAAAAGAAAGAGAACGTCTGGGGCTGTCCCAGCGTGTTTTCGGGGAGATCGGCGGTGTTGAAGCAAACGCTCAAGGCAAGTATGAAAGCGGTGAACGAACCCCGAAGGCCGATTACCTGGCCGCAGTAGCGGCCAGAGGCGTGGATGTACTGTATGTGCTGACTGGAACGCCCACCCCGACCCCGGTCAATGATCTAAGCGATGCCGAAGAAAAAGTGCTGGGCAGCTACCGCATACTGGACAAGAAGGATCAGGACGCAATAAGGCGTTTGACGATCACCATCGCCGAGCTTTCCGCATCCGGAAGCGCGGTGTGAGGACGTGCTCTACGTTACCTGTAACACGGCATTTACCCAACGCTTTTTCAGGCAAGCAGAACTCTATGCGGGCTCATTCAAACGCAAACATGACTAATTATTGCGAGTGATACTTCTCAGTGCTAGGTCTGACTCGCCGTTTTTGTTATGGTGATTGGCATTCGTTATGACCGTTGCGCGAGGTGTCTGCTTGATTAGGGTGCTAGTTGTCGATGACCATGATCTTGTCCGGACAGGCATCACTCGCATGCTGGCCGACATAGACGGTCTGCAGGTTGTCGGGCAGGCGGACTCCGGTGAGGAGTCGCTGAAAAAGGCGCGGGAACTGAAGCCCGATGTGGTACTGATGGACGTCAAGATGCCAGGCATCGGCGGCCTCGAAGCCACGCGCAAAATGCTGCGCAGCCATCCTGACATCAAGGTGGTTGCCGTCACCGTCTGTGAAGAAGACCCGTTTCCGACCCGCTTGCTGCAGGCCGGTGCTGCCGGCTACATGACCAAAGGTGCAGGGCTGGCGGAAATGGTGCAGGCCATTCGTCTGGTGTTTGCCGGTCAGCGTTACATCAGCCCGCAGATCGCCCAGCAACTGGCGTTGAAATCGTTTCAGCCGCAGGTCAACAATTCGCCATTCGATCTGCTCTCCGAGCGCGAGATCCAGATTGCCCTGATGATCGTCGGCTGCCAGAAGGTGCAGACCATCTCGGACAAACTGTGCCTGTCGCCGAAAACCGTGAACACCTACCGATATCGTATCTTTGAAAAGCTTTCGATCAGCAGTGATGTTGAGCTGGCTTTACTCGCTGTACGCCACGGCATGGTAGATGCCAGCGCCTGAACATGACCCAGACATTCGATCCAAGTGCATTTCTCGCGACCTGTAGCGGTCGCCCCGGTGTCTATCGCATGTTCGACGCCGAAGCCACTCTGCTGTACGTCGGCAAGGCCAAGAACCTCAAGAAGCGTCTCGCCAGTTACTTTCGCAAGACTGGCCACGCGCCGAAGACCGGCGCACTGGTGGCGCGCATCGCCCAGATTGAAACGACGATTACGGGTAACGAAACCGAAGCGTTGTTGCTGGAGCAGACCCTCATCAAGGAGTGGCGGCCCCCTTACAACATTCTGCTGCGCGATGATAAGTCTTACCCCTATGTGTTTCTGTCCGATAACGCGTTTCCACGGCTGAGCATTCATCGTGGCGCCAAGAAGGCCAAGGGCCGATATTTCGGGCCTTACCCGAGTGCGGGCGCGATTCGCGAAAGCCTCAGCCTGCTGCAGAAGACTTTTCAGGTTCGGCAGTGCGAAGACAGCTACTTCAAGAACCGTACCCGGCCGTGCCTGCAATACCAGATCAAACGCTGCAAAGGCCCTTGTGTCGGGCTGGTCGAGCCAGAGGTCTACGCCGAAGACGTGCGCCACTCGGTCATGTTTCTCGAAGGGCGCAGCAATGCGTTGAGCGACGAGTTGAACGCTGCGATGGAAAAAGCCGCGATGGCGCTCGATTTCGAGCGTGCGGCCGAGTTGCGTGATCAGGTGGCGTTGTTGCGCCGCGTTCAGGATCAGCAAAGCATGGATGGCGGCACCGGTGATGTGGATGTGGTCGCTGCGTTCGTCAATCCGGGCGGTGCCTGCGTGCATCTGATCAGTGTGCGCGGTGGCCGGGTGCTGGGCAGCAAGAACTTCTTTCCGCAGGTGGGCATAGAAGAGGAGGTCGGCGAAGTGATGTCGGCCTTCCTGGCGCAGTATTTTCTCGGCGGCATTGATCGGGAGCTGCCTGGCGAAGTCATTGTCAACGTCGTCAATGAAGACTTCCCGGCACTGATTGACGCCATCGAAGAGCTGCGCGGCGTTGAAATGATCATCAGCCATCGCGTGCGCGGAACCCGGGCTCGCTGGCAGCAAATGGCAGTCACCAATGCCGAGCAGGCCCTGGCAGCGCGTCTGGCCAATCGTCAGCACGTAGCTTCGCGGTTTGAGGCGCTGGCTGTGGTGCTGGGTCTCGACGACCCGCCAATGCGCCTTGAATGCTATGACATCAGTCATTCCAGCGGCGAAGCGACCGTAGCGTCATGCGTGGTGTTCGGCCCTGAAGGCCCTATCAAGTCCGATTACCGACGTTTCAATATTGAAGGCGTGACGGCGGGCGATGACTATGCGGCCATGCATCAGGCGCTGACCCGACGCTACAGCCGCATCAAGGCCGGGGAGGGCAAGTTGCCCGACGTGCTGCTGGTGGACGGTGGCAAGGGGCAGATGTCCATGGCCCGCGACGTGCTCAACGAGCTGCAGGTCCCGGAGCTGATCTTGCTGGGCGTGGCCAAGGGCACGACGCGCAAGGCCGGTTTTGAAACGCTTTACCTGAATGACGCCGCTCATGAGTTCACGCTGCCCGGTGATTCGCCCGCGTTGCACCTCATTCAGCAGATTCGCGACGAGGCTCACCGCTTCGCCATCACCGGTCACCGGGCGCGACGCGGCAAGACCCGGCGCACCTCGACCCTTGAAGGGGTTGCCGGAGTAGGGCCGACCCGGCGTCGGGATCTGCTTAAACACTTCGGTGGATTACAGGAATTGTCCCGTGCGAGCATCGATGAAATCGCAAAAGCACCCGGAATCAGCAAAAAGCTGGCAGAGTCGATTTATGCAAACCTGCACAGCGAGTAGAATGCCCGCTCACCTCGTAGCCAGTTGTGCCGATGAATATCCCTAATCTGATCACCGTATTACGCGTTTTACTGATTCCGATCTTCATTTTGTTGTTCTACATGCCTTATCACTGGAGCTACATGGCGGCCAGTGCAGTCTTTGCGTTCGCTGCGGCGACCGACTGGCTCGACGGGTATCTGGCACGTCGTCTTGAGCAAAGCACGCCGTTTGGCGCCTTTCTCGATCCGGTCGCAGACAAACTGATGGTGGCGGTGGCTTTGGTGCTGCTGGTTCAGGCGCATGCCAACCTCTGGCTGACACTGCCTGCGGCGGTCATCATTGGTCGCGAAATCGTGATCTCTGCACTCCGCGAGTGGATGGCAGAGATCGGCGCGCGTGCCCAGGTGGCCGTCTCCAACATGGGTAAATGGAAAACCGCTGCACAGATGCTGGCGCTGGTGATCCTGCTGGGCAACCCGCCTGCCATCACCTTCTGGGTGATTTTCGGCTACGCATTGCTGCTCGTTGCGGCGGGGCTGACCCTGTGGTCGATGGTGCAATACCTCAGAGCCGCCTGGCCGCATCTCAAGACCACCGCTGAAAAAAAATAAGTTTTTGAATCAAAGGCTTGACGTCGTTATTCGAATCGCTAGAATAGCGGCCTGTCACCGAGACAATGCGGGAATAGCTCAGTTGGTAGAGCACGACCTTGCCAAGGTCGGGGTCGCGAGTTCGAGTCTCGTTTCCCGCTCCAGATATAGCGTTACAGGCATTCGAATGAATGCTGTAACGATGAAAAAAGGACCTTCGGGTCCTTTTTTCGTTTCGGCGAAAACGCTTCGATTTAAAGCCACCCTCAATTTCCCCACGTCAATCCACGTGCCCGACAGGGTGCTTGAACGCGCTTGATCGGTCACTCGACTGATACGCATCAAGCAGACCGCCTTAAATATTTCTCAAAAGCATACCGGAGTGTACATTTTAGATTGACGAACTCTCGTCGAGCGTCTAAAAGTGTACGCCTTGGTACAGCTTTGGTGAGGTCAGCCCTCTTGGTGTCCGCACATCCTCAGCTGAACAACGTCAACGTGCAGCCACGTCGGTTAATGCTCTGCGTTGAGCACTGCCGGCGAACGTCTGAATTTAAATGACCCGATTGTTCTGGAGAGTTATGCATGCGCGACCCTATGAAGCTGGCTTGGCTGTTGCTGTCGGGGTTTCTTGTCACGGGGTGTGCCAGTCATGAACCGTCCCCGTATTCGGGCATCGACTCTTCGCTTGAAATGCGACCCAACAAACAGGACAACACAGGCCGTACGCCTTTTAAATATTCGACGTCGGTCAACTGGCACAAATACGACCAGATCATGCTT
Source organism: Pseudomonas syringae (assembly GCF_023278085.1). Classification (NCBI taxonomy): domain Bacteria; kingdom Pseudomonadati; phylum Pseudomonadota; class Gammaproteobacteria; order Pseudomonadales; family Pseudomonadaceae; genus Pseudomonas; species Pseudomonas syringae. Next base: position 2,825,842 of record NZ_CP066265.1, on the reverse strand, counting down.
GAGCCGGTGGTGATTTACTCAGGGGCGGACGCGCAGTTTTCAGGGCTGGAGCGCAAGGACAAGACGGTTCTGGCCAACGACATGACGGTCAAATTCTCGGAAGCGCTGGGGCAGCATTTCCGATTCACGGCAACTCCCGGACAAGGGACGTTAAGGATTCGTCTCACGCTGACCGGGGCGGAGACCACAGTGGCGGGCTTGTCTACGTTCTCCAGATTCGATATCGGCATGGGGGCCTATAACCTCGTTTAGGCCACAAGGGACCGTGAAGGGACATTTACCGGGGCCGTCAGTTTTGCGGTCGGGATCTATGATGCGTCCACCTCGCCACTCCTGGAGTCTTACGTGAGTCGTCAGTATCCGAAAGTCTATGACATAAGCGCCACGTTCGGGCGCCTGTCAGCGGCGCAGGCAGGCATCTCCCGCGGGGCAGAGGAGCTGGTTGATAGTTTGCTTTCTGATTGAAGTCGGGCCGGTGTTATTGATCAAGCACTACTGTCACTCGACTCCAGGTGTATCAACTGACTGATGGTCTGCCCGACCTTGAGTACGGCCTTTTCAACTTTTGAAGTGGGCGGGTTGGCAAAATTCAGCCGGAGACAGTTACGGTATTTCCCTGCTGCCGAGAAGATATTGCCATTTGCCACTTGCACGTCCTGCGCTTCCAGCAGGCGGTTAAGGGCGTAGGTGTCGAACTCCTCGGGCAGCTCGACCCACAGGGTGAAGCCACCCTGAGGCTGGCTGACCCGTGTACCTGCCGGAAAGTAGCGGTTGACCCACTCAATCATCAGTTCGCCGTTGCGTTTGTACTGCTTGCGCATACGGCGCAGGTGCAGCAGGTAATTGCCCTTTGCAATGAATTCGGCCACCGCCAGCTGTGGCTGAGTAGCCGTCGAGCCCGAGCCGATGAACTTCATGTGCAGCACCTGCGGCAGGTACCGCCCCGGCACGATCCAGCCAACCCGCAAGCCAGGTGCCACGGTCTTGGAAAACGAACTGCACAGCACCACGCGATTGTCCTCATCAAAGGACTTGAGCGAGCGGGGCCGTGGGTAGCGGTGCGAAAGGTCACCGTAGATGTCGTCTTCGATAATCGGCACGTCGAAGCGTTGGGCCATGCGGATCAGTTTGAGCTTGCGGTCGTCGGGCATGATGTAGCCCAACGGGTTGTTACAATTGGCGGTGAGCTGGATGGCCTTGATCGGCCACTGCTCCATGGCCATTTCCAGCGCTTCCAGGTTGATACCTGTCACCGGGTCTGTAGGGATTTCGAGTGCCTTGAGCCCGACTGCCTTGAGGATCTGCATCATCCCGTAGTAGCTCGGCGAGGCCACGGCCACAATGTCACCGGGCGCGCAAATCGCCCGTATCGCGATGGCCAGTGCTTCCTGACAGCCGCTGGTGACGATGATGTCTGCCGCGCTCAGGCGGCAGCCCGAGTCGATCGACAGCCGGGCTATTTGCTCTCGCAACGCCAGTACACCCTGAAGATGGTTGTACTGCAGGCCGGTGCTTTCAGCGCTTCGGCTGATTCTCGACATGGCGGTCAACAGTGGCTTGAGGGTCGGTACGCTGATGTCCGGCATGCCGCAGCCCAACTGAACGATATCGGTGCTTTGGTCGAAGCGCATCAGCTCCTGGACCATGTCCCACTGGGAAATGTCCACTGGCCGAAGAACAGGCCGGCCCATCTGCGGCAAAGGTGCCACCCGCCGATCAGTCGGGACGAAATAGCCTGATTTGGGGCGCGGTATCGCCAGGCCGGAATACTCCAGTACGCGGTAGGCCTGCTGCACGGTGGTCAGGCTCACGCCGTGCTCGTTGCTGAGCGTGCGTACGGAGGGCAGCCGTTCGCCAGGGCCGTACAAGCCTTGCTCTATGCGGCTGCTGATCAGTTCGGCGAGGTTCAGATAAAGAGTCATACGCCTGACTGTAGCGACTCATCTGTCGCTTAAAAAGACACAGATAGACCTTTTTTCAAGAAATTTTCAGTCAAATAGACTCATCTGTATTTAAAAAATTAAGAGTCATTGTATCTGCAATACAGATCATCGCCTTGGGATGATAGCCCTATAACGGTGCACTGCTCATCGCAAAGGGTAGACGCAGAATTGCCAGGCACCAGTGATCGCAGAAAATTTCGAGAAGCACTCTTACACGACCAGGTCAGATATCTGAATCTGCACAGCACATATCGAGAGGACCAAGCGCCATGACGGCAAGGATGACGCTCACACCGCAGATGGCCGAATACGAGCAGAAATTCACCGACAGCGGGGACGTTCGCTGGCTGCCCTATCTGATGTACTTCCACCCGACTGAACATCGCTCCCCTGTGGTCAATACTGACCTGGCCGGTTTTCGCTACTCCGAATCACTGGGGACGCGCTACTCGGTGATAGACAGCGGGCAAAGCAATGGTTCTGTGCGCTTACTGGCGGGCAGCTCCACGGTATTTGGCATCGGTGCCAGCGCAGACAGCTGGACGCTGTCCTCCCGCCTGACTCAGAACGACTCGCGTGGGCAGCGCTGGATAAATTTTGGCGGTCGCAGTTTCAACTCCACTCAAGAGTTGCTGTTGTTCGCCCTGAACAAGCATCACCTGCCCAAGGTGGACGAGATCGTGCTGTTTTCCGGTTTCAACAACCTCGGTCTGGCGCGCCAGCCTCAGGAGTATCGCGGCGAGCACGGTGCCTTTTTCAACTGTCATCAGTTTTTCGACGCACTGGCCCCCGCACGGCCGGCCTCCAGCGCCTGGAGCCTGTCGAACCTGTTTGGCAAGGCTCAGGAGCAAGAGCCACCGGCACCGCAATCCATGCAGGAACAGATCGATTACGCCGCCGACCTGACCTTGCAGCACCTGGATATCTGGCGCGCCCTGGCGGCGGATATGGGGGCGAAGCTGACCTTCATCCTGCAACCTTTGGCGGGCTGGGTGCGGCAAACCGGCAGCCCCGAAGAACAACAACTGTTTGCCGAACTCGACCAGGCGGGAAATTTCACTGAAATGTATGGCGATATTCTGCAGACCTCGGTACGTGAAGCTTACGCCCGGCGCCTGCGTGCCTGTGCGCAAGGCATGGGCGTGGGGTTTGTCGATATCACACCTTTGCTGGCAGAGGCCTTGGGCCCGCACGATTGGCAGTTCGTCGACCGCATTCACTTTACCGACGCCGGCAATGATCTGGTTTCAAAACTCATTCTTGATGTCACTCGCTAAAAGGACTTGCCCATGAAATCCATTAAGAAGTTTTTCCAGCGTCTGTTTGGGAAAAAGAAGAAAAAGCCGGATTCCTCTATTTATCCGATGTTTTGATAACAAATGCTCTGACAAAAAAATGTGTTGATGCTGCACTGAACAAGGTGATTTGCCATGGAAGGCCCGGTTTCACATCGGATGACAGGCGAGGGCAAGTGGCGTGAGCTGTATCGCTCGGCGCTCAGCCCTGAATGTTTTCTGCAGGCCACGTACCTCGAATCTCTGCTGGGCGACTTTGCCTCCATGCCGCTGGCATCGCTGTCGCAGCAGATCGAACAGTGGCAAACCACGCAGACCAACGCCTATACCGCCGCTGCGGCAGAAGCCTGCAAACACGGCAATGGCCGCGCCTTTGCTCAGGCCATTGCTACCTTTTCGGCGCCCATGGCGTCTGTGTCAGGGTGTTGGCTGCAAGGCATGAGTGCGCCCGGGGTGTTCGAAGATCCGGCGCAGTTGAGACTCATGCAGCTGTTTGCCCACGATGTCGGCGTCGGCTACCCGAACGCCTCGCGTGCCGATCATTTCAATGCGTTACTGGGCCAGTTGCAGTTAACGGCCTTTGCCCTGGCACCTGCGCAACTGGCCACATTGCCAGGCCTTTGCGACGAGGCCTTTGAACTGCCCGCAGTGCTGCTGGCGCTCAGCCGCCGCAGTGATGAGTTCGGTGATGAACTGTGCGGTATCGACTGGGCATTGCGCAGCGTGGGTCTATTCCCTGGCTGGGCGGCGATGGGGCAGCTTGAAGGCATGACGCTGGAGGTGCGGCGTCTGGACCTGAGCGAGTCATTCACCGGTCTGGAGCCCGCGTCGCTGCGACAGATCAGCCAATGGATCGTGCATCGGATCACCGAGCAAGGTGACACTCGGGAAGCGCGGGTCATTCGTGGTGCCAACTGGTTGTTCGCTGCGTTGCAGCGCTGGGACGCGCATCTCTACAACGCTTCGTTGAGCGCCACATCCCCGCAGCATGCCATGACGCAACTGATGCAGCGCCTGGCCCGGGTCGGTGCGGTGTATCACCAGAACTACCTGATCGAAGGGCGCAGCCTGGCGCAATGGCTGGAGGAGGCGCAGGACAACCCGCTGCCTTTGCTCGATGTCTTGTCACGCAGCCGTCTGATCGTCCCTGGCGACTCGAAAAAGAGCCTGCTGGTGACCAGTCTGGTCGCACCAACCGGGCGTATGTTTCGTATCTTCAGTGAGGCAGACCTGAGTGTGATTCGCCAGTGGATCGACTGGCTGCCCCAGGCTGCAACCCGTCAGTTGCTGCCTCGCCAGCCCGTCGCCAGCCCGCCCGTCGAACGGGTGCCGGACATGCCGACGCCGGTCGAGGCTGGCCGCTTTCCCGTCACCTTGCGCGAAGCCTATTTCGTCCTGCAAGGGCGCGCCCTGGCTCCGGCCACCCGAAAATTTGCCCACGCCTATGTGTCTGGCTGGCTGGCACGCTCGCAGCGTTCGCTGAAGACGTCCGAGCGTCAATTGCCCGAGCACTGGGGCACTAACGTGCTGCGCGCCTGGCTGCTGGACAAGCATGATCAGAATGGGCGGCAGTTCGAAGACAGCGATCCGGCGCAAATACCGAGCCGCGAAGAAATCATCGAGTCCACCCTGCAACTGGCGCCCCTCACGCTGATCGACGGTGCCTGGCTGCAAGGTTTCACTGATCTGGGTCTGGCGTCCTCGCATGTGGGTTACGCCTTGTTTCAGACGTATTGGGACGAGCTGGGCAACGGCATCGCCGCGCTCAATCATCCCAAAATATACCGCGATGGTTTACGCGAGATGGACTTCGAGCTGGCGCCCACCGGCAGTCGCGAATTTGCCGAAGACCCGCGCCTGCACGAGGACTCCTTCCGCCTGCCGGTGTACTGGCTGTGTCTGGGCAAACTGCCGGTGACGTTCATGCCGGAAATCCTCGGCATGAATCTGGCCATGGAGTTATCCGGTGTCGGCGGCAGTTATCGGGCGGCCCGCCGCTTTCTGCGGCATTACGGTTTCAGCACCGCATTCGTCGATCTGCATAACACCATCGACAACGTGTCCACGGGCCACTCGGCGTGGGCGGCCGATGCGATCGACGCGCACATGCGCTCGCTGGCTTCTGAAGAACAGCTCGCCGAACAGTGGCATCGGGTGCGGGTGGGCTATGAGTCCCTGGCGCCGATGCCGGGCAAATGGGGTGAGGTATTGCGGCGGTTGGGAATCTCCTCGGCAGGTCGCTTGTTGCCGCGTGACAAGCGTCGGGCTGCGGTATCCAGCGGTGATCTCCATCACTTGCCGATCACCCGGAAAGTACTGGAAGAAGTGTCCGGTCAATAACCATCATAAGGAGCCGCTATGTCTTTAGTAGAAGTGCACAACGAATGGGACCCCCTCGAAGAGATGATCGTGGGTGTCGCCCATGGCGCACGCGTGCCGAGGCCGGACAAGGGCCTGTTCGCGCTCGATTACAGCGAGCATCACGACTCGCCACACGAGATCCCTTCGGGGCCCTATCCCGAACAACTGATTGAAGAAGCCCAGGAAGATCTGGATGCCTTCGCGGCATTTCTGGTGTCTCACGGCGTTACGGTACGTCGCCCCGAGAATACGTATCACGCCGGGCTGTTCGGAACGCCTGACTGGCAGACCGACGGCGAATACAACTATTGCCCTCGGGATGTCTTGCTGCCGATCGGCCAGACCATCATTGAAGCGCCGATGGCCTTGCGCAGCCGCTACTTCGAGCCCTTTGCCTACCGTGAGCACCTGCAAGCGTATTTTGCCAGTGGTGCCAACTGGATCTCTGCTCCGAAGCCGCGACTGGGCGACAGTACCTATCGGGTGAACCCGCGTGAGGGCTCGATCATTGCCAACGACGAGCCGATCTTCGATGCAGCCAATGTCCTGCGCATGGGGCGCGACATTCTTTATCTGGAATCACGCAGCGGCAATCGGCTTGGCTACGAATGGCTCAAGCGCGTGCTAGGCGATCAATACAGGGTGCATGCCCTCAGCGGCTTCTACGACGGCACTCACCTGGACACCACCATCACGCTGGTACGTCCGGGCCTGGTGGTATTGAACCCCGAGCGCATCGGCAAGCATCAGGTTCCTGAGGTCTTCAAGAACTGGGACATTATTTGGGCTCCCGACATGGTCGACACCGGTTACTGCTGGTCCTACCCGCGTGCGTCGATCTGGCAGGGCATGAACTTCATCATGGTCAACCCGTCGCTGGCGGTGATCAATGATCAGCAGGTCCCGCTGATTCGCGCGCTGGAACAGCACGGTATCGATGTCGCACCCCTGAAAATGCGCCATGCGCGCAGCTTGAGCGGGGGCTTCCATTGCGTCTCGGTCGATGTCCGTCGACGCGGCACACTGGAAGATTACCGCTGACAAGGGCGTAAGCATGCAGAACCTGGATTACTACTCGATCGCGCTGTTCGTAATTGCCACCTGTGTCACGCCAGGCCCCAACAACATCATGCTGATGTCGTCGGGCGCCAATTTCGGCATGGGCCGCACGCTGCGCCATGTAGCGGGGATCAACATCGGTTTCCCGTTGATGCTGGTGGCTGTCGGCTTGGGTGCCGGCGCGATTTTTCGGCAGTACCCCAGGCTGCACGATGTATTGCAGTTGATCGGGGCGGTTTACTTGCTGTTCCTGGCGTATCAGATCGCCCGCTCACCTACCGCCGACCTGGGCGACAAATCCGGCAAGCCACTGGGGTTCACGGCCGCCGCGTTGTTTCAATGGGTCAACCCGAAAGCGTGGGTCATGGCAGTGGGGGCGGTGCTGGCATACACCTCACCGCTGGGTTCCTACACCGTGCAGGTCGTTCTGATTGCGCTGCTGTTCTTTGTGCTGGGTTCACCGTGCTCCATGGTGTGGGTTTTTTTTGGCCAATACCTGCGGCGTTTTCTGACCCGGCCACAACGTTTGAAGGCGTTCAACATCTGCATGAGCCTAGTGCTGGTTGTGTCGCTGATACCGGTTTTGAGAGGCCTGCCATTCGCTCAATGGTGGTCTTGAATACAGAGAAAAGTTGCCGTGCCGCCCACCACGCGATCGGCTCAAGCAACTCCATGGATTGGCATGATGCGATGAGGATGCACAGTTAAATGGCTATTTACGTCTTAGGAATATCTGCCTTCTATCACGACAGCGCCGCAGCTCTGGTCAAGGATGGTGTGCCCGTGGCTGCCGCGCAGGAAGAGCGCTTCACCCGTGTGCGCCATGACCCGGCTTTTCCGGCTCAGGCGATCGCCTATTGCCTGGACGCCGAGGGAATCACCCTGAATGACCTGGAGGCGGTGGTCTATTACGAAGACCCTCAGGAGAAATTCTCGCGGGTTATTTCTTCTTTCGCCAGTGGCGGCATCGGTGGTGCGCGCACGTTTATCAACGCGATGCCGGAGTGGATTCGCTGGAAATGGAACGTGCTGAAGTTCGTCGACGAGCAACTTGAGCTGCTCGACCGAGGCAAGGCGCCGCGCACCCAGGCGTCCCAGCATCACCGCTCGCACGCTGCGGCTGCGTTCTATCCGTCACCTTTTGAGAACGCAGCGGTGTTGTGTATCGACGGCATTGGTGAGTGGCATTCGACCACGATCTGGCACGGCAAGGGCTCCAGTCTTGAACTGAAGAATTCAATTTCCTATCCGCATTCCGTGGGCTTGCTGTATTCGGCAATGACCTACTATTGCGGCTTCAAGGTCGATTCAGGGGAATACAAGCTGATGGGGCTGGCGCCCTATGGCCAGCCTGTCTATGCCGACAAGATCCGCGACGAACTGATCAATATTCGCGATGACGGTTCGTTCACCCTGAACATGAAGTACTTCGAATACCTGCGCGGTGAGCGCATGGTCGGCGAGTCCTTCGAAGAACTGTTCGGCGGGCCGATCCGGCAACCGGAAAGCCCGATCTCCCAGCGCGAATGCGACCTCGCGGCGTCGATCCAGAAAGTCACCGAGGAAGTGGTGCTGGGGCTGGCGACCGCTGCCGTCAAGCAGACCGGTCAACGCAACCTGTGCCTGGCCGGTGGTGTCGCGTTGAACTGCGTGGCCAACGGTGTGCTTAGCCGTTCCGGGCGTTTCGATTCGATCTGGATTCAACCCGCAGCCGGAGACGCCGGTTGTGCTCTGGGGGCTGCGCTGGACTATGCCGTCAAGCGCAGCGGTCGACCGCACCTGGCAAGCAGCAAGCCCGATGCCATGAGTGGCAGCCTGCTGGGGCCGGGTTTTGACGACGAAGAGATCGCCGCATTTTTGCTGGAAAACCACTATCCCTTCACGCGCTATGACGATGCCAGGCTATATGACCAAGTGGCTGCGCGTCTGGCCGAGGGTGCCGTGGTCGGCTGGTTTCAGGGGCGCATGGAGTTCGGGCCCCGCGCCCTCGGTGCGCGCTCGATTCTGGGCGATGCGCGCAACCCCGAGATGCAGCGCACCATGAACCTGAAGATCAAATACCGCGAGTCCTTTCGCCCGTTTGCACCGGCGGTACTGGCGGAAGACGCCGGGAATTATTTCGATATCTGCGAAAAAAGTCCCTACATGCTGATGGTTGCGCCGGTGACCGACTCGATCAAATCGCCGCAGTCGCTACACGATAACGGTCCGCAGCGCGGTCTGGGCAGCATCAACAATGTGCGCTCGCAATTGCCGGCGGTGACACATGTCGACCTGTCGGCCCGGGTGCAGACTGTGACCGAAGAAAACAACGCGCCCTTTACCTACCTGCTGCGCAGTTTCAAGGCGCGCACCGGTTGTTCGGTACTGGTCAATACCTCGTTCAACGTGCGCGGCGAGCCGATAGTGTGCAAGCCAGCCGAGGCATATGCCTGCTTCATGCGCACCGAAATGGACGTGCTGGTGCTGGGCCATTTTGTCCTGGAACGGCCGGGCCAGCCGGCGTTCGTCGAAGCCGTCGACTGGCGCAACGAAATCCCGCTGGACTGACCGCCCCATCCATTATCTGGAGATTTTCCATGCTGAGAGTGCTCGCGTTTCTCATATTTTTCATCGTACTTCTGCCTGTCGGGCTGATGCGTTCAGTGTTCCATTCTTCTCGTTTCGGGCGGCGCTTTCATGAGGCGCCGACCGCTTGGGATCACTCCGTCAGCGAACTGCAACGCTAACGATCCAGGGATCTGTGCTCATGTCAAAAGTGATCTATAAAAACCTTAATACCTCACCGATTCTGGCAACAGGCGGGGCAGGGGTCTGGCTCGAAGATGCAACCGGCAAACGCTACCTGGACACCTGCGGCGGTGTCGCGGTATCAAGCCTGGGCCACGGCCATCCACGTATCGCGGCAGCCTTCGAGCGCGAGGCGAAGAAGCTGGCCTGGGCGCACGCGGGCAGTTTCACCACGCAGGCAGCGGAGCAGTTGGCCGAAAGCCTGGTGGCAGCCAGTGGCGGCCTGGCGCGTGCGCAGTTTTTGTCAGGAGGATCGGAGGTCATGGAGCTGGCGATGAAAATTGCCTACCAGTACCAGTGCGAGCGGGGGCTGCCCGATAAATCGGTGTTCATCTCGCGGCGACAGAGCTATCACGGCAGCACGCTCGGCACCTTGAGTATTTCCGGCAACCCGCAGCGGCAATCGGTCTTCGGCCCGCTATTGCCCAAGGCCGAGTTTGTCTCGCCGTGTTATGCCTACCGTGATCAGCGTCACGACGAAAACGAAGAGCAATACGCAACTCGCCTGGCCGAGGAACTCGACCAGAAAATCCGCAGCCTGGGCAGCGAAAATGTTGCGGCTTTTTTCGCTGAAACAGTGGTGGGCTCGACCAATGGTGCCGTTCCTCCGGTGCAGGGTTACTTTCGCAAGATCAAGGCGGTCTGCGAGCGGCACGACGTGCTGCTGGTCCTTGATGAAGTGATGGCCGGCATGGGGCGTACCGGTCAACTGTTCGCCTATGCCGACGACGGCATCGTGCCGGACATGGTCGCCGTCGGCAAAGGCCTGGCGGCCGGTTACATGCCTATCTCGGCACTGTTGATCAGTGAGCAGGTGCATGCGGTGATGGCCGGGGGCTCTGGCGTGCTGGGCAATGGGCAGACTCATGTCAACCACCCGCTGGCCTGTGCCATTGCGCTGGAAGTGCAGCAGGTCATCGCTGAGGAGAATTTGCTGGCCCAGGTGCGCCAGCGCGGCGAGCAATTGCGCAGTTGGCTCACTGAAAGCCTGAGTGATCTGGATATCGTCGGCGATGTGCGCGGGCGCGGGCTGTTTGTCGGTGTCGAGTTTGTCGAAAGCCGCTCCAGCAAAGCGCCGTTCAGCGGCGGCGGTGCCTACGCTGCAGCACTCAAAAAAGAGGCCCTGCAGCACGGCCTGCTGATTTACCCCGGCAGCGGCACGGTGCAGGGCGTAGAGGGCAATCATGTGCTGTTTGCTCCGCCGTTCATCACCAGTGAAAGCGAACTGGCGCAAATGGTCGAGCGTTTCGGTGCGGTGGTGCGAGCGGTCGCTCACTAGCGAGTCATCGGGTTACGCAGCGCTTTCAGCCACATTATCTAGAGAGGGAGCAGTGAAGATGCAGACAATCGAGCCATGCAAGGACAAAGTCCTGTTGTCGGTATGTACCATGGACTGGTGTGATCACGGGGTGGAGTTCGCCAAAACCGTATTCTCCAACCTGGAGGTGTTTTGCTGGGACCCGGGCGATCCGTATCCCTACCATCTGGATAACTGGGAAGGCGACTGGATCATTTCCTACCGCGGCGATTTCATATTCCCGGAGAGCATTTACAAGAATGCGCGCAAGGGAGCGATCAACCTGCATCCTGCGCCGCCCAAGTATCGCGGGCTTGGCAGTCAGCATTATGCGATCTACTACAACGATGAAACCTATGGTTCGACCTGCCACCATCTGGCGCCGTCAGTCGATAGCGGGCAGATCATAAATGTTGCGCGTTTCAACGTAGCGCCAGCCGAGACGGCATCGTCACTGCGCCTGCATGTCGGGGCGTATTGCCTGCAACAGTTCATTCATCTGCTCACCGATTACATCCTGCAAGGGCAGCCTTTGCCGGTATCGTCCGAGAACTGGGGAGAGCGGCTGTACAAGCAATCCGAGCTCAAGCCCTGGATGGAAAAAATCCGTGCTCAGGAGCCGGATCACCGTTGCTTCAAGTAAGTTTTCCTGGCAAGCCACTTCAAGCTGCTCATGGCTTGAAGTGCTCACTGAAGAGTGCACCTATGTTTGAGTTTTCGAGTTTTTTCGCGGCGCTGGGTGTCTACGTGATCGGCACCGCCAGCCCTGGGCCGGGCAACCTGGCGATTGCCAATACCTCCCTGAATTACGGCCGGACGCCGGGCCTGGCATTGGCCGCCGGGGTGATTTCCGGGTCGTTGTGCTGGGGGGCGATGACCGCTGCAGGGGTTTCGGCGCTGTTGATGTCCAACTCGCAAATACTGCTGTGGCTGAAACTGCTGGGTGCCTGCTACCTGTTTTTTCTGGCCTGGAAGTCGATTCGCGGGGCTCTGGCCCCAAACGCCGCTCTGGTGTCTCGGGTACGTGAAAAACAGACCCGCAACCTGGGGTTCTATCTTCAGGGCCTTGGCATTCACCTGACCAACCCCAAGGCGGCCTTGACCTGGTTCACTGTGACCACCGTCGGGCTCAGCGCCAACGCGCCTGCGTGGGCCAGCTTCGTGCTGGTGGCGGGCTGCGCGCTGTTGGGATTCCTGATTTTCTGCACCTATGCGCTGGCGTTTTCCGCACAGCCGGCGGAGCCGTTCTTTGTCCGGACACGCAAATCGTTCGGGCTGATTTGTGGTGTCTTCTATTCGATCATCGCCATCGGCTTCCTCAGCTCGCTGTTCTGAGCATCCTCTGGCAGTCGTTCTGTTGCCGAGCACCTTTCCCGCTGATATCCGGAAGCCCGCTAGTATCCGGAAGAAAGGTGCTGCGTGTTTCCCTTATGTTCAACGCCTGCCGGCTCGCGTACTCACATCCACCCACACCGCCAGCACCAGGATGCCGCCCTTGACGATCATCTGCCAGTAGCTGTCGACGTCGAGCATCGACATGCCGTTATCTAGGCTGGTGATCACCAATGCGCCGAGCAGGGCACCGTAGACGGTTCCCGAGCCGCCGCGCATGGACGTACCACCAATGAAGCAGGCGGCGATGGCGTCGAGTTCGCCCATATTGCCAGCCGAGGGTGAGCCCGCCGCCAGGCGAGCTGTGTTGACCAGCCCGGCGAAGGCACACATGACCCCCATGATGCCGAAGATCCACAGTTTCACCGCCTGCACGTTGATGCCGGACAGGCGGGTGGCCTCCATGTTACTGCCGACGGCGTACACCCGTCGGCCGAATACGGTCTGGCTGGTGACGTAACTGAACACCCCGAGCAGCACCAGCAACAACAGAACCGGAACCGGAATACCGTCGTAGCTGTTCAGGATGTAGACAAACCCGGCCAGCACGGCGCCGATCAACGCCACGCGCAACAGGTCTCGCACCATCGAGTGTGGCGCCAGGCCATGCAGGGCGCGATTGCGGCGTTGTTTCCAGGTCAGGAAAATCGTCAGCGCCATCAGCAACAGGCCCAGCCCGGTGCCTGCCGCGTGCGGCAGATAACCCTGACCCACATAGACCAGCGCCGGCGACACGGGCGCAATCGTGGTGCCGCCGGTAATCCCCAGCAGCACGCCACGAAACGCCAGCATGCCGCCGAGCCCGACGATGAATGACGGAATGCGCAGGTAAGCGGTCATGTAGCCGTTTGCCAGACCGATCATCAAGCCGCACAAGGCCACCACGCTCAGATTCGCCAGCAGCGGGACGTGATACACCACGTCGAGAATCGCTGCCAGGCCACCGAGCAAGCCAAGCATCGAACCGACCGACAGATCGATCTCGCCGCTGATGATCACCAGCACCATGCCGCAGGCCAGGATTCCGGTAATGGACATCTGGCGCAACAGATTGGAGAGGTTGCGCGGGGTCAGAAATCCGCCATCGGTGTGCCAGCTGAAGAACAGCCAGATCACGGCGATGGAAATCACCAGTGCGAGCATTTTGTAGCGGGTGAAGAACTGTTTGACCTGATTCATTTATGCGGTCTTCCGCTCGTTATTGTTAGGTTTTTCGTCAGCGTCGTCGGGGTGGCTAAGGGCGGCAGCGAGCACCTGTTCCTGGGTGAGTTCGTGATTGATGAAGTCGCCGCGCAGCTGGCCTTCGCCGATCACCAGCACGCGGTCGGAAACGCCCAGCACTTCGGCCAGTTCCGACGAGACCATGATGATCGAAACGCCCTCAGCGGCCAGCGCGCCCATCAGCTTGTAGATCTCGTATTTGGCGCCTACATCGACGCCTCGGGTGGGTTCGTCGAGAATCAGCACGCGAGGTTTGGTCAGGAGCATCTTCGCCAGCACGGCTTTCTGCTGATTGCCACCGGACAGGCTAGTGATCGGCAGGAATGGGCTGGCGGTCTTGAGGTGCATGCGCGAGATTTCCCGGTCGATGCTGCCCAGTTCGGCTTCTGCGTCGATGCGGGTCATGTTGGCGTAATTGTCCAGAACGGCGAGGGTGATGTTCTGGCCCACGCCAAGGTCGGGAATGATGCCTTGACGCTTGCGGTCTTCGGGAACCATGCACAGCCCGGCGCGGATGGCTTTGCGCGGTGTGCGTGTATCGATGATCCGGCCGTCCAGCCATACCTCGCCGCTGTAGCGGCCCGGATAGGCGCCGAACAGTGCCGAGACCAGCTCCGTACGGCCAGCACCCACCAGCCCGGCAATGCCGAGAATTTCCCCGCGTTTCAGAACAAACGAGATGTCGTCCACGCGCTTGCGTTTGGGGTTATCGACATCGTGACAGGTGATGTGCCGTGCCTCGAAAATCACCTCGCCGACATCGTGGGGTTCGGTGGGATACAGGTTGCTCATCTCACGCCCGACCATCTGGGTGATGATTTTCGGGATGTCCATTTCCGTCATGGCAGTGGTGGCAATGTGTTTGCCGTCGCGGATCACCGAAATGGTGTCACACACAGCCGCCACCTCATCGAGTTTGTGCGAGATATAAACACAGGCAACGCCTTTGGCTTTCAGGTCGCGGATGATGTCGAGCAGCACCTCGATTTCCGAACGGGTCAGGGCCGAGGAGGGCTCATCGAGGATCAACAGTCGCGCCTTCTTGTTCAGTGCCTTGGCGATTTCAACCAGTTGCTGATAACCCCCTCCGTATTGCGAAACCGGCAGCGCTACGTTCATGTCGGGGACTTTGAGCTCGCGCATCAGGGCTTCGGCACGATGGATCATGGCCGGGTAGTTCATGCGCCCGCCCGCCAGGGTCAGTTCATGGCCCATGAAGATGTTTTCAGCCACGGAGAGGTCCGGGACCAGCGTCAGTTCCTGATGGATGATGACGATCCCGGCGGCCTCGGTTTCGCTGATCGACTGTGCCCTCAGGGGTTGACCGTCCCAAAGAATCTCGCCTTCCCAGGTGCCGTAGGGGTAGACCGCCGAGAGGACTTTCATCAATGTCGATTTTCCGGCACCGTTTTCACCGCACAACCCCACGCATTCGCCGGGTCTGACCTTGATGTCGATGCCGTTCAGGGCGTTGACGCCGCCAAAGGTTTTGATGATGCCGTTCATTTGCAGCAGATAGTCGGACATGGCGAATAACTCGGACACAAACCACGGGCTGGCGCAGGCAGAACTCCTGCGGGGGCCGGATTCAGTGGGTCCCGCAGGGTAGCGCTCAGGTTCTCTGTCGGTGCTGTTCAGCCCGACCGGTCATTTCCCGTCAATCTGCGCCTTGGTGTAGAAGCCGTCTGTGACCAGCAGGTCGAGGTTGTCCCTGGTCAATGGCGTCGGGGTCAGCAGGATGGTGTCGACCTTTTTGCTGCCGTTGTCGTATTGCGAGCTGAAGGCAGGTTTTTCGTTACGCGCCAGTTGCACCGAGAGTTTGGCGGCTTCAGTGGCAATCAGCTTCAGCGGCTTGTACACCGTCATGGTCTGGGTGCCATCTTTGACCCGCTTGATCGCTGCCAGATCAGCATCCTGCCCCGAGATCGGCACCTTGCCCGCCAGTTGCTGTGCGGCCAGCGCCTGAACAGCGCCGCCGGCCGTGGCGTCGTTGGAGGCGACGATGCCGTCAATTTTGTTGTTATTGCGGGTCAGGGCGTTTTCCACAATGCTCAGCGCTTCGGTGGGGTTCCATTCCTTCACCCACTGCTGGCCGACAATCTTGATATCGCCCTTGTCGATGGCCGGTTGCAACACTTTCATCTGGCCCTCGCGCAGTATCTTGGCGTTGTTGTCCGTAGGCGCGCCACCGAGCAGGAAATAATTACCTTTGGGGGCCGCTTTGAGTACGCCACTGGCCTGCATCTCACCGACCTTTTCGTTATCAAAAGAGATGTAGGCGTCGATATCGGCGTTCAGGATTAGCCGGTCATAGGACACGATCTTGATACCCGCCTTCTTGGCTTCGGCAACCGCGTTGGTCAGCACCGTGGCGTTGAACGGCACGATGACAATCACATCCACGCCACGAGAAATGAGGTTCTCGATCTGCGAAATCTGCTTTTGCTCATTGGCATCAGCCGATTGCACAAACACCTTGGCGTCCAGCTTTTCAGCCGCTGCAACGAAGTAATCCCGGTCTCTCGACCAGCGTTCCAGACGCAGGTCATCAATCGAAAAACCGATTTTCGGGTGGGCGGGGTCAGCCATGGCAGGTAGAGACAGAAGGGCCAGAGCACTGGCGAGTAGCGTGCGTTTCAGGGTGTTCATGAGGGTGCGTCCTTTTATTGTTGTTTGAAGACACTGGCATCCGTAGTGATGCCGATACAACTGTAGAGCGTTACCGGGTGCCGCGTGCATGGATTTGTCGTGAGAATGTCACGGCGCCCCCGGCGTTGCCGGTCGTCAGGTGTAGATAAACCGGTTGACCACACCTTCGAGCAATTCCTGGCGGCCGCTGACCGGCTGCGGGTTCAACTCGTGGGTGAACGCATGGTCAGCCAGCGAGGCGAGGCTGAACTCACCTGCAAGCACCGACTTGCCGAACGGCTGCTGCCAGCCGGCGTAGCGCTGATCCTTGAATTGTTGCAGCTTGTCGTTCTGCAGCATGGCCGCAGCCCGCTCCAGTGACAGGGCCAGCACGTCCATCGCGGCAACGTGGCCGTAAAACAGATCGACCTCGTCGAGGCTCTGGCGCCGTACCTTGGAATCAAAATTGTAGCCGCCATGGGTGAAGCCGCCGGCCTTGAGAATTTCATAGGTGGCGAGGGTCATCTCCTCGACGCTGTTGGGAAACTGGTCGGTGTCCCAGCCGTTCTGCGGGTCGCCACGGTTGGCGTCGATGCTGCCGAAGATGCCCAGCGAGACGGCGGTGGCGATTTCGTGATGAAAGCTGTGCCCGGCCAGCGTGGCATGGTTGGCTTCGATGTTGACCTTGATCTCGTTTTCCAGACCGTACTGTTGCAGAAATCCGAAAACCGTGGCGCTGTCGTAGTCGTACTGGTGTTTGGTCGGTTCCTGGGGCTTGGGTTCGATCAGCAGATCACCTTTGAAACCGATCTTGTGCTTGTGCTCGACCACCATGCGCATGAAGCGTCCCAGCTGTTCGCGCTCGTGTTTCAAATCGGTGTTGAGCAGGGTCTCGTAACCCTCGCGACCGCCCCACAGTACATAGTTGGCACCTTTCAGGCGCAGGGTAGCGTTCATGGCACTGAACACCTGGGCAGCGGCGTAGGCGAACACCTCAGGGTCCGGGTTGCTGGCAGCACCTGCGGCAAAGCGCGGGTTGCTGAAGCAGTTGGCGGTGCCCCACAGCAGTTTGATCCCGCTCTGTTCCTGATGACGCTCCAGGTGATCGATCATCTGCGCGAAGTTATTGCGGTACTCCTTGATGGACGTGCCTTCCGGGGCGACATCAGTGTCGTGGAAGCTGTAATAGTCGATACCCAGCTTGGAGAAGAACTCGAACGCCGCTTCGGCCTTGCCGATCGCCAGTTCCATCGGGTCACCGGGCCGTTGCCACGGGCGCTTGAAGGTGCCGACGCCGAACATGTCCGCACCCGGCCAGACGAACGTGTGCCAGTAGCAGGCAGCCATCCGCAGATGCTCGCGCATGGGTTTGCCGAGAACCATCTTGTCGGCGTCATAGTGGCGAAAGGCGAGGGGCGAGTCGCTGTCGGGGCCTTCGTAGATAACCTTGTCGACAGTGGGGAAGTACGACATATGCGATTTCCTTATTGTTCTTGGATTGATCGTCTGTTGAACTTGGTGATGTCTCGATACTAACAACGGCCTCATGGCTGCTGATTATGAAAATCATCAACCGGCAGTGCGATTTTGAGTATTGAGATTCACCCGTCACGCGCCTAGTCTGTCGAAAAGCATCGCGCTTCCCGGATCGGCATAAAAACAATGAAAACCGTACCTCCTGTGCACCGCATTGCACTGTTGTTCAACGGCAGCAAGATCTACGATCGCGGCATCATCAGCGGCATTGGCAACTACCTCAGCAGCACCCGGGTGTCCTGGGACCTGTTCCTGGAGGAAGACTTTCTCTGCCGCCTGAAAGGCATCGAGCGCTGGCAGGGCGACGGGATCATCGCCGACTTCGATGACCCGCTGATTGGCGAGGCGCTGGCCGGCATCAGGTTGCCGGTCGTGGCAGTCGGCGGCTCCTACCAGGATGAGCGCGCCTACCCAAAAGGCATCCCCTATGTCGCCACCGACAATCACGCGCTGATCAAGGCCGCATACGAACACCTGATCGAAGCCGGGCTGACGCGGTTCGCCTGCTTCAGCCTGCCCGAGGCACAAGCCAACCGCTGGGCACAAGAACGGGAAAAAGCCTTTCGCCGGTTGCTGCACCGCGATGGCCTGCACGCCGAGGTCTATCGCGGCATGGGCACCAGCGCTCCGCTTTGGGACAGCGCCGTCGAACAGCAGATCGCCTGGCTGCAAAGCCTGCCCAAACCCATCGGCATTATCGCGGTGACCGACGCGCGCGCCCGACAGTTGCTGCAGGCTTGCCTGACCGCGGGGATTGCCGTGCCCGAACAAGTCGCACTGATCGGCATCGATAACGACCCGCTGACCAGAACCCTCACGCGCGTGCCGCTGAGCTCAGTGATCCAGGGCACCGAGACCATGGGAAGAACCGCCGCGCGTCTGCTCCATCAGATGTTGCACGGCATGCCGGCCACCGGCACCCAGATCCTGATCCCGCCGGAGGCAATCAACGTGCAGGCCTCTAGCCTGCATCAACCGCTGGGCAACCCTTACGTGATGCAAGCGATGCTGTTCATTCGCCAGTACGCGTGTCAGGGCATTAAAACCGCACAAGTCGCCGCTTACGTAGGCGTGTCACGCTCATCGCTGGAGGCGCACTTTCGCAAAGAGCGCGGCTGCAGCGTGCACGACGAAATCCTGCGCTTCAAACTGGCCGCCGCCGCCAACGGTCTGGAAAAAACCGATTCGGCCATTGCAGAGATTGCCCGCAACTGCGGCTTCAAATCGGCGCAGTACCTGCATACCGTGTTTCGCCGCGAGTTTGGGTGTACGCCGAGGGAGTATCAGGCGGGGGGAACTACGGCAGCAGATTGAATATTCAAGCGGCTTATACTCAAACGCTGAATAGTTTGGCGAAACGTATTAATCGTACGCGATCCGAAGCAGACTATACTTGGCATAGGGCGTACCTGCTTTGGTTGCTGTGAGTCCTGTCTTAAATATATCCTGCTGTCGTTTAAATGTTTACACCTCTATTCTTAAACGTTTTTACACATTCAATTTTTAATCGCGGTTAAACATTCTGTTTGCAGATAACAAGCCAGTAAACTTTATGAAGGATGTAAAATGGCAATCAGCTGATTCTTCGATCATTGTGTTGCGAAAAAGTGTTGACAGTGTCTGCTGGATTAATTAAATATTGTTTTGCAGGCGGGTCAGGCAACCAGTCTGACTTGGTCTCATAATAAATAGCACCTAAGGACGTGTGATGCGTAAGCGCTCTATAGAAGTAACAGCTTTGAGCTGGAAGCTTTTCGGCTTGTCTACGAGTCAGACCATGTTGGCCGTTGGTTTGGTTCTAGTCGGTATGGGACAGACACTGCTCTATACCTTACTTGCACCCATTGGTCGTCAGGTTGGCTTGTCTGAAATTCAAGTCGGGTATGTGGTAGCTCTATCCGCTCTCATACTTACTGTTGCTTCACCGCTGTGGGGGCGTATTATCGACCGGTCTGGCAGTCGTATTGTTTTTTTACTAGGCATGTTCAGTTATGCTGTGGGCTCCTGTTGCTTTGCTCTGGTTTTGGATGCGGGGGTACGGTTGATTCTTTCTGCCACCAGTGTCTTTTATCTACTCATCTTCATTAGGCTGTTGTATGCGATCATGACGGCTGGGATACATCCCGCAGCAATGGCAAATATCGCGATAACCACATCAGAAAACCTCAGGCCGGCGAAGATGGGTACTATGTCCGCGTGCTTTGGATTAGGTTCGACTTTAGGCCCGCTCCTCGGGGCGGCGCTTGGAGGGTATGGCGTACTTGTTCCCCTTTATATAGTATCGGGGTTAGCGTTGCTCAATGTGGTACTGGTTTTTTTTGTCATTGAAAATCCCAAAAAGATAACATCTTTAAAGGATAGAAGAAGTCAATCAGCTAGGTTAAGTTTTCTTGACCCCAGGGTTGCTGTGGGGCTACTGGCGACGGTTATGGTATATGTTGGCTTTTCGGCGCTGCAGCAATCAATTGCTTTTCATATACAAGATACATTGGGCTTGAATTCGTCCGATACTGTGCGGCAGACAGGTGTTGTTATTTTTGGTCTCGCGGTGGCGATGGTTTTTACTCAGCTAGTCGTAGTGCAACACTTCCTGCCTGGTCCGAAAAAGGCTGTTTTGATCGGAAGTGCACTTGCGTTTTCAGGGCTGGCCGCCATTGCTCTTGGGGCCTCCACCATACCGCAGTTGACATTATGTGCCTTTCTCGCTGGAGCCGGATTTTCTTTCTTGTTCCCTGGTCTTCAAGGGCAACTTTCAAACGCAGTATCCGAAGCGGAGCAAGGTAGCATTGCTGGACTTTCGTTCGGGGCTGCAGCGTTAGGCTACGTTATTGGACCTGTTACAGGAACAACGTTGCTCGCAGTAGGCCATGGTGCCACCTACTGGTGTGCGGCAATACTTGTGATCATGGGGGCGTTAATGACGTTAATGGCTTCTCATTGGTTACGTTGACCCTTCTGGCTTTAAATCTTATCTGGGGGTTTTATTTCAATGCTTTAGCGTGCCTCGTAATAAAAAGAGTGTGCTTTTCAGATTTTTTGAAGAGCCCAAAAGCTCGTCGGTTAAATGTTGTAACCATAAGATATGTTGTGCATGAAGCTCACTTACTGACAGGGAAACTATAGTCTATGCAAGCTATTACTATTCTTCGCATTAAGGATTCTATATCAAATGATTTCGACGCTGTGAAACATGCAGCGGAAACCAAACCAGCCAAGGCAGCGGCAGAAACCAAGCTAGCCAAGGTGGCAGCGGAAACTAAACCAGCCAAGACGGCGGCGGAAACCAAGCTAGCCAAGGTGGCAGCGGAAACCAAACCAGCCAAGGCAGCGGCAGAAACCAAGCTAGCCAAGGTGGCAGCGGAAACCAAACCAGCCAAGGCAGCGGCAGAAACCAAGCTAGCCAAGGTGGCAGCGGAAACTAAACCAGCCAAGACGGCGGCGGAGGCTAAACCCGCGAAGACAGCGATGGAGATAAGCTACGGCCATGTGCCTGCAGATTCACTGACAGTTCATTAATTTACGGGCCGCGCAAGGTGCGCTTGTGCGGCTTTTTTCTGAGGATGTCATATGTCGAAGAAGAGACAGTTCCTTGAAGAAAGAGTGACCAAGTTAAAGTTTTCTTATGAAGCGCTCGATCCTATCAAAACGTTATATCATGATTTTTTGAACGGCTCATTGCCTGGTGAGCTTGCTATCGGAGTCAAAGCACACGAGGATTACAGTGATGAGTTCAAAGACGTTAGTATGCGTTGGTATTTTGCTAAGTCTGAACTGTCAATGCAGATATTTCGAGATGTGCTAGACAGTTGTGAGCTTCAAGTGGTGAGAGGTATTGTTGGTCAAGGTTTTGACAAAATGCGAGTTCTTCAGGCCAATATTATTGAAATTAGGGGTGGTTATCCTACGGGGCGATGGCACTCTGACTTTACCGATGAAGATCTTTTGCTTAATCAAAGCGCGACGCTGCTAACGCCTCTGCTCGATTTCAAGTCACATTTTGGAGGTCTAGAAACTACGGCTGTGCTCCGAGGGGAATCGGTCGATTATGAGGAACGTGCAATTGTGCATAAGTACTCAGAAGGTGAGGCTATTCTTTTCGATGGTACAGGCACAATTCACCGGACACAGTCATATAAGGCTGATCCTGCAGAAAAAAGGGTGTTAGTCTGTTGGCAGTTAGGAGAGGTCGACGATACTATGGTTCCCGTCTTTGAAAGAATTGGTGAAAAAAATGGAGACCCTATGTTTATGCATGCACATTGAAATTTAACCACCTAAGGCTAATACTTTTTGTGGGCCTCAGTTAGTTTTTCAGTGAAGCAAAAAGTGTCGTTGCGCTTGCTGTCGAATAGGCGGATGAAGAACTCGTCGTATCGCTGGAGGCGCACTTTCGCAAAGAGCGCGGCTGCAGCGTGCACGACGAAATCCTGCGCTTCAAACTGGCCGCCGCCGCCAACGGTCTGGAAAAAACCGATTCGGCCATTGCAGAGATTGCCCGCAACTGCGGCTTCAAATCGGCGCAGTACCTGCATACCGTGTTTCGCCGCGAGTTTGGGTGTACGCCGAGGGAGTATCAGGCGGGAAGTGCGGTGACACGCTGAGTGCCTGCGGGAGTGGGGTCACTGACCTCCCTGAGCCCCGCCCAGAAACATCCCCACCGCCTGATCTACCAGCATTTCCACCTTGGACATCGGCATGGGGGCGGGCTCCTGCTGGAACAAACGCTCGCCGGTTTCGGCAGTCAACAGTGACAGATACTGTCTGGCTCTTAGTCTGGGGCAAGTCTTTGTCAGCTCACCGTTGGCCATCGCACGTGACATCAGGTCCGAAAGTGCTTCGACGCACTGACTGGGGCCCGTGTCATGGAAACGCTTGCCAATGTCCGAGCGTCCGGATTCCGACAGGACCAGCCGGTAGACATTGATGGCTTTTGAGTCATGGGTGAGGACTCCCATCATCTTGCGTCCGAAGCGGACCAGTTGTTCGTGCAACGCGATGGTGTCCGCTGACTGCAGCAGTGAGGTCAAGGCGTCGTACAAATGGGAAGTCGCGTACATCTTCACCACGGCGCTGAACAGATCCTCCTTGCAGTGAAAGTATCCGTAGAGCGTCGCCTTCGACCCACCCAACCGGCGTGACACCTCCGTCATGGAGGTGCCGTCATAGCCGAGGTCGAGGAATACCCCGGCGGCGACTTCAACGATGGTAAGGCGACGTGCTTCGGTGCGTGCTTTCATCAATCCTCCATAAGCGTACCGAATGGTACGTTTAAATTGACAGCGCGTCAGCCCCAAGCTAAAACATACACCGCCGTACACTTATGAATATCCGACTCCCGGAAGCAGCGGCTTTTAACTGCGCAGCCAGCAATCGTCGAATGTGTGATCGACAGTGACTTTGCAAGAAGAGAGGTAGAGCGATGGAAACGATACAGTTACATGAAATGCTGACTGTTCACCTGCACATCGACACACCGCAAGCGCTACCCCCGCCTGGGCAGGGTCAACGCAGCAGCAGCGGGATACTCGGAGGAGAATTCCATGGCCAGCGTCTGCAAGGGACGGTCGTTCCGGGAGGAAGTCTTTTTCTAGTACCGCAGGATGAGGAGCTTGTGCGATTCAGCCTGTATTACACCTTGCTGACCGACGACGGAATCAGCATGGATGTCGTTGGAGAAGGGCTCACAGCGGTTGATAGCATTGCCGCGCAACATCTGAAAGACGACGGGTTGCGGGTCGCAAAATCATTGGCTCGCTGCACATGCAACATTCAGTTCAGTGTCCCTGAGGGTGTTCATGAGTACCTGCAGAAACACCTGTACATCGGCAGGGTCAATGTCATGGCGGGTAGCGACGGGATGACGATCAGTATTTTCCAGGTTGACGAGACTTGAAGGTCTCGCCAACAGGTCACGCTTGATCATCACTTCCCTGCAAAAAAGCTCATCCCCTTGCCAATCGCACACGTATAACTCACCGCCTTGCCCACCGGCTGATAGCCCGGAACACTCAGTGTCGTCATGCTGAAATCGGCCGTGCCGTTGGAGCGTACTTGATAGCGGATGAATTGCTCGATGGGCTTGTTATCGCGGTCGAGGGTGAAGTGTGTGTCAGAGAAGGCCAGGGTGCCGTCTGCGGTGATGCGGTAGGTTTCTATGCGTTTGCCGCCTTTGGTCTTTGAAGGTTCTGCGCCTTCGACCGAGGATTTGCATTGCCCCAGGTCAAGCACCACGGCGACCGATTCCCCGGTGTTCAGGGCCTGGGTAATGGCGGGATAACTGACCAGTGCGTCGCCCGCATGGGCAAGGGCGGGCAGTGATAATGCAAGTAGCGCGGCATAGTAACGTTTCATGGCTTCTCCAGTAATGCAGACTGGCTAATGGCTGCCAGTCATGTCCGGGGGGTTAAAAAGCAGCACGAACCCTAGCACAGGGTATTTCCCAAGTGGGCCGCAAATTGCAGTGGCATAGCTCTGGCTCGGTATTCTTCATCCTTTCTGATAGGTGGCCGATAGCGTTGCAGGCGCTAATCTTATCGTCAACCACTGGAAGGGACTGAACATGCTGAGACAGCTGAAGATTGCCGCGCGGACGTCTGTCTGCTTTGCGTTGATGGTCGTTCTGGTACTGGGGCTCGGCATTTTCAGCCTTGTGCAACTGCACGGTATTCGTGAGCAATCACTGGAGATCGAAAACGACTCGCTGCCGGGCATTGCGCTGGGCGATGACATCGCTCTGGCGTTCGAGAAAACCCGTACTGCCGTGGTCAAGATGCTGGCTATTCAGGACGCCACTCAGGTTGCCGACGCCCATGCAGATTTCATCGAGAAAAAAGCCGGCTTTCAAAAAGCCATTCAGGCTTACGGTCCGGTCATCACCGCTGACGATGAACGAGCGCTCGTAACGGGGCTGACAAACGATTATCAGGCCTACGCCGACAAGGCCGAGCAGAGTTACAAACTGGGCAGCGATAGCCAGGCTACGGCGATCAGGCAGGCCGCATGGGCCGACATGAAGAAGCTTGCCGACACGATCGAAGCATCACTCGGCAAACTGGAAAAAATCAACGACGACTCCGAGGCTGACTCCAGCGCATCCGCTACCCAAGTGTTCGATAATGCCTTGATGGTGACGCAACTGGTCATGCTGTTGACGGTACTGCTGACCGTGCTGCTTGCCTGGCGCCTGACAAAAAGCCTGGCAGTGCCTATCAGCCAGGCGCTGCAGACCTCTGAAACCATCGCTGCCGGTGATTTGCGACCGATGTTGATCAACCGCGAGGGCGTCGATGAGGCGGCCTTGCTGTTGCAGTCAATGGAACGCATGCGCGGCAGTCTGAGCCAGACCCTGACGCAAGTGGGCGATGCCGCCCATCAACTGGCGTCCGCGACTGAAGAAATGAGTGCGTTGATGGTCAACAGCAACGCCGACCTGGTGGTGCAGAACAGTGAAATCGAAATGGCTGCCACCGCCGTCACCGAGATGAGTCAGGCAGTGGACGAAGTGGCACGCAATGCGGTCGCCACGTCGGAGGAGTCGAAGGCTTCTTCGGTGTCCGCCCGCAAGGGGCAGGATGAGCTGAACCAGACCGTAACCTCCATTACCGAGCTGACTCGTAACGTGGGTACTGCGTCGACCGAGGCCCAGGCACTGGCGACCCGCACACTGGACATCAGCAAGGTGCTGGATGTGATTCGCGCGGTGTCCGAGCAGACCAATCTGTTGGCCCTCAACGCGGCGATCGAGGCAGCGCGGGCAGGTGAGGCAGGGCGTGGTTTTGCGGTGGTCGCTGACGAAGTACGTGCCCTGGCGCATCGCACCAGCGAGTCGACCCGCGAGATCGAAACCATGGTCGGGCACATTCAGTTGGGCACCAAAAGCACGCTGGCGGCGCTTGAAGTCAGTACCGAGCAGGCACAACGCACCAAGCAGCAGGCAGAGTCGGCCAACGCTGTACTGGCGACGATTGCCCATTCGGTCATGGTTATCGACGAACGCAACACAGTAATCGCCAGCGCCTCCGAAGAGCAGGCACTGGTTGCCAGAGAAGTGGACCGCAACCTGGTGCGAATTCGCGACCTGTCGACGCAATCGGCAGTCCGTACCGGCCAGACCGGCAGCGCCAGCCAGTCGCTGGCAGAGCTGGCCAGCGGTCTGACCACCACCTTGCGGCAGTTCAAACTCAGTTAAGACGGGCCAACTTCTGGACACCGGTCGACGCTGTTGGCTGGGCAACAGCGAATCGGCAATCTGTTCTGCAGCATTGCCCGATAACGCCTGTTCCCGGTCGACAGGTACCTTCCGCCAACGCGGGAAAGTGCCTGTCGGCAAGGCTCGACCTTGCTACAGAACTCGCTGCAAAGCTTTGGGCATGACCTGTGCACTGCTGATCGGGATTGTTTTCCTGAGCCAGTGGAGCTACCCGAATGCCTGATGCCATCCCGCCTGCCAAGCCAACTCGCCTGATTACAGTATGGCGCACTCTGGCGCTGACCCTGTTTGCCACCAGCCTCGTCGCAACGGCACATGCCGATGACAGCGACGTGCCTTCGCTGGCGGGCAAACGCATTGCGATCAGCATGACCGGCACCAGTCACTACTTTGATATCAAGGCCTTTCAGGCACAGGTCGACGAGGTCAGGCGCCTGGGCGGCACGCCGATAACCCTCGACGCGGGCCGTAATGACAAGAATCTGGTCAATCAATTGCAGACGGTGGTTACGCAGAAGCCCGATGCAGTGATCCAGACCCTGGGCACGCTCAGCGTTATCGATCCCTGGCTCAAGCGCATCAGCAAGGCGGGCATTCCGCTGTTCACCATTGATGCGCCGTCGCAATACAGCCTCAACAACACCACCTCCGACAACGTTGCCACCGGCAAGGCGCTGGCCGGGCAATTGATCAAGGATTCAGGTGGCAAGGGCAACGTGCTGGTGTTCAATGGTTTTTATGGCGTGCCGGTCTGCGCCATTCGTTACGACCAGCTCAAGCTGGCGCTCAAAGATCACCCGGAGTTGAAAATCATCGAGCCTGAGCTGCGCGATGTAATCCCCAATACGGTTCAGGATGCTTATTCGCAAGTGTCTGCACTGCTCAACAAATACCCCAAAGGCAGCGTTTCAGCGATATGGGCGGCCTGGGATATTCCGCAACTGGGTGCCAGCAAGGCCTTGATCGATGCCGGGCGGACCGAGATCAAGACCTACGGCGTCGATGGCACCCCGGAGGTGCTGGAACTGATGCGCCGCGAAGACTCGCCGATAGGCGCCGTGGTCGCTCAGCAGCCGGTACTGATTGGCAAGACTGCTGTGCAGAATGTCGCGCGCTATCTGGCCGGGCAGCGTGATTTGCCCAAGGAAACCCAGGTGCCGACATTGCTGACCACCGCTGCCAATCTGCCGGAAGTGCAAAAGCTCCGGGGCGATAATTGACGCGGGGGGATTGATCATGGTTTCAGCGAAAACGCAGGCTGCAGCAGTGCCTGCCTTGCACCTCACAGGCATCAGCAAACGCTTTGGCGCAACTCAGGCGCTGGACGGCGTCAATCTGCGGGTCGACTCGGGCACGATTCACGGATTGGTCGGAGAAAACGGCGCGGGCAAGTCGACGTTGATCAAGGTGCTGGCCGGCATTCATCGCGCTGACGCAGGCAGCCTGAGCGTTCATGGCCAGCCGTTCGCTGCTGTCACACCGCGCCAGGCCGAGGCCATGGGCGTGCATTTCATTCATCAGGAACGCCTGCTACCGGGCAGTTTCACCGTCGGGGAAGCACTGTTTTTCGGTCAAGAGATCAAGCGCGGTCTGTTGGTCGACCGGCGCGCGCAGGATCGCGAGGCGGCTCGGCTACTGGATAATTACTTTGCCATGCGCCTGCCGACTGGAGCACTGGTGCGCGATCTGGACAGCGCTCAGCGGCAGATCGTGCAGATTACCCGCGCGCTGCTGGCCAGGCCCAAGGTGCTAGTGTTCGACGAGCCCAGCGTGTCGCTGGTCAAGCAGGAAGTGGACCGTTTATTGGCCATCGTGCGGCGTCTGCGCGATGAAGGCCTGACCATTCTGTATATCTCCCATTACCTTCAGGAAATCGAATCGCTGTGCGATCAGGTCACGGTGCTGCGTAACGGGCGCGATGTGGCCGTGGTCGACCCTGCCATTACCGGCACGGCGCAGATTGCCCGGCTGATGGTCAATCGTGACGTGGGTGAGCAGTACATTCGCTCGCAGACCGTTCCCGGTACCGATGTTTTGCAACTGCGCGGGCTGGGGGCAGGGCGTTCCTACGACGCGGTTGATCTCCGCGTGCGGCGTGGCGAAGTGCTCGGCCTGACCGGGCTGGTCGGCTCGGGCGCCAAGGAGCTGCTCAAGAGCCTGTTCGGTTTGCTGCCACCGGATCGCGGCGAGTTGCTGCTCAATGGCCAGCCATTACGCTTGAAATCACCTCGTGATGCGGTGCGCCAGGGTATTGCGCTGGTCCCAGAGGAACGCCGTAGTCACGGCGTGGCTCCGGCGCTGTCAGTGCTGGAAAACATCACACTGGCCAGCCTCGGGCGATTCAGCCGCTGGGGGTTCCTCGAGGGTGCTGCTCAGGCGCGTGAGAGCGAGCGACTGATCGATGAACTGGCAATCAAGACGCCTGGCCACGAGTCCGCGGTGCAACTGCTCAGTGGCGGCAACCAGCAAAAGGTCGCGCTGGCCAAGTGGCTGAGTCGGCATTCCTCGCTGTATTTACTGGACGAGCCCAGCGTAGGTGTCGATATCGGCGCGAAGGTGGAAATCTACCGGCTGATCGCGCGGCTTGCCGAGGGCGGGGCGGCGGTGCTGGTGTTGTCGTCGGACTTGCCGGAGCTGATCGGCATTACCCATCGCATTGTGGTGCTGCACCGCGGCCGTGTGGCGGGCGAGTTCGATTCCAAAACCACCGACAGCGATGAGCTGCTGGCCTGCGCCACCGGTGCCAGTGAGGGCCGTCATAGCGGCGAAACCGTTCCTGAGGAGGCTGATCATGCCCACGCTTGAAGTGCTTGCCGGTCGGGAAACCGAGCCGCCGCAACAGTGGCTCGTGCGCCTGGCACGGCGCGGGTCGCTGCTGGTGTTTCTGGCAATTTTGCTGGTATTTGCCATCAGTGCGCCGAATTTTCTCAGCGTCGGCAACATCAGCAACGTGTTCGCCCAGTCGGCCGTGCTTGGCATTCTCGCGCTGGGCCTTACCTGCGTGGTGATCGGCGGCGGTTCCAGCGTGGTCAGCGGCGGGCTGGACCTGTCACTGGCAGCCAATCTCGGCTTGTGTGCGGCGGTCTACAGCAGCCTGAACAACGCCGGTTTCGAGGCCTGGCAGTCAATTACTCTGACTTTCGTTTGCGGCCTGCTGGTCGGCGCGCTCAATGGTCTGGCGGTGGTGCTGCTACGTCTGCCGCCGCTGTTGGCGACCCTCGCGAGCATGAACCTGATCGCCGGGCTGGAACTGGTGCTGACCCAGAATACCGTGCTGGCCACTGATTCGGAGCTGCTGGACAGTCTGGCTTCAGGTGTCTGGCTCGGCATCCCGGCGCTCGCATGGGTGCTGCTGAGTGTCGCCGCCTTACTGTGGCTGCTGATTCAGCACAGCGCCTTTGGCCTGCGTCTGTATGCCATTGGCGAGTACCCGCAAGCGGCGAAGGCGGCGGGCCTTAACCTGCAACGCTATGTGTTTGCCAGCTACCTGATTGCCGGGGGTTGTGCTGCCACTGCGGCTTTTTGCTCCGCTGCGTTTTTCAGCGGCAGCACCACGGGCTCTGGCGACCTGTTGCTGTCGGTGGTGGCCATCGCCTTCCTCGGTGTGGTGTTCTCGCGCCGTCTGACGGCGAACATCCCCGGCACCTTGCTGGCAACGCTGTTGCTGGGTTTCCTGATCAATGGCTTTCAATTACTGAACATCTCCAACTTCTGGGTCAACGGCGTGCAAGGCGTGTTGATTCTGCTGGTTGTGGCATTTTCCGGTGCCCTTGACCGACGGGACGGTGAGCAATGAGTACCTTGACCCTGAACACCTCTTCGACGCTGGTAAAAGTACTGCCGCGCTTGCTGCCAGCGGTGCTGCCGCTGTTGGTACTGATCATCCTGCTGTTCTTCGCCATCAATGCGCCGGGGTTCCTGAGCTGGGGCAATCTGTCGAGCCTGGTGCTGAACAATTTCGTCCTGCTGGCCATCGTTGCCATTGGCATGACCTGGGCGGTTGCGGTGGGTGGTATTGACCTGTCGGTGGGCACAGCGCTGGATTTTGCCAGCCTTGGTTTTGTGGTGGCACTCAACGCCGGTCACGGCTTGGGCGCAGCCATTGCAATTGCCTTGCTGGCGGGCGTTGCGGCTGGGGTGTTCAATGCACTGCTGATCGCCGGGCTGCGTATTTCGCCGTTTCTGGCGACGCTGGGCACCTTGTTCATCGGCACCAGCGTGCAGCAATTACTCTCTGACGGCGGCCAGCCGATCTACATTGCTCAAAGTGTACTGCCGGGTATCACCGGCGTGTCGATCCTCGGCGTACCCCTGCCGCTGGTGGTCGTGCTGCTATTGGCGGGTGTTTACGGGTTGGTGCTGGCGCGCGGGCGTCTGGGGCGGGAGATTCTGGCCGTGGGTACGCAGCCGCAGCTGGCGTACTACTCAGGCCTGTCCACGCGGCGCATCGCTGCGCTGGTGTTTGTCGGCAGCGCGCTGGCCTGTTCGGTGGCGGGCATTGTGCTCAGCTCCACGGTCAATGCCTACGTGCCGATGTCCGGTAATGCCTACCTGATCAATGCCATTGGCGCCGTGTTCATTGGCACGACGCTGAGCCGCCAGGCACGACCCAACATTGTCGGCACGTTGCTGGGGGTGTTGTTCATCAACGTCATTGCCAATGGCTTGCTGTTGATTGGCTGGAACTTTTACTGGCAGCAGGTGGCGACCGGGGCATTGATCTTCGTGGTGCTGGCTTTCAGCTTTGCCAGTCGCCACCTGCTGCGTAATGCCGCCTGAACGAGGCTTCAGGCTTTACCGGTGCCGCCGCCGATTTGCCAGACAAAGGGCGGCTCGGTGCCGTTGATACGCCAGTCGCCGACGATACGCGCCTTGTAGATCAGCGGATTGTGCGACGCCGCTGTGCGTGCATTGCGCCAGTGCCGATCCAGCGCCTTGTTGACGCTGACGCCCGAGGCGCCCAATGCGTTGAACAGCTCGGTGGCCGAACGCAGCACCAGCTCCGAGACAATCACCTGCGCCTTGGCGGTCTCGATTTCGGCGGCGATATTGGCGTCCTTTTCCAATTGTGGGTCGTTGCCGAAGCGTGCAACGTACGCCCGCTGCAACGGCTCGGCTGAACGTAACGTGGCGGCTTCTGCGGCATACACCTGCGCGGCGATCTGCCCGACCACCTGTTGCACCTGTGAATCCTGGCTGACGCTGCCGGCATTGCCGTGGCTGAAGATACGTTTGCGGTCGCGCACCTCTTGAGCGATGTCACGTTCGACCGCCCGGCCAATGCCTGCCAGCACCGCTAGCAGCACCAATTGATAGAACGCGGTCTGGTATTTGAAGCGATCTTCGAACGGGATGACATGGCTCGCAGGCAGCGGCACATTGTCGTAGACCGACGTGCCGCTGCCGGTGGTGCGCTGACCGAAACCGTCCCAGTCATCGCTGTGACGCACGCCCGCGTGCCTGGCATTCACCACCGCAATCACGTCGGCACCGGTGTCGGCGCGCTGGGCGTAAACGTCGATCCAGTCTGCGAAAATGCTGCCGGTGCTATAGAACTTGGTGCCGTTGAGTACAAAGCCATCGCCCTGAGCGCTGACCTTGGTTATCACATCACCGATTTTCACCGCACCGACTTCGGTCCAGCCGTTGCCTACAAGGTCACCTGCCACGAAACGCGCAAACCATGTGTCACGTTCGGCGCCCGGTGGCGCATTCAGCCGGTCTTCGACAAAGGCGAAGTGCGCCCGCAAGGCCTGCGGGATGTTCGAATCGGCCTCGGCCAGTTCTATCAAAAGCTGAAACAGCTGGCCGATCGAGGCACCCGCACCGCCGTATTCGGTAGGTACACGTACCGCGCCGAAACCGGCTTGCTTGAGCCAGGCAATTGGCTCATAGGGCAGGGCACGGGCCTTTTCGCGCTCGACGTTACCCGCGCTGATCTCACGGAAGATGGGTCGGAAGCGGTTGGCGAGGGTTTCATAATCGGTGCCCAGCGAGAGTGGGTTCGAGCCGGTTGATTGAGTCATGCAGTGCTCCTGAGCAGGTCGGGCCAGTGAATGGGTCGTTCAGTTCAGTGCATGCTTTGTGCCTGATCATAAGTTTTTGAATTTAATGATTATTTTTATGAATGACCGCTCTGCCTGTTGTAAGGGCAACAGCTGAGCAACAGCTTGTCGGCAAACCGCACATTGGCAACTGCGTTCCGTAGGGCACTGTTCAACCTGCAACAGCGTTTGCACATTTTGCGTGGTGGGATGCGGCCGGTTATCAGGATATTTACGTAACCGACTGTTTTTAAATGTAAATAATTTTCGGCATGGGCTGTGCAATGTTCAAGGCTACGCGTGTTGAGTGTTTTTCAACCTGTCGCTAACGATCAGGAGCCCGTCCATGAGCAACCCAGTCGCAACTCCACCTGCTACACCGCCCAAGGCGCATATTATTGCCTCGGACGCCGAAGCCATCGATGTCGCCAGGACACTGGCCAGCCGCTTTGCCGAAGAGGCTTCGTTGCGTGATCGCGAACGCCGTCTGCCGTTTGCCGAGCTGGATGAGTTCTCTGCCAGCGGCCTGTGGGCCATCACCATTCCCAAGGCCTATGGCGGTGCGGGTGTTTCCTACGTCACGGTCGCAGAAGTAATCGAGATCATTTCTGCCGCCGACCCTTCATTAGGGCAGATCCCGCAGAACCACCTGGGCGTGCTCGATATCCTGTTGCAGACCGGCACCGAGGAGCAGAAGCGTCATTACTTCGCCAAGGCGCTGGCGGGTTACCGCTTCGGCAATGCGTTTTCGGAGTCGAAAAGCAAGAACGCCGGAGCCTTCCAGACCCGCATCCGTTTCGAAGGCGAGCAGGCTGTGCTGGACGGTGAGAAGTTCTACTGCACCGGTGCGTTGTTCGCGCACATCGTGCCGGTAGCCGGCGTCAACGAACAGAATCAGGCCTTCATTGCGTTCGTCGAACGCAACAATCCGGGCCTGACCATCATCGATAACTGGGACGGCTTCGGTCAGCGCACCACGGCCAGTGGCGGCGCGGTATTGAAAAATGTGCGGGTGCCGTCGAGCGCGGTAATCCCGGCGCATCGGGCGTTCGATGAACCGACCGCCGACGGGCCGATCTCGCAGATCATCCAGGCAGCGGTGGACACCGGCATTGCCCATGGCGCATTTGAAGAAACCCTCAAGCACGCCCGCCTGGCGCGGCCGTGGATCGACAGCCAGCAGGATTTCGGCTGGCAGGACCCGTTCAGCATTGCCGCCATTGGTGACTTGCAATGGCGGCTGCACGGCACCGACGCGATCCTTGCCAAGGCCGGGCGCGCCATTGATCACGCCCTGGCTGAACCGAGCGAAGCCAGCGTCGCGCAGGCGTCGGTGGTGGTTGCGCAGGCCAAAGTGCTGTCGGCGCAGATTGCCTTGCTCGCCAGCAGCACACTGTTCGAACTGGCCGGCACCCGTTCTGTACTGGGCAAGCTCAACCTTGATCGCTACTGGCGCAATGCACGCACCCATACGCTGCATGACCCGGCGCGCTGGAAATACCACCTGATCGGCAATCAGGTGCTCAACAACATCCCGCCGCCGCGTCACGCCTGGAACTGATCAAGGAGCAGCCTCATGCCTCATCCCGCTATCACAGCGCAACTGACTGTCGCCACCGAAGACCTGGGCCACGCCCGCCACGGTTTGCAACAAACCCTCGATTACCTGCGCGAGCAGGGCCAGCCGTGGTCACTCAGCAATCTGCAACGCATTGTTGATGACCCTTATGTGATCAGCAAAGTCGGCGACCTGCAGATCCGTCTGGACGTTGCCGCGGCCTTGCTGGAGCGCGCGCAACGCCTGGAAGGTTCGTCAGAGCAGCGCCTGATCGCCAGCAGCGAGGCGGTTATCGCCAGTGCCGATGCACTTCAGGCGGTCGGCAACATTCAGTACGAACTCACCGGGCAACGCATTTCGCTGCCAGCACAGACCCATCGCGAACCGATGCGCTGGCACTACCAGGTGATCGGCAATCAACGCCTCAACGGCGTCGTACCGCCGCAGCTTCAGGAGTAGCTCTATGTCTCGTCAAATACGCCTCAATGCCTTCGACATGAATTGCGTCGGCCATCAATCACCGGGCCTTTGGGCGCACCCGCGTGACCGTTCGTGGCAGTACAAGGACCTGGAATACTGGACTGATCTGGCCAAAATTCTTGAGCGTGGCAAGTTCGACGGCCTGTTCATCGCTGACGTGCTGGGCATCTACGATGTCTATCGCGGTAATGGCGAAGCCGCTATCCGCCAAGCTACGCAGGTGCCGGTCAATGACCCGTTGCAGCTGATTCCGCCTATGGCATTGGTCACCGAACATCTGGGTTTTGGCTTGACGGCGTCGTTGTCGTTCGAGCATCCGTACCCGTTCGCCCGCCGTCTTTCTACGCTGGACCACCTGACCAAGGGGCGGGCGGGCTGGAATATCGTGACGTCTTATCTGGAAAGCGGTGCGAAGAATCTGGGACAGAAGACCCTGACCGAACACGATGCGCGCTACGACTATGCCGAGGAGTACCTGGAGGTTTGTTACAAGCTGTGGGAAGGCAGTTGGGAAGAGGGCGCAATCCTGCGTGACCGGGAGCGGCGGGTATTCAGCGATCCGAGCAAGATTCATGAAATCCGTCACGTCGGCAAACACTTTCAGGTCCCCGGCATCCATTTGTGTGAGCCTTCGCCGCAACGCACGCCGGTTCTTTATCAGGCGGGTGCTTCAAGCCGTGGCAAGCAGTTTGCCGCCGAGCATGCCGAGTGTGTGTTCGTGGCTGCGCCGTCCAAGGTGCTGCTGAAAAAGACCGTTGCTGATATTCGCCGCCGTACGGCCGAAGCCGGTCGTGACCCGGCCAAGGTGCTGATCTTCAATTTGCAGACGGTGATCCTCGGTGAAACCGACGCAAAGGCGAAAGCCAAATTCGAAGAGTACAAAAGCTGGGTCAGTTATGAGGGGGCCATGGCGCTGATCTCTGGCTGGACCGGTATCGACTTCAGCCAGTTCAAGCCTGACGAGCCGCTGCGGCATGTGCACACCAATGCCATTCAGTCGGCCGTCGAGACGTTTTCCACTGCCGACCCGAACACCGTCTGGACCCCGCAGGCGCTGGCCGACTGGGTGGGTATCGGTGGTTTTGGCCCATTGTTTGTCGGCAGCCCGGAAACCGTTGCGGACCTGTTGCAGGAGTGGGTTGAAGAGACGGATGTCGACGGATTCAATCTGGCCTACGCGCTGACCCATGAAACCTTTATTGATGCAGTTGAACTGCTGGTGCCGGAGCTGCAAAAACGCGGTGTTTACAAGACCGAATACGCCACAGGCACGTTGCGCGAGAAGCTGTTTGGCGACGGCCCGCGCCTGGAAGCAGGCCATCCGGGGGCTGCCTTCCGCGACCTGGCTGCGCTGAACCGTCACCGGCAGACCGAGAGTGCCTGACGGCGTGCTGACTGCCGCCGCGCAGTAAGGATCGGACGCAGAGCGTCGGTAAGATCGGTGTTCTTTCGGACATTCATGATTATGGTTCCTCACGCTCCAGCGCGGGAACGCCGTTCTGGACGCTCCGCGTCCGATTCTCAGCGCTCGGCGCTGCGTGCCTCACAGCTCCAGCCGATAACCTACCCCGTACAACGACTGAATCGGGTCCTGCCCAGGGCAGGCCTGTTCCAGTTTGCGGCGCAGGTTGCGGATGTGGCTGTCCACGGTGCGGTCGGTGACCACGCGGTGGTCCGAGTAAAGCCGGTCCAGCAGGTGGTCGCGGGAAAACACCCGGCCGGGCGAGCGGGCGAAGGTGGCCAGCAGGCGCAGCTCTACCGGGGTCAGGTCCAGGGCGATTCCGTTGAACGAGGCCCGGTAATGCGCTTCGTCGACCTGCACGCCCTTTGCAGTCTCTGGTTCGAGTGACGACGTGCGGCGCAGGATCGCCTTGACCCGGGCGACCATTTCACGCGGGCTGAACGGCTTGCAGATGTAATCATCCGCGCCAAGGTCCAGCCCCAGCAGACGATCGATCTCCTCCACTCGCGCGGTGATCATGATGATCGGCACGGTGCTGAAGCTGCGCAGTTCCTTGCAGATGTCCATGCCGTCGCGACCGGGCAGCATGATGTCGAGCAGGATCAATTGCGGCGCATTGGCCCTGACGGCCGGCACAACGTCCAGGCCGTTGTCCAGACAGTGAGTCGAGTAGCCAGCCGCGATCAGGTAATCGCGCATCAATGTCGCCAGCTTCGGTTCGTCCTCGACGATGAGGATCGGCACTTCAGTCGTCATGCTCATAACCGTCCGGGCAGGCGCAGGGTCAGCCACAGGCCGCCTGTGGGTGAGTGATCGGCGCTGAGGGTGCCGCCATGGGCGAGGGCGATGCTGTGACAGATCGCCAGCCCCAGGCCAGCGCCGCCGCTGGCGCGGTTACGCGAGGTTTCGCCGCGATAGAATCGTTCGAACAGCCGCGATAATTGCTCGGGTTCGACGCCTGGTCCGGAATCCATGACTTCGACTACGACTTCATCAACGTCGACGGCGGCACGGACATGCACCGTACCGCCGGCGTCGGTGTAACGCACCGAGTTCTCCAGCAAGTTGCTGACCAGCTGCTGCAAGCGTCTCGGGTCGGCGTCCACCATCAGGCGCTGGGTCGGCAGTTCCAGCTGCAGATTCAGCTGCCGCGTGGCGAAGCGCTCTTCAAACATGGCGGCGATGCCTTCCAGCAACTCGGTCAGGTCACAATCGACCTTGCGGTAGGTCAGGGCGCCGACGTCGGCCAGCGATAGCTCGTAAAGGTCGTCCACCAGTTTGCTGAGCATACTGACCTCGCCTTGCAGCGATTTCATCGACGACTGATCAAGCATGCGCACGCCGTCTTCGATAGCTTCCAGTTCGCCGCGCAATACCGACAGCGGGGTGCGCAGCTCATGGGAAACATCGGCCATGAAGTCGCGGCGCATTTTTTCGTTGCGCTCCAGGGTGTAGGCCAGCTGGTTGAAGTCACGGGCCAGTTGACCGACTTCGTCATTGGAGGACACGGCCACGCGGCTGCTGTATTTTCCGGCAGCAAGCCGGTGGGTCGCAGCGGCGACGCGTTTGACCGGGTCAAGCAACGTCCTCGCGATCCACCAGGCAATCAACACCGCCAGCAGCAGTGAAAGCACGCCCATCGCCAGGCTGGCGCGCAATTGATACTGCTGAAAACGTTCGCCTCCGGCTTCGCTGACACTTTGAAAGGGCGTGGCGGCCAGCCAGCCGACAACCTTGCCGTCAACCTCGACGGGGCGCATGAATTCGGCGTCTCGCGAACCGGTGAAGCCCATGACCAATTGCTTGTTTTCGTCCAGCAAGGCGATCCGGAACACCGCGCCGGTCAGGTCTGAAATGGGCGGCGCCGCAAGCCCGGGGATGGCGAAGTCCTGCGTAGGGTCCGGGCGCATGACTTCAAACCAGCGTTCCCTGTTGTTGCGCAGAAACTCCCAGTTGCCCTCACGGGCATAGGCACTGGCCAGACGCGGCAGGACCGGCGACATGCGCTGCATGGCCTGTTCGTTGAGATACCCCAGAAAGCCGCGACCGAAGCTCCAGTTGGCCGTCAGGCCCATGATCAGGATCACCGACAGGACGCTGATCAGCACTGCAATGAACAGCTTGGTGGAAATACTCAGTTTCATGGGGCCAACTTTTTTGTGGAAACAGCGCGTGGAGACAGCGTGCATTTAGGCCTTCGTATCCGCAAGTTTCAAGTGATCACGCCAATCTTCAATTTTCCTGCACATTTGCCTCGCACCCTGACGTCAGGCTTTCGCCACAACGTCCTGAGGCAATCATGTCGAGCAAGATTTTCGCCAAATACCTGATGACGATCACCTACGTCATCTACGCAGTCGTTATCGGCCTTCTGAGCGGTTGCTCGGAAGACGCGCCGCCCGCTGCGGAAAAACCCAAGGTGTCGATCATTACCGTAAAACCTCGCAGCCAGTCACTGACCACCGAACTGGCCGGGCGCACTCGTGCCTTCATGGTCGCCGAGATCCGGCCTCAGGTCAGCGGCATCGTGCAACAGCGACTGTTTGTCGAGGGCGCGCAGGTCAAAGCCGGTCAGGCGTTGTATCAGCTCGACAGCGCGACCTATCAGGCCGCGCTGGCTGAAGCGCAGGCGACCCTCGCCAAGTCGCGCGCCACACTCAAGTCGGCGCAGGCCACTGCCAGGCGTGATGTGCAGCTGGCGAAGATCGACGCGATCAGCCAGCAGGACAAGGAAGATGCCGAGGCCAGTCTGCAAACCGCCGCGGCCGAGGTGAAAGTCGCTGAAGCCGATGTGCAGACGGCCCGTATCAATCTGGCCTACACGCGCATCACTTCGCCGATCAATGGGCGTATCGAAACCTCGACCGTGACCCCCGGCGCACTGGTCGTCGCCCAGCAGGACACGGCACTGACCACGGTTCAGCAACTGGACCCGATCTACGTCGATGTCACTCAGTCCACCACCGAGTTGCTGCGCCTCAAACGCGACCTGGCCAGTGGCGCGCTGCAAAGCACTGGCGATGGTGACGCACGAGTCACCCTGAAACTGGATGACGGCAGCCCCTACAACCACGACGGGCGCCTGCAATTCAGTGGCGTCAGTGTCAATGAAAGCACCGGCACCGTGACCCTGCGGGCCAGTTTTGCCAATCCGCAGGGGCTGTTGCTGCCTGGCATGTACGTGCTGGCGGTGCTGGAACAGGCGCAGGACCAGAACGCGATTCTGATTCCGCAAAAAGCGGTCAACCGCGCCGCCAGTGGCCAGACCACAGTGTTGCTGGTGGTGGGCGGCAAGATCGAACAGCGCGTGGTGGTGGTCGACCGCGCGGTGGGCAACGAATGGTGGGTCACCAGCGGGCTGAAAGCAGGCGAGCAGGTGGTGGTCGAAGGCGGGCAGAAAACACCGGTGGGCACCGAGGTGACCGTGCAAGCCAGCGAAACAACGGACTCGACGGCCAAAACGGCGTCTGCCGCTAACAGCAAGGAGGGCTGAACATGGCACGTTTCTTCATTGATCGGCCCATTTTTGCCTGGGTCATCGCCATCTGCATCATGCTCGGCGGGGGACTGTCCATCAGCCAGTTGCCGCTTGAGCAATACCCCGATATCGCGCCCCCTACCATCAAGATCTCCGCCACCTACACCGGCGCTTCAGCCAAGACCGTCGAGGATTCCGTTACTCAGGTGATCGAGCAGCAGATGAAAGGCCTGGACCGGCTGACCTACATGTCCGCGTCGAGCAGTTCTTCGGGCAGTGCGAGCATCAGCCTGACCTTTGCCGCAGGCACTGACCCCGATGTGGCGCAGATGCAGGTGCAGAACAAATTGCAGCAGGCCGAATCGCGGCTGCCACAAAGCGTGCAGAGCGAAGGTCTGACCGTTACCAAGGGCAGTTCCGACTTCTTGATGCTGGTCGCCCTGTCGTCTGATAACGAGAGTGTCAACGGTACGCAGATTGGTGATTACATCTCCAGCACGTTGCTCGACCAGCTCAGCCGTGTGGATGGCGTCGGTGATGTGCAGACCCTCGGTTCGGGTTATGCCATGCGCATCTGGCTCGACCCGGCGAAAATGCAAAAATACGCGCTGATGCCGTCCGACATAAGCTCGGCGCTCGAAGCCCAGAACACCGAAGTGTCGGCAGGCCAGTTGGGCGCTTTGCCTGCGGTCAATGGTCAGCAACTGAATGCCACGATCAGCGCACGCAGCAAGTTGCAGACCGCAGAGCAGTTCGAAAACGTCGTCGTCAAATCCTCCAGTGACGGCGCTGTGGTGCTGTTGGGCGACGTGTCCAGGATTGAACTGGGCAGCGAGAGCTATGACATCAGCTCGGCGCTCAACGGCAGGCCCGCCGCGGCAATGGGCATCCAGCTGGCCTCGGGGGCCAACGCGCTGAGCGTCGGCGAAGCGATCAAGGCCAAGCTCAAGGAACTGGAACCGTTCTACCCCTCGCAAATGCAGTTGAAGACTGAAATTGCCTACGACACCACGCCGTTCGTGAGCCTCTCGATCAAGGAAGTGGTGAAGTCGCTGGGCGAAGCGATTGTGCTGGTGGTGCTGATCATGTTTCTGTTTTTGCAGAACCTGCGCGCCACGCTGATCCCGGCGATTACCGTGCCGGTAGTCTTGCTCGGCACCTTCGGTGTATTGGCGTTGTTCGGCTATTCAATCAATACCCTGACCATGTTTGCGATGGTGCTGGCCATCGGGTTGCTGGTCGACGATGCCATCGTGGTGGTGGAAAACGTCGAGCGAGTGATGGGCGAAGAGCAACTGAGCCCGCTTGAGGCCACTCGCAAATCCATGCAGGAAATTACCAGCGCGCTGATCGGTATCGCTCTGGTGCTGAGCGCTGTGTTCATCCCGATGGCTTTTTTCAGCGGCTCTACCGGGATCATCTACCGGCAGTTCTCGGTGACCATCGTCTCGGCCATGCTGCTGTCAGTACTGGTCGCGATGACGCTGACCCCTGCGTTGTGCGCAACGATGCTGAAGCAATCCGATTCGCAACAGCATGCCCGGCGGGGCGGCTTCTTCGGCTGGTTCAACCGTACGTTCGACCGCAGCGCCGACCGCTATCAGCGCGGCGTAGGCGGTGTCATCAAGCATCGCGGTCGCAGTTTGCTGGTGTACGTGCTGGTGCTCGCCGCGATGGCGGTGGGCTACGTGAGCCTGCCGACGTCGTTTTTGCCGGATGAGGATCAGGGCGCGCTGATGGCGCAGATCCAGTTGCCGGTGGGGGCGACGGACAGCCGCACTCAGGCCGTGATGAGGCAGTTCGAGGCGTACATGCTCAAGCAGCCGGAAGTCGATGCGTTGATCAGTATCTCCGGCCTCGGGGTCGGTGGTAACAGCCAGAACACAGCCAGAGCATTCATCAAACTCAAGGACTGGAGCGAGCGAACCGGTCAAGGGCAGGGCGCTGCACAGATCGCCCAGCGCGCGACACTGGCCATGGCCAGCATCGGTGACGCCAGTATCTTCGTCATGCAGCCTCCCGCGGTAAGGGGCCTGGGACAGAGTTCGGGGTTCGATGTGCAACTCAAGGACCTGGGTGGTCTAGGGCACGATGCGCTGGTCGAGGCTCGGGGGCAGTTTCTCGAACTGGCGAGGAAGGACCCGAGCATGCTCGGTGTGCGCAGCAACGGCCTGGACGACACGCCGCAGTTGAAGGTAACGATCGATGACCGCAAGGCGGGTGCACTCAGCCTCTCGACCAGCGACATTAATTCGACGCTGTCCACGGCATTGGGCGGCAGCTACGTGAACGATTTTCTTAATCAGGGGCGTGTGAAGAAAGTCTATGTGCAGGGTGAGGCCGCTTCGCGCATGCAATCGGCGGATCTTGACCACTGGTTCGTGCGCAACAGCAATGACGAAATGGTGCCGTTCTCATCGTTCGCCAGCAGCAGCTGGAGCTACGGCTCGCCCTTGCTGGAGCGCTACAACGGTAACTCATCCCTCGAACTGGTCGGCGACCCTGCGCCCGGCGTCAGTTCCGGGACCGCGATGAATGCCGTTGAAGCGATTATCAAGCAACTGCCTGAAGGCATTGGTTACGAATGGACCGGGCAGTCTTACCAACTGAGATTGTCTGGCTCTCAAGCGCCGATGCTCTATGCCATTTCAGTGCTGTTCGTGTTCCTGTGCCTGGCCGCGCTGTACGAAAGCTGGTCGGTGCCGTTCTCGGTCATGCTCGTCGTGCCTCTCGGCGTGGTGGGTGCGGTATTGGCGACCAAGGCCAGCGGCTTGAGCAACGACGTGTACTTCCAGGTCGGGTTGCTGACCACCGTCGGCCTTGCGGCGAAAAACGCGATTCTGATCGTCGAGTTCGCCAAGCATTTGCAGGAGCAGGGCAAGAGTCTGCACGAAGCCACCCTGATGGCGGCACGGCAGCGCTTGCGTCCGATTCTGATGACCTCGCTGGCGTTCATGTTCGGCGTAATGCCCTTGGCGTTCAGTACCGGCGCAGGCTCCGCAGGGCGTCAGGCTATCGGTACAGGCGTATTGGGCGGCATGTTCAGCGCCACGCTGCTGGGGCTTTTCCTGGTGCCGCTGTTCTTCGTGGAAGTCCGCCGGCGTTTCAATCGGGCGTCAGGCAGTGCTGCCGCCGCTCAACCCACTTTTACAGGTGAAGCATGATGCGTCTTTTCTGGCCGTCGCTGGCTGTCACGGCGCTGCTGACCGGCTGCGTTAACCTGGCCCCTGACTATCAGCGCCCCGAAGCACCGGTTTCTGGCCAGTGGCTACCGGCTACGGCGGCCAAATCTGTCGCGTCGGGCGGTGTGCCGACGGATATCGAGTGGCAGCACTTTTTCACCGACCAGCGTCTG
Source organism: Pseudomonas syringae (assembly GCF_023278085.1). Lineage (NCBI taxonomy): Bacteria > Pseudomonadati > Pseudomonadota > Gammaproteobacteria > Pseudomonadales > Pseudomonadaceae > Pseudomonas > Pseudomonas syringae. Next base: position 2,783,734 of record NZ_CP066265.1, on the reverse strand, counting down.
GTACGCCTGCAGACCCTGGCGTTGACCAATAACCGCGACCTGCGGCTAGCGGCCCTCAACGTTGAAAAAGCCCAGGCCCAGTACCGTATCGAGCGCGCGGCAAGCCTGCCGAGCATCGATGCCAGCGGCAGCGCAACGCGTACTCATTCGCCAGCCTCGACGTCCATGACCGGGCGCTCGTCAACCAGTAACGAGTACAGCGCGCAGCTTGGCCTGAGTAGCTATGAGCTGGATGTGTTCGGGCGTATTAAGAACCTTCAGGACGAAGCGCTGGAAGACTACCTGGCGTTGACCGAAACACGACGCAGCACACAGATCAGCCTGATCGCCGAGATCGCGACCGGCTGGCTGACCCTGGCTGCTGACAACCAGCTGCTGAAACTGGCGCAAGACACGCTGACCAGCCAGCAGCAGAGCTACGACCTGACCCAACGCAGCCATGCGCTGGGCGGTTCTTCCGGGCTGGAAGTGGCCCAGGCGCAAACCACGGTCGAATCGGCTCGCGGTGACGTGGCGCAGTACCGCAGCCAGGTGCTTCAGGACCGCAATGCCTTGCGCCTGCTGGTGGGCAGTGACGTCCCGGATGCGCTTTTGCCGGATGCTGAAATGCAGACTGTGGCGCAACTGGTACAGGTGCCTGCCGAGCTGCCTTCCAGCCTGTTGCAACGGCGTCCCGATGTATTGAGCGCCGAACACAGCCTGAAGTCGGCGAACATCGACATTGGTGCGGCGCGCGCTGCGTTCTTCCCCAGCATTACCCTCACGGCCAGTGCGGGCTCCAGCAGCACCAGCCTGTCCGGGCTGTTCAAGTCCGGCACCGGGGCCTGGAGCTTTGCGCCAAGCATCAGCGTGCCGATTTTCGACGGCGGGTCCAATCGGGCCACGCTGGACTCGGCCAAAATCGAAAACCAGATCCAGATCCAGACCTATCAGCAGACGATCCAGACCGCCTTCAAGGAAGTCGCCGATGCGCTGGCAGTGCGCAGCACGCTGGATGAGCGGGTCGCGGCACAGCAGGCCTACACCGATGCCAGTCGCAAGAGCTACGAATTGGCGGATGCGCTGTATCGCGGCGGTTCGCAGAGTTACCTCGAAGCGCTGGAATCTCAGCGCTCCCTGTACAGCGCCGAACAGGATTTGATCTCTCTGCGCCTGACCGAGCAGAGCAATCGGGTAACCCTCTACAAGGTCATGGGCGGCGGCTGGAATCGTTGAAAGTTTTCCCGATTGCACCTGAATAACTATGATGCTGGAACGTTTCAACCGTACCCAGTGTGTGGCCATTGACGGGGCGCACTGCGGTTTTGATCCTTCATGAACAGGAGTTCTCATGAAACCCACGCTACCCCGATACACCCATATCCTGATATTGCTGGCCAGCTCAGTCCTCTTTCAGGTTCCGGCTCAGGCCAGAACTTCGGCTTCAGCGGCCAGCGGCAACATCGCCCAACTCGCAGTGGTAAAGCCAGTGAAGGCCTGTGCTGCGTTAAGCGATCTGGAGCTCAGCGACATTGGCGGGCAGGGTAGTCGCGTAGTGTCAGCCAGCGAATCCACACGCGCCGGTATTGCAGTCTGTGTGGTGGAGGGACGGCTGGCACCGGAGATCGGTTTCAGGCTCGAACTGCCGACCGGCAGCTGGGCGCAACGTTACCTGCAAGTCGGATGTGGCGGGCTGTGCGGGAACATCAACACGACAGTGCGCGCCGCCGAGCGCTGCAGGCCGCTGAACACTGGCGCGTTCGCCGTGGCAGCCACCGACATGGGGCATCAGGCATCTGACACCACCTTTGGCGATGACCCGCAAAAGCGGATCGACTTCGCCCATCGCGCTGTTCATCTCACGGCGCTGGCGTCGAAGAAGCTGATCAGCGCCTTTTACGGGCAGCAAGCCGAATATGCCTATTTCAGCGGCTGTTCCGATGGCGGCCGCGAAGCCTTGATCGAAGCCCAGCGCTACCCTGATGATTTCGACGGCATCATTGCCGGTGCCCCGGCGCTCAACTTTCAGGTGCAGAAAACGCTGTATCACGGCTGGATGACCCGCTCCAACACCGGGCCGGATGGCAAACCGATCCTGCTGGCCGCAAAGCTGCCGCTGCTGCTGCACAAGGCGGTGCTGGCCAAGTGCGACGTGCTGGACGGGCAGATTGATGGCCTGATCGCGGACCCGCGTATCTGCAACTTCGATCCTGCTGTGCTGCAGTGCAAGACTGCGGCGGACACCAGCAATTGCCTCAGCGAGCCCGAAGTCGCTGCGGTCAAACGCTTTTACGAAGGCCCGAAAGATCCCGCCAGTGGCGAGCGGTTGACCCTTGGCGGCCCGCAGCCCGGTTCGGAACTGGCCTGGGCGGGCGTGTTCGTGCCGGTGGCTGCTGATCAGCCTGCCTACAGCGAAAAAGCTGCGTCAGAGGCAATTCGCAACGTGGTATTCGAGAAAAACCCCGCAGCGGATTTCGACCTTCGCACGCTGAACATCGATAAAAGCACGTTCGATAAACTGCGCCCGTTGCACGCGTTGTATGACGCTACCAACCCCGATCTCTCCTCATTTGCCAACCGTGGCGGCAAGCTGATCCTCTGGCACGGCTGGTCCGACCCGAACATCTCGCCGCTCAACACGCTGGCCTACCACGAAGCAGTCGAAGCGCAGATGGGCAAGGCGCGCGCTGAGTCTTTCGAACGCCTGTACATGCTGCCTGGCGTCTACCATTGCGGCGGCGGGGAAGGGCCGAGCCTGGTTGACCTGCTGACACCGGTAATGGCCTGGGTCGAAAAAGGCCAGGCACCCGACGTCATCGTCGCCAGACAGGCGATGCCCGACAAGGCGGGCAACAGGCAGATCCCGGCACAGCAATCGGCGGCTGCGTTCCTGATCAAGGATGACGTCGCCAACCGAGGCCGCACCCGCAAGGTATTCCCGTATCCGTACATCGCCGAGTATGACCACAAGGGCTATTCGAAACGCGCCAGCAGCTATCAACGCGCAGAGCCGCTGACCACCGAAAAAGCGCCACAATGGATGGGGTCAGCGTTCTTTCGACCATACACACCTATCGAGCGCTAGACCGGCGGGGTAATTATTTTCGCCTCGTTCTTGACATGGCATGCGAAGCAGTAGAGAATTGCGTCCATTCCTGAACGAGGAATTGAAAAAAACCCTTAAGATTCAATGGGTTGGAAGCCAAAGAAATAGTGGTTTCCCATGCAGTTCAAAATACGTTTGATGTTGCAGTAGAACATTCGACGTTTGAGGCCGAGTAGCAAAATGGTTATGCAGCGGATTGCAAATCCGCCTACGCCGGTTCGATTCCGACCTCGGCCTCCACTATTTAAAGCCCCGCAGATTAACGTCTGCGGGGTTTTTTATTGAGCGCGGGAAAGTGAGGGGTTCCGCAATTTTCTCATTTGACTCTCATGCCAATGCTCTGCGTTGGCGTACCGTTCAGGACGCTCCGCGTCCCCTTGCGACGCAGAGCGTCGAGAAAGGCGTTCCCACGCTGGAGCGTGCGGAACGAGCGGTGCCCTGGAGAGCACCACTCACCCGCACAGTCACTCAAACCGACTCGCATTAATGGAGCCATACTGGTTCTGCTGATAAATCGTGTAAGGCAGCACCAAGGTGTCGGCGATTGCGGATGCGCCCATATCGAGCAAGACCCAGGCAGGATCGTTGCGCGGCTGATAAGCGCTGGTTGTTTGCGGCTCCGCGTGCAGTTCACAGAAATCGAGCATGACCCCGCTGTAGACTCGGGGTATCGATGAGCAATGGGACTTCCAGTGGGTGAGCTTCTCTCCTGCGACAGAGTCCGCCCTGAACACGGTATTGATTGTTCCGCATCCGGTCAGGGTCAGAGCAAGCAGTAATATGCAGTGGGTTTTCACCTGATGCGCACCTGTTATTAGCGACTTCTTTAATGTCACATCACTCGATTCCATAACAACGTCCCTTTTGTTCTCAATGAGCTTGAGACGCCAGACTGATCACGCAGAGCACATGGCGTTTGTCACTGTTTGATTCGGCAGGTGGCCGTACGCATCTAGCTCTTGGTGGGGTGGACTCAGATCGGCTCAATGGCCAATAGCACGATTATTGCTTGCCAGGCTCATCCAGCCCTTAAGCTCAATCGAGGTGATTTCCATGAGCAAACCCCTTGTCCGGTGGCCGATCAAGCCCGGCAGAACAGCCGTCATCGTCGTCGACATGCAAAAAGTTTTCTGCGAGCCGCAGGGCGCGCTGTACGTCAGGAACACCGCTGCTATTGTCGAGCCCATCCAGACATTACTCCATGTCGCTCGTGCCGCTCAGGTGACGGTGGTGTATCTGCGCCATATCGTGCGCGGTGATGGCTCGGATACCGGGCGTATGCGTGATCTTTACCCCAATGTCGACCAGATCCTCGCGCGCCATGACCCGGATGTCGACATCATTGAGGCGCTGGCGCCCCGGCCTGGTGATGTAATCATCGACAAACTGTTCTACAGCGGCTTTCACAATACGGACCTGGACACCGTATTACGTGCCCGTGATGTCGACACCATTATTGTCTGCGGTACGGTCACCAATGTCTGTTGCGAAACCACCATCAGGGACGGCGTGCACCGCGAGTACAAAGTCATCGCCTTGAGCGATGCAAACGCGGCCATGGACTACCCCGACGTGGGCTTCGGCGCCGTATCGGCAGAAGAGGTTCAGCGTATTGCATTGACCACCATTGCCTATGAGTTCGGCGAAGTCACGACCACGGCTGATGTGATTCAACGTATCGAAAGCGCTTAGCAACGCAGACACTGTGCGCAGTTTTGGCCCGTTTTCAGTGCGCACGCATTCAAACCATGCGCTCTGTTTCAGACCGTTTGATCTGAAATGCACGCACAAAATGCTAACTCCTTGTAAGTATTGTGGATTTTATCAATGGCACAGTTTCTGCTCTTGCCTCGCTGACCTTCACCCTCGCCGGTGAGCCTTTTCCGCGTTGTGTCAGCGAGAGGAATCAGCCGTATGACTCTGCAATATGTGCCCATCATCAACCTTGCTCCCTATTTTTCAGGAACACCGGACGGCAAGGCAGCCGTGGCGCAGGCGGTCAACCAGGCGTGTAAGGACATTGGCTTTCTGGTGATCACCGAACACCAGATTCCAGCTGAGCTGATCGAGCGGGTTTCACGCTTGACCCGCCAGTTCTTCGATTTGCCACTCGCCGAAAAGCGCAAAGTCGACCGACCAAGCCCGGAAATGGTGCGGGGCTATAGCGCGGTGGCTGAGGAGAGTCTTTCGTACTCACTGGAAGAGAGTGCGCCGGGCGACCTGAAGGAATCCTTCTCCATCGGGCCCAGTGATGTGCCCGCCGAAGACTACTACCACAACGCCATCGCAGGCCCACACTTCGCGCCCAACGTCTGGCCCGCCGAAGAGCAGGTGCCAGGCTTTCAACAGGCTTACAGAGAGTATTTCGAGGCGATGAGTCAGCTGGCCCAATCGCTGATGCGCCTGTTCGCGCTGGCATTGGAGCTGGACGAGTGTTTCTTTGATGACAAGATCGATCGGCACATCAGCATGTTTCGCAGCCTGAGCTACCCGGACATCAAGACCGAGGTCGAAGCCGGGCAACTACGCGCCAGTGCGCACACCGACTACGGCAGCCTGACCATCGTGCGTCCCGACAACGCGCTGGGCGGTTTGCAGGTCCGCAACCAGAAGGGCGAATGGGTCGATGTGCCCTATGTCGAAAACGGTTTCGTGGTCAATATCGGCGACCTGATGATGCAGTGGACCAACGATCAGTGGATCTCCACCTTGCATCGCGTCGTCAACCCGCCCATGACCAGCGAGCAGGACAACCGCCGTCAATCACTGGTGTTCTTCCACCAGCCCAACTACGACACCCTGATCCAGTGCTTGCCCGGCTGCCTGCCACCCGGCGCAACGCCTCGCCATGCGCCAGTCACCTCAGGCGATCACTTGCTGGCCAAGTTCGTCAAACAGACGACCTTCGGCGGCAGCAAGGTGGCCTGACATGAATACATTGTCTTACGTAAACGTGTTTGCTCAGGACATTGTTGCCCTGAGCAGTTTTTATTCGGAGCTGTTTGGCTTCAGTGAAATCGAGTCGATCAGGTCGCCGATCTTTCGCGGGCTGGACACCGGCAAATCCTGCATCGGCTTCAATGCGCTCGATGCTTACGAATTGCTGGGGCTGGATGAGTTCGAAGGCAGCACCGGCTGCCGGTTTCTGCTAAATATCGATGTTGATGAACAGGCGGATGTGGACCGTCTGGTGCCAGTGGCCGTGGATTTGGGGGCCAGGTTGGTGAAGGCGCCATATTTGACGTATTACAACTGGTATCAGGCGGTGTTGCTGGATCCGGAGGGGAATGTGTTTCGGATTAACTATATGTTTTGATAGTTGCTTTTTTGGAAAGGGGGATAAGCAGCTCCTGATGTATAAAAGGATGCAGTTATGCGTATCTAACGGGCTGCTCTCCGCTTCATCAGTGAAGCCCAGATGGAACAGCGGGAAAAGATTAACTGCTGCTCAAATGCTGTACGCAGCAGGAGATCGCGCCACAGGGAAGCATCACGGGGCCGATCGCCAATAGACCTGGCGGCATAGACATTTGCGCAATTGCCGCTGAAGCTATTGATGTGACCAAGAAAGACGCGGGATACATGTACTGGTAGTTTGGTCAGGCCGCTGGTATTCAGGAGTCGAGCATTCAGTAGGTCAAGCGTTCTTTTGGTAGGGACTCATCTTCACAGCCAAAAGAGCTCGCTCCTTTGTCAGTGGCTTCATCACCCCCTTGGCGTCATCAAGCAGCATGTACAGAAAGTACCGGTCGTCCTGATCGCGTAATATCCGGTAAACCTCTGCATACACGTTCGAGCCAGGGGCTACGGTTCGATCTACAAGCAATTCATAGCTAACGATATGCAGGTTCTTCAGCGCCGCCTGTAAGTCTGCATTGATTCCGGCTTCCCACCGGTTACCTCCGCGCACGCTTAAGATGACTCCTACCAGCAGAATCAACGCGAATCCCGCTAGCTCAAAAAGGTTCGTTCCCTGCTCCACGCGTCGATCTCCTGGGTTTCCTAAGTCGCTGTGAGTCACTAATCTGCGGATACGGCTGGGATTATGGAGAAGGACCTGATGAAGCTACAAGCTTTCGCGTTGATCGCGTTTGCCCTTTCCGGGTGCGCCAACCACCTGGGCGATTGTGCGTTGGGGTTATGAGGGATGACTGTCTAATCGGGACTAAGGGTTAGAGCGACGTAATCTCGTTGGCCGTAGGCATTGCCGATCGCTCAACCGAGCCTGACAAACCGTGCCCGCCGAACATATTCACCGCCGGACCTTCATCGCCTTCGCAGTTCGGGCATCCGTAATGGCCTGGCTCTTCGCTGAACACATTCCCGCATCCTGGACTGGAGTGCAGGGCCGAAAGAAGCTGTTCCGATAACATCTTGCCCCTCACCTCGGCGCGGCGCAGTATCCCGGGGCACGCCTTCGCGCTCAAAAAGTACCGCGGTGGGATCGAAGTCTGCTCGAGCACTTGCGACAAGGAACACATGGCGGCGTCGTTGGGCCAGGCCGAAATATTGGGCGTCCAAGATCCGCCACGGGATTGTTCTTTTTGGGTCCATATACACAACCAGCGTCCTGCCATCGTTTCCCTGGAGGCTGCAGCTCGCATTCTTCCCCAGCCAGCGCGCCAAGAAAGCATCCGAAGGCGTTGCCTTTGTCGGAAAGGACACCGGGGACGTTCTCCCAGACGATGATGCTTTCGGGTTGGTTTCGACTGGTTCGAACATGGTCAACTGCATCTGCAAGCTCCACATATTTGATGGTGAGGGCGCCGCGTGGGTCGAGCATGCCCTGCCTCATGCCGGCCACACTGAACGCCTGGCACGGCGTTCCGCCTATGAGCACGTCCGGCGCTTTGATCTTGCCAGCCAGGACCAGGGCCCCGAGCTTCGTCATGTCGCCAAGGTTCGGCGTGCGAGGGTAGTGGTGGGCCAGCACGGCGCTGGGGAAGGGTTCAATCTCGGCGAACCACACCGGCTCCATGCCCAGCGGGTGCCATGCTGCGGTCGCGGCCTCAATGCCGCTGCACACGCTTCCGTACTGCAGGGGCGGGTATTGCTGGTGAGCGGACATAGTTCATCCTCGCCGGGGTGGCGTGAGTAGTCGATTTATAATTTTCGAGAAGAAGGGTGGATTCGACTTACTACCTCTCATACCAAAACAACCGGTCTGAGTTGGCGCAGTCATGCTTAATTTAAATTGAATCGCCAAATTTATGTGTTTCGGAAGATATGAAACATGCGCTTACAATAGCTGTAGGTGTCTGAACCTGCCGTTTGTAGCCGCAATCGACTGTGGCCGACGAGCGGCGGTCGTGATGGGGTCTTTCTTGTCGACACAGGGGGACATTACCTGGAGTTATAGACATGATACTGCGCAAACTTACTCTTGCCCCTCGATCTGCTGTCTGCTTTGGGTTGTTCTGTCTGATGATTCTCGCGCTGGGATTGATTGCGCTAAGACAGACATCAAACTTGAATGCGGCAGAAAAATATGTTGAAACTAACGTAGTACCAAGCATCTCGTTCTTGGGAATGATGGATCGTGAATTTGTGAGCATTAGGGGCGGCAACGCCAGGCTGCGTAACCCTGTTGAACCTGCTGATCGCAAAGCCACGGCTTTGGAAGATATAAAAAAATCCGAACTGGCAGTAGATGATTTAATTTCTAAACTTCAGCCACTCATAGTAACTCCGAAAGGTAAACAACTTTTTAACGAGCTGTCCAACGTCTATCCTGAATATAAGGTCCTCTAAGAACAGTACACGGGTCTGATTGCCGCAGCAAATATTGACGAAGCCGTTAAGTTATCCAGCGGAGCTATGAAGCAGTCCGCTGATTCCGTGGCAAACGTTATAAAGAACCTCATTGAGCTGAACAACGCTAAGGCAAAGAAGGCCGGCGAGGACGCGACTGTTCTGTATGAGGAAACGAAGCTGATTGTTGGAGGTTTCATCGCAGCGAGCACGATTGCAGCAATTATTCTTGCAGTGATGTACACGCGTAGCATCACTTACCCTGTCAGCCAGTCTCTGAACATCGCTGAACGCATTGCCAAAAACGATTTGACCGAAGTCATTGAGCCTCAAGGAAACGATGAGGTCGCCCGGCTCATGATGGCCTTGAAAGCCATGCAAAGCGGGTTACGTATGACGCTTTCCTCTATCTCTGACTCTTCCAATCAGTTGGCTTCAACTGCGGAAGAAATGCACGCTGTCACCGAAGACGCCAACAAAGGCATGCAGCGGCAGAACAATGAAGTAGAGATGGCCGCCACTGCCGTTACCGAAATGAGTGCCGCCGTAGAGGAAGTCGCTCGAAATGCTTCGGCAGCATCTGAGGCTGCTACTCGTTCAAATTCTTCAGCTGTGTCCGGACGCGCACGTGTAGATCAAACCGTCGAGGCCATCAGCCTAATGGTTGGTAGCGTCGAAGTCGCCACTCAGGAAGTGCAAGGGCTTGCCGTTATGGCGACTGATATCAGTAAGGTCCTGGACGTTATTCGCGCAATCGCTGAGCAAACCAATCTCCTTGCCCTCAACGCTGCAATCGAAGCTGCTCGAGCCGGTGAGGCTGGCCGGGGGTTCGCAGTGGTTGCGGATGAGGTAAGAGCGCTGGCCCATCGTACCCAGCAGTCGACGAGCGAGATCGAACAGATGATCAGCTCGATACAGAAGGGTACAGGAGCTGCTGTATCTGCAATGAGCAACACCAACGCTCAAGCTCAAAAAACTCTCGATACCGCTCATGGTGCCGGATCTGCGTTAGTCGAAATCACGGAGTTCATCGACAACATCACAGAGCGGAATGTGCTGATTGCAACGGCTTCGGAAGAGCAGGCTCAGGTTGCGAGGGAGGTTGATCGCAGCTTGGTAAGCATTCGCGACCTCTCCAACCAAGCCTCCGATGGGTCAAGTCAGACAGCTATTGCGACATCAGAATTGACCAAGCTTGCTGTCGAACTGAACAGGCTTGTCAGCCAGTTCCGCATGTAGTCTGGGTTAGATCAATGGACGCCGTTTTTATCCTGCTGAAGGGCGGGGACGGGGTGTTAATGCAGATGCGCACGTTTTCATCTGGCAGCGTGCGCATCATGTCGATGCAGTCGCCTACCAGTATCTGGTGGAACTGGCTCATATCGAATTCCAGGCATGCGCCTGCCGAGGTTTTCAGCGCAATAAGATGGTTTGTATGTAAGAGAAATCCGTGCTTGAGTGTCGGAGATTTGGCAATGACAACCTGATATGGAGGTGCAAGCAGGGTTCGTTCGTGGCGGGATTTATCTAAAACCCGGAAGAAATGAAGCGCGTTCATCTTGGCGCCAATGCAGCTTCCATGCATTATGTGCCGCGACGAAAAAAATCACATTTTGCTGTCGCGATGGGCACCAGTTTTTTATTTTAGGGAGAAGGTAGTGAGTGCTTTAAGAGTCGGCGGTAATGAGGTGATTTTGGCCTCCAGCCTGTTAGTGCCTGAGGGCGATAGCGTTGAATTTGATTTGGATGTAGGGGAGTCCGAAAAGTTCTTTTGCATCTTTAAGTTTGAAAGGGAGCCGGGTTCCACTGACAAGCCAAGTATGAGCTTTGAAGGGGTCGAGGGCGATGGTGTGGAGAGGTGTATTTTCACATTTCGAAATTTCAATAAACCTACAGGGCACAGTATAGTTAACCCCATAGAGTTTGCAGAAGATAATATGGGCCGTAACTTTTACATCCTAGGCACTGTTTATGGGTATAAGACATCGCACCGTATCGAGTTTCAGATTATGGCGGGTCCGAAGAATGAGCAATGAAAAAATTCGGTTCTCTATAAACGTTGATGACATTCATGAGAATACTTCTCAAGAGGTGATTAGCACAACAAATGACAAGCTAAAATTAGCGTTAATCCAGCATTTAACGAGGGTCGAAAGCTCAAGGGCTTGGCATACACCGGCCAGTTTGGTGCTCGCAATATCGCTTGTCCTGTGCACATCAACCTTCAGAGACTCGTTTGGTGTCGGTTCGTCTGTATGGCAAGCATTCTTTATGCTTCTTCTTTTGTGGTGTGTATGCTGGCTCGCCCATACGCTGATCAAACGACAAAAAGGCTGTTCAATAGATGAATTAATTGAGGTTATAAAGAAGAAAAAGTCCGGGGGAGGAGAATAGTGGTAGCTTTTTCACAGGGGAGTTACCCCTCGCCAGCATGCTTATCAGCCATCCGCATTTTTCTGGGGTGAAACTCCTGCGCCACAATTAACTTTATTTCAGACGTGGCGCAGGAATATCAATTGTTAGGCCAAGAAGCTTCCTAAGGCCAATTGAGCAGCATCGCCTGCCTTGGCTTCGAGCATCGACTCGAACTCTTGCGCGATTTCTTCGCGCTGCACGTCCTTACCCACCCAGCGCAGTTGTATGGCGTTGAGTGAAGCAATGTTGGCGTCCAGAGCAATCGGGGGCCGCGGTTCAGGCGGCGGTGTGCTTGAGCTGGTTCGTGAGCTGGGTGGGAAGGTTGCGCAGCGTCAGCGTGCCACCGGCCTCGTCGAACTCGATCTTGTCACTCAGAAGGTGCGCTTCGAAGCTGATCGACATACCCTCGGCCCGGCCGGTCAATCGCCGGAATGTGTTGAGGGTCTTCTTGTCCGGCGGCAGGGATTCTGAAAGCCCGTAATCCTTCGCCTTGATGAAGTCGTAGAAGTTTTTCGGGCGGTCTTCGTCGATCAGGCCTGACAATTCGTCCAGGGTAACGGGCTCGCCCAGCTTGGCTTGGGTCATGGAGTAGCTGACCAAGGTGCTGGTCTTCTCGCAAGCGGCCTCGTTTGCCATGTCCTCGCTCTCGACAAAGTCGCTGAACGCCTTCAGCAACGTGCGCGTTTCGCCCGGGCCGTCGATGCCTTCTTGGCATCCAATGAAGTCGCGGAAGTAATCATTGATCCGGCGACCCTGCTTACCCTTGAGGTACGAGATGTACTGCTTCGACTGAGGGTTGTTCTGCCACTCGCTCACGTTGATGCGCGCAGCCAGGCGGATGTGGTCGAGGTCGAGGCAGTTCACTACCATCAGCGCCAGCTCTCCGGTCATGGTCACCGCTTCGGTTTCCTGCATCAGAGCGATAACCAGGTAGTCGGTCAGGTGTTGCTGTTAGTGGCAGAAGAGGGCGTGTACGCCGGTGGTTAGGTTCGACTCATCCATCAGCTTGGTCAGGTGCTCGACGGCGCTGGCGCTGAATTCCAGGAAGTCGATATCGCCGGCCAGGTACTCTCCGAGCCAGCCGCTAAACGGGAAAGCGCCGGACTGTGGGTGGAAGAAACCCCATCCTTGCCTGCGGTTGCGTTGTAGCTTTCGTTAAGCTGACTCATCAGATCATCGCGGGCCTGGCTCTCGACCTGCTCGGTAGCGTCGAGGAACAGAACGGCCGGGCTGCCGTCAGGCTTCTTGTCGATTTTGTGGATGACGCTATGACGTACAGGCATTTCGTTTACCTCAGGTAGGCGCCGCCCTCCGGTAGCCGGTGGTGGCGAATTGGTTGGGGGTGAGCTATAGATGATGACCGGCATGGGGTCGGAGCAAGGAGATTTATGAAACGCGTCCTCGGTATTAGCCTAGCCATAGCGTTGGTTATTTTGACAATAGTAGGAATTTATATTGCCTACTTTTGGTTTTTGTACAGCGGATTCTCAACTGAGGCGGAGGTCAATAACTCCTTTATTGGAGTGCGAGCCGGTACGTTTGGAGATGCGTTTGGAACTTTAAATGCTTTATTTTCAGGTTTGGCATTCACTGGTGTGATGATCACAGTTTTGCTGCAAAGAAAAGATCTGCGAGATGGGCAAGCTGAATCGGTACGTCAGCAGGTTGAGTCTCAGTTTTACAATATGCTCAGATTGCAGCAAGAGGTTGTGAATGGCTTTGATCTGCAGAAGACTCATTACCAAACTGTATCAAATCAAAGTGTTCAGATTGTTACTCAAGGTCGCGACTGTTTTAAGTCATGGGCTAAGATTATGGAGCGTGAGTATTCAAAAGCCACGTCAACTACCCAAGAAAACAAAATTAGGGAAGCTTATCGTGAACTTTGGGACAAGCATCGTGGCGATCTCAGTTTGTATTTTCGAAGTCTATATAGTCTTTTTAGATTTCTGTCCGAGAGTAATCATATAAACAAGAAATGGCTAGGCAACGTCGCTCGCTCACTTCTTTCAGACTATGAATTGGTAGTGCTTTTTTATAACTGCTTGATGCCAAATGGGCAAAGGTTCCAAAAATATGCCACTGAATTTTCCGTATTTGATAATTTAGATATTGTTCTTTTGCTCAATCCTAAAGATGTACTACTAATACCCAAGGAGGCATACGGAAAAAATCAAGAAATCCTGAGCATCTTTGGCTGAATTTCCAAAGTAAATTAACGCTTACGTCCCTTGGAAATTTTGACTATCAGCGCACCAGTTTGGAGCGCTGATTTTCTCTACGCGCTGACCCGCACTTTTACTCCGAGTTGATACGGACTCCACAGACTAGCGGTTGGCGTGGACTTTCATTACTGGGCTAACCGCCCCAGTCGCCGGGCAACTGAACAGTCCGGCCATGATGTTCGAACTGCACCAGGGTTAGCTGCTCCTTGGCCTTGTGCATGATTCCGTAGTTGTCACATCCGAAACGGCCGAGAATTTTCTGAATTTCAGCGAACGCCTTATCACCGCTGGTGGTGTTTTCGTAGGGTAAAGGCATTGCACATCTCCGCCCGCCGATCACCGGCAGGCTCAATATGAAAGTTAGGGGTTACGGGCACAATCCTGCTGGATGGCTTCCTGTAGTTGAGGAAATTCCTCTCCTGGGAAGCGACCGACAGCGCCATGGACAACGCCGGTATCGGCACTGTCCGCAGACTGAACGAACTTCTCGACTTTGAGCGCTTGGCTCGCAAAGAGGCCGAGGCCCGATCTGACCAGTTCGCCAAAGAGCGCAACGAACTCGCTGCTGCTGTCGGCCGGATGGAGGGCAAGATCGAAGCCCTGACCAGCCATATCACTCAACTCACTGACAAGGTCACATCGCAGAGTGCAGAGATTGCCCGCCTACGTACAAAGTTGGGAGGACTCAACCGATGGAGAGATGCGAAATTGATTTCATCGCCCGGCGCTGGTGGCGTCGCCTGGAAGTGTGGGTGATTGCCTCGCTACTGGTAACTGGCTCGTTCGCGCTGGGCTTCGGTGCTTCTCAATGGTCGCTGGCAAGCTGGTATAGCGCCCAGGTCGCCGAAGTTCGCCGGGGTTACGACGAGGCCACCGTGCAGCGCGAAATGCGCCTGAGAACAAGCTGGTCAAGACCGCGACCGATGCAGCAGGGAAGGTTGAGGACGCAGCCGGCAAGGCCACCAGAGCGGCAGAGACAGCCCGCAAGGTAGCAGATAAGGTCGACGAGGCCGTAGAGCGGCAGACCCCGTAGTGCGCCACATAATCAGACACTGCCATTTCATGGCGCAACATAATAAATGAAGCAGAAAATCAAAAAAATATGATCTAGCTATAAAATCTAGCGAATAGTTGCATTATTTGGTGAGTATGGCACTATGTGGCCTGTTCGTAACGAACACTCCCCCGCCAGTTGAAAACTGGCATGACTCCCCAAATTGGAAATGATTATGTCTAGTCTTAGGAAACAACTTTCTGCCGCAGCTACCGCCCAGGCGCTGTTGGTAAATGCTGACACGTATGGCGTTGAAAAAGATCGCCACATAAGTCGGTTTCGCTTCAGCAAGCAAAATCTGAAGATGGTATCCGGCAGGGCTAATTTGGACCCTCAGTTTCTACAGGAATTCAAGGGCGCTCTTTGGGAGATAGGGTGTTCCATGGTGGAGCTACCCGATGGCGATTACGCATTCATTGAAACCTCCAAGATTGATGTATGGCCCCGGGTTGGATGGGGAAGGCTTGATCCCGTATTGCGGGCAAGCAACCCAGAGTTGGCAGTCGAGATTGAATTCAACAAATGTTTTCCTGACTTCAAAAGCGAACTGAGCTTGGATGACTAGTGCATAGTGCATGCTGAAAAGAGGTCGTCTTATGGCGGCCTTTTTATTTTGATCTCCTATGTGGGGCAAAATGGCCAGTCGTCGGCGTAGTCAATGTTCATGGTTGGCGAATCTTATGTCTGTATGCGCATACAGTGGTTGAGCGATTTGGATTTGTGGAGTGGTGTTCGTCGGCAGGACGCCGGAGGATAGGGTTTACGACGAATTGCGGTGCAGCATTAGTTATTGCGGATTATGAAGCTCAAGGGGTACGTGACTAAAGCCTCATAACCCCTTGATTTTAAATGGTGCCCCGAGCCGGGGTCGAACCGGCACGTCCAAAGGACGAGGGATTTTAAGTCCCTTGCGTCTACCAATTTCGCCATCGGGGCGGTAGCGCCAAGGCAGGGAATATATACACCCGGCCCCCATGAAGCAAGCGTGAAAGCACCTCAAATGCTGCGAGATATCGCTTTCCTGCCTGTCAGAAATGCTTGGCAAATCATGAAGCTACACATAATCACTGCATCAACGTCTGAACTGCACACCCGATAGCGCTCAGGATTTGCCTTCTTTCGCCACGACGCCCACCTTGTCCGCCAATATTCGCAGGTAGCTGGCCAGCGCCACTTCTTCCAGACGCAGCCCTTTGCGTTGTCTGGAGCGTGGCAGCTTGGCCAGGTTGCCGAGCAGAAAGCCTTCCAGCACGGCCGGGTGGATGTAGCATTTGCGGCAGATGGCGGGGGTGTTGCCCAGTTGTTTGGACACGGCTTTGACCATGTCAACGATGTGTCTTTTGGCGTCGGCTTCCGGTTCCCAGTGCAGCTTTTGCAGGGTGGCCAGGGCCAGTGCGCTGGCAGCCCAGGTGCGGTAGTCCTTCGCGGTGAAGTCGGCGCCGGTGAGGCTTTGCAGGTAGGCGTTGATGTCCGATGAGGTCACGGCGTGGCGCACGCCATCTTCGTCCAGGTACTGAAACAGATTCTGCCCCGGCAGTTCCATGCAGCGTTTGATCACGGCGGCCAGTTTGCGGTCTTTTACGCTGACTTTGTGCTCGACACCGCTTTTGCCGCGAAACTCGAAGAGGATCTGGCCGCCTTTGACCTCCACGTGTTTGTTGCGCAGCGTGGTCAGGCCATAGGAACGGTTTTCCTTGGCGTACTGGCTGTTGCCGATGCGGATCAGCGTCGCGTCCAGCAGCGAAACAACCGTCGCCATGACTTTTTCCCGACCCATGCCCGGCTGGGCGAGTTGTGCTTCGATCTGCTTGCGCACCTTGGGCAAGGCGTGGCCGAAGTCGATCATTCGCGAGTATTTATCCTGATCGCGAATCTCGCGCCAGCGCGGGTGGTAGCGGTACTGTTTGCGACCGCGAGCGTCACGTCCGGTGGCCTGCAAATGCCCCATCGGGTCGGCGCAGATCCACACGTCGGTGTAGGCGGGCGGCACCGCCAGGGCGTTGATGCGCTTGATCTCTGCCTCGTCCTTGATGCGCTGGCCCTGGGTGTCGAAGTAGGCGAATTTGCCGCGCAGTATTTTGCGCGTAAGGCCCGGCTGAGTGTCTTCTACGTAGTGCAGGTCACTGGCGGGCTGGCTGAGGGCAGTCGAGTCAGGCATGGCTAAATTCCGAAGGCAGTTAAAAACACTGACCGCGACGTTTTACCGTGGTGCCGTTTATTTCCATGCAGCGCCAGGCCATGGCTATGCCAGTACGGCAACTGCCTTGATCTGCGCCCACAGTTGCTGACCCCGGTGCAGCTTCAATTGGTCTCGTGAATAGCGGGTGATGCGTGCCAGCAGGGGCGTGCCACCTGCGTCCAGTTTCACCAGAACATGTGCTGCGTTATCGGCGGGCATCTCTTCCAGCACCGTGACTGGCAGTCGATTGAGAATGCTGCTCTGGTCTTCGGGTTGCAGGTTCAGGCTGACGTCACGGGCCTGCACCTTGATGCGCAACAGGGTGCCTGACGGCATTTCGGCATGGGCAACGCGCATGCACAGTTCGCTGCCGGGCAGGGTGACGCTCAGCAAGTGATAATCGCGGTCATAGGCGCTGACCAGGCCTTCGATGACCACGCCCGCGTCGTCGCCCATGGCCAGCGGCAAGTCGAGTCGCGCCAGGGTTTCCTGAATGGGACCACTGGCAAGCACCTTGCCTTCTTCCAGCAGCACAAGATGGTCTGCCAGGCGTGCGACTTCGTCCTGGGCGTGGCTGACATACAGCATGGGGATTTCCAGCTCGCGGTGCAGGCGCTCCAGATACGGCAGGATTTCGCTTTTACGTCTGGCGTCCAGCGCTGCCAGCGGTTCATCGAGGAGCATCAGGCGTGGACTGGTCAGCAGGGCGCGTGCGATTCCGGCCCGCTGGCGTTCTCCGCCTGACAGTTTGTCCGGGCGCCGCTCCAGCAGGTGGTCGATACCGAGCAGTTCGGTCGCCTGCTTGAGCTGGATACTGCGCTGCTGGCGCGGGATACGGTTCATCCCGAATTCCAGGTTTGCCCGCACCGACAGGTGCGCGAACAGGCTGGCTTCTTGAAACACGTAGCCGATGGCGCGTTTGTGCGGCGGCAGGAAGATGCCTTTGTCGCTGTCCTGCCAGACTTCATCGTTTACGCGAATAAAGCCTTGTCGGGCTTTCTCCAGTCCGGCAATACAGCGCAGACAGGTGGTTTTTCCCGAGCCGGACGGCCCGAACAGCGCGGTGATGCCCGAGCCGGGCAGGGTCAGGTCGGTACTGACGGTAAAATCGGGGTAGGCCATCTCGAGGCGGACTTCAATCGGCGAGTTCATGATTCAACTCCATCCCGTTCTGGACTTGCCGCTGGAATAGAGCGCCAACAGAACCACAAAGGAAAACACCAGCATCGCGCCGGCCAGCCAGTGCGCCTGCAGGTACTCCATAGACTCGACGTGATCGAAGATCTGCACCGACACCACGCGGGTTTTCTCGGGAATATTGCCGCCGATCATCAGCACCACGCCGAACTCGCCGACGGTGTGCGCAAAGCCCAGAATCGCACCGGTGATAAAACCGGGTTTCGCCAGCGGCAGAATTACGCTGAAAAACGTGTCCCAAGGCCCGGCGCGCAAGGTGGCCGCTACTTCCAGAGGGCGAGTGCCGATGGCTGCGAAGGCATTTTGCAGCGGCTGCACCACGAAGGGCATCGAGTACAGCACCGAACCGATCACCAGGCCGGTGAAGCTGAAGGTCAGCGTTCCCAGGCCAAGACTCTGGGTCAGCTGGCCAATCGGGCCATTGGGTCCGAGCAGCAACAGCAGGTAGAAGCCGATCACGGTGGGCGGCAGCACCAGGGGCAGGGCGACGATTGCACCGACCGGCCCCTTGAGCCACGAGTCGGTGCGCGCCAGCCACAAGGCGATGGGCGTGCCGATGATCAGCAGGATGACGGTGGTCAGCGACGCCAGTTTCAGCGTCAGCCAGATCGCCGCGATGTCGGCACTCCCCAGAGGCATTTACAGCTGGTATCCGAAGGACTTGATGATCGCCGCGGCTTTCGGGCCCTTCAGGTACTCGACCAGCGCCTTGGCGGCGGCGTTGTCCTTGCCTTTGGTGAGAATCACGGCGTCCTGCTTGATCGGGTCATGCAGCGAGTCCGGCACGATCCACGCCGATCCGCTGGTCAGCTTGCCGTCCTTGTAAACCTGCGACAGCGCGACAAAACCCAGCTCGGCATTGCCGGTGGAAACAAACTGATAAGCCTGGGTGATGCTCTGACCTTCGACAATCTTCGCTTTGGTGGCCTCGGTCAGCCCCAATTTGCTCAGCACCTGAGTTGCCGCCAGGCCGTAAGGCGCAGTCTTGGGATTGGCGATGGACAGATGCTGATACTGATTGGCCTTGAGTACGTCACCTTTGCTGTCGACGTAGCCCTCTTTGGCTGACCACAACGCCAGTGTTCCAATGGCATAGGTGAAGCGCGAGCCCTTCACGGTGTCGCCTTCTTGCTCAAGCTTCGCGGGCGTTGTGTCGTCGGCTGAGAGGAACACTTCGAACGGCGCACCGTTCTTGATCTGTGTGTAGATCTGGCCAGTGGCACCGAACGCGGCGACCAGCGTGTGGCCTGTGTCTTTCTCGAAGTCTTTGGCAATGGCCTGAATCGGTGCGGTGAAGTTGGCGGCTACGGCAACCTGTACTTCATCGGCGAAAGCGGAAGTAGTTACGAACGCGGTGAAGGCAAGTGCCGAGAACTTCAGTGTGGCGCGCAGCGTGGTTGATTGCATGAAACAGCTCCGTGAGGGATAAGAACGCACGCCATGTGAAGGAGGCGAATCGCTATATATTTAAATATATAGCGATTGCACCCTGTTCCGAAAGCGCTCTTTCAGCGGCCGCTGAGAATTTTCAGCGCGTTTTCAGCCAGTTGTCGCGTCCACTCGGTGGCGCCCAGTTGATGTTTGATCCCGACTGCCTGGCCCGCCCAGAAGTTTGTGAAGTCGCCGCTGCCCTGTTTTTCCGCGATTGCACGCAATGGCATCAAGGCCCCGCCAGCCAAAGGAAAGGTCGGCGCAAGGGGGCTGAGCGGACCGATTTCACGCATGATGCGGTTGACAATGCCGCGTGCCGGGCGCCCCGTGAAAAGGTTGGTCAGCGCGGTCTGGCTGTCCGTCGCGTGTTGCAGCGCCTGCCTGTGCAGGGTGCTGACCTTGGCTTCCGGGCAGAACAGGTAGGCCGTGCCGGGCTGCACGGCCGACGCTCCCAGAATAAACGCCGCCGCGACACCGCGCCCGTCGGCGATACCGCCTGCTGCAATAACCGGAATATGTACGGCATCGGCGATCTGCGGCACCAGCGCGAAAGTGCCGACCTGGGTGTGCAGTTGATCACTGAGAAACAGACCGCGATGGCCACCGGCTTCGTAGCCCATGGCAATCACCGCATCGCATCCCTGCTGCTCAAGCCAGACGGCCTCCTCGACAGTGGTGGCCGACGAGATGATTTTCGCGCCGGTCGCTCTGACCCGATCCAGCAGGGCGTGCTCAGGCAGGCCAAAGTGAAAACTCACCACTTCAGGCCTGATATTTTCGACCAGTGCGCAACTGTCGTTGTCGAAGGGCGCACGGTTGGAAATCGGTGTGGGCGCGTCGAAGTCAGCGCCCAGTTCGTCGTAATAAGGTTTGAGTGCCTGCTTCCAGCGTTCAGCGCGGGCAGCGTCGTGAGCCGGTGGTTGATGGCAGAAGAAATTCAGATTCAGCGGGGCGTTGTGGCTGTGCTGCCGAAAGGTCGCCACTTCCTCATGGATCTGATCCGGCGTCAGCATGGCGCACGGCAACGCTGCCAGGCCACCAGCCCTGGCGACGGCAATCGCCATGGCTGAGCCGGTTGTGCCCGCCATGGGGGCCTGGAGAATGGGCAGTTCTATGTTGAACAATTCAAGAATGCGGGTATCCGGCCAGCGGCTCATGCCTGTCTCCGTGCGTATCGCGATGTTCAGAAAGCCATTGAGCGTGAGGCAGGACAATTTGGCAACCGCAAGGGTCGATTGACATAAGAGACGATCAGTCTAATATTCGACCCATGACTGAATTACCCATCAAAACCAGACGCCCCGGGCGGCCACCCAAAGTGGACCGCGACAACCTGGAGACCCGTGAGGTGCTTTTGCGGCGCGGTCTGGAAGTGCTCACTGAGCAGGGCTTCTCGGCGACCGGGCTGGATTTCATCCTCAAGGAAGTCGGCATACCCAAGGGCTCGTTCTATCACTACTTCCCCAGCAAAGATGCGTTTGGCAGGGCGGTACTGGATGAATACGCCCGCTATTTCGCCCAACGCCTCGACCGTTGGCTGCTGGACGAGTCGCTGTCACCACTGGAGCGGCTGGTCGGGTTTGTGCAGAGCGCGAAAGGCGGCATGGCGCGCCATGATTACCGACGCGGTTGCATGGTCGGTAATCTGGGGCAGGAAATCTGCCTGTTGCCGGACGGATTTCGTGAGCGTCTGGAGCAGATCCTGCTCGATTGGCAAGCGAAACTCGCCTGTTGCCTGCGCGCTGCGCAGGCCAGTGGCGAGCTGTCCCGAGAGGCCGATTGCGACGAGCTGGCAGCTTTTTTCTGGATTGGCTGGGAAGGGGCCGTGCTACGTGCCCGGCTGGTGAAAAGCGATGTTCCGTTGAATACATTCATCGCCGGTTACCTTCGCGGGTTGCCGCAATGATGGTTCAACACTGATTTTCTCAGGGCTGATTAAAGACGATCGGTCTAAATTGGAGGCGCACATGTTCAAAGGCATTTTGATCGACAAGGACGAAGCAGGGTATCGAGTCAACCTGACCGATATCGACGAGGCTCAGCTACCGCAAGGCGATGTGACCGTGCGCGTGTCGCATAGCACGCTCAATTACAAGGATGCACTGGCGATCACCGGTCAGAGCCCGATTGTGCGCAGTTTTCCAATGGTGCCTGGGATTGACCTGGCGGGCACAGTGGAAGCCAGCGAAACCGCCGCGTTCAAGGTCGGTGACAAGGTCCTTCTCAATGGCTGGGGTGTCGGCGAAAGTCACTGGGGCGGTCTGGCGCAGAAAGCCCGTTTGCAAAGCGCATGGTTGATCCCGCTGCCGGAAGCCTTTACTCCCGCGCAGGCGATGGCCATTGGTACAGCGGGTTATACGGCCATGCTCAGCGTGATCGCGCTGGAAAAGCATGGCCTGACGCCGGACCACGGTGAAGTGCTGGTGACCGGCGCCAATGGCGGCGTGGGCAGTTTTGCCATCGCCATTCTTGCCAGGCTGGGCTATCGAGTGATCGCGTCTACCGGGCGTGTTTCGGAGAGCGGGTACCTGCAAACGCTCGGCGCAGCGAAAGTGATTGATCGTGAAACCCTGTCGCAGCCAGGGCGACCGTTGGCCAAGGAGCAATGGGCGGCGGCGATTGACTCGGTGGGCAGTCACACCTTGGCGA
Organism: Pseudomonas syringae; assembly: GCF_023278085.1. Taxonomy (NCBI): domain Bacteria; kingdom Pseudomonadati; phylum Pseudomonadota; class Gammaproteobacteria; order Pseudomonadales; family Pseudomonadaceae; genus Pseudomonas; species Pseudomonas syringae. The sequence goes on along the minus strand of NZ_CP066265.1, from coordinate 2,761,748 downwards.
ATGTCTGTGCCGGGATCCGTTATCGCGGTGTGGTGGCGGCCTGTGGTCTGGCGCAGGGCATGGAGTTTCCGGGCTCGGTCGCGCCGTTCATCCTGCGTGGCGTTACCCTGGCCGGCATTGATAGCGTCAATCGGCCCCGCGCTGATCGACTGCAAGCCTGGTCCAGACTGGCGACCGACCTGGACCCGGCGCTGCTGCCGCTGATCAGCCGCGAGGTGGGCTTGAGTGAGGTGATCGACATTGCTCCGCAACTGATTGCCGGTCAGGTGCGCGGGCGAGTGGTGGTGGATACCGCACGTTGATTCGGTACCGCTCCGGCACTTTCAAGCGTAGCCAAGGCTCGATGCGCTTGAGCCGCGCCGATCCCGGTTTCACAGGCTTGCAGTGGAGTGCCAGCGTCAAGCGCTACGTTGCTGGTGATCATCCAGTGTCCGGCACGCTCGGGCGTTTCAAACACGCGCATGGCATGACTGGCGAGCATTGCCACGCGGTCCAGACGCTCCGACGCTACTGCATCCAGCGGTTGCTGCTGACGCTGGCGCCGCTCTAGCGTCGATGTCGACAGGTTGAACAGACTTTCCATTTGCCTGGGCCCCAACGCGAAGGCGTCATGCATCGCGCGGACCCAACCGGGTGCAAAACCGACCCGAATGTTCGCCAGTCGTTGCGCTTCGCTGCCTTGACTGAGCTGGAGGGCCAGCAACCAGAAACCGGCCGCCGCCCGGCGACGTTCAGGGAGTGGGGTGGCAAGAGACACAATCAAGAGACCTGTTCGACCTGGGGTTTGAAAATCGGCGAAAAGCCTAACCCAGGCGAGGTTTTGTTCAAGCGTCAGGATGTTACCGAGGATTGCTCTCAGGGCCGTGCTAAAGTCAGGCGCTTGAATACAGCTGTCTTGAACATGAATCAGAAGTGCGGGAGCCGCTCGCCTGCGCTTGCACCAGAAAAGGCGTAGTTGCACATGCCGGAAGACCCCCACACCAACCCGTCCGCCCCCGTCGTCAGCCCGTTTTCACTGCCGGATGTCAACAAGCCGCTGCGGCTCTATCTTGACCGTCTTGCTCCCTCAAGCCGCCTGACCATGACCTACGTGCTACAGGATGCTGCCGACCGGCTGGGCATGGCCGATGTCGATATCCATGACATCCCCTGGCACACTTTGCAGCCGGGCCACGTGACGGCACTGGTCGCGACGCTGCGTGAAGATGACTACGCACCCAACACCACCTCGTTGTACGTGAACGCCATTCGCGGCGTGATGAACGAGGCCTGGCGGCACGACCTGATCACGCATGACCAGTTGTTGAAAATCCGCTCGATCAAGCCGGTAAGCGGCACGCGGCTGGCCAAAGGGCGTAATATTCGCCGCACCCTGATCCGCGAGCTGATGCAAGCCTGCGCGGCGGACCCGCGGCCTCAAGGGCGGCGCGACGCTGCAATCATCGCCATTTTGTATGGATCAGGCATGCGCAAGTCCGAGTCGGTGAACCTCGACCTGTCGCAGATCGACTTTGCCGAGCGCAGCCTGCGGGTGCTGGGCAAAGGCAATAAACAGTTGATCAAATACGCTCCGGAATGGGCGTTCAAGGCGCTGAATGACTGGCTGGAATTGCGTCGCTCGTGCCTGCAGCCGGGGCAGGGCGATGACCCGTTCCTGTTCAACCGTATTCGGCGGGGCAGCCATATCACCCGCGAGCGAATCACCAAACACGCTATCTATTTCATCGCCAAGCAGCGTGGCCGTGAGGTCGGGGTCAACATCATGCCCCACGACTTTCGTCGCTCGTTCATCACCCGGGTGATCGAAGAATATGATTTGTCGATTGCTCAGAAGCTGGCCCATCACACGCATATCTCGACCACCGCCAGCTACGACATGCGCAGCGAAAATGAACGTCGCAACGTTGTGGACGGGTTTGATCTGTAAGCAGCCTGACTGCCGAGCAAAAAAAAGCCACCTCACGCAACGTGAGGTGGCTTAAAGATCTAACCAAAGGAGTGATGAAGCAGAGCAGAGATTCAGCGGCCTTGCGACGCGGATTCGCAGGGCTGGAAGAAGTGTTCGTTTCATCGCCGCCAACGGTAACATCACCCTCCTCGATTCAATTATTAGCGTTATCGATACCAGCCATTAGCAAAAAAGATAGCAAGCTTGGTTGTGTCGACAGCCATCCGCAAATTCGATTTCTCGCCCCTGACGTACCCGCCAATCAGATAGCCAGCATCCAGTAACAATTTCATGCTTTGCCGCACTTGGAAACGTACGGAAAAGAGCATGGAAAAGTTCGATATACACCGTAAAACCGCGTTCGATGCGCTGGTGCCAGAATACGGCCTCGATGGCAGCCGCCTATTGCCGTGGGACGGCTACCCGATGCCGTTTGCGGGCGGCTGGTGCGTGGTCCGCCCTGGCACCCGCAGCGAAACGCACACCCAGATCGACCAGGAAATCTTCATTGCCATCAAGGGCAGCGCCCGGCTTGTGGTGGGGGACAGGCAGATGGAGTTCAACGTGGGCGACATCGCCGCGATTCCGAAGCACACCCATCATTACGTCATTAACGATTCTGCCGAGGACTTCCATTTTTACGTGGTGTGGTGGGACATGAACTACGTCAACGCCTTTGTCGCGCAGCACAGCGAGACCACGGGGTGCCTCGATGACTAAGTTCATTGTCACGATCACGCCGCCGACCCCGAACGGCGATCTGCATATCGGCCATATCGCCGGGCCGTTTCTGGCCGCTGACGTATTTACCCGCGTTCAGCGTCAGCGCGGCCACGACTGTGTGCTGGTGTCCTACTCGGATGACTACCAGTCCTACATGCTGCGCAAGGGGCGGGAACTGGATGTCGACCCGGTGGCGCTGGCCAATCGTAACTCGGACCGCATCGAGGCTTCGCTCGCGGCGATCAATATCCAGCCTGATCACTGGATGCGCCCCTACAACAATCCATGGTTCGCCGAGGCGGTCGCTGAAGTCTTCAATACGTTGCGCGACGCAGGTTTGATCGAGTATCGCGACGCCAGCGAACCTTACTGCCCTGACTGCGAGGTCTGGGGTTACGAAGCGTTCGCCCGGGGGCACTGCAACTACTGCGGTGCCGAGTCCGATGCCAGTCAATGCGAAAACTGCGCCCAGGCCCCTGATGCCGAGCTGATGACCGGGCTGCACTGCAAGCTCTGCAAACAGCCGTCGCACTGGAAAACCGCTCATCGCGCCTTTCTCAAGCTGGCGGCCTTCAAGCCACTGCTGAGCGAGCGGCTGCTTGGGCGTCAGTGGCGCAAGCCTCTCGATGGCTGGCTGCGCGACACGCTGGAGCACTTGCATGACTGGGGCGTGACGCGTCCGGGTGACGGAGGTCTCGACCTGCACGCCGACGGCTCATGCCGCGTACACACCTGGTTCATGGGGCTGGCCGGTTACATGGCGGCGTTTCGTGAATACGCTGACAAGGTTGGACGTCCGGAGCTGTTTCGCCAGTACTGGCAGTCGGGGCAGGGCACGTTGGTGCATTTTCTCGGCTTCGACTGTGTGTTCAGTCACGCCGTGGTCTACCCGGCGCAACTGTCGGCGCTGCGTGACATCAAGGTGCAGCAGCGTTTCATGCCCAATCAGTTTCTCAAACTTGATGGCCTGAACCTGTCCACCAGTCGTAATCACGCGATCTGGGTCGGCGACCTGGCACGCGAAGCCTGTGCCGACAGTGCGCGCTTGTACCTGGCCAGCATCGCGCCCGAAGAAAGTGAGGGCGATTTCCGCCTGCAACGCTTTAAACAATGGCGCAAAGAGCTGTTCGACGAGTTTTTCCCCGCCTTGCTGGAGGCCGGGAAAAACCACGATCACAGCTGGTGGAGCGGGATCTGCGGGGCGGATGCCGGTCTGCTTGAGGCGCTTCGCCTGCAGTGGAGCAGGGCTGCCGAACCTGCGCAGTTCTCCATGAAAGGCCTGGCTCAGGTGCTGCTGGATGTGATTGCCATCACCCGCACGCGGCTCGCCGAAGACCGTCCGGTCAGTCATCTGGCAGCGTTCATTGCCCTGGCGGGCAAGGCGCTGATCCCGGACATGTCAGCGCGCATCGTGACGGCATTCGGGCTGCCCGAAAACCGGGTCAACGCCACGCTCATGAACGGCTCGGCCGCTGAATACTCCATCTGAACGGACCCACCATCATGTTCCTCGATTATGAGATTGCGGTGATTGGCGCCGGGATAACCGGTGCCAGCATCGCGGCGAAACTGTGCAGCGCGGGTGTGTCGGTGGCGCTTGTCGACAAGGGCTCTGCCGCAAGCCTGGGGGCCAGCAGCTATTCCGGCGGGCTGGTGCGGCTGTACGACACCGATCCGCTGTTGATGGAGCTGGCCGCCTTGTCCATCGACCGGATGCACGAGGGCGTCTTCGCCACCACCTACGCCAGCGCATTGCGGCGCACCGGGGTCATTTACCGTGCCGCTGCCGATCAGTTGGAAACGCTGTGCAACGCCATTGAACAGCACGCCAGCGCGCGTTATCCGATGCGTCTGCTGGCCAGTCACGAACTCAACGGCGGCCGCTACCCGCAGTGCGCAGACGAAGCAAGAGTCAACCTGTTCGAGCCGAACGCGTGCGTCGGTAATGTGCGGCTGGCCGTCGCGGCGCTGTGCCAAGAGGTGCGCCAGCAAGGTTTGTTGTTGGAACACCGCGACATCAAGGCAATCGAGCGCCGCGCAAGCGACCGGGTGGACATCGAATTGGGTGACGCGACACTGCGCTGTAGGGCCGTGGTGGTCGCGGCGGGGGCCTGGAGCGGGCATCTGGTGCCGCAGGCGGAGCTGGACGTGCGTTCGATCCCGCTGGCACGCGTGTTGACTGACAGCGATTGGTCGATGCCGATCATTGATGCCGTCGCCCAGAGCTATGCCATACCGCTGACCCGCAACATCGTGCAGACCGGCTGCGGGCTGCGCGACAGCGCTTTGTGGCCGGAGGACCTGGCACAGCCCGATGCGCGGCATGCCGAAGATGCCTGCAAGCGCATCAACCAGCTGTGCGGTTCAGCAACAAATGCACGGGTGCTGGATGTGTTGCCGGGTTTCGACAGCTACAGCGTCGATGGCCGTCCGTTGTTGGGCTTCTGCGATGAGCAGAGTCCGGTTTATCTGGCTGCGGGCATGTCCGGGCTGGGGTTCAAGTTTGCGCCCGGCATCGCACAGATTGCCTGCGACCAGCTGCTTGGCCGGTTGCGTGGCAGTCAGGGGGCCTGTTCCGGTTGGTCAGCGCTGTCGCCGCAGCGTGAGAGCGTGCAGCCGTGATGTTGCCGTTCATGCCCATGACAACAGGGCTACGCGTCGGCGTCAGCGCGCTGTTCGACCCCGCCGCAACGCCGCATGCACGGACCTTCATGCGCGCACTGGCGGTGGCGCGTAATTGCATACCGGAACTGGCACAGGTGCAGTGGCACTTTATCGACGACGGTGCCGACGCTGCGCGTGGCGCCGAGGTGGCGCAGCACATGATCGACTGGCAGGCCGATCTGGGGATCGGTCACTTTTCATCCGACGCGTCCATCGGTGCTGCGCCGCGCTATGAGCAGGCCGGTATTGCGCTGCTGACGCCGGCGGCCACCATCGACCGGTTGACCCAGGAACATCGCAATGTCTTTCGTTTCTGCCCCTCGGACCGCCAATTGGCGGGCGATCTGGTGCGCTGGCTGGCGGCTCGACGGTGGAGGTCTGTGCAGGTTGATGCCGATGGCAGCGCACACGGTCAGGCACTGGCTGCAGCGATTGGTGAAGCGCTCGCCGCAGCAGGCCTGAAGCGCGTCAGCGACCGGGACAGCGCTGATGTGGAGGTATTTGCCGGACGTCTCAATGCCAGTCGCGAGCACTGGCAGGCACGCCGCCAGGCCGGCAGCGTTCGGCCGCTGGTGCTGACCGACGACGCCGCGTCGCCGCATTTAGGCTGTGCCCCGGCCCACGACCGCAACACCTACGTCATCGGTTTCGACACGCCTGACAGTCACCACTGCCCGGCAAGTGCATGGCACCGGGCGCTGTTCGCCGCTGAACCGCACACCTACTTCCGCGAAAGCCTGCTGATGCTCCACGTACTGGCCATTCTGGCCAGTAGCACCGAGCGTGGACAGGCACTGCTGAACGCGCTTCATCACAGCACCTTCAGCACGCCGATGGGCACGGTCAGTTTCGATCAGGGCGAATGCCGAACCGCTTCGGCCCGCCTCTGGAAGCTCGGGCCTGCCGGGCTGAGCGCCGCTACCGACTGAATACTCAACGTTTCAAAACACTTCTAAGGACCGGAACCACATGGGCAACTCGACACCACATTCTTTTCATTCGGACGCCATCTGTATCGGGTTCGGCCCCGCCGGGATTGCGCTGGCCTGTGCGTTCGAGGACGCACGGGAAGCGAATGACCCGCTGGCCAGACTCTCCCTGCGTTATCTGGAAGCCGCTCCCGACAGCCAATGGCACCGCGAGCTGCTGCTGGCCGGAACAGACATTAATCACCATGTCTTTCGTGACCTGGTGACGCCACGCAATCCGCGCAGCCGTTTTTCCTTCGCCATGTACCTCAAAGATAAAGGACGGATGTTCGATTTCGGCCTGCTGGGCCGTCCGGCCAGTCGTCATGAATGGTCGGATTACCTGAACTGGGTGTCCAGGCAGGTGGACAGCCAGACGCGATTCAACGCACCGGTCTCCGACATTGACCCGGTGATCCGCAACGGCCGCTTGCACGAAGTACGGGTTCGCACGCCGGACGCCAGCTTCACCGCGCGCAATCTGGTGTTGTCCAGTGGTAGCGCGCCGTATATCCCTGAGCCGTTTCGGGCCTTGCTTGGCCCGCGGCTGTTTCATACCTCGCAGTTTCTGACCCGCCTGCAAGCGTTGGGCGAACAACTGCCTCAGCGCTGGCTGGTGCTCGGCTCAGGGCAAAGCGCCAGCGAGTCGGTGCTGGAGCTGGTCAGCCGTCGCTCCGACATTGAAGTGCATTCAGTGCATCGTTCTGCCGGTTTCAAACTCACGCAACTGGGCCAGTTTCCCAACCGGGTGTTCGCTCCGGATCATGTCGATTACTTCCACAGCCTGGACCCTGCGGCACGCCAGCGCTTCCTCGACTGGAGCCGTTCGACTAACTACGCCGGTATCGACCCGGATGAAAGCCAGAAGCTGTTTTCGCTGATCTACGAGGACGCCATCGCCGGTCGCAAACGCTTGCAGACCTACGCCTACAGCGTGATCAGCGGCATCGAGCAAACCGCCGACGGCTATCGGATCGTGCTGACCGACACTTTCAGCCAACGTAATCAGGTACTCGAAGTCGATGCGCTGGTACTCGGCACTGGATACCAGCAACACCTTTTGCCGCCGCTGCTGAGTGGATTACAGCCGTGGCTGAAAACCGGGATGGACGGCGGCTTGCTGATCGATCGCGATTACCGCGTCGCAACCGAGGGCGAGTGCGACGTGAATATCTGGGTCAATGGCCTCTCCGAGCGCAGCCACGGGATCAGCGACAGCCAGTCGTTCTCGTTGATGGCGCTGCGTGCCGAACGTATTGCCAATGCCCTCGGCCAGGCCGTCGAACCGGTAGCCGATGCACCCTTGCTGGCACAGTGGAAGTGACCCTTATGCACACAGCTTCCGAATACCAAAGCCTCTGCGAAATCGTTCACGATCAGGCCTTTTTGAAAGTCACCGGCCTGGGGCTCGACTTTTTCCTGAAAATGGAGTCGCTCAACCCGGCGGGCTCCATCAAACTCAAGACGGCTGTCGGCTTGATCAATGACGTGCAGGCGCGCGGTCTGCTGGGGCCCGAGACGATTCTGATCGAGTCGTCGTCAGGCAATCTCGGCGTAGCGCTGGCGATGATCTGCGCCGAGCGCGGCATTGCGTTTACCTGCGTGGTCGATCCCAACAGTTCCAGCCACAACATCCGCATGATGCGCAGTTACGGGGCCGAGGTCATTCAGGTGGAAACCCCGGATGCCAACGGCGGTTTTCTGGGCACACGCATTGAGCTGATTCGCCACAAGGTGGCCGGTGATCCGCGTTACGTCTGGCTCAATCAATATGAAAACGCTGCCAATCCGCGCGCCCATGCGCGGACTACGGCGAGTTCGATCAGTCGGCATTTCGGTCATGTGGATTACCTTTTTGTGGGGGCGGGCACCACCGGCACGCTGATGGGCTGCATTCAGCATTTTCAGCGTCATCATCCGACCACCCGGATCATTGCTGTGGACAGCGTCGGTTCGGTGACGTTTGGCGCGCCGGCCAGTCGACGTTTCATCCCGGGGCTGGGCACCAGCCAGCGCCCGCCGATCTTCAACTCAGACGGCATTCATGCGCTGGAAATGGTCCCGGAAGCGCATACCGTCGCCATGTGCCGCATTCTGGCGCGCAGCAAAGGCCTGCTGGTCGGCGGCTCGACCGCAACAGTGATTGCAGCCGTGCATGCCTGGCGCGAGCGTATCGAGCCGGGTGCGGTGGTGGTGGCGTTATCGCCGGATTGGGGCGAGCGCTATCTGGATACGCTGTACGACGATCATTGGGTCGAGCAGCGTTTCGGGCGCGACGTGCTGAACATGACCCTGGCAGACCTCTCAGTGCCACCCGCAGCCCCAGCCCTTTGTGGGAGCGAGCTTGCTCGCGAAAGCGGTGGTTCAGGCATGACGCCTTCGCGAGCAAGCTCGTTGCCACCGGATTTTTCGTCATGGACCGTTTGGCTGGCTGCCGAGCGCTTGAAGCGTGCACCGTTTCATGTGGTCGATGGGGAAGTGGTTGCGCGCCTGCTGGCCGCTGATCCTCTGGCCTGTATCGACGACGTGCAGACGGCTTATCTGGACCACGAAGCCGGTCGCACGATCAACCCTGACAGCTATTTTCTGCGCTTTCCCGAAGCACCGGCCAATCGCATCATCGCGCTGCCGGCCAGCCTGACGGGGGATCAGCCAGTCAGTGGCATCAAGTGGATCTCCAGTTTTCCGGGCAATGTCGAGAGTGGTCTGCAACGTGCGTCTGCGGTGTTGATTCTCAATGATCCTCTGACCGGCTATGCCTTCGCTTGCCTGGAAGCCTCGCGAATCAGCGCCATGCGTACAGCAGCGTCAGCCGTACTGGGCGCGCGCTGGATGAATCGGCAACAGCGTCATGTCGGGCGAATGGCCTTCGTGGGTGCCGGGTTCATTGCCCGGACCATCCTCGACATGTTCGTCAGCGACGGCTGGAGCATGGACACGGTCAGCGTCTTCGATCAGCACGAAGATTCGATGCTGGCCCTGATCAAACATGCTGCCGGTTGCCATCAACTGCGCAGCGAGGCGGCTGATTTACACGACTGCCTGCAAGCCGACGTGGTGGTGTTCGCCACCACTGCGCCCAGCCCTTATGTACTGGAGCCGATCTTCCGGCCGGGGCAATTGCTGCTGAATATTTCCCTGCGTGATCTCGGGCCGGAGGTGATTGCTCAGGCCAACAACATCCTGGATGACGTCGAGCACTGCCTCAAGGCGCAGACGTCCCCTGATCTGGCCGTTCAGCAGTACCGGGACCGCTCGTTCATCACCGGCACGCTGGCGCAGCTGATGGCCGGGCAGGTAGAGCTGGCCCCGGATCGAGCCTCGATCTTCTCGCCGTTTGGCCTCGGCGTGCTGGACCTCGCAGTGGGGCAGCGGCTGTATCAGCAGGCGCTGGCCGAGGGCAGTGCAGTGCCTGTGCCGCGATTCTTCTTTGAATCGAGCCGCTGGTGATGGCCATGCATACGCATACCGTTGCGATCATCGGCATGGGGTCACGAGGGCTGAGCATTCTGGAGCAGTTGATCGGCATGAGCCGTCACGCCGGTCAGCAGCCACTGCATATCGAAGTGTTCGATCCGCAGCTGCCGGGCAGTGGCTTGCATCATGCGCAGCAGCCGGATTACCTGATGCTCAATACCATGGCGGGCCAACTGTCAGCGTTTTCCTCCGCGTTTCCTGCCTGTGAGCCAGCGGGCTGGACCTTTCTGCAGTGGTGCAGCGCGCGTGGCGTTCGTCTGGATGAGCGTGGCCACGTCTGCATCGACGGTCAGGGCAGGCCTGTCGGGTTCGGGGATTTCGTGCCGCGTCGCTTGTTGGGTCGCTACTTGCAGGACAGTTACCGCTTCCTGCTGCAACAGTGCCCGGCACACGTGCGGGTGCGCCATTACGCCGAGCAGGTGACCGCCTGCCGCTTGCTGCCCGACGCGAACGGTTTCAGGCTGCGCAGCCAGCAGCGCCAGATGTCTGTTGACGCTGTGTTCCTGACCAGCGGGCACGCTGTAGAACCCGCAGAACAGCAGGTGATCGGCGAAACGGTTGCGATCGAAGGGCTCGGGCTGACCGCCATGGACACGCTGGCCAGCCTTACCCAGGGTCGTGGCGGGCGATACGTGCGCGATGGTGGTTTTGCCGGCTGGCGATACCTGCCGTCTGGACGCGAGCCCCAGGTGTTTCTGTATTCGCGTTCGGGGCTGCCGTTTCACGCCCGGCCACACGGGCACCCCGACAGTCAGGCGGCGCTGCCACGGCTATTCCTTACCGCAGAGGCCATCAACGGCTTGCGCCAGCAAAGGCCTGCCGGGCAACTGGATTTCCGGCGCGACGTGCTGCCGCTGATCAAGGATGAAATGCGCGCGGTGTTCTATCAGGCCAAAGCCCGTATTGAAGCGCCCCGGCATGTGCAGTCAGTTCAGCAACTGCTGCGTGAAGCGACGTCGAGGCCTGCGTTGTTTGCAAGGCTGGCCGAGCAGTGGGGTGACTTCGACCCGGATGAGTGGCTGGCGACCGAGCGCTGGTCCGGGTCAGCAGCGGCCTATGCCGCCTGGTTTATCGCGTGGATCGAGCGCGATCTGGCGTTGAGTCGGCTGGGCACTGCACAGAGTCCGATCCGGCTGGCCCTGGAAGTCTGGCGCGATTACCGCGATGTGCTGCGTCTGGTCGCCGAACGCAACGGGCTGACCGAGACGTCGACCCTGGATTTCTACAGCACGTGGGCCGGGCTGTCGAACCGTCTGGTCGGCGGGCCACAAAAGGAGCGCCATGAAGACCTGCTCGCGTTAATCACGGCGGGTGTAGTGACGGTATTGCCGCCGGTGGACGCTGCACAGCAGTCAAGGCCGCTTGTCGACAGCGTCATAACGGCGCGGGTTGCTCACAGCGGCGTGTCGATTAATGCGCACGGCCTGATTGGCGATTTGCTGGAGCAAGGGCTGATCCGCGCCGCACATGCCTGGCCCGCCGACGGGATCGAAACCGATCGGGCTGGCCGTGCGCTTGGTCGTCACGGTTCGCCGCAGCCAAGGCTCTGGGTGCTGGGCCCGGCCGTCGAAGGCTGCACGTTTTACAACCATTACGTGCCTACGCCAGACCCCACCTGCCACGCGCTGCTCGAGGCGCGGCGGGCAGTCGAGTCATGCCTCGAAATGCTGGCAGCTCACGTAGCAGAAGACTTCACGCACTCATTTAAAGAAGTGCTTTAACTCATTCATAAAAAAGGAATTACCTATGTACGAACTGACATTACTGACGGCGCTGGCTGGCGCGTTCATTGTGCTGATCATCAGTCCCGGGCCGAATTTTCTGGTCATCACCCAGCTGTCATTCAGCCAGTCCCGGCAGCAGGGAATCTGCGCCGGGCTGGGCGTGGCCTCGGGAAGCATTCTCTGGGCGTTGCTGGCCGCCACCGGGCTGGGGCTTATCTTTCAGCAGTTGCCCTGGCTGCAACCGGCCCTGCAATTGCTCGGCGGTGCCTATCTGACCTGGCTCGGCAGCAAAAGCCTGCGCAGCGCAGGCAGCCAGCCCAAGCCGAGGGACATCGGCGCGCTGGGCATCGGCAGCCTCGGGCGCGCCTATCGCTTCGGCCTGTTCACCAACCTGACCAACCCCAAGGCGCTGGCGTTTTACACCAGCGTCTTCACCACCGTCACCACGCCGGGCATGCCGATTTGGGTGCGCACGGCAGGGGTATCGATCATCGCGGTGCTGGCCATCTCATGGTTCGTGTTGCTGGCCACGCTGTTTTCGATTCCTGCCGTGCAGGTTCGCTATCAGCGCATGAAAAAAGCCATCGACATTGTCACCGGGCTTTTCATGATCGCGTTCGGCCTGCGTCTGCTGATCGGTCTGCTGCCCGCTGGTTTCTTTCACTGAAGCGCTGACTGACTCGATTTTCAAGGGAATACCTCAATGCACAGCAACGATTGGCACTATCCGACTTCAATCCGGGCCGGCGCAGGGCGCGTCTCAGAGCTGGCTGACGCCTGTCGGGTGACAGGCATCAAGCGGCCGTTATTGATCACCGACCGCTTTCTCGGCAGTACCGCCATGATCGCCTCCGCCGTGGAGGACTGCCGTAGCCAATTGGGCCACTGCGGGCTGTTCGACCGGGTCAAGGGCAACCCTACCGGCAGCAATGTTGCCGAAGGGCTGGAGGCTTATCGCGCCGGTGGTTACGACGGCGTCATTGCATTCGGCGGCGGCTCGGCGCTGGACGCAGCCAAGGCCGTGGCGCTGATGTCCGGCCAGACCCGCCCGCTCTGGGATTTCGAGGACATCGGCCAGAATCACCTGCGCGCCGACCCGCAAGGCATCGCGCCGGTCATCGCTTTGCCGACCACGGCCGGGACTGGCTCGGAAGTGGGCAGGGCGTCGGTCATCACCGATGAGCTGGCACAGGTCAAACGCACGATCCTGCACATCCGCATGATGCCGCGCATTGCGATTCTGGACGCCACGCTGACGCTGGACCTGCCGATGCATTTGACTGCCGCCACCGGTGCCGACGCGTTGACCCACTGCATGGAGGCCTGGTGCTCACCGGTCTGGCACCCGATGGCCGAAGCGGTCTCGGTCAAGGGCATGCAGATGATCAAGCAGTATCTGCCCCGCGTGGTTGCCGACGGGCAGGATCTGGAGGCGCGTCAGCAGATGTTGGTGGCCTCAAGCCTGGGCGCCGCCGCGTTTCAGCGTGGCCTGGGCGGCGTCCACGCGATTGCACAGAGTCTCGGCGCGCTATATGACCAGCACCATGGTTTGTTGAACGCGATCCTGCTGCCTTATGTGCTGCACGCCAACAGCTCGGCGCTGCTGACCCAGATGGAGGATCTGGCGGTTTACCTGCGGTTGCCCGAGCCGGGTTTCAAAGGCGTAATGGCGTGGGTGCTGGACCTCCGTGAGCAGATCGGCATTCCGCACACGCTGGCCGCCATCGGTATTGATGATCGCGATACGGAGCGGGTTGGAAAGATGGCGTTTGCCGATGGCTGTTCGCACACCAACCCGATTCGCCATTCGGCGGCAGAGTACGCGCAGATTTTCAGCCGTGCGGTTCATGGTTGCTGAAGCATGCAGCAACTCGATGAAAGCGCCGTGCAGCGCCTGGCGCAGGTCTGGCAGAGGTTCATTGATCAGGGCCGGATCGTCGGGGGGGTTGTGCTGCTGGCCCAGGACGGTGAGTTGCGTTACGCCTGCGCCAGCGGCTGGGCTGATCGGGAGCGGCAGATTCCGGTCTGCCGCAACACGCGCTTTCGCCTGGCGTCACTGACTAAACTGCTGACGTCCATCGTGGTGATGCGCCTGTGCGAGCTGGGAGTCCTGCGTCTTGACGCTGCGCTGACTGACTGGCTGCCAGCCTTTCGACCACGGTTGGCAGATGGCCGTGAGCCGGTCATTACCCTGCGGCATTTGCTGTCGCACACCTCCGGCCTGAGCTACGGTTTCGAGCAAGCGCCCGGCAATGCCTATCAACAGGCTGGCGTCTCGGACGGACTGGATTGTGTAGCGTTTGACCTGCACGAAAACCTGGCGCGACTGGCGCGCTTGCCATTGCTGTTCGAGCCCGGCAGCGCGTGGGGGTATTCGCTGGCCACCGACGTGCTGGGCGCGGTGATCGAACAGGCCTGCGGCATGCCCTTGTCCGACGCCGTCGCCCGATGGGTCACTGAGCCTTTAAGCATGAGCAGGACTTCATTCCGTCATGGGCCGGGTCAACCGCTGGCCGTTGCCTACCAGGATGGCGCTCGCGGGCCGCAGCGTATCGGCGACAACGAGGTATTGAGGCTCGACAGCGGATGGGCACGGCTGTCCTCGGCTCGCGCGTTTGACACGACGGCTTATGAGTCGGGCGGGGCGGGCATGCTGGGCACGGCGGATGACTATCTTCGCGTGCTGGAGTGTCTTCGTCTGGGCGGTGCGCCGTTGCTGAACCCTGCCAGTACCCGGCAACTGCTGGGCAACACGATGGACCAGAAGATTGTCGAGAACCGTGGGCCGGGCTGGAAATTCGGCCTGGGGCCGATGATTCTGAGCGATCCGCTGGCCGCCGGGCAGCCGCAGGGCGCGGGCACCTGGTCATGGTGCGGCCTGTATGGCAGTCATTATTGGGTTGATCCGGTGTCGGCCATCAGCCTGGTCGCCATCACCAACACCGCCGTAGCGGGCGCGTGGGGCGAGTTTGCCGACGCCATGGTCGACGCGCTGTATCTCAGACCCGAGCAAACTGCTTGCGGTAACTGCTCGGACTGATTCCCACCAGATTGCGGAAATGGCGGCGGAACGACTCTTCGGAACCGAAACCCGCCCGGTCGACCACCTCGTTGAGGCGCAGTTTCGAGGATTCAAGCAGCTCCTTGGCGTAGGCCACGCGCTCGCCAAGCAGCCAGTCGATGGGTGTCAGACCGGTGCTTTCCATGAAGCTGCGGTGTAGGGTGCGGGTACTGAGTGCTGCACGCGAAGCCATGTCCTTGATGGTATGCGGCCGCTTCAGGTCACTGCGAATCCAGTCCATCAAATTGGAAATCGGCCCGTCGCTGGCGGTCACCAGTTGCCGGGAGGCGTACTGCGACTGTCCGCCTTCGCGATGGGGCGGGATCACCATGCGCTGCGCCACCATGTTGGCGACACGCGCCCCGTGATCGTTGCGCACCAGGTGCAGCATCATGTCCAGCCCGGCTGCCGAGCCGGCAGCGGTGACAATCGTGCCTTGATCCACATACAACTCGTTGGGCTGGATGGTCAGGCCCGGATACATGCTGGCCAGCAGATCGGTGTAACGCCAGTGGGTGGTGACCTTGTGCCCGTCAAGCAGACCGGCCGCCGCCAGCACAAAGGCGCCGGTGCAGATCGAACAGATCCTCGCGCCCCGTGCGTGCGCAGCCTGAAGCTGTTCGATCAAGCGCTGTGGGACCGCTGATTCAACGCCGCGCCAGCCCGGCACGATGATGGTGTCGGCATTTTCCAGCAGCACTTCGCCCGGCGTCGGCACGATGGTGATGCCGCCCGCCGCGGCGATCGGCCCGTCGTCGACCGGGTAGGTCGCAAACTCATACCAGCTGACCCCGAGTTCGGGTCGTTTGAGGGCAAATACCTCAACCGTGCAGCCAAATTCGAAGGTGCAGAGCTGGTTATAGATCAGGGCGACGACGAGATGATTTTTCATGGCGCGATGTTACCGGATATTGGCATTTCAGCCAGTAGTTTGCCTCGATGCTACTGCGTAACCTGCAATCCAGGTGAAACATTAACATGCAAGCGGTCTGGCAAGCAGACCCTGGAGCCAACTCGTGCCACTCAATATCGGTATCTACGTCTACGACGACGTCGAAGTCCTCGACTTCGCTGGCCCCTACGAAGTATTCACCACCGCAACCCGCATGCACGCGCGCAACAGCCGCGATGACCGGGCGCTGTTCAACGTGTTCACCATTGGCCGCAGCATCACGCCGGTGCGCGCGCGTGCAGGGTTGAAAGTCGACCCGGATTTTTCCATCAGTGATCACCCTCCCATCGACTGCCTGATCGTGCCGGGCGGGGTGGTCAATGCCGAGCTGGAAAAAGCCGACGTCATTCGCTGGATCAGCGATCAGTCAGTACCGGGGCGTGTGGTCGCGGCGGTCTGCACTGGAGCCTTCATGCTGGCCAAGACCGGCAAGCTGGCCGGCAAGCAGGTCACTACGCATTGGGAAGACATCGACGACCTCAAGGAAATGTTCCCCTCGGTGGACGTGCTCAGCACGTTGCGCTGGGTAGACGAGGGTGCATTCGTGACATCGGCCGGTATTTCCGCCGGTATCGACATGAGCCTGCATCTGGTCGAGCGCTTGCACAGCCGTGCTCTGGCCGAGCGCACTGCGCTGCAAATGGATTTCGACTGGACCGAAAACGACTGATTCATTTGCGTTCCCCGCTGCAACTTCCCTGGTGGTAAGGGACAGCGTCGGGGCCGATGTTCACAGCGGCTCGAAGACATTCGTCTTGCCCTGGATATCACGGATGACGGCATGTGCCCGAAACGTGCATAGCGAAGCCCGTTTCGGGAAGACCTGCCTATGCACCACCCCAGTCTGAGACGTCTCTGCCGACTGCCTTGAAGCCGGCAGTCTGGCTTGTCAGCCAGGGATTCCTGCATTCCCGATCACATTCCCCGATCACTTTCCCATCCAGCGGCAGGCCGCCCCCAATCTTTGCAAAACCAGAGTGCAGGACACATGAAAACCCACTTCTTCAAAGTCGTTCAAACCGTCGCGCAGCACGGTTCGTTTTCCGAGGCTGCGGCCATTCTGGGGTGCAGCCAGTCGAACATCAGTTATGCGATCAAGGAGGTCGAGGATTTTTTCGAAAAACGGCTGTTCATCCGCAGCCGCACTGGCTGCACCCTGACTCCCGAGGGAAAAGTCATCACCCAGACGCTCGGCAACGTTATGGCAACGCTGGAACAACTAAAAAAAATGGGGTCAGTGGTAGTGTAACCATTCACTACCACACGCATATTCGCGAGACCAGCCTGCCGGCATCACTGGATTTTCTGGCCCGTCACTATCCTGATATCCATCTGAATGTGCTGCACAGCAGCGAGCAGAATCCGTCACTCGACGCGTTAAGGAAGGATATCGCCGATATCGTGATCCTTCCGGCGACTGTCGTGGGCGAACATTATCTGGAACATCATCAATGGTCGGATCATTACGTACTGGTCGCTGCACGCAACGAACAGGCTGCACAGCGCAGCTTTGTCGAGCGGGTGCAGAATGCGCGTTATGTGGCCTGGCGGCATCCGGGCGTCGAGCGCCTGCACCAGCAACTGGCTGCAGCACAGGTGCGGCTTGTTCATCGGGGCGAACTCAGTTGTCTGGAAACCCTGCTGGATCTGGTTGCCAAACGGCATTGCATCTCGATTCTGCCCAGTGCGCTGTTGAGCGCTCAGGCCGGCGACGTCCAGCAGATCGCGTTGCCATTGCCGGTCACGCGTCAGATCAGCATCGTGGCGCGCCCGACCTCGCTGCTTTCCAATGCTGCCAATGCAGTGATTCAAGCGCTGAAGAAACCGCCCGGCATGCCTGTTCAGCGCTATTGATAGCGGTTGCGCTCGACACTGATGCAACGTTTTCGGTGCAAAGAGCTCTTACCCATAGGTAAAACATTCAGAACGCTCCGCCAGCGGAGCGTTTCAGGTCGCCGATTCAAGAGGAAGACTGAACGCTATGACGATACCGGACAAGCAGTACGTGGAGTGGCTGGTCGAGCAATCGATGCTTAACGCCGCCAGGCAGCGCGCCAAGACTTATTCGGGGCAGGGCAGGCTCTGGCAGCGTCCGTTCGCTCTGGCCCGTCCGCGAGACGCTTCCGCTATCGCTTCGGTCTGGTTCACCGCCTACCCGGCGTCGATCGTCACCCGTGAGGGTGGCTCGGTACTGGAAGCGCTGGGTGACGAAACCTTGTGGCATGCGCTGTCGGAAATCGGCATTCAAGGCATTCATAACGGTCCGCTCAAGCTCTCCGGCGGGCTGCAGGGCCGCACTCGCACGCCGAGTATCGACGGCAACTTCGACCGCATCAGCTTCGGCATCGACCCGGATCTGGGTACCGAAGCGCAATTGTTGAGCCTGACGCGCATCGCGGCCGCGCACAACGCGGTGATCATCGATGACATCATCCCTTCGCACACTGGCAAAGGCGCTGACTTCCGGCTTGCCGAACTGGCTTACGAAGATTACCCCGGCCTGTTTCACATGGTCGAAATCCGCGAGGAAGACTGGCAACTGCTGCCCGACGTTCCGGCAGGCCGTGACGCGGTCAACCTGATGCCCGATGTGGTCGATCAGTTGCGCGACAAGCATTACATCGTTGGTCAGTTGCAACGGGTGATCTTCTTCGAACCGGGCGTCAAGGAAACCGACTGGAGCGCCACGGATGTAGTGCAGGGCGTCGACGGCAAAGCACGGCGTTGGGTCTACCTGCATTACTTCAAGGACGGCCAGCCTTCGCTGAACTGGCTGGACCCGAGCTTCGCCGCGCAGCAGATGATCATCGGTGATGCGCTGCACGCGATCGACGTCATGGGCGCTCGCGTGCTACGTCTGGATGCCAACGGTTTTCTGGGTGTCGAGCGCCGCGCCGAAGGCACCGCCTGGTCGGAGAGCCACCCGTTGTCGATCACCGGCAACCAGCTGTTGGCTGGCGCGATTCGCAAGGCGGGCGGTTTCAGCTTCCAGGAGCTGAACCTGACCATCGACGACATCGCTTCAATGGGCAACGGCGGCGCTGACCTGTCCTACGACTTTATTACTCGCCCGGCCTATCAGCACGCGCTGCTGACCGGCACCACCGAGTTCCTGCGCTTGATGCTGCGTCAGGTTCATGCGTATGGCATTGATCCGGCCTCGCTGATCCACGCCTTGCAGAACCATGACGAGTTGACGCTGGAGCTGGTGCATTTCTGGACACTGCACGCCCACGACACCTTCCACTACCAGGGGCAGACGTTCCCGGGCAACATCTTGCGCGAGCACATTCGCGAAGAGATGTACGAGAAGCTGTCGGGCGAACACGCGCCGTACAACCTCAAGTTCGTCACCAACGGCGTATCCTGCACCACAGCCAGTATCATCACCGCCGCGCTGGGCATCCGCGATCTGGACGACATCACCGACGCAGATATCCAGCAGATCCAGCACATCCATTTGTTGCTGGTCATGTACAACGCCATGCAGCCGGGCGTGTTTGCCTTGTCTGGCTGGGACATGGTGGGTGCCTTGACGCTGCCGGCCGAGCAGGTCGAGCATTTGATGCAGGACGGCGATACCCGCTGGGTTCACCGCGGTGCCTACGACCTGGTCGATCTGGACCCGGAAGCCGAGTTCTCTGCGGGCAACATGCCGCGTCCGAGGTCGCTGTATGGCAGCCTCGTCAGCCAGCTGAAACGGCCTGATTCGTTCGCCTCGCAACTGAAGAAGATCCTCGCGGTGCGTCGTGCCTATGACATCGCCGCGAGCCGTCAGATTCTGATTCCGGACGTCGAGCATCCGGGCCTGCTGGTCATGGTCCATGAATTGCCGGCTGGCAAGGGCACGCAGATCACGGCGCTCAACTTCAGTGCCGAAACCATTGTCGAGACCCTTAACCTGCCTGGCATTGCGCCCGGCCCGGTGGTCGACATCATCAACGAACGTGTTGAGGGGGATCTGACCGAGCAGGGCGAGTTCACCATCACCCTCGATGCCTACGAAGGTCTGGCGCTGCGCGTGGTCAGTACTCTGCCCATCTAAGCCGGTTTGCGCAGCTTTCCGGCTGCGCACTGCCTGTTGTCGTTCAGGCTGTCTTGAACCGGTGCTTTTTCAGGCGATAGGCAAACTGGGCGCGACTCAGCCCCAACAAGCGAGAGGCAGCCGCCAGGTTGCCCTCGCTTTTTTGCAGGGCTTCATCGATCAAGCGTCTTTCCAGATCCTCGATGGAGAATGCGTTCTGCGGCTCATGCAGCGTATCCAGTAATCTCTCGCTGGTCGTTGCCGTTGTATCAACCCCTGTATCAGCCCCTGTGCCTGCCTCGGACGTCTGCGAAAGTGCGCCAGCGTGATTCAGCGAGTACGAATCCACTGGCAGCGATTCATTGCGGAAAATATGCACCAGATCAATAGCCTGGCCTTCATCGCTGGCGATCAAACCACGCTCGATCAAATTCTGCAGTTCTCGCACGTTACCGGCGAAGTCATAGCGCACCAGCGTTTTCAAGGCGCGCATGGTCAAGCCGGCCGGGGTTCTGCCGTATTCCTGACAAAACCTTTTGAGAAATGCACTGATCAGCAATGGAATGTCATCACGGCGCTCGCGCAACGGGGGCAGGGCGATCGGGTAGACATTCAACCGGTAGAACAGGTCTTCACGAAAATCACCGCTGGCCACGGCCTTGCGCAGATCAACGTTGGTCGCCGCCACCACCCGGACATTGACCTTTATGCCGTGCCCCCCGCCGACGCGCTCGATCTCGCGTTCTTGCAGGGCGCGCAGCAGCTTGCTTTGCCCGGCCAGACTGAGGGAGGTGATTTCATCCAGGAACAGCGTGCCGCCATTGGCGCGCTCGAAGCGTCCGGGTCTTGAGTGGGTGGCGCCGGTGTAGGCGCCGCGCTCGACGCCGAACAGCTCCGCCTCGATCAGGTTGTCCGGGATGGCCGCGCAGTTGAGCGCGATAAAAGGGCCTTTTTGCTGACGACTGAGCTGATGCAACTGGCGAGCGAACATTTCCTTGCCCACACCGGACTCGCCGCTGATCAGCACCGTTGCAGGTGTCGTCGCCACGCGCTGAAGGGCCTGGGTGGCCGCAGTGAATGCGGCGCTGGCACCAATCAGCGTGTGATCGGTCGCGGTCGCGGAGCCCGCTTCATCAGGTGCGCTTGCCAGCTGGCCTGGCGGAGCAGGGCTGGCCGCGTTTACGACGTTCAGATAACTCAGGTCGCGCTCCACATCGCCCCATTGCTCTGCGGTCTTGCCGACCACCCGGCAGGTCGCGTGGCCCATGCCACGGCACTCGACCTCCCGAAAAATTACCATCTGCCCGAACAGGCCGCTGACGAAGCCGATGGCATAACCGATTTCGGTCCAGCACACCGGGTCCTGTGCGATGCCATAAGCCGCGACATGCTCATCCGCTTCACAGGAGTGATGCCAGAGAAATTCCCCTTCGTAGAAGCCGGATTCTGCATCGAACTTGAAATGCAGCGGTTCAACCTTGGTCATGCCTTCAAGGGTGTGCAAGTGAGTACCGGCGCGAAACGCCGAGGTGGCATCGGCCAGTGGCCAGCGCTCACGAATCAGTCGGGCATCCCGCGCACCGGACAGGTAACCCGCGCGGGTGAACATTCCGCGTGCCTGCTCCCGGCCAAGACGTTCGATGATCTCGCGGCGCAGGTTGCCGAACGACGAGCTGTGGAGCAGCAGCATGCGCTGATCGTTAAGCCAGATGCGGCCGTCTTCGGGCGAGAAAAACAGGCAGCCGGTCAGCTCTTCGGCGGTTGGCGATCCGCTGGCGCCCGGCTGTGTGCTGTCGCCGCGCGGCGAGAAGTGCTCAGTGGCAACGCTGTGATCGGGAAGTTGGCAGTGAGGAGTGTTCATGCTCTGACCTCGGACCGGCGATAGTATTCAAATGATCATGTGGCTTGCGGGTTATTAATCACGAGCTGATCAAATGAGCAAGTCCGGGGAGCCGGCCTGGTTATCTTTTTAGTTTTTAAAAAAGGTTTAATGGTCGCAAGGCCCTTTGCTAGAGCGGCTCAGCGCTAATATGACAACGTCGTGGCAATCCCGGCACAGGCTTTGCTGTGGAACAAGTACGGCGCGTGCTGTCCAGTCGAATGGAGTGCAGGCGATTACAACCATAAAAGCCGGAGTCTGAACATGTCAGCGTTTGATGCCACCCCTCTTTTGCAACGCGCGATTGAAGCCGAATGCGTCTTCAATGGCGGCTGGATTCCTTCTTCCGCGCCACGCTTGCCGGTCATCGAACCGGCAACCGGCCAATTGCTGATGAACACTGCCATGGCGGACGCAGCCGATATTGCGGTTGCCTGCCGCGAAGCCGCGCTTGCCCAGCCAGCTTGGGCGGCCATGGGGCCGCGCGAAAAAGCCGAAATCTTTCTTCTCGCGGCCGATCATGCGGTGTGTGCGTACGATGAATTGTCGCTGTACGTTGCCCGCGAAACGGGCGGCAGCCTGCACAAGGGGCAGCATGAAGTGAACGAATGCATCGTGCTGCTGCGCCAGGCGGCGGGCATGCTCTCGCAGGCGCATGGTCACGGCCTGATGCTGCCTAGTGCGGCAGGGCGTCTGTCCTATGCGCGTCGAGTTGCGCATGGCGTCGTCGGGGTCATCTCGCCGTTCAATTTTCCGCTGGTGCTGTCCCTGCGTTCGGTCGCCCCGGCGCTGGCCGCTGGCAATGCCGTGGTACTCAAACCTGACCCGCAGACCCCTGTCAGTGGCGGGTTTCTGATCGCCCGGTTGTTCGAGGAGGCGGGCCTGCCCAAGGGCTTGCTGCACGTTCTGCCGGGCGGGGCGGACGCAGGCGAGGCGCTGTGTCGCGATACCAACGTGCGCATGATCACATTCACGGGCTCGACGGCCGCAGGACGTAAAGTCGCCGAAGCGGCCGGGCGCAATCTGAAAAAGGTCTCGCTGGAACTGGGCGGCAAGAATCCACTGATTATCCTCGAAGACGCTGACCTGGATCTGGCCGCCAGCAATGCTGCGTTCGGTGCCTGGCTGCATCAGGGGCAGATCTGCATGGCAACCGGGCTGATTCTGGTTCACGAGTCGATCGCTGCCAGCCTGACCCGCAAGCTGGCGGACAAGGCCCGGGCGCTGACGGTGGGCAATGCGGCGCGTGGTGAAGCGGCGTTGGGCCCGCTGATCAACGAGCGGCAGTTACAGCACGTCCACCAGGTGGTCAGCGAAAGCCTTCACGCAGGTGCTCAACTGGAAACCGGTGGCGAATACGACGGCCTGTTCTACCGGCCGACCGTGCTCAGCGGTGTGAAGCCCGGCATGCGTGCGTTCGAAGAGGAAATATTCGGGCCGGTGGCTGTCGTGGCGAGCTTCGCCACCGATGAGCAAGCCATCGAACTGGCCAATCGCTCGGAATACGGCCTGGCGGCCGCCGTCATTTCGCCTGATGTAGGACGAGCGATGGCGATTGGCGACCGGCTCAGGTGCGGCATGTTGCACATCAATGACCAGACCGTGGCGGATGAATGTGTCAATTCGTTCGGCGGCCGGGGTGCATCGGGCAACGGCGGCAGCGCGGGCAGCCCTTCGGACTGGGATGAGTACAGTCAATGGCAGTGGGTGACGGTCAAGCAAAAGGCCCCGACCTATCCCTTCTGAGCTTCACGGCAGTTTCTGTTTTTAGGCAAGACGTGATTCAAAACAACAATAAGAGCGCGCGATTATGAACCTGAACAGCAAAACACTGATCATCACTGGCGTGTCATCCGGCATCGGCGCGGAGGTGGCGCGCCTGGCTCGCTTCCAGGGCGCCAGAGTCATTGGCATCGACCGACATGAACCGCAACTCACCGTGGACGGCTTTTTTCAGGCCGACCTGGGCGACCCGGACAGCATCAATGCGCTGGTCGAGCGTCTGCCCCGGCAGATCGACGGGCTGTGCAACATTGCCGGCGTGCCCGGCACCGCGCCGGTCAAGGCGGTGGCCGAGATCAACTACCTCGGCTTGCGGCATCTGACCCAGCGTCTGCTGCCGCGCATGGCGCCGGGCGGCAGCATCGTCAATGTCTCGTCGATACTGGGTTCGCAATGGGCCGAGCGTCTGGAGTTGCACAAGGCGCTGGCGGCCACTGAGAGCTACAGCGAAGGGCAGAAGTGGCTGGCGGCCAATCCGGTCGCGCAGGACAGTTGTTACCAGTATTTCAAGGAAGCATTGATTGTCTGGAGTTTTCAGCAGTCGCAGGAGTGGTTTCGCGAGCAAGCGGTTCGGGTCAACTGCGTCGCGCCGGGGCCGGTGTTCACGCCGATTCTGGACGATTTTGTGAGCATGGTCGGTGAAGAACGGGTCGCCCGCGACAGCCTGCACATGAAGCGCCCGGCATTGGCCGATGAAGTGGCGGCGGTGATCGCGTTTCTCTGTTCCGACGCGTCGCGCTGGGTCAACGGCGTCAACCTGCCAGTGGACGGGGGGCTGGCAGCGTCTTACGTGTAACGGCCTTGCAGGCTGCAACCCTGACGGCGCGGTCGCGACGTCCGGGCGCTTGAAAATAACAACAATAAGTACAGGAATCACAAGATGCAGAAGTCTATCTTGCGTACCGTTGCGACCACTTCACTGGTTGCCTTGTCATCGACCGCGTTTGCCTATGATTTGCCTGGCCTGAACCTGGGCAGTACCAGTTTCTACGACGGGTCGCCAGCCCCGGCGGGGCCGGGCTGGTATCTGGAGGAGTACCTCATCGCTTCCAGGGCCGACCGTTTCAACGACGTCAACGGCAATAAGCTGCAACTTCCCAAACAGGACGTCGATGTTCTGGCGATGACGACGCAGATCATTTATGTCGGCCAGCCACTGGCCAACGGCGCGATGCCGGGGATTACCGCGATCAACACGTCACTGGCCCATGTCGATGTGGACGATGGGCTGGACAACACGGTGCTGAGCTCGCGAGCCGGTTTTGGCGATGTGGTCATCGGGCCGTTTCTGCAACTGCCGACCCTGACTCGCGCTGACGGCAGCCCGTTGCTGACTCAGCGCATCGAAGCGGATATCTCCGTTCCGGTGGGTGCCTACAACCGTAATCGTTCGATCAACCCTGGCAGTCATTTCTGGTCCTTCAACCCGTACTACGCTGCGACGTACTGGTTTTCGCCAAAATGGTCGGCCAGCGGGCGTTTCATGTATTTGTGGAACGGCAAGAACGACGACCCGCAGGCAGGTTTCGGAAACGTCTCCGACACCCAGGCGGGTCAGGCATTGCATGCCAACCTGACCCTGCAATATGCCGTGACCGAGCAACTGTCACTGGGATTGAACGGTTACTGGCTCAAGCAATTCACCGACACTCAGGTAGATGGCCACGACGTCAGCGGCCGCAAGGAAAAAGTCTGGGCCATCGGCCCGGGGTTTCTGTATGCGTTCAGCAAAGAAAACGTGCTGTCGGTCAACAGCTACTTCGAACAGGGCGCGGAGAACCGTACCGAAGGCAATAAACTGGTACTGAATTTCCTGCACAAGTTGTAGCTTTCACAGACGACTCTCGTGCCCATGCGTAGCACTCAGCGTGATACACAAGTCGCTTTTGATTCTGGCCGAAGGCCGTAGAGCGAACCGGGCGACGCTTCGCTTGTTCGCGACGCGGCTGTACCGGCCTCTTCGCGAGCAAGCTCACTGTGTATAACGCTGAGTGCGGAGCGCCGGTACGAGAGCCGACTGCGATCAGCCTGCCGTTTTGAACTCGCGCTTCCCGACGGGCAGCGATCGCGACAACACGCTGATCGCCGCCAGTGCCGCAATCACCAGACCTGGCGATGTTGCCAGCAGCACGCCGGCAGTTCCGGCGCCAGCCGCCAGCAGCTGCCCGGCAGCCAGTGGACCTGCGACCGAGCCCAAACGACCGATTGCCACCGCAGCGCCGACGCCAGTGGCGCGCACCGAGGTGGGGTAGGAGGGCGGTGCCAGGGCATAGAGCACCAATTGCGCAGCGATGACAAACACCCCGGCAGCAAACCCGGCGACCGCCATCGGCACGATACCGGCCGACAGCCCGACACCGGCCAGCGCAGCCAGCAGACCTGCGTAGACAAACAGCACCACCTTGATGCCGTTGCAGCGGTCCAGCAGCACGCCGCCCAGTAATGAACCCAGCGCTCCACCGATGTTGAACAGCATTTGCACCATGCCCGCCTGTGGTTTGCTGAAGCCTTGACCAATGAGCAGCGAAGGCAACCAGTTAAGCAGCATGTACATGACGGTCAGTGTGAAGAAATAGCCAACCCACAGCGCCACTGTTGTACGGCCACGGCCTTCGCCAAACAGCGCGCTGACGGCTGAGTGCCGAACCGCAGACGTCTGCTGTTTGAAGGCGCTGGATTCAGGCAGCAACAGGATCATCAGCGGAACCACCAGCAGAGGCGCCAGGCCGCCGACGATAAAGGTTGTCTGCCAGTGTTCGCTGGTGAACATCGCCACCACGGCGGCCAGTGCGCCGCCCAACGGAACGCCCGAGTACATGACGCTGATGGCGACTCCGCGGTGACGTTCGCTCACGGCCTCTGCGCACAGCGCAATCAGGTTGGGCAGGGCAGCGCCCAGCCCCAGGCCGGTCATGAAGCGCACCAGCAACAGACCGGAAAAGGTGTCGACGTAGGCCGTGCTCAATGAAAAGACCCCAAACAGCAGCACTGCACTGACAAGGATTTTCTTGCGACCAATACGATCAGCGATCCAGCCGCCGAAAAAAGCCCCCGGCAGAAGGCCGATGATGCCGGCGCTGAATACCCAGCCCATCATTTTCGGGTCAAGTGCGAAGGTCTCGCGCAGGCCTGCCGCTGCTGTACCGGCAGCCTGCAGGTCGAATCCCTCGATAAGCGCAACGATAAAACACAAGACGATAGTCAGCGTCGAGCGACGCAGCGAACGGTTCATGGCAAGCCTCATTGTTGTTTTTGTCGGATGGCGAAGCCTGTAGGTGAACGCTGATCACAGCGTCGGGACAGGTATTTATCAAGGTAACAAAAATAACTAAAAAATGAAGCTGAGCTATCTGCTCCTGAAATTAATGATTTAGCGCTTTAAAAACATAGAGTTAAGAGATCTATTTGCCGAGGGCGTTTAAATAGTTAATTTCATTAATGTTCGATTATCGATCACTCTGCATTGACGGCGGCGCTGATTCTTTCAATTCTCAGTCCACGGACCTGTGTAATGCCGGACCGAATCCAGAAACAACAACAATAACTGGACACCGATCATGCCGAAGCTCACCCGTGGGGCTGTACCCGCTTTAAATTCGTCTGGCAAATATCGAGGCATTGCGCTCGGCCTGTTGGGCATCAGTGTGTTTCCCGATCCATTACTGGCCCAGGGCTTTCTGGAAGACAGCCACGGTACGCTGACCTTGCGTAACTACTACATGGATCGCGATTACAAGGATGAGGGCGCGAAGACCGCTACGCGAGAGTGGGCGCAGGGCTTCATCATGAATATGGAGTCGGGTTTTACCAACGGGCCAGTGGGTTTCGGTCTCGATACGCGGGGCTTGGTGGGCGTCAAACTGGATTCCGCGCCGGATCGCAGCGGCACCGAATTGCTGCCGGTTTCCGCCAGCGACGGGCGAGCCGCCGACGAATATTCAAGGCTGGCGCTGACGGGCAAGCTCAAGCTCAGTGAAACCACGGTCAAGACCGGCGACGTGTCGATTTTCCTGCCATTTGCGTTTGCCAGCCCGTCACGGTTGCTGCCCCAGACCTTTCGCGGTACGACCATCACCTCAAAGGAAATCGATGGGCTGACCCTGAACGCGGGCTACATCGATCGCGTCAACAAGCGTGACTCCAGCAATTATCAGGCGATCAGCATTGCCTCACCGAATCGGCGCTTCAATGGTGCGGCAACTTCATCCCACATGGACTATGCCGGGGGTGACTACCAGATAAACAAGGAACTTGGCGTGCGCGCCTATCACGCCGAAGTGGACGACCTTTACACGCAGGATACGCTTGCCATGCTGCACAAACTGCCGATAGGTGACGGCGTATTGACCACGGATCTACGCAGCTTTTTCAGCCGTGATACTGGCAGCGCAAAGGCTGGCGAGGTGGACAACCAGAACCTCTCGGCGCTGTTGGGCTACAGGCTTGGCGGGCACAGCGTCAGCCTCGGCTATATGCATTCCAGTGGCGATACAGCGACGCCTTACGTGTCCGGCACCGAACTGATGGGGTTGAGCGAAATGACCATGAGTTCAGACTTCCTCAATGCCAAAGAGCGCACATGGCAGGCCATTTATGATTACGACTTCACGGCTTTGGGCATCGTCGGCCTGCGCAGTCGGCTGCGCTATGTGCGCGGCGATAATATCGAGCTGGCCGCTTTCAATGCCGATGACCGCAAGGAACGCGAGTTTCAGATGGAGCTGGGTTATGTGGTGCAAAGCGGGCCGCTGAAGAATGTCAGCCTGCTGGCTCGCAAATCCATTTATCGCAATGACTTCCCGGCAGGTGCGGCCTTTCGCGATGAGAACCAGACGCGCTTTGTGGTGCAGTACAGCCTGCCCATCTGGTAATGGGTGCCCGACGGCTTATGACTGGTAAACCTTTTTCAGCAGTCGCAGCAGGTCCTGGCGTTCCTGATCGTTCAGCGCTGAGGTGGAATCCAGATCGCTGTCGATGGCGATCTGCTTCAGTTCGCGCAGCAACGTTTCACCGCTCTTGCTCAGAAAGATGCCGTATGAGCGCTTGTCCGGCTTGCAGCGCACCCGCACAGCCAACGCACGGTTTTCAAGTTTGTTGAGCAATGGCACCACCTGCGGCGGCTCTATCGCCAGCGCCTTGGCAAGATCAGCCTGCATCAGGCCAGGATTCTGTTCGATGATCGCCAGCGCGGAGAACTGGGCAGGCCGCAGATCGTGTGCCGAAAGGCGCCCGATCAGGTTCTGGAATAGCTTGAGTTGAGCCCGACGCATGGCGTAACCGATCAGATCATCCAGTGCGGAGTCTGTAGGTGACGGAGCCTCTTCAATCTGTGCAGTCGCCTGGCAGACGTCGTCGAAGTCGGATGGCTTGGCCATTGAAAATGCGGTCCTTTTATTGTGGTTCAGCAGGTGAGCCCTGCAGTTTGCCGGGGTTGGCAGATGATGGCTATGGGCATACGTGATTGTGACCGACATATCCGGAGTGAGTGCCGGGATTTTGTTTGATCTGAATAATAGTTAATTGACATAACTATATTTGTCGCCTAGTTTTGACTCATCCACGAATCAAGAACAAGAGAGCACCGCCATGAGCAAGTACGAAGGTCGCTGGACAACCGTAAAGGTCGAAATCGAGCAAGGCATCGCGTGGGTCATTCTCAACCGGCCGGAAAAACGCAACGCCATGAGCCCGACCCTTAACCGGGAAATGGTCGACGTGCTGGAAACCCTTGAACAGGACCCTGACGCAGGTGTTCTGGTGCTGACCGGTGCGGGTGAAGCCTGGACGGCCGGCATGGACCTCAAGGAGTACTTCCGCGAGGTGGATGCCGGCCCGGAAATCCTGCAGGAAAAGATCCGCCGCGAGGCTTCTCAATGGCAGTGGAAACTGCTGCGCATGTACGCCAAACCGACCATCGCCATGGTCAACGGCTGGTGCTTCGGCGGTGGCTTCAGCCCGCTGGTTGCCTGCGACCTGGCGATCTGCGCCGACGAGGCAACCTTCGGTCTCTCGGAAATCAACTGGGGCATTCCGCCCGGTAATCTGGTGAGCAAAGCGATGGCCGACACTGTGGGGCATCGCCAGTCGCTGTACTACATCATGACCGGCAAGACCTTCGACGGTAAAAAAGCCGCCGAGATGGGCCTGGTCAATGAAAGCGTGCCGCTGGCGCAACTGCGTCAGGTGACCATCGACCTGGCACTCAACCTGCTGGAAAAGAACCCGGTGGTGCTGCGCGCCGCCAAGCATGGCTTCAAGCGTTGCCGTGAACTGACCTGGGAGCAGAACGAAGACTACCTGTACGCCAAACTCGACCAGTCGCGCCTGCTGGACAAGGAAGGCGGCCGCGAACAGGGCATGAAGCAATTCCTTGATGACAAAAGCATCAAGCCCGGATTGGAGGCCTATAAAAGGTAGGGTTTAGCTGCAAGCTGCAAGCTACAAGCTACAAGCTACAAGCTGCAAGCTGCAAGCTGCAAGCTGCAAGCTACAAGCTACAAGCTACAAGCTACAAGCTACAAGCTACAAGCTGTGGCTTTGAGCTTAAGGCTTAAGGCTTAAGGCTTAAGGCTTGAGGCTTGAGGCTAGAGGCTTGAAGCTCAAGACTGTTTCTCATGCTTTGAGCTTGAGGCTTGCAGCTTGAAACTTGAAACTTGAAGCTGCTCCCCCTAACAAGAGGAATGACCATGCTGGACGTGCCCCTGTTGATTGGTGGTCAGTCGTGCCCGGCGCGTGACGGACGTACGTTTGACCGCTGTAACCCGGTAACCGGCGAGGTAGTTTCGCGGGTCGCTGCTGCGACTGTCGAGGATGCAGATGCCGCCGTGGCTGCGGCACAGAACGCTTTTCCTGCCTGGTCGGCAATGGCGCCCGGCGAACGCCGCGACCGTTTGCTCAAGGCTGCCGAGCAACTTCAGGCACGTAGCGCCGAGTTCATCGCGGCTGCCGGAGAAACCGGAGCAATGGCCAACTGGTACGGTTTCAACGTGCAGTTGGCCGCCAACATGCTGCGTGAAGCCGCGTCGATGACCACCCAGATCACCGGCGAGGTGATTCCCTCCAACGTTCCCGGCAATTTTGCCATGGCCCTGCGTCAGCCTTGCGGTGTGGTGCTCGGCATTGCGCCGTGGAATGCGCCAGTGATTCTTGCCACCCGCGCTATCGCCATGCCCCTGGCCTGCGGCAATACTGTGGTGCTCAAGGCGTCGGAGATCAGCCCCGCCGTGCATCGGCTGATTGGCCAGGTGTTGCAGGATGCCGGGCTGGGTGACGGTGTGATCAACGTGATCAGTAATGCTCCTGCCGATGCGGCAGCGATTGTCGAACGTCTGATCGCCAATCCTGCGGTGCGGCGAGTCAACTTCACCGGTTCCACCCATGTGGGGCGCATCGTTGGCGAACTGTCGGCACGTCATCTGAAACCTGCACTGCTGGAACTGGGCGGCAAGGCTCCGTTTCTGGTGCTGGATGACGCCGATCTGGATGCCGCGGTCGAAGCGGCGGCCTTCGGGGCTTATTTCAATCAAGGCCAGATCTGCATGTCCACCGAGCGCCTGATTGTCGATCAGAAAGTCGCCGACGCTTTTCTCGCCAAGCTCACAGCAAAGATCGAAACCTTGCGTGCCGGTAATCCGCATGACAGTGATTCGGTGTTGGGTTCGCTGGTGGATGTCGGCGCTGGCACGCGTATCAAGGCGCTGATCGACGACGCCATCGGGCTGGGGGCGAAGCTGGTAATTGGCGGCCAGTTGCAGGGCAGCATTTTGCAACCGACGCTGCTTGACGGTGTGACTGATCGCATGCGTCTGTACCGCGAAGAGTCTTTCGGGCCGGTCGCTGTGCTGCTTCGCGGGGAAGGGGACGAGGCGTTGCTGCGGCTGGCCAATGATTCGGAATTCGGTCTGTCGGCGGCGATTTTCAGCCGTGACACCAGTCGTGCTCTGGCATTGGCTCAGCGGGTTGAGTCGGGCATCTGCCATATCAACGGGCCGACCGTACATGATGAAGCGCAAATGCCCTTCGGCGGGGTCAAGTCCAGCGGTTATGGCAGCTTCGGCGGCAAGGCCTCGATCGAGCATTTCACCCAGTTGCGATGGGTGACCTTGCAAAACGGGCCACGGCACTACCCGATCTGATGTTCCTTGCGCTGACAGCAATGTCTTGTAGCCAATACGTTGCCGTCAGCTAGCCACACATAACAATAACAAGGCTGCAGCCGAGTGCTGCTGCGCTCATGCCAGCCGGCCATGTGCCGTCTGGCGAGCGCGCCCTTGATGGAGAGAACGCACGTGAGTTCCGAAATCAAATCGTCATCCTGGCAGAGTGAAGCCCGCGAGCCGCGCTACCGTGAGGTTGCCATCGGCCACCCGGCCATCGAAGTTCGCGAAGAACAGGGCATTCTGCACATGCGTGCACTTGAGCCCCTCGCCGAATACCCCGACCGATTGCTTGAACGGCTGGTGCATTGGGCCAACGTGCGCCCGCAACAGACATTCATCGCTGCCCGCGACAGCCTGGGCGGCTGGCGCAAGGTCAGTTACGCCGACATGCTGACTGACGTCCGGGCCATTGCCCAGAGTTTGCTTGATTACGGTTTGTCCGCCGAAAAACCGCTCGCGTTGCTGTCGGGCAACGACATCGAGCATCTGCAGATTGCCCTGGGGGCCATGTACGCCGGGATTCCGTATTGCCCGGTGTCACCGGCGTATTCGGTCATGTCCCAGGATTTCGCCAAGTTGCGCCACGTCTGCGACGTGTTGCAGCCGGGCCTGATCTTCGTCAGCGATACAGCGCCTTTTCAGCGTGCCATCGAGGCCGTGATTCCTGCTGACACGCCGATCATTGCGGTGCGCGGACGACTGAGCGGCAGGCCCCAGGTGAGTTTTGCCAGCCTCCTCGAACAGCCCGGTGGCCCTGAGGCCGAGGCCGCTTTTCAGGCCAGCGGGCCGGACAGCATCGCCAAATTCCTTTTCACATCGGGCTCGACCCGACTGCCCAAGGCGGTCGTCACTACTCAGCGCATGTTGTGCGCCAATCAGCAGATGCTGTTGCAGACATTTCCAGTGTTTGGCACAGAGCCACCCGTGCTGGTGGACTGGCTGCCGTGGAATCACACGTTCGGCGGCAGTCACAATGTCGGCATCGTGCTTTATAACGGTGGTACGTTTTATCTGGATAACGGCAAGCCCACCGTTCAGGGCTTTGCCGAGACGCTGCGTAATCTCAAGGAAATCTCGCCCACCGCGTACCTCACCGTGCCCAAGGGCTGGGAGGAACTGGTCAACGCACTGGAGCAGGACGGCGAATTGCGTGAGCGCTTTTTCTCGCGCATGAGGCTGTTTTTCTTCGCCGCAGCCGGTCTGTCGCAAAGCGTCTGGGACCGTCTGGACCGGGTAGCCGAGCAGCATTGCGGCGAGCGCATCCGCATGATGGCCGGGCTGGGTATGACCGAGGCGGCGCCGTCCTGCACATTCACCACCGGGCCGCTGTCGATGGCCGGCTACATCGGGCTGCCTGCGCCGGGTTGCGAAGTGTGCCTGGTGCCGGTCGACGGCAAGCTGGAAGGTCGCTTTCGCGGGCCGCACATCATGCCGGGGTACTGGCGATCGCCGCAGCAGACGGCTGAGGTGTTCGATGAAAGGGGGTTCTATTGCTCCGGCGATGCAATCAAGCTTGCCGACCCCGCTGCGCCGGAACTGGGGCTGATGTTCGACGGGCGTCTGGCCGAGGACTTCAAGCTGTCGTCGGGGGTCTTTGTCAGCGTCGGGCCCATGCGTAACCGCGCGGTGCTTGAAGGCTCACCTTATGTTCAGGACGTGGTGATTGCGGCGCCAGATCGCGAATGCCTGGGCGTGCTGGTGTTTCCGAGGCTGCACGAGTGCCGTCAACTGTCTGGATTAGGCGCGCAAGCCACTGACGCCGAGGTCTTGGCCAGCGTGCAGGTGCGCCAATGGTTCAGCGACTGGCTAACGCGCCTGAATCATGGGGCCAACGGCAACGCCAGCCGCCTGGAGTGGATGGTGCTGCTGGATGAACCGGCTTCGATCGATCGCGGCGAAATCACTGACAAGGGGTCGATCAACCAGCGCGCCGTGCTGCAAGCGCGTGCGGCGAAAGTCGAGGCGCTGTATCGCGATCAGGACCCTGACCGACTGAGTGCCGGGCCGCAGACGTGAGGGGCGTCGGGCAAGGCATGGGGCCGAGAAACCCGAGTGCCGTGCCAGCCCCTTGTATGCAGGGTGATAGCGATCACAAAGCGTCATTTCTCGACGTTAGGCGCCACATTTGACGCAGATCATCTGTTACCGCTTGACCGGATCGTGGTGAACGAGGAATCTCGCGCCTCTGAACACTACGGAGCCCGGTCTATGCGAGCCCTCGCTGAGCTTTCTTTCGATTTCGTCTGGCATTTGATGTTCACGGATGACGATCAGCTCGACCAGGATCTGGCGGTACGCTCGCTGGAAAGTCTGTCTGACTACTTTTCGCAGATGTCCCTTGAAGAGAAAAGGGCGTTCATTGCAGTAGCGCATGCGCGCAAGGCACGTTTGCTGGCTGTGCCTGATGCCGATGGCTACGCTCCCAGGCATCCGGTGACGGAGGATCAGGCGCAGTTTCTGGAACATGTCGTGTCCGGGGAGTTCTTTCGGCGTTTCGAAGAGCCCGCTGTGGTTGACAGCGACTGCGTCGTACCGATCCGCAGCCGCTAAACGGCACAGGCATTATGCCGTTGTGCTTGCCGGCAGCTTGGCAATGACCTTGATTTCAAAATCGAAGCCGTAAAGCCATGTCACGCCCACAGCCGTCAGCGTCGGGTGGGGCGCGTTGCCCCAGAATTCCGGAAACACACTCCAGATCCGCTCGAACTTCGCTTCGGGATCGACGATGAACACCGTCACGTCGAGCACATCATCAAACGTGCACCCGGCCGCCAGCAGAATCGCGTTCAAATGGGTGAACGCGAGGCGCACCTGCTTTTCGAGGTCAGGCTCTGGCGAACCGTCCTCTCTGCTGCCGACTTGTCCGGACACGAACAGAAAACCGTCCGAGCGGATCGCCGGGGAATAATGGTTGCGCTCGTAAAGCGTCTGGCGACCGGCTGGAAATATAACGTCACGTTGTGTCATGGGTGTCTCCATCAAGTGAAAATCAGGCGATGGAGCCACTGTAGGGGCTTGCACTGGGGGGATAAACGAGCAACCTTGATCAGCACTGTTTGGAAAAGCCAAACAATCCACTAGACAGGTGAGTGAACATGGACCGTTTCGACGCGATGCAAGCGTTTGCCCGGGTGGTGGAAACCGGCAGCTTCACCCAGGCGGCCGGTACGCTGCACATGAGTAAAACCAGCGTGACACAGCTGATTCAGCAACTCGAAGCGCGCCTGCGCGTCAGGTTGCTGAACCGCACCACGCGCAAGGTCAACGTGACCGCCGATGGCGCCGTCTATTACGAGCGGGTGGTCAGGCTGCTGGCAGACATGGACGATGCCGAGACCAGCCTGTCCAGCGCCGCATCTCTGCCCAGAGGTCGCTTACGGGTGGACGTGCCCAGCCCGTTTGCCAGCCTGCTGCTGATGCCCGCATTGCCTGAGTTCCATGCCCGCTACCCGGATATCCAGATCGACATGGGCGTCAGCGACCGGATGGTCGACCTGATCGGCGAAAATGTCGACTGCGTGGTTCGCGGTGGTGAAATCACCGATCAATCCTTGATGGCGCGGCGCGTGGGCGACTTGCAACTGGGGGTATACGCCGCCCCGGACTACCTGTCGCGAATGGGCGCGCCGACCCATCCACGCGAGCTGGAGGACTCTTCTCATCGCGTCGTCGGCTATCTATGGGCGCGCACCGGCAAGGCGCTGCCTTATGCCATGCATCGCAACGGCGAGCAGGTCCATGTTCAGGGGCGCTATACGCTGGCTGTGGATGACGGCAATGCCTACATCGCTGCCGGACTCGCCGGAATGGGCATCCTCTGGCTACCGGACTACATGTCCCGGCCGCATCTGGAGAGCGGAAAACTGGTCCGTCTGTTCGAAGACTGGCAGCTGGACAGCATGCCGATGTACGTGGCCTTTCCGCCGAACCGGCATGTCAGCATCAAGGTGCGCGTGTTCATTGACTGGATCACGGCACTGATGGCGGAGCACGCACCGGTCGTTCCGCCAGGCAAATAACACGCTCTCAACGCCGCGCCGACAGCTGTTGCGGGGCCAGAAACGCGTCGTGGAAATAGTTACGGAACGCCTGCATCGCCGGGCTTAACTCCCGCGCTCTGTGCCAGGCCAGGCCGACGCTCATGGGCGTTACCTTGTCGGTGACGGTCCTTGTCTCGATGCGTTTGCCTTCCAGTGACCAGGGTCTATGCACCAGGTCAGAGAGGATCGCCACGCCACTGCCATTGGCGACCATGCTGCGCACTGCTTCGACCGAGCTGGTGCGCACGCGGACGCTGGGTTGCTGGCCGGCCATTTCCCAGTAGCGCCTCGCACTCTGTTCGGCCTCGTCGACGGTCAGCAGGATGTAGGGCTCTTTTGCCACGTCGGCGAGGCTGACCGAGGCGCGCTGGCACAGCGGATGATGGCTGGAGAGCCATAGGCGGCGCTCGGAATTGAACAGTGTTTCCGAGACGATATCCGGGTGAGTGAGGTTCGCGGTGAGCACCACAGCCATGTCGAATCGACCCTCCAGCAAGCCTTGCTCGATGGATTGCCGTTCCTGCTCATGCACTTCGATGGCGACGTCTGGATGCCAGTGTTCGAGGCGTTGCAGGTGGTGCGGCAGAAAGTAGCCAATGACGGTGTAGCTGGCAGCCAGGCGCAATACGCCACTGGCACGCAGATCGGGCATGGGGCTGTTCAGCGCGTCGTCAACGCTACGCAGGATCACGTAGGCGCGGTTGAGAAAGTGCCGGCCGGCGTCGGTCAGGCTCATGCCCTGCGCCGAGCGCTGAAACAAGAGTGTGCCGAGCATGCCTTCCAGTTCCTTGATCGCCGTGGTGACGGCCGACTGGGAGATGTTCAGGTGGATGGCCGCTTGCGAAATCTGCCCGATCTCGGCAGTTGCGACGAAATAGCGAACCTGGCGCAGGGTCAGGGACATACGTACTCCAGTTGGTGAGGTATCTGTTTTTCAGAAGGCAGCGTATCTGTTAATAGATCTTCCCAAGGGGTAGGTGTGAATCTAACGTGGTTTCCATCAACTCGATAGCCCCAGGAGCATCGCCATGCAGGTGGATTTCAACTCGGACATGGGTGAAAGTTTTGGCGCATGGACCATTGGTGACGGCGTCGATACCGAACTGATGGCGTTCATCAGTTCGGCAAATATCGCCACCGGCTTTCACGCGGGCGATCCCGGCACCATGCGGCGCACGATCGAGCAGGCCAAACGTCTGGGGGTCGCCATCGGCGCGCACCCGGGGTTCCGAGATCTGGTGGGCTTCGGGCGGCGACACATCAATGCGCCAGCGCAGGAACTGGTCGACGATATGCTTTACCAACTGGGCGCCCTGCGCGAACTGGCGCGGGTTCAGGGCGTGGCTTTGCAGCACTTCAAACCCCATGGCGCGCTGTATATGCATCTGGCTCGCGACGAAGAGGCGGCGCGGCTGCTGGTGGAAAACCTGCAACGTCTGGAGCCTGATTTGCTGCTCTACTGCATGCCCGGCTCGGTGATCTGCACCATCGCCGAGGAGCTGGGTCAGCCGGTGGTCCGCGAGTTCTATGCGGACCGTGACTATGACCTGAGCGGTTCGATTGTGTTTACCCGTAACGTGCGTGCTCACGACCCGGATGAAGTCGCGGCGCGGGTTGTACGCGCCTGTCAGCAAGGCCTGGTGCGGACCGTCGAGGGGCAGGATCTGGCCATCGAATTCGATTCCATCTGCCTGCACAGTGACACGCCGGGAGCGTTGGCGCTCGCCGAAGCCACGCGGACCGCGCTGGACCGGGCCGGGATCGAGGTGCGCGTGCCACGCTGAGTCCATTCGCACGTTGAATCATGCACGTTGAATCAAGAGGGCATCGTGTGCACAGAAACGCGAGCCAGGTTACTGATCTTTGCCTGCCTTTCTACAACGATTCCAAAAGGAACAGACATGGCTGATCCGATTCGCTACAGCTTTGGTGCCGATGAGCACTTGTTTGCCGAGGTCAGTGACAGTATGTCGCTGGAAGCCTTTTTCACCGGTATGGCCGTGACCCGCGCAGTCGAGCGCCTGGCGCTGGATGGCGTACTGGACGTGTGTCTGGCAAACGCTTCGTTCCAGATCCGTTTCGACCCGGACCGCATCGCCCCTCACGCATTGCTTGAGGCGGTGCGTGAGGCGGAGGCCGGGGCGGTCGCCGAGCGAACCCTGCAAACCCGGATCATCGAGATTCCCGTGCTGTACAACGATCCGTGGACTCACGAAACCCTGATGCGTTTTCGAGATCGGCATCAGGACCCGAGTGCCACTGACCTGGAGTACGCCGCGCGGATCAACAACCTGGCCGACGTGGATGCGTTTATTGCCGCGCACAGTGGTGCCCCTTGGTTTGTCTCGATGGTGGGTTTTGTGGCCGGTCTGCCGTTCATGTTTCAGATGGTCGAGCGCGAGCGTCAGTTGCAGGTGCCCAAATACCTGCGTCCGCGTACCGATACGCCGAAATTGACGCTGGGCCATGGCGGTTGCTTTGGCTGTATCTACTCAGTGCGCGGGGCGGGCGGTTATCAGATGTTCGGCGTCACTCCGGCGCCGATTTATGACCCTCAGCAGAAGCTGGCCTACCTGAAAGAGCACATGGTGTTTTTCCGGCCGGGTGACATCGTGCAGTTCAAGCCGGTTGACCGTGAAGCTTATGATCGTGCCGTGGCGGAGGTGGAAGCAGGGCACTTCGATCTGCGGATTCGTCCGGTCGAGTTTTCTCTGGACGCCTTTCTGGCCGATCCAGTCGGTTATCCCAAATCGCTGCAGGAGGTGCTGGCATGATCAAGGTCATCAAACCGGGCCTGGCCACGTCAGTCCAGGACCTCGGCCGCGAAGGCTATTACCACCTCGGCATTCCCCCCTCGGGCGCGCTCGACCAATACGCGCTCAGTGCTGCCAATCATCTGGTTGGCAATCCGCCAGGTGCCGCCGGGCTGGAGTGCACGTTGATCGGGCCGGAACTGGAATTTCACTGCGACACACTGGCAGCTGTCTGCGGTGCCCACATGGCCGCGCGCCTGGACGGCGTGGAAATGCACCATGACACTGCATTTTCGGTCAAGGCGGGGCAGGTATTGCGCTTTGATTTTCCCAAAGACGGTGCCCGTGCCTATCTCGCGGTGGCGGGCGGTATCGATGTGCCGCTGGTGCTGGGCAGCCGTTCGACCTACACGCTGGGCGCGCTGGGCGGTTTTCAGGGGCGCAGGCTGGAGGCTGACGACCAATTGCCGATCGGCATTCCCGGCGGCAAAGGCCGAGCAGGGGCAAGTCTGCCGATGGCGCTGCGCCAGTCGCTGGGCGGGGAAGTTTATCTGCGTGTGGTGCCGGGACTGTATTACGAACGCCTGACCGAGTTTGCCGCGACCAGCTTTTTCTCCGAGTCGTGGACAGTAGGTTCTGAAGCAGACCGTATCGGTTATCGCTTCAAGGGTGGCCGTGCATTGACCTTTCAGCCCCGCGAGCAGCCGTTTGGCGCTGGCTCTGATCCCTCGAACATTGTCGACAGTTGCTACCCGATAGGTTCGATTCAGGTACCGGCCGGGCTGGAGCCGATTGTGTTGCACCGTGATGCGGTCTCGGGCGGCGGCTACGCGATGATCGGCACGGTGATCAGCGCTGACCTGGACCTGATCGGCCAGATGCAGCCCAACCAGAAAGCGCGTTTCGTCGCAGTCACTTTGGAAGATGCCTTGCTGGCACGAAAATCCTACAAGAAGAAACTGGCCTGCCTGAGCAAACTGTTTCCGTCCTGAAGCGATCGGCGGGCAGGGCGCAATGGTCCTGTCCTGCCCGCTGCCTCAAGCGAACCCGTCAGTCAGCCTGCGCTGGCTTCAATTGCGCCTGCATTCGTGCGCGACAGACGTCGAGTATCTCGTCCGCCAGTGGCGAGTCGTCCGGGCAACTGCGCGACAGCAGCACAGCGCCCAACGCATGGGCAAACATATCAATGGTTTTCGCCCGCGCCCGCTGGCGGATTGCGTCATCGGTCG
Organism: Pseudomonas syringae; assembly: GCF_023278085.1. NCBI lineage: Bacteria > Pseudomonadati > Pseudomonadota > Gammaproteobacteria > Pseudomonadales > Pseudomonadaceae > Pseudomonas > Pseudomonas syringae. The sequence goes on along the minus strand of NZ_CP066265.1, from coordinate 2,722,365 downwards.
CCGCATCGGCGGGCGCAAAGGCAGCCAGCGTCCGCTCGATGCCGTCAGCAAACGTCTGTTTGACATCATCCGACTGGCGCGCGGCGTCGCCGCCGAGCGCGGCCATGGTACAGCCCGTGCCGGGATTGTCACGGTGTTCTCTGGACAGGTAATAGTCGATGAACTGCGCAGGGGCGATACCCTTCGACTGCTCTACCGTCTGCGCAATGGCGCAGGCCGCCGCTTCAGCCATCAGGTCAGACTTCGAGCCGAAGTGCTTGTAAAAACCACCATGGGTAAAGCCTGCCGCTGCCATCAGATCAGCCACCCCGACACCGTCATAGCCGTGCTCACGGAACTGAACAGAAGCCGTCTCGACAATGTGTGCCCGGTTGGCTTGGGCCTGCGCCTTGGTGACTCTCATTGGGGTTGCCTCTTTTGCCTGCTCCATTCGACAGGCCGCAAATATAGCATTGATGTTGAACGTCATCAAAGCGGCGGACAAACAAGATGCTGGTCATCATCATAGGGCTGTTGCGCGTTGGCATGCATTGGGTGACGCTCCCCGTCACACATACATGCTGCCGCGCCTATTCAAGGTTGGACGCAGAGCGTCCAGAACTGCATTCCCACGCTGGAGCGTGCGGAACGATAACCTCAACTATCGTACGACGCTCTGCATAGGCATGCCGCGCTGAGCGCTCTGCGTCCGGTCTTGAATCAGCGGAACGATAACCTCAATATCGTGCGACGCTCTGCGTCGTCATGCCGTTCTGGACGCTCTGCGTCCGATCTTGAGCAGGCGGGAACGAGACTGTATACCGTGCCAATGCGACGGGATCTATGTATGTAAGGATGAGTGCGCATCTTCAATCCCGTGTTGAAAGTGTTAGTGCGTTCCCCGTGTTTTTCTTTGTACCCTGAAAGACCAAACTGCTCACCATCTTGTCTACCCCACACCCTTGAGCAGCGTGTCTTGATGAAAGTCATCACACGTCGTGCGCATCAACCTTGATACCGATGGGCCACCCGGCTGGCCCGTCAGGAGAGCAGCATGCATCGAAAAACCATGGCCGCAGCACTTGCCATCATGTCGGCAGCCAGTCTCACAACCTCTTTGGCCTATGGCATGACCACTACCGAGTTGCCTGCCGGCGCGCCGGCCGACAAACCTATAGGCAAGCTTGAACAGGTCCATGCCTTCTACGACGCAATGCCTACCGGCGTAACAGTCTCCGAAACCGGGCGAATCTTCGTCAATTTCCCTCGCTGGGGTGACAAGGTGCCTTTCACGGTCGGTGAGATCCGGAACGGCAAGGTGGTGGCTTATCCGGATCTTGCGGTCAACCGGGAAAATCCGAAGGATCCTGGCGACGGGTTGATCAGCGTGCAAAGTGTGGTTGCCGACGGCAAGGGACGCGTCTGGCTTCTGGACACTGCAGCACCGGAGTTTGCCTCGCCACGTCCACGGGGCGTCAAGCTGGTTGCGGTCGACCTGGCCAGCCACAAGATCGTCAAGCGGCTGGTATTCCCGGATAACGTCATATTGCCCGGCACCTATGTCAACGACATGCGCTTCGACTTCCGCAAAGGCACGGAGGGGACGGTGTATGTCACCGACTCGTCGGTGAGCGGTCCGGGCGCGATCATTGTCATGGATATAGCCAGTGGGCAAGCGGTGCGGCGCTTGAGCGGGGCGAAGGCAACGTCCGCAGACCCTGATTTCGTGCCGGTAGTGGAGGGCGTGCAGGTGCTTGGCCAAGGGCCGGACGGGAAGCGCAAGCCTGTCACCGTCGCGTCCGATGGCATTGCGCTGTCGGCAGATGGCAAGACGCTGTATTTCTCGCCATTGTCCAGCCGTCATCTTTATTCGGTCGCGACCGACCTGTTGAACGACAGCCAGGTGACTGAGCCGCAACTGGCCGCAGCGGTCAAGGATCTGGGTGAAAAGGGCGCTTCCGATGGTCTGGAATCTGATGCAGACGGTGCCGTATACGCGGGTGACTACGAGCACAATGCAATTCGCAAGCTTCTGCCGAGCGGTGTCTGGCAGACCGTCGCGCACGATCCGCGCATGTTGTGGCCTGACACCTTGTCAATTGGCCCTGATGGCTACCTGTATTTCATCGTCAACCAGTTGCACCGCCAGGCAGGCTTCAACGCCGGGCAGGACAAACGGGAAAAACCTTACAGCCTGCTGCGTGTGAAAGTCGGCGCTGCGCCTGCACCTACGCATTGATTGAATTGAACAGTGGAGAATGGACAGTGAGTGCACAGACAAAGCAAGTAGTCTTGATCGCGGTACTGAAAGCCAAAGCAGGTAAAGAATCGGCATTGAAAGACGCGTTATCGGCACTGGTGTCGCCAACCCGAACAGAGCCGGGGAATATCGAGTACGTATTATTCGAAAAGCGCGATGAGCCGGGAACGTTCTACATGCGTGAATGTTTCAAGGACCAGGCGGCTCTTGATGCGCATGTTGCTACGTCACACTATCAACAGTTTGCCGCCGCCAGCGGCGAGTTGTTTGCAGAAGCGCCGCAACTGATATTCCTCGATCCGGTATCGAACTGAGTCGGTGTCAGGGCCCGGTACATCCGAGCCCTGACACCAGAAGGAATGCCTGGAACACCGTTAAACGTATGATGGGCAACATCTTTCAAGAGATATGTATCATTGCCGATACACTTTTCAATCCGTACTTGAGAGACGCTCACATGCTGACTATCAACACAAAGACTTTGAGTGGCAGTGAGCTTTCATTGCTCAAGGATGCTGCCAAAGCAGAGTCCGCAGATCAGGCGAGCGCGGCATCGACGGGCTCGGCAACGGCGGCGGCTCCAGCGAGCGTTAAAGTTTCTCTGTCGAGTGCAGGCATCACCAAAGCTGCGGCTGACAGCGATCCAAACCGCGATATCAAAGAGAGCGATCTGCCGGGTAACGTCAAGGACACGTTGATCCGGATTCGCGAGTTGAAGCAGCAGATCGCTGAAAAAATGGCTGAACTGCAGGCAGTGATGGCCGATGGTAGCCTGTCTCCGCAAGCCAGACAGGTTAAGGCTGGTTCACTGCAAACGGCCCTTGCCGGGCTGAATGCCGGGCTCATGACCGCCAATGCGGCGCTGGAGAAAGCGTCAAACAATGGCAGCATGTCAGACACTCAGGCAAAACAGGCTGCGGTAATGTCGATGAAGAGCTGAACAGCCTGCATCAGGCAGCAGACACGTTTTGTATCTGCTGCCCAGCCTGCTTCAGAAAATATTGATCGGGTAACTCACGATAATCCGATGCTCATCGGAATCACGCTGGCTGGCGAACTCGGTGCGCAGTTGCGCGTGGCGCAGGGCAACGCTGAGGTTTTTCGCCGGGCCGGACTGCACCACGTAACTCAGGGTCACGTTGCGCTCCCATTCCTTCTTGTCGCCGTCGGAGGTCTGGATATTCGAGCCGCTTTCATACATCGCCAGGAAGTTGAGACCCGGTACGCCCAGTCTGGCGAAGTCATAGCCATAGCGAACCTGCCAGGTGCGTTCTCCGGCGCGCTGGAATTTGCCGATCATTGATTCGGTCATGAAGTAGGCCGTTGATCCATCACCCTGATTCAGCCAGACAGCGTCACTGTCGCCGGTCACTGCCTGATAACCGGCAGCCAAGGTGTGGCCGTCGATTAGATAGGTGAACTGCGCGCTGGACAGGCGGCTGTCGACTTCACCTTTGGTCACACCATTACCGTAATAGCCCACGGTGTAGAACGATGGATCGTGGCCGTTGGCGCCGTCCGAGCGGTTGTCGAAGTGGCGCAGGTCGGTGCGCAACGTGCCGGGACCGAGTTGCATGTCGTATTTCAGGCCCAGAAAGTTCTGCTTATAGAAGTTCTCCAGGTTGCCGTAGTAATACTGCAAGGTCAGGTCTTTGGTCGGTTTGTAATCGACGCCCGCGTAATAGAACGTGTTGACGAACTCACCGGTCAGCGGGTTGTTTGCGCCAGGAATCGACATGCCCATCTGATTGGTCGAACCGCGGCCCATGACATGTTCCAGCTGACCCGCGGTGAACGTGAAGTCCTTCACGTCGCCAGACTGAATCTGCCCGCCACGAAAGGTTTGTTGCAGCATACGGTCGGTGGACATCACCACCGGCAACATGGGCACCAGCGTCCCGTACTTCAGCTCGGTTTTGGAGACGCGTGCCTTGAGTGTTGCGCCCAGGCTGCTGAACTCGTCGACTGCGCGGCCATCGCTGTCAGTCGGGAAAATGTTGCCATTGAACGCGGTACTTTGCGGGTTGTAATGGCGGCCTTTGCCCGAGTCCAGGCGGATGCCCAACTGGCCGAGCGCGTCGACGCCGAAGCCGACGGTGCCCGGTGTGTAGCCGGACTGGTAGTTGAGCATGAAGCCCTGTCCCCATTCCTGGGTGTAGTTGGGATCGGCTGCGCCGCTGCGATTGTCTGCATTGCTGAAGAAGTTGCGCGCCAGAATACTGGCCTTGCTGTCTTCCAGAAAGCCTTCGCCGTAGCTCTGTTGCGCGATCAGCAGGCCACAAAAGCCCGCAACGAAAGTGGTGGCGCGATTGATACGCTCCATCGGGTTCATCCTCATGCTGTAGTTAAGTGTTGTGAGAGGCAGAGTCAGACGGCAGTCAGGTTTCTTGTTATTTGTCAGGCAGGTGTTGTTCAACAGGATGGGGTGCAGCGGTTGACGCCTGATACAGCGTGACGCGAGGCAACCGGTAAAGCGTGAACAACGCCACGACGCCAAGCCCGGCGCAGAGCAACAGCGCGGTGCCGACTGCGTGAGCGAGGGCGGTGCGGGCCAACAGCAAGGTGGCATCGTTACTCACAGGCAGGTGCTGCAACAGCACCTGAGGGTCAACCAGGTGCGGCATGGCCTGTAGCTGGCCCGCCGAGGCCAGGGCACTGTGCAGGTTGGCCAGGTACAGCCATTTGACCAGCACGCCGATGGCCGCCGTGCCGAGCAATCCGCCGACCAGTCGTAAAGATTGGGTCAGCGCCGTGGCGATGCCGAGGTACTGGCGCTCGGCAAGGGTCTGGGTGAACACGGTAAGATTGAGCAGAATGAAGCCCAGCCCCAGGCCCGCCAGCAGAATGAGCAACAACAGGGTCGAGAAACCGGCCTGCAGTCCGACCATCGCCAGTGCCGCGCAGGCAATGGACAGGGCGATGAAACCGGCGGTCGGCAGCAGATTTGGATTGCTCAGCCGCGTCATGATCCGGCTATTGACGATCGCGCCCAGGGTGATACTCAGGGCCAGCGGTGTCAGCAGCAGGCCAGCGTCTTGCGGCGAGTAGCCGTAACTGCCCTGCAACAACAGTGGCAGGTAGAACAGCAAGGTAAACATGATCGCGCCGGCCAGCAGCGACGTGATGAACAGCAGGCGGATGCTGCGGTTGGCAAACAGCCCGGCGGGCAGCAACGCAAACGCGCAACGGCGTTCCTGGAACCAGAGGCCCGTCAAGGCGATAACCGTGACCGCGCCGCACAGCAGGCTGATTGCCAAGGGACGCTGACCGAGCCATTCGACGAACAGTTGCAGGCTGCCCAGGCTCAGGACGATCAATACCGCACCGATCCAGTCCAGACGGATCGGCCCCGCAGGCTGCGGGCGATACCACGGCAGAAAACGCCAGGCAAAGAACAGGGCGATCATGCCCAATGGCAGATTCAGCCAGAACACCGAGCGCCAGCCAAACTCGCCTGTCAGATAACCGCCCAGCCCCGGGCCGATGGCATTGACCACGCTGAACATGGCGCTGAGCAGCACCTGCCAGCGCAGCCGCTGACGGGTGTCGGGAAACAGTTCCGGCACGCAGGCGAACGCCGTACCGATCAGCATTCCGCCACCAATGCCTTGCATGGCGCGGCCGATCACCAGCGTCAGCATGCTGTCTGCCAGCGCGCAGACCAGCGAGGCCAGGGTAAATATCACTGTGGCTGCAAGCACGAAGGGTTTGCGCCCATAGAAGTCGCCCAGCCGGCCGAAGATCGGGATGGTCACAATGGAGGCCAGCAGATAACCGGTAGCGACCCAGGCGTACAGCTCGAAACCGTTGAGTTCCGAGACGATGCTGGGCAGCGCGTTGCCGATCACGGTCTGGTCGAGTGCCGAGAGCATCAGCACCAGTGAAATGCCGAGCATGGCCAGCAGGGCCTGTTTGAAGGTCAGGGCTGGATGGCTCGGCGTCGTCATGTGAATGCGCTCAGCGCAACGCAGCGACAGCGGTCGCAATGCGCGCACAGCCGCTTTCAAGGGTCTCGATGGCGGTCGCGGTCGACATTCTGAAAAACGGCGCCAGGCCATACGCGGTGCCCGCTACAACGGCGACGCCCTGACTTTCCAGCAGGTACAGGACCACGTCGGTGTCGGCCTCCAGCAATGCGCCCGATGGCGTGCGCTTGCCGATCAGCGCGCCGCAATTGACGTACAGATAGAACGCGCCTTCCGGCTTGATGCAGCTCAGGCCGTCAATCGCATTGATCAGCGCCAGGCAGCGATCGCGACGCTGCTTGTAGACCTTGACGCTTTCGTCGACAAATGACTGATCACCGTTGAGTGCTGCCACTGCAGCGGCCTGGCTCACGGAGCAGGCGTTGCTGGTGGATTGCGATTGCAGGGTTGCCATCGCACTGATGATATCTGCGGGGCCAGCAGCGTAGCCGATACGCCAGCCGGTCATGGCGTAGGTCTTGGAGACGCCGTTGATGATCAGCACGCGTTCGCGCAACGCGGGCTCGACAGTGAGCAGGTGGCTGAGCGGTGTGTCGTCGTAGCGGATGTGCTCGTAGATGTCATCGGTCATGACCAGCACGTCCGGGTAGTCGAGCAGTACGTCGGCCAGCGCGCGCCATTCGGCTGCGCTGTAGGTCGCGCCGGTCGGGTTGCTCGGCGAGTTGAGCAGCAGCCAGCGGGTGCGCGGAGTGATCGCATTGCGCAGTTGCGCGGCAGTCAGCTTGAACTGGTTTTCTTCCGGGCATGCCAGGGTGACAGGGCGACCGTCGCACGCCAGCACCATGTCCGGGTACGACACCCAGTAAGGCGCAGGAATCAGTACTTCATCGTCGACACCCAATGTCGCCGCGAAAGCATTGAAGATGGCAGCCTTCGCACCGCTGGTGACCACGATCTGGCCGGGCGCGTAGGTCAGGCCGTTTTCGCGCTGCAGTTTGGCTGCAATAGCCTCGCGCAGCGCTGCGGTGCCAGCGTTGAGTGTGTAGCGCGTTTCACCGTTCTCGATGGCGGCGCAAGCTGCCTGACGAATGTGCGCAGGCGTGTCGAAGTCCGGCTCGCCGACCACCAGATTGATGATCGACTTGCCAGCGCGCCGCAGTTCATTGGCCCGGTCGGCAGCAGCACTGCTTGGCGATGGTTTGATGCGGAGCACGCGGGCAGCGATGCGAGATGCGGTCACGTTGGCATTCCTCGTTGATGGCCTTGACGAGGAATACGTTACGAGCCTGCGACGGGCAGCCCATAAGACGAGTTTGTTCTGGGTTGATAGGCAGTGCTTATGACCGGAGATGAAGCAGCCTCGCACCAAAATCGAGCGGTCCAATGGTTGCGGGGGGTAACACGGTAATCGCATGCTGGTGACATAACCATTGCTTATGACCGGGTTCGCCGCACTTTCCACAGAGCTGGCCTGTGTCTTGCTGAGACAGCGGAGTCGTGACCTTGGAGCGCAACACCTTGAACCTTCGCCGTTTGAAATATTTCGTGAAAATCGTCGACATCGGCAGCCTGACCCAGGCCGCCGATGTGCTGCACATCGCTCAGCCTGCGTTGAGTCAGCAACTGGTGACCCTGGAAGCAGAGCTGCAGCAACAATTGCTGATCCGCACCAAGCGCGGCGTGACCCCGACCGAAGCGGGGAAGGTGCTGTACGGTCACGCTCAGGTCATTCTGCGTCAGTGCGAGCAGGCGCAAAGCGACGTCAACGCCAGCGGGCTCGCGCTGTCAGGCCCGGTATCGGTCGGACTGGCGCCGGGCACAGCTGCGTCGACGCTGTCGCTGCCGCTGCTCAAACGGGTGCGCGAGCGGCATCCGGGCATTCTGCTGTACCTCAATGAAAACTTCGGCACCACCCTCAGTGAACTGATCATGAACGGGCGTATGGACATGGCAGTACTTTATGGGGGGCGCGAAGTACACGGCCTGAGCTTTGTGCCATTGATACGCGAGCAGCTGTATCTGGTCAGCGCAGAAGACATGCTTCAGGGATGCGAGGAAATCCCGCTGGCCGAGTTGGCCGACATCGATTTGCTGCTGCCGCGCACCTATAACACCATCCGCCGTCTGGTGGACGAGGCATTCCTGCGCATCGAACGCAGTGCCCGGGTGGTGGCGGAAATCGAATCATCGACGACCCTGGCGGCAGCGGTGGCTGACCGTTTCGGTTCAACCATTCTTCCCGAATCCGCCGCGCGGGTTCTCGCCGACACCCATGCGGTCCACCTGAGCCGCATTATCGAGCCCGAGATCGAAGCACCTCTGGCGCTGTGCCTTTCAGGTCACTTGCCACTGTCCGTCCCCGCGCAAGCGGTCAAGGCGATCCTGCTGGAACTGGTCGCTGAAATGCGTGGCAATCGGCGCAGCCAATGACCTGAGCGGGTCATAAGGGGGGCTTATCACCCCACAGCCAAACCGTCTTGGCGGTCAAAAACCGCGCTCGTTACATTGCCCTCAGCCACATTTCTTTTGCCAGGCAAGGGCCGTTGCATGAAGCCGGAACGTATCAAAGCACTTATCGACCTGATGGCTGAATCGGATCTCAGCGAGCTCAGCCTTTGCGAGGGTGACACGCAGCTACGTTTGCTGCGCGAGCACGCTCAAGTTGCCAGTCACGCCGCTCCCGTTGTTTCGCTCCCGGTCGTCACACCTGCAGCCAAGGCCACTGCTGCTTCGCAACCACCAGCCGCTAAGCCCGCCGGGCAGGCTTGCGCTTCGCTGTACGGGGTGTTGCACCTGACTCCGGCACCGGATCAGCCGCCTTTCGTTGCCGTTGGCACGCAGGTCGAAGTGGGCCAGACCCTGGCGGTGGTTGAAGCGATGAAGATGTTTCACCCGGTCAAGGCTGAAATGGCGGGGGTTGTGAGCGCCATTCTGGTTGCCAACGGCGAAGAAGTTCAGGCCGGTCAGGCGCTGTTCACTATCGGTTGAACGGCTTGCGCTGCCATCCTGGGTTCTAGAGGGGTTTTTGATGTTCGATACAGTCTTGATCGCCAATCGCGGTGAAATAGCCTTGCGTATACAGCGCGCCTGCAAGGGCCTCGGGCTGAAGACGGTTGCGGTTTATTCAGAAGCGGATCGCGACGCCAGTTACGTGCAGCAGGCCGACGATGCACTGTGCATCGGACCTGCGGCGCCGGGGCAGAGCTATCTGAATCAGGCGGCGGTGCTGTACGCCGCACAGTTGACCGGCGCTCAGGCGATCCACCCCGGTTATGGTTTTCTGTCCGAAAATGCGGCGTTCGCCGAGCGCATCGAGCAGGCTGGTCTGACCTTCATCGGCCCCAGCGCCGCGTGTATTCGGGTGATGGGCGACAAGGTCGCGGCCAAACGGGCGATGCGTGAGGCTGGCGTGCCGTGTGTTCCGGGCCCGGACAGCAGCATGCCCGCCGACCCGCAAAGCATTCTGGCGATTGCCCGCGACATCGGTTACCCGGTCATCGTCAAAGCCGCAGGCGGTGGCGGAGGACGTGGCATGCGCGTGGTTCATGAAGAATCTCAGCTGCTCGATGCCATCGCGCTGACCAGCGAGGAAGCACGCCGTGCGTTTGGCAATCCTGAGTTGTATATCGAGAAATTTCTCGGCCAGCCGCGCCACGTCGAGATTCAGGTGTTGTGCGATGCGTATGGCAACGCGGTCTGGCTCGGCTCGCGAGACTGCTCGATGCAGCGCCGTCATCAGAAAGTGCTGGAAGAGGCGCCGGCACCTGGCATCGACGCGGCCTTGATGAGCCGGGTAGGCGAGCGTTGTGCCCAGGCATGCCGACAGATCGGTTATCAGGGCGTAGGCACGTTCGAATTCCTTTTCGAGCACGGCGAGTTTTACTTCATCGAAATGAATACCCGCTTGCAGGTCGAGCACCCCGTTACCGAAATGACCTCCGGTATCGACATCGTCCAGCAGCAGATTCGCATGGCGATGGGCGAGCGCCTGAGCTTCAGTCAGGCCGACGTCAGCGTATCCGGCCATTCACTGGAATGCCGAATCAACGCCGAAGACCCGCGCAGCTTCATGCCGACGCCGGGGCAGGTGACCCGCTGGCAGATCCCCGGTGGCTTCGGTGTGCGGGTTGACTCGCATGTCAGCCACGGTTACCGCGTCCCGCCTTATTACGATTCGATGGTGGCGAAAGTGATTACTCATGGCGCCAGCCGTGATGAAGCGTTGGCGCGTATGCGCCTGGCGCTGAGTGAAATGCACGTCGAGGGTATCTCCACCAATATCGCATTGCATCGCGACATTCTGCAGGACCCGGTGTTCTGCAAGGGCGGTATGGATATTCACCACCTGGAGCGCTGGTTGCAGACAAGGAGCCACCCATGACCGTATTGCAGTCACCGCCACGAATCACCTTGCTCGGCACCACCGCCTTGCTGTTCGAAGCACCCGGCGAGCTGGATCTGGCGCCGCAACAACGCATCTGGGCGTTGGCGAGCATGAGCAAGGACTGGCCCCAGGTGCGTGAAGCCGTGCCGGGCATGAACAATCTGATGCTGACCTTCGAGACCCCGCCACGGGATCTGAACGGGCTGCACACCCGTTTGCTGGAAGCCTGGGAGCAATGCCAGCCGTTACCGTTGCAGGGCCGGATCATCGAGTTGCCGGTGGTCTACGGCGGTGACGGCGGCCCGCACATGGTCGATGTCATCGCCCATACCGGCCTGGACATCGAGACCATCGCCAACCTGCATTGCGAGCCGCTGTACCCGGTTTACGCCTTGGGCAGCCACCCCGGTTATTGCTATCTGGGCGGTATGGACCCGCGTCTGGCAACCCCTCGACGCAAGGTGCCGGTGCTCGACATCGGTGCCGGGTCGGTGTCCATCGGCGGCATCCAGACCGGTATTTCTGCCTCGGCAGGCCCCAGTGGCTGGAACACGATAGGGCGCACGGACATGGTGTTCTTTGACGCTGGGCAGCACCCGCCGGCGCTTTTGCAACCCGGCGATCAACTGCGCTTGCGCATCGAGAGGATCATTCGATGATCGAAGTTATCAGCGCCACCGCGCTGGCCACCGTTCAGGATCTGGGCCGACATGGCAGCCTGGGCTATGGCGTCGGCACCTCGGGTGCCATGGATACGTTATCGCTACGCCTGGGCAATCTGTTGCTGGGCAATGAAGAGGACGCGGCGGGAATTGAAATACCGCTGTTCCCGTTCGAAGTGCGTTTTGTTGAAGACTGTACGTTTGCGATTACCGGTGCTGCCTGCGCGGCGCGGCTGGATGGCCAACGGCTGCCGGGCAACTGGGTTGCCCATGCCCGCAAGGATCAGGTGTTGAAGCTGAGTTACCCGACCACCGGCAGTCGCGCCTATCTGTGCCTCGCCGGGGGCATTGATGTGCCCATGGTACTGGGCTCGCGCAGCACTCAGTTGCGGGGTGAATTCGGCGGTTGGCAGGGCCGCGCCTTGCAGCAAGGGGATCTGATTCCTGCGGGTGCCGCCCATGAACCGCGCCTTGGTGACTTTGGCGTGGAATCGGCTGTGACGGCGCTGCCATTGATGCTTGACGGTCTGCACGCCATACGGGTGCTGCCCGCGGCCGAGTTCGACTGTTTCAGCGTCGAGGCTCAGGAAACATTTTTTGCCGGTGAATGGAAAATCACCACGCAAAGCAACCGTTACGGTTATCGCATGGAAGGCACGCCGCTGCTGGCGCGGGAGGCGCTGGAAATCCGCTCTCACGGCATCGTACCCGGCGTGATTCAGGTGCCCCATGGCGGGCAGCCGATCGTGCAAATGCGCGACGCACAACCCAGCGGCGGCTATCCCAAGTTTGCGACGGTTATCGAAGCGGACCTGTGGCGCCTCGGCCAGGCCCCCATCGGCAGCAAGGTGCGCTTCGTGCAATGCAGCTATGAAGAGGCCGTCGAGGCACTGGACACCAATCACGCCTTCATCGAAGACGCCCGGCGCCTGCTTGCGCTGCGCGGCCTGCAAGGACACAGCTGATGGACATCAATGACATTCGCCAGCTGGCAGGCTGGATTCGTGACGCGGGCCTGACGGTGCTGGAGCTGAAACGGCCAGGGTTCGAGTTGTTGATCCGGCGCGGTGTGTGCCCGGATGCAAGCAGGTGCGGACCTGATGTGCGGGTCGCAGTCGAGCAGGCTCCGACCGTTGCTCGGGTAATCGCTGCCGACAATCCCGGCGTATTTGTAGCCAGTCATCCTGACGAAAAAAGCAGCTACGTGAAGCCGGGCGATGCCGTTGTTGTCGGGCAGTTGCTCGGGCTGTTGCGCATCGGCCTGCTGTATCTGCCGGTGCGTAGCGATAAGGCAGGGCGCGTGGTGCGTTTCCTGGCTGCTGAACATGAGCGAGTCGGTTATGGCCAGCCGCTGATTGAACTGGAGGAATGACGCAATGCGTATCGATCTGAATGCTGATCTGGGCGAGGGCTTCGGGCCCTGGACCATGGGCGAGGACGAGGCGTTGATGCAATTGATCTCCTCGGCCAACGTAGCCTGTGGTTTTCATGCCGGTGATCCGTTGATCATGGACAGCACGGTGCGTCGCGCCAAGGCGCTGGGTATCGATCTCGGCGCACATGTCGGCTTTCCTGATCTGCAGGGTTTCGGCCGCCGCAGAATGAACATCGAGCTCAAGGAGTTGTGCGCCATGGTGGTGTATCAACTTGGCGCGCTGGCGGGCCTTGCAGCCGCTGCCGGTTACCGCGTCACGCACATGAGTTTTCACGGTGCGCTGGGCAATATGGCTGCGGCCGATGCCGAACTGGCCGGGCCGTTGGTAAAAGCGGTCGCCGGTTTTGACCCGCAGATGATCATCAGCTCATCCAGCAGCATCGCCATCGAGCAGGCCGCCGCGGCCTGCAACCTGAGGGTGGCGACGACCTTTCTGGCCGACCGCGCCTACGACGAGCACTGCCTGCTGGTGCCGCGCGGTATTGCCGGTGCGGTGGTCAAGGACCCGGAGCAGGTCCGGGCCAGGGTCGCACAATTGCTGCAGGACGGCACCGTCACGACCCTCAGCGGCAAGCGCGTGGCGGTCAATGCCCAATCAATCTTGCTGCATGGCGACACGCCGGGCGCCGTGGAGCTTGCGCGCAGCATCCGGCAAAGCATCGAAGGGCAGGGCGGCGTCATTACCCCCGTTTCACAGCTGCTCGGGTCATAAGTGCAGCTTATCGCCACACAACCATTGCGTCTTGGTCGCTGCCCATGACGCTGGTTAAAGTCCAGTACAAGGCGATCGGCGTTGAACGATGCGCGACCGATCGAAGCTTATTCAAGGAAACCTCCCTATGCCTTTTTCCGATTACAAAACCGCGCTGGTCACCGGCGCTTCCTCCGGCATTGGTGAAGCGGTCGTCGAACGCCTGTGTGCCGAAGGCCTGCAGGTTCACGCTTTGGCGCGCAGTGCGGACAAGCTGGCGGCGCTGGCTGAGCGCACTGGCTGCATTGCCCACGCCATCGATGTGACGGATCTGGCCGGTCTGACGGCCTTGTTTCAGGCGCAGCAGTTCGATGTCGTGGTCAACAATGCCGGGGTCGACCGGCCCGGCTCGCTGCTCAAGGCCGACGCTGAAGGCATCGACTTGCTGATTGATGTGAACCTGCGCGCCGTGCTGCAGATCGCCAGGCTTTCGTTGCCGGGCATGGTCGAGCGTGACTGCGGGCACATCATCAACATCAGCTCGATTGCCGCCGCCTACAACTTCGGCGGCAACTCCACCTACCACGCCACCAAGGCTGCGGTAAGCATGCTGTCCCGTCAGTTGCGCATCGATGCCTTCGGCAAGCGCGTGCGCGTCACTGAAATCTGCCCCGGTCGCGTGGCGACAGATATTTTTGCCCATGTACACGGCGACTCCGAAGAAGTACGCCAGCGCTTCATCGAGGGCTACGAGCTGCCGGTGGCCAAGGACATTGCCGACGCCATCGCCTATGTGATCGCCGCGCCCATCGCCGTCAACATCGGCCATATGGAAATCACCCCGACGCTTCAGGTGCCGGGCGGGCTCTCGACTGCGCGCCCACAGGACTATGAAGGCTGAGGCGAGCAGCCCCGGTCACGAGAGCGGCTTGAGCCGCCACGTCATACCCGCGCCGATCCAGTCGGCGCCTTGCTTCTGCCCTGACTGAATGTCTATGGGAACAACCATGACCAGTAAATTCGATCTTTCAGCGATCCTGCAAGGCGAGTACGCCGAGCTGATCGTCAAGGGCATAGAAACGACCCTGCAACTGGCATTTTTCGCCTGGTGCCTGGCCATGGCGATTGCCTTGCTGTTGGTGTCGGTTCGCCTGACCGGCAACCGATATGCCGAGCGTCTGGTCGCTGCCTACGTGTCCTACCACCGCAATGTGCCAACGCTGGTGCAATTGATGCTCTGGTACTTCGGTATCCCGACGCTGCTGTCCGAGAGCACGCAGATCTGGCTGTCCAACTACAGCACCGAGTACCTGTTCTCGGTGATCGCGCTGGGGCTGTGCCAGGCCGCCTATTTCAGTGAAGACATCCGCAGCGGCCTGCGCGCCATTCCGGCCGGGCAGGTCGAAGCTTCGCGTGCGCTGGGCCTGGGTTACGTGCGTTCGATGCGTTACGTGATCCTGCCGCAGGGCGTTCGCAACTGCCTGCCTTCGTTGATCAATCACACGGTCTTGCTGTTCAAGAACACCAGCCTGGTCATGGCCATCGGCGTAGTCGAGCTCACTTATGCCACCCGCGAGGTCGAGAACTACACCTTCCGTACCTTCGAGGCGTACCTGGTCGCAACCGTGGTCTATCTGGCCATTTCACTGCTGTTGATGGGCCTGGGGGCGTTGCTGGCCCGGCATTTCAGCAAAGCCATGGCGAGGTAGGCGACGATGTTCGATGTATTCACGATTGTTCGCGATAACTGGACCCTGCTGCTGGTCGGCCAATACCCGCACGGCCCTATGGGCGGGCTGGTGTCGACGCTGGTTCTGGCGGCATTGGCGCTGTTGCTGGCGTTCCCGCTCGGGTTGTTGCTGTCACTGGCGCGGGTTTCGCCGTGGCGCTGGCTGCGCTATCCGGCGACGGTCTGGGTTTACGTGATGCGCGGTATTCCGTTGCTGATGGTGATTTTCTGGACCTATTTTCTGGTCCCTTTGCTGATCGGCCATAACATCACCGGCTTTACCACCATGCTCTGCACACTGGTGGTGTATCAGAGTGCGTACCTGTGCGAAATCATTCGCGGAGCCATTCAGGCTTTGCCGACCGGTCAGTACGAAGCGTCCCGCGCACTGGGCATGGGCTACATGCGCACCACGGTCTGGGTGATCCTGCCGCAGGCGCTGTACAACGCCTTGCCGAGCCTGATCAGCCAGTTCATTTCGATCATCAAGGAAACCTCATTGGGCTATGTCATTAACGTCCAGGAAGTGACCTTTGCCGCCAATCAGATCAACAACCAGCTGCTGACCAAGCCGTTTCAGGTGTTCTTCATTCTGGCGGTCACCTATTACGTGCTGTGCTACGGCCTGACCCGTCTGGCCGGGAGTGTCGAGCAGCGAATTGCCCGCAAGCGGGAGGGCAGCGCTGCGCCTGCACCTGCTGCCCGGCCTTTGACCACCGATAAATGAGGGTTGCCCCATGCATCCAATGATCATGTTTTCCAGGATCAACAAATGGTATGGCGAGTACCAGGCCCTGACCGAGATCACTGCCGAAGTACAGCGCGGCGAAGTGGTGGTGCTGTGCGGACCCTCGGGTTCCGGAAAATCGACACTGATCCGCACCGTCAACCGCCTGGAAGACGTTCAACAGGGGCAGATCCTGTTTGACGGCCACGACGTGAACGGCACCGACGCGAACGTCAATCGACTGCGCAGTCGCGTGGGCTTCGTGTTCCAGAGCTTCAACCTGTTTCCGCACCTGTCGGTGCTCGACAACATCATCCTGACTCCGACCAAGGTGCGCGGTCTCAAAAGCAGCGAAGCACGAGCAAGGGCCATGGAATTGCTGGACAGAGTAGGCCTGGCCCACAAGGCCGGCGCCTACCCGGCGCAGTTATCCGGTGGTCAGCAGCAGCGCGTGGCGATTGCCCGCGCGCTGGCTATGGAGCCGCCAGTGATGCTGTTCCATGAACCCACCAGCGCCCTTGACCCGGAAATGGTCGGGGAAGTGCTCAGCGTGATGAAAGGCCTGGCCAAAGAAGGCATGACCATGATGTGCGTCACCCATGAGATGAACTTCGCCCGCGAGGTGGCCGACACCATCTGGTTCATGGACGCAGGGCAGATCCTCGAAAAATCCAGCCCTGAAGCGTTCTTTCAGCAACCGAGCCACCCCCGCGCACAGCGCTTCATTTCCGACCTGCGCAGCCATTGAGCACAGGCACTGACTTAACCGAATCACTCAATCAGTTTTCAGGAGTCTCACCATGCGTATGAAGTCTTTGCTGGCTGCACTGGCGTTGTCGCCACTGGCTGTTGCCGTTGCCCACGCGGATCAGCTCAGCGATGTGATGAGCAAAAAGAGCCTGAGTTGCGGCGTGTATGCCGACGTGCCGCCGTTTTCGGCACCGGACCCGAAAACCCGTGAGCTGGTGGGCATGGATGTCGACCTGTGCAAAGCCTTGGCCAGGCACATGGGTGTCGAGCTGGAGCTTAAGCCATTGTCGGTCGAAGCGCGTATTCCGGAAGTGAAAATGGGCCGTGTGGACGTGATTTTCGCCAACCTGGCCTACACCAGGAGCCGCGCCGATCAGATCCAGTTCAGTGACCCGTACTACATTGCCAAGGAAACGCTGGTGGTGCGCGCCGCCAACGCTGATCAGCCAAAGTCGTTCTTCAAGGGCAAGCGCATCAGTTCGACCAAAGGCTCTACTTCGGAGCAGTCGATCCGTCTGGCTGACGCAACACCAGTGACTTTCCAGGACACCGGTTCCGCGTACATGGCGTTGCAGCAAAACAAGGTCGTGGGTCTGGTCACCAACACCATGACCGCGATCAAACTGGTCGGGCAGGCCAAGGCCAGCGGTGTAGAGCTGGCAATCGCCAAGGAGCCCATGGCGCTGGAGCCTATCGGCGCAGGCATGCGTCAGGGCGAGCCGGCATTTCTGGCCAAGGTCAATGAATCGCTGTACGCGATGGAGGCGGCAGGCGAAATCGATGCGATCTGGGCAAACTGGATCGGCCCGAACACCGAATACAAGATGACCCGTGAAGACAAGGTGCAAAGCCTCACCGACTTGAAGTTTGATCCCTTGCCTTGATCACAGCGCAGCTTGCGTGATGCTGGACGGGCTGTGTTGCCGTCCAGCGTATCTCCTCGCGGCAGATGCTCAATACCTCGGCTTTACCGCCTTCCAGTCCGGCTGGTACTTCTGCATCTGCTTCACATCATCGCGCTGACGAATGCCGCAGCTGTGGTACTGGTCATTGAGCTTGCCCAACTGGTCGTAATCCAGCTCAAGGCCCAGGCCGGGAGCGCGGGTGATGCTGACGCACCCGTCGACAATCGGCAGTTTGCCGCCTTTGATGACTTCCTCGTCCGGTTCCTGCCATGGGTAGTGCGTGTCGCAGGCGTAATCCAGATTGGGTACTGAGGCTGCCACGTGGGCCATGGCCATGAGGCTGATGCCCAGGTGCGAATTAGAGTGCATCGAGACGCCGAGGCCAAAGGTGTCGCACATTTTCGCCAGCGTCTGGGTGTCGCGCAGGCCGCCCCAGTAATGGTGGTCGGCGAGCACGATCTGCACGCTGTCGAGGGACACGCTACGGCGGAATTCGTCGAAATCGGTGACCACCATGTTGGTCGCCAGCGGCAGGCCGGTGCGCTTGTGCAGTTCGGACATGCCGTCCAGGCCTGGGGTCGGATCTTCGTAGTATTGCAAATCATCACCCAGCAGTTCCGCCATGCGAATCGAGGTTTCCAGCGACCAGTTGCCGTTGGGATCGATGCGCAGCGGATAGCCGGGAAAGGCCTTTTTCAACGCCTTGATGCACGACACTTCGTGTTCCGGTCGCAGTGCGCCGGCCTTGAGTTTGATGCTCTTGAAACCGTAGGTCTCGATCATGCGCCGGGCCTGCGCGACGATCTGTTCCTCGTTCAGCGCTTCGCCCCAGCTGTCCGGCTTGTAGGGCGCATCGGCGTGCTGCGCATACTTGAAGAACAGGTAGGCGCTGAAAGGGATCTGTTCGCGAACTGCACCACCCAGCAGGTCCACCAACGGCAGGTTCATGGAGCGTGCCTGCACGTCCAGAAACGCGACCTCGAACGCCGAGTAGGCATTGCTCACCGCTTTGCTGGCATGCGAGCCTGGCGCCAGTTCGGCACCGGCCAGGCTGGCCGGTTTGTGGGCCGCAACGGTGGCCTGCACGATGCTGCGCAACTGGTTGAGGTTAAAGGGGTCAAGGCCGAGCAACTGGTTCTGCACCTGTTGCTGAATCGCCAGTGCAGGTGCATCGCCGTAGCTTTCACCGAGGCCGATGTAGCCATTGTCGGTCTCTACCTCGATGATCGAGCGCAGAGCAAAGGGTTCGTGGATACCGCTGGCGTTGAGCAGCGGCGGGTCGCGAAAGGCGATAGGGGTCACGGTCACACGTGTGATTTTCAAAGGGCGTCTCCCGGGGAGTCAGGGCTTGAGGCTGGAAGGGGTAGCGAGCGGGGCGGCAGTGTGCGGCCCGGTCAACCCGGCTTTCGGCGGGTGGCGCGTGTCACCTCGCGGGGTGGTACGTGCAAAGAAGATCACCACGGCAGCCAGCAGCGAAGTGGCGGCCAGTCCATACAGCCCGCCCTCAATGGAGCCAGTGGTCTGCTCCAGAAAGCCGAAGGTCGTGGGCGCGACGAAGCCGCCGAGGTTGCCGATGGAATTGATCAGCGCGATGACCGCCGCGGCGATGCGCGCATCCAGGTAGCCCTGCGGGATCGGCCAGAACAGCGCCGATGCAGCCTTGAAGCCAATCGCAGCGAAACAGATGGCAACAAACGCGAAGACAGGCCCGCCAATGGTGGACATGAACATGCCGAGCGAAGCGATCACCAGCGTGATGGCGACCCATGCCTGTTGGTGCTTGAAGCGTGCGGCGAGGGCGGCAAAGCCGTACATGGCGACAATCGAGATGATCCACGGCACCGAATTGAACAGCCCAACCTCGAAGTCGCTGAAACTGCCCATCTTGCGGATCATGCTCGGCAGCCAGAACGTGGCGCCGTAAATGGTCAGGGCTATCGAAAAATAGATGAAGCAGAACAGCATGATTTGGCGGTCCGCCAGCAACCTGAACAGGGTCGGCCGCACAGTCTGCGTGGCTTCGCGCAGCCGTTGTTCTTCGGCAATGGCGCTGGTCAGCGCGGTTTTTTCTTCATCGCTGAGCCAGGTCGCTTCGTGGGGGTGTGACTGCAACCAGAACCAGACAAAGCCGCACAGCACGATGGAGGCGAAGCCTTCGATCAGGAACATCCATTGCCAGCCGTGCAGGTTCAACCCTTCCACGCCCAGCAGCGCGCCCGATACCGGCCCGGAGATCACCGAAGCGATCGCAGAACCGCTGAGAAACAGCGCCATGGCCTTGCCGCGATCAGCCGAAGGAAGCCACTGCGTGAAGTAATAAATAATGCCTGGAAAGAAGCCTGCTTCAGCTGCACCCAGGATAAAGCGCAGTACATAGAAGCTGGTTTCGCCCTGCACGAAGGCCATCGCCATGGCCGCTGCGCCCCAGGTAAACATGATGCGGGTCAGCCAGGCGCGGGCGCCATAACGTTGCAGCAGCATGTTGGACGGCACTTCAAACAGCGCGTAACCGACAAAGAACAAGCCTGCGCCCAGCCCATAGGCCGCAGCACCAATGCCCAGATCGGTTTCCAGATGACTGCGTACAAAACCGATGTTGACCCGGTCGATATAGTTAACGATGAACATCACCACGAACAGCGGCAGCACGTGGCGTTTCACCTTGGACGCGGCACGGGCTAACACCGTGGCGTCCGTAGCGTGAGGGACGGTATTCAAGAGGCGACTCCCATTCATTGTTTTTTTGGGGATGAGCCGATCATGGACTCACTGATTATTCCCGTCTAATCTAGTTACTGACTTGATTGATACCCGGAATGAATCAATGTTTGAGCTTTCCCAGCTGCGCTGCTTCACGACGGTGGCCACCGAGCTTAATTTTCGGCGCGCCGCCGAACGCCTCAATATGACTCAGCCACCCCTTAGCCGACAGATTCAGTTACTGGAACACAATCTGGGCGTTGAGCTGTTCACCCGCAGTACCCGGAGTGTCGCCTTGACTGCCGCAGGCCGGGCCTTTTTCATTGAGGCGCAGACCTTGCTGGAGCGCGCGCAGCAAGCGGCGATGTCGGCGCGGCGCTTTGCAGAGGGCGATATCGGTTCGGTGACGATCAGCTTTGTCGGCAGTGCGGTGTATGAATTTCTGCCCAGGGTGATCGCCGAAGCGCGGCTCAAACAGCCGCAGGTGAAGATTTCCCTGACTGAAATGAATACCTATCAGCAGCATGAAGCGCTCAGGGCCCGACGCATTGATCTGGGTATTGTGCGTGCGCCGCTGTTTCAACCGGGTTACGAGAGCGAGTGCCTGGTGCGCGAGCCGTTTGTGCTGGCGGTGCCGGGGAATCATCCGTTGGCCCGTGCACAGTCGGTCAGGGTTGAAGACCTCGATGGCGCGCCGTTTTTGATGTATTCGCATTCGGCCTACCCACCGTTCAACGAACTGCTGACCGGTATGTTTCGTTCCGCACGAGTGGCACCGGAGTATGTCCAATGGCTGGGATCGTCACTGACTATTCTGGCGCTGGTCAACGCCGGGATGGGGCTGGCTCTGGTTCCGCGTTGCGCGACCAATGTGGTGTTCAAGGATGTAGTGTTCCAGGACATCGATCTGGGCGAAGGCGTGCAGAGCGAGTTGCATCTGGCCTGGCGCTCGGACAATGACAACCCGGCCTGCAGGATGCTGCTTGAAGCGATCCGCGCAGCGGTCAGGGCGGATGAAAGGTGACGCGAAAAGCCTTGCACCTTACGGGCGTCAACTATCATTGGTTAAGTCGATAGTCATCATCAAGCAAGGCAAGTTTTGTTTTTCCGGCAAAGGAGGAGGATGGCGTCATAGCCACTTGCTCCAAAGGGAGACGATGTGATGAGAATGTTCAATCTGTTGACGCTTGCTGCCGTGCTAGCCACTGGTTTTGCGGTCAGTGCGCCAGTCAATGCTGCAGTTTCTCCTGCATTTGTCTCCGCCGGACAGTCTTGCCACCTCACGCCGGTGGTCGACAGCGCTGCCAGTCTTCAGCACAGTCAGTCAGTGGGCGTGCTGTACAGCGAGAGCACTGTCAGCAACCTGCAATACCTGAACAACTACCACTCGGTCGCGCTCAAAAGCGGCCAGAACGGCGCACTCGATTCGCGCATTCGTAACGCGTTCATCAACAGCTCTGACCCGAAACTGGCCACCGACTGGCTGATTGGCTCATTGCAGAAGCAGTTCGCCACCGTAACCGTCTACGACAATCTGGATGCGTTGATGCAGGCGCGTCCTGACGTCATTGTGATGCTCGACACTTACAACCGTCTGGTGAGCAAACGCAACAGTCAGGTTGAAGCGCGCTTCATGGCTCGTTTCTACGACAACAACCTGCACTACATTGGCAAGGCGGAAGGTGAAGTGGTGCGGGAAATGACCTCTGTCTGGGTGCAGGGCAAGGCTGCCCCGGAAATCGCCGCGCAGATCGACCAGCAGCGCGAGTTTCAGGTGAACGCCCTGAAACAGTTCGATGCCTCGCTCAAAGCATTGGTGGTGCAGGCAGATCGTGACCAGGTCGCGGCTAACTAGGTTGTCTGCTTGAGCCTGCAAGCCATTTTCATACTGCAGCACGCGGAACGAAAGGTGTCCGCGCGCCTTGTTCATCTCATCAAAACGATGCACGGCTGCTTTTCGCTGTAAAGAATAAGCCACACCTGCCGAGAGCATGATGAGCGGCATTCCACTTGCGCGCTTTGAATGTGGTAACGAGAAGCCTTGCGATGCCGAGAAAACGATTGGGTGCCTTGCGCATCCTGATGTCTGTACACCACGATAATCCCAGGCTTTTGCAGGCCCAGTATGTTGCGTTGTCCCGTCAACTGCCGTTGATGTACTTCGTGCTGTTGGTCAATACCTGGGCGTTGGCTTACACCCATTTATTGATCGCACCCAAGTGGCTGACCCTGTTGGCTCCCGCTCTGCTGACGGTTATTTGCGGCATTCGTGCGCGCAAATGGTTGCTGACGGTCAACAAACCAACGCCGTCGCCGCAGGTCATCCTCAAGACATTGCGCGGCACCAATGGCCTGGCTGGCGTTATCGCCGCCGGTTTTGCAGCCTGGTCACTGTCGCTTTACCCCTATGGAGATGCTTACGCGCAGGCGCATGTCGCATTTTTCATGGGTATCACCGTTATCGTATGTATCTTCTGCATGATGCACCTGCGGCCTGCTGCGTTGACCACAGCACTGGTCGTCAATACGGCGTTCGTGATCTTTTTTGCTTCTACCCATAACCTGACGTTTATCGCCACTGCCGTAAACATCGTGCTGGTGTCGATCAGCATGTTGATCATTCTTCAGTATCAGTACCGCGATTTCACCAGTCTGGTGAACGTTCAGGTCAAGACCGAACAGCTGGGCAACGAGAACCTGCGACTGGCTAACCAGGACAGCCTGACCGGCCTGCCTAACCGCCGGCAGTTTTTTCAGACACTGGATACGGCGATGCAGCAAGCCATGCATCAGCAGACAGGGCTGGCGGTGGGCGTTCTGGATCTGGACGGATTCAAGCCGGTCAATGACCTTTACGGGCATCGCACTGGCGACCGGTTATTGATACTGGTGGCTGAGCGCCTGATGACGGCGTCGAGCGATACGGTGCATGTATCGCGTCTGGGCGGTGACGAGTTTGCACTGGTCATCAAAGGCGATGTCAGCAATGAAGCGCTGGTGGCATTCGGCAAGCGTCTGTGCGATCTCATGCATGAAAGTTTTGAACTGTCGGATATGCCGATCCAGATTGGCGCGACGCTCGGGATGGCAACCTTTCCCGGCACTGCCGATAATGCGACGCAACTGTTCGAATACGCTGACTACGCGCTGTATCAGGGCAAGAACCACAATCCCGGAACAGCCTGTCTGTTCTCTGTTGCTCACCGTGAACAGCTGCATGCTGACGGTATCACTGAGCAGGCACTGCGACGGGCCAATCTCGACAGTGAGTTCCATGTGCTGTTTCAGCCGATTATCGAAAGCTGCTCCCGTGAAACGGTAGCCTTCGAAGCCCTGGCGCGCTGGAACAGCCCGGAACTGGGGCCGGTATCGCCTGCGCAGTTCATTCCGATCGCCGAACGTATTGGCATGATCAACAAACTCACTGCGCCTTTGCTGACTCATGCGTTGCAAAAAGCACTGTTCTGGCCAGCGCCGATCAGGTTGTCGTTCAATCTGTCGGCGCATGACTGCGCGACCTGCGAAAGCGTCAATCAGATCGTCGGGATCATCGAAACCAGCGGTTTTGATGCCTCGCGGCTGGATCTGGAGATTACTGAAACGGCCATCATGCAGGACATCGCTCAGGTACAGCAGGCGATTACCCAGTTCCGTCAACTTGGTTGCGGTATTTCGCTGGATGATTTCGGCACCGGCTATTCGAGCCTCAGCCAGTTGCACGCGCTGGCCCTGACCAAGCTCAAGATCGACCGCAGTTTCGTGACAGGCGTGCACAACAACCCGGCCAGCTACAAGATTGTCAAATCGCTGGTCGCGCTGAGTCTGGACATGTCTTTGGGCTGCGTGATCGAAGGCGTCGAAACGCAGGACGAGCTGAACGCATTGACTTCTCTGGGGTGCACCATGGTGCAGGGCTTCTTTTACAGCCCGCCGATCAGTTTTGAAGAGACCCTGACCTGGCTCGACACGCCAGATGGCGAGCGCACATTCGGTGGCGCCGCCTCCTGCCGGATCTGATTTGGCACGCTTGTCGCCGTTACCCGCGTGCGCGTGGGTTAAGATGCGTCCTTCGATGCTCTGGGAATCCCTTTCATGACCAAGCCCGGACAAACCGTTCTGGTCGCGCTGCGCAAGATGATTGCATCTGGCGAGCTGGCGGCTGGGGAACGATTGATGGAAGTGCCGACTGCCGAGCTGTTTGGCGTCTCGCGCATGCCGGTGCGCATCGCGTTTCGCACGCTTGAACAGGAAGGGCTGCTGGTGCCGTCTGGCGGCCGTGGCTTTCAGGTGCGCTCGATCAGTGCGCAGGAAATCGCCGGGGCAGTGGACGTTCGCGGCGTGCTGGAAGGCCTGGCAGCGCGGCAGATGGCCGAGCGCGGGGTGACGCCGCAGGCGAGGGCCGAGCTTGAAAAGTGCTTGGTGCAAGGCGATGAGTTGTTCGACAAGGGCCATGTCACTGAAGACGACCTTGAGCTCTATCACGACATGAACATGCGCTTGCACCGGATCATCGTCGACGGCAGCGGCAACCGGGCAATCGCCGATGCACTGGCCCGTAATGATCATCTGCCCTTTGCTTCGGTCACCGCGCTGGCGGTGGACCGTAACAATCTGATTCGTGAGTACCGTCGGTTCAATTTCGCGCACATGCAGCATCATGCGGTGGTCGATGCCCTGATCAATGGCGAAGGCGCGCGTGCCGAAGCGATCATGCGTGAGCATGCCAACGCCACGCTGCGCTACGCCGAGATTTTCGGTACCGGCCTGCATGAGCGCATCAAGGTCATCCAGCGCGCAGACTGATCAGATGTCGAGCACCAGCAAGGGCGTCTTCGAGCGCGAGCAGCAGGGCGTGAACTGATCGTTGAGCGCCTGTTCTTCTTCAGTCAGAAACAGGTCGCGGTGATCAGGAACGCCTTTCAAGACGCGTGTCAGGCATGTCCCGCAGACACCTTGCTCGCACGACAGCGGGATATCGATACCCTGGCTTTCCAGCACCTGAGCGACGGTCTTGTTGGCCGGGATGGCGATCACCTGTCCGGTGCTGGCTATTTCGATGGAAAAGCTACCGTCAGCGCGGGTGTCGATTGGCTCTGCGGCAAAATATTCGCGATGCAGATGGTCTTCAGACCAGCCTGCAGTGCGCGCGGTGTCGAGGATGTGCTGCATGAAGCCGCCCGGCCCGCAGACATACAGATGGGTGTCCGGTGCGGGGGCGGCGAGCACGTGCAGGGCATTCAGCGCGGTTTCCGGCTGCTCATCCAGGTGCAGCGTTACCCGGTCGGCGAAGGCTGATTGCTGCAGACGTTGAATGAACGCCCCTCGTTCGGCAGAGCGGACGCAGTAATGCAGCTCGAAATCGGCGTGATCCTGTGCGAGCTGTTCAGCCATGCACAGGATGGGCGTGATGCCGATACCACCTGCGAACAGCAAGCTGCGACGTGCGCTCTGAGCGAGCGGGAACAGGTTGCGCGGTTCGCTGATGCGCAACTGCGCACCCGGGTGGATCTGCTGGTGCAGGCGCCTGGACCCTCCACGTGAAGCCGGGTCGTTGAGGACGCCGATCAGATAGCGGTGGCGCTCGTGGGGCGGGTTGCACAGCGAGTATTGGCGGATCAGCCCGTCAGGCAGGTGTACGTCGATATGGGCGCCGGCGGTGAAGGGCGGCAGTGGTTCACCGCTGGACTGCACCAGCTCGTAGCTGCAGATATCCAGCGCTTCGTCGTTGCGCGATGACACAGTCACGTCAATCATGATGGTTCCTCGGGTGACCTCGGCAAGGGTCACTTCTGCTTGTTTTCCAGGCATTTCGGTGCAGTGCCAGGCGTGACCGTTATTTAGTCGCCATCACCGGAATCTGCTCACCCGTGGCATCCTCCTGCTCGGCATCGATCAGGCGTTGCAGAATCTTGCGCGACTGCACGCCACCCGCGTCGATGTTGAGCTTGAGCAGGTTGCGCTGCGGGTGCTGGAGCAGATTCTGTTGCTGGCGTTCGAGCATCTCCAGGTCTTCGCTGAAGATCTTGTGCTGGCCTTCGCGAATGGTCGTGGTCAGCGCTTCATCGGCCGGATTGAAGTTGCGTGCCATGCCCCAGAAGTACCAGATCGAGGTGTCTGTTTCCGGGGTGATGAAATCAACGACGATGCTCGATGCCTTGACCTCGTTCGGCGCGTGATAGCCACCGTTGCCCGCGTGGGCCACTCCCACTTCGATCATGACGTGGCTGGGGGGGGTGAAGCGGCAGATCTGCCAGCGATCAACCGGCACATCATCGGCCAGATTGTTGCCGCGCAGCGCCATTTTCCAGAACGGTGGCGGCATGATGTTTTCCATGTGCCGTGAGGTCGCCACTTCTTCGCCTTCAACCGTGGTAACGGGCGCCGCTTCGTCGATTTCCTTCTGGCCAATGCTTGACGCATGCACATAGGTTTCGTGAGTGAGGTCCATCAGGTTGTCGATCATCAGGCGGTAGTCGCACTGAATGTGAAACAACCCGCCGCCATATGCCCAGTCGTCGCTGACCGCCCATTCCAGATGGTGGATGAGCGCGGGATCTGCCTTTTCCCGATCGCCTGGCCAGACCCAGATAAACCCGTAGCGCTCGACAGCGGCGAAGGTCTTGTTGCAGGGAAAGCCTCGCACGCGCTGGCCAGGCATTGAAACGGTCTTGCCGTCACCGCCCATTGTCAGGCCGTGGTAGCCACACACCAGTTGCCCGTTTTCGACGTAACCCAGCGAAAGCGGAGCGCCGCGGTGTGGGCAGAAATCCTCGACGGCGGCGATCTGCCGATTCTGGTCGCGATAGAACACCATTTTTTCGTTGCAGATCTGGCGTCCCAGAGGCTTATCGGTGATTTCATCTGCTGTACAGGCGACGTACCAGGCATTTTTCGGATGCATGAGGCTTCTCCACGGTTCGATTATTGGTCTTATGGATCCATTGGTGGTGTGCTTGCAATGATCTTGCGTTTATTAATGCCATAGCAGAGGAGTAAAGCCAATGATTAATTAGGTTAACTATTATTTAATGGATCCATGGATCACGGATTGCTGTTAACGGTTCCGGCTGGCAGAAGGGCCTCGCGCAACAGCGGCGCCAGCGCTTCAAGCAAGGTCTGTACGGAACGCAGTGCGCGGCAATCCGGACGCGTCAACAGCCATAGATCGGTGCGGCAGCCGATCAGCGGTTCGCTCAAGCAGGTCACCCCTTCAAGGCCCCGAACCGTGAAGTCGGTCACGGCTGCCACGCCGAGCCCGGCGGCGACCAGTTGCGAAACGGCGGACATGCTGCTGCAACGGTAGCGCGGCACGACACCGGGGAACGCCTGTTTGCGCCATATCACCGAGGTGTGATCCGGCATCGAGTCGTCAGGGCTGATCCATGGCACAGAGGCGGGATTGTGCTCCAGTGCTTCGCGAAATTCGGGGCGACCACAGATCACATAGTCGGCACTGCCCAGGCAGCGGCCGATCAGGTGTTCGGGCGGGGTATTGGTCAGGCGCAAGGCGATGTCGGCATCACGGCGGCTGAGGTTGGCGAAGGCGTTGGAGGTGGCCAGTTCAAGGGTGATGGCCGGGTACTGCGACATGAAGCGGGCCAGCGCCGGCAACAGCAGGCTATGCAGCACGGCGTCGGTACAGGTCAGCCGCACCGTTCCGCTGACGACCTGCTCACCTTGCCGCAGGGCAACGCGCGCAGCGGCGAGCGCCAGTTCTGCGTGTTCAGCCTGCTCAGCCATGGCCTGAGCGGTGTCGGTGGCAATGTAACCGCGTCGGTTCTTTTCGAACAGCGCCGTGCCCAATGCCGCTTCGAGGCGACGTATCGAGCGGAATACCGTGGAGATGTCGACATGCAGCAGTTCGGCGGCCCGCGCCAGCGTACGACCACGCACCAGAGCCAGTACCAGTGCAAGGTCCGCGTGAGTGATTTCATATTGCATTGCTGCACAGTTCCTTTGCCGGATTGCCTATGTAGATTGCGTTCACGACTATCCTAGACTGGTTTCATTCAGACTGGTTAACAACGTGCCTGCACGCCAGTCATCAGACCTTCAGACAGGACTCCAGCATGTCGTACCCCCCTTTGATCGGTGTAACCGCCTGCCGCCAGCAGTTGGGCAAGTATTCTTCTCACACCGCAGGCGATAAATACGTCGAAGCCGCAGCCTTTGCAGGCGTACCGGTCATTCTCCCGGCGCTTGATGTGCCGACCGCACCCGAGCAGCTGTTGGCGTCGCTCGACGGGCTGCTGTTCACCGGCTCGCCATCCAATGTCGAGCCGCGTCATTACAACGGCCCGCCAAGCGTGGAAGGCACGGCGCATGACGTGTTTCGGGATCGCACTACGCTGCCGCTGCTCAGGGCAGCCATCGCACAGGGTGTACCGGTGTTGTGCATCTGCCGTGGCTTTCAGGAGCTGAACGTGGCATTGGGCGGCAGTCTTCATCAGCGGGTGCAGGACCTGCCGGGATACCTGGACCATCGCGAGCCGCAAAGTGATTCGCTGCCCGTGCAATATGCGCCGCAGCATGCAGTGTCCGTGCGACCGGGCGGTTTGCTGGATGCGCTGGGTCTGGCGCCAGGCTTCGAGGTCAACAGCCTGCACAGTCAGGGCATCGACCGGCTGGCAGCCGATCTTCGCGCCGAAGCGCTGGCGCCGGATGGTCTGGTGGAGGCGGTTTCGCTGCCGGGTGCGCCAGGGTTTGTACTGGGCGTGCAGTGGCATCCAGAGTGGGAGTTTCTCGACAATCCAGTATCGCTGAGCCTGTTCAAGGCGTTTCGCGAAGCCTGTCTGGCTTACGCCCGGCGGCGTCAGGGCGTGTGACACGATCAGCTGCTGAGCTGCGCTGACAAACGTGATTTAATATCCGCCTTGAGGCTCCCGACTGATGGTCCAACCATTGCCCCGGGAGTCTGCCTCTTTCAACGGATATTCTTCTTATAAGGCCACTATGGATACGGGAGCACGACTGAAACTGGTGCGTGAAAGCTACAAGCTGTCGCAACGCGAACTCGCCAGACGCAGTGGTGTGACCAATGCCACGATCTCTCTGATTGAACAGAATCGTGTGAGCCCTTCGATCAGTTCCCTCAAGAAACTGCTTGAGGGCATCCCCATGACGCTAGCGGATTTTTTCACCTTCGATCAACCGCCAGGCCAGGATCAATATGTCTTTCGCGGGGGCGATCAACCTGATCTGGGCCGTAACGGGGTACGCCTGCTGCTGGTCGGGGCAACCCTGCCCAGCCGGCAGATGCGTTTTCTGCGCGAGCAGTATGCGCCGGGTGCCGATTCGGGTGAGGAGCCTATCGTCCACAGTGAGGGCGAGGAGTGCGGGCTGGTAATCCGGGGCACCGTGGAGCTGACCATCAACGGTCAGGTCAACATTCTGGGCCCCGGAGACGGCTACTACTTTCCAACCACGTTGCCGCATCGCTTCCGCAATATCGGCCAGGACGAGGCCGAGATCATCAGTTCCAACACGCCTGCGAACTTCTGACGTTCAGCGCCGCCTGCCGGTCTGAGCCTACGCAATTGAAAGGGTGCAGGGGCTGCCTGACTCCGCACTGTGCGTGTTAATCCTTCCAAATGGATAGCCGTTCTCCCCGCAAATGGCTTGTTCTGAGCGACATAGCCCGTCATACGAATATATATTGGGTTTTTGTCAGGTGACACAGAACCCTTTTGAGGGGTACCAGTCCTACTTTCAAGAGTGTCTGCTCTAATTCATCTACCAGTCGTGGAGTTCCAGGCGTGTCGGAAGATAAAGCCCGTGTCGATAATGCTGCGACGGGAGATATTCAGCATCAGGGGCGGGACATCTTTTTTGCGGCGGTAGAGACGACACGCATGCCGATGATCGTGACCGACCCCAATCGTCCGGATAATCCCATCATTTTTTCCAACCGGGCTTTTCTGGAAATGACCGGCTATGCGGCGGATGAGATCATTGGTACGAACTGCCGGTTTCTCCAAGGGCCGGAAACCGATCAGTCAGTGGTGCAATCCCTGCGCGATGCCATTCGGGAGCGTACCGACATCTCCACAGAGATCCTTAACTACCGCAAGGATGGTTCGTCTTTCTGGAATGCACTGTTTATCTCACCGGTCTATAACGATGCGGGTGATCTGATCTATTTTTTCGCGTCGCAGCTCGACATCAGTCGCCGTAAGGACGCTGAAGAAGCGTTGCGCCAGGCTCAGAAAATGGAAGCCCTGGGGCAACTGACCGGCGGCATCGCCCACGATTTCAATAACCTCCTGCAGGTCATGGGCGGCTACATCGATCTGATCGGCAGCGCTGTGGAGAAACCTGGTATTGATGTGCAACGGGTCCAGCGCAGCGTTCAGCACGCCAAATCGGCGGTAGAACGCGCCAGCACCCTCACCAAGCAATTACTGGCTTTCGCACGCAAACAGAAGCTTCAGGGCAGGGTGTTGAACCTCAACGGACTGGTTTCCACGACTGAATCGCTGCTGCAGCGAACATTCGGGCCGGAAGTGACTATCGAAACCGATCTTGAGCCTGCACTCAAGAACTGCCGCATAGACCCGACTCAGGCAGAAGTTGCCCTGCTGAATATTTTTATCAATGCCCGTGATGCGCTGATTGGCAGAGCCAGCCCGAAGGTGTGCATCGAGACGCGCAACCTGGTGGTCGACGAACTGATCAACGTCTCTTATGACGGTCTGTTGCCGGGACGCTATGTCAGCATTGCCGTGACCGATAACGGTATCGGCATGCCTGCCAGCATTCGTGACCGGGTTATGGACCCGTTTTTCACTACCAAAGAAGAAGGTAAAGGCTCTGGTCTGGGCCTGTCGATGGTATATGGCTTCGCCAAACAGTCAGGTGGTGCCGCGCGCATTTACACAGAAGAAGGTGTCGGTACGACGCTGCGTCTGTATTTCCCGGTCGATGAGGCGGGGTTGACCCACACCGAGTCGCCGAAGGCAGCAGAAAGGCGTCTTGGCAGCAGTGAACGTATTCTTATCGTTGAAGATCGCGCTGACGTCGCCGAGTTGGCGAAGATGGTGCTGGATGACTATGGCTATGTGTCCGATATCGTGCTGAATGCGCATGAGGCGCTGAAGAAGTTCGAGTCCGGAAACAGGTATGACTTGCTGTTTACCGATCTGATCATGCCGGGCGGTATGAATGGCGTGATGCTGGCGCGCGAAGTCAAACGCCGGTACCCGAAGGTCAAAGTGCTGTTGACCACCGGCTACGCGGAAAGCTCGATCGAACGGACTGATCTGGGAGGGGCCGAGTTCGATGTGATCTCCAAACCGTGTATGCCCCACGATCTTGCCCGCAAAGTTCGCCAGGTGCTGGACGGGCCGAATGGCATTGCCTGAATGAGTGTCGCCTTATGGTGTTGATCCGCCTGTTTCCCATCCAGAGCAGGCTGTCATGCCGCCACCGAATAATGGCTATTGTTGCTTGGGCAAAACAGGCTGTTCAATTAATTGACGTTAAATCATTAGACAACAGACAACACTCCCCATTGATACATGAAACACTGTTAGCGTGCCGAATAGATGGCGGATTTTGAACATACGTGAAGCATTCCGTTCCATTGACAGCCACCGTATCTGTCACGTTTTCAAACACTGAAAAAAGTGAATAAAAGTTTTAAACTTCTTGAGTGTCGCTTGGGTCATTGAAGTGTACGCCAAACAATTTCGCGTTCACTGCCAATGACTCAAAGGACTACTATTATGATTCGCGACGACCGTATCGCCCCAGGTGCCCCTGTGTACCAAGAAACTCATGCAATGGCTCCGCTGCTTAAACGTATTTCCTGGAGTGCGATTCTGGCCGGTGTGGTACTGGCCATGGTTGTTTCGCTTTTACTGAATCTGTTGGGTACTGCCATTGGCAGCGCCAGCATTGATCCCATGCAGGAAGCCAATCCACTGTCCGGTATCGGCACCGGTGCAGGTATCTGGGTAGTGGTCAGCTCGGTCATCTCGCTGTTCGTTGGCGGTTGGGCTGCGGGGCGTCTGGCTCAGCGTGAAGGTGCTTTCCACGGCCTGCTGGTATGGGCGTCGGTGTCGCTGATCACTGTTTATCTGGTTTCCAGCGCAGTTACAGGTGTGGTTCGTGGCGGCCTCAATCTGGCAGGCAGCGGCATGTCGGCACTGGGCAGTGGTATCGCTCAAGTCGCTCCTGCGGTCGGTGGCAAGATTCAGGACCAACTGCGCGCACAAGGCATCGACTTCAATCTGGACGATATCCAGGGCGAGATCGAAACTGCAATGCGCCAGACTGGCAAGCCTGAGCTGAACCCTGAAAACGTCAAGCAAGAGGCGCAAGCCACTCAGCAGGACGCGCAGAACACTGCCAAGCAAAGCGCGCAAAACCCTCAGCAAGTCGATGAGCAACTGGGTGGCCTGATGGATCGCATCAAAGCCAAAGGCGATCAGGCCTGGGATGCTGCTGACCGTCAGGCGCTGGTTAACCTGATCAAAGCGCGTGGCAACAAAACCGACGCTGAAGCCAATCAGATCGTTGATCAGGCTCAAGCCAGCTACCGTCAGGCTTACGCCAAGTATCAGGAACTGAAAGCTCAGGCAGAACAGAAAGCCCGCGAAGCGGCTGAAGTCACTGCCAAGCGTGTTTCCCAAGGTGCCTGGATTCTGCTGATCACTCTGGTGATTTCGGGTCTGGTGGCTGCGGGTGCCGGTGTACTGGGTCGTCGTACTCAGCCGCCAGCCAAGGTAGTTGCTGCTATCTGATCAAGACAGCGTCAGGTTGGGACTGAAGTTCAAAAATGGGGAGCGTATATCGCTCCCCGTTTTTTTTGTGCTGAACAGGGTTTGAACTGCCGGTATTTACGGTAATCGCGGTGGCGAGCCGTTTTTAATAACCATTTATAAAAACAAACTTCGACAATTGTCGAACATATAGCCCCAACATCACTTCTGCCTGACAATTTTGGCCCACACGGTTAACAATATTTCATCAATGGGTCGCTTACACTTTTTCCCGCCATACTCTTCACCGAGCCACTCTTGACCCACTCGGTATATAGCCTTGACCCTCTCTCGTGAACTGTCCCTATTACTGCTGGCCGTTGCGTTGTTCTTCGTCGCGCTGGGTAATCACCAACTGCAAAACTCAACGGAGCCGCGAGTCGCCGGCATCGCCATGGAGATGCACCTGAGTGACAACTGGGTGACACCCATGCTGAACAATCAGCCCTTTCTGGAAAAGCCGCCGTTGAGTGTCTGGCTGGACGCGGCGGCTATCGGTATGTTCGGTGGCACGCCATGGGCGGTGCGGCTGGCTTCTGCATTCGCCGGGGTGTTCAGCGTGTTGTTGCTGTACCGGATGCTGAGACTGTTGGGTAGGCCAGCGTCTGTGGCGTGGATGGCTGCATTCATGCTCGCCACGCAGGCCAGCTTCTGGAGCAACTCGCGGCAGGTGGGCGAGGACGCACTGTTGGCATTGGGGGTGAGCACTGCGCTGCTGGCCTTTTTTTACGCCAGTGCTGTACGCAGGGACAAACCGGCAATCGGCACCTGGCTGCTGTTTTCCCTGGGCATCGCAGTGTCGACCCTGAGCAAAGGGGTACTGGGGCTGGCCATGCCAGGCGTGGTGATTTTCGCGTGGCTGGTCTGTGAGTCAGTGCAGCACAGACGCTTGGTCATTGCCGACTGGCTGCGTCCGGCGATGTTCACTGTTCTGGCGCTGATACCGCTGTTTGTCTGGCTTTATCTGCTGTACGGGCAGGGCGGAGTGCAGTCGCTGAAGGGCGTGCTGTGGACCAACAGCGTCGGTCGTTTCAGTGGTTCGTTCGAGGAGGCGGGTCATTACGAACCTTTCTACTATTACCTCGCGAAACTGCCTGAAGCCTTTTTGCCGTGGAATATTCTGGTCTATCTGGGCCTTTGGCATTTCCGTAAACAGCTGAGTGCCCATCGATACCTTTTGTTTTTCAGCCTGTGGCTGGTCGTTCAGTTCCTGCTGCTGACACTGGCGTCCAGCAAACGCATGGTTTACCTGATGTCGCTGGCGCCTGCCGCTGCCGTGATCGCAGCAGAGTATGCGTTTGTGTTGGGCGAGAAGGTGCGGGCACGCGCTGCGCGTTCTGCCTGGGCCGGATTCATCACGCAAAATCGCCAGGTAATGACCGTCGCAGGCGTGTTGCTGATTGTGATCTGCTACCTCAGCGTAGCCGTGTGGGTGGTGCCGCGAGCTGATAAACAATTGTCGTTCCTGCCGTTGGCCGACAAGACCCACGCCTTGCAAATTCAGGGGCGTCACGTTGCGCTGTTCCGGCCCACTGAGCGGCTGGCGGGAGCCAGCGTGTTCTATGGCCAGAGTTTGCTCGACGCGCTGATGTCGAGCGCTGACCTGAACGCGTATCTCGATCGCTCGGTCGATAACGTCGCCATTACGGAAAACCTGTCAGCGGCTGCGCCGCCGGTGCGGATCGTCGACCAGGTCAAAGTCGGTGAGCGTACCTACTATTTCGTCAGCCACTGACAATGATTCCGACCACGTGCCCTGAGCGGCCCGCAATGGAACATCAGACGCTCAGGGCACAGGCTCAGGCGAGCTGGCCGCCAGCGAGCGGAGGGTAAGCAATCCACTGCTTCTGCGGAATGGGTAAATCACAGGATTCACCACGGCCCATGGGGAAGTAGTGAAAACCGCGGCTCGCGAGCCGCTCAGTGTCGTACAGATTGCGACCGTCGAAGATGACCGGTGCGCTAAGGCGCTGCTGGATCAGCTCGAAATCCGGGGCTTTGAACTGCTGCCATTCCGTGCAGATGATCAACGCATCGGCTTCATCGAGTGCCGATTCCGGCGTGCCCATCAGAATCAGATCCTTGCGATGCCCGTAGATACGCTGGGTTTCCTGCATGGCCTCAGGGTCAAATGCCTTGACCACCGCGCCGGCCTGCCAGAGCGCTTCCATCAGCACGCGGCTGGGGGCGTCGCGCATGTCATCGGTGTTCGGTTTGAATGCCAGGCCCCACAGCGCGAACGTCTTGCCGCGCAGATTACCCTGATAGAAGGCATTGACCCGCTCGAACAGTTTGCTTTTCTGCCGTTCGTTGATGGCCTCGACCACCGACAACAGGTCGTTGGAGCAGTTGGCTTCTTTCGCGCTGTGGATCAGTGCGCGGATGTCCTTGCCAAAGCACGAACCGCCATAACCGCAGCCGGGGTAGATGAAGTCGTAGCCGATACGTGAGTCGGCGCCTATGCCCAGCCGGACAGATTCAACGTCCGCACCGAGGTGTTCTGCCAGTTCGGCGATCTGGTTGATGAAGCTGATTTTGGTGGCCAGCATGCAGTTGGCGGCGTACTTGGTCAGCTCGGCGCTGCGCAGGTCCATGAACATGATGCGGTCATGGTTGCGGTTGAACGGCGCGTACAGCTCGCGCATGACTTTTTGCACCGCCTCGTTTTCGCAGCCTATGACGATCCGGTCCGGACGTCGGCAGTCATTGACTGCCGAGCCTTCCTTGAGGAATTCCGGGTTGGACACGATATCGAACTGCAGCAGCCGACCCGCCTGGCGCAAGGCTTTATCCATGTGCGCGCGCAGGGCGTCGCCGCTGCCGACCGGCACAGTGGACTTTTCAACGATGATCAGTGGTTCGCGGCGATGCCGGGCAATCGCATCGCCCACGGCGAAAAAACCGCTCAGATCAGCAGAGCCATCTGCTCGGGAAGGCGTCCCGACGGCAATGAACAGGACTTCGGCATGCTCCACGGCAGCCTGCTCGTCGGTGGTGAAGTGCAGGCGTTCATGATCCAGGTTTTCACGCACCAGGTTAGCCAGCCCCGGCTCGTAAATATGCACCTGGCCCTGACGGAGTTGCTCGATCTTGTGTTGATCGATGTCCATGCAGACAACGTCGTGGCCCACTTCGGCAAGCACGGTTGCTTGCACCAGGCCTACATATCCGCTACCGAAAACGCTGATTTTCATGGGAGAAATCCTTAGTTTGAGGGCCGGAAATGCGCCGCAGATTGATAATCAAGACACCTGCCACGATCAGCGTGACACCCACAGTTTTCGATACCGTGAACGTCTCGTGGAAAAATGGCAGAAGGGCCGCCAGCGTATAAACCAGCGGATAGCTGACCGCGAGGAGTGAATAGGCGCGGCTCAGGGGCAGGTCCCGAAGCGCCAGCAGCCAGGCGAGCATGGAAAGCGCATAGGCCATGATCGAGACGCCGATCACGGCAACGGCGCTGAAATCAATCGGGCTCCAGGTCTGCATATCGAGCCACTGGCCGGGCGAGGGCAGACGACTCATGCCCCAGCGCATGCCCAGTTGCGCAGAACTGACCAATACAACACTGGTCATGGCCAGTATCGTGCCGTTGCGGCGGCTCACGTCTGAGACCCCAACAGCGCAACGCCAATAATGATCAGCGCCACCCCCGACCAGTGACGCGCGTCCACCGGCTCATTGAAAAGAAAGCGCCCCACCAGAGTGATCAGCACGAAGTTGAGGCCCAGCATCGGGTAGGCAATGCCCACATCCAGCCGTTGCAAGACCATCAGCCAGATCAGCAGGCCGAAGGCCAGGCAGGTCACGGCAAGCCACAACCAGGGCGAGCGAAGGGCGGCAAGCGCGCCTGGAAAAGCGCCATTCCAGCGTTCTACGGCATACTTCTGGGCGATCTGACCCAGACACGTCAGCAGGCAGGTGGCCACAAGCATCAGCCAGATCATGATGCTGACTGCGCGTAGATGAGAATCACCAGATTGCCTTCGTCGTAACGCTTGCCATCACTGGGCAGCGACTCGAGTTCGAGCAGTTCGTCATCACTCTTGCCGCGCATGATGACGCCGACCTGACCGTCACGTCGGGCCTTGATCATCCATGCCGCTATATCCTGAAACGGCACTTCTCGATTCTGCACGTCTGGATAACCCAGGCCGTACTCCAGTTCGCCCCAGGTATTGAAAAAGGTGACATCAGGCCGTTTCAGTCGCCACGACAGCGCCGAGGCGGCACCCAGGTCGTTGCTCAGCAGAGACTTGCTTGCGGCCAACTCGGTTTGATGCCTGGCGATGAATTGATCGGGTGTCTTGTTGTACACCACATTGTTGGGCAGCGAGGCTGGCAGCAACGCGATCAATAACCAGCTTCCCACGGCGGGCAGGGTCCAGAAGAACCGGGGGCGGAAGGCTTGCAGGGCATTGGCGAGCGTCCACCCGACAAGCACGATGATCGCCAGCAGCAGATGCACTGGCTCATCCACATACACCGGCTTTTCCGATTGCAGATACAGCAACGCTGCCAGACCAAGGACAGTGGCAAGCGCATTGAACAGTCCATTCACGCGCAACGCCGTAACGCGCCCCTGTTCAAGCCGCTGGAACAGCGCATCGGCCATCAGCAGGGCCAGCGGTAGCAGGCAGGGCAGCAGGTAGGTGGGCAGTTTGCCTTTGCTCAGGCTCAGAAACACCAGTGGCGCCAGCAACCACAGCGACAGAAAGGCCGTCTCGGTTCGGTGTTTTTGAAGCCACGCCTGTTTGAAGGTCGCTGGCAGCAACAGCGCCCACGGTACGCAGGCCGCGACCAGCAGCGGCAGGTAAAACCACCAGGGTTCGGCATGCTGGGCGTTTTCCGCAGCAAAGCGATGAATGTGCTCGTGCCAGAAGAAGTAACGCCAGTAGTCGGGCTCTTGCTGGTGCACCGCCAGCACCCAAGGCAGGCTGACGACGACGGCGACCAGCACCGCAAGCGGGCCGAATCCGAGCAGCTCCTTGAGGCGTCGCTGCCATATCATATAAGGCAGAACAACGATTACCGGCAGCACCCAGGCGAGAAATCCCTTGGTCAGAAAGCCCATGCCGCAGGCCAGACCCATCAAGGCCCAGGCCGTCAGGCGGGCCCGATCGACGCTATGAACAGCGTGCCAGAACGCTACCAGCGTCAGGTTGGTCCACAGTGTGAATTGCGGATCAAGGTTGGTGTAACCCGCTTGTCCGGCCACAAAACCAAAGCTCATGAACAACAGCGCGCTGGCGAAGCTCTTGCGCGGGTCGTGCCATATCTTTTCCGCCAGCCAGTAGGCGAGTACAACGCTCAGACCGGTACTCAGCGCCGATGCGATCCGCACGCCGAACAGGTTTTCACCGAAAACGGCCTGCCCCAAAGAGATAAACCAATAGCCGGCAGCCGGTTTTTCAAAATAGCGCA
This sequence comes from Pseudomonas syringae, assembly GCF_023278085.1. Lineage (NCBI taxonomy): Bacteria > Pseudomonadati > Pseudomonadota > Gammaproteobacteria > Pseudomonadales > Pseudomonadaceae > Pseudomonas > Pseudomonas syringae. Next base: position 2,684,032 of record NZ_CP066265.1, on the reverse strand, counting down.
GCCCCATGAAGTGAGGCACGACCCAGTTGCCGCTGTGGAGGATTTCCTGACTGATCTGCGCGTAGCGGGTTTCATCGGGAATCCACAAGCCGTGAACACCGAGCGGCAGCAGGCAGGCGAGGGCAAAGGCCAACATCAGCAGGGTGATGCCACGCGATCTGCCGGTATTCATTGCTGCATACCCAGCCAGCCCTCACGACCGGCGATAGAACCACGAGCAATACGCCCGGCAGGCAGTTGCTCGATAGACGCCGGCAGTAAATCGCCCAAGGGGTTGAAATGAATACCTTGGGCATTGGCTTGTTTTAACAACTGCCTGAAGGCATCGGCCATGACGATGCCTTCAACTTCGGCGTGGACGGTGTAGACATTGAGCTTCTGTGTGGCGAAACGCTGCAGGATGTAGTCGTTGAAGGCCTCCGCCTTGAGATGCGGGCCGATTGCTTCGTCGAACGTTGGCAAGTCCACCGGAATCTGCGGCGCGCCCAGGCTGCCATCGGCCAATACCGGACGAAATAGCGACGTGCCGCGACAGTCGCTGTTGTAACGCAGGCCGAAAGCCTGTTTGGCTTGCACGACACGTTCATCGGCGCGCCAGCCTGCGGCAGCGGAGCAGGTGACCGGGCCGTCCAGAATGCTGCCCAGGCAGTCGAGACCGAGGCGTATCTGCTCGGTCAGTTGTACATCGCTCCAGCGCCCGGCATTGGCCTGCCAGCTGTAATGATCCCAGGCATGCAGCCCGACCTCATGCCCGGCATCGCGTGCGCGGCGCATCAGCGGCCCCAGATCACGGGCAATAGGCTTGCCTGGCCAGGCCGTGCCCGCCAGCAAAATGTCCCAGCCATACAGACTGGCCGCGCGCGACCTGAGCATCTTCCAGAGGAACCGGGGGCGCGCGAGGCGCCACAGGTGACGACCCATGTTGTCAGGGCCGACGCTGAAAAAGAACGTCGCCTTGACCTGCGCTTCGTCGAGCATGTCCAGCAGCTTCGGCACGCCATCGCGGGTGCCGCGATAGGTGTCTACATCGATTCTCAGGCCTGCCTGCATCAGCACTGATCCGCTTTTTCAGCCATGGCTTCGCGCAGGAAGAAATCCAGGGTCTTGCCGATGGTTTCGCTCAGCTCGATGCTGGGTGTCCAGCCGATCAACTGACGAGCGTTATCGATACTCGGCTTGCGGTGGCTGACGTCCTGATAACCCTTGCCGTAGAACGACTGACTTTCAACATCGCGAAAGCCCGCGAACGGAGGGAAATTGTCACGCAGCGGATGGGCCTCGAACTGACGCAGCAGCTCCTCTCCCAACTGACGAATGCTGGCTTCGTTGTCCGGGTTGCCGATGTTGATGATCTGGCCATTACAGCGCCCGTCGCGGTTTTCGATGATCCGCGCCAGCGCTTCTATGCCGTCTGCCACATCGGTGAAGCAGCGCTTCTGCGCGCCACCGTCTACCAGCCGAATCTGTGTGCCCTCCACCAGATGCAGGATCAATTGGGTGATCGCCCGTGAGCTGCCGATACGTGCCGAATCCAGACGGTCCAGACGCGGTCCCATCCAGTTGAACGGCCGGAACAACGTGAATTGCAGGCCTTTCTGCCCATAGGCCCAGATCACGCGGTCCAGCAATTGCTTGGACACTGAGTAGATCCAGCGCTGCTTGTTGATCGGGCCGACGACGAGGTTTGACGTGTCTTCGTTAAAACTGGCGTCCTGGCACATGCCATACACTTCGGACGTCGACGGAAAGATCACTCGCTTGTTGTACTTGACGCAGTAGCGAACGATTTTCAGGTTTTCTTCAAAGTCCAGTTCGAACACGCGCAGTGGATTGCGGGTGTATTCAATGGGTGTCGCGATGGCCACCAACGGCAGTACCACGTCGCATTTCTTGATGTGGTACTCGATCCATTCGGTATGGATGCTGATATCACCTTCGATGAAGTGAAAGTTCGGTTTGGCACGCAAGCGCTCTATGGCATCTGAACCAATGTCCATGCCGTAGATTTCGTATCGATCATCCTGCAACAGCCGTTCTGACAGGTGATTGCCGATGAAGCCGTTGACACCGAGGATCAGCACGCGAGTACGCCGAACCGGCCGCTGCTTTTTAGTATCGAGCAGCTGTGAACCGTCTACCAGACCGAACTCGCGGGCCAGTTGTGCGCCGCTGAGGTACAAGCCTTCATCGCCGCGTTGCCCGGCATTGATGATCAGCGAACCGTCGCCGCAGGCGATGCGTAACGGGTCGTGGCTGATGACGGTGCCTGGCGCAGCGCCGTTATTCGAGAGCTCCACACGGGCCGCCCAGATGATCAGCTTGTGGTCACCGACCGGACAAAACGCACCGGGGTAGGGCTGCGTGACCGCGCGAACCAGGTTGTACAGGCGAGTCGCCGGAAGTGACCAGTCGATGAGGCCGTCGGCCGGGGTTCGCCGACCGAAACAGCTTGCCTGGGCTTCGTCTTGAGGCGTACCCGACAGCCTGCCCTCAGCGAGTAACGGCAATGTGTCCGACAGCAGGCCAATGGCGGCTTCACGCAATTTGCCGTGAAGCGTCAAGGCGCTGTCGGTGGCGCTGATGGAGACGCGCTGCTGAGCGAAAACGGGGCCTGCGTCAGCGCGCTTGACCATCTGATGCAGCGTCACTCCGGTTTCGGTTTCGCCGTTGACCAATACCCAGTTAGCCGGTGCCCGACCGCGATAGCGCGGTAACAGCGAGCCATGCAGATTGAATGCGCCTCTTGTCGCGCAGGCTAACAACGGCTCACTGAGAAGCTTGCGGTAATAGAAGGAGAAGATGAAGTCTGGAGCGAGCCTGCCGATTCGTTCCACCCACAACGGGTGGTTAGCGTCTTCGGGCGCATGCACCGGAATGTCATGCTGAGCACACAGTTGAGCCACTGAGCCAAAGAAGGTTTTTTCCTTCGGATCGTCTGCATGGGTAAAGACCGCGGCGATTTCATAATCCGCGTCGAGCAATGCTTGCAGACCGACACAGCCGATATCGTGATAGGCAAAAACGACCGCTTTAGTGCTCATGGCGCAACCTTGTTTATATAAGGGGTTACAACGCTATCGTTGGCAGTGACGGAAGAACTGCGCACGACTTTTTCGATAAAGAAGCGTGGGCGCGCACGTACATCGCTGTACATCCGGCCGAGGTATTCACCCAGCAGTCCCATGCCGATAAATTGCCCGCCAGTGAATACAAACAGCACGGCGAACAGCACGAAGGTGCCGTCACCGGCCCAGGTTGCCCCGAAAATCAGGCGCAGGACGATCAACAACATGGCGAACAATCCGCCCAGAAACGCCATGCTGAAACCGATGATGCTCAGCAAGCGCAGGGGCGTGGTGGTCATGCAGGTGATCAGGTCAAACATCAGGTTGACCAACCGCATGGGGCTATATTTGGAGTCGCCATGCTCGCGCTCGGCGTGCTCGACCAGTACTTCAGTCGTGTGCCGCGCGAAGGTGTTGGCCAGAATCGGAATGAAGGTGCTGCGCTCCCGGCAGGCCAGCATCGCGTCGACGATCGTGCGACGGTAGGCCCTGAGCATGCAGCCGTAATCGCTCATGGCCACGCCGGTGGAGCGCTGCACGGCCAGGTTGATGAGTTTCGATGGCCAGCGCCGCCAGGCCGAGTCTTGACGATTGCTGCGCACGGTGCCGATGACGTCATATCCTTGCTCGGCGAGTGTGACCAGGCGGGGAATTTCCTCGGGTGGATTTTGCAGGTCAGCGTCAAGGGTGATCACCACGTCGCCTTTGCATTGCTCGAACCCGGCCATGATCGCCGCGTGCTGACCGTAATTGCGGTTCAGGATCACCGCAATAAAGGGGCTGCCGTCCCGCGCCGCTGCCTGTTGCAGGATCTCCGCCGAGTCATCGCGGCTGCCGTCATCTACCAGCACGATTTCAAAAGCGTGATTCAGTTGCGCACAGGCCGCCTCGGTGCGCCGCAACAGTTCCGGCAGGCTTTGTTGCTCGTTGTAGACCGGAATGACGATCGACACGCGGTTGATTGGGTAAGGTTTCAATGGCTGGATTCCAGGATTGATTCAATGGCACTGACCACCCGCTCGACATCGTCGAGGGTCATGTCGGGAAACAGCGGGATGGAGCAAAGCCTTGATGAGTTCCATTCGGTATCAGGCAGGTGAACCTCAGGGAATCGTTTCCGGTAGTAACTGTGCAGGTGAGTCGCAATGAAATGGATGCCCGTGCCGATGTTCTGCGCCTGCAAGGCCTTCATGAACGCGTCACGATCCAGCCCGCAGCGCTCGGGATCGATGCGCAGAATGAACAGGTGCCAGGCGTGTTGTTGCGCGTAGCGGGGCAGGGCGAGGGGCTGAACCGGGCTCTCGGCAAGACGCTGAAGATAATGTCTGGCGAGCATCTGGCGCTTGGCATTGATCGCATCCAGACGCTGCAACTGCACCAGCGCAATACTCGCGTTGATGTCTGCCAGGTTGTATTTGAAGCCTGGCTCGATAACCTCGGCCTGAGGCTTTCTACCCAGGGTCAGACGGTCATAGGCGTCGACACCCAGACCATGAAATTTCAGTTGCCGGACGCGATCAGCCAACTGGGCATCATGGGTCACAAACATTGCGCCTTCGGCACAGGTCATGTTCTTGATCGCGTGAAACGAGAAGATCGCCGTGCCGTGGCTCCCTATCGGCCGCCCCTTGTAGCGGGTACCGACGGCATGTGCGGCATCCTCGATCACCGCGATACCGTGCCGGTCTGCCAGCGCATAAAGCGGATCGAGATCAAATGCTGCACCAGCGTAGTGAACCGGAACGATTGCTTTGGTGCGCGGGGTGATGGCGCGTTCGATGAGCGCTGCGCTGGTCATCAGCGTGTCGCGGTCAACATCGACAAACACCGGCGTAGCGCCCAGCAAGCAAATCATGTTTGCCGTCGACACCCAGGTCTGCGACGGCGTAATCACCTCATCACCCGGCCCGACACCCAGCGCGAGCAACGCAACATGCATAGCCCCGGTAGCCGAAGACAGCGCAATAGCCTGCCTGGCGCCAACCCGTTCGGCGAATTGCTCTTCAAGTTTCTGACATTCAGGCCCGGTCGTAATCCACCCGGAGCGAAGCACACGCGTTACCGCAGCAATTTCTTCATCACCCATGGAAGGGCGTGAAAACGCCAGAAAGGCTTCGCTCATTGATGTATTTCCTGTGGTGTTTCATATAGGTATATAAAAAGCGCATATATCCTGAATAACAGCTGTCTGTGTTTTTATATTCATACAGTGCCCAGGCGGGCGCCACGAAGTCTGAGAGCGATGAAAGTAATGGGTCGAATATAAAAAAATTGTTCAGGGCAGGTTGTTTTTTTGTTTTGCCTTGCGCTTTGGATCATAGAATAGGGTGGATGTTATATTTGTGACAATATGGCTATTACTCCATGTAAAATTCTTAATGCAGAGGTGGAGTTTCATGTGGCCAGGCATGGGCAGACAGCGATGGTTCAGGATGAGCGTGGTATACGCAAAAATTTAAAGTTGCCAACGCGTGATGTGAGCCGTATTGACGTTTTATAACCGGCGAGCAGGGTTGATTGCGGGTTGGCATGGGCTGCGGCCAAAGAGTGTGACGCCGCGTTATGCAGGGGGGATGAAGCGCCAGACTTCAGGAGTATAAGAATAACTCAACTAAATGTCCCTTTAGTTGAGTTATATGTAGTGGGCTGTCAATCGAGGGCAGGGGACCGGTCTCTGCCAACCATAGCATTACTCACTGACAGACGGAAAAGCGTTCATGCGATGTTCGCTGATACGTTCTACCGTTTGCATATGGTGGGTGCCCCATTCACACAGTGCTGTTAATGCGGTGGCCAGCGATTGCCCGAATGGCGTCAGAGAGTATTCAACCTTTGGCGGAATTTCCTTGAAGTCAATCCGCGAAATAATTTCATCGCGCTCAAGCTCTTTCAACTGCTGAATCAAGACTTTATCGCTCACGCCTCTAACTGCGCGCTTGAGCTCACCGTAGCGATGAACATCTTTTGCCAAATGATAAAGAATCAGAGGTTTCCACTTTCCGCCGATCACTGCCAGCGCAGCGTCCAGCCCACAACTGAAGGGAGTATTGAACATGGTGAGGCTCGCTGATGGGGTACTTACCAAAAGGTGCATACTATCCATATTGAATGCGTGGATCTACAGTGGGGTCTCAACTTCTTTGAGAATCCATCATGAACAGGCTCAGCGGTAAAGTTGCAGTGATCACTGGCGGTGGCACCGGTATTGGCCTGGCGAGTGCCTTGGGCTTCGCTGCAGAAGGCGCAGAAGTTGTGATTATCGGGCGCAGGCAAGAGGAATTGAATAAAGCACTGCAGCTGATTGGCCCCACGGCGACCGCGATCCAGGCTGATATTTCGAAACTGGACGACCTGGATCGCGTTTACACGCAGGTCAAAGCTACCAAGGGCCGGATCGATATTCTATTTGCAAACGCAGGTCTCGGAGATTTTCAGCCGCTCGGATCGATTACCGAGCAATCCTTTGATCGTACCTTTGGCGTCAACGTGAAAGGCACACTGTTTACCGTACAAAAGGCGCTACCGTTGATGCACAGCGGCAGCTCTATAATCCTGACCGGCTCGACGACCGCGACCATGGGCACCCAGGCGTTCAGCGTCTACAGCGCCACGAAGGCTGCGTTGCGTAATTTCGCCAGAAGCTGGGCGCTTGATCTGAAAGGCACCGGCATTCGGGTCAACGTACTTTCACCCGGACCGATCTCTACGCCTGGCCTGGACCTTGCGCTTGCAGGTACAGGCCAGCGCGACGCGGTGATTGATTCGATGGTTGGGCAGTTACCTCTGGGGCGCATGGGTCTATCAGAAGAAGTCGCCGCAGCAGCGTTGTTCCTGGCTTCAGATGAGAGCAGCTTCATGACAGGCAGTGAAATGTTTGTAGACGGCGGTTTTGCACAGGTTTAGTCAGGAATATTTTTGGAAGGTGCGTCAGTTGAAATGTGGCTGGGGGACTGCCCGGGTTGGCAAGACGTAGGTACGCATAATGTATATTATGTTAAACTGTATCTGTTTGTTTCGTTAACGCTGTTGTCCAATGTCACTAAATGTGACTGTCAGCCATTAATGCTAATCCTGAAAATCAAAAAAAATACTTAAAAATCAAGCGTTAGCCGATCATTCGTAAGTGCTCTCCTACACGGGCACGTCCCCAAATCCGCGAAACCTGATCGACATACGAATATTTCTAGGTGTTCATAGATGCTAGGGCTAGGAGGCATCACATTTGAAAGCGCTGGATTTTCAACACCTTAGGATTCAACGTTGAATGTCATAGAGGCGGATTTCATCTGCATCGAGTATCCGTAAATATTAGACCGAAAGCGTCACCGGAGCTGGCATATCGACTTCTATGAGCTATTTTAAGCTATTTCATCGGAGAATCGTTATGACTGAACCTCGCCCCATGTTCTCTGATCAGGATGCGATAGCGCTTTCGTCCGACGTATATTTCACTTTGCACCCTGAACTTGCCGATTACCTAGCGAGCTTCAGCGTTGAACTAGATCCCGTCTTGATCTTCGATTCGGCGAAGGATTTCCTCCAGGGCTATGCAAACTATGACCAGGCAGCGGACGTTAGTACCACTTTTTTTATTATCGAGGCATCACTGAGCGATTATTGCTGTGGGCGTGGATCATTAATAAAACCCCCGTTTCCAAGGTCGGTATCAGCGATATTAAAGAATTCCTTAGATTCTGTGCTTCTCCCCCAGAAAGCTGGGTTGGTCGCAGCGCAATGCGCCGATTTAAGCGGAACAGTGATGGCTACTACATCATCAATCGCAGGTGGCGCCCTTTTTCAACTGCTGCCGAAAACTCAGTGGCAAAAGCCAAGGCGCTTAAGAGTATTCGATCAGTATGCACGCAATTTTTTCACTATTTGGAGAAACGCCAGCTAGCAGTTACGAATCCTGCTAGGCATATCGAAGAGTCTTTTATCGATAGTCTTACTGAAAGAAGCGTTTCACTTATTGGACGACTGGAGCGAACCCATTTGAATTACCTATTAAAGGCCGCGGAGAAAATGTGTGAGCATGACAGCGCTCATGAACGATCACTTTTTATTTTAGCGATGATTATATTCATGCTTGTTCCAGTTAGACTTATTTCAGGCAGCAAATCCTGGCGTCCCTCATTACGTAATTTCCAGGAAAAAAATACCATACTGACCTACTGTGCCATCGACGCAGAACGCGTTTTTTGTTTACAGGCACCGGAGGTATTCTCACGCTATTTTGAGCGATACTTAAAAGCGAGAGCTATCGCTAAAAGCGATCGCGCTTCAGCTGACTTGGCTGTTTTCACTACTTTAGGAGGTCGCCCCGGCATAACGTCGAGACAGGTACGTAACGTGATTAAAGACATCAGTCAAACTGCTGTGAGTATGATGACCCAAGATGGCATGACGGAACAGGATACTGCGTTAGTCGCTGCTGCTAGGCTCGATACTATCCGCGCAGCAGCTATTATGGTTTCGCTTCAGGATTTTGGATTCGACAATACACGTAGTCGGCTCGGATACGAGTCTTTAAATGCGCTCCAGAACCGCTGCGCGTCGACGTCAAAAATTACGTCTATATAAATGAGCTAAGAATTTGAGGTTTAGAGGCGAGTGCGGGCTGATTCTGACAGGCTGAGATCTATCACAAAATGCTATTCAACATTTGCGAAATGTGCACCCTCCTCCCTGGTCCTCATTGCCCAGCTTGATTTCTGCCTTTGAGGATTGGCGGAAATTCGAGAGCTTGCGCGCGCTCCCTTCGGCTGGAAGACTTGGGTCGCAAAGCGTCTTATATTTATATATAGGTGATCTAAGCTCCTTGAGCCCAAGTGCATCAGCACAGTCCGATCCTTGCCTTCGAACGTTATCACCGACGAAATCAGTATGTGCTGTGGCCTGGAACTCGCCACATAGGCGAGCTGCACAGCCTCTGACCCGCGATTTTGCAACCTGTCCTGCTGATGAAGACCGTTGAGGCGCGGGCTGTTGGAGCGAAACCACCACGGTGAAATCGTGCTTTTGCGACCATCAGGTTCACCCTTCGCAGGGCGTCCAGCTCCTCACATAGTTCTACAGGTACGAAGGGCTGATCGGGGTTGCCAGCACCATTGGCGACTATGAACTCCGGCTCTCATGGATGAATAACCGTCCGGCAGGCGTGTACTCCATCAGAATGGGGCAATACGGGTAGTTGGTACCGTCACTCATCGTGACAAGCGCGTCGAGACGAAAGGTCTCAAGAAAGGTTCTCCGAGTTATCGGCGGTGCCCAGCTGAAACCGTCCAACTGGAGGATGAGCCCTGCCCGCCCGGCTTTTTGAAATTCCAATGTTGCGGGGTCCACACCTTCGTTATACCGACCGGTGATGTCGGCCTCCAGAGTCCAGCTTGCCCTGGCACTCCATAACAGCTGGCGCGGCAGCCTACTACGCGCTTGCCCAGGGCATCTGTAGCGATTTCCGCAAGTTGATCGAACGCTCCGTTGAGGACGACCTGCTACAGAAAATCGTTGTACGTCACCGCCGGGGAATTTCCACCGATGGACGTCTTCCTGCTCTGCTTGGGATCACTCACGAGGAGCTTCAGCGCATTGATGAGCTGATGACGAAGTTCAGCTGCTTTGAGCACAGCCAATCCGATGAGACGCCGGTTCAGCCACCGGAGGAGGCGGAGCTTAAGGTAGACATCGAATCCCTTAAAAAATGGCGTGACGAATTAGAGGCGCGGCGAAAACTTACTGCATAGGTGCCCCATCACGCCATCAGCTAGGCGTATTCCAGCGGCCAAAGTTACTGAACCTCTGGAATAGCCGCCAGCGTCGGCGTTTGCTTTGGGAAGCCTGCTGCCTGTGATGGGGGCAGCAGGCGGCTGAATGGGAGACGTTACGTAAATACATAAAAGCTAGGGAGCGATTCAAGCAGCTCGATGAAGCCCTGAGTTCGCGGCATCCAAGTCATGACCAAGTCGGCTATTGAAATCCGAATGCCTATACTTTGACTACGCGAACTTTGCTTTCCTCCTATTGACAGTTATAAGGGGCTGGGATATCTACAAAGCAGGATTTAACAACCCAAGCGATAAAGGAAATCGACGATGAGTATTAAACCTGGCCCTAAGAGAACGAACGAGGATGGCACCCCGGACAAGAGGCAGAGAGTCACGCCTGAAAAGCAAAAGGATCATCCAAAACTGAAACCTCATAAGCATAAACAGGGGGAGTAGGATCAAAAGCAGCTCCCGCGCCTGAAGTGGCCCGATAATCTGGCTGGCTTCAGCCTTCTTCAATTTTGAAAGCGGCCCGTCGATCAAAATCGACCTGATCGCCCACTCAACCTACGTACGCCATTTGCGAATGTAGCTCAGCGCTCGCTATAGAGTTCTCTACGTACGATTTCTGCACCAGCACTCAACGCGTGCAGCTTGCCGCTGGCGACTCGACGTGGCAACGGTGCCATGCCGCAGTTAGTGCATGGATAGAGCCTGTCGGCATCGACGAACTGGAGTGCCTTTCTCAGGGTATGGGCGACTTCCTCAGGCGTCTCAATGGTATGGCTCGCCACGTCAATGGCTCCTACCATCACTTTTTTACCCCTAATGAGTTCAAGCAGATCCATAGGTACGTGAGAGTTATGGCACTCCAGCGAGATAATATCGATGCCGGATTTTTGCAGCTTGGGAAACGCTTCTTCGTACTGTCGCCACTCTGAACCCAGCGTCTTCTTCCAGTCGGTGTTGGCCTTGATGCCATAGCCATAGCAAATATGCACGGCGGTTTCGCATTTGAGCCCTTCGATTGCTCGTTCCAAGGTGGCTACACCCCAGTCATTCACCTCGTCAAAAAACACGTTGAATGCAGGCTCATCGAACTGAATGATATCTACCCCGGCAGCCTCCAGCTCTCTGGCCTCCTGATTGAGAATCTTCGCGAATTCCCAAGCCAGTATTTCACGGCTTTTGTAGTGAGCATCGTATAGGGTGTCAATCATCGTCATTGGGCCAGGCAAGGACCATTTAATCGGCTGCTTGGTCTGCTGGCGCAAAAATTTGGCGTCTTCAACGAACACTGGCGTTTTCCGGGCAACGGCACCCACCACCGTCGGGACGCTGGCATCGTAGCGATCACGAATCCGGACGGTTTCACGATTTTCGAAATCGACACCTTCAAGATGCTCGATGAAGGTCGTCACAAAATGCTGACGGGTCTGTTCGCCATCACTGACGATATCAATGCCGGCCAGTTGCTGCTCTTGCAAGGAGAGGCGCAAAGCATCCTGTTTACCTTCGATCAGTTCTTCATTCTTCAATTTCCAGGGTGACCAAAGCGTTTCAGGTTGTGCAAGCCAAGAAGGTTTAGGCAAGCTACCAGCGGTCGAAGTAGGCAACAGTTTCTTCATCGAATAAGACCTTGATTTCAAATTAATTAAAGCGTGCAGCGAACAGACCATTGATCAAGAACGGCCTTATAGGGCTTGATAAATTGCTCTTCGGCAAACTTTCCCTGTTCAGTAGCCAGTCGGCTACGCTCTTCTCGATCATAAATAATTAGAGTCAATGAATAGTCCTGATTCTTCAAGCTAGGCTGGTAGAACTTTCCAGCTGCGGAGTTTGCATTGTAGATCTCAGGACGGTAGATTTTCTGGAACGTATCCATTGTGCTAATGGTGCCGATCAACTCAAGATCGGTGTAATCACCGAGCAGATCCCCTGAAAAGTAGAAAGCCAGTGGCGCAGCACTGTTCGGCGGCATGAAATAACGAACCTTCAAGCCCATTTTCTTGAAATATTCATCTGTCAAAGAGTACGCATCTTGCTGGTACTCAAAGCCCAGGACAGGGTGCTGGCTTTCGGTTCGCAGGTATGTCCGGGTACTTGATACGCTGAGGCAGATGACAGGCAGCTTGTCAAAGTGCTCTTTGTAAGTGCTTGAATTGACGAAGCTCTTGAACAGTTTTCCGTGCAAATCGCCAAAGTCATTTGGGGTGCTGAATTCCGACTGGTTCTTGTTGTGCTCCAGCAGCCGCACACTAAAGTCATAGTCCCGCACGTAGGATGAGAAATTATTTCCTACTATGCCACTTATACGTTCATTGGTTTCTCGATCAAGAATCGTTGTCTTCAAAATCTCGATCAAAGGAATAGCGTGGCTGCGACCTTCAGTACCAATTTTCATTTCAGCGGAGATAATGTCCAGCTCGACCGTGTAACGATCACCCGTGGAATTACCCTCGTGCGCCAACGCATTAAAGCGATTATTAATCATCTTCAAAGTGTTGCGCAGATTTTGCTGCCGACTCTCCCCTCTCGCCAGATTGGCAAAGTTGGTCGTAATACGCGTATTTTCTGAGGGGAAGTAGTTTTCATCAAAACAAATGCTCTTTATAGCAAATGTGAATTCGTTGTTCATTGTGAACCGCACCTGTATTTTGGACAAACCTGAAATGGCGCCTGGCCTCTTTCATTTTTGCTCAACACTCTGTTCCTTCACTCAACGGTCTGTAGATCGGCCATCGTGAAGAGCTACACGTATTTTAAGCAGGGAGGCTACATGAACAAAAACGAATTGATTTCAAAAGAACATTAGCCACACTCATGATGGGCGCAGGGTTAAGGCCAAGGTCGCCGGATCAATTGGCCTCTCTCTTCGGCCTGCCTGGAGTCGACATCAATACGTCGGGATCGGCGCTGATCGGGAATAGCACGTCCAGATTTCGCCCGCAGGTTACGTGCAATCTGTCATAACGATCAGTCGCTCCAAGATGGCATAGATGTCCACCTTCGATCCACAATCTAAAGGGGCTGGCATGCGCGCTATCACTTGGATAATGCGGGGCTGATGAAATTGGTATCTTAAAATTTTCTGCGCAGGTCGAAAGTTGCCGTCATTAAACCTGCTGGGTACTGAGCCAGGAAGTGACCGCAGATAACCCGGTCGCCCGGCTTGACCTGGCTGACGCCCTCGCCTGTTGCGATGACGTCACCGACACCTTCGGACATGGGAATGCGCTCTGGCAGCTGTCTGGCACCGTATGTGCCGCGCAGTATTTGAACATCGCGGCTTATGAGACTCACCAGACGAGGCGCCACAATGGCTTCTCCCGGCCCTGCAATCGGCTCGGGCCGAGTGGTCGCGGTCAAAGCGTCCAGGCCTTGTTGAGAGCCAATCTGAAAAGCTTTCATGAAAATAATCCTTGTATCGTCAGCGCGAAAAACGACCTGTATCGCGCCTAGAAAAATATCGTTGTAACGCTGCTCAGGGAGGCCCGGTTTTCAACTTGTCGCCTACACCATACCTGCTCAGGGCTGAGCGGCAAGTACAACACCAACATCACCTCGCCCTTTGCCAGGGAATCCTCGACTGGAACATGCAAGCACATGTCCTGCGCGCGCTGTAAAACAACCCAGTCCCGGCAGCACCCGATAACCCCCGACAAAACACGCGCCTCGCTGGCGCACTACGCCCGCATTCATGCAACAAAACCCGCATCACCCTAAAATTGGTCCGCGCATCTGCGAACCAATCTTCTTTCATACCCTGGCCCAATCAGCCGAACCTTTCAGCATTGGCCCGCCAGCATTGATTTCCGGCATTCGCCGGGCATCCAGCGACTAACAACCGGGCAAACCAATTTCCATTGGCATCGCTCTTGCACCAGCCCTTTTGCCTCGAATATCTGCCTGTAGGCAGCTCAGGGCGTCTTTTTCTGGTCTGGCGCGAGTACCACGATGCAAAGGTTCGAACCTGACACCCCCATCGATAACACGTCGAAACTGGCACTGGATGCCTTGCGGCAGATCGTTGCCCAGCATGCTGCATTCCCTCAAAGAGCGTTGCCTACCGAACGGGATCTGGCGGCTGATTTCGGGGTTAGCCGACGGGCTATTCGTCGCGCCCTGTCGGTGCTGGAAGCCGAAGGCCAGATCTGGCGACGGCAAGGCAAAGGAACCTTTGTCGGACCTACGCCGCCCAGTGCTGCCATGAGTTTCGCCCGGCTTTCCAGTCGGACCAACTTCAGTGAGGTCATGGAGGCGCGTCTGCATCTGGAGCCGGCATTGGCGTCTCTCGCCGCAGTGCGAGCCAACGGTGAGCAGATGGCGATTCTGCGCCGCCTTGCCGAGCGCACCACTCGCCAGCAAGTCGCCGAGCAGACCGATGCGGAAGGCATTGAGCTATGGGACAGCGCGCTCCACCGGGCCATTGCCGAGGCTGCGGGCAACCGTCTGATGCTGGACATCTTCGAAATGCTGGATGCGATCCGGCTGGACCCGACCTGGCGAGATCTGCGTCAACGGGCACGCAATGCCGACCGACTCGACACCTATAGCCACGATCACGACGACATCGTCAGCGCCATCGAAACGCGCGACCCGATCAAGGCCGCCACGGCCATGCGCGGCCATTTACGGGCGCTGCAACAGGCGCTGGACAACGTCATCAATCACGATCTGGAGGCCAGCTCATGAGCGCCAACGCCCACCTTAACGAGACCTGCGACGGCACCGTACTCAGCGTCAGCGATCTGACCGTACGTTTTGCCGGTGCCCCTGCCAACGTCGTCGACGGCGTATCGTTTACCGTTAAACGGGGCAAGACCCTGGCCATCGTTGGCGAGTCCGGTTGTGGCAAGAGTGTGACGTCCATGGGACTGATGGGCCTGTTGCCCGCGACTGCCGAGGTTAGCGCGAGCGCCTCGTTGCTGATCGATGAGGCATTGCTGGGCATGTCCGAGGAGCGTCTGCTGGACGTGCGCGGCAACCGCATGGCGATGATCTTTCAGGAACCCATGACCTCCCTGAACCCGGTCTTCACCATCGGCGAGCAGATCGCCGAAAGCGTGATCCGTCATCAAGGTCTCTCAGGCAAGGACGCTCGGCAGCGGGCCCTGGAAATGCTCGAAAAGGTCCGGGTGCCGGATGCCCGCCAGCGACTGGACGCTTACCCTCACGAACTCTCCGGCGGCATGCGTCAACGGGCGATGATCGCCATGGCGCTGGCCAACGATCCGGCGCTGATCATTGCCGACGAACCGACCACTGCGCTGGACGTGACGATTCAGGCGCAGATCCTCTCGTTGATCGCCAACCTGCAAAACGAAACTGGCACCGCGATGATCCTGATCACCCACGATCTGGGTGTGGTCGCCGAAGTCGCCGACGACGTGATGGTGATGTACGCCGGGCGCGTGGTGGAAAGCGCCCCGGTGAAGACCCTGTTCGATGATCCGCAGCATCCGTACACCATCGGCCTGATGGGTTCGATGCCATCGATGGGGCCTCGTGAAGGTCGCCTGGCCACAATTAATGGGCGAGTGCCGACGCCTGTAGAAATGCCCGGCGGATGCCGTTTCGCCGGTCGCTGCCCGTTTGTGATCCAGCAATGCCGGGACGAGCGTCCGCCGCTGCTTGAGTTGTCCCCCGGACACTTCGCCGCGTGCATCCGTGCGCCTTTGGAACAGCATGTGGGAGTCAGTGCGTGAACCTTTCCAAACCAGACATCGCCGGGCGCGTCAGCCCCGACAGCAACGCGCAGAAACCCATTCTGGAAGGCATCGGCCTGAGCAAGCACTTCGCCGTGGAAAGCGGTCTTTTGCAGCCGAAGAAGCCGCCTGTACAGGCCGTTAATGAGGTCAACCTGTCAGTCCGCAAGGGCGAGACGCTGGCATTGGTAGGCGAGTCCGGCTCGGGCAAATCAACCCTTGGCCGCCTGCTGCTCAACCTGCTGCAGCCAACCGCGGGCGACGTGATTTACGAGGGCCGCAACCTGGCCAACCTGACGCCGGAAAAACTGCGTCAGGTACGCCGTGACCTGCAGATCATTTTCCAGGACCCGTTCGCCTCGCTGAATCCACGCATGACCGTGGAATCCATCGTTGGCGAACCGATCTGGCTGCACAGCAAAGCCAGCCGCAGCGACCGTCAGGCCAGGGTCGCCGAGTTGCTGCGCACGGTAGGTCTTGCTCCAGAGCACGGCGGTCGGCATCCCCATGAGTTCTCCGGTGGCCAGCGCCAGCGCATCGGCATTGCCCGCGCACTGGCTTCCGAGCCGCGCTTGATCCTTGGTGACGAGCCGGTCTCGGCGCTGGACGTCTCGGTGCAGGCGCAAGTGGTCAACCTGCTCGAAGACCTCAAGCATCAATTCGGCCTGACCCTGGTGATTGTTGCTCATGGACTGGCCGTGATTCGCCACATGAGCGACCGCGTAGCGGTGATGTATCTGGGTGAAATCGTTGAACTGGCGCCGGTCAACGCGCTGTTCGAAGCCCCTCTGCATCCTTATACCCAGGCGTTGATGGCTGCGGTGCCGGTCAGCCACCCGGACCTGCGCCAGCCGCGTCCCTTGCTCGGCGGCGACATGCCCAGCCCGAGCCGCCCGCCTTCGGGTTGCCGGTTTCATACCCGTTGCGCGCATGCCCGTGCGCTGTGCAAAGAAGCAGCGCCGGTCATGGAAACCGTTGAGGCCGAACGCCAGGTGGCTTGCCACTTCTGGCGTGAAATCGCCAATGCGGGCAGCGGCCCATTGATCCTTCCGACACCCAGCGCTGCCTACACCCAGCGCCTGAATCTGTTCAAGCACCATCAATCCCTCGCAGTGGAGAGCCAGCCATGAAAATTGCACGCGTCATGACAGCAACCTTGTTATTGCTGGCCACTCACGCCGCCTTTGCCGAATCGACGTTGCGCATCGGCATCCAGGACGATCCCGATGTGCTTGACCCGCATCGTTCGCGCACCTATTCCGGACGTCTGGTCTATACCGCGCTGTGCGACAAGCTGGTGGACGTCAACCCGGACCTGACTTACGCGCCACAACTGGCCACTGCCTGGAGCTGGAGCGAGGACGGCAAAACCCTGACCATGACCTTGCGCGAAGGCGTGACGTACCACGACGGCGAACCTTTTGATGCCGCCTCGGTGAAGTTCAACCTCGATCGCGCCCGCACCCTCCCCGACTCCCTGCGTAAAAGCGAGCTGGCCTCAGTGGACAGCGTGGAAGTGATCGACACAAAGACCGTCGCCATCAAACTCAAACAGGCCGATGCCACGCTGGTGTCGCAACTCTCGGACCGCGCCGGGATGATGCTCGCGCCGAAAGCTGCGCAAGGCGAGTTCGCCTCCAGCCCTGTCTGCTCCGGCCCTTATAAATTCGTGCAACGCGTGCAGCAGGATCGCATCGTGCTGGAGCGTTTCGACCATTACTGGAACAAACAGGCTTATCACTTCGACAAAGTGGTGTTCCTGCCGATTCCGGACACCTCGGTGCGCCTGGCTAACCTGCGCTCCGGCGACCTGGACATCATCGAGCGCGTTGCGCCAACCGATGTGAAAACCGTCAAGGGCGACAGCAAGCTGGCCATCTACAACACACCCGGCCTGGGCTACATGCAGCTGATGTTCAACATCGGCAACGGTGAAAAAGCCAACTCGCCAATGGGCAAAGACAAGCGTGTACGCAAAGCGTTTGAGCTGTCCATCGACCGCGATGCCATTAACCAGGTGGTGTTTGAGGGCCTGTACGCCCCAAGCGCTCAGCCGTTCCCGAAAAACAGCCCGTATTACGACAAGGACCTGCCGATCCCGGCTCGCGATGTCGAGAAAAGCAAGGCGCTGCTGGCCGAAGCCGGGGTAAAGCTGCCGCTGGCGGTGGACCTGAAAGTGGCCAACAACCCTATTGCACAACAAGTCGGGCAGATCATTCAGGCCATGGCTGAAGAAGCGGGCTTCAAGGTCAACCTGATTGCCACTGAATACGCCACGATGCTGAGCGAACAGGCAAGCGGCAACTTCCAGATCGGCATGAGCGCCTGGTCGGGTCGCCCTGATCCGGATGGCGATATCCATCAGTTCGTGACCTGCAAAGGCGGCCAGAACGACGGCAAGTACTGCAATGCCAAACTCGACGAGTTGCTGAACAAAGCGCGTACCGTCAACGACGTTCCACAACGCCAGGCGCTGTACAACGAAGCGCTGCGCTTGTTGGCCGATGAGGTACCGACCACTTACCTGTATTTCGACCCGCGAATCATTGCCATGCGTAACAACGTGACCGGTTTTGTACCGAACCCGGACGGCCTGATTCGTCTGGCCAATGTCGCATTCAAGCCATGATTGACGGACGCACCTGCGAGGTTCCGGCATGCTGATGTTCATTCTGCGACGCCTGCTCAGCTCGATACCGACGTTAATTCTGGTTTCGCTGTTCGTCTTTACCCTGCAGAAGTTGCTGCCGGGTGACCCGGTGCTGGCCATGGCCGGTGAAGAGCGCGATCCGGCGGTCATGGAATACCTGCGCGATAAATATCGGCTCGACGACCCGCTCCCGGTGCAATACCTGAACTGGGTCGGCAACGTGCTGACCGGCGACTTCGGTACTTCGCTGCGCACCGAGCAACCGGTGACCACACTGCTGGCGTCCAAGCTGCCAGTGACCATCGAGCTGGCGGTGCTGGCCTTGCTGATTGCGCTGTTGATCGGCATTCCCACCGGCATCATCTCGGCGGTGCGCAAAGGCACCGCCGTGGATTACGGGGCCAACGTGGTCGCGCTGTCGGGGATTTCCATTCCGCATTTCTGGCTGGGCATCCTGCTGATCATGATCTTTGCGGTGAAACTGCAATGGCTGCCTGCCTCCGGCTTTGTGCCTATGGGTGAAGACTTCGGGCAAAACCTGAAGACCTTGATCCTGCCGGCGTTCGTACTGGGTGCCGGGTTGTCGGGAATCCTCATGCGCCACACGCGCAGCGCCATGCTCGAAGTGTTACGCACCGATTACGTCCGTACTGCCCGAGCCAAAGGGTTGTTCCCACGCACGGTGATTCTCAAGCATGCGTTGCGCAACGCGCTGATGCCCATCGTGACGCTGACGACCTTGCTGTTCGGTGAGTTGCTGGGTGGCGCAGTGCTGACCGAGCAGGTGTTCAGCATTCCGGGCTTCGGCAAGATGATCGTCGACGCTGTTTTCAACCGTGATTACGCCGTGGTGCAAGGCGTGGTGCTGTGTGTCGCGATTGGCTTTCTGCTGTTGAACCTGCTTGCCGACGTGCTCTACCGCTTGATCAACCCGCGTTTGAGGACTGCCTGATGACCGGTATTGCCAGCCTCCCGCACAGCGCGATCCTGCCCCGCAGCCGCTCGCCGTTCCTGAAGAAATTTCTCGCCAACAAAGGCGCGGTGATTGGCGCGGCGGTGTTGCTGCTGTTTGTTCTGGCGGCCGTTCTGGCGCCATGGATCGCGCCCCATGATCCGCTCAAAGCCAACTTCCTCGCCGTGCGTAAAGCGCCTTCGTTGATCTACTGGCTGGGCACCGACGAACTGGGCCGCGATCTGTTTTCGCGCCTGCTGTATGGCGCCCGCAGTTCGCTGCTGGCCGGTGGTGTTTCGGTGGCCATCGCCATGTTCATCGGCGTGCCCCTGGGCCTGTTGGCCGGCTACTTCGGCGGCAAGCTGGACATGCTCATTTCGCAGGTCATGGAAGCACTGCTGTCCTGTCCGTTTCTGGTACTGGCCATCGCCCTGGGTGCCTTTCTCGGCCCGAGCCTGACCAACGCGATGATCGCCATCGGCCTGTCCGCCATGCCGATCTTTGCCCGACTGACCCGCGGCCAGGTGCTGTCGATCAAGCACGAGGATTATCTGGAGGGGGCTCGCGCCATTGGTCTGCCGGATCGCTGGATCATCCTGCGTTACGTGCTGCCCAACGTGATGTCGCCGCTGGTGGTGCAGGCGACGCTGACCATTGCTTCAGCGATTCTGGCTGAGGCCAGCCTGTCGTTCCTTGGCCTGGGCCAGCAACCACCGTCGCCGTCCTGGGGCTCGATGCTCAATACGGCAAAGAATTTCATGGAGCAGGCGCCATGGATGTCGATTGCGCCCGGCGTGGCGATCTACCTCACGGTCCTGTGTTTCAACCTGTTGGGTGACGGCCTGCGCGATGCGCTGGACCCCAAGGGCTAACCCGTTCGTTTTCTGCCAAAGAGAAACGCTTATGTTCGATGATCTGGATTACAGCCAACCTTACGCTTCGGCACGCTCGCCGGTGATGGGCAACAACATGGTCGCCTGTTCCCAGCCTTTGGCCGCTCAGGCCGGGCTGGACATGCTGCGCCGTGGTGGTAATGCGGTCGACGCGGCCATCGCTGCGGCCATGGTGCTGACCGTGGTCGAGCCCACCGGTTGCGGGATTGGCAGCGACGCTTTCGCCATCGTCTGGGACGGCAGCAAGCTGCAAGGTCTGAATGCCTCCGGCCGCGCGCCACAAGCCTGGACGCCCGAGTACTTCGCTGGACAAAGCCAGATGCCGCAACGTGGCTGGCCTGCCGTCAGCGTGCCGGGTGCGGTGTCGGCCTGGGTCGCATTGTCCGAGCGTTACGGCAAACTGCCCTTCGCTACCCTGGCCGAACCGGCGATTGGCTACGCCCGCGATGGCTATCAGGTGACGCCGATCATCGCCGAGCTGTGGAAACGCGGCTCGCATTTGCTCAAGGATCAACCCGGTTTCGCCGAGTGCTTCATGCCGGATGGCAAGGCGCCGTTGGCCGGGGAGAAAATCCAGCTCAAGGACCATGCCCGTACGCTGGAGCTGATTGCACACACCAAAGGCGAAGCGTTCTATCGGGGGGAACTGGCAGAGGCAATCATTGCTCACGCCAATGCCAATGGCAGCGTGATGAGCCTCGATGATCTGGCGACGCATACCGTGGACTGGATCGAAACACTGTCAGTGCCGTACGCCGGTGCCGTGGTCCACGAACTGCCGCCTAACGGTCAGGGTATTGCCACCCTCGCGGGCCTGACCATGCTCGAAGCGCTGGGCGTCGGCGAGCATCCGGTGGACAGCCTTGAGACCGTACACCCGGTGCTGGAAGCGATGAAACTGGCGCTGGCCGACCTCGACGAGCATGTCGCCGACAGCGAGCACATGCGCGTGCCCTCAGCCGACTTGCTGGGCAAGGCCTACTTGATGGAGCGCGCCGGACTGGTAACCGATCAGGCCGCCAATCCTGGGCATGGCTCGCCCAAGCCGGGTGGCACGGTGTACCTGTCGGCCGCTGATGAAAGCGGCATGATGATTTCGTTCATCCAGTCCAACTACATGGGCTTCGGCTCAGGTGTGGTGGTGCCCGGCACCGGTATCAGCATGCAGAACCGTGGTGCAGGCTTCTCTCTCGACCCACAGCACGTTAACTACGTGGCACCGCGCAAGCGTCCGTTCCACACCATCATCCCCGGATTTGTGATGAATGCCGATGGCACGCCGTTGATGTCATTCGGTCTGATGGGCGGCCCGATGCAGGCGCAGGGTCACTTGCAAATGATGATGCGCATCCTGCGCTACAAACAGAACCCGCAAGCCGCTGCCGACGCACCGCGCTGGAGGATCGAATCCGGCCTGAAAGTCGCAGTGGAGCGTGCGTTTGACCCTGAAGTGGTCAAAGCACTGCGCGCCAAAGGTCATGACATTGATGTCGAAGAACCGAGCGGTGTGTTTGCCTTTGGCGGTGCGCAGATTATCCAGCGCACGGCACATGGCTATGTGGGCGGGACTGATCCGAGGAAGGACGGAGTGGTCGCGGCTTATTGAGCAGGATGTCTAGCGCTTTTCAGACGGCGCCCGGTCGTGCGGAGCACGGTCGGTTGCCGGAACTGCACAGCTGTCGCCCCGACAGCGAGCACTGCCGTCGGGATGAGGCAACCACGCCAAATGCGGACGCCAGCGGCAAAAAAGACGATAGCCGATATTAAGCAGTGGCCTGGTCAACCGCCATGACAACGGCGCAGCCCAGACACCCAGGCCCGCTGCTCGCCAGCTCCAGAGCGTCGCGTCCAGGCCAGTGACCCAAGTGCCATCGGCAAACCTGGCGTGCAATGAGGACTCCATTTGCGCAAGTGTGAACCCGAGCGATTTGGCGTCAAAGGCGTCATCACTGATGTCGACGAACAGAAGGCGCTCCGCTGCAGCGCGAGCACGCAGGATCTTGACTTCTCGAGCACAGAGCGGGCACTCGCCGTCAAAATAGAGCGTCAGTGGCCACTGGGTTTTCTTGTACACGGATAAATACCTTGTATAGGTTTTTTACACGATATTCTCAAAAAAACCTGCTGGCAATGGGCGGTACTGCGTGGCAATGGCCATGTACGGTTGTGATGTCCCAATAAGGTACGTTCAGGCTCGAATTGAGACCGGAATTTGCAAAAAACTGGAGATATTCGCGGCGGTTTGCTGACTAACCGAAAAGCCCCACCTAAAACACCCCGGCCAACCGCTGGGAGCATGAGAAAAACAGCGGTGGTTCAGACCACCCTTTTCTCTCCATACCCATGCCGCTTCGACCCAGGACAACTCATGACCTTCTACATCTTCCTTCTAGCCTGCTGCGCCGCCGGAGCAACCGGCATCATCTTCAAACCTGGTGCGTGGTACAAATCGCTTCAAAAGCCCGGCTTCACGCCCCCAGACTGGGCGTTTCCAGTGGCCTGGACGACGATCTATCTGCTGCTCGCCTGGGCAGGCTATCGCTTGACCCTGCTCCCTGGCAGCGAGACCGTGCTGGCTTTGTGGGCCGCTCAAATTGCATTGAATACCTTGTGGACGCCGGTGTTCTTTGGCGCGAACCGGATCGTTACTGCGATGATCATTCTTGTTGTGCTGTGGATCGTTGTAGCCGTGATGGTAGTGATGGCAATGCAGATGGATGTTGTGACAGGGCTCATTTTATTCCCTTATCTGGCATGGCTCTCAGTGGCAGCTGCGCTGAACTTTTCCATTCTGCGTCACAACAAATGAGCCATACCCCAGGTTGAATCAAACGCATGCAGCGCAATGCTGCATGCACATCAATGACCGGCAATCATTTGGCCTGGTTGCCTGGCTCCGCCGGTAAAACCGTGGACTCGCGCCCGGAATGCGATGAGCAAACTCAGGAGCAGCAGCACCAGTAAAATCCAGGGAAAGGAACTCACTCCCCATTGCCCGAGCAGCACACCACCCATTAGCCCACCGCAAGCAATAGCGCTGTTCCAGACGACGACGTTCATTGAGAGGGCAACGTCAGCGCCCTCTCCCGCGGCGTCCGCGAGGGCGGTTTGCAAGAGCGTGGCAGCGCCGCCAAAGGTCAGTCCCCAGATGAAAATACCGCTGTAAATCGCCACGGCCGAGCCTGAAAACACGCCAAAGAATACCGAAACGGCTGCAAAGGTTGCGAGGCTGACCAGCACTGCTGTGCGCAGATGCCGATCCACTAGCCGCCCGGTTATCCAGATGCCTCCCAGTGCGGCGACACCGAATGCCAGCAATACCCGGTCAACTTCATTTGCCAGCCCGGCGCTGGCAACAAATGGCGCGATATAGGTGTAAAGAATGTTGTGAGCGAGCATCCAGGTGAACACGACGCCCAATACCGAGCACACGCCCGGCGTGAAAAACACCTCACGCAGCGCCATGCGCTGAGAAGACGACTGGCCAGGGTAGTCCGGCACCTTGATCAGCACCCAGGCAATAAGCGCCAGGGTCATCCCGGACATCAATCCGAACGCCATGCGCCACCCCATGAATCCACCCAGCCATGTACCCAGCGGCACACCCAGCGACAACGCGATGGGTGTTCCTACCATGGCAACCGCCAGGGCGCGGCCCTGTAAGTGTGGGGTCACCATGCGTCGTGCATAGCCCGCGATCAGGCTCCAGGCCAGCCCCGCTGAAACGCCAGCAAAAAACCGCGCCACCAGCGTCAGCCAGTAATCGGAAGACAGCGCCGTGATCGAGTTGAATATCAGAAAGCCCACGATGGTCAGGAGCAAAACCGTCCTGCGCCGCCAGCTTTGCGTGGCAATAGTCAGCGGAATGGCTGCGAGCAGCGACCCTAACGCGTAAACGGTCACCATCTGCCCCGCAAACGATGCCGATACGCCCAGGCCATTGCTGATCTCTGGCAGTAAACCTGCGGGTAACGTCTCGGTTACGATGCAAATGAAGCCGGTCATGGCCAGCGCCAGTAACGCGCCAAGCGGAAGTTTTTCGTCATTTCTCTCATCGGCAAGCATTTTTATCTTCCTTACTAATATACTGATCGGTATAAATATAGGGAGAGACCCCTAGGTAGTCAATCATTTATGTATCGATTAGTATTTATGTAATTCGAGAGGAATCAGATATGGCACAAATGGGACGTCCGCGCACGTTTGACCGTGACGTCGCAATCACCCAGGCCCTGCATTTGTTTTGGGAGCATGGGTACGATGCAACATCACTCAGCCAGCTCAAGGCAAAAATCGGTGGAGGCATTACTGCGCCCAGCTTTTACGCCGCTTTTGGTTCCAAACAGGCCTTGTTCAACGAGGTCATGGAGCGTTACCTCGACACACACGGTCGCGTCACCGACAGCTTGTTCGATGCAACCCTGCCGCCCAGGCTGGCGATCGAGCTCACCCTGCGCCGGTCAGCGAAAATGCAATGCGAGCCTGATCACCCCACAGGGTGTCTGGTGTCGTTAGGTCTGATGAGCGCTTGCTCGGATGAGAGCAAAGCCATCTCCGAGCCCCTCGCACGCGCCAGGAACTTGAACCGTGCGGGTATCGTGGCGTGTATCGACCGCGCCATTACCGCGGGCGAATTACCTGAAACGGTGATACCGGAGACTCTCGGCGCCGTGTTCGACAGTTTTCTTTTGGGCTTGTCGACACTGGCGCGCGATGGTGTACCGCATGCGACGCTGGATGCCGCGGTGACTCAAATGATGGGGCTGTGGGACAGCCTGTGTATCGCTGATCGCGGTCAATAGCCCGCAAACCGATTGGAGAGCGCTGAACCAGAGCTCTCCTGCTCGTTTGCTCATTCGTAAGACACAAAGCCTTATAGCGCGTAACGTCGGCAATGCTCCAGATAGCCCTGTTCATGACTTCCCACCAACTGAACAACACTCGACCATAACCAGGACGGCGCATCCAGCGTCTGGGACCGATTGGTTTGCAGATCCCGGATCCACGCCGTACGTGTTGCCAGATCCATCTGTCTGGCGTGGGCAATGCCAACCACTTTCGCGAGATAAGCCGCTGCCTGCATGGCCTCCGGCTGGGTGAGCTCATCAAGTTCCAGTTTCATGTCTTGCGGAAGCAGTTCACGGATGAAGAACGAGTGATCCAGCATCCTTACCGCAACCATTCTGCTGCCCAAGCCAGGCGAAAGATGCCTGGCGCCCTCCACAACCCGTTTGCCATTGTCTCGGGGCATGCGTGCCCTGGCGGTTCGTGGAGCAGCGGCCGCTACAGCTTCCTTGATATCCAGCAGACAGAGTTCTTGATCGTCGTCGTCACCCACGCTCATCAATACCGCGTAGCGAAGTAGCCCCAGAGAGCTGCAGCCCTTTACCCAATAGGCAGAATCGAGCAACTGCACGTGGTCATCGGGCGATCGGCCCTTGAGCGATGTCACCAAGGCATGGATATCCGGCGTGGAGCAAAGCGTTTTGATCGCATCGCGTTCCGCACGAGACAGCGCCCAGAAATGTTTACCCTGCGGGATCGTAGGGCGCATGTCCTCAAAGCGCTCCTCGGCAAGGTGCTTCCATGTGCGCTGTACCGCGCTGCGCATCCCGGCTTTCACGTGTGCCGGGCGATCGGGCTCTTCATCGCCGGTGTTCATGAACGCCTGCTCGTAGCCTTGCATCATCTCTTCCAGCATTCGTGCAGTGGTGACTCCGGGCAAATCGGAGCCACGAGCAGCCGTTGCCAACGATAAGCCAAGCCTTACCAGGTCGTGGGCAGGGTTACCGATCACCGATTGATCCAGATCGCGTATGTGTATGTCGATGCGCCCTTTCAAGTCCCCGGTGGGTCCCAGATTGCCGGCATGGCAATCCCCGCAAATCCACACCGGCGGGCCGCTCGGCAGGCGTCTTCCGGACTGACTGTTGAGCCACTCATAGAACTGGGCGGTATTGCCTCGGACGAATGCATGCGCAGAGCGCGCCATCTTCAGATTGCGCAGGTTGATCAGGGTTTGAAGCCGTGCGTTGGGTCGGGGCGTTTTCATCGGAAAACCTTGAAGAGAGTTATTCCATTGACTCGTGCGGCCCGAGGAATGTTTCAAGATATTTCTAATTTGTTGGGCTACCTGATCCTGATGCTGGTTGCGGGCGCCAACGTCCGCGACCATGCCCATTTTCCCTCAAGAACGCTCGGTGACTAAAGCCCGACCAGTCCAGGCAACCCGCCAATATCCGAAATCTGATGGTAGCCAAAAGAGGCATGCGCCGGCTGCTCATGGCCACGAGCGATGAAAGCCTTGTGCCTGATCTTCATGTCGTGGGCTGACATCAGGTCATAGCGGAAGCTTGATGACACGTGCAGCACATCCTCCGGCCCGCAGTTGAGGTTGTCGAGCATAAACTCGAACGCGGCCAGGCGTGGCTTATAGGCCTGCGCCTGTTGCGCGGTAAAGACTTTATGAAACGGTGCGCCGAGCTTGTCGACGTTGGACATGATTTGCTCGTCCATCGCATTGGAGAAAATTACCAATGGAATCTTGCCGGCGATTTTTGCAAGGCCCGCGGGAACATCCGGGTGCGGGCCCCAGGTCGGCACGGCGTCGTAGTACAGCTGGCCTTCGTTGCGGTATTCGATCCCCCAACGCTGGCAGGTCCGCGCCAGGGCGGTCTTGAGTACCTCGTCATAAGGTCGCCAATCGCCCATCACCTGATCCAGGCGATAGGCGGCGTAGTCCTTGACGAACTGATCCATGCGCTCAACCGGGACGCGGTCGGCGAACAATTCACGGGTCATGGCTGCGGTCTTGAAATTAGTCAAGGTGCCGTAGCAGTCGAAGGTAATGTATTTGGGGCGAAGAAAGCTCATGAATGCGGTCCTTGATGAGGGTTGATGTCACAGCAGCAAGCAGCTGTCTTACAATGCGGCAAACGCGTTTTCCAAGGCGTCCAGAAGCCGCCCCGCTTCCTTTTCAGTCCATATCAATGGCGGGCGAATTTTCAGGATGCTCGCGTCAGGTCCCGTGGCGGAAATGAGCACGCGTTGTTCACGCAGGTTGTTGACCACGCGCAGGGCGGTTTTCATGTCCGGTGCTTTCGAACCACGGTCTGTGACCAGTTCAACGCCGAAGTACATGCCCGTGCCGCGTACATCACCGATCTGTTCAAAGCGCAGGGCCAGGTCTTTGAGGCCAGCAAGGATCAACCCTCCCACACGGTTGGCGTTGTGCATGAGTTGCTCGTCGCGAATGATGTCGAACGTTGCCTGGGCAGCGGCAATGGCAACGCTGTTGCCGCCGAAGGTATTGAAATAGCGCATGTCGCGACCAAAACCCGCGACTATTTCGGGGCGCACCATCAAGCCGGCAACCGGGTAGCCGTTGCCCATGGGTTTGCCCATGGTAATGATGTCCGGTACGACACCATGACGCTGGTGCCCCCAGAAATGCGTGCCGCTGCGACCGAACCCTGACTGAACCTCATCGGCAATGAACAAACCACCGGCTTTGCGCACCACTTCGGCAATCGGCCCGAACACGTCGACCGGATCACAGAACACGCCATCGGAGGAAAACAGGCAGTCGGCAATAAAAGCTGCCACTCCACCGCCATGGCGCTGAATATCCTGAATCTGCGCGCTGACCTGGTCCGCCATATAGCGTCCCAAGGCTTCACGCGGGATGCGATAGGAGTCCGGTGCGGGCACCCGCCGAACAAATGGATCGAGTTTGGCATTGGCACCCAGCGAGGGTGAAAACGCTGCCACTGTCGTAGAGTTTCCGTGGTATGCCTCGGCGGTAACGATGACGCCGGTGTTCCCGGTGTGGTGACGTGCAATGCGGAAAGCCAGATCGTTGGCTTCCGAACCACTGCAGGTGAACATCAAATGCCCGTCAGCGCCTATTTCACCGTCCGCCGTTGCACGCAGCTGTTCGGCATAATCAAGAATCCCGTCCTGCATGTACCGGGTATGGCTGCACAGGGTGCTCAGTTGTTCAGTGATCGCGGCGACGACACGGGGATGACAGTGCCCTACCGAAACGACATTGTTGTAGGCATCCAGATACTCGTTGCCGTCCTTGTCGTAAAGGTAAGCACCTTTCGCTCGGGCCACGCCCACCGGCTCGTTGTAGAACAAACGGTAGGCAGGGCCCAGCAGATTGGCGCGGCGCTGAATGTGCTCACGCGACGTCGCGTCCAGACGTTCAATGTTGTCCGGGTTGAACCCGTTAGGCATATCGCCACGGATTGCTTCGATGTTTGAGTTGTTCATTTAAAACCCCATTAACAGGCAAGCATTAATCGGTGAAGGACATCAGAAGTTCTGACATTTGCGAGGGTGTTCGATTAAGCATCCAGTCAAGCTGGCTCCAGCCTGGCGCAGCATTTCTCAAGATATACGCGCTGTTTTGCGGGAACAGCTGCGATCGCCAAGTGGTTATCAACGCTCGGGCGGTCAAGCGCGCCATCGCGAGATGCGGGATAAGCGATAGCTCTTCAGGGGTCAGGTTGGCAACGCTCAGATATCCCCTCAGGAGATCTTTTGCCGGGGCGAAAATATCAACATCGCCACCGACTGCGGCCGCGCCCAACTGGTTCATCATTGCCGTGGCTACATCAATGGCAATGGCCGTCTTGACCGTATCGCCGAAATCAATGATGCCGCTGACCGACTGCGGTTGGTGCGGATCAATAACGATATTCGAAGTATTGAAGTCGTTATGCAGCACTTGCTTGCGGCAACCGGCAATCAAACCTTCAACCTCAGAAAATCGCTCGAGTGCGCTCTCTAACTGATGGCGGCGCAGCGGCTCGGCGACAAAGCTAATCAATGGCTTCAGCGTGCTGAGATGTTGAACATCCCAGCACACCTCGCGCGACTCTGCCGGGTGCGAAAAACCGGCAGTGGCCAGCCTGAGATAGGCAAGCAATTGGCCGATATGCTCGCGCCCTTGCACGTTGATCGTCGTTTTATCCAGAGGCGTACCTGACAGGTAGCTCATAAGCCGCACTTGCCTTGAATCGCCATTGCGCGTTGTGATTCGCGTCAGGTACTCACCTTGCAGGGATGGATAAACTCTGGGGATCGGAAGCTTTGGCGCCGTGCGCTCGATATGGCGCATCACTTCAACCTGCAGCGAGAGCTCCAGTGGGACTTCCTGAGGATTGGCGATTTTAAGGACGTAAGACTTGCCGCCAGGGGCGTCGCACCTGAACGTGTCGTCCTTTTCCGTCGCGAACCGGGTCAAGGTCCCACTTACCCCAAACTGCGCTCGCAGGATCTGCGCGCCTTCCTCCAAAGAAACCGGAGTGAACGTTGCCGCCAAATCTCCTTGCAGTGCTGCAAGGTCCTCACTGAGCCGGTCTTTAAGAATCACTCGCATTGTAGAACTCCAAGCCCTGGACAAGCCATGCAGTGCACGTCTTTGGTGTTTAGATATTGTGCTACAATTTTTAGCATTAAAAGAGGAGAAGCAGATATTTTTTGAAAAAAAGCTCGTTTTATTGACGATAAAAATATTCAAAGTCTTGTTTTTTAACGATAAAAAACAAATGAATATTTTTACTGATTTTTATTATTGTTGGACAAGTTTAGCGGCCCGTAGGTGTCTCGCTGGCACGCGCCCACAGAAACGTATTAGAATCAGCCTCTGATCAAGCGACAACCCTGGTCCTGTAGAAAATGATTTTCCCCGACACGAACATTGAAACGCACTCGGCCAAGCTTTCGGCGGTCGAGGTGCTGGCGACAAAGCTCAAGGGCCGAATCCTGAACGGGGACTTCGAGCCTGGTGAATTCTTGCGCGACGTGCGAATGGCGGAAGAGTACGAGGTGGCGCGCAACACGTTTCGCAGCGCTGCTCAGTTGCTGGTGTCATTCGGCTTGTTGCTGAAGGTACCCAATCGGGGTTTTTGCATACCCGAGTTCGGGCCGAACGACATCGTGGATATCGCCAGGTTGCGAGGCGTTCTGGAAACCGAGGCGGTACGCATGATTATCCTCAACGGCGTCATTCCGCCTGAAGCATTGAGCGCAGTGGAAGTGCTGCGTAACGCACCCGCCAATGCACCGCGCTCGGAAATCGTCACTGCCGATGGCGACTTTCACCGGGCAATTATCCGCGCCAGCGGCAGCCCGCGATTGCAGCGCAGCTATGCCATGCTCGAAAGCGAAATTGAACTACTGCTGGTGTTGCAGCAGCCCTGCTATGAAGACCCGCGAGAGATCGTCTCCGACCATGAGCGCTTGATAGAGTGCCTGCGCAGCAGGGACTTCGAGACGGCTCGCGTCGCGTTTGCCGAGCACTGGGAAGATCTGAGCACCAAGCTGCTGCGAGCGCAGTTTGAGCGACGCCGATCCTGATACGCGTCTTGAATTGTCAGGCAAACTGTTTTCGTGAGGCGTGCTCACGAATGAATGTCACTAATACCACACCCATAAAAAAACCCGCCGAAGCGGGTCGTTTTTCTATCAATACCATTCCGACGTCCTGTCAGTAGCCATCCCGGCAATGGTGATCATCCTTGACCTCCGGAGCGCTTCCTGCGCTGCGGTTGATGGGTGTAGATTGCTACTTTTCCGAGGTGCCGTACAGAGTGGATCCACTCTACTGGGTGTAAGCCTTTCGCTATACATGTCCCCTGCTACATGTTAAATCTCGACCAGCAGATTACCGACAACACGTGACGGGCACCTAGAAATCAGCAACCTTGCCCCACGCAGACGACTGAAAGCGATCCGGATGGTATGGCCGTGGGTCGACGATGGGAACAGCACCGCTGACAATGTCAGCGATCAGATGACCGGCGCCCGGACCAATCCCAAAGCCATGACCGCTGAACCCGGCGGCCAGTACCAATCCCGGCAGGTTGGCCATTTCGCCGATCCCGGGAACGCCATCAGGCGTGCTATCCACGTAGCCCGCCCAGGCGGCCTTCACCGAGGAGGCTTTCAGCAACGGGATAAGCTCCACCGCACGCTGGTAGGTCAACTCGACAGCGGAGGCGTCCGGCTTCGGATCGAGAATTCGCATTTTCTCCATCGGCGTCGGCTGGTCCAGGCGCCAGCGCTTCCAGCTTTCATGGCCCGAGCGCAGGCCTTCCAGCCCGCCAGGTGCCAGGTTGCGCCATCTGCGCTGAAACATCGGCAGAAACTGCGTGGCGAAACCAAGCAGTTGGGGCGTCAGGTCAACACGGCCGCGGCCACTGATGGCCAGCGTATAGCTGCCATCGAAGCGGCGTGTCATCGAGACGCCAGCCGTATGCAGTGCGCTGGGTATTTCTCCATTCGGCGGCGACACGGAAAGTACGGTCTGGCGAATGCTCGCCTGCGGAAAGCGAATACCGTATTGGCGGCAGAAGGACGAGGCCCAGGCCCCTGCGGAGAGCACTGCGGTACGCGTGCGAATCGTGCCTTTTTCAGTCACCACCGCAGACAATCGACCGCCTTCGGTCTCAACGCCACGCACAGCGCAGCCCTGATGCACGGTGCTGCCCAGTGCCATGATCGCGCGCGCGACCGCCGGGGCGGCACGCGACGGGTCGGCAGTGCCGTCGGACGGCGAAAATACCCCGCCTTTCCAGTGTTTTCCGGTCACCCTGCCGTGTTCAGCGGCTTGCGCAGCGGTCAGCATGTGGGTTTCGACGTTGACGGTGCGGGCAAACTCGCCCCATTTCGCCCAGCCGGCAAGTTCTTTTTCGTCGTTGCTCAGATAGAGCAGGCCGCAACGCGTGAATCCGGTCTGTTCGCCTGTTTCTGCGCTGAACTGCTCCCACAGGTCCAGGCTTTTGGTGGCCATCGGCAGCTCCCGCGCATCGCGATTCTGCTGACGGCACCAGCCCCAGTTACGACTCGATTGCTCGGCACCGATACGGCCCTTTTCAACCAAGGCGACCTTCATGCCGCGTTTCGCCAGGTAATACGCTGTAAACGAACCGATGATGCCGCCGCCAATTACCACCACATCAGCCTCCGTCGGCAGATTGGGAGAAGTGTCTACAGAAATCAAAGGTGCTGGCATCTTCTGGGTATCCATTGAGAATCGATGTCGGCGCTGGTGGCGCCGCATGGGTCTGAACCGGCTCAGGCTCAGTTCGGGCAGACGGCATGCAGCGCACTACAGCATGCGAGCCATCGCTCCGGTCTTCTGGACGTATTACACCATCATGGAGCCATGCATAGATGATTGAAAGTGAGCGGTCGCTGGCATGATCCACTGTTTGCCAAGCCTGCCTCGGCATACTTTGCGGATGAGACAGGCAAGTGCTCTACGGCGCGGCTCAAGTTCGACTACTTCAAACGCCAGACGCCCTCTACCTGATGCGCAAGCCCGCGTTCGCCAAGGGACTCGATGTATTTCTTCATGCCGCGTTCGCCACGTTTTTGCAGTAACCGGGTAGTGCGCGGCAAAAGATTGGGGAACAGCATGGTCAGGCTGGATGCCCAGGATTCACTGGGTTTGGGGAACCGCTCCAGGCAAGGTTTATCGAGCATCAGTACAACCTGCCGGGCAACGTCCTCCGGTGATTGAGGCGGCGCGATGAACTGCAAGGCGTTGCCACCCTCGATGGCTTCCTTGCGGAGCATTTGCGTATCTGTGGCAGTTGGCAGAATGGACCCGACCTTGATGCCCTTCTGCGCAAGATCCAGGCCGATTGAAAGCATCGCGCCGCGCAGGCCAAACTTGCTTGCGCAGTAAATGGGTGACTCGGGCGTAGGGAAGACACCCCCCAACGAAACCGTGGAAATAACCCGCGCATCGGCCGAGCGTTTGAGTAATGGAATGGCCAGACGGGTGAGGATCAACGGTGCAATGAGATTGATGTCAAGTTCGCGGCTGATGCTTTCGACTGAGCGCGTGTCGAACGCTTCGACCACTGCAATGGCGGCGTTATTGATCAGCACGTCGAGTCGACCAAACTCGGACTCGATATAGCTCATCAAGCCCTCCAGGCGCTCCCGATCGGTCAGATCCACTACATAGGGATGAGCATCAGCGCCGAGCTGTTCTGCCAGTGCTCGTAACGGTGTTTCATTAATGTCAGCCAATATCAGCTGCATGCCCCGGCGGATCAGTTCGGCGCAGATGGCCTGGCCAATACCTCCGGCGGCGCCAGTCAGCAAGACGACAGTTTTCATACAAAGCTCTCCGTTACAGCGACCTTCTGCTGCTGAACAGGAACAGCCACATAACCTGCCCCCTTGCGCAGGCTGCTGTAATACCCCTCCTCTATCTCCGGCCAGCCGAGGCTGCGAAACAGTTTGCGCAAGTATTTCTTGAGCGAGTGCGCTTCCAGATACACCTCGTGCCGTTGCGATTTAACGAACGTGATACCCCCGGAAAGATCGGGATTGTCAGCGGCAATCAATTGATCGAACTGGCTGGCCTGGGCGGTTTGATGCAACTGATCACGCAGGTAACAGGCCACCGCATGCGCCTCGTTGTCGAACAGCTTGTAAGCGCTGGAGTTGGTTTCCAGGTAGCCAATGCCAAACAGATTATGGTGCTCGCGACTGAAAATCGACAGGTACAACTGCGGCCGCCCGCCTTTCCACTCGAAATACTTCGATGCGTACTTGCAGCTCCATTTATAGCCGGTGGCATAAAGCACCAGATCGAGCACCTCACGTGTGCCGTCCTTGAACACCACTTCATGACCCTCGTAGTGCGATACATCGGCTTTGACCTGAATATCGCCGTGTTGCAGATAATGCAACAGTTGGGTATTGAGCAGCGGGTGACTCTCGAACAACTTATGGTCTGGCCTGGGCAAGCCGAAGCGACATGTGTCACCGTTAATGACACGCAGAATCGCCTGAAAGATCGGGCGCGCGAGCCACATCGGCAAGGGCGGTCCTTTCTCGCCGAATTCATCGACCGGCATACCGAACAGGTGCTTGGGAATGAAATGGTAACCGCGACGCATACTGATAAAAGCCTTGTCTGCATGCTTGGCCGCATCGCAGGCAATATCAGCGCCGGAGTTGCCAGCCCCAATAATCATCACCCGCTTGCCTCTGAACTCGTCGGCATTCTTGTAAGTTACCGAATGCCGGATCGCGCCTTCGAACTGCCCTTTCACTTCGGGCATGTTGGGGTCCCAGTTGCAGCCCGTGGCGCACACCACGGCCCGATAACGGCGCTGTTCACCGTTGGCCAGCGTAACCAGCCAGCGCCCGTTCTCCTCCTTTTCCACATCGGTGACCGCAGTATTGAAACGAATCTTGCCGTACAGGTCGAATGCCATCGCAAACGAGCGAACGTACTCGAAGATCTGTCGATTGCTCGGGTAATCCGGGAAGTGCGCTGGCATGGGATAGTCGAGAAACCCTGACTGATCGCGAGAAGAGATGAAGTGCGCCGATTGATACATGGGCGTACCGGGATTATCGATATCCCACACCCCGCCCACTTCGCTGTGTCGCTCGAACTGTTCATAATCGAGGCCTTGACGCTTCAGGGCTCTCGCCATACACAACCCGCCAGGGCCGCTGCCGATAATACAGACGGCATCAGCACAATTATGGATCTTGTTTTCGTTGCTCACTTTATGTTCCTCGGGTTCTTCAGCGAGACCCCTACGTTAGCCAACACTAGGCGGAGCAAGCAGGGGTTTAATGGACGCAAAAGGGGGTGGCAACGGACGGGGTCGCGTTTGCTGGAATAGCGCCTCGAATCGATGATTTATTTAGCGAATCGCTAGCGGTTACAGATGTTTTTTCAGGCATGCTGTTACTCGATAACACCAAAAAGAATACGCAGGCAGAAGGTCTGGCTCGCCATGAAACTCATTGCTGATCCACTGTTTTCCGAAGCATCTGCTCCGCCCCAGGTGTCCCGCATGCTTTTGCAATATGCCAGTGACCGGGGCGTCAACACCGAGTGGCTGTGTCGCGGTTTGGGTTTTGCTCCGGATGACTTGAAAAAGCCCGATTATTTTCTGTCTCATCGCCAGAGCAACCTGCTGGTACGACGCACAATTACCCTGCTCGGCGATGACGGTCTGGGGCTTGCGGTTGGCAAACGCCAGACCGCCGTCTCGTGGGGGCTTGTAGGGTTGGGCATGCAGGCCAGCCCCACGCTGGGCGACGCATTGAGTCTGGCCATCCGTTATCAAAAACACACCGGCGCCCTGCTCAGCCACCGTATGGAGTTTCACGAAGGCCGTTGCCTGACGTATATCGTGCCGCTGTTCTTTGACCCGGATGTCATCAGTTTCTATCTGGAAGAAGCATTCGCGAGTGCAATGGCTATCGTTCGGCATCTCTGTGGCCGTGGTGATCTGCTTCCAAGCCGGATTGAACTTGAATATCCGGAGCCAGAACACGGGCCACGTTATACCGAGGTATTTCGCTGCCCGGTGGTATTTGCCGGTACCCACAACCTGATCGAGTTCGATGCGCAGTGGCTTGAACTTCCGCTTGCGACACGCGACGACTTCGTGGCTGCCGAAGTGGCGGAGTTGCTGGACAGTTCTCACTGGGAAGACAAGGGTGTTTCTGACCTCGTAGAAACCGTACAGCGAGAAATACGCAAGCAACTCTGCGCTCCACCTTCGGTCGGTGATCTGGCGAAGCAGCTCAATATGGGCGAGCGTACTTTACGGCGGCGTCTGGAAGAGGCGGGACAGTCCTATCAAGGTGTCATCGACTCTCTGCGCAGGGCCAGGGCATTGTCGCTGCTGAGTCACAGAGAGACGAAGCTGATTGATGTTGCCAGTGAAACCGGATTCAGCGATATCCGTGATTTCCGGCGAGCCTTCAAGCGCTGGACCGGCGTGACGCCGCGCGAAGCCCGGCATGAAATCCAGCAGTTCAGAAAAGACATCCAGCGGCCGCCTTCAAACTGAAGCGGAAGTCCGTTGCCGCCCCCTTTTGCGTCCGTTTTGCCCCTGATCGTGCTGTTGCCGCTTGTTTAACGTAACCCTCTGCCCTCAATAAATAATCAACAAGAGACGGTGCGTTATGACAGATCGAGTACTTGTGACCGGTGGTGGAGGTTTTGTTGCCTGCCACCTGATTCAGCAATTGCTTGCCAACGGCAATACGGTCAATACCACTGTCCGCACTCTGGCCAATACCGCAAAAGTGCTTCCGCTGTTTACCTTGCAGAAGCAGTACCCAGGCAGACTGTTTCTATTCGAGGCCGACCTGCTCGAAGACAGTGCATTTGATGCGCCGATGCGCGATTGCACAGTCGTCCATCATGTGGCTTCGCCTTTTCTGCTGCCTGAAAAAATAAAGGATGGCCGCCGTGAAATGCTTGAACCCGCGCTGCTAGGCACTCGGAACGTTTTGAGTAGCGTCGAAAAAACGCCCAGCGTAACGCGCGTGGTCATGACCTCCACGGTCGGGGCAATTTTTGGTGACTACATCGATGTCTTGAGCATGAAGAACAAGACCCTGACCGAAGCGTATTTCAACACCAGCAGTACACTTGAAAACAATCCCTATCACTACGCCAAGGTAGAGGCCGAGAAAGAAGCATGGCGAATTTGCGAAAAGCAGACTCGCTGGCGTCTGGTCACGATCAACCCAGGCATGATTCTCGGTCCGTCGCTTACACCGGCCTCGGATTCCGGAAGCCTGTTTCTGCTGGATGAGATGTTCCGGGGTTACTTCTTTTACGGGATGCCTGACCTGAGCCTGACGACTGTCGACGTGCGTGATGTAGCAAAAGCCCATATCAATGCCGCCAGCAATGCGAACGCCCAAGGCCGTTACATCCTTGCAGAAAAAAGCATGGTGTCCTTTGTGGAGATATCGAGCATCGTGCGCCGTCTTCATCGGCGTCCCTGGCTATTGCCGCGTTACCAGATCCCGAACGCACTCGTCAGACTGATCGGGCCTTTGTTCGGGCTTACACAGGACTATCTGAGCAAGCACCTCGGGGTTCGTTTCAGGGTCGACAATCAACGCAGCGTCGACGAACTCGGGATTCGTTATCGATCGATCACTGAAACCCTGACGGACCACTATCGGTCCTGGGAAATGCAGCGCCCATTGAAAAAGTAATTCGACGAAACAAAAAGTGGGCATGGCGGCGAACTCTGCTTTGAATAGCGTTGCAGCCATTAACCATGAGCGCCCGCCACAGCGTCAATCGAGAGATGGCGTTTTGCGATTAAGAAGCGTAATGCTGCCCTACATTTATTTATGGCTGTCACTCCCTGCCTTGATGGCGCTCTCAGTCAACTCTGTCCCTTCCACTCAAGTACAACGGTTACGCAGGCTTTAAAGTCAAGCTGCCAAGGGACGCTTCCCTGCTCACAATTCCAAAAATAGAGCCGCGCCAATGAGACTGACAAAAAACACGCCAGCATTCCTGGCTCTCTGCTTCGTATCATTTGCCGTTTTTGCAGCAGATGGCCCTCCGCCGCCTTCGGTCAGCCAGCCCAGTGGTATCAATCTGGGCGGCACCAGCTTTTACGACGGGTTTGCAGGACCGCCCGGCCTGACGCATCAGACTTATCTGAAATTCAGTACAGCCAGTAGCATCAGAACCAGTGCCGGCAAGCACAACAGCGCTTTTGATGACCCGAAGATCAACGTTGTCACGATGATCAACCAGTTCAGTTACTACTCGCCCGACAGTATTGGCGGCGGCGCGCACTTGGGTTGGAGTGTGCTAATCCCGGTTGTCTCTCTGGATGGCGATTTCGGCGACAACGGCGCCAAGCTGAAGGATAACGGGACCGGTCTTGGTGACGTCACGGCGGGCCCCCAGATTCAGTTCGATCCGATCGTTAATGCGACGGGCAGGCCGGTTTTCGTGCAGCGAGTAGCCTTCGATACCATCATCCCCACAGGCAAGTACGACAAGCACAAAGATCTCAACCCTGGCTCCAATTACTTCTCGCTCAACCCGTATTGGGCGGCAACCTGGATGCCAGCGCCTCGCTGGGAGGTCAGCTGGCGGCTCAACTATCTGTACAACTTCAAGAACGATGATCCTGCGAGCAGTTCTGCGCAGCTTTTCGAAGGGCGCCCGGTGCGCGACACCCAGTCAGGACAGTCCGCGTGGGCCAACTTCACGGCGTCGTATGAAGTGTTTCCCAAGGTTTCGCTCGGTATCAACGGCTACTACTTCAAGCAGATATCGGACGATGAAGTCAATGGCAGCAGGCTGAGCGACTCACGGGAAAAGGTACTGGGCATCGGCCCGGGCCTGTTCTGGAAGATAAGCGAACCCCAGGCATTCTGGCTGAATACCTACAAGGAAACCGACGTCGAGAACCGCTCTCGGGCTGATTACATGGTGCAGGTTCGCTACGTTCACAAGTTCTGACTGACGTGTGCGCCTGCCCTGCATGCCGGGCGGGCCTTTTACTCGAGGTGATGCTGCATGAACGCGCTCGACTCAATCGATAGCAAGCAATCATTGGCCGCCATCTGCCTGATGATGGTCATATCTCTGGGAACACTGCAGATCCAACCTATCCTGGGCGGCGCGTTGATCGACCAGCTAGGCTTGCCGCTGAATGCTATCGGAGGCATTTTTGCTGCCGAGCTGATAGCGATGGCCATTGCCTGTGGTGCAAGCGCGATGTTTATGGGCAGTGTCAACCGACGCTATTTCGCCATCGCGGCGCTGATCGTGCTGGTACTCGGCAATCTGGCCAGCGCTCAGGTGCACAGCCAGACAGGGCTACTGATCTGCAGGGTGATTTGCGGCGCAAGCGGAGGCGTTGTGATGGCCGTGGTTTACGCCACTGCGGCATTGCGCAGAGCAAAGGACGCCACATTCGCCATCATCAATATCGGCAATCTGCTCTGGGGCATGCTGCTGGTGACGTCCATGCCGACCATCCTCCAGGCATTCGGTATAAATGGTGCGTTTTACCTGCTGGCGACCGTCAGTGCAGTCGCCATCCCGGGGTGCTGGAGGGTACCGAAACACTATCCGCAGGCGCTGGTTAAAGCCAATGGCCCTTCCCTCCCGTTTGGCTTGACGTCATTTCTGCTGATCATGCTCTTTGCCTTGCTTTTTTTCGGGCATTCCGCGCTCTGGGTCTACCAGGAACGCATCGGCAAAAGCATCGGCCTCGAGCCACAGCAAATTGGCGGCATTCTCGGTGGCAGCATCCTCGCGGGCGCACTGGGTGCAGGTCTCGCCGGGCTGATCGGGCGTCGATTCGGGCTGCTTTTTCCGCAACTGCTGGGTTTTGGTACAGCATTGCTGGCGACCCTGGTAATGGTCTATGGC
This sequence comes from Pseudomonas syringae, assembly GCF_023278085.1. NCBI lineage: Bacteria > Pseudomonadati > Pseudomonadota > Gammaproteobacteria > Pseudomonadales > Pseudomonadaceae > Pseudomonas > Pseudomonas syringae. The sequence continues at coordinate 2,644,790 of NZ_CP066265.1, read as the reverse complement.
AATACGCCGGTCGCCTTTGCCGTCACTGCGTGTCTGATCCATATGGTGTGGTTCTTCAGCCTTCCCTACCTGCTTTCCATTGCCGCTGAAATGGACCCTTCCGGGAGGCTGGCAGGCCTTGGCAATGCCGCAATTTTTATCGGTCAGGGCCTTGGTCCCTTCGGTGCAGCGCTTGTCGTTGGCGAGGGCCACTTCCGCGCGGTCGGCTGGCTGGCCGGGGCTGCCTATCTGGTGGCGCTGGTTATCTCGTGCATCGTCGTCAAACGCTTTCGTCGGCAACTCACACCGACCGAGCAGGCAATGTGCCCTCAATCCGCCTGAATGTACTGCCTGAATGATGTGTCCCTGAAACGAACGAAACGCCCAATCAACGGGAGTACCCAATGACCACCCTGTTCCCCAAGACACCCGAGTTTTCGGGCCCCCTTTACACGCCCAGTCGTATCGAAGCCGATGTATTCGACCTTGAAGTCGAAGGCACCCTTCCCCACTCGATCCGCGGTGTGTTTTATCAGGTTGCACCCGATCCGCAGTATCCGCCCATGCTGGGCACCGATATCTTTTTCAACGGCGACGGCCTGGTCAGCGGATTCTTTTTCGCGGATGGCAAGGTGTCATTGCGCCGCCGCTATGTGAAAACCGATCGTCTGTTGGCTCAGCGCCGTGAAGGTCGCTCGCTTAACGGCGTTTACCGAAACAGCTACACCAATGATCCGCTTGCGGCGAAGAACAACACCACTGCCAATACCACCGTCATGCCGCACAACGGCATGCTGCTGGCATTCAAGGAAGATGCGATGCCCTGGGCGCTGGACCCGGAAACGCTGGAGACGCTGGGGGAATGGAATTTCGAGGGCCAGATCAAATCCGCGACATTCACCGCTCACCCGAAACGCGACCCGCTGACCGGAAATCTTCTGGCCTTCGCCTATGAAGCCAAGGGCGAAGGCACGCCGGACATTGCGTATTTCGAAATCTCTCCGGACGGTAAACTGCTGCACGAAATATGGTTTCAGGCACCCTACGCGGCGATGGTTCACGACTTTGCAGTAACCGAACATTACGTGGTATTTCCGTTGATCCCGTTGACCGTCGACATAGAACGCATGAAAAGCGGAGGCGCGCATTTCCAGTGGCAACCCTATCTGCCTCAGTTGTTCGCCGTCGTGCCACGCGACGGGCGCGGTGAGGACATTCGCTGGTTCAGAGGGCCGAAGCAGGGTTTTCAGGGCCATACATTGAATGCATTCGATGAGAACGGGAAGATTTACGTCGACATGCCGGTCACGGGCGGCAACATCTTCTATTTCTTCCCTCAGGCGGACGGCTATGTTCCGCCGCCAGAGACGCTGGCAGCCAGTCTGATGAGGTGGACCTTCGACCTGAACAGCTCACAGGAGGATATCGAGCCCCGGCCGCTGAATGATTACGCGTGTGAATTCCCCAGGTGCGATGACCGTTACATCGGTCGCCGCTACGAACACGGTATGCTGATTGCCTTCGATCCGCAGCGCCCTTACAACCCCGCAAACGGGCCGATGCCGTTTCAGTTCTTCAATCTGCTGGCCCACCTGAACCTGCTAACAGGTGTGACAGATGCCTGGTTTCCCGGTGACAGCGGATGTTTTCAGGAGCCTATCTTCATCCCGCGCTTCCCGGACGCCGACGAGGCAGACGGTTATGTCGTCTCGCTGCTCAACCTCATCGCAGAAAACCGCAGTGAACTGGTTGTTCTGGACTCCCGTGACATGCAAAGCGGGCCGATCGCCCGCATAAAGATCCCGTTCCGGATGCGCATGTCGCTGCATGGCTGCTGGTCACCCAGGTAAGTCTAAGCGTTCTGCTCAGTGACTGTCGGGCTGAGGTCTGACAGCCGCTGAAAATGGTATGAAAGCCCTTTCTGCCTCACCTGTTGTCAGGCGCTGCATTGCGACTGGCACGTCATCGCGTGGGCGTTTTTCGACCGGTAAATCAATCCATAAAAGACACATTACATAATTTCTGCATTGTGGGATTTATTAATAAATCCTGCTTTACAGGAATTATGTTCAGGCATAGATTAAACCTCAGCGCATGTGTCCACCGACCAAGGAGATTCCATGAAATTCGCCAGCTTTATCGTTGAAGGTCGCACTACCTACGGCGTCGTCGAGGGCGACCAGCTCATCGACATGGACGGGCTGAAGCCTACGTTTGGTGCTGATCTCAAGCAGGCCATCAGCAACAACCTGTTGAGCGGACTCGGCAGCGACCTACTGGCAAGTCTGCCGCGCATTCCCATGGCGCAGGTGACGTTCCTTCCCGTCATCCAGAATCCGGGGAAAGTGCTGTGCATCGGCATCAACTACGCCACGCATGTTCGGGAAACCGGTCGCGAGATGCCGACCTACCCGATGATCTTCACGCGTTTCGCGGACAGTCAGGTTGCGCATATGCAACCCATCATCCGCCCCAAGGCTTCGCACAAACTGGACTTCGAAGGTGAACTGGCAGTGGTGATCGGTAAGACCGCGCGCCACGTCAAGCAAGCTGACGCGCTGGACTATGTCGCCGGCTATGCCTGCTACAACGACGGCAGTGTTCGCGACTGGCAGAAGCACACCATCCAGTTCATTCCGGGCAAAAACTTTCCCTATACCGGCAGTTTTGGCCCTTGGCTGGTAACCCGTGACGAGATTGGCGACCCGCAGAATCTTGAATTGACCACCCGCCTGAATGGCGAAGTCATGCAGCACACCAACACCAGCGACATGATTTTCGATGTGCGTGCGCTGATTGAGTACTGCTCCACGTTCACCGAACTCGCGCCGGGCGATGTGGTTGTCAGTGGCACCACAGGCGGTGTCGGTGCGTTCCGCGAGCCTCCAGTGTGGATGAAGCCTGGCGATGAAGTCGAGATCGAGATTTCCGGTATCGGCATTTTGCGCAACAGCATCGTTGACGAGCAGTAAGTCATGGAAAACATCAAACCACCGCAACAGCTCCACGAGCAGAGTGCCGACGTCAAAGGTTCCAGTCTGGAACGCATGCTGCGGGTACTTGACCTGTTTACCGCAGAAAAGCCGATCTGGGCCGTTGATGACATGGGCGGCGCGCTTGGGTTCACCCGCTCCACGGTCTATCGCTACGTGCGCGAGCTGGCCGATGCCGATCTGTTGTTTCAGGTTGAGGCCGGACGTTATGCGCTGGGTGCACGGATCATCACCTGGGACCGCCAACTGCGCCTCAGCGACCCTCTTGTGCGCGCTTCACAGGCACTGGAAGCAAGCTTCCCACGCTGGACCGAACAACAGGCCTGGCTGATTTGCCGGCTGTTCAAGGATCAGGTCGTCTGTATTCATCAGTATGGCGATCTGCTCAGTGAGGTCAGTTACTCGCGAGGCACTCCACGGCCGCTGTTTCTAGGAGCAACCTCCAAAGTCATCCTTGCCAACATGACGTCGCGGCAACATAGCCAGCTGTTTCTCGACAACCCGGATGCAGTGCGTGCCAGCAATCTGGGCCAGAGTTGGGAACAGTTTCGCCGTTCGCTGCAGCAACTCCGCCGTCAGGGCTACGTCGCCAGTGCAGGTGAGGTCGACAACGGTGTGTACGGCCTGGCAGCGCCGATTTTTGACCACGATGGCAAAGTCGTCGGCAGCATCAGCTGCGTTCGGCCGATTCAAGACCGCGATAGTGCGCAAGAAGACGTACAGGGTCAGCAGATTCTCGCCCTGGCACAGAACCTGTCACAGCTCATGACGGCGCTTGCCAATAGCCCACCGCATAAAGGCTGAACCCAACTTCAGGGAATAATAATGACAACCCTCAAAAGTCTCAGCACCCAGGTGCTGATAGTCGGGGCCGGTCCTACCGGGCTTACTCTGGCCAACCTGCTGGGTCAGGCGGATGTGAACACACTGATCATCGACCGCAAGCCCGGCACGGTGACCGAGCCGCGTGCGGTGTCCATCGATGACGAATCGTTGCGCACCATGCAGGCCATCGGGCTGGACCAAGCGGTTTTGCGCGACGTGGTGCCCGGTTACGGCGTGCATTATTTCACGCGTCCCGGCGGTCGCTGCTTCGGCAAGGTCGAACCCACCGGTAAGCTTTATGGCTATCCCAAGCGCAACGCTTTTCGGCAGCCACTGTTCGAAGGCACGCTTAAGACCGGTCTGGAACGATTCTCCAGCCTGCAGGCGCTGTTCGGCCATGACTTGCTGGAATTCAGTCAGGATCGGCGCGGTGTATGTGCGCTTATTCGCGATGCCGACGGCCATCTGCTCGAAATCAACGCAGACTACCTGATTGCCTGTGACGGCGGCCGCAGCCCGGTACGCAAGCAACTCGGGATCGAAATGGTGGGTTCCAGCTTCAGCTCGCGCTGGCTGGTGCTCGACACCGATCAGGATGACGATGAGTTCTGGCAGACACGCGTGTATTGCGATGCGCGCCGCCCGGTCGTTGACGTTCCGGGCCCGCATCGCACGCGACGTTTCGAGTTTCTTCTCAAGCCCGAAGAGACCGATTCGCACGTGCTCAGTGACGCCAGCCTGCACGCCCTGCTAAGGCCGTTCAAGGGTGACGCCCCGGTCTCTATCGTGCGCAAGACGGTTTATACCTTTCATGCCCGTGTTGCCAGTCGTTGGCAGGTGGGCCGGGTATTCCTTGCTGGTGATGCCGCTCACCTCACCCCGCCTTATGCAGGGCAAGGCATGAACAGCGGCGTGCGTGATGCGCACAACCTGGGCTGGAAGCTGATCGGCGTGCTGCAAGGAAAAATGGATGAAACCGCCCTGCTTTCCTATGAAAGCGAGCGCCGTGACCATGCATGGGCATTGATCAAACTGGCCTTGAACCTCGGCGTGGTCATGGCCCCGGCTAGCGTTTTTCGCGCTCGCCTGATCAGCGGTGTGTTCTCGCTTATAGGACTGCTACCACCGCTGCGCGACTATTTCCTGCAAATGCGCTTCAAGCCCAAACCCCGCTTCACCAAGGGGTTGGTACTGACCGAGGGCCAAGCCGGAAGCCTGTCCAGCGGCAACATGTTTCCCCAGCCGATGCTGACCGATGCTCAAGGTCTGGTGCGGCTGCTGGACGACATCATCGGCGCGGGTTTCGCCCTGATTCAGTATGGCGATGCGGCGCAGCACTGTGTCGACGAACTCCAGCATGGCTTCTGGAACCACCTTGAGGCCAGACGCATTCTGATTCTTCCGGCAGACGCCAAAGATATCCCTCCGGTGCCCGGATGCTCCGTGGTCCAGGACGCTGACGGTTTGCTCGAAAAAATACTGGGCCGCTCAGACACAGTTTTGTTGCTGCGCCCCGACCGTTATATCGCGGCGATCTTCGACAAGGCATCTGAGGCACGGACAGCCCATTTACTGCAATCACTGTTCGGCAGCGCCACAGCAAAGGAAGGCGCGGTCAACTCGAACGCTACACCCGTCTTTCCCTGAACCGTTCATGTACAGAGGTGGTTATGCAAACTCTCCAGACATCTACTCCAGCGCGCCTGTGCTACCTGCATCTGGCCAGCAAAGAACCGCAACAGCAGGTCGATTTCTATCGGCGCATGCTGGATATGGAAGGCCTTGCCCAAGCTGATGGCAGTTGGCAGCTCAAGGGCCCGCAACGTTCGATGCTGATCTCCCCGGCCGACCACAGCGGGCTGCTTGCCGCCGCTTTCTCGCTGGACAATCAGGCTCAGCTGGCAGAACTGCGTGCGCGCCTCGTCCGCCAAGGCTGCGCTGTCGAAGACCTTGAATCGCCGCTACTTGAGTCGGGAGCCTTCGTGATCAGTGACCCGCAAGGTCGGCAGACGATATTCGGCGTGTCCGCCACCGACGCCTGTGCGGTTCGGCGCGGCATGCCTGGCCGCCTGCAACACGTTGTATTCCAGACCACTGAACTGGAAGCCATGATCGACTTCTACGTCAATACCGTTGGGTTTACCGTCTCGGACAACGTCGTTGATGAGCAGACCGGTCAGCTCACCACCTGCTTTCTGCGCTCCGACGATGAGCACCATACCCTTGCATTCTTTCGCGGCTCGAAAAAAGAGTGGGACCATCACTGCTATGAAACCAACGAGTGGAACGATATCCGTGATTGGGGTGATCGCTTCGCCAAAGAGCGCATAACGATTTTCTTCGGCCCGGGCCGTCATGGGCCGGGCAACAATCTGTTCTTCATGGTGGTCGATGCCGACCGCAACCGCCTGGAGTTCTCGGCCGAACTTGAAGTGACTGATGCCTCGCGTGCTCCCGGCGTCTGGCCGCAAGAGGAACACACGCTGAATTCCTGGGGGCGCGCCTGGATCAGAACCTGAATCCAATGGGCAGCGCTTCATCCCCAACACGTTTCAGAAGGTAAGACCATGAACTGCTTACATCTCGCCCCCTACGCTATCAATGGCGATCAGTACATCAACGGTGCCTGGCGTACAGGCCGCTCTGCTCGTCGGCTGGACGACCGCAACCCGTTCAATGGCGAACAACTTCTGGAAATGCCCCTCGCCTCAGTCGCTGATCTGGATGACGCCTACCAGGCTGCGCATGTCGCCCAGTCCGCCTGGGCAGCCTTGCAGCCCATGGAACGCAGCGCCCAGTTGGCAAGGCTGGCGGACGTTATCCAGTGCCGGGAACAGGAAATCATCGACTGGCTGATTCGCGAGTCCGGCAGCACGCGCATAAAAGCCACCATCGAATGGCAATCCACGCTGCGCATGGTGCGTGACTGTGTCGCACTGCCGATGCAGGTCGAAGGGCGAATTCTGACCAGCTACAAGCCGGGCGAACAGAGTTTCGTGTTTCGCGAGCCGCTGGGCGTGGTGGGTGTTATCAGCCCGTGGAACTTCCCGTTGTACCTGAGCATGCGCTCGGTAGCACCCGCACTGGCGCTCGGCAACACCGTCGTACTCAAGCCGGCCAGCGATACTGCAATCACCGGCGGCCTGCTGATTGCCCATTTCTTTGAAGAGGCAGGCTTTCCGAGCGGTACGTTCAATGCCGTGGTCGGCGCAGGTTCTGAGATCGGTGATGCCTTCGTCGAACACCCGGTCCCGAGCCTGATTTCCTTTACCGGTTCCACCGATGTGGGGCGCAATGTGGGCCGCATCGCCACGGGAGGCAAACACATCAAGCGTGTCGCGCTGGAGCTGGGCGGCAACGCACCACTGGTGGTCCTGGAGGATGCCGATATCGAAGTCGCGGCGCACGCGGCTGTGGTCGGACGTTTTCTGCATCAAGGGCAGATCTGTATGAGCGTCAACCGGGTGATTGTCGATCGCTCGCTTTACGCTGACTTCTCGGCACTGGTAGTCGAGCGCGTGCGCGACCTGAAGACCGGTGATCCGGCCAAAGCCGATACAGTCATCGGGCCGGTGATCAATCAAAGCCAGCTTGACGGCCTGCTGCGCAAGATCGATCAAGCCGGGCGCGCCGGTCTCAAGCGCCTGTTTGGCGGTCAGGCGTCAGGGCTGGTGCTGCCGCCCCATGTGTTCGGAGAGGTCGCCGCCGATCAGGAGCTGGCCCGTGACGAAACGTTCGGCCCGTTGCTGCCGCTGTTGATTGCAGAGGACGAAGCACACGCGCTGCAACTGGCCAACGCCAGTGAGTTCGGACTTTCCAGCGCGGTGTTCAGTCGCGACATGGCCCGTGGCCTGAACTTCGCACGGGGCATTGTGGCTGGCATGACTCACATCAATGACATCACCGTCGATGATCAACCCAACGCCCCCTTCGGCGGCGAGAAGAACTCCGGCCTCGGACGCTTCAATGGCCATTACGCGCTGGATGAGTTTACTCGCGCCCATTGGGTTACCTGGCAGCCAGGCGGTCACCAGTATCCGTTCTGAGTCAGTGCCGGTGAAGTCCGAGCGCATGCCCGGACAGCAGAAAACAATAACAAGACAGAGGCAAACCATGACCAATCTCGCCTGTGTGTCCACCGATCAAGTGGTGTGTTCCGACCGACTGATGAAATGGAAAGAATTCATGAGTGATCACCTCGGTTGCACACCCGATTACATCAAGCGCCTGGAATCAACATTCATCGACCCTTTGCACCACAGCAATTTTCAGGGGCGGCTGGAATATGGCGATCTGGGGCCCATACGCTTCTGCCGTATGACGGCCAGCGCGCACCGCTATTCACGGCAATTGAGCAAAGCAGTCGATGCGCTCGACACGCCGCGCATGTTGATTCTGCAAACCGCAGGCGTCAGCCATTTCACTCAGGGCCAACAGGACAGCGTACTGGCGCCGGACGAAATGCTCCTGGTCGACTGCGGCAAACCCTTCAGCGTGACCAGCACTCAGGGCTGCGAACACTTCATTCTGCTGTTTCATGGAACACCCGCGCACAGTGCCGCCGAACCAGCTGACATGCACCTGAGCGGCCGTAACGGGCTGGGCAGAATCCTGATGCACATGATCAGCGATGCCTACAATCAGTACCCGTTGCTGAACGGTAACTCCGGGCGTCTGCTCGGCGAAAGCATTGTCGGTGTTCTGGACAACGCGTTGCAGAACAAGAATGAGGAAAAACAACTCACCCATGACTTTCGCCTGTTCAAGCAAAACCGCCTGAAAGCCTACATCGAGCGCCATCTGGCCGAGCGCGACCTGACCATAGAGCGCATCGCCAACGCCGAGCAGTGCTCGGTGCGCAGCCTGCACAGAGCATTTCAGGCCGACCAAGGGTGCACGGTCAGTGAGTATATCTGGCAACGACGTCTGTCACGTTGCGCCGAAGACCTGCGTAATGGCGAACTTGCCCAACGATCGCTCACCGACATTGCATACGCATGGGGCTATGGCAGCAGCTCGCATTTCAGCAGGCACTTCAAATCCACATTCGGCATGTCGCCCCGGTTGTTTCGTGAGATGGCTCGCGGCGGTGATGTGGCATTGAATGCGGCGTGATGCAGACCTCGCAGGGGCGAGAGTAGCGTCAACCAGCCCGCTTTTATTCGATAACAACTGTACCGAGATATTTTTGACCTTGTTAGTCTTCTGTTTATATGGCGTGATTGCGTTTGGCTATTCAATGAGGGACATAGCAAATGCATTGCAGGACACCGGGTAGAGACGCACAACAGAAACGCCCAGAACACAGAATGAAGGAACAGCAGACACTAATAATCAAGGGGGCGCGTTGATGTTTCACGTCATGTTCAGCCTGCCTTGCCTGTATGTGATCGTGCGTTATGTATGGCCAATGCCATGGGCGCCGCGGGCCAGAATTGCCGTCGCCCTGCTGCTGGTCCTTGCCTCGCAATATCATCTGTATTGCCGCTTTTCTTCCGGCAGCGTGTTCTCGCCGGAATTTCCCCGCGACATTGTGATGGTGTTCAACTGGGCATTTGGCGCGATTCTGCTGCTTGCCGTGCTGCAAATCATTGTCGACCTGGGCACGTTACTGACCATGCTGGCCAAGCGGCGATGGCTGACTGTCCCGGCAAAACTGCGTTATGGCATCGGCATGACAGCCTTGCTGCTGGCCGCCATTGGCGTTCATCAGGCCGTGCGCGTGCCGCCGGTGAAGGACATCGAAATTGCGATCAAAAACCTGCCCCCGCAGTTCGACGGCTACAAGGTATTGCAACTGACGGACATGCACATCAGCCGATTGTTTGATGCGCCGTGGACGCAAGCGGTGGTCAAGGCATCAAACGCGCTGGGTGTCGATCTGATCGTCATCACGGGTGATCTGATCGACGGCTCGATCAGCGACCGCAAACAGGATATCGATGCCTTGCGTGATCTGCGTGCGCCGGACGGCGTTTATGTGATACCCGGCAACCACGAGTACTTCTTCGATAACCAGGCGTGGATGCAGCATTTCGTTTCGCTGGGAATGGTGCCACTCGCGAACAGCCACACCCTGATCGAGCGCGACGGCGCCCAGATTGCACTCGCTGGCGTCACGGATGTAACGGCACCGAGAACCGGGTTCCCCGCCCCAGACGTTCAAAAGGCGATAGCCGGCATAGCCAAGGACATGCCGATTATCCTGCTCGACCATCAACCAAGGAACGCGCTAGAAACAGCCACTCAAGGGGTGGCTCTGCAACTCTCCGGCCATACCCACGGTGGCATGATCTTTGGTCTTCACCGCCTGCTGGCCCTGGCCAACGGCGGATTTGTATCGGGGCTTTATGATGTCGACGGGATGCAGCTGTATGTCAATAACGGCACTGCACTCTGGCCCGGATTCGCCATCCGGCTAGGCAAGCCATCGGAACTGACACGGATCACGCTTCGACGAGCGCCAGATGCGTAGTTACCTGGATGAGTCAATAAAAACAGCACGCTGTTGGCAATTATCTGCGGACTGAAAAAACTTGATAACTCTGACCTCTACTTGTTTCAGCCAAGGCAGAGCAAATGAATTGGCGGCGTGGACATTAGCAATTTCACGCCGCCGATTGTTGACGTTTCATCCTGCTTCTACCAACCGCTCTCGAACTCATCGGGCCTTTATATCGGTGCACTACCCAACACTGCCTCGCGCCCTGACCGGCCCGCCTGCCTCACTCATTGCCAGCAACGCTGTCACCTGTGCCAACGGCAGTGGCCGCCCGAACAGATAACCCTGTGCAAAGTCGCACCCATTGGCGGCTAACCAGTCTGCCAGCTCCTCGTGCTCTACCCCTTCAGCGGTGATTTTCATGCGCAGACTCTTGCCCAGAGCAAGGATGGCATTGACCATCTCATTCTGGTTATCCAGCGACGTATCAAAAAAAGACCTGTCGATCTTGATCTTGTCGATGGCGAGTTTGGTCAAGTGATAAAGCCCTGAGTAGCCGGTACCGAAATCGTCCAGCGCAATACTCACGCCCATCGCGCGCAGACGCTCCAGGTTCAAGCGTGCACTGTCGACGTTGGCCACGAGGGCATTTTCTGTCACTTCGACTTCCAGCCGGTTTAAAGGGAACCTGCCTTCACTGGCCAGGTGCTTCAGCCATTCGGGAAAGTCGAGGCTTTCGATCATCAGCGAGGTAACGTTGATCGACAGCGTAAAGTCGGGCGGCCAGTCGCGCGCCTGATCGAAAGCCTGGATTAACAGGCTTTCAGTGAGTTGTTTGATTAGCCCCAATTGTTCTGCAACGGGGATGAAATCAAGCGGCATGATAATTCCACGTTCGGGGTGCAACCATCGCGCCAGCAGTTCGAACCCTGCGAGGCGTTGTTCGGGAAGACTGACGATGGGTTGATAGAACGGCTGAATGTGGCGCTCTTCAATAGCGAGCCTCAGTTCCTGCGCGAACAACGCCTGCTGGCGTTGTTCGCGCTCAAAGCTGGCTTCGTAGAAATGAAACGTCGCGCGGCCACTGTGTTTACCGCGATACATGGCACTGTCAGCATGTTGCAGCAAAATCTCGGGATCGGAACCGTCCAGCGGCGCAATGGCGACGCCCAAGGTGGCACTGAAGGTCATGAGGTGCAAGTTATCGCTGGATGCCGCGATTTTAGCCAGAACAGTCTCCGCCAGCGTCGCCAGCTCGACCTGACTGAAGTTGCCACTGACCGCCAGACCGAACTCGTCCCCTCCCAGTCGGGCCACTGACGCCTGCCACCCTGCCGTGGCCTCTCGCAAACTTTCTGCAACGGCGCAGATGGCGGCGTCACCGACAGCATGGCCGTGGGTATCGTTGATCAGTTTGAATTTATCCAGGTCGATCAGAAAAACAGCCGTTTGCGTAGACGCCTGTTGCAGGCGCGCAACCAGTTGCTCGTGAAACACACGACGATTGAGCAGGCCGGACAATGGATCGTGCCGGGCCAGCGAGTCACTGAGCGCCTGCGCCGCCAGCAAGTCGTTGTAGCTGCCTTGCAATCGTTGCATCAGGCGCGTCAGCAGTATGAATGGCACGACCATCGATAACAGCGCAAAACCGGTCGACGTCAAGACGAAACGCCAACGCTCGGCATTTTCGAAGTCCGAGTCATACGGTAAGTCCAGCACATGCATGGCGATGGATTCAAGCTTGAATTCCCATGCCACTGCCAGCAGGAAAATAGAAAACAGGTAAAGCCACAACACGGCGTAAAGGTATTTACGAACCATTTGCGGATCGCGGATGAATGACATAAGGGCTACGCTCGGGAGACGACGGGTGCTATGGCTGGAGACAGGTTATCGGTAGGCCAGCGTGAGTCTTGAAGACCGTTGTCCCCGCGCTGCTCGCGTTACCTGCTGAAGGGTCAAGGCTCGGGGGAGTACGGTTAACGTAGTCCCCCGAGCCGATCAATCAGCGAGCAACTAGCTTGAACGCTGATTAACAAAACGGCTGACGGCGGTTACTACCGTGTTTGCGCCTTGCTGGATTTCCTGAATGACACGGTCTGCATCGTTAGCCAATACCAGTGCCTCGGATGCCTGTTCGGTACTGCGCACAATGACGGCCACGGCTTCTGATGCCAGGCTTTGATTCTTCTTCACCACGTTGACAATTTCTTCCGCAGCCTTTGTTGTGCGCGAGGCCAGCTGGCGTACTTCGTCGGCCACTACCGCGAAGCCCCTGCCTTGTTCGCCTGCCCTGGCGGCTTCAATGGCGGCGTTCAATGCCAGCAGATTGGTTTGCTCGGCGATCCCGCTGATGGTCTTTATAATCGTTCCGATGACCTGGCTTTGAGCGTCCAGTGCCTCGATGCCTTGCGTGGCCTCCTCCATCGAGAGGGTCAGTTGACCTAACGTGTGCAGGGTGTCCTTGATGACCTTTCGCCCTTGTTGGGCACTGCTGTCAGTGTCGATAGACGTTTGATAGGCCATGTCCGATGCTTCAGCAACGGCTTTTTCACGTTCAACCTGTTCAGTAATAACCGTCGCAAACTTGGCAATTTTGTAGAGCTTGCCGTTGGCGTCGGTAATAGGGTTATAAGACGCCTCCAGCCAGACATCGCGGCCGGACTTGTCAACTCGTCTAAAGCGATCAACGATAAATTCACCGCGGCGCAGTCTTTCCCAGAAATGGGTATAGGCGTCAGAGGACGACTCTTCAGGCACACAGAAAATTTTGTGATGTTTGCCCTTTATTTGATGCAACTCATAACCCATCGCCTTCAGAAAGTTATCATTGGCGCCAATGACAATTCCATCGAGGGTAAAGTCGATAACGGCTGTAGAGCGTTGCAACGCATTGACCAACGCCTCATTTTCACGCGAGGCTTCAATCGTTCGCGTCAGAACGCTTGAGTACAACGTGATCTGTTCCACGCCGCCCGTTTCATTTTTGAAGGGAACGACCACCGTCCTCAACCAGACCCTGGCCCCCGTCTTGCTGATCAGCCGCAGGGTGCCGCTGAAATGCTTGCCGTCCCGAATCGCAGTCAGCGCGCGCTTCTGGTGAGTATCACCGCTCAACTCTGGCGGGCTCAGCTCAGACAGGCTACGACCCACAATCTCGCTTTGTGAATAGCTCATCTCGGTTTCGAACAGGCCGTTGACAGTCTGTACCTTGCCCGATGCGTCCAGAACGACGGCAACCGTCTCCAGATTCAGGATTTGCCCCGCTTGTTCAAGCATGGCAAGGCGGCGCTCCAATGCCTGGTTGGTCTTTTTCAACTGAGAGTTAAACATTGCGGCTATCCGAGACAGATGGGGTTTGCAGTCTTCATCGGTCATAAAACAGCAATCTTGAGCATCGCCCCTGAAACTTAATATAAAAAAACACCTTTTCAGTGTTTTAACAGGTAATCGGGATCCAAAATCCTTGTTCCATTCATTGAACAGCGTTTAATATGTTTACGCCCTGTACAGCCATCACTTAACAAGCTGGATAGCTATTCACAATATTAATAATGATGTTTGGTACTTGCGTTTTCTCCGACAAGCCTTTGCAGAAAATCTTCCCGCCGTTCTTTATCCGCGCCCTCCTTTGCCAATAACTCAGGCAACATGTCATTCGCTTGCTGTGGGCTCAAGATAAATACCCCGTCATCGTCACCCACCGCAATGTCTCCAGGATGAACAACCACTCCACTCACATTGATCACCCCGTTCAGCTCACCGCTCTCACCCAGACTGCGCGTCGTCACGGCGCTGATGCCACGACTGAACACCGGCAGGCGATGTTCGCGTAAAGCGGCAATGTCTGTCACGGCCCCCGACACGACGACTCCAGCCAGACCCTTTATCAGCCCGGCCAACGCGCGTAACTCACCCCAGCAGGCGCAGTGTTCATCACCCACGCACTCGATTACCAGCACATCGCCGGGCAGGCTGTTCAGCAGTGCGTCGCGGAGAATGCTGCCGTCCGGCAACTGGACTTTGACGGTCACCACATTGCCGACCATTCGGGCGCCGTCGAACAACGGTCTGATCCCGCGCAGATAACCGCTGTCGGTCAGGTGGCCGATGGTGGATGCTGCAATGCCACGGAATTGCTCGATGACGGCATCGCTGAGTTGTTGTTGACGGTGTGCAATCTGTTTGTTCATCGACATTTTTTTGGCCTCAACAACGGGCAGGTGGAACAATATTCGACGGGGTTGCTGGCGTCGTAATAAAAACAGCAGGTGCGGCGGAAACGTATACTTTTGCCCTCGGCTTCCAGCAAAACCGGCGGGCGTCGAAAGTGTTTAAGGGGGTTGTAACTTAATCCGAACAGCGACGGGTCGGCCTGATTCAACAGCCAGTCGAAATCCGCCTGGTAACGCTCACGAATGGCCGGATCTTCAACCTTGTCCATGCGTTTGTCGTACAGCGAATAGACGCGCACTGCAGTGTTTTCCCAAAGAATGCGCCGGGAAATACCGCTGACTCGATTGAAGGTTTCCCACAGAGGCTGGAGCAAGTCTCGAAACAGAGTACTGACTATCCTTTCACGCCATGCCTCGCGCATACCCGGTTCGTAACACAAGGGGCTTACGTCAGCCAAAGGCATGGAAGAGGTCCAGAGGCCATCATCGTGGGCATACTCGATCACGCTGTTGTCCAGTGACAGGACCAGGCCCTTGTCGTAAATCGACATGGAGTAGAGGCAGGCGCCGGTGCTCAGGAAGGAAAAGCGTTTGGCCAGCAGTGAAGCGGTGATCGCCAGTGATGGCGAGCCGATGATCGGCCCCAGCGTATTGAGCAACTGTTCGCACACGTCATCGTCCAGCAACGCACTTGCCGGCAGTGAGCGAGGATCGCGCTCATCCGCCTGCCTGAGCCGCAGGGCGCCGGACAGCAGCGCCCACTCCGATTCGCTGAACGTGCGCGCCAGGCTCATTGCGGCAGTTCCCGGCCAAAGGGAATGCACAGCGGTGTACCAAAGAACGGATCGGCGATGATCCGGCAATTGAGGCCGAACACCTGCTTGACCAGTGCTTCACTGAGGATATCTGCGGGACGTCCCTGGGCGAATGCACTGCGTTCATGGACCGCGACCATGTGATCGGCGTAGCGACACGCCAGGTTCAGGTCATGCAACACCATGACGATGGTTTTGCCTTCTTGGCGATTGAGGTCACGTAGCAGGTCCAGCACTTCGATCTGATGCGCGAGGTCGAGAAAGGTGGTGGGTTCATCGAGCAGCACCAGGTCGGTGTCCTGCGCCAGGGTCATGGCGATCCACGCACGCTGACGCTGGCCACCAGACAAGGCATCCACCGGCCGCTCGGCGAGGTCCTGCATACCGGTTTGTGCCAAGGCCCGCTCGACCATGGCTTCATCTTCCACGGACCATTGCTGCATCCAGTTCTGATACGGATAGCGCCCCAACGCTACCAGTTGGCGCACGCTGATACCCTCGGGTGCGCTGGGCATCTGCGGCAGAATTGCCAGTTCGCGGGCGACTGTGGCGGTGGATTTCTGATGAATGTCCGCGCCATTGAGCAGCACACTGCCCTGCTGCGGCTTGAGCAGGCGCGCCAGGGACTTGAGCAAGGTACTTTTGCCGCAGCCGTTGCTGCCGATCAGCACCGTCACCTGGCCTGCGGGCAATTGCAGATCGAGGCTGTCGATGATCACCTGGCGCTGGTAACTCAGGGTCAGGTCATGGGTTGCGATGGACGCCATCCGTAATTCCTTAATGCCGCTGGTTAATCAATAGATACAGAAAAAACGGTGTGTCCAACACCGCAACAAAAATCCCGGCCGGCAGATCCAGCGGCAGGAACAGCGTACGTCCGGCCAGGTCGGCGAGCATGACCAGATTGGCACCGATCAGCGCGGCCATCAGTGCCTGACCGGTAAACCCCGGTGGCATCAGGCGCTTGGCAATGTGCGGCGCGATCAGCCCGACAAAGGCAATCGCCCCGCCCCAGGCGACCGCCAGACCGGCCAGTGCAACGCTCACCAGCAATAACCCGCCACGCAACCACTGCACGCGCACGCCAATGCCCTGGGCCAGATCGTCATCCAGTTGCTGCATGCGCACCTGGCGGGCGAGCAGCACCAGCAGCGGCAGGGTCAGTAACAGCCAGCCTGCCAGCGCGCGTGGTTCCGGCCAGCTGGCACCATACACGCTCCCGGTCAGCCAGACGTAGGCCGACAAGGTGGTGGTCAGCGGGCTGAACACCAGAATGAACGTGGTCACTGCCGCCAACAGCGCCGACACCCCGACCCCGATCAACACCATGCGCAACGGCGAGGCGCCCTGATTCCAGGCCAGCAGGTAGATCACCAATGCGGCGAGCCCCGCACCGGAAATGGCCGCCAGCGGCAGGAATTGCGCGCCCAGCGCCGCCGAGAAGAAGGACAGATACAGCACCGCCGCCGCGCTGGCGCCGCTGGTGATACCCAGCAGGTCCGGCGAGGCCAGCGGGTTGCGAATAATGCTTTGCAGAATCAGCCCGGACACAGCCAGTGCCGCACCCACCAGCGCCGCCAGTGCCAGACGCGGCATGCGCAGTTGCTCGACGATAAACACCAGGCTGGCGTCGGCGTGACCGGAAAACACGCTTATCAGGGTTGCAGGCGACAGATTGATCTTGCCTACCGCCAACGAAACCAGGGCCACCAGCGCTGTCAGCGCCATTGCCGTCGCCAGACGCATCAGCACGCTCAGGCTGAACTGCCGGGAGAAGCCGCGATAACGCAGCGTCAGGTGCTTATCCATAACGCGCCCCCCGACGGACCAGCGCAATGAAGAATGGCGCGCCGAACAGCGCAGTCATAACGCCGACCGGTACTTCCTGAGGCACAATCACCACCCGCGCCAGCGTATCGGCGAGCAGCAACAGGGTTGCGCCCAGCACCGCGCAGCCGGGCAGTAGCCAGCGATGATCGATGGACAGTGTCTTGCGTACCATGTGCGGCACCAGCAGCCCGACGAAACCGATGCTCCCTGCCAATGCCACGGCGCTACCGGCCAGAACGATGATCACCAGGCTCATCAGCAAGCGAATCAGCCCGGTTCGCTGGCCCAGCGCGGTGGCGATGGCTTCGCCGGTATTGAGCACATTGACCTGCCCCGCCAGCACCCACGATCCGCCCAGAGCGAGCATCACACACACCAGCAGCGGTGCAGCCGTGGCCAGATCTCGTTCCGAGAGAGAACCTGCCAGCCAGAACAACACGGTGTCCAGCCCGTCCTGATTGACCACCAGCAATGCCTGACTGAACGCCGTGAACAGTGCGGTAATGGCAGCACCTGCCAGCACGATTCGTAACGGATTGAGACTGCCCTGCCCCCGATTACCAATCACCCAGACGGTGGTCCCTGCCACGGCTGCGCCGATAAACGCGCACCACAGCCACTGGCTCATTGACGTCAGGGAGAGCAGTGACGAACAGGCAATGATGGCAAACGTCGCCCCCGCGTTGATCCCGAATAGCCCTGGCGAGGCCAGTGGGTTGCGGGTCAGGGCCTGCATCAGCGCGCCGGCCACTGCCAGACTTGAACCCACGGCTACGGCCATCAGGGTGCGAGTCAGCCGGGTATCGAGCAGTACATGCTGAACAGGATTCAAGACATCAGGCTGCCAGAAGCTTGCAACCATGGCAGACGGCGATATCCAGACGGCCCCGGTTGCCAGGCTCAACCCCATGCACAGCAAGAGCAGCAAGACACCTAATCCCAGTTTTACCGATAAGGTCATGAGGTGCTGTCCGCCATCACCACCCGGGAGATTTCATCGAGCATGCGGTTGGCACCCAGAATACCGCCGGACAGGCTCCAGGCGACTGCATCGACGCGCCACACCTGGTGCTCCTGAGGAGCGCGCAACTGTTGCCAGAACGGGTGCTGGACCAGTTTGTCGTAGTTTTGCTGCGCGGTTTTACTGTCCGCGCGCTGGAAGATAAAGAACAGGTCGGCATCGACCACAGGCAAACTCTCTTTACTGCTGAGTTTAAGGGATACGCCCTGTGCCTCGCGGGCGGCGGGCGTCCAGGCAAAACCCAGTTCGCTGAGCACCGAACCGGCGAAGCTGGCGGGCAGATAGCTGCGGATATGGTCTTCGCGAATATCGAGCACTGACACCGTGATGGGCCAGCGACCGGCGAATTTCGCCTGTAACTGGCCGCGCAGTTGCGCTACACGCTGCTGCCACTCGCCGAGCAGTTGCATGGCTTGCGACTGACGATTCAGCGCTGCGCCCATCATCGCCAGCGTGCGCTTGAATTCGAACACCTCTTCGAGCATCAGCACCGGACCTATCTGCTCCAGCAATGGCGCAATGCGCTGATGGCGAAAGCGTGACGCGACGATCAGGTCCGGTTTGAGCAACACGATGTCTTCCAGACTCGGCTGGGTTTCTAGGCCGACGTGCGGCACCGTCGCCAGGGCCGGGCGCAGGTAGCGGTACATCGGTTTTTCACTCCAGGAATCCACCACACCACAGGGTGTCACGCCCAGTGCCACGGCGCTGTCGGAAGCCCCTTGAAACAACGTGATTACTCTCAACGGCCTCAAAAGCTGCAACGGCGCTGCCCAGGCAAACCCGGGCAGCGCCAGTAAACCCAACGACAGGCGCAACACCATGCGCCGCGAAGGATGCAGGGATTGCTCAGGACTCACGGCGCAACCTGTGGAACGGGTTGACCACCTCGCCCTTGCCGAACGGCATGCTCCCCGGCCCGCCAGCACGCTCGATCATCGGCGTGAGCAGCAGTTTCTGGGGCCAGTTCGGTGCGTCGAACAGTTGATGGCGGATCATGGCGCGAGCCTCGTCGTCGAATTCGATGGTGGTGATCAGATTATCCAGAACATCGCGCAGCACCGTCCACAACGCCGTTACCGGCACCTCGTAAACTTGCGCAAGCGTGTCCATGATTGCCCGCACGTTGACCTGAATACCCAGAGTCTGCAGCCAGAACAGCAAGTCCTCGGGGCGATCATGATAAAGGGTATTGGCATGACCTTTCTTGATTCGATATTCCGGGTCGTGCATGCCGTTGCGCTCCAGCCACGGCACGAAGATACGCAACGAGTCATGATCGCGCAGCAACAGCCCTTGTGCCTGACCGGCTTTCCAGACCATCACTGCGTTCTGGCCATGCACCTCGCCGAGCATACCTAGGCGGAACATGCGCAGGTTGATGTCGAAGAAACTGTGGCTCAGCTCGCGGAACAGGGTCAGCACCGAAGCCTGATTGCGTGGCAGGTCGCGATACGCCATCCATTCATCGAAGAAATGCCTGTTGCTGCCCGGTAACGGCGTGCCCAGCGCGGCCATCGGCAGCAGGCGGCACTCAGTATCGTCCAGCAAAGCCGACGGATAGCGGCGAACCATTGCCGACAGGTGCCGTGGCGCTTCGTCGAACAACGTGGCTTGAGGCGGCATGAACGCCCACCATTTGCCCTCGTCACACAGGTGCAGTGAGCGCTTCAGGGTTTCGTCCTTGTCCACCACCTCGCGCAGCAATTTCTCGCTCAGTTCACCGTTGATCATCTTCACCGCGGGCAGGTAACGGGACGCGCCGAGGGAATAGATTGCCATCGGCAGCTTGAGGTAATCCGCGCTGTCAAAGCACGGCGTCATCGAACGCAGCGATGAAGTGGCATACACCGTTGCCTGGTTGAATGTCAGGCGCTGGCACTCGCCCTTGGCGAATACATCGCCCAGTTGCGCGTCCAGAATGTGCTCGAACTGCCAGGGATGGACCGGCAGCGCCACGTGGCTGCTCGCGATGCCGCGCTGTTGCAGTTCTCGTTCAAGCTCGGCCTGCAGGTTTTGCGGCAAAAGATAGCGCGCCGGGAACGAGGCATTTATATCCCCTACACCGCCACCGCATTGCAGCAAGGTCTTGTCGACGGCGACCCAGTTCAGTGCCACCGGTTGGGCGAACTCGGCCTGATACTGCCGGTATTCCTGCTCGTTCAGGCCCTGTTTGGCCTTGGCCAGCGGGTGATACGGGCGATCACGCAGCGAGGCCCATTGCTCCATGGTGCGGAAGAAGGTCGCACCGTCCTGCGCCATCAGGTTGTGGTGGTCGACCTTGTGATCCAGTGACAGTGCGGTCTGCCAGACGCTGATGCGCAGGACGTCGAGAAACAGCGCAATGCCTTTTTCGTTTTCCTCGCGCTGGCTGGCCTGAAGCTGCGTTGCCTTGCCGGCAAACACCCACTTCATGAAGTCTTCCGGGGAGAGCTGCGTCCAGCGCTCATCCTGACGACCCAGCACCGGGGTGCCGGGCACTTTCTCCCACTGTTGGGTGATGCCGGGGCGCAATGCGATGCTGATGAAGCGCTGTTCGGATGCATCGCAACACCATTCCCAGACTTGCTGTGCGGCGCTTTGCTCCGCCAGGTGCGGGGCCTGCGGGTGACGCGCTTGCCAGCGAGCAGTGTCCTGCAGGCTCAATGGCTCCCGGCCAAAAAAGTCTTCAGCCAGCAGGCAATCGACCAGATCCTGCATGACGAGGTCAGCGGCGAGTGAAGTGAAGTTCATCGGATTATTTTCCTTCTGCTGAAAGTTGGGTCAGGCGCGCCTGAAGCGCCCGAAAGGCGATACCGCGCTCATCGCCGAGAACGAAGGCGTTGACGCCGCGGGCCTGCCAACGGGCTGCATCGCCGGGCTGACGGGGAATGCTGCAATAAGGGACGCCTGCCGCCTGCGCCGCCCGCCAGGTGTCGAGCAGCGCCTGCTGCACCTCGGGCTGGTCGATCTGCCAGGGCATGCCCATGGACTGCGACAGGTCTGCGGCGCCTTCGAGAATCATGTCGAGCCCCGCTACGGCGGCGATCTCGGCAGCGCGGCGCACGCCTTCGGCGCTTTCGATCATGGCCACGACCATGATGTGCTGATTGGCCGCTTCCACGTACTGCGCAAGGCTGTGTTTGCCGAACGAGCCAGGGCGACCTGCATTGAGGCTGCGCCGGCCCAGTGGGTGGTACTTGCAGGCTGCAATCGCGTCCGCCAGTTGCCCGGCGCTTTCGATCATCGGCAACACGATGCCCTGCGCGCCGCCGTCGAGCAGACGCAGCAGGGTTTTCGGATTGAGGTCAGCGACTCGTACCAGCGGTGTCAGGCCGTAGCTCTCGGCCACGCGGATCATGTTCTCCACGGTTTCCGGGTTAATCAGCACGTGTTCCATGTCGATGATCACGAAATCAAACCCCGCCTCGGCAATCAGCTCGATGGCCGCCGGGGCCGGAATGGAACTGATCAGCCCGTACACCGTCTGGCCGCTGCCCAGTTTGCTTTTGAGCGTGTTGGTCCTCAGCATCATTGCGGCCTGTAAGCATGAAGTGGATTGGGTACTGAGCGGAAGCGCCGCTCGCCATCACCCAACAGGCGGCGTTTGGTCAGCTCTTCCACTTCATAGGTGGGTGCGAACACGTCGAACAGGCCGAAACGGTCACGGTGCTGCGGGTGAGCCTGCTGATAGCCGAGGATCACGTCAGCGGTCATTTTCCAGAACAGCGACTCGTCCAGTTGATACTGCTGGCGCAGGAAAATCGCCATCTCCGCCAGGCAGATGAAGAAGAAACAGTCACAGGAGAAGTCGCGAACTGCATTCACGTCATCGGTGACGATGAACGAGTTGCGGTTGAGTTTCGCGTGGCTGGCAGGCAGTGGAACCAGTTCCGGGCACAGTTCGGGACGACCCAGATGGTCAGGCGAATAGCGCACACCGTCGTGGAAATCCTTGAGCGCGATACGCTGCGGCCAGCCCTGTTTGACGATCAGCACGATGTTCTGCCCGTGAGACTCCATGCCGATGCCTTCGGCGTACAGCATGTGAATGATCGGCGGCACGGTGACCTGCAATAGCTGGCGGGTCCACTCCTTGAGGCCGTACTGGCTCACCCAGGCGTCGATGAAAGGGGTCTGCTCGCCGTCGCCATAGCGATTTTCCACATGGCTCAGGCCATTGAACGGCACTGCCTGTTCATCGTCCTTGAGGTATTGATGCAGGCTTTCCCGCCAGATCGTCCCCAGCGTGCCGTAGGTCTGTGCCGAGCGCGATTCCGGCAGGTGGCGGTAGTCGTAACTGACCCCGGCGACCTCGCCAAGAATCACGAAATCCAGCGCCCTGGCCGTGCTGTCGGTGGCGATCAGCCGGTGCAGCCAGTCAGTGATGATCGGGCCGTTGAGCACCGTATGCCGCGCCAGAATCCGCGTGCTTGAGGTGTTGGTCATGCTCATCGCCAGCTTGACGTAAGGCCGCTTTGGCTGACTGGCATTGGCCAGCGTGCGGATTGATTGCTGCGCCTTGTAGACGTCGGTCGAGGTACCCAGATAAACCAGCTCGCCGCTGGCCAGTTCCGGGTAGAAAGTCGACACCGTGACGTTGTCCCACTGCCACGGATGGACCGGCATCAACTGATAGTCATCAATCGACTTGCCTTGTGCAGCCAGCTCGCGGGCGAATTCCTGCCAGCGTTGCGCCCCTAGCTCTTCGCGAATAAACGTCTGGAAATCCATGCTGCGAGCATGCCCGACCGACGCGCTTGAGCGGGCAACCGCCAGCCAGACCACGGCGAAAGGCGTGGCAAATTCGGGCCCGTACTGGCGGTTATCGGCCAGGGAAAAGCCGATCCGCGATTTGTAGCATGGGTGGTAGCTGTGGGCGTCCATGAAGTGCTGTTCCAGCGCATCCACGTCCAGCTCGTGTGCCGGTCTGGCGGGCTGATAACCCTGATGACGTGCTTGCAGGTCCTTGAGCTGAGTCTGCTCGATTTCCTGGATAAAGCGCGCCAGATGCGGACTGTCCTTGAACGTGGCCAGCAGTTCGGTCAAGGCCAGGTGCAGGTCAGGCGTCGAGCGCTGACCTGTGCTGTCGACGCGCTCAAGGCTGGCGTGATCCAGTCGGATCAGCTCGAAACTGGTGCTGAGCAGCCCGTTGCAGCGGTATTCCACGCCATCGCCGAGCGGTACGGTGAAACGGTGTTGGTGCTCGCCTAGCGGCTTGCAGCGGTAAGGCAGCGCCGCTTCGTAGAGCAGGGTTTGCAGCAGTTGCCCGATCACCCGGCGCTGTACTTTTTCGTAGCGCTCGGTGTCGGTATCCGCCAGCCAGGCGCCGGTGGCGAGGGTTGTCGATGCAGCGTCACGTTGCAGCGGTAAAGGGGTAGCCATGTTCATACCTCGAACGAAAAATTATCGGGGTTCGAGCGCGTCGGGCCGAGCCTTGGCGCGTTCGTCGTTAAGGGGGAATCGCCAGGCACAGGGCAGCGCCAGCAGGATCAGCAGACCGGTGACGATGAACACTTCGCTGATGGCCGAAGGCGTGGCGAGCGGCCCGGCTGAATTCAGGCGGAATTCCAGCCAGAGTGAGGCGATGACAATCGCCAGCGAGGCGACCAGGCGGCGCGAAATGTTGTTCATTGCAGCGCCCTGCGTGACCATCGGTTCGGGCAAGGCATTGAGCCCGGCGGTGGTCACCGGCATGTAGGAAAGCCCGAGGCCCGCGCCGCGCAGCATCATCAGCACGAACACCACGCCAATCCCTGCGTTGGCCTTGAGCATGCCCAGCGCCAGCGTGGAGATACCGGTGAGCAGCAAACCGATCGCCACCACCGTGCGGGGGCCATGGCGGTCCAGCGCCTTGCCGCCCCACTGCCCGAACAGGCTGGCGAACGCTGCGGTACACAGCAGTGCCAGGCCGGTCCAGATCGGGTTGTAGCCCAGCACGGTCTGCACCAGCAGCGGCAGCAGTACCAGGCATTCGAACATGCCCACCGACTGCACCACGGCGATGATCACGCTCAACCGGTAACCGCGCAGGTTGAACAGGCGCAAATTGAGCAGCGGTGCTTCACGACGCAATTCCACACGGACAAATGCGATCAGGCAGGCTACGGCAACCAGCACCATGCCTTGATTGAGCGGATCGAGCAGCGCTTCAGCGTGATGCATGCGGCTGATGGCAATCATCAGCAGACCGATGCCCGAGGCGATCAGCAAATAGCCGAACAGGTCGAACGGCTTGCGCTCGGCAGGCTCCGAATCCGGCAGCACGCCAATGCCCAGCAGCAATGCCAGCAGCCCGATGGGCACATTCATCAGGAACAGCGAGCGCCAGCTGAACCACTCCAGCAACAGGCTGCCGCACAGCGGGCCCAATGCCGGAGCTAGCATCACCGCTGCGCTCCACAGCCCGGTCACTCTGCCCCGTTCATGCTTTTCATACACAGAAAAGATGATTGCCAGCGACAGGGGAATCATCAGACCGCTGGCCACGCCCTGCACCACTCGTGCAGTGATCACCAGGGCAATCGAGCTGGCCAGCGCACCCAGCAATGAACCGCCAATGAACAGCGCCACGCCCCACAGGTACAGACGTTTACGGCCGATCCGCTGACTGAGAAAGCTGGTCAGCGGCATGGTCATGCCCATGCTGGTCATGAACCCTGCGACGATCCAGGTGGCCAGCAGCGGACCGATCCGGAACGCTTCCATGAAAGTCGGCAGCGCCGGGTTCAGCGAACTGTTGCTCAGGCTGACGGTGAGCGTGCCGAGCAGCACGTTGATCACCACCCAACTGCGAGGAACTTTCCAGCTCATGTCCTGACCCGTTCGCCGTTGCGCACGAAATGCTGCGGCGGCCTTGGATGGCAAAGGAAGTCAGCGTGCGAGATGTTATAGCCATACGCCCCGGCCAACGGCAGCACCAGCAAGTCGCCGATATTCACGTTTTTGAAGGGCTGGCGGCGACTCAGTACATCCTTGGGCGTACACAGCTGGCCGACCACGGTATACGCCTGTTCCTCCGACGCAGGCTTCGGCGGCACACTCGGCACGTGGATCACCGGATGATCGTGCCCCTGTGCTACCGGCAGACGGAACTGATGAGTGCCGCCCCGACAGACCAGAAAGTGCTCGCCGTGGCTGATTTTGCTGTCCAGCACCTCAATGACGTAATAGCCGCAGTAGGCGCTGATGAAACGTCCCGGCTCGAAACGCAAAATCGGTGCGTCGCTCTCTTCGCTCAGGCGTTTTTCCAGATAGCGGCACAGACGCTGCCAGTCGAACTGCTGACTGTTCAGGTAATCGACTCCGATACCGCCGCCGACGTTGAAATGGGTCAATTGCTCGGGATAACGCGCCAGTGCTTTCCACGCTTGCCAGCGCTGCAGATAGAAGTCCAGCAGCTGCTCATGACGCTCGACCGACATCTGATGCGACATGGCGTGCACGTGAAAGCCCTTGAGCGTCAGGTGCGTGGCACCGTCCACGCGGCGCACGGCGTCGGCCAGATCCGCTTCGTCGATACCGAATGGCGTTGCTGTCCCGGCCATCGCCAGTTTGCTTGATTGCTGTGCTGGCAGTTGCGGGTTGATGCGGATGAACACCGGCTGCACGCGCCCGGCCTGTTCGGCCAGATGTTGCAGACGCTCGATTTCGTTGAGGCTTTCCAGGTGAATGGCTTCGACCTTGTTCAGCAGCGCCGAGCGCAGGTCGGAATCGAGTTTGCCGGGGCCGGAGAACACATAGGGTTTGCGGGTCGGGCAGGCCATTACCCGCTCGATTTCGCCGCCGGACGAGATTTCGAAGCCGCTGACCAGCGGCGCCAACGTTTCCAGCATGAGGGCTTCACTGTTGGCCTTTATCGCGTAATACAGCTCGACGCCAGCGGGCAGCGCCGCCATGACTTCGCCGACATGCTCGCGCAACGCATCCAGATCGTAGACAAACGCGGCCAGCGGGTCGCTTTCGAGGGCGCGGGCCTCCTGGATGGCGGCCAGTACCGTGTCTGGAATGTTATGCATAACGCACCTCCGAACCCCACGGTGATGCAAGACGCACGTAATTGGCCTCACGATCCGCCTTGGCCGCCAGACGCACCTTGAGGTTGGTCTTGCAGGCAATCGAATGGCCTGCGATCAGCGCATCCAGCTCCGGGCACGGACGCACCAGTTCATCGCGAATGCGCCGCAGTTGCTGCTCGACTTTCTGCCACATCAGCGGTGCCAGATGCGGGCGCTCCCAGCTCAGGGCCAGCACGGCCTCGGACAGGTTATTGATCATCAGGCAGTAGGTGATGCGGCTCCAGCCCTGTTCGCGGCTGTAAAGCAGCGACTGACGAACCCGTGGATGCAGCCCGACCTGAATGGCACCGATGCCCAGCTCATCGGTCAGCTTGACGCCTTCGAAATCGCGCAACAACAGTTGCTGCGGCTGGCCGTTATCGTGAATCAGGACGGCATTCTGCAGGTGCGGCTCCATCACGATGCCATGGTTGAAGAACAACGCCATGACCGGGCGCAGCAGCAAGGCCTGGTAAGCGTCGAACCAGTTGACCAGGTCGTCGTCTTCAAGCTCGCTGCCTTTGAAACGCTGAAGAAAATCATGTACCAGCGGCCTGGAACGCAGGTCACGTGCGAACAGGGTGCCGGCCATCACGCTGCACTCGGCACCGGAACGGCGACAGAAGTTTTCCCGCAGAATCGCCCCGGTCTGTTCACGAAACCAGTGTCCGTCCGCTTCGCTTGCGCCCTTGGGGGCCCAGCTCATCGAACCGGGCTCGGCAACCGTCGACAGTCCACCCAGGGTTTCCGGCCGGGTCTGCTGCAAGCGCTGAAACAAGTCGTCGATGATCAACGTGCTTTCCAGCTCGTACCAGGCGTTCTTCCTGACACAGTTGGTAATGCGTACATTCAGCGAGCCTTTGATGAAGTAGTCGTGACCTTCGATGTACCAGGTACGCATTGAGGCAGTCGGGCTGGCCAGCAGGCCGCTTGGCCCCAGATCCGAGATATCTCCCAGTTCGAGCAGACGCTGCACACGACGGTCCTGCATGAACAGCTGCGCCTGTACAGGGTGCATGCAGATCAGCGCATGGCCGGGTCGGGCCCGGGACTGGTCGGCGAAGCCCGACATCACCTCGGCTTCGCTCAAGCCATTGGCGGTAATGCGCAAGCCCTCCAGCGGGACTTCAAACAGGTGCAGCGCGGTCTGCGCCTGAAACTCCGGTGCGTAGGTTTCCTGCGCCAGATGCGCAGGCCACAGCCGCGCCTTGGGCGCCGGGTGGTTGGGATGACCGAACCACAAGCCCTGCTCGCTGGCCAGATAACCGCTCAGTGGTGCGGGATGCTGGCCAGTCATGTTGTGTGCCACGATGGCAGCGGTCAGGTGCTGGCTTTGCAGCACCTGGTCCAGCAGTTCGTCGTTGCTGGCGCGGGTCATGTGTTCACAGGCGCTCAGCAAGTGCCGGGCGAATTCGGCAAACGCCAGGCAGCGCCAGGTGCCCTGACCACTGCGTGCATAGACATCAGAGAGGTATCGGTGACTGCCGAGACGGTCCTGACGATCCACCAGCACGAAGAACTGCTGTTGATTGGGCAGGCTGATGGTCAGTGGAATACCTTTCCAGTGTCCGCCGTCGACAAAACTGCCCGGTGCAATACCCTGCATGTCTTGCGGCCACGTGTAGTGGAGGCAGTTTTCAGGCAGTGCGAATTCCTTGATCAGGCAATTGAGTAAGGCACGTGTCGTCGCCAACTCGCTCACCATATTTGATAAAACGGTGCGATCGGTATTGGTCATGTCTGCTCCACAGTCGCTGTACGCTTACTGTTTTAAGTGGCGCGGCAACAGGTCAGTAATGCTGTCTATCTGTTCATTGAATGTTCTGAACGGGTGCCACGTCTTTTGATCACGCGGCGCGGCAGTTACTTGCGCAATTGAAACAACGCTGCCTTGAGCGCTTCTTCAAATCGTTGAACAACCAATTGGCATTGTTCCTCGGTAATAATCAGCGGCGGCAAGAGCCGGATCACATTACCGTTACGGCCACCGCGCTCAAGCAACAGGCCCTGTTTGAAACAGTGCTGTTGAATGACCACTGCCAGTTCCGGGTCCGTCGGAAAGCAGCCGAGGCGGTCTGCGGCCTTGCGCTCATCGACAATTTCAATGCCCAGCATCAGCCCGCGCCCACGCACGTGGCCCATGGCGGGATAGCGCTGTTGCAAGTCTTTCAGTTGGTCTTTCAGCCACTGCCCGCGCTTTGCGGCCTGGCCGGCAAGGTTTTGGCGTTGCAGGACTTCAAGGGTGGCAAGCCCGGTGGCCATCGCCATCTGGTTACCGCGGAAAGTACCCGCGTGATTGCCGGGGGCCCACGCATCGAACTCGCGCTTGAAGCCCAGCACTGCCAGCGGCAGGCCACCCCCTACTGCCTTGGACATGACAATGATGTCGGGTTCGATCCCGGCATGCTCGAAGGCGAACATCTTGCCGGTGCGGCCAAAACCGGCCTGCACCTCATCGAGAATCAGCAGGATGCCGTGCTTGCGGGTCACTTCGCGAATCTGCTGCAGCCAGGCGGCCGGTGCAGGATTGACGCCGCCCTCGCCCTGAACCGCTTCCAGGATCACGGCTGCAGGCAGCGACACGCCACTTTCGACGTCTTCGATGAACTGGGTAAAGTAGTAGCTCAGCGCATCGACCCCGGCCTCGCCGCCAATGCCCAGCGGGCAACGGTATTCGTGCGGGTACGGCAGGAACTGCACGCCGGGCATCAGGTTGGCGACCGCGTTTTTCGGCGCGGTGTTACCGGTCAGCGCCAACGCGCCGTGGGTCATGCCGTGGTACGCGCCGGAAAAACTGATGACGTTGTGACGGCCGGTGGCGGTCTTGGCCAGTTTGATCGCGGCCTCAACGGCATCTGCACCCGACGGCCCGCAGAATTGCAGGCAGTAATCACGGCCCTGCCCCGGCAGCAGACCCAGCAGCGCTTCGCTGAATGCATCCTTGACCGCCGTGGTCAGGTCAAGGGTGTGCATCGGCATGCCTGAGGTCAGAAAGCTGTCGAGACTGGCCATGATCGCTTCATGGTTATGACCCAATGCCAGCGTTCCGGCACCGGCCAGGCAATCAAGATACGTGGTGCCTTCAACGTCCGTTACCCAGACGCCATGTGCCTTGGCAATCGCCAGCGGCAACTTGCGCGGATAACTTCGCACATTGGATTCAAACTTGCTCTGTCGATCCAGATAGTTGGCATTGGTTTTCTGCGACGTAGTAGAGTGCAATAAGCCATCATTCAACATCAGTTAACCCTCGCTAAGTTCGAGATGCAAACTATTATCATTCAGCCGGAAGTGCAACCTGTTGTATCGAAAAAAAACATGAAAATAAAATAAGGGATTTATAAAGTTTTCAGGTACGCAATAGCCCCGAAGTTTTCACCGGAGTCATTCAAAGTGCCATCACTGGAACAAGCACTTTAATGGATAAAAAGTCACTGCTAATAGTAGGTTTGTTAAGTCTTTATTCAGTAACGCTCTACGTATTCAGCTATTTATATATACAGGTTATGCCTCGAGAAGGATCTGCCGAGTGTGATCTGTGCTGCATGCGGCCCTTCCATGGGCCGGGCAGTCATCTGCATTCAAAACCCGATGGTTGCTGACAGCAGGTAGGTCCTCGGAGTCGCCAGCGTCAGGCCGGGCTCACTGTCATCCGAGGCACCGGCCGAGGCCCAGTAACGCTTGTCCATGACGTTTTCGATGTTGGCCCGCAGCGTGATGTCCTTCTGATCGACTTTGAAGGCATAGCGCGCGCCCACGTCGAAACGCTCGGAAGAATCGATGCTTTTGCTGTTGGCCTGTTCCAGGTACTGCGAACTGGTGTAGATGCCCCGCCCGGTCAGGGTCAGGCCCTTGACCTGCGGCACGTCCCACTCGGCCCCCAGGTTGACGTTATATTCGGGCGTGGCAGGTGCCCGGTTGCCATCGAACTGACCGTTGACGGTCTGGGTCAGTTCGCTGTCGATGTACATCACCCCGCCCAGCAGACGGAAACCCTTGAGGGGTTCGCCGAACATCGTCAGCTCGACACCGTCATTCTTGCGCTTGCCATTCGGGCCGAAAACCCGCGACGTGGCATTGGTCTCGTAAGCCGGTTGCTTGATACGGAAGACGCTGGCGGTGAACGCATACGAGCCCAGGTCATACTTGGCACCGACTTCAACCTGGCGACTGACGAACGGCGGGAATATCTCGTCTTCGTTCACAGAGGTCGACGGCGCGATCTTGCCCTGGCTCAGACCTTCCATGTAGTTGGCGTACACCGAAAAGTCTTCGGTGACCTTGTAAAGAATGCCACCTGAAGGCGAGACCTTTTCCTCGTCGTAGGCGGTGTCGCCCTTGACGTTGTCAGTCCAGTCATCAACCTTGACCCGTTGCCAGCGGGCACCGAGTGTCAGCAGCAGGCGGTCATCGAAGAAGCCCATGGTGTCGGTCAAGGCCACGCCGCTGAAACGGTTTTCGGTGTAGACCTTGGAGTCGGATCGGGTCGGGTTCGAGGGGGTCGGTGTCTCGACCGGGTCATACAGGTTGCTGGGCGAGGCCGCATAGCGCGCGCCGCCGTTCTCGAAGTCCATGTAGAAATAGCTGGCAGCCAGATTGACCTCGTGGCTGACCGGTCCGGTATGGAACCAGTTGCGCACCCCGGCGTTGGCGGTCCGGACGTTTTCGTCACGGGTGAAGTCGCGGGGCTGCACGCTGAAATCGCCCGCGTTGTTGGTCACCGACACCGCATGGCGCAGGAACTCATGGTTGCTTTTGCGCGCGCCGACACCGCCGTAGAGCATGACCGAGTCATTGACGTCGTACTCGGCATTCACCGCGCCGAAGGTGTCCCGGGTGCGCGCCTTGCTCCAGGCCTGCGCATAGTTGTCACGCACATCGTTGGCATTGGGCACTTTGGCATTGGCGCCGACCTGCACGCGCTCCTGCGGGGCGTCGGTGTCACGTTCGGTGTGACCGATATCGGTCGACAGGCGCAAACGCTCGCCGCGGAAATCCAGGCCCAGCACTGCCATGTCGCGATCGACGCTCTGATGGTCCCACTCGGTATCGCCGGACTGCTTCACGCCGTTGAAGCGAATACCGAACTTGTCGTCTTCACCGAACCGGCGAGCCACGTCCACCGCGGCACCGACCTGCCCTTTGGAGGCATAGCTGGTGGTGAACTCGGTGATGGGCTTGTCGGTTGCCCGTTTAGGCACAACGTTGATCCCGCCGCCGACACTGCCGCGCGGCGAGATGCCGTTGATCAGTTGGCTCGGGCCTTTGAGGATGTCGACCCGATCGGCCATTTCCATGTCGATGGTGTAGGTGGGCAGAATGCCGTAAAGGCCGTTGTAGGACACGTCACTGTTGAACAGGCTGAAACCACGAATGGTGAACTGTTCATAACGGCCGCCCGCGGGGTTGGTGGAGCGCACCGACGGATCACTGGCAATCAGGTCACCCAATGTGCGGGCCTGCTGGTTTTTCACTGCCTCCTTGGTGTAGGTGGTCATGCTGAACGGCGTTTCCATGAAATCCCGCGAGCCGAGCATGCCTTGCGAACCTTTGCGCGCAACCTGTCCGCCTGCATATTCCTGACCGTCCGTGGAGCCCACGTCGCCGACAATTGAAGTCGGCGCCAGTTGCATACTCGTGCTTTGCACGGCAGGAATCAGCGTGTACGCCTGATCGCCGACGGATACCAATTGCAGACCAGTGCCTTGCAACAGTCGCGCAAAGCCTTCTTCGACTGCAAAGTCGCCCGACAGACCGGCGCTGTTGCGTCCGTTCACCAGCGCAGGGTCTACCGACAGGTTGACGCCGGCCTGCCCGGCAAACCGGGTCAGCGCGGCACTCAGGGTGCCAGCGGGCACTTCATAGGCTCGTCTGTTAGCGGTGTCGGCCCAACTGGTCGAAACGAGCAGCGGACTGGAGCTCAGGGTCAGCAACAGACCGAAATGCAACAGCGGACGCAAACGATGGGGAGAAACTGCAGACATAGAGGGAAGCTCTCGTAATTTTGTTCACTACCTGGAATGACCAGTGAGACGAAAAAAAGGGACAGGCTTCACGCATTATTTTTTTGTGGTGAGTTTTTTCGGGGGGCCAGAGTGACCCAGTAACGGGTACGCATGTGGATATCCACCGGCAGACTGGCCGCCAGCAATGACAGTACCCGGTCAGTGTTATCGAGCTGAAAACTGCCCGTCACGCGCAATGCCTCAAGCTCGGGCTCCCAGCGCAGCAGACCGGGACGGTATCGACCGAGCTCGCGCAGAAAACTGCCCAGTGGCTGGTTCTGCGCAGTCAGCACGCCGTCACGCCAGCCCGGCGACAGGGCGTCAAAGGCGGTGATCGGACCTGCCCCGTTCCTTTGCAGGCTGATCTGCTGTTGCGCCTGCACAACCAGCGCAGGGCCTTGTAACGGATGGATCTGTACCGAACCGCTGACCACCGAGACCCGGCAGTCGCTCTCGTTGAGACGTACGCAGACTTCACTCTGACTGACCACGATGCGCCCGTAAGGGCCATCGATGGTCAACGGCGCACTGCCCGGCACTTTGAGCGCGATTTCTCCGCGTATCAGCGTTATCTGCCGGGCACCCGGATCGACGTTGACGGCGCTGTCGGTGTTCAGTTGCAGGACGCTGCCATCAGCCAGTGTCAGGCGCCGGTGTTCGCCGACGGCGGTGTGCAAGTCGGCACGCCATACCTCGAGGGGTAATTCGCGTCCCAACAGCCAGACCGCTGGAGCCAGCGCAGCAAAGCCAAATGCTCGTTTCAGCGCGGCGCGTCGAGCCTTGTCGGGACGGTCCAGCGTCGCCATCGCCAGATTGGCCGGCAAGGCCGAAAAGCGCTGACGCAGTTGCTGGGCTTTCTGCCAGGCGCGCTCATTGCCAGCAGCACTTTCGCGCCAGTGCTGCAGCATGGCGTGATCTTCTTCGCTGGCACCACCGGACTCTAGCAGTGCCAGCCATTGCGCAGCTCTGCGTACAACCTCGCGCTCTTCGTTCGAGGGTGCAGAACGGATCACCAATCCACCAGCAGGCAGTGCTCATAGGCTTGCGCCATGTAGCGTTTGACGGTGCGCTCGGACACCTGCAAGCGTTGCGCAATGTCGCGATAGCCCAGCCCTTCGAGCTGACTCCAGAGAAACGCCCGGCGTACCGGTGCAGGTAAACCGTCCAGCAACTCGTCGAGCGCCTGCAGGGTTTCCAGCAGCAACCAGCGCTGTTCGGGAGACGGCACGCTGTCTTCAGGCAGCTGGGCAAGCGCCTCCAGATAAGCCTGTTCCAGACTGCGACGGGTGTAGAAATTGCTGAGCAGGCGCTTGCCCACGGTCAGCAGATACGCCCGTGGCTCCTGCATGTCGGCGATCTGTTGCGAACTGGACAGCACCCGTAAAAAGGTATCCTGACTCAGGTCTGCGGCATCCCAGGCATTGCCCATGCGCTTGCGCAGCCAGTTTTCAAGCCAGCCGTGGTGATCGCGGTACAGGGAATGCAGGGTCTGCGAAGGTAGGGTCGCTGTGTCAATCATGACAAGAGCCTTGAGCGATGGATGCGCCAAATGAGACTGATTCTAATTAGTGTTATATCCCGAGTCCATGCTCTTTTTTTTCAAAAGGCCCCTTTCCGTTGCGGAAATCGGGCGTCATTGGCACGCAGAGCATGGATCTGCGCCACGTGTAGACGAGGTGTCGGTGCTGACACTTAAAGGCATTCAGTTGCACATTTGTGTCCGGGGTGTCTCATTTTTTGTCAAAACCATGCTTTCCGTAGCGGTCATGTCCTCCGCCAGAAGCTCCGGCTGGTATTTCGACCGCAACGCCTTATGATTCAGTGTGCCAAGTCATGGATGGACTACGATGCTCGCCCTTTCCTGTTCGAATAAACGAATTCTGTATGTGTTCGCATCAATAGGCATTTTGGTCGCGCTCTCCGAAGCCGTCTATGACCTGGCATTTGCTAACCTGGCCTATAACCTTTCAGGCAAAACACTCGCTGTGATGACCACTTATGCAATGGGTTACAGCGCGGAAATTCTGGTGACGTTACTGGGTTCGGGATTCATTGATCGGCATGACAAGTGGAAGCTGTTCATCATCACCCAGATTGTAAACATGGTCGTATTTTCAATTGCAGTTGCCACCCTCTCCTTGTCAGGCGGGTCGGTTGAGCTTGTATGGTTTTTTGCATTTCTGGTTGACCTGATACATCAGTACGTACGGCTTATCATGTTTTCATTCATACCTTTTCTCTTCGCAAGGGAAGAGATTATCCGGGTCAATGGTTTTCTTGCGGTTATCAATGGCATCGCCAGAGCGACCGGCCCGGCGATTGGCGCGCTGGTGATACTTCATACAAGCCTGCCAATGGCGCTCGTCGTCTCTGTTGTGTTCATGTCAGGCGCCCTGCTCCTTGCATTGTGGTCCGCACTTACAGACCACAATATGGCAAGCACAGACGTGGATGACTTATCTTTCAAAGAGCGATTCCACCAAAGCATCACGGGTGCAGCGAGGGCTGCCATGAGACTTCTCGGGGCACCGCAGTGGCGTGGTTTTCTGGCGTCATATTCAACCTGTGTTCTGGTGATAAGCGTGCTGGCGCTTTTATGGATTCCTTTTCTCCGGGATTTCCATGCATTTTCTCCGGAGCAGACAGGTTATCTCTATGCGCTGGGGATGACCGGAGCTGTGCTGGGTGGATTAACGACGGCCACAGTCCGGGATATAAGTCTTACGGTGACAATGCGGTCAGCCCATGCGGCTATGTTCATCGGCATAGCCATTGCCCTGTGGCTTAAAGGCTGCTTCGCAGGTGTCGCTGTCGGGATGTTCCTGTTCCAGTTTGGTACCACCGTTTATTTTCGCAGTACGGCAAGCGCCATACAGCTGACGTTGCCTAAAGAAGTCATCGGGAGCTGGTATGGCGCCATTGATTTCATCAGCCGTCTCGCTGGGTTGTCGGGCGTTCTTCTGGCTGGCTGGTCATACGACCAGGTGGGTGCCTATTGGGTCTATTCAGTGTTGCTTGTACTGCTTGCGGTCAGCGGCGTAGCCTGGCGAGCAAGAATTCAGGTTGCCTGACCACATACGCTGCAATCAAACCCTGCGTGCAAAGCCGACTTGCGCACGCATGGGACACCTGCGTAACACGCCCACCAACAGCAGCGCTATCACTGAAAACCAGGCACTCACCAGCAGAACCGGCTGGGCGTTGTCGCCTGCAATCCATTGCGACGCCAGTAGCGGTCCAAACGCACAGCCCAGCAATTGCATGCCGGGGATAAGCCCGGCGATTCGTCCGGATGGGTCGATCTGCAAGGCAATGCGCACTTGAAAAGGCGTCAGTATCAGATAGATCAGCGCGAACAAACTGCACAGTCCGAGAAATACCGTTACACCTTGATCAGCCGCCACGTACATACCCAGCGCAATGCTGGCCAGCAGGAGTGCAATAACCGCCAGCATCGAATAGTCAGGGACTCTGCGTACCAGCAAAACCCCTAGGCATCCGCCCACCACCTGCATGAACAGCATCGCCGAGACCAGCACCTGCGCCGCCTGAGGGGCAAGGCCGGCATGGGTTCCCAATGGTTCCAGATATGCCCAAAGCGCACCGATCGCCGAGAGCTGCAGGAATACCAGCATCAGCAGCAACACTTGCTTGAAACTCCAGCTGAAACCCGATGCATCGGTTTGTTTGTCTGGCTCGCGCGCCAGCCGTTTCGGCAGCCAGACCACGAACAGCGCAGAAACCGCCGTCAGTCCACCCAGAAATACGAAGCCGGCATAGACGCTTTTGCCGGGCAATACCCAGAACGCCAGCGCTGCCGCTATCAGCGCCTGCGCCAGTGTCTGCACCACCATGAACACGCCCGCCACCCTGTCCGGCGCAGGCCCCTGAACGATCAGGCTCACTGCGCCCCATAGCAACAGCCCCTCCGCCAACCCCGCCAGCGCTCGGGCTGCAATCAAAGGACCATCGCCAGTGACATTGGCCGTCAGCAGGTCCATCCCGGCTGCCGACAAAATGGCGATGACGGTGAGTACACGCAGGTTCAGCCTTGATCGCAGCAGGTCGCCGAGCACCACGCCCAGCCCCAGTGCAACGATTTCCCCCATGGCGACCAGCCCGACGCCTTCCAGTGAGACGTGACCTTGCGCGAGCAACTCACCCAGCAGCAGCGGTTGCAGGCCCACCATCAGTACCGCGACCGAGCCCAGGGCCAGCGCGGTGTACAGATGCCTGCGAGTTACAACGGAAGACGTTTGCATGCCATGCGCCTCTTCGGAAGTCTCAATAACCGCGGGTTTCCGGCGGAATCCGGCCATCGGCAAAACACAGTGCCGCCCGCTTTTCGTCTTTCATCAGCCGTCCGTTGGCCACCAGCACCACCCACCATGGCAATAGCGTGAGTGGTTTACCGCAGGCCCTGGCCAGGGTGTAGGCCTTGGCACATTTTTCAAACAGCTCCGCGTTGAGTGCCATGCGAGCGCCAGTAGTCCCCATGATGACTGGCGTGCCATCGATAAACGCGCCATTTCCGCCACGCTTCAAGGTATTCACCAAGGGCTGATCCTGTTTGCCGGGCGTGCCCATATGACCGATATGACGCGCTTGTTCATCAAAGAGAATCGGCATGACACCGCCAAAATCCATCAGACTTTTTGCGAACGTTCCGCCGCCGACGAGAATGGCGCCTACGTCCGTACGCGCCCTGTAGATAGAAGCATGGGGCTGACTGGCCTCCACGGTGGCAGCGGACCAATCGACCGCCTGCGGTGCCAGGTCATCCAGTTTTCCCAGCCACATGCCCTGCTCGCCCGGCAGACGCAGGGAAATGCTGCTGTGTGAATCGACCTGACCCATCAGGCGCTCGCGCAGGTCAAACCATTGCTGTCGAAGTAAATCGCGCATGACGGTCACCTCACACCAGTTGAAATACAGCGTCGAAGCGTTCGAGGGCGTCATCGATGACCTCATCGGTGTCCGCCAGGCTGGTGTATATCCGGCTGCCCGCCAGTGTGATCAGGCCATGAGCGGTATACGCAGCGCCCATCTCTTCCATCATGTGCTTGCGGGTCTTGGCTTCGTTGCGTGCGCGCAACAGCTTGAGCGGGTTGCTGGTGTCGAGCAGCAACACACCGGAGGTCTGCAAGTGCACGATGGAGCCCATGTTGTAAGCCACGTACGGCAAACCGCGTCGATTGATGATTTCTTCCAGCCCGGCGCGCATGCGGTCTCCTGCCCTGCCCGCCAGTACCGGTGCGTCCAGACGACGTGCTTCAAGCAGCGCGTAATACCCCGCTACGCATGACAGCGGGTTGGCCGACAGTGTCCCGCCGACCAAACGCCCGCCGTGAAGATGTACCAATGCCACCGGCAAGCAGCTGCATGACCTCTCGACGTCCGCCAATCGCGCCAGCCATGGGGTAACCGCCAGTCAGGCATTTACCCAGCACGGTGATATCGGGCATGACATTGAAGTAAGCCTGCGCACCGCCCAGCCCCGCGCGAAACCCGGTGACCACTTCATCGAAGATCAGCAGTGTGTCGAACTCTTCGCACAGTGCACGCAGTTGGCGGTTGAAGTCAGCATGTACCGGACGGGTGCCGCTTTCCGGACCGAAAGGTTCGACCATCACCGCTGCGGTACCGCCTCGCAGGCGATTGATCTGCAACCGGCGACGCAAGGCGTCGAGATTATTGGGAGGGCTTTCCTGTGTGTTCGCCGTGGCTCCTCGCGGAATACCCACGGCTTCCATACGACCGGTTCCCGGCAAACGCATGCCGTAGACAAGCTGATCGCTCCAGCCGTGATAAGCCCCGCCGATCTTGATCACCCATTTCTTGCGCGTATAGGCACGCGCCAGACGCACTGCAGCCATTACCGCTTCGGTGCCCGAACCTAACAAGCGCAGCATGTCGACACCCGGCATCATCTCGCACACCAGTTCGGCCAGCTTGACCTCGTACTCATGCAGCAGCCCGGTTACCGGCCCGCACTCGTCAAGAATGCGATTGACCTGCTCGCGGATCGCCGGATGGTTCGAGCCCAGCAAGGTCGGGCCGCCCGCCTGTAGAAAGTCGGTGTAACGGTTGCCGTCGACATCCGTCAGGTGTGCACCCTTGGCCTGGGAAAAGGCCAGCGGAAACGGGTAATTGAATGCAAGGTTGTGTTGCACACCTCCCGGTATGACCTTCTTCGCGGCTTCGGACAGGCGCTTTGAACCCTGACAACGCTCATCGAAATAGCCCATGACCTTGTTCATCGCATCGCGCTTGATCGGGCGGATGGGCTGCTTCACCAGCGCGTCGAAACGACGGTAGAGCAATTCGACGTCAGGCCACTGCGAGACGGCTGAAGTCGGGGCCGGAGGCAGGCTGGCAAGATCAAGAGGTTTGTTCATGGGTAAGTCTCCGAGAAGGTCTGAGGACTGAGTGCGTGCGGGCTGGAAAGCGCCTTGATCAGGCGGGCTGCGGCGGCGCTGGCCTCCGGTCTGCTGGAGGCATTGGCCTTGATCTGATTGACCAGATGGTCGCGACAAAACTTTTCCAGGTCTTCCAGTCGCGCCAGCGTGGTTTCTATGTCCGGGCCGCAACACAGCACGCCGTGGTTGCGCATCAGATAGGCGTTGTGGTCCGGGCGGATGGCCTTCTCAAGTTTGCCGGCCAGCCAGCCGGAGCCGGACGGTGCGTAACCCACCAGCGGAATGCGTTTACCCAGCGATGCCCATAACGGCGGGTATGGCACTTCCAGTGGTTTACCGAACAATGTGCAGGCGCTGGCCAGTGGTTGATGGGTATGGATACTGCAATTCACATCGGGACGGCAGCGCAGGACTCGCGCGTGCAACTCGCTTTCGACCGAGGGCGAGCGCGCTCCCGAGAGTTGCTTGAGGTCCACCAGCCGCAACACGCAGACATCCTCGGCACGCATGCTGAAATAGTCGGTGGCGGACGGGGTGACCGCGATGTGCTGCGCGTCGATACGCAGTGCCAGGTTGCCACCGGTTGCGGCAAAGAAGCCACGGCGTGACAGATGCCGCGACAGTGCGACGATCTGCTGTTGAACAGAACTCATGATGTCGTCTCCTGTGATGGGTTCAACCTGCGATACAGCGGTGCCAGGCGCTTGCGGACTTCCTTGAACGTGGCGAAGCGGTCGTCATACAGGCGGCGGGTTAACGCGGACGGCTCGTACAGCCGATGCGGTCGTTGCAGCGCAGGAAGATCGGTGAACTGCAGCTTTTTCAGCGCGACGGCGGCGATCAGGGCGGCGCCACGGGCATTGGTCTGGATCGGGTTATGCGGTTGCTGGATCACGCGCCCGCAGACATCGGCCATGATCTGGCACCACACATCCGATTGCGCACCGCCGCCGGTGGCCACGATTACGCCGCTGGACTGGCCGATGAACTGCGAGAACGGTTCGAGCATCCAGCGCGTGTTGTGTGCAACGCCTTCCATGAAGGCGCGGATGATGTCTTCCCGGGAATGTTCGAGTTTCAGGTTGAACAGGCCCGCGCGAAGGCTGGGATCACCAATCGGCGAACGCTCGCCGCACAGCCATGGCGTGTAGATCAGCCCCCGCGAGCCAGGCGGCACGCGGGCGGCAATCCGGTCGAGCAACGCGTAGACATCCGGTTGCTGTTCATCGCTGAGCAGCTCGTCCGGGTGGTACAACACCTTGTCGCGCAAAAACGACAGGTTTGCGCCCGCTGCCGATTGCATGGCCATCGCCAGGTAGCGGCCCTTGACCGCGCTGGGCACTGCCGCAATGTGGTGACGAACACTGGATTTCTTGAACGGCACATGCGCACCGACCCAGGATGAGGTTCCCAGATAAAGGTGCGGCGCAAAATCGCTCACTGTTGCGCCGACCGCCACTGCCGAGGTGTCCACGGCACCTGCCACCACTGGCGTCGAGTGCGGCAGCCCCAGTGCATCGGCCAGTTCCGGCTGCAACGTCCCGATGACTTCGGTAGACCCCACCAGTTCGGGCAGTTTGCCTGCGTCAATGCCCAGCGCCCTGATCAGGCTGTCGTCGTAGCGGATCCGGTGCGGGTCGCGGTTATCGGTGATCCAGGCGGTCAGCATCGAGTCGCCGGTGGCACAGTAACGACCTGACAGGCGCAGGTTCATGTAGTCCAGCACGTTGAGGAATTTGTGAGTCCTCTCATACCTTGCCGGATCGTGATCGAGGATGTAGGCCATGTGCCCGGCCGAGTCCATGCCTGATAGTGAGGCCACGCCACCCGTCAGGCGCAACGAGCGCCAGAGCTTGAGTGGTCCGTAGCCACCCAGGTTGCACCAGCCGCCGCCCATGCGTTTTTTGATGGAATCAGCACCACGCTTGTCCAGCCACAACAGCGCGCGTCCCAGTGCCGAGCCATTGCGGTCGACACATACCGTGCCTTCGCTTTGAGTGGAGCAACACACAGCCACCACCTGGCGACGCCTGAGCAAATCAGCTCCCAACAACTCGTTGGCACCGCGCAAAAATGCATTCCACCAGTCTTCGGGGTCCTGCTCCGCACTCAATCCACTGACGTGAAGCGGCACGCCATGGAACGCCCAGGCCCGGATGTCACCCTCCATGGAGACCAGTGCACACTTGCAGCCAGACGTTCCGAGGTCGATGGCGAGGACGAGTTGCTCCAGGCCGGTGGCCGCCTCAGGCGTCCGGGAGATGAAAAGCGAAGTCATAAAGGTCTACTCAGAATGTGCGGGAAATCGACGCTACCCAGCGATTGTCATCCGTGGCTCGTACATGCCCGTCGTCTTCGGCCATGTACAGTTCGCGGGCCCGGGTCTTGGTGGTTACCCAGTCAAGCCCCCAGTCAAAACCCCACCAGCGATGCACCAGGCCTACGCCGTAGTCGGCAAAGTCGGCTTCCGAGAAGTTTTCGATCTGTTGATAGCCGGCATGCACCTTCAGGTTGGTGTTGATGCCCAGCGCGTACTTGTAGTCCAGGTCGTAAAGCAGGCTGCCGCGTGAGTTACGCTCGCCCTTGGCGTAGCATTCCAGGCCTTTGGTCGGATCGTCGCGGAACTGCAGTTGCGCGCCGCACACCCCGCCACTATTGGCCCCACGGTAGTTTTTCGAGAGCACTCTGGCGACTCGGCCTTCGAGCGCGCCATAACCTATTTCGAGCACGGCAAACTGACTGTTGTAATGGGTGGAGTGCTCTTCACCCGGCGTGAAGGTCTGGAAATCGAAGCGATTCGGCGCCTTGAATTGCGCGCCAGGGAACATCTCTGCGGCAAGCCCCACACCGTAGTGCCAGGCGTCTGGATCACCGAAGCGATAGCCGCCGGCAAGCAGCACGCCTGCGCCGTCGCCATCGAGAAACTGCTTCTTGCTGACCGTGGTAAATTCGGCGAGCGCCACCAGACCTGATTCATGAGCGACCTGAAGGGTGACTTTGGCACCGGGGCGATTCAACGAATCGGAAATGCCCCGGGTACGAATGTCCGAACTGGCCTTGGCGGTGACATCCACCGCGTAGCTTGACATTTCATCTGCCAGTGCCAGCGTCGGACAGGCTACGGAGCACAGGGTGAACGCCATTGCACAACAGGTTGTATGAGTACGCATGATTCTCTCCCACGCTAAAGGACCGGACTTACAACGTGCAAACCGGGGCAGGAGGCAGTGTGGCGATACGTTCGAACTGCTCTGTCTTGCCGAGTATCTCGGTGCCGACGAAAGCCCTCACATTGAGGCGACCGTCCTTGACGCGAACAGCGCCCTTGTATTTTTTCTGGTC
This sequence comes from Pseudomonas syringae, assembly GCF_023278085.1. Taxonomy (NCBI): domain Bacteria; kingdom Pseudomonadati; phylum Pseudomonadota; class Gammaproteobacteria; order Pseudomonadales; family Pseudomonadaceae; genus Pseudomonas; species Pseudomonas syringae. Next base: position 2,602,908 of record NZ_CP066265.1, on the reverse strand, counting down.
ACGCGGGTCATACACCCAGCCATCGCGCCAGGCATCCTTGTCATAGCGGGTCAGTTGCAGGATTTGCACACCGCAGTCGCTGGACGTCGAGGTAACATCCTTGACCCAGACCACCTGTCCGCAGATGGCGCCTGCCTGATCCTTGCAATCGTCCAGTCTGACCACTGCGTCTTTTTCCGCGGTCAGCCAAAGGCCCTTGGCCTCCAGCGGACCTGTTGCAGCATGAATGCCGGTGGAGCACATCAGAACCGAGGAGAGGAAAAGCCATTGCTGTACGTTCATAGCGGCACCTTTTTATTTTTTTTAACAGACCGTCACAATAACGACGCTTCGGTTATGATAGTCATCGCTACACGATAGTTATAGCTATCATTTTACGACGCAGCAACTACTTTTTTGCCACGCAGGCACCTCACCCCTTTCGACAGGTACGTATGGCCAGGCTGAAAACTGAAGCAGATCCTGCACAGATCGCGGGAAAAACCGCAGAGCGCAAAAAGCTGCCCGCGCAGCAGCGCGCCACTGAAACCTACGAGCGCATTCTGGTAGCCACGGCACAGACCCTGTGTGACGTCGGTGTCGAGCGCTTGTCCACTAATCTGGTTTGCGAGCGTGCAGGTCTTACGCCTCCCGCGCTGTATCGCTATTTCCCCAACAAATACGCGCTGTTGACGGTGCTGGGTGAGAGGCTGCTGGAAAAGCAGAACGAGCGGATCGATTACTGGATCACGGCGGAGCTGCTCACCGGCACGCCGCAGGCTTTGGAAAAGGCGCTTGCCGATCTGATTCTGGACACCTATGAGGTCACCGAGGCAACACTGGGCGGCATGTGGACGCTCAAGGCGTTAAGGGCCGTTCCGGCGCTGGAGCACGTGAGGCTCGACTCGCACCGCCGGGTGGCCACCGCTCAGGCTGCAATCATGACCAGTGCGTTCCCCGAGGCTGATCCTCAGCGCATCGCCATGGTTGCGCGAGTGGCGGTAGAAATGATTCACGCGACCATCGAGCTACTGTTCGATGAGCCCATGGCCCCTGAACAGGTCTGTGCAATGGTGGCGGCGATGATCGTCAGCCATCTGGATCGTTTGAGCCCCCAGCCTGAAGCCAGCGGTTGACCGGCCTGGCTTTATTCTCGGGCTTCACGTGCACCCTTACACAGGCAGTACGTCTCCACTCATTATAAAAACCAGTTACAGGAGCATTGTCATGAACCAGCCAGCACAGATTCAGCCTCCCACGCCTTCCTCCACTGCGGCGCTCAACGAGGTATTGGCAGCACAGCAGGCGGCGATACGCGCTCAGGGTGTGCCTGGCTATGCACAACGGATCGCCGACCTCGACGCCGTTTTGCGCATGGTGAGCAGCAATCAGGACCGATTGCTTGAGGCTGTCTGTGCAGATTTCGGCAATCGCTCCTTCGCCGAAACCCGGCTTGGCGAGTTGATGCCGATCATCAACGGTATCAAACACATTCGCTCGCACCTGAAAGCCTGGATGCGTCCCGCCCGGCGCAAGGCGGGGATCGTGTTCAGGCCTGCGAGTGCAAAGGTTATCTACCAGCCGCTGGGCGTGGTCGGCATTCTTGCTCCCTGGAACTACCCGCTGACCTTGACCCTGGTGCCGCTGATCGAAGCGCTGGCGGCTGGCAATCGGGTGATGATCAAGCCTTCGGAGCTGACACCGAGAACCTCCGAACTGCTCAGGCAACTGCTCGGCGAAACGTTTACTTCCGATCAGGTCGCAGTGGTCACCGGCGATGCCATGCTGGCCAGTCAGTTCAGCGAGCTGCCCTTCGACCACCTGCTGTTCACGGGCTCGACCCATATAGGCCGTCAGGTCATGGCCGCCGCAGCGCGCAACCTGACGCCAGTGACCCTGGAACTGGGAGGCAAGTCGCCGGTGGTGGTCTGTGCCGACTTTCCGCTCAAGAAGGCCGCGCGAATCATCGCGATCGGCAAGCTGTTCAACGCCGGCCAGACCTGTGTAGCGCCGGATTATGTGCTGGTGCCGCGCAACCTGGTGGACAACTTCGCCAGCGAGTGGCTAGCGGCCGCCAAAAAACTCTACCCGACACTTGAGGGCAATCCGGACTACACCTCGATCATTTCGCCGCGTCATTACGATCGACTGTTGGCCATGGCCAACCAGGCCGTCGCCCTTGGTGCCAGAGCCTGGCAGCATGATGCGCCGCCAGCGAAAAACGATCGCAGGATCCCGCCGGTGGCCTTTACTCAGGTGCCACTGACTGCGGACATCCTGCAGGAAGAGATTTTTGGCCCGCTGCTGCCCATCCTCGCCTACGACACACTGGATGAAGCCATCGCCTTCATCAACGCCCGTCCGACACCGCTGGCCCTTTACTGTTTTTCCAACCAGCAGGCCTCCGTGGACCATGTATTGAACCGGACGCGCTCCGGCGGTGTAACCATCAATGGCACCATGTTGCACGCCACACAGGATGATCTGCCGTTTGGCGGCGTCGGAGAAAGTGGCACCGGTGCTTATCACGGTTACGAAGGCTTCATTCGTTTATCCCATGCACGCAGTGTGCTCACGCTGAGTCGCTTCAACCTGTCCGATAAAGTCTCGGCACCCTATGGGCGGCTGACACTCTTGGTGACCCGGCTCATGCTCCGTAAATAGCCGTATGCCTGCTCACTCATCCAGGTGAAGGGATTCACCCGGCTGTTGGCACAGACTATTTAGTGATAATCATCGCTTGTGATGATGAAGTATTTAGGTAACATCAGGGCGTTATTATTTGCTGTAGTTAATACTAGTCGCGCTCTAAGCGAGCATCTAACGTCAATATTCAGTCGTAACAATTGTTGCGACCAAGTTGATGTGACCGACTTGCTTTTGCCGCGTCTACACTATTGTCAACAGTTTTTGATCTCATGGACGACCTCATGCCTCATACACTACTGCCCCACATTGGCCGGGCCATTGCCAGCATCGGCAGCGGCCATTTTTCCAGCCTGTTTCACACTTTGATCGACACGCAGCTTGCCGTGGATGCCACGCACCTTTCTTCGCTGCCGCAGCCCTGGCAATCGCCGCCTGCCTCGGAAGTGCCGGTTTTCAACGAAACGGTGACGTCGTCGCGTGGCACGCTGTTGCTGAGCGACTCGATCCATCTTTACCCGGTTCAGGCATCGGAAAGTTTCTCCTGCAAGATCACGGTGTTCCGCGCCCTGCCCGCTCAGGCATTTTCACCCAGCGAGCGTCGGCAACTAAGTGATATCACCCCACTGCTGTTCTCGATACTCGAAAAACACGTCAATGCGCTGCAACTGGCGATGCCCAGTAGTGAACTGAAAAAAACCGAAAGCCTGGAGGAGCGTTTCCAGGAACGATTGCGCGAAACCGGCCTGTCGCTGTCCGAGCGGGAAACCCAGGTCTGTCTCGGGCTGCTCGCCGGGCATACCGCGCTTGAACAGGCTGAACGGCTGACGCTCAAGGTCAACACGGTCGGCAGCTACCAGCGCCGGGCGGCCATCAAACTGGGCATCAGCGGCCGAAACTCGCTGATGCGCTGGATGTACGCTTCTTCCGAAGGCGCCTTTTCGGCCTGTTAATCGTCGGTCTGCCGTCCCTGGCATTAACCGCAGCCGACGCCATTGCTGCGATATCCCTATCGATATCGCAGCAATGAACCCGCTGACTAAAACCGGCTCATAGCGTTTCTCCCACGCCAACCGCCTGCCTGTCGTACCACCAGGCGGCCAGGCTGTAGACGTCAGGTGCCTTGAGGACGCTGAAGTGATTGCCTGGCCCCTCCCACAACGCCAGTTGCGGCAACAAATGTTGCCACCCGGCCGCGGCAGAAGCCTGCTCAAGCTGGTTGTCCAGCGAATCCAGGCTCGGGTCGTCGACCAGCACCAGACTGACCCGGCCGTTGTAGCCACCGGTTTGTGGCCGGTAGACGGTGCGCAAGGCGCAGGCAAACGTACGGACAATGCCCTGCAATGCCTGCGGTGCCAGACGCGGCGGCAACATGCCAATCCGCACCATGGCGCTTTGTAACAGGCTCAGTTGCGTGGCGTAATCGCCGTCGGCAAACATTTTCGGATCAATATCCAGGTCTTTGCCACTGGACAACTGCAAGGCCTCGATCAGGCGCTCCAGCGCTGCCGTGGCGGTATAAGGTTTGCTGCACAAGCCGTCTCCGCCAGGTGCTTCGCTGTCGATCAGGGTCAGTGAAGCCACCTCGCGACCACGTGCCTGAAGCTTCGCCGCCATGGCGTGCGCGGCCCAGCCACCAAACGAGTGGCCGACCAGGTGCAAGGGACCTTGCGGGTACAGCGCCTCGATTGCCTGCACATGACTTTCCGCTGCCGCTTCCACGCGGCTGTGCGGCACGCTGCGGCCGTCCAGCCCACGTGGTTGCAGACCGTAGATCGGCCAGTCCGGGCCCAGCGCTTCGGCAAGACCGATGAAGCTGGTCACACTGTCACCGGCACCCGGCACGCAGAACAACGGTGCATGTTCGCCCTGCCCGCTCTGGATCGCCAGCAACGACTGATGGACCACTGCCGGTGCCGGAGCGGCAGGCAAATCGGCCAGTGCCTGGCCAATCGTCTGGCCGAGAACGGTGACGTGCGGCGCTTGCATCATGCTCATGTGGTCGCCAGGAACATCGACGCACTGCAACTGGCCGGTTGGCAGGATTTCACCCCAGCCCAGGGTCGCAGTGGTGCCGCTCGGTGCCGTCGGGCGTTGCTCGGCACGGAACAGATACACCGGCAGGTTAAGTGGCTCCAGCTGGTAATGGGCCAGCGCGTGACCATGCGCCACCTCTCGCTCCAGGTAATGACGCAATTGCGCGTCGCTGGCCTGCGCCAGTTCCTCGTACAACAGGTGTTCCTCGCGGCACAGCTGCAACAGCGCAGCGAAGTCGGGTAACGGTGTCTGCTGTTGCAGTTCGTTCAGGCGCACCAGTGCCGTAACGCCGGTCTCGCGTTGCTCTTGGGTCTGCTCCTGGGTCTGGGCTTGCCAGTGCGCGGTGCAGTGCGTGAGCAATTGCCGCTCAAGCAGGTCTGGCCCTTGCCAGCGCGCCTTACCCTGATCGGTCAGACGCGGCACATAACTGTCTATCAGGCCGAGGAAGGTAACGGCCTCGTCCATGCCCAGCAATTGAGTCGCGACTTCATACGCCAGCACCCCGCCAAACGACCAGCCCGCCAGACGATAAGGCCCGCGTGGCTGGACCTGACGAATGCGCTCGACCATGCGTGCCGCGAGGCATTCGAGGGTGCGCAACTGTTGCTGGCCCAGCCCGATGCCCGGCAGGCCGTAGATCGGGAAATCGCCTTGCAGGTGTTGTCCGAGGACAGGGAAATAGGCATCCAGCCCCGTGAAATCGTGGATCAGGAACAGCGGCGATTCGCTTCCGCCCGCTCTGACGGTGATCACTTCCTGAGCCTCGACCGACTGTGCAGGACGCTGGTCGAGCAACCCGGCCAGCGCGGCGATGCTCGGATGCTGGAACAACTCGGCCAGTGTCAGCGGCAAACCGGCCTTTTGCAGCAGACTCACCAGGCGGATCGCAGACAGCGAATGGCCGCCCAGTTCGAAGAAACTGTCGTGACGACCGATGTTGCCGATCTCCAGCACGTGCGCCCACTGTTCCGCCAGACGCTCTTCCAGCGGCGTCGAGGGTGGTTGATAGGTCGCGTTGCTCAGTGCATCGACATCCGGCGCAGGCAGTGCCTTGCGATCGACCTTGCCGTTCTGGGTCAGCGGCAGTGCATCGAGACCGACGTAAGCCGCGGGCACCATATATTCAGGCAATCGGGCCAACAGATGAGCCCGCAGCGTGGCGCTGTCCAGCGCCGGGTCACGGCGAGTGTAATAAGCCACCAGCCGCACGCCGCCATCGTCCAGAACCTGAGTGGCAATCACCGCTTCGCCAATGCCGGGGCACTGCGCCAGATGCTGCTCTATCTCGCCCGGTTCGATGCGTATGCCGCGTATCTTCACTTGATCGTCGTTTCGCCCCAGGTACTCAAGCGTGCCGTCGGCCAGCCAGCGCACCAGATCGCCGGTGCGGTACATTCTGGCGTGCGGCGCTGTGCAGAACGGATCGTCGAGGAAGCGTTCGGCGCTCAGCTCCGGCTTGTTCAGATAGCCACGTGCCACGCCTGTCCCGCCGATATACAACTCGCCTGGCACACCGAGCGCTACCGGTTGCTGACGCGAGTCCAGCACGTACAGCGTGGCATGGGTCACCGGTTTGCCGATGTGCAACACACCGCCCGGCTGCATGGCGCCGGAGCTGGCCACCACTGTGGTTTCCGTCGGTCCGTAGTTATTGATGACAGCAAAACCCGGATCGCGCTTGAAATGCCGCAGGCGATCACCGCCGATCAACAAGGTTTTCAGCGTCGGGTGACGCAACTCGCGGCTGAACGCGTATTCGGCCACCGGAGTCGGCAGGAACGCGACCTGCAGCGGTTGAGCCAGCCACCAGTCGAGCAGCGCATCGAGCTGTTCGTTGCCGATCTGTGCAGGCGGCATGTGCAGCACGGCTCCGGCACACAGCGCGGGCCAGACTTCCCAGGCCATGGCATCGAAGCCAAACCCGGCCACGCTGGCCGTGTGGCTGCCCGCGCGCAGGTCGAACGCCTCGCAATGCCAGTCGACCAGATTGTTCAGCGTGCGGTGTTCGACCATGACGCCTTTGGGCAACCCGGTCGAGCCCGAGGTGTAGATGACATAGGCCAGATGCGCCGCCGTCAACGCCATCACCTGCGGGTTTTCGTTGCGCTGTGGCCATTGCGGACGATCCAGCGCAATCACCGGCACCCGCACGTCAGGCAAGCGCGGTAGCAGATCGAATTGCGCCAGCACCGCAACCGGTGCGCTGTCTTCCAGCAGATAACCGATGCGCTCGTCTGGGTGTGCCGGATCGACCGGCACATAACTCGCCCCGGCCTTGAGCACTGCCAACAGCGCGGTCAGGGTCTCCAGCCCGCGTCGAGCCACCACTGCAACACGGTCGTCCGGGCGCACGCCAAGGCCGATCAAATGGTGAGCGAGCGAATTGGCACGAGCATTCAGTTCGCCATAGGTCAGGCTTTCGTCGCCAACCTGCACGGCCAGCGCGTCTGGCTGCCGCAAGGCCTGTTGCGCAATACGCAAGTGAACCGGCAGTGCGCTTTCGGCCGTTGTCGGCACAGGATTGAAGCCGTGCAGCAGCTCATTGCGCTCGGTATCGGGCAGCATGGCCAGCGATTGAATCGCGGTGTCCGGTGCCTGCTCGAGGGCGACCAGCAGATGCTCGACCGCACTGGCCATATAGGCACAGATGCGCCGTGCATCAATGCCCGGCGAGGTCAAGGCAGTCAGGTCGAATCCGGCCTGGTGCTGGCCGTCCGCGACACTGCCCAGATCATCCACGCTCAACGTCAATGGATAACTGCTGCGCTCGGCGGCTTGCAGCAATTCGATCCCGTTCCAGGCCTCGCTGGCCGCAGGGTCATGAGCCTCTGCTGTCGAGCTATGCCGGTAGTTCAGCAGCGCGCTGAACAGCGGCGCGCCTGCCGGCAAGGCACTGCAACGCTGAGCGAGTGCCAGCGAAGCGTGTTCATGCGCCAGCAGACCGGTCAGGTGTTGATGGGTCTGCAATACGGCGTCACGTGCCGTTTGCTCGCCCAGATCGATGCGCAGCGGCAAGGTATTGATGAACACCCCGAGCGTACGCTCTGCGCCTGCGTTGCTGGTCAGGCGACCGAGCAGCACGGTGCCGAACACCACGTTGTCGCGGCTCGACAGGCGGCCCAGTACCTGAGCCCACGCCAAGTGCATCAGGCTGGCCGGGCTGACGCCCAATTTACGGACCTGATCACGAATGCGCTGACTCAGCGCTGCGTCCAGCCGCTGCCTGGCTTCACCGGGCACGTCAGGTCCTGGCAACCACGTCTGGCCATACGCAAGGGTCGGTTCATCGATATCGCTCAGTTGCTCGCGGAAGTAGCGTTCGTGCGCGCCATCGACCGGCCCCAGCAGCGTATGCGCAATATAATTGCGGTACGGCACCGGTTCGGGCAGTTGCGCCTCCTGATCAAGCAGCACCGCCTGTAATTCCTGGCTGAGCAAATCGAGGGCGACGTGATCCATGATCAGGTGATGGAACAGCAACACGGCGACGATCCGTTGGTTGTCCGGGTCATCGGCATGCACCAGACGCAATAATGGCGCGCAAGTGAGGTCCAGTTGCCCGGGATCGTCCAGTGCCGTCAGCGATGCTTCGACGACGGGCAGTTCAGCGCGCCGCCAGACCACTTGCACCGGGGTTTCCAGGCCTTCCCAGCACAGTGAAGTGCGCAGCACGTCGTTGCGTGCGATCACGCGTTGCAGCGCATGACAGAAAGCCTCCAGCCGCGAACGGTCAGCAAACGCAAAGCGCGCCTGCAAGCGATACGGGTCGTCCTCGGTGGCGGACAGGTAATGATAGAAAATCCCCGCCTGCAGCGGGCCCAGCGGGTAGATGTCCTGAATGTTGGCTGCGCCACCGCTGACGCTGGCAACCACCCGGTCGATACTCGACTGATCGAGAGTCACCAACGGCAACAGGTCCGGAGTGATCTGCGTACACTCTGCGCCGATGAGGTTGGCCGGCACTTTCACCTGGCTGCCACTGCCAATCGCGCTCGCCAGCGCTGCAAGGGTTGGTTGAGCGAACAGCGCCCGCACATCGGCATCCATGCCCCGACGGCGCATGCGAGCGATCAGCGTAACGGCCAGCAGCGAATGGCCACCCAGCTCAAAGAAGTGATCGTGACGCCCTACCGTCTCGACCTGCAGCAACTCGCTCCAGATCTCTGCCAGCGCGACTTCGACGTCGCCTTGCGGCGCTTCGAAGTCACGGCCTGGCAGCGCTTCACGTTCCGGAACCGGCAACGCACGCCGATCAACCTTGCCATTGGCGGTCAGCGGCCAGGCGTCGAGGCGTACGAAAGCGCTTGGCACCATGTAACCCGGCAGACAGGTGAGCAATGCAGTGCGCAGTTCAGCCACCTGAACCGGTGCAGCATCGGCCCGTTCGATGAAGTAAGCCACCAGACGTGACTGCCCCGGTTCGTCCTCGCGAGCCAGCACCAGGGTTTCCTCGATGTCAGGCAACTGCGCCAACTGGGCTTCGATTTCACCCAGTTCGATGCGCATGCCGCGAATCTTCACCTGGTCGTCGTTGCGGCCCAGGTAATCCAGCGTGCCATCGGCGTTCCAGCGCGCCAAGTCGCCAGTGCGGTACATGCGCGCCTGCGCCTGACCGCTGAACGGGTCGCGCAGGAAACGCTCTGCGGTCAGTTGCGGCTGGTTCAGGTAACCCCGCGCCACGCCCTCACCGCCGATGTACAGCTCGCCGGCGACGCCGAGCGGCACCAGTTGTTGCTGCGCATCCAGCAGATACACACACGTATTGGCAATCGGCTTGCCGATATCCAGGCTGCCGTTTGGCAGCAGCGGCCCCGAGGTGGCGACCACGGTCGCTTCGGTAGGGCCATAGTTATTGATCACGCTAAAGCCCGGATCACGATGGAACTGACGCAGGCGGTCGCCGCCAATCAGCAGCGTGCGCAACGTCGGGTGGCGCAATTCGTGGCTGAACGCGTATTCGGCCACCGGCGTCGGCAGGAATGCGACCTGCAGCGGCTGCGCCAGCCACCATTCGAGCAGCGCATCAAGCTGCTCGTTGCCGATGTCTGCGGGCGGCAGATGCAACGTCGCACCGGCGCACAGTGCAGGCCAGATTTCCCAGGCCATGGCATCGAAACCGAACCCGGCCACGCTGGCGGTGTGACTGCCTGCGTGCAGAGCAAACGCCTCACAGTGCCAATGCACCAGATTGGTCAGGGCGCGGTGTTCGACCATCACGCCTTTCGGTTGTCCGGTCGAGCCGGAGGTGTAGATGACGTAAGCCAGATGAGCCGCATTCAAGCCCGGCACCTGTGGATTGTGCTCCAGCGCTGGCCAGTTCGGCTGGTCCAGCGCAACCACCGGCACAGCCAGCGGCGGCAGCCGTTCGATGACGGCTTGCTGGGCCAGCACTACCATCGGAGCACTGTCGCTCAGCAGGTAGGCAATGCGTTCATCCGGGTGCGCGGGGTCTACCGGCACATAGCAGGCACCGGCCTTGAGCACGGCCAGCAAACCGCTCAGGGTTTGCAGCCCGCGTCTTGCAACCACCGCCACCCGATCATCCGGGCGCACGCCGAGGCTGATCAGATAATGAGCAAGCGCATTGGCGTGTCGATTCAGTTCAGCGTAGCTCAACGAATGGCTGCCCACCTGTGCGGCGATAGCGTCAGGGGTACTGACCGCACGCGCTTCGATGAGGGCATGCACCGTCTGGCCTTGCGCAAAGTGCTGCGCAGCAGGGTTGAGATGATCGAGCAGATACTGACGTTCCTGCTCGCCCACCAGCGTTATCTGGTCGATCGCTACCTGCTCGTTGTTCACCAGCGCGTGCAGCAACTGCTCGAAATAGCCGCAGTAGCGTTTCACCGTCGCTTCATCGAACAGCGCCGTTGCGTAGTCCAGCGTGCCGACTAGCGCATCACCGTGCTCGCCGAGGTTCAGCGACAGGTCGAATTTGGCGGTCTGAGTGCTTTGCTCGACCAACGCCAGCGATAATCCATCCATGTCCGGCAGCGAAGTATCCCCGGCCAACCAGTTGAGCGTGGTCTGGAACAGCGGCGCGTGCGCCAGGCTGCGTGCCGGACGCACGATTTCCACCACCTGCTCGAACGGCAGGTCCTGATGATCCTGGGCCTCCAGCACTCGAGTCCTGACCTGGGCCAGCAAGGCTTCGCCGGTCGCGGCCGAAGACGTGTCGATACGCACAGCCAGCGTATTGACGAACAGCCCGATCAGCCCTTCCAGTTCAGCGCGACCACGCCCCGCAATCGGGCTGCCGATCACAACCTCGGCCTGCCCGGAAAGACGCGCCAGCAGCGCTCCCCAAGCGGTCATCAAGGTCATGTACAGCGTCACACCCTGGCGCTGCGCCAGGGCACGCAAGCCTGCGGTCAGATGAGCATCCAGCCGGATCGCCAGGCTGGCACCGGCAAAGTCCTGTTGCGCCGGACGTGGCCGGTCGGTGGGCAGGGTCAGCAGCGTCGGTGCGCCGTCCAGCGTTTGAAGCCAGTAGGCGGCCTGATGTTGCAGACGCTCGCCACTCATCCAGCTTTGCTGCCAGACCGCATAGTCTGCGTACTGAATGGCCAGCTCGGGCAGCGGATCGCCTTTACCCTGCCGTAACGCCGGATACAGCGCCAACAGCTCGCGAGTCAACACGCCCATCGACCAGCCGTCGGCGACGATGTGGTGCACGGTCAGCAACAACACATGACGTTCGTCCTCCACCTGCAACAGGCTGCCGCGTATCAGCGGTCCGCGTGCCAGATCGAAAGGGGCTGCGGCCTCTGCCATCACGCGCTGTGCAAGTGTTTGCGGATGCAGACGCAGATCCTCGATGTGCAACAGCGAGCTGCCAGGCAGCGCAGTGAAGATCACCTCGGCCCCCTCCTCGCAGGCAATGAACCGGCTGCGCAGGGTTTCGTGCCGCTCGACGATCCGCGCCAGTGCGGCGGTCAGCGCAGTCACATCCAGCTGGCCGCGCAGGCTCAGGGCCAGCGGGATGTTGTACGCCTCGCTGCCACCTTCAAGCTGCGCCAGGAACCACAAGCGTTGCTGGGCAAACGACAGTGGCAACGACTGGTCACGCGGCGCCGGCAGGATCAGCGACAGTTCACTGCGTCCGGCACCGGCCAGCGCCGCAGCAACGGCTGCCAGTTCACCCAGTGCAAAGAGTTCGCCGAGCGGCAACTCCATGCCCAGTTGCTGGCGAACCTGCGACACCATGCGCATGGCCAGCAGGGAATGCCCGCCCAGATCGAAAAAGTGATCGTGGCGGCCTACCCGCTCGACCTGCAACACCTCGGCCCAGATCTGCGCCAGCGCGACTTCAATATCACCCTGTGGTGGTTCGTAGGCCAGGCCGAGCAGCGACGAATGATCCGGTTCCGGCAATGCACGGCGGTCCAGCTTGCCATTGGCAGTCAGCGGCAGCGCGGTCAGCTCGATGAAAGCTACCGGGACCATGTAATCCGGCAGGTTGGCCTGCATGTGCGCACGCATCTGTTCCGGCGCGGGTGCTTCCACATCCTGTTGGCTGGTGAAATAGGCGACCAGACGCACGTTGCCCGGCTCGTCCTCGCGGGCCAGAACCACCGCTTCCCTGATCCCCGGCAGTTGGTGCAGGCAATTGACGATCTCGCCCAGCTCGATACGGAAACCTCGAATCTTGACCTGATCGTCGTTGCGCCCCAGGCATTCCAATTGCCCGTCTTCCAGCCAGCGTCCCAGATCCCCAGTGCGGTACATCATGGCACCGGGCTGATCGCTGAACGGATCGGAAACGAACTTCTCCTCAGTCAGTTCCGAACGGTTCAGATACCCCAAGGCAACGCCGTCGCCACCGATGAACAACTCGCCGATGACACCCAGAGGTGCCAGACGTCGATGAGCATCGAGTACGTAGACCTGAGTGTTGCCGATGGGGCGTCCGATAGGCACTGATTCTGCGCTGTCTGCCAGCACCCGAACATTGCAGACGGTGGCAAAGGTCGTCGTCTCGGTCGGACCGTAAGCGTTCAACAGTTGCAGCCCGGGTGCCTGGGCCTGCATTGCCCGGAAGCTGACGGGATCGGCACGCTCGCCGCCAGAGAGCAACAGCCGCAAGCCGGTGAGCGCTTCAGGAATCAGTTGCACGTACTGGTTGAACAGTGCGGTGGTGAGAAACAACACGCTGACGTTGCCGTGACGCAAGGCTGCGCTGAAACGTGCCGGGTCGATCAGCGTCGTGTGCTCGATCACAAACAGCTGCCCACCGTTTAGCAAGGCCCCCCAGACTTCCATAGTGCTGGCATCGAACGCCGGATTGGAGGCAAAGGCGATGCTGTCCTGTTCGTTGAAGTCGGCGTAACCGTTGTTCAGCACCAGCCGCGCAATGCCGCGATGGGCAACGCGCACACCTTTTGGCGCCCCCGTGGAACCCGAGGTGTACATGACGTAAGCCGCGGTGTCCGAAGCCTGCGGCAGGCCCGGGTCGTGAGCAGGCTGGTCATCGAGCTGCAGTTGGTCCATATCGACGCGCCGCACGGACGGGGTAATCGACATGGCGCTCTGCGTCAATACGAATTTCGCCCCGCAGTCATCGATCATGTAGTGCTGCCGCTCGGCAGGCGCATTGACATCCAGCGGTACATAGGTTGCCGCGCATTTACCGATGGCCAGTTGGCTGATCAGCAGTTCCAGCGAGCGTGGCAGCAGAATCGCCACATGCTCATTGGGCCGTACACCCTGCCCCATCAGGTAATGCGCAAGGTGGTTGGCACGCTCGTTCAACTCGCCATACGTCAGCGAGCGTCGGCCGTGCACGGCCGCGACGGCATGCGGATGAAGCGCCGCACGACGTTCGAACAGGCGGTGCACGGGTTGCTCGCGAGGGTAGTCACGACGGGTAGTGTTGAACGTGGCCAACAGTTGCTCGTGCTCGGCCTGCGGTACTACGGACGATTCGATCAGGGCTGTTTCCGATTGCTGCTCCAATGCCTGCACCAGATGGACAAGGGCTTGTTGCACGTAGACGCAGATCCGTTGCGGCTCAATACCCGGTGCAGCCTGGACAGTCAGGCCGAAATCATCGCCAAAGTCATCGACGCTCAAGGTCAGCGGGTAGTTGCTGCGCTCTTCTGCGTGGATGACCTCGATGCCTTGCCATGCGGCGCTGCTCGCCGGGTCATCGACCTTCGCTGCGGCGCTGTGCCGGTAATTGAGCAACGTATTGAACAGCGGTGCGCCAGCCGGCAAGGCACTGCATCGCTGGGCGAGCGCCAGCTGAGCATGCTCGTGGGCAAGCATCCCGACCAGACGAGCATGGACATCGAGCACCGCGCTGCGCGCGCAATGCCCGCCCAGATCCATGCGCAGTGGCAAGGTATTGATAAACACACCCAGAGCGCGTTCGCCGCCTTCACCCCCGCGCAAACGTCCGAACAGCACGGTGCCGAACACCACGCTGTCGCGCCCGGACAACTGCCCCAGTACCTGAGCCCAGGCGAGGTGCATCAAGGTGGCGGCGCTGACACTCAACTGCCTTGCCTGATCGCGCACCTGACTGCACAGGTCGCTGTCCAGTGTGAGTCTGGCCTCGCCAGGAATCTGCTCGGCGGACGCCATTGCCAGACCGTAAGGCAAGGTCGGCTCATCCACATCGCCCAACTGCTCGCGGAAGAACGCTTCATGGGCGTCATCGCCAGGCCCTTGCAGGACGTGGGCGATGTAGTTTCGGTACGGCACGGGCGCTGCGAGCCCGGCTTCGTTGTCCAGCAGTATGGCCTGCAACTCATGACTCAGTACATCGAGCGCAATATGATCCATGATCACATGGTGATAGCGCAGTACTGCGGTAATCCTTTGGTTGTCCGGGTCATGGGCGTAGACCAGATGCAGCAGCGGCGCCTGAGTCAGTGCCATGCGCGGTGCATTGAAAAGGTCGGCTAAGGCCGTCTCTTGAACGCGCAGCGGGGCCTGACGCCAGACCACCTGAACCGGCGCTTGCAAACCTTCCCAGAACAGTGCGGTGCGCAGAATATCGTTGCGCTCAATCACTCGCTGCAATGCCTGGCAAAAAGCATCCAGACGCGACGCATCGGCGAACGCGAACTGCGGCTGCAACAGGTAGGGATCGCTGCCCACGGCGGTCAGGTGGTGATAAAGAATGCCGGTCTGCAAGGGCCCCAGCGGATAGATATCCTGCACATTGACGGCACCGCCCGGTACCTGCGCGACGATACGGTCAATGGCTGGCTGATCCAGCGCTACCAGGGGCAGCAGTTCTGGCGTGATGCGCTGGCAGTGCGCATCGATCAGGTTGGCTGGCACGTTGATTTCGGTGTCGCGACCGACCGCCTCAGCCAGCGCCGCCAGTGTTGGCTGGACAAAAAGAACGCGAATGTCGGCCCGCATGTCCAGACGACGCATGCGCGCAATCAGGGTGACGGCGAGCAATGAGTGGCCGCCCAGCTCAAAGAAATTATCCTGACGACCGACCTGCTCCACCTGCAGCAGCTCGGCCCAGAGGCTGGCCAGGGCGATTTCGATCGCACCTTGCGGCGCTTCATAGGCGCGGCTGGCGATGCTGTCGCGATCCGGTGCCGGCAGGCTTTTGCGGTCCAGTTTGCCGTTCGCCGTCACCGGCAGGCGGGCAAGCCGTACGAAGGCCGCAGGCACCATGTATTCGGGCAGCAGCCCCGACAACCAGGTACGCAACTGCTCGATATCCAGCCCGGTCTTGTCTTCAGCGCAGGTGTAGTAGCCAACCAGGCGCTTGTCTCCGGGCACATCCTCGCGCGCCACGACCACCGCGTCGAGAACATCCGGATGATCATTCAGGCGAGACGCGATCTCACCCAGTTCAATACGGAAACCGCGAATCTTGACTTGTTCATCGTTACGGCCCAGGTATTCCAGGCTGCCATCGGCCATCCAGCGAGCCAGGTCACCGGTACGGTAAATACGCGCATCTGCTGCCTGGCTGAACGGGTTGTCGAGGAAACGTTCGGCCGTCAGCGCTTCACGGTTCAGGTAGCCGCGCGCCACACCGGCACCGCCGACATACAGCTCGCCAACTACGCCCATCGGCACCGGCTCGCCGCGAGTATCGAGGACATACAGCTGCAAATCGGGAATG
Organism: Pseudomonas syringae; assembly: GCF_023278085.1. Classification (NCBI taxonomy): domain Bacteria; kingdom Pseudomonadati; phylum Pseudomonadota; class Gammaproteobacteria; order Pseudomonadales; family Pseudomonadaceae; genus Pseudomonas; species Pseudomonas syringae. The sequence goes on along the minus strand of NZ_CP066265.1, from coordinate 2,587,148 downwards.
CGCTTGCCGATCGGGCTGGCGCCGACACGCCGGGCGTCTTCAGGCTGCACCGGGTAATAGGTCACATGCACGGTGGTTTCGGTGATGCCATACATGTTCACCAGTTGCGTGCCGGCATTCACGTTGCGGGCATACCACGGCTTGAGCATCGCGGTTTCCAACGCTTCACCGCCGAAAATCACCTGGCGCAGCGAATGCGCCTGCGGGTTTTCACCCTGCGCAGCAATCAGTTGGCGGAACGCACTCGGCGTCTGATTGAGCACCGTGACTCCGGCGCTGCACAGCAGCGCGTAGAAGTCTTCGGGAGAGCGGCTGACCAGTTGCGGCACGATCAACAGACGTCCGCCGTGCAGCAACGCGCCCCAGATTTCCCAGACCGAGAAGTCGAAGGCGAACGAATGGAACAACGACCAGACATCCTGTTCGTTGAAGCCGAACCAGTCTTCGGTGGCGGAGAACAGCCGCGCAACGTTGCGGTGTTCGATCATCACCCCCTTGGGCTTACCGGTGGAGCCGGAGGTGTAGATCACATACGCCAGGCTCGTCGGCTTTACCGACACCTGCGGATTACAGTCGGACTGGTCCTGCAAATCGGCATCGTCGAGACTGATCACCGGTACTTCCGAGACCGGCAAGGCATCCTGTACTGAGCGCTGGCTCAATAACGCCACCGGCGCGCTGTCGTCGAGGGTGTAGGCAATGCGCTCCGGAGGATAAGCCGGGTCCAGTGGCACATAAGCGGCACCGGCCTTGAGAATTCCCAGCAGGCCCGCGATCATCTGCACGCCGCGATGTGTGCAGATGGCGACACGATCATCCACACCGATGCCCAGGCCGATCAGGCGATGCGCGATCCTGTTGGCCTGGGCGTTGAGCGTCGCGTAGCTCCACGATACATCTTCAAAGCTCACGGCAATCGCGTCCGGCGTGCGCTGCACTTGCGCTTCAAACTGGCCGTGCAGGGTCTGCCCTTGCGGATAAACCATGTCGGGTGCATTGAAACCTTCGGTCAACTGCCGACGCTCGGCTTGCGACAAGAGCGGAATGTGGTTCACCCGCGTCTGGCTGTCGGCGACCATGCCACGCAGTAGCGCCTCCAGATAACCCAGATAGCGTTCGACGGTGCCCCGGTCAAACAGCGCGGTGGCGTATTCCACGATGCAGCGGAAATGATCAGCGCTGTCGCCGACGCTCAGCGCCAGGTCGAATTTTGCGAACGCGGCCTGCTCCTCCAGCGGCTCCAGCAGCAGATCCCCCAGTTGCAAATCCAGCCCCTGGCTGCCATCCCAGGTCAGTGATGCCTGGAATAACGGGCTATGCGCCAGGCTGCGGGGCGGTCGCAGGCGTTCCACCACTTGTTCGAAAGGCAGGTCCTGATGGTCCTGCGCTTCCACTACGCGGGCCTTGATGCGGGCCAGCAGCGTCACGGCATCCGGTTCGTCCGACGTATCGATACGCACGGCCAGGGTATTGACGAACAGACCGATCAAGCCTTCGATTTCGGCACGGCGGCGGTTGGCAACCGGCATGCCGACGACGACCTCTTCCTGGCCGGACAACCGCGCCAGCAATACCGCCCAGGCGCCCATGAACAGCATGAACGGTGTTACCGACTGCGCCTGGCAGAAGGTCCTGAGGTCGGCGCTCAGACGCGCATCCAGATTCAGCGCGACGCTGGCGCCGGTGTAGTCCTGATGCGCAGGACGTGGACGGTCGGTAGGCAACGTCAGCAAGACCGGTGCACCTGCCAGCGCCTGCTGCCAGTAATCGGCCTGATGGCTCAGCCGTTCGGCGTCCAGCCAGTGACGTTGCCACACGGCGTAATCGCCATACTGCAGCGCCAGCGCGGGCAACGGATCGTCCAGCCCCTGACTGAACGCCTGATACAGCGCGGTCAGTTCGCGGGTCAGCACACCCAGCGACCAACCGTCGGCAACAATATGGTGCACGGTCAGCAGCAATACGTGATGGTCTTCGGCCAGGCACAGCAAACGACCGCGAATCGGCAGGTCGTGGCGCAGATCGAAGGGCTGCGCGGCTTCTTCCTTGACTACCGCGCGTAAGGCATCTGCGTCCTGACCGCGCAAATCCTGCCAGCGGATGTCCGGTATTTCGCTGACGGACGCCGCCTGCACCCAGGCGTTATCGTCTTCCTGGCTGAAGCGGCTGCGCAGGCTGTCGTGGCGGGCCACAATGCGTTCCAGCGCACGCTTCAGGGCTCGGCTGTCCAGCGGACCGCTCAGTTTAAGGCCCAACGAAATGTTGTAAGCGCTGTTGGCATCTTCCATCTGCGCCATGAACCAGATCCGCTGCTGCGCAGAAGACAGTGGCACCGGCCCGCTGCGGGGCTGCACGTCAATGGCAGGTAACTGACTGCGACCGGCAGCGGCCAGGCAACGCGCCACGGCGCTCAGCGAGCTGTCGGCGAACAGTTCGCCCAGCGCCAGCTCCAGTGACAGACGCTGGCGCACTTGAGAGACCATGCGCATCGCCAGCAGAGAATGGCCGCCCAGCTCGAAGAAGCGGTCGTCGCGCCCCACTCGCTCGACCTGCAGCAATTCGCTCCAGAGGCTGGCAAGTGCTGTTTCCAGCTCACCTTGCGGCGCCTGGTATTCGCCCGTCGACAGCGCGTCGCGGTCGGGTACGGGCAAAGCGCGGCGGTCAACCTTGCCGTTGGCCGTCAGCGGCCAGGCGTCCAGACGCACCAGTGCGCTGGGCACCATATAGGCTGGCAGGCGGGCCAGCAGTGCGCTACGCAGTTGGTCCACGGTGCAAGGCGGCGCGTCGGCGCGCTCGGTGAAGTAACCCACCAGTCGCGGCTGTCCCGGCTGATCTTCGCGGGCCAGCACCAGCGCTTCTTCGATGCCTGGCAATTGGCTGAACTGGCTTTCGATTTCACCCAGTTCGATGCGCACGCCGCGGATTTTCACCTGATCGTCGTTACGGCCCAGGTATTCCAGGGTGCCATCCACGTTCCAGCGTGCCAGATCACCGGTGCGGTACATGCGTGCCTGTGGCTGATCGGCAAACGGATCGTGCAGAAAGCGTTCGGCGCTCAGTTGCGGCTGGTTCAGATAACCGCGTGCCACGCCGTCGCCGCCGATGTACAGCTCACCGGCAATGCCGAACGGGACCAGACGCTGCTGGTCGTCGAGCAGGTACACGGCGGTATTGGCAATCGGCTTGCCGATGTCGAGGCTGCCGTTGGGCAACAAGGGGCCCGAGGTCGCCACTACGGTGGTCTCGGTCGGCCCGTAGTTGTTGATCACGGCAAAGCCAGGATCACGGTGGAACTGACGCAGACGGTCGCCGCCGATCAGCAGCGTGCGCAGGGTCGGGTGACGCAGGTCGCGGCTGAACGCATATTCAGCGACCGGTGTTGGCAGAAAAGCCACGTGCAGCGGCTGCGCCAGCCACCAGTCGAGCAGCGCATCAAGCTGTTCATTGCCGATTTCAGCAGGTGGCAGGTGCAGGGTCGCGCCAGCGCACAGGGCGGGCCAGACTTCCCAGGCCATAGCATCGAAACCGAAGCCCGCCACACTGGCGGTGTGGCTGCCAGCGTGCAGATCGAATGCCCGACAGTGCCAGTCCACCAGATTGTTCAGTGTCCGGTGTTCGACCATCACGCCTTTGGGCTGGCCGGTGGAGCCGGAGGTGTAGATGACGTAAACCAGATGCGACGAGTTCAGCCCGTCGACTTGCGGATTGCTCTGCTGTTCTGGCCAGTGCGCGTGTTCAAGATCGATCAACGGGGCTGTTGTCTCCCCCGCAGACAGGCCCTGAAGACGTTCCAGCAACGACGCTTGGGTCAATATGGCAACCGGCGCGCTGTCGGCGAGCAGATAGGCAATGCGCTCGTCCGGGTGTGCCGGGTCGACCGGCACGTAGCCTGCTCCGGCTTTCAATACCGCCAGCAGGCCGACCAGTGTTTCCAGGCCTCGGCGCGCCACCACCGCCACGCGATCATCGATGCGCACGCCCAGGCTGATCAGATAATGCGCCAGACTGTTGGCGCGCTGATTCAGCTCGCCATAGCTCAGGCGTTGCTCGCCCACTTGCGCGGCGATGGCGTCGGGGCGCTGCGCGGCCTGTTGCTCGATGCGCTGATGGATCGTCAGTTCACGCTGATACTCGGCACGCTGATTATTGAAATCACCCAGCAATTGCGCGCGCTCGCTGGCGGGCACGATGCCGAGTTGATCGACCGGGGTCTGCGGTGCCTGCTCCAGGGCGTCGAGCAACGCTTGCATCGTCCGTTGCAGGTAGCCGCAGATGCGTTGCGGATCGATGCCGGGGCTGGTTTGCGCCGTCAAGCCGAACGCTTCGCCCAGATCGTCGACGCTCACCACCAGCGGGTAGTTGCTGCGTTCCTCGGCGTGCAGCACCTCGATGCCTTGCCAGGTTTCGCCAGAGGCATGGCTCGGCGAGCTGTGACGATAATTGAGCAGTGCGTTGAACAACGGCGTCGGTGCGGTAACGCCGCTGCAGCGCTGGGCCAGCGCCAGTGGCGCGTGTTCATGGCGCATCAGGGTGGTCAGGCGTACATGCGTCGCCCGCACCGCAGCGCGCACGTCCTGATCGTCCAGATTGATGCGCAATGGCAAGGTGTTGATGAAGATACCCAAGGCGCGCTCGGTCGCCTCGGCGCCCAGCAAACGGCCCATCAGCACCGTGCCGAACACCACGCGCTGGCGGCCGGTCAGGCCTGCCAGCACACGCGCCCAGCCCAGATGAAACAGGCTGGCGACACTCACGCTAAGGGCGCGTGCCTGGGCGCGCAAGCCTTGGCACAGTGCCAGATCCAGGGTCAGGCTGTGTTCTTCGACGCGGTCGCCATCGCCGCTCAGGTCTTGCAGATCGTAGGCCAGCGTCGGTTCGTCGAGGTCGCCAAGCATGTCGCGGAAAAAGCCTTCGTGCTCCTCCTCGCTGACGCCCAGCAGCGCCTGCCCCACGTAATTGCGAAACGGCACCGGTACGCCGAGCGATTCGGCATGGCCTGACAGGCAAGCCTGTATTTCCTGGCGCACCACTTCGAGCGCGCTGTGGTCCATGGCAATGTGATGAAACAGCAGCGTGGCCTGTACCCGCTCATTGCTCGACGACTCGATGCAGATCAGCCGCATCAACGGCGCCTGACCAAGATTCAGGGTGATGCCTGCAGCGCTCGGCAAGGTATCGACTTGCAGTTGCGCCTGACGCCAGACCACCTGCACCGGGGTTTCAAGCCCCTCCCAATGCACCGAAGTGCGCAGAATGTCATGCCGGGTAATGACCGTTTGCATGCCCTCGGCGAAGGCCAGCAGACGCTCGCGATCAGCGAAAGCGAACTGTACGTGCATCACATACGGGTCGCCCTGGGTCGCGGTAACGTGGTGGTACAAAATACCTTGCTGCAATGGCGCCAGCGGGTAGATGTCCTGCACGTTGGCGGCACCGCCAGGGATCGAGTAGACCAGACGGTCAATCGCGTCTTGATCCAGTTGCACCAGCGTCAGCATCTCGGGCGTGATACGGGTGCAGCTCGGTGCGATGCCGTTGGCTGGCAACACCAGCGCCGCGCGCTTGCCGGTCAGGTATTGACCCTGCCCGATCAGCTCGATCAACGCAGGTTTATGCTCGCGCAGGTGATCCAGCAGGCCGTTGTCGGTCAGCGCACGACGGTTGCCCTGCACCACCAGTTGTCCGTCCTTGACCGTCAAGTGGATCTCGTGGGCTTTCAGTGTTGCCAAGAGTTCGTTGATGCTCACAGGGTAATCTCCATGTTCTCTGTGATAGCTGCGTAGCCTGCCAGCGTGGGGTGTTCGAAGAGCGCCCGGACATCGGCCTCGATACCTTCCTGGCGCAGGCGCGCCGTCAGGCTTACCGCCAGCAGCGAATGGCCGCCCAGTTCGAAAAAGTTGTCATGCCGGCCAACCTGCTCGACCCCGAGCAGGTCGCTCCAGAGTCTTGCCAGCAGGGTTTCGGTCTCGCCTTCCGGCGCTTCGTAAGGCCGCGTCGCGAGGGCGTCGGTGCCCGGCGCAGGCAAGGCCTTGCGATCAAGCTTGCCGTTGGGGCTCAGTGGCATGGCGTCCAGATGCACAAACACGGCGGGCACCATGTAATCGGGCAATTGCGCACGCACTGCATCGCGCAGTGTTTCGACCGACAGTCGCGTGCCGGTGTACCAGGCCACCAGTCGCTGACCGCCCGGTGCTTCATCGCGGACCAGCACCACTGCCTGTTGAATCGCCGGGTGAGCAACCAGGCAGGACTCGATATCGCCCGGTTCGATGCGCAGACCGTGAATTTTCACCTGATCGTCATTGCGACCGAGGAATTCGAGGCTGCCGTCCTCGCGCTGGCGCACCAGATCGCCACTGCGGTACAGGCGGTCGCCCGTCACGAATGGGTTGGCGATGAAGCGTTCGGCATCTGCCTGCGGCAGGTTCAGGTAGCCACGCGTCACGCCGCTGCCGCCGATGTGCAACTGACCGATCACGCCCTGCGGTACCGGTTGGTCATAGGCATCCAGCACATACAGACGCGTGTTGCTGATCGGCCGACCGATGGGTAACGGGCCTTGCGGCACCGGCTGCTCGGGCTCCAGCGTCCAGACGCTGCAATCTACTGTGGTTTCGGTCGGGCCATAGACGTTATGCAGGCGCACCTGCGGCAAACGCTGGCGGACTTTTGCGGCGAGTGCGGCAGTCAACTCGCCACCGCCGCAGACAATGTCGGTCAGGCTGGCGCATTGATAGCTGTGCGGCAGCTCGATGAATTGCTGCAACAGCGCCGGCACGAACTGCACCACGCTGATCTGGCGCTCCTGGATCACCTGCGCCAGATAGGCCGGATCGCGCTGACCGTCAGGACGCGCCAGCACCAGTGGAATGCCGCTGCTCAGCGGCCAGAAAATCTCCCAGACCGAGGCGTCGAAGCTGATCGGCGTTTTTTGCAGCAGCGCAGTAGCGGCGTTCGGTGGGCACAGCAGTGAACTCCACTGCACAAGGTTGCTCACGCCGCGATGCTCGACCATCACGCCTTTGGGCGTTCCGGTGGAGCCCGAGGTGTAGATCACGTACGCAAGATGGTTCGGCGTGAGGCCCTGAATACGCGGGTTTTCGATGCGCTGCGGGTCCCAGCCAGGGGTGTCCAGATCGATCCGGGCGGTACGCTGATCATCGATCAGGGCGCGCGTGGCGGCGTGCATCAGCAACGCGACCGGAGCGCTGTCGTTGAGCATGTACTGGAGACGTTCGCGCGGGTAGCTCGGATCAAGCGGCACATAGGCCCCGCCGGCTTTGAGGATGGCCAGCAGGCCAACCACCATCGACACGCCGCGCTCGACACAGATTGCCACGCGGTCGTCGGGTTTTACGCCCAGACTGATCAGGTGGTGAGCCAGGCCGTTAGCCTGCTCGTTGAGCTGTCGATAGCTCAACTGCGAGCGCCCGGCACGCAGCGCAACCGCCTGCGGCGTGCGGCAAACCTGCGCTTCGAACAGCCCTTGCAGGGTTTGCTGCAGATCGTGATGAACCGTAGTGGCATTGAATTCGACCAACAGACGCTGGCGCTCGTCGGCGTCCAGCACCGGCAGGCGTTGCAGCGGCAGATCGGGGCGGGACTCCAGTGCGTCGACCAGCGCGGTCAGTGTCTGTTGCACATAGCCACAGATACGCTGCGCGCCCATCTGCGGCGGCACCGTAACGCTGAGGCGCAGTCTGTCGCCCAGATCATCAACGTTGAGGCTCAAGGGATAGTTGGTGTGCTTCTCGCTGGCGAGAATTTCCAGCCCGTGCCACGCGCCCTGCTGTGCATCCTGTCGCGCCTGACCGGCAGCATGCCGGTAGTTGAGAATCGCGCTGAACAACGGCAGTGGCGCGGCCACCCCGCTCCAGCGCTGAGCCTGAGCCAGCGAGGCGTGTTCGTGCCCCAGCAGCGCGGCCAGACGGGCGTGAGTGGCGCGCGCGGCATCGCGCACGCCGACCTCCTGCAGATCGATGCGCAACGGCAGGGTATTGATGAACATCCCCATGCCACGGTCAGCACCGGCTCCGCCTTGCAAGCGGCCCAGCAAAACCGTGCCGAACACCACGCGTTCATGGCCGGTCGCGGCCGCCAGTACTCGGCCCCAGGCCACGTGCAGCAGGCTGGCGACGCTGACACCCAGTTGCCGGGCCTGGCTGCGCAAACGCCGTAACACGTCGTCGGGCAACAGCTGTTGCGCTTCCTCTATCGAGCGGCCATCCCCCTGCACATCGAGCAGGCCGAACGGCAGGGTCGGTTCATCGATATCCCCCAGTTGTTCACGGAAATACGCTTCGTGCTCTGCTTCGCTGACCCCCAGACGTGCCTGCGCCACATAGTTGCGGTAAGGCACGGCAGGCTGCACAGGGCCGGGTTCGCCGCGCAGGTGGGCGAGCATTTCCTCGCGCATCACTTGCAGCGACGTAGCGTCCACCACGATATGGTGGAACAGCAGCGTCGCCGCCAGCCCCTGTCCTACTCCGTCCGGGCTGTAGACCAGACGGATCAGTGGTGCGCGACTCAACTCCATGCGTGCCGAGCCTGCTTCGGCGTCGATCTGCGCAAGGGGCACGCGCTCGACCACCAGATCGGCCTTGCGCAATACGACCTGCTGCGGTGTTTCAAGACCTTCCCAGACCACGGCAGTACGCAAGCTGTCATGCCGTGCAATGACTTTGCGCAGGGCATCGGCCACTGCACTCAGGCGCTCCAGGCTGTCAACGTTGAGGCGCAATTGCAGCAGATACGGGTCGCCCTGCTCAGCGGTCAGGTGGTGATAGAGAATGCCCTCCTGGAGCGGTGCCAGCGGATAGATTTCCTGCACATTGGCCGCGCCGCCCGGCACGCTGGCGACAATCCGGTCGATGGTCGGCTGATCGAGCTGCGTCAGGCTCAACAGCTCAGGGGTGATGTATGTGCAGCCGCTCGGAACACGGTTCAGCGGTGCGACGATCTCGCGACCGCTGCCCACCGATGCCGCCAGTGCTGCGACGGTGGGCTGACCCAGCAGCACCCGCACGTCGACACTCAGACCGGCAGTGCGCAGACGCTCGACGAGGCTGACCGCCAGCAGCGAATGACCGCCCAGTTCAAAGAAGTTGTCATGACGGCCGACTTTTTCCAGGCCCAGCACCTGCGCCCAAAGCTCAGCCATAAGGATTTCGACGTCGCCCTGTGGCGTTTCATAGGCCTGCGCGGTCAGTTCCTGCAGGTCAGGGTCTGGCAAGGCGCGGCGATCAAGCTTGCCGTGACTGGTCAGCGGTAACGCATCCAGCCGCGTAAATGCCAGCGGCACCATGTAGGCCGGCAGCCGCTCGCGGAGTGCCTGGCGCAGCGCTTCAGGCTCGACAGCGGTGTTTTCGGTGTACCACGCCAGCAAGCGCTCACCGCGCACCAGCACCACCGCGTCGTTGACTTCGGCCTGACCGGCCAGCGCCGCTTCGATTTCGCCCAGTTCGATGCGCATGCCGCGAATCTTCACCTGGTCGTCGTTGCGGCCCAGATAGTCCAGCGTGCCGTCGGCATTCCAGCGCACCAGGTCGCCGCTGCGGTACATGCGCGCCTGCGCCTTTTCGCTGAACGGATCGGCGACAAAACGTTGTTCGGTCATCTGCGGCCGATTCAGGTAGCCGCGAGCCACGCCTTCGCCACCGATATACAGCTCGCCGATGACACCCACCGGCACAGGATGCAGCTGTTCATCGAGCACATACACACGGGTATTGGCGACGGGTCGACCGATGTCCAGAGCACCGCCGGGCAGGACCGCTCCCGAGGTGGCGACCACGGTGGTTTCGGTCGGGCCATAGTTATTGATAACGGCAAAGCCCGGGTCGGTATCGAACTGGCGCAAGCGGTCGCCGCCGATCAGCAGTGTGCGCAGCGTCGGGTGCTGGCGCGGCCGGCGCAAGGCCTGTTCGGCCACCGGCGTTGGCAGGAAGCTGACCTGAAGCGGTTGTTCCAGCCACCAGTCAAGCAGTTCGTCGACATTTTCGTTGCCGATGTCGGCAGGTGGCAGATGCAGCACCGCACCGGCACACAGCGCTGGCCAGACTTCCCAGGCCATCGCGTCGAAGCCGAAACCCGCCACGCTGGCGGTGTGACTGCCCGCGTGCAGATCGAATGCCTTACAGTGCCAGTGAACCAGATTGGCCAGCGTGCAGTGTTCGACCATTACGCCCTTCGGCTGGCCGGTCGAGCCGGAGGTGTAGATGACGTAGGCCAGATCATGCTCGTCGAGGCCCGGTACATAAGGGTTGGCCTCGGCGTGCAGGTGCCAGTCGGCCTGCTGGATATTCAACTGGCGGGTATCACCAACCAGTTCCAATGTGGCGGTCTCGGTGAGCACCACGCGGGGCGCGCTGTCCTGCAACAGATAAGCGATGCGCTCTGCAGGGTAAGCCGGATCTACCGGCACATAGGCAGCACCGGCCTTGAGTACCGCGAGCATGGCAATCAGCCGCTGCGGACCACGATGCAGGCACAGAGCGACTCGCTCATCAGGCGTCACGCCGAGCCCCATCAGATGATGAGCCAGACGATTGGCCTGCTGATTGAGTTCCGCGTAACTCAGCACCTGCTCACCCTGAATGACCGCAGGGTTTTGCGGGCTATTCGCCGCCTGCGCTTCGATCAGTGCATGCACGGTCAGGGTGTGCGCAAAAGTCTGTTCACTGGCGTTGAAATCGACCAGCAACTGGCTGCGCTCTTCAGCGTCGAGGATTGAAACACTGTGCAGCGTGAGCGGCTGTGCCTGCTCCAGCGTCTCGACCAGATGCCGGAGCGCGTTGATCATCCAGCCAGCGATACGCTCTGCGCCCATGCCTTGCACGGCCAGTACATGCAGATCGAAGCTTTCGCCCATGTCATCGACGCTGAGCGTCAGCGGGTAATTGCTGCGTACATCGCCGCCGAGCATACGAACGCCCTGCCAGGGACCTTCACCGTCATGCGGTCGCACATCAGCGCTGTGGCGGTAGTTGAGCAATGCGCTGAACAGCGGCGAACCTGCCGCCACCGCGCTGCAGCCCTGGGCGAGTACCAGCGATGCGTGTTCATGGGCAATCAGCGCGGTCAGCCGCGCATGAGTCGACTTTACCGCTGCACGGGCGTCATCTGCGGTATCGACCCGCAGAGGCAAGGTATTGATGAAGACACCGAGCGTGCGCTCAGCGCCTTCGCCGCTCATGCGTCCCAGCAGCACAGTGCCGAACACGACGTCACTGCGGTTGGCCAGCACACCCAGCACCCGCGCCCAGGCGACATGCATCAGGCTGGCTGCGCTTGCGCCCAGTTGCCGGGCCTGCTCACGCAGACGTGAGGCCAGCGCGTTATCGAGCGTGCGGCGATCCTCGTCGATCGCGCTACCATCGTCACGCACATCCTGCACACCGAACGGCAAGGTCGGTTCGTCGACATCGCCGAGCATTTCGCTGAAAAAAGCCTCGTGGGCAGCGTTGTCATTGCTCAGGCGTACCTGCGCAACATAGTTGCGATATGGCACTGGCGTCGTCAGGGCGTCAGGCTGATCGGACAGCAACGCCTGCATTTCGCGGCTGACCAGTTCCATGGCGGTGTTGTCCAGCACCAGATGATGGAACAGCAGAATCGCAGTCACCTCACCGCTGGACGGGTCATCGGCGTGCACCAGACGCATCAACGGTGCCTGAGCCAGATCAAGGCGATGGTGGCGGGCGTCGAATCGTTGTTGCAGACGCTCGATGGTCGTCATGTCGGTCGCGGCGGGTTCTATGCTGATCGCTTGCACCGCCAGTTCGGCCTGTCGCCAGACCACTTGCAGCGGGTTTTCCAGGCCCTCCCAGACAATCGAGGTGCGCAGAATGTCGTGGCGGTCGATGACCTTTTGCAGCGCGCTGGCCCAGGCGTGCAGGCGCTCCGGGCTGTCGAACGCCAGACGCCATTGCAGCAGGTACGGATCGCCCTGCTCGGCGGTCAGGTGGTGATAGAGAATGCCTTCCTGCAGCGGTGCCAGCGGATAGATTTCCTGCACATTGGCCGCACCGCCCGGCACGCTGGCGACGATGCGATCGATTTCCGGCTGATCGAGGCTTACCAGCGTCAGCATCTCCGGAATGATCCGCGTAGCGCCTGCCGGCACCGCATTGGCCGGTACTTGCAGCGCTTGGCGGAAACCCTCGCAAGCGGCCAGTGCAGCGAGGGTCGGCTGGGCCAGCAGCGCATGGACGTCGGCTTTCAAGCCTGCCTTGCGCAGTTGCTCGACCAGGTTGACGGCCAGCAACGAATGGCCGCCCAGCTCAAAGAAGTTATCGTGCCGCCCTACCCGCTCAACGCCGAGCACATCTGCCCAGATGGCGGCCATGGCCACTTCTGCGTCACCCTTTGGCGCTTCATAGGCGTGACCAAGCAGGTACGCAGGGTCCGGGTCTGGCAGCGCCCGGCGATCGAGTTTGCCATGGCCGGTCAATGGCAGTGAGTCGAGACGAGTAAAGGCGCGTGGCACCATGTAACCCGGCAGTATCGCGCGCAGTGCATGGCGCAAGGCATCGGTATCGACCGCTGAGGTTTCGGTGAACCAGGCCAGCAGGTGCAGATCACGAACCAGCACCACGGCGTCCTGCACCCCGTCCTGAAGGGCCAGCGCGGCCTCGATTTCGCCCAGTTCGATACGCATGCCGCGAATCTTCACCTGATCGTCATTGCGGCCCAGATAATCCAGCGTGCCGTCGGCGTTCCAGCGCACCAGGTCACCGCTGCGGTACATGCGCGCCTGTGGCTGATCGCTGAACGGGTCGGCGATGAAGCGCTGGTCGGTCAGTTGTGGCTGGTTCAGATAACCACGGGCGACACCCGAACCACCGATGTACAGTTCACCGCTGATGCCCACCGGCATGGGTTGCAAGTGCTCATCCAGCACGTATACGCAGGTATTGGCGATGGGCCGGCCAATGTGCAGGGCGCCGTTGACCAGCACCTGACCGGAGGTGGCGACCACCGTGGTTTCGGTGGGTCCGTAATTGTTGACCACCGCATAGCGACGGTTATGGGCAAACTGGCGAAGTCGGTCGCCGCCGATCAACAGGGTTCGCAGGGTCGGGTGTTCGTCCGCCTGGCTGAACGCGTATTCGGCCACCGGCGTCGGCAGGAAGCTGACGTCCAGCGGTTGCGCACGCCACCATTGCAGCAGGGCTTCGATGTCTTCGCCGCCCTCTTGAACTGGCGCCAGGTGCAGCGTCGCGCCCGTGCACAGTGTCGGCCAGACTTCCCAGGCCATGGCGTCAAAACCGAAACCCGCGAGGCACGACGTGTGTCCGCCTGCTTCAAGCTCGAAAGCACCGCAGTGCCAGTCGACCAGATTGGCCAGCATGTGGTGCTCGACCATCACGCCCTTCGGCTGGCCGGTGGAACCGGAGGTGTAAATCACATAGACCAGATTGGCACTGCTCAGGCCCGCCACCTGCGGGTTGCTGTCGCTACCCGAAGCGTCAAGGCAGTGATCCAGTTCGATCAGCGGCACCGTCAATGACGGCAGACGTTCGACCAGCGCTGAGAGCGTCAGCACCGCAACCGGGGCGCTGTCCGTCAGCAGATAGGTCAGACGCTCGCGGGGATGGGACGGGTCAATGGGCACGTAAGCTGCGCCGGCCTTGAGCGTGGCCAGCAGCCCCACCAAGGTTTGCAGGCTGCGCCGGGAAACCACGGCGACGCGGTCGTCCGGGCGTACGCCCGCCTCGATAAGGCGCAGCGCCAGCGCATTGGCCTGACGATTGAGCTGCGCATACGTCAGCGATTGCCCTTGATGCACGGCGGCGAGCGTGTCCGGGCGCAAGCGCGCCTGTTGCTCGATACGCCGATGAATCAGTTGTTCTTTGCCAGCGTCCATCGCCGTGGCGTTCCATTGCTGAACGTCAAGTCGCTCGGCGTGTGTCAGCAGATCAAAGTCTTTGACCTGCAACGCGGGATTTTCCAGGCCCTGCTCCAGTATCGACAGCAGACGCGCGGCAATGGCCTCGGCCTCGGCGTCACTGACCCACGCGCGATGGTGAACCATGTGCAGCGAGGCCTCGTCGCTGTTCAGATTGCTGCGCATGTGAATGGCCAGCGGCGTGGCTTCGTAACCATTGGAGACTTTTACAGCCCGGGCCTGAGCCGCTCCGTAGCGGTAATCATGACCTTCCTGTTCGTAGGACACCGAAACCTCGAACAGCTGCGCCCTCTCATCGCGTGATACGCCCAGTGTGCGATTCAGCTCGCTCAGCGCAAAGCGCTGGTGCCGGAAGTCACGCTTGAGTGCGTCACGGACTTCACTGACCAGCGTCGCGAAATCCACGCCTTGCGCAAAGGCCATGCGCACCGCGCTGACCTGCACGAAATGGCCCAGGGTTGCCTTGAATCGCGCCCCGGTGCGATTGAGCAACGGCAGGCCGACCACCCATTCTTCACGCTGCGTGGTGCGGGTGAAGTAGACATGCAACACCGCCAGCAATACGTGGAATGTCGAAGCACCCTGCTGTCCGGCAAACTGTTTCATACGCACATGCAGAGCTTCCGGGAAAGCCTGCACGCAGGCATGTGCAGGCGCCGGATCCGTCATCCGCCGATTGTGATAACGGGAGACCAACAGTGGCTCCGGCAAATTGCGGTATTTTTCCAGCCAGTAGTGCTTGTCGCGCAGGTAGCGCTCGGACGCCTGATAGCGTGCATCTTCTTCGATAAAGTCGCTGTAGCGTGGCGCTTCGAATACCGGGCTGTCGCCGTGCATCAAGGCCGAGTAAATGTCCCCCAGCGACTGCATCATCTGCCCGAAGCCCCAGCCATCCAGAATCAGGTGATGGGCCTGACTGGCCAGCCAATAGTGGTCCGCAGCCAGGCGAATGAGGCTGAAGCCGAGTAACGGACTGCCATCGAACACATACGGACGACGCATCTGCTCGATCACCAGCGCCTGAGCGGCCAGCTCGGGCTGCTCGTGATCGCTGAAGTCATGCAACGCCAATGGCATGGGCATGCTGGCCACATACGTCTGAAGCGGCAGACCGTCCGCCCCGGCACCGGGCAGCAACACAGTGCGCAAACCTTCATGCGTCGCAACCAGCAGGTCCAGAGCACGCTGCAAGGTCGCCGCGTCCAGTGGACCGTCAACATCCATGTAGCCGCCGATGTTGTACAGGGGAGAATCACCACGGCTGATCTGGTCGAGCCAGACATCACGCTGTGCGGCGGTCAGAGGGAAGTGTGCGGCGGCTGAGGCGAGCATGGCTCAAGGTCCTTCTTGACAGGTAAGACGCGGATTAGGCCCTCGCGCTCCTGTCACTGTATGGCCCCTTAAACCCGGACACTGGCGTATCGCTATTAATCGCTGGGAGTTAGTTCAATTCGGGGTTTAAGCGTGTCCCTGTTTTTCGTTACAGACGCAGGCGCAATCCTTAGGCTGAATACCCAAAGAATCAGTGACCTATCGATTGTTATAAGTAATGGTTATCAGTAGTCGCCGCGAAAGGAGTTGACCAAGATCCTCTTTTCGCAGGGTTGAAATCGGGAAAGATCAAGATGAACACGGCGCAACACTTCGAATACAGCGACGATCCGCGCTTTTACCTGCAACTTGCCAGTCTGGTTTCCAGCACCGGCTGCACCACATTTGCCGGGCGCATGCTGCAACTGGTCCATTCTGTAGTGCCGGTTCACGGGCTCGACCTCAGTGAATTGACGCTGGACCTGCGCCAGGGCAGCGTCAGCCATATCCACCTGCTAGGCGGCGCCGGTCTGCAGCATGCCAACACCGCCATCGACTCAACGGGCCATCCGTTGCTGTCGAGCATTCTGCACATGCAGGACCCGCTGTTGATCCAGCTCAAGCCGCCTTCGAGCATGCAACATCCGCAACGCAATACTCATCAGTGCAATCTGGTCTCCAGCCACGGCGAGCTGCGCCGAATCATCTGCTTTTACCGGCTGACCACCTTGCGCGCCTTCTCGCTGACCGAGCTGTCACTGCTCAAAAGCCTGTCGGATACCCTATTGCCACTGGTTGAGCAACACGCCCATAGCCTGGCTCAGGCCAGCGTTAGAGGTGCGCGAGTCGAACCGGAGCCGGGCTCGCTGGATCAGGCGTTCAGCGGCAGGCTGGCACAGGACGCAATTACCCTGTCTGCCCGTGAACAGGAAGTCTGCCTGGGCTTGCTGACAGGGGGTACAGTGGCGGAACTGGCGCTGCGACTGAACGTCAAGCACAGTTCGGTGGAAACTTACCTGAAGCGTGCAACGGCAAAACTCGGTGTCAGTGGCAGGCATGGTCTGGCGCGCTGGATGGCGGGGAATTGAAGCGCTTTCCGGTCGCCTCAAGGCAACCTCAAAGAGGCCGTCCATGGCCTCTCTGTTGACGCCCCGGATATCAGTCCAGACGGAACGCAATCACGCTGTCGCCCAGCGTCGTCCCCAGCGATCCGTGACCACCGGCGGCGATGATCACGTACTGTTTACCGTCGTTGCCGGTGTAGGTAGAAGGCGTGGCCTGGCCGCCAGCCGGCAGTTCATGCTCCCAGAGCACTTTCCCGGTATTGATGTCGTAGGCGCGGAAGAAGTTGTCTGCGGTTGACCCGTGAAAAATTACCCCGCCAGCGGTCACCAGCGGACCGCCGTGGGCGACCATCCCCATCGGGAAGCCGATCGGAAAGCGCGATTGCATGAAGCTGGTCTTCAGGTTCTTGGTCGTGCCGACCCGCCGGGTCCATTCCGTCTTGCCGGTGCTCAGGTCCGCGCCGACCATGCTTCCCCAAGGCGGCGCAGTACACGGAATCCCGAGACTGGACGCGAGCCGTGAAATGCGGATGGCGTAGTCACCCTTGAAATTTTCATTCCAGTACGGCTTGCCTTCTTCGGTTAACAGCCGTTTCTCTTCAGCTTGAGCGGGACGCTTGATCAGGTTGTAGATGTACGCCAGGTGTACAGGCGCTGCGACGAGTATCTGCCGATCCGGATCGACAGCCACAGAACCCCAGTTAAACACCCCGATATTGCCCGGATAGATCAACGAGCCTTTCTCGGTGGCGGGCGTCCACGGGTTACCGTCGTAACGCAGCTTGTTATAGGTAATCCGGCAAGCCATCTGGTCGAAAGGCGTAACCCCCCACATGGATTTCTCGGTCAGCGCTGGCGGGATGAAGTTGAGCCTGGAAACCGGCTGGCTCGGCGCAAAGCGTTCACCGGGCACACCGCCTTCAGTGGACACCTTGACCTGATCGACCGGCACAATCGGCTCGCCGGTCAGGCGGTTGAGCACGAAGATATTGCCGACCTTGGTGGGCACCAGGATCGCTGGTTGTTTGCTGCCCTCCTTGCCCAGCTCCAGCAACGACGGCTGAGAAGGATTGTCGCGGTCCCACAGATCGTTGTGCGAAGTCTGGAATTTCCAGCGCAATGCACCGGTGTTCAGGTCCAGCGCAGCCAGCGCATCACGGAATTTCTCGGTGTTGCTTTCAGGGTCCCGCAACGTGCCGGTTTCGTCAGGCGAAGCGTTGCCAAACGGTACATACACCAAGCCGTTCTTGACGTCTGCACTCAGGGTGGCCCACGCAACAGGCGTGTCCTGCGGGTAGCTCTGGCTCGCTGCGACGGGACGGTTGTCCTGCGGATGCAGCGGATCAAAGTTCCACACCAGTTGCCCGGTGACCACGTTATAAGCGCGAATCACGCCAGACGGATTCCCCTCGCTGTAGCCATTGTCCATGACCGAACTGCCAATCACGATCAACTCACCGGCAATCAGCGGCGCGGAGGTCTGCATCAAGGCGTGCGGACGAACTTCACCCATATTGACGCTCAGGTCGATCACGCCAGCGTCGCCAAAATCACTGCACAGTTTGCCGGTATCGGCATCCAGCGCCACCAGCCGCGCATCGGCGGTTGCGGTGATGATGCGTTTTGAGCAATGCGCTGGCGTGGGCTGACCGCTCGCAGCACCAATCGCTGCCGAGTAATAGCTGACACCCCGGCAGGTCTGGTGCTGTTGCAGGTACGAACGTTTTTTCTCCGGCGTGTACTTCCAGGCCAGCTCGCCGGTCTGCGGATTCAGGGCATGCACTTCGTTGTGCGCAGTACAGACGTAAACCCGGTCATTGACCTTAAGCGGAGTGGCTTCGAACGTGTATTCACCGGCATCCTTATCCGCATCACGCAGGTCGCCGGTGTGGTATTCCCAGGCAACCGACAGCTTGCCCACGGTTTTTGGCGTGATCTGATCAAGGCGCGAGAAGCGCTGACCGGCACTGGTGCCGCCATACGCAACCCAATCATCACCGGCTGTTTCAGCGCTGCGAGACGCCCCGGCCGTGTTGATCTGGCCGCGCTGCGGGTACGGATCGTAAAACATCATTGCAACTACAATGACCAGCATCACACCGAGCGTGCCACCCAGAAACGGATGAAAGCGGCGTCGGTCATCGCCAGACTGTGCGCGATACAGCGGGCGTACCACCCAGGGCAGCGCCAGCCACAGCCCGACCAGAGCAAAGACGTCACCTCGGGGAATCCACTGCCATTTGTCGAAGCCGACTTCGTAAACGATCCAGATCAGGATGCCCCACAGAATCAGCGCATACAGCGTCAGTGCAGACTTCTTTTTCAGAAACAGCAGGACCGCCGTCGCCAGCACGCCAAGGGCGATAATCGAATACGCGGGAGAACCGCCGACGGCCACCAGTTGCGCGCCCATGTACAACAGGGCCATGCTCAGTATCGCCATCGCGATACTCGTCACTTTCAGAATCATCGTCCTTGCCCTGTCATTATTATTGGATGCAGGTCATGCGACAACGCCTGAGACCGGGTGTTGCGTCAGCTTTTGCGGGTCGCATCATCCAGGGCAAGGATGGTGTGCGCATTGGTAACGGTGGTCGCCAGCGTGTTGATCACCCCCGAGCGCAACGCACCCAGCGTGGCGGCCGCCTTGGTGTTTTCACTGGCGATAGCGACCACATCGGGAATGCGGAAGAGCTCTTGCACGGTCAGGCCGATGACCCGGCCCTGGATGGCGTTGACCGCTGGCTGGCCATGAATGTCGATGAAGTCGTAACCCATCATGTCGCCGACTGTTCCGGATAAACGGGCCTGAGCTATTTCCTGCGGAGAGAACCAGCCCATGCGCACCATGTTGCTGTTCTCACTCATATCACCGATACCGATCAACGCCATGTCGGCACGGCGCGCGCGGTCCAGGGTGGAGCGCACCGTGTCGTTGCTGATCAGAATGCTGCGCAGTTCCGGGTTGGCGACCAGCGCCGGGGCATACAGGCTTTCGCTTTCGCCGCCGAAACGCAGTGCCAGACGGCGACAGATGTGGTCGGGGTTCATGTATTCCCCTGCTTTGAGCGAACCGCCAATCGCGCAGACAAATGTGCAGTTGCGCGTAACCGGCAGAAATACGTTATCGGCCACGGCCCCCACATTGCGGCCCATGCCGACGGCGACGATCATGCCGTCGCCCAGAGTCTTGTTCAGGTAGTTGGCCACCAGGCTGGCGACCGCCGAGCGCTGGGTATCGGGATCGCTGTGATCGACCGCAATCAGCGCTCTGTCGAGCTGAAAGCGTTCTGTCAGCGCCAGCTCCAGCTCGTTGTTCATGGCCGGGTGCTGCAACACCCGCACCTCGACGATGCCTTCATCGCGTGCGCGTTTGAGCAGCCGGCTGACTTTTGCTCGCGACAGGTCGAAACGCTTGGCGATGGCTTCCTGAGTGACGTTCTCAAGGTAATAAAGCATCGCGACTTCAGTCATCAGGTCGATGTCGCTGGCCATGCGCTGGCTACTGTCACTCATGTGGGCGGGCTTCCGTTTCGGCGTCAAAGGCCCATTCTCCCTACTCCGGCCCCGTGCCGTCCACTATTGATGCCCGTCACGCTCAATCGCATTGATACGCTCGACCTTGGCCCCGGAGCGCGCCGCTTCAAACTCTGATTCCAGAAACGACTTGACGATACTTTTTGCCAGCTCCGTGCCGATCACCCGCGCCCCGATGGAAAGGATCTGCGCATCGTTGCTCTTGCGCGCCCGCTCCGCCGAATAAGTATCGTGCGCTTGCGCTGCCCGGATGCCGAACACCTTGTTGGCGGAAATGGCCATGCCGATGCCGGTGCCGCAAACCAGCACGCCGAGCCGCTGCTGCCCGGCGTTGATGGCGGTTGCGACCGCCAGCGCTATGTCCGGATAAAGCACCGGCGCGGTGGAGTGGGTGCCGAAGTCAGTCACTGGATAGCCCAGTGACTCGATATGACCTTTGAGCAGTTCCTTGAGTTCGTAACCCGCTTCATCGCATCCGATAGCCACCGGGAAAGGTGTGTTCATGGCGTCTGGCTCCGCTGTCGAGGTCATACGATGCTGACCAATTGTTCATTGCGTGAAATTCCGATCAGTCATTTCTCGGGCATTATGTCTGTCCTGTCAAGCATGAATTAGAGAAAGCCTGTCAAAAACAGCTTGCAGGCTCGTTTTGCCAAAGGATCCAAAGTCGCTTGAAGTTTTTTATGAAAGAGATTGACTGATCAGAATTTCATTTGGTAAACATATGATCACTGAGCAACACATCAGTGCATCTAATAAGAAATTCACAGCACGAGGACACGCCAATGGCTACGCCATTACTGCTCCAGGCTGAACACGTCGCCAAGGCTTATGCCGGTATCCCTGCCCTGCGCGACGGCCGCCTTTCATTGCGGGCTGGTAGTGTGCACGCCTTGTGTGGCGGCAATGGCGCCGGTAAATCCACTTTCCTGAGCATCCTGATGGGCATCACCCAGCGGGATGCGGGCAGCATTCTGCTCAACGGCGAACCCGTGCAATTCAGCCGTCCGGTTGAAGCGTTGACGGCGGGGATTGCGATGATCACCCAAGAGCTTGAACCCATCCCCTTCATGACCGTT
The DNA here is from genome assembly GCF_023278085.1 of Pseudomonas syringae. NCBI lineage: Bacteria > Pseudomonadati > Pseudomonadota > Gammaproteobacteria > Pseudomonadales > Pseudomonadaceae > Pseudomonas > Pseudomonas syringae. The sequence continues at coordinate 2,566,248 of NZ_CP066265.1, read as the reverse complement.
GCAGAAAACATCTGGTTGGGCCGTGAACCACGCCGGGCCGGCTGCATTGTCGACAGCAAGGAGCTGAATCGCCGTACCCGCAAACTGCTCGAAGAACTGGAGTTCGACGTCGACGCGACCAGCCCCATGCACCGGCTGAGCGTGGCGCAGATACAACTGGTCGAAATTGCCAAGGCGTTCAGCCATGACTGCCAGGTGATGATCATGGACGAACCCACCTCGGCTATCGGCGAGCGCGAAGCACAAACCCTGTTCAAGGCCATTCGCAGGCTGACCGCACGCGGTGCCGGCATTATCTACGTCTCCCACCGCCTCAGCGAACTGGCGCAGATCGCCGACGACTACAGCATCTTTCGCGACGGTGCCTTTGTCGAAAGTGGGCGCATGGCTGACATCGACCGTGCGCATCTGGTGCGCGGCATCGTCGGTCAGGAGTTGCAGCGTATTGACCACAAGGCCGGTCGTGAATGCAAAACCGAGTGCTGCCTGAGCGTCGACGGCCTGAGCCGCTCTGGCGAGTTCGAAGACATCAGCCTGCAACTGCGGCACGGCGAAATTCTGGGTATATACGGCCTGATGGGCTCCGGTCGCAGCGAATTTCTCAACTGCATCTATGGCCTGACCACCCCGGACGCCGGTAGCGTCACCCTGCGCGGCAAGCCGATGCCCATCGGCCTGCCCAAGGCGACCATTCTTGCTGGCATGTCGCTGGTCACCGAAGACCGCAAGGACAGCGGCCTGGTGTTGAGCGGCAGCATTCTTTCCAATATCGCGCTGTCGGCCTACAGGCAGTTGTCGCGCTGGTCGCTGATCAACGCGAACAAGGAACAGCAACTGGCCGAAGACATGGTCAGTCGGCTACAGATCAAGACCACGTCGCTGGACTTGCCGGTGTCATCCATGAGCGGTGGCAACCAGCAGAAAGTAGTGCTCGCCAAATGCCTTTCCACCCAGCCGGTGTGCCTGCTGTGCGACGAGCCCACGCGGGGTATCGACGAGGGTGCCAAACAGGAAATCTATCACCTGCTGGATCAGTTCGTGCGCGCGGGTGGTGCCGCCATCGTGGTGTCGTCGGAGGCCCCGGAACTGTTGCGCCTGAGTGACCGGATCGCCGTATTCAAGGGTGGCAGGCTGGTGACCATCAGCAGCGATGCCGACCTTTCCCAGGAAGCCTTGCTGAGTCTTGCCTCATGAATAGCAAAACTGTTATCGCCCCTGCCACCGTTGAGCCGCGCAGCCGTCTGCGATTGTCCTTCGACCGTTTTGGCCTGCCGCTGGTGTTCATCCTGCTGTGCCTGGTCATGGCGTTTGCCAGCGAATACTTCATGACCTGGCGCAACTGGATGGACATTCTGCGCCAGACCTCGATCAACGGCATCCTTGCGGTCGGTATGACCTACGTGATTCTCACCAAAGGCATCGACCTGTCGGTGGGCTCGATTCTGGCCTTCGCCGGATTGTGCAGCGCTTTGGTGGCGACCCAGGGTTACGGCCTGCTCGCAGCGGTCAGCGCGGGGATGTTCGCCGGGGCGATGCTCGGGGTGGTCAACGGCTTCATGGTCGCCAACCTGTCGATCCCGCCATTCGTGGCCACGCTGGGCATGCTCAGTATTGCCCGCGGCATGACGTTTATTCTCAACGACGGCAGCCCGGTTACCGACCTGCCTGAAGAGTACCTGGCGCTGGGCATCGGCAAGGTCGGTCCGATCGGTGTGCCGATCATCATCTTCGCCGTGGTCGCACTGATCTTCTGGATGGTGCTGCGCTACACCACCTACGGCCGTTACGTGTACGCCGTGGGCGGCAACGAAAAGAGCGCGCGGACCTCGGGGATCGGCGTGCGCAAGGTGATGTTTTCGGTGTACGTGGTGTCCGGGCTGCTGGCGGGGCTGGCAGGCGTGGTGCTGTCTGGCGAGAACCACCTCCGCCCTGCCCCAGGCGGGCATGTCGTATGAGCTGGACGCGATTGCCGCAGTGGTGATCGGCGGCACCAGCCTGTCTGGCGGCACCGGCAGCATCGTCGGCACGCTGTTCGGCGCCCTGCTGATCGGCGTCATCAATAACGGCCTTAACCTGCTGGGCGTGTCGTCCTATTACCAGCAAGTCGCCAAGGGTCTGATTATCGTGTTCGCGGTACTGATTGACGTGTGGCGCAAGAAGAAACGCTAGTCCCTTTTCATCTGAATGACCGACTGACTACAACAATAACGAGGTGCTCATCATGAAATTCGGTAAATCTCTGGCCGCTGTCGCGGCGCTGACCCTGCTTGCCAGCAGCATCGCTCTGGCGGCCGACGGCAAAACCTACAAGATCGGCGCGGCGGTGTATGGCCTCAAGGGCCAGTTCATGCAGAACTGGGTGCGTGAGCTCAAGCAGCACCCGGCGGTCAAGGACGGCACGGTGCAGATCACCGTGTTTGACGGCAACTACGACGCGCTGACCCAGAACAACCAGATTGAAACGATGATCACCCAGCACTTCGACGCGATCATTTTCGTGCCCATCGATACCAAGGCCGGGATCGGTACTGTCGCACGGGCGATGGAAAGCGACATTCCGGTAATCGCCTCCAATACCCGGGTGGCCAGTGCCAAGGTGCCTTATGTCGGCAACGACGATGTCGAGGGTGGTCGCCTTCAGGCACAAGCTATGGTCGACAAGCTCAACGGCAAGGGCAACGTGGTGATCATCCAGGGCCCGATTGGCCAGTCGGCCCAGATCGACCGGGAAAAAGGCGAAATGGAAGTGCTGAAGAAACACCCGGACATCAAGATCATCGAAATGAAGACCGCCAACTGGTCCCGTGCCGAAGCGCTGGCCCTCACTGAGGACTGGCTGAACGCGCACCCTAACGGTGGCATCTCCGGGATCATTTCGCAGAACGACGACATGGCCCTTGGCGCCCTGCAGGCGGTGAAATCCCGCAACCTGAAGCCTGAGGATGTACCGATCACCTCCATCGATGGCATGCCCGACGCCATTCAGGCGGCCAAGAAAAACGAAATCACCACCTTCCTGCAAGACGCCCAGGCGCAATCCCAGGGCGCCCTCGATGTTGCGCTGCGCGCCTTGGCTGGCAAGGATTACAAGCCCAAATCAGTGATCTGGGAACGCTACGCCAAGGACGTCAAATGGGGCGACGGCACCGACAAGAACTACATCCTGCCGTGGGTGCCGGTGACCGATGCCAATGCCGACGCGCTGTACCAGCAGGTCAGCGGCGGCAAGTAAGCCGGGGAGCGCGCAGAGCGCCGCAGGTGTGTGACGCGGAGCGTCACGAACGGCATTCTCACGCGGAGCGTGAGGAACGAGAAGTGTCCGGTCCGACAGCTCTCGTCTATCGCTCCCACGCTCCAGCGTGGTAGCGCCGTTCCGGACGCTCTGCACCTGACCTTGAGTGTGCGGTAAAGCATGGATTTGTAACGCAGAACGTGACGAATCATCAGTCAACCAGCGCTACGGGAGTCATATCAATGTCTGAATTCTGGAACAAGGCCTTCGATCTCACTGGACGTTGCGCCGTCATCACCGGCGGCGCCGCCGGGATCGGTCTGGCCTGCGCCCGCCTGCTGGTCGAGCATGGTGCGCGGGTGGCGCTGCTGGACCGCGACACGGCGGTGGCAGACGTAGCCGCCAGCCTCGGCAGCGGGCACATCGGCATCGCCGTCGATCTGCGCCGGATCGAGCAGGTCAACAGCACCATCACCACGGTATTCGAGCATTTCCAACGCCTCGATTACCTGGTCAACAGCGCGGGCGTCGCGGTGCTCGACAAGGCGCTCGATGTGAGTGAAGAAGCCTGGGACACGACGCTGGATATCAACCTCAAGGCCAGCTTCTTCGTCGCGCAGGCCTGCGCCCGGCACATGCTGGCCCAAGGCAGCGGGCGCATCGTCAATCTTGCCTCTCAGGCCGCCGTCATTGGTCTTGACCGACACGTCGCCTACTGCGCCAGCAAGGCCGCAGTGGTCGGCATGACCAAAGTGCTAGCCATGGAGTGGGCACCACACATCAACGTCAACGCCATTTCGCCGACAATCGTCGAAACCGCGCTGGGCAAGAAAGCCTGGGCCGGCGAAGCGGGCGAACGCGCCAAGACACAGATCCCGGCCGGACGCTTCGCCCAGCCCGAAGAGATCGCCGGTTTGGCGCTGTACCTGCTCAGCGATGCCGCGAGCATGATCACCGGCGAAAACGTGGTGATCGACGGCGGCTACAGCATCCAGTAACTCATCTTTCAGTCGCGAGGTTTATCGTCATGTCCACCGCTATCCAACGCACTGCCGAACAGCTTGCTCCCGTCATTCCGGCCACCATGCAGGCGGTGGTGTGTTACGGCCCGGAAGACTATCGACTGGAAACCGTCGACGTACCCACGCCCGGTCCTGACGAAATCCTCACCAAAGTCGAGCTGTGCGGTATCTGCATGGGCGATATCAAGACCTATCGCGGTGCGCCGTCGTTCTGGGGCGATGCCGAGCAGCCGCGCTACGTCAAACCTCCGATGATTCCCGGTCACGAATTCGTCTGCCGGGTGGTTGCGCTCGGCCCCGGTGCCGAAAAACGTGGCGTGCAGGTCGGTGACCGGGTCATTTCCGAACAGATCGTGCCATGCTGGGGCTGCCGTTTCTGCAACCACGGTCAGTACTGGATGTGCCAGAAGCACGACCTCTACGGTTTCCAGAACAACGTACAGGGCGCCATGGCCCAGTACATGATTTTTACCAAAGAAGGCATCATCCATAAGGTGCCGGATTCCATCGCACCGGATGAGGCGATCCTGATCGAACCTCTCGCCTGCTCACTGCACGCCGCCGAACGCGCCAACGTCGATTTCGATGACATCGTGGTGGTCGCCGGGGCCGGTACGCTGGGGTTGGGGATCATTGGCGCAGTGCGTATGCGCAATCCCAAAAAGCTCATCGTGCTCGACATGAAACCCGAGCGCGCCGCCCTCGCCCTGCGCATGGGCGCAGATGAAGTATGGAACCCGGCCGAAGTCGACGTGCTGGCGAAAATCCGTGAAATTACTGACGGCTATGGCTGCGACATTTATATAGAAGCCACCGGGCACCACAAGGCGGTCAATCAGGGCCTGGCGATGCTGCGCAAATTGGGGCGTTTCGTCGAGTTTAGCGTGTTCAACGACGAAGCCACCGTGGACTGGTCGATCATCGGCGACCGCAAGGAACTCGATGTACTCGGCTCACACCTGGGGCCGTATATGTACCCGAGGGCCATCGATTTCATCGGCAACCGCAAGATCGACATGCGCGACGTGGTCACACACAAGTTCGCCCTCGCCGATTTCAAGCAAGCCTTCGCGGTCATGGAGCGCGGCGACAAATCCCTGAAGGTGGTACTGGAACCGTAACCCACCCGATCCTTATAAGAACAACACAGGAAAACGCGTTATGAATCGAGTGATCAATGACCCGGACCAGGTGGTCGAGGACATGCTGCGCGGCCTGCTGGTTGCCCACCCCGAATTGTCGCAAAGCGCCAGCAACCCGCGCGTCATCAGTAAAACCAGGCCTTCCGCGCAGGGTCATGTGGGCATTGTGACGGGTGGCGGGTCTGGCCATGAACCGGCTTTTCTGGGTTATGTCGGCCCAGGCCTGGTGGATGCCGTAGCCGTTGGCGAGATTTTCTCCTCGCCCACCGCCAAAAGCTTTTTCGATGCTTTCCGCGCTGCTGACCAGGGTGCGGGTATAGCCTGCCTGTACGGCAATTACGCAGGCGACAACATGAACGTGAAACTGGCGATGAAAATGGCCGCCAGCAAAGACCTGCAAGTGCGCACCGTGGTGGCCAACGATGATGTCGCCTCCGCCCCCAAAGCCGATATCGCCAAGCGCCGCGGCGTGGCCGGGGAAATTTTCATGTGGAAGGTCGGCGGTGCCGCCGCCGCGCAAGGCTACGACCTGAGTGGCGTGATCCGCGTCGCCCAGAAAGCCGTCGACCAGTGCCGCTCCATCGGCATCGGCCTGACGCCCTGCACCATCGCGGCAGTCGGCAAGCCGAACTTCCAGATTGCGGACGGCAAGATGGAGTTGGGTATCGGCCACCATGGAGAACCGGGCATAGAGGTCATCGCCATCGAATCCGCCGCCGCGATGGCGGAACGGATGCTCACGCCGATCCTCGCAGACCGGGATTTCAGCACTGACGAGAGCGTCGTGGTGCTGGTTTCCGGTCTCGGCGCTACGCCAGTCATGGAGCTGTACATCTTTTACGCCGAGGTGGAAAGCCTGCTCAAGGCCAAGGGGCTGAAGGTCCATCGCTGCTACGTCGGCAACTACTTCACCTCGCTGGAAATGATGGGCGTGACCCTGACCCTGCTGGGTCTGGACGATGAATTGAAAACCCTGATCGACCACCCTTGCCGCTCCATCGGCATGACCCAGGCGGAATGAACCATGAGCCAGCATTTCTCCACACATGACGGCACTGCCATCGTTGCAGACCTGGTGAGCGTGATCGTCGCCAACCGCGAATACCTCAGCGAAGTCGACGGCGCCATCGGCGATGGCGACCACGGCATCAACATGGCCAAAGGTTTTGCTCATTGCGGCCGCACCATCGAGGGCCGACAGCTGACCCTCGCCGAAGCGCTGGACGAACTGACCCTGAGCCTGATGGAAGGCATCGGCGGCTCGATGGGCCCGCTGTATGGCAGCCTGTTCATCGGCATGGCCGATCAGGTGCGCGGCAGTGACAAAATCGACGCGGCGACCTTCGCCAGCCTGCTGCGTGGCGGGCTCACTTCATTGCAGGACATTACCGAAGCCGGCGTCGGCGATAAATGCCTGATGGACACCCTGATTCCGGCCGTCGAAGCCTTTGAACAGGCGCATGCTTCCGGTGCCTCGTTCAATGAGGCGCTTGATGCGATGAAACGCGCCGCCGCACAAGGGCGTGATTCGACCAGGGACCTAGTGGCAAAAATCGGCCGCGCCAGTCGACTGGGTGAGCGCTCACTCGGCGTGCTGGATGCGGGGGCGGTGTCGTGCTGCCTGATTTTGAACAGGCTGGCGGATTCGGTGCAGCCGAGGCTTGTCCAGGCTGGGCATTCATAAGGCGGCGTTACCGCCTCGTACTGGTACGGCGATCTGGCCCCTCAGTAGCTATTCGCAACCTGCGCCTGCCTACCCATGGCGGACTGTACGCATGAGAATTCGCCAAAGACGGCGAGACCCTCAACGTCCGGGTTACCGGCCAGGTGGCGTTCAACGGCGTTTATCCACTGCTGGACGCCGCACTGGACGGTTTCGGGCTGAGTTACATTCCCCACGATCTGGTTGCAGCGCACATCGACGCTGGGCGATTGATCCATGTGCTGGAAGACTGGTCGCCGACCTTCGCCGGGTTCCACCTCTACTACCCCAGCAGACGGCAGGCGTCGCCTGCCTTTGCGCTGCTGCTGGAAGCGTTGCGCTATCGCTGATCGGTTACCTCTGGAACCTGAAGCCTTGCCCTTATTCAGGCGAAAGCAAAAGGCCCTTCGAAGTTGCCGATCGGCACCCAATGCGTAATAAGCCCCGTATCGCTTTTCCAGTGATGCAAGAGCAGTGCTGGCGGTTCGATGTACGAGGCATCGCTGGCATCAGGGCGAAGTTGCAGCGCAATGGCCGTGGTCGTGCTCGGCGCCGTACACATCAACGTTCCGCCGAAACGAAGCTGCATGAAGCGATGAATGTGCCCGCAGACGATCCGTTCAACGGCGGGGTATCGCGACACGACCTCGGCCAATCGCTCGCCTCGTTCGCATCGATAGTGGTCAATGCAGGTGATGCCGCTGAAAAACGGAGGCTGGTGCATCATGATCAGCGTGGGCTTGTCAGGCTCCAGCGCCAGTGTTTCATCCAGCCATTGGCTCGCACGCTCGGTTATATCGCCGTGATGCTGATCGGGCACGCTGATATCCAGCCCGATGATGCGCACTGGCGCCGTGCCTGAATGCACGAAGTTGCATGTTTCCTCATCCATGAAGTAATCATGCTCAGGGAAAGCGCGGCGCAGGTTGTGCCGGTGATCATGGTTGCCGGGGATCATCAGCAGCTTTTGACGCAGTGGCGCGAGTAATTCACGGGCCATTGCATATTCGTCGGGCCGCCCTTCATCCACCAGGTCACCACTGAACAGAATCAGATCGGGGGGCGGGTCGAGTGCGTTGATCGTGTCGACGGCGGCCGCCAGCATCGCGTTCGAATCAACCACTCCCTGATAGAGCTGCCCCCTTGGGCGTACATGCGTGTCGGATATTTGCGCAATCAGCATTCCATTACCTCACCTCAGTCGTGATCAGGTTGCCTGTGCGTGGGTGCAACCAGTGTTGCAACGAGTGGGCCAGACTGCATCATGCAACCAGAGAGAGGTGACTATCAGGCCTCGGGAAACACCGGCTCGCCAAGATTCAGCATCAGCCGGTTGGCCCAGGCAAATATCGAAATGGCGTGGATCAGGTCCAGGACCTGTGTGTCATCCAGCCCCTGCTCGTGCAGCGCCTGAATGTGCTCGGCATTGAGTTCAGCAGGCTCAAGTGTCAGTTCGATGGCGAACTGCACGATGGCTTTTTCGCGTGCGCTGGTGCCCGCTGTCGCAGGGTCGGCAAACACCTCGGCGATCACGTCATTACGCTTGGCCAGTTGCTCGAAACGCTGTGCATGCACCGAGGCGCAATACACGCAGCGATTGATCCGCGACACCACGGTGCTCGCCAGCTCCCGCTCGGCGCGGGACAGGCCACCCGGTGCGTACATGATGGCGTTGAAGGCCTGAGAACGCTGGCGCAGGATGTCCGGGTGATGCGCCAGGGTCAGGTAATAATCCGAGGTTTTGGCTTGCGGATGGCTCTCTTCAAGCACGGCGATCTGCTCGGCAGTGGCATCGTCTAGATTCACGGTCGGCAACCAGGCCTTCCAGCCCAACACCTGATTGGTAAAGCCTTCGATCTGAATAAGCTCGCTCATCGGGTTGCTCCGGCAGATTTCATGGCGCTCAGCCCGGCGGCCAGACGCACCTGATAGGACAGAAACGCAATCAGCTGCGCCAGCACCACGATTTCAGCAGTGCTCAGGCCTTGCTGCTGTAATGCCTGCAATGCACGTTGATCACCGTGTACCGGAGACTCGATCAGGGTGCGGGTAAAGTTCAGGATTGCAGCCAGTCGCGGGTCTTTCAGCATATCGATCCGGTTACCGTCGATGTCTGCAAGCACACAGGCGTCGAGGCCGGACTTGTCCAGCAGCGACAGGTAATGCGCGGTCAGCGTTGACTGCGCGCTTAGCTGCGTCGCGTAATAGGCAACCCAGAGGCGTTCGCTCAACGACAGGTTATTGTCCAGCGCCGGGTCGAAAAACAGGTGCTGGCTGCCTTCCGTTGCAGAGGCAACCTTGTCCCGCGCATGACGCACGCTATGCAACGGGCTGCCCGGCTCGATGGCCAGCAGTTCATCGAGCAAGTCCGGCGGTGTCTGATGTTCAGCAGTCGATGTCATGAAATAACCTGCAATGCTGTGGTGGCGTTCGCGCAGCCGTTGTCACAGACGCTGCGCGAACCGGGAAAGATCAAGGCTGTTCGGTGACCATGGTCGCTGCGGTACGGTCGCTGACCAGCGGCTCGACTTTCAGGCCTTTGCGGGCGGCCCAGATGTTCTGGTAATGGAACAGCGGAATGATGCCAACGTCGTCGCTGACCACCTTGACCGAGTCCTGAAGGATTTTGCGGCGCTTGGCTTCATCGAATTCGGCAGTCGAATCGGCCAACGCCTTGTCCACCAGAGGGTTGCTGTAATGGCCCCAGTTGGAGGCGCCCTGCCCCTTGTTGCTGTCGACCGTGGTCAGAATGTTGGTCAGCGCATAAGCCGCTTCACCCGTGCCATTGCCCCAGGCAATCACGCTGATGGCCAGTTCATTCTTGTTCGCCTTGCCCGCGTATACGGCCCACGGCAGTACTTCCAGCTGCACCTTGACGCCGATTCGCGTCCAGAACTGCGCCACGGCCTGCATGACTTCCGGCGCTTGCGGGTAACGGTCGCCCGGTACGTGTACGGTCAGCTGAAACCCTTCGGGAAAGCCTGCCTGCGCCAGCAGGTCCTTGGCCTGTTTGGCGTCATACGGGATGTTCTTGATCTCAGGGTTGTAACCGAAGGTGTTGGCCGGCATCCATTGGTTGGCCTCGGTGACGGTGCCCTGCATGATGCGCTCGTCGATGGCCGGACGATTGATCGCCAGGGACAGCGCCTTGCGCACCCGCACATCCAGCAGCGGGTTCTCGGCCAGCGGCTTGCCCGCGTTGTCACGAATGAACTCGTTGGGTCCGGCGCGGAAACTCGGCTGAATGATCAACGCACGCAGCCCCTGATAAGCAAATACATTGACGCTTGGCGTCTTGCGCAGGCGCTCGACATCGGTCGGCGACACCTTGTCGATCACGTCCACGTCGCCTGCCAGCAAAGCCGCCGTGCGGTTGGCCGCGTTAGCGATGAAGCGGAAATCAACCTTGTCCCAGGTCGGCTTCGCGCCCCAGTAACTGTCATTGCGGGCAAAGATCGTGCGGTCACCCGGCACGTAGGACACAAAGCGATAAGGCCCGGTACCGATCATGGCCTTGCCCGAATTGTAATCGGCACTGCTCGCCGTCGCGCCTGCGTGACGACTGACGATGTAGATCGAATCGACGTCCGGCAGCAGGTTGGCGTTGGGCAGGCGGGTCTTGATGATCAGCGTGTGATCGTCCTTGGCCTTGACTGATTCGACAGTGCGCATGGCGCCCGCGTAAGAGGCGACGCTGCCCGGTACGCTGCGGGCACGCTCGAAGGAGAACACCAGATCGTCTGCCGTCAGCGGCGTGCCGTCCTGCCATTTGACGTCATCCCGCAGGGCAAACTCCCACGTGGTGTCGTCCACGACCTTCCAGCTTTTCGCGAGCCCCGGCAGGGTCTTGTCGTCGCGGCGGCTGACCAGCGATTCAAAGGCATGCAGCGCCACCGAACGGTCGCCCGCGTAGTTGTTCAACTGTGGGTCAAGAGACGAGACCGGGTCGGCATAACCGATACGCAGGTCCTGCGCCGAGGCACTGCCGGCTGCCAGTAGCAGAGCCGAGGCCAGCAACGAACGAACGAGTGGTTTCATGGATGATTCCTTGTACGCAATGGCGGAGATTGACGAGCTTCAGGGGCTCGTTCAGTGTTGGTCATTAGCCTTGATCATTTAAATGACACGCACTCTGGTGGTTCGGAGAAACCTCCCTCAGCGCTGGAACTTCCTCGCGGCAGCGCGGCATGGCGTGCGGGCAGCGAGGGTGGAAATGACACCCGGCAGGCGGGTTCAGCGGGCTGGGGATTTCCCCTTTGATCGCGTCATAACGGGTACTGCGAATATCGAAGCGCGGGATCTGCGCCAGCAGCGCCTGGGTGTATGGGTGATTGGCCCGCGCAAACAGATCGTCGACCGACGCCGTCTCGACCACGCGGCCCAGGTACATCACCACCACGCGGTCACACAAGTGCTCGACCACACCCAGATCGTGGCTGATGAACAGATAGGTCAGGCCCAGCTCATCGCGCAGGTCCATGAACAGATTAAGGATCTGCGCCTGAATCGAGACGTCCAGCGCGGCCACCGATTCATCGCACACCAGCAGTTCCGGCTGCACCGCCAGCGCACGGGCGATGCCGATCCGCTGACGCTGACCGCCGCTGAACTGATGCGGATAACGCTGACGCAGTTGTGGGCTGAGCCCGGCACGCTGCAGTTGCGCGCTGACGTAGTCGTCGGCACCTTTGCGGTCTGTCAGGCCGTGCAACAGCGCGCCTTCGCCGACGATACGATCAACCCGCAAGCGCGGATTAAGGCTCGACGACGGGTCCTGAAAAATCATCTGCACCTTGAGACGCAGCGCCTTGCGCTCCTGCGCGGTCAGGCTGTCGAGTGGCTTGCCGTCTACCAGCGCACTGCCGGAAGACACTGGCAACAGGCCGGCAACCATGCGCCCGAGGGTCGATTTGCCGCAACCCGACTCGCCCACCAGCCCGACCACTTCGCCGCGCACAATACGCAGATCGACACGGTCCACGGCATGCGTCACCGGTTTCGGGCGGGTCAGGTGCAGGCGTTGCAGCAGCCCTTCAAACGAGCGCTCGTCCACCGTTTTGCCGAAGGTCTTGCTGACCTGTTGCAGCTCGATGAGGGGGATCTGATCACTGGACATCGGCAGCAGCTCCTGGGTAAAAGCAGCGAACCGTATGGCCCGGTAGAATTTCGCGGGGTTCAGGGTCCTGCGCGCACATTTCCGCTGCTCTGGAGCAGCGCGCGGCAAACGCGCAGCCGGCGGGCATCGACAGCAAATCCGGCGCCATACCGGGAATCTGCCGCAAGCGCTGACCACGCTTGTTACGGCTCGGCAGGCTGTCGATCAGGCCTTGCGTGTAGGGATGTTGCGGACGATCCAGACCCTGCTCGACCGACCCCTGCTCGACGATACGTCCGGCGTACATCACCGCCACATCGTCAGCCAACCCGGCAACCACCGACAGGTCATGGGTGATCCAGATCAGCGAGGTACCCTGCTCGCGCACCAGTTTCTGCACTTCGCTGAGGATCTGCGCCTGAATGGTTACGTCGAGCGCGGTGGTCGGCTCGTCGGCGATGATCAGGTCAGGCGAGTGCAGCAACGCAATGGCAATCGCCACCCGCTGACGCATGCCGCCGGACAACTGATGCGGATAGGTGCGAAGGCGCTCTTCGGGGCTGGCAATGCCCATCAGCGCCAAGGTGCGGCTGGCATGTTCGCGGGCTTCGCGCTTGCCGATCGAACGATGGGCACGTACCGCTTCGACCATTTGCGTATCGACACGCAGCACCGGGTTGAGGGTCATCATCGGGTCCTGAAAAATCATCGCCACCCGATTGCCCTGGATTTCCCGCAGTTGCGCGGCCGAGAGCTTTGTCAGGTCCCGGCCCTTGAACAGGACCTGGCCGCCACTGATACGCCCCGGTTCATCCACCAGACCGAGAATCGAGAAACCGGTCACCGATTTGCCCGACCCCGACTCGCCCACCAGCCCCAGAATACGCCCCGGCTGCACGCGCAACGACACATTGCGCACCGCAGGCAACACGCCGGCGCGGGTATGAAACGAGGTACACAGATCGCGCACATCGAGGGTCGGCTGTTCGCCTGAAACTGGCGCAGGCGTCACATCAGGCAGGCTCATCGCTGCAACCTCGGGTTCAGGACATCGCGCAGACGGTCACCGACCAGGTTGATCGCGACAATGGTGATCAGCAGTGCCAGCCCCGGAAACAGGCTGATCCAGTATTCATTGCTGAGCATGTATTGAAAGCCGTTGGCGATCAGCAGGCCCAGCGACGGCTCCGTCACCGGTACGCCAAGGCCGAGAAACGACAGGGTCGCTTCCAGGGTGATGGCGCGGGCAATCTGCAATGCGCCGATCACGATGAGCGGCGGCAGACAGTTGGGCAGAATGTGGCCGATCACCAGACGCAGCGGCCCGACCCCCTGCCCGCGCGCTGCATCGACGTATTCGCGGCGGCTTTCAGTGAGCGCCTGGCCACGGGCGGTGCGCGCGTAATAGGCCCATTCGAGCAGGATCAGGGTGAGCATCACGTTGCCGACGCCCTTGCCCAGCCAGGCGAGAATCATCAGCGCCATCAGAATCACCGGAAACGACAGCAACAGGTCGACCAGACGCATCAGCAATGCATCGACCCAACCGCCGACATACGCAGAGACCAACCCCAACAGCGTGCCGATCACGGCTGCGATCAACGCTGAGCCGATGCCGACCCACAGGCTGATGCGCAAGCCGTAGATAATCGCCGAGACCAGATCGCGGCCCTGCCCGTCAGTGCCCAGCCAATAGGTATAACCGCTGTCCATGTTGAGGCTGCCGGGCGGCATGCGTGCATCCATCACGTTGAGCTGCATCAGGTCATAGGGGTTCTGCACCACAATCCATGGCGCGAAGGCTGCGACCAACACAATGACCACCAACAGCAGCAGGCCAACCACCGCCGTGGTGGAACTGATGAACTCGACGGCCACCCGCCGCCAGGGCGACTGAGCCTGCAACAGGGTGTTCGCAGGCAGGGCTTTTTCGGTGATGCTCATCGGGATGCCTCGATGCGTACGCGCGGATCCAGCAAGTAATACAAGCCATCGACGATCAAATTGAGCACCACGAAAATCACCACGACGACCATCAGATAGGCCACCACCACCGGCCGGTCGAGCATGTTGATGCTGTCGAGAATCAGTTTGCCGGCACCCGGCCAGGCAAAAATGCTTTCAGTGACGACGGCATAGGCAATGGTCGAGCCCAGTTCCATGGCCAGCACCGTCACCACCGGAATCATGGTGTTGCGCATAACGTGCATGCACATCACGCGCATGGGCGACAGGCCTTTGGCACGGGCGAATTTGACGAACTCCTGCGGCAGCACCTCGCGCACACCTGCGCGGGTCAGGCGCAACACCAGTGAAATCTTGAACAGTGCCAGGTTCAACGCGGGCAACAGCAAGTGCTGCAAGCCGTCCAGCGTCAGCCACGACCATTGCACGCCGAGCCATTCACGGGTCTCGCCGCGACCGCTGGCCGGCAGCCAGCCGAGTTTGATCGAGAACAGCATGATCATCATCAATGCCACCCAGAACGCCGGCAGCGAAAAGCCGACGATACTGGCAGCCATCATCAGGCGGGACAGCGGATGATCGGGGTACAGGCCGGCAAACATGCCCAACGGCACGCCGACCACCACCGCCAGAAACAGCGCGCTGAACGCCAGTTCGAAGGTCGCGGGCAGGCGTTGCAGGATCAGGCGCATGGCGTCTTCGTGGTACACGAAACTCTGGCCCAGATTGCCGTGCACCGCGCCTTTGAGAAAGATCAGGTATTGCTGCCACAACGGCTTGTCCAGCCCCAGGTGCGCAATGGCCTGCAAACGTTCGGCCTGATTGAGGTCTTCGCCCACCAGAATGTCCATCGGATTGCCGATGGCGTTGAGGCCGACGAACACCACCAGCGTCATCAACAGAATCACCAGCAAAGACTGGGTGAGTCGGCGCAGCGCCCAGCCGATCATGTACGTGACTCTTCAGCAGTCGGCTCGCTGGCCAGCCACTCATCGCCCAGCAGTTCCGGCTCGGCATAATCGCGCATGGCCTCGAAATGCAGCGCGATGTCTTCGTTGAACAGCAGCCCGACCAGCGCATGCGCCAGCCGTTTGGAGCCTTCACTGATGGCCGGAATATCTCCGGACACCGCGCCGTAGCTCAGTGCTGCCGGGTAGCTGAAACAGTGAATGTGATTGAGCCCCGGACACGCACCTGGGGTTTTCTCCTGAAATTCGAAGCAATTGCCCAGGTCAGGCAATACCGCCAGTTCAGTGTCGGCTTCGCCAGGCGGCGCCGTGAAGCGGTCCTGCCAGACGCGAATGTGCGAGGAGAACGGGGCAAATTCCGGGCGCTGTGCAAAGTCGGTGCGAAAGCCGGTGGCGAAGACCACAAAATCTGCTTCGATACGCGCCTTCGACGTGTGCAGCGAGACCCCGCCAGCCGGATTTGCTTCGACCGCCAGCACGGCGTTGTCGAGCAGAAAACGTGCCCTGCCCGAGTTCGATACCCGCAGGGTACTGCCGCGTGGTGGCGGCACTTGCTGGGTGTTGAGGTAGTGGCGAATGCGCCATTTCCAGAGGTCCGGCAAGCGCCAGTAGCCGTGGACCATGCCCGGATTACCGACGCCCTTGCCTTTGTTGACGCGCGGCAGCTCGGCGCGACGAATCAGCAGATCGACTCGCTGCGCACCGGCTTCCAGCGCAGTCGCGGCGCTGTCCATGGCCGACGCGCCGCCACCGATCACCGCGACACGCTTGCCTGCGAACCAGTCATCCTGCAAACCGGCCGCCGAGTGTGTCCAGAGATGATCCGGCAATTGCCGGGCGAAATCCGGCACCCAGGGGCCGCCCAGACCATCACGACCGGTCGCGAGCACCACATGCCGGGCCAGCATGAATCGGGTTTGCACGGGGGTGGTGAGATCCAGCTCAATAAGGCCGTCCGCTCTGGGCGCAACCCTGCTGACCCGGTGTTCATTGCGCACATCCAGCGCCAGCACCTTGCGATACCAACGCAGGTACTCAGCCCATTGCAGGCGTGGGATCTTGTCCAGCGCGGCCCAGCCATCGGCGCCGAACTGTGCTTCGTACCAGGCGCGAAAGGTCAGTGCCGGCAAACCCAGTGCCGGTCCGGTCAACTGTTTCGGCGAGCGCAGGGTTTCCATACGTGCGGTGGTCGCCCACGGGCCCTCGAAACCTGCCGGGGACTGATCGAAGATCACTGCCGCCACGCCCAGATGCCGCAGCTCGGCAGCCAGGGCAAGCCCGGCCATGCCGCCGCCAATGATCGCCACGTCGAGCACGGCCTGCCCGGCACTGGCCCGCGGTTTGACCCAGGGCTTGGCAGGCAGGTCCAGCCAGGCCAGATCCTGTTGCAGGCGAGCTTCCAGCGCGGCAAGGCCAGCAGGCGGGTTTACATCGGACATTGGTCGGTACTCGGAAAAATGATCAGGCCCAAAGCCCGAGCGTTGACTCAAATCAATTCAAAAACCATTCCACATTTACTGAAAATGAATTCTTAAAGGCCTTGAATGCTTAATCCGAATAATAAAAGCCGTTTTTTATTCTCGCAATGCGCAAAAAAGCATATTGATATTTCCAAATGGAATTTAGGTGCTATCTGGCTACGCGTGGCGACATGGGTATGTGACGCAGAGCGTCACGAAAGGCGTTCCCACGCTGGAGCGTGCGGAACGATCAGTGCCTGGGAGTATGCTTATCGTGCCAATGCACTGGGTTGACTATCGTGCCAATGCTCTGCGTTGGCATGCATTTCTGGACGCTCCGCGTCCGATCTTCAGTCTTGTGCGATGACAGGCGTTACCAACGCTCAGGCTTCGCGATCGCCTGCATTACCCGCTCACTCGGCATAAATGCTCTGCAACAGCGCATCGTGAGCACCGGCTTCGTGCATGACCATCTCTGGCAACAGGGTTTTCGCGGAAACGGCTATTTCATCGATCAGCGCCCTCGCCACGTCCGATAACGGGCTGGCGAAGGCCGATATCAAACCGAAAAAGAACGGAATATTGCAGGTGATCGGCCTGACCACGACCCCTTGCACCGGCACACCCATGGCGGTGAACGGGTCGACCAGTGCGATGCCGAGCCCTGCCCTGGCCATCTGCATGGCGATGAGTGAGGTATTGGTGTCGAGCATGCGCGGTGGCTCGCCACCCACATCGTGAAACGCCTTGTCGATCCGCCGACGGAACCGATACGGATTGGCCATGGTAATCAGGGTCTGTTGCCGCAGCAGCTCAATAGACAGAATGTCATGCGCGGCCAGTTCGGAGTCAGCAGGCAACACCGCCACGCAAGGTGCTTCGCCGATCCAGTGAATCTCCAGCCCACGATGCTCTAACGGCAGGCTCACGGCCCCCAGATCCATAGTCTTCGACAGCACGGCCTGAACCACATTCTCCGGGGACATGCTCTGGAGCTGGATCTGTTGCGGACGCAGATGCTCCGGCAGTCGTGACAGTGCTGCGGGCAGTAGCCCGGCCGCCAGCGCTGAAATGGCGACCAGTTTGATCTGATGGTTTTCTTCCTGAGCGATGTGCTGCGCACGTTGGCGAATGTTGCGAACACTCAGCAACGCGCTTTCGACCTCGCCGTACATCATGAACGCCTTATGGGTCGGCGTGACCTTTGGCCCGCTGCGCTCGAACAGCGCAAAACCCAGCTCCTGCTCAAGCTCCTGAATAACCCGGGTGACCGATGGCTGGGAGCGGCCCAGCATTTTCCCGGCTGCCGTGACACTGCCTGCCGACATGACCGCCGCAAACGCTTCGAGTTGACGCAAATCCATAAGCACGCCTTGATCATCACCGATACGTGAAGAACCCTGCGTTGCAGAATTCCCCGATTCAAAGCGCAAAAGTCTACACGCTGTCGGCATGGAAGGCCTCGCGCCCGTCGCACAGCCGTACGTGAAGCGTGGCTGGCGCTGGTTGTCCAGAAGGCTGAGGCGGTGTTTTGAGCTGAAGGTGAGACCGGTACTTACACGCCGACCATCAAGCGGTTGCGGCCCTGTTTCTTGCCCAGATAAAGCAATGCATCGGCCCGGCTCAGCGCAATCTCGAAGCTTTCATCGCGATTGATCGCGACGACCGAAAGCGTCGCGGTCACCTTCATGACCTGCGCCCTGCTCCAGCCCGCTTCGTTGCCGATGAGCGCCCAGATCCGGTCGGCGACCCGTTGTGCATCTTCCGCCGAGGTATCGGGCATGAGCACCAGAAACTCCTCGCCGCCCCAGCGGGCCGCCATATCATTGCTGCGTACACTTGAGGCAATGATGTCTGCAACACGCTGAAGAACCACATCGCCAGTCTCATGCCCATACTGGTCATTGATCAGTTTGAAATGGTCGATGTCGAGCAGAATGAGCGACGCCGACAGGCCCTGACGTCGTGTCTGCAACTGTCGCACCCGGTCCAGCACCCTGCGTCGCGTGAACAGGTTGGTCAGACTGTCGCGATTGGCCAGATGAAACAGACTCAACTGGATGGACGACGTAAAGCGCACAGAAAGCGCGGTCGCGTAGATCGACAGCGTGGTGGCGGCGAACAGGTTGATGACCCCGAACACATCAAGCGTCGTGCTGCTCAGGCCGGAATCAAGGCCCATGTGCCGCCGGAATGCGAATAAGGCAACCAGCGCCACCAGAATGGCCACGCTGAAAACAATCCGTTTGACGGTGATCAGCTGGAAGGTGAAGGCAATGACGGGGATGACGCAGAACATGTAAAAACTGAAATTGCTTTCCCACCCCAGCACACAGGTGGCCAATACCGCATGGGCAATGATTTCCAGACTCATCAGTTGCCCGGCCTGCTGGTAACGCTCTCCTCTGATCAGGTAGATGCAGTTGACGTAAATCAGGGTGCTGACAATGTTGGCAAGCCAAAGGATTTCAACGTGCAGGGCAAGAAACACCAGCAGCGACACGGAGTGGATCCCGAGGGCGACGTAAACGATGGGCGTGATGTGTTTCCAGAACTGGGCTGCCGTGTCCTTATACAGCTGGGCTCGGTCTTCTGCCGGGAGGGTCATCATCACGTTTCTCGAGTGTGCGGGCTGGGTATGACCATGAACATGGGGGTGAATTCATCGACTGTGTCCGCAAAAAAGCACATCCCTTGATACATTGTCTAACAATTTAACAAGCCGCGTTGCGACTGCTGGATATGTATCAACGCAATACGAGGCTGCTTTAATGCGCAATGATCTTCAGCCCGTGGGTTCACGGGCGGCCCGAACGACCCAGAGGAAGCATGCTGATGGAACGTCTTACTGCGAAAGATTTTGCGCCTGAACTGCTTGAGCTCTACGACTATTATGCCCACGGCAAGATCAACAGGCGTGAATTTCTCGACCGTGCGGCACTGTTTACCCTGGGCG
Organism: Pseudomonas syringae; assembly: GCF_023278085.1. NCBI lineage: Bacteria > Pseudomonadati > Pseudomonadota > Gammaproteobacteria > Pseudomonadales > Pseudomonadaceae > Pseudomonas > Pseudomonas syringae. Next base: position 2,546,706 of record NZ_CP066265.1, on the reverse strand, counting down.
GGCTGACGGCCAGCGCACTGCTGGCGGCGCTGAGCCCCAACTATGCACTGGCCACACAGATCGAGTTCACCGACCCGGACATCATTGCCGACTACATTACCTACCCGTCCCCCAAGGGCCATGGTCAGGTACGCGGCTATCTGGTGCGTCCGGCAAAAGCCACCGGCAAAGTGCCTGCTGTTGTGGTGGCGCATGAAAATCGCGGTTTGAACCCGTACATCGAAGACGTTGCCCGCCGGGTGGCGAAAGCCGGGTTCATTGCGCTTGCGCCTGACGGCCTGTCCTCGGTCGGCGGCTATCCGGGCAATGACGAAAAGGGTAAAGAGCTTCAGCAGAAGGTCGATCCGGAAAAGCTCATGAACGACTTCTTTGCCGCCGTCGAGTGGCTGATGAAGCATGACGCCACCACCGGCAAGGTCGGGATCACCGGTTTCTGCTATGGCGGCGGCGTGGCCAACGCTGCGGCTGTGGCCTATCCGGAACTGGGCGCAGCCGTCTCGTTCTACGGGCGTCAGCCCAACACCGAAGACGTGGCCAGGATCAAGGCTCCGGTAATGATTCACTACGGCGAGCTGGACACCCGCATCAACGAAGGCTGGCCAGCCTATGAGAAGGCCCTGAAAGCGGCGGGCACGACTTACGAAACCTTCATCTATCCGGGCGCCAACCACGGCTTCCACAACGACTCCACCCCGCGTTATGACGAAGCCGCAGCCAAACTGGCCTGGGAGCGCACATTGGGGTGGTTCAACAAGTATCTGGTGTGACGAGCTGATCCTGAACAGGCGCAGTTGCGTGCACCTGTGACGCAGAGCGTGCGGAACGATACTCTCGACTATCGTGCGACGCTCCGCGTCCGGGTTACAGCGCCCTCACCCGCTCCAGCAGCACCTGCAACGGATGCTGCACCACCTTGCCATCCTTGCGCTTGACCTGGCTGCGACATGAATACCCGTCGGCGAGCAGTCGGCCATTACCTCCATGGCGCGCCACCAGTGGTTGCCAGGACTGTCGGTAAATGGTGTCGCTGGTCTTTGCGTTTCTGGTTTCGTGCCCGTAGGTGCCGGACATCCCGCAGCAGCCGCTGGCCAGCACTTCCAGCTTGAGGCCCGCACGGGCGAAGGTTTTCTGCCACAGGCCGACGCTGCCCGGCTCGTTGGTCTTTTCAGTGCAGTGCGGCAGGAAGTAATACGTTTCCTGCGTCACTGCGTCATGCTGATCTTCAAATGCAGTCGCCAGCCATTCCTGCGGCAGCATGACAACCGGCACGTTCTGGCTGCCCAACGCCTTGCTGTATTCCTGGCGATAGACCAGGGTCATGGCCGGGTCCAGACCAATCAGCGGGATGCCGTACTCCGCCAATCTGCCCAGCGACTGGCTGTTGAAACTGGCTGCCTTTTCAAATGCCGCCAGGAAGCCCTGCACCTGCAACGGCTTGCCATTGGGCGCAAACGGCGCGAGGTAAACCTGGTAGCCCAGGCGCGAAATCAGTTCCAGCCAGTCTGCCGCCAGTGGCGTTTCGAAATAACGGGTGAATGCATCCTGAACCAGCACCACCGTACGCTTGCGTTCCTGTTCGCTCAGTGCAGCCAGGCGCTGTGGCGTGGCGATGCCGACATTCCAGCGAGCGCAGGTGGCGCGAAAGTCCATCAGGCTCAACAGCGGGCTGTCGACCATCCCGGCAACGTGCTCCAGCAGGTAGCGCACCGGTTTTGCGCCCATGATCGCGTTGTACAGCGTCGGGAAACGCGCCAGATGCGGAATGCTGAATTCCAGCGAGCCGATCAGGTAATCCTTGATCGGGCGCAGGTAACGGCTGTGGTACAGCTCCAGAAAGCGCGAGCGAAACTCGGGCACGTTGACCTTGACCGGGCACTGCCCTGCGCAGGATTTACAGGCCAGGCAACCGGCCATGGCGTCGTAGACTTCGTGAGAGAAATCTTTCTGCCCGGCGACTCTGGCCACGCTGTTGACGGTACGCTCGGCCAGGCTTTTCAGCACATTGGCGGTGCGCGCCCTGGCGCTGGCCGTCAGGACGTTCACATCCTGCTCGCCCTGCAGGCGCAACCACTCGCGCACCAGCGACGCACGGCCCTTGGGTGAATGAATGCGGTCACGGGTGGCTTTCCACGACGGGCACATGGCGTCGTCGGTGTCATAGTTGTAACAGGCACCATTGCCGTTGCAATGCAGTGCGCTGTCGTAGCTCTTCCAGACGCGCTCGTCGATCTTGCGGTCCAGATCGCCGCGCAGCGTCACTTCATCCACCAGGGTCAGACGCGCCTCGGGCACTGTCGCAGGCGTGGCGATCTTGCCAGGATTGAGCTGATTGAACGGGTCGCAGGCAGCTTTCAGCGCCTGCAACGCCGGGTACAGCTCACCGAAATACTCGGGCACATACTGGGTGCGCAGGCCCTTGCCATGCTCACCCCATAACAGACCGCCGTAGCGTTTGGTCAACGCGGCAACCGCGTCGGAAATCGGGCGAATCAGCGCCGCCTGCGCCGGGTCTTTCATGTCCAGAATCGGCCGTACATGCAGCACGCCAGCATCCACATGGCCAAACATGCCGTATTGCAGGCCGTAGCTGTCCAGCAGCGCACGGAATTCCTGAATGTAGTCGGCCAGGTTTTCCGGCGGCACGGCGGTGTCTTCCACAAACGGCTGCGGCCGGGCTTCACCCTGGACATTACCCAGCAAGCCCACCGAGCGCTTGCGCATGGTGTAGACCCGGCTCACCGCCGCGCTGCCGACTGCCAGCGTATGCCCGAGGCGCACCACCGAGGTGTCTTCCTGCAAGTGCGCGACAAACGCGTGGACGCGCTGTTCTACTTCCTCCAGCTCGTCGCCACTGAACTCGATCAGGTTGATACCCAAGGTTGGCGTCGCCGAATCCTGAGGGAAGTACTCGGCCACGCCATGCCAGACGATGTCCTGCATCGCCAGCATCAGCACCTTAGAGTCCACGGTTTCAATGGACAACGGCTTGTGCGCCATCAAGGCCTTGGCATCGCGCAAGGCGTCCATGAACCCGGCGTAGCGCACGTTGACCAGAATCGAGTGCCTGGGGATCGGCAGCACATTGAGCCTGGCTTCGACGATGAAGCCCAGCGAGCCTTCTGAGCCGCACAGCACGCTGTTGAGGTTGAAGCGTCCGTCTTCCTCGCGCAGGTGCGCCAGGTCATAGCCCGTCAGGCAGCGATTCAGTGGCGGAAAGATGTCCTTGATCAGTTGCGCCTGGGTGTCGGCAATCTGCTGCGCGCAGCGGTACACGTCACCGGCCCGATCAACGCGCGCCTGTTCACTGGCCAGCTGCACGGGGCCCAGCGCCTGGCTGTGAACGTACGAACCGCCGAGCAACACGGTCGACAGTTCCAGCACATGGTCACGCGTCTTGCCGTAGGTGCAACTGCCCTGCCCGCTGGCGTCGGTATTGATCATACCGCCCACGGTGGCACGGTTGGACGTCGACAATTCCGGCGCGAAAAACAGCCCGTGCGGTTTGAGCGCGGCATTCAGCTGATCCTTGACCACACCGGTCTGCACTCGCACCCAGCGTTCCTCGACGTTGATCTCAAGGATGTTGTTCATGTGCCGCGACAGGTCGACCACCACGCCATCGGTCAGCGACTGCCCGTTGGTGCCGGTGCCGCCGCCACGCGGGGTCAACACCACCTGCTGGTGCTCGGGCCGCGCGGCCAGTCGGGCGACGATTGCCACATCATGGCTGTCCATCGGGAACACCGCCGCCTGCGGCAAGCGCTGATAGATGGAGTTGTCGGTGGCCAGCACCGTGCGCGATCCATGATCCCTGGCAATTTCGCCGCGAAAGCCGCCCTCGACCAGCGCATTGAGAAAACGGTCGTAGTGGCCGACCTGTTCTGAGGTCGGTTTCAGCAGCGCAATCATGGTGGTCTTCCTGGCTGGCTAGGCGTTTTATATGCAAAGCACGTATGCTTCGAAACGCTCGTATGCATGGTGTTATCAACGGTTAAAGTGATTCTCCCGCCTGTCATGCTCCAGCGCAAACGTAAAACGTGCCGTTTTTCCATGAGTTTTATGAATGAACACCAGAAGACTGACGCCTTCGATGTCACTGCTCCTCGCTTTCGAGGCAGCGGCCCGGCATGGCAGCTTCACCAAGGCTGCAGACGAACTGGCCCTGACCCAGAGCGCGGTCAGCCGCCAGGTACAGGCACTGGAAGCGCAACTGCAGGTCGAGCTGTTCAAACGTGATGGCAGGCGTATCGAGCTGACCACCGCAGGCGCGCTGTATCAGCACGAACTGGCCGCTGCACTGGGCCGCATCCGTAGCGCGACGCTGCAGACCATCGCCCACAAGTCCGAGGGTGGCACCCTGCATCTGGCCGTGCTGCCGACCTTCGGCTCCAAATGGCTGCTGCCGCGGATGAATGACTTCTACACCCGGCATCCGGGCTATGTGGTGCATATTCACTCGCGCATCGTGCATGCCGACCTGACGCCGGCCGCCAGTGAAATGAACGCGATCATTTGTGCGGGTCATGGCAACTGGCCGGGTTACATCGCGCATCCACTGGTCAGCGAAAAGCTGGTGGTCATCGCCAGCCCTACTGCGCTTGCCGGCTACCCGTCAATGACCTTGGCACAGGTTGCCCAGCAGTCGTTGCTGAGCGTGGTGTCACGGCCCAATGCCTGGTCGGACTGGTTCGACAGCAATCAACTGGCTCACCACATCATGCGTCCCGGCCCGAGCTTCGAACTGACCTCGCACCTGATTCAAGCGGTGGCTGCCGGGATCGGCATCGCGCTGGTGCCACGCATTCTGGTGCAGGACGAGATCAGCAACGGCGAACTGGTCACGCTGTTCGAGCCCATGGACAGCGGGCGCAATTACTATCTGGCCTACGCTACGCGCTTTCAGAACCTGCCTTCGCTGTGTGTATTCCGGGACTGGCTGTTGTCGACGCCCTTTCCAGACAGTCTGTAAATCCAGTCCGTAAACAGGAGCAACCGTGCGTATCGAGCCTCTTCCGCCCCTACAGAACCTGATCGCCTTCGAAGCCACCGTGCGGCATGGCAGCTTTACCCGCGCCGCCAGCGAGCTGAACCTGACCCAGAGCGCGATCAGCCGCCAGGTCGCTCAGCTCGAAGAGTTCCTCGGCCGCGCGTTGTTCCGGCGCGAGCACAAGCGCATTCACCTGACGGTCGCCGGGCAGATCTACGCCGAGCAGATCCAGCGCATGCTGACCCTGTGTGCCGAGGCCACGGCTCAGGTCATCACCCACAGCGGCGATCAACAACTGACGCTGGCCTGTTCCAGCGGTGTCGCGGCCTTATGGCTGGGCCCGCTGCTGGGCCGTTATCGCGATGCGTTTCCAGCGGTGGACATCCGCCTGCGGGTGGTCGACGGGCTGGATTCGCTGATCCGCGCCGAATTCGACCTGGCGCTGTATTTTCTGCGTGAAGTGTCACCGGCAGGCCTGGACGCCAAGCTGCTGTTCGCCGAGTCGGTGAATGCCTACTGCTCGCCCAACTACCTGAAAGGCCAGGTGCTGGAACCTGCACAGCTGCTGGACCATTGCCTGCTGATGCTCGAAGACGGTCAGCGTCAGTGGCTGTCTTGGTCAGACTGGTTTGGCCGTCAGGGCGTCGATGCCTCGCTGATCCGCCAGCGCATGACGGTCAATCTGTACCCGGTACTGGTCGACCTGGCCATTGCCGGGCACGGCATCGTGCTGGGCTGGCAACCGATGATCGATCGCCACGTGCAGTCCGGTGCGCTGGTGCCAGCCTGCAACAGCAGCGTTGGCGCAGTCGGTGGCTATTACTTGCTGACACCCAGCGGCAAGATGCCCCGTCGCGCGGCACGTGCTTTCGAAAAATGGCTGACAGAGAAAATAGAACAGTCCCTGAAACCCTGACACTTGCATGCGTTATGCGCATGCAAACCTGCGTAATAAGCGTTTTCTCCAAACCGCCTCAGCACCTACTCTCGAACCAAGCGGGCCAAGACCCGACTCTGCTGCACTTCGCCAACTCTGCCCTTAACCAATGCAGCCAATGCAGGGGCTTCCCTGCGTGATCCGCATGCAGGAGCCAACCAGTGAGCACTACACAACAATCGGCCTCACAGCACCATGATCTGACCCCATCAGCAGAAAGCGCGCCGCGCAGTCACCGCCACAGTGATCGGCAACGGCCTGGAATGGTTCGACTTCACGGTCTACAGCTTCTTCTCGGTCATCATCGCCAAAGTATTCTTCCCCACCGGCAGCGAATTGACCTCTTACCTGCTGGCGCTGGCGACCTTCGGCGTCGGCTTTTTCATGCGCCCGGTCGGCGGCATCGTGCTCGGCATCTACAGTGACAAGCGCGGTCGCAAGGCTGCGCTGTCGCTGACCATCCTGCTCATGGCGCTGGGCACACTGATCATCGGCCTGACCCCGAGCTTTGCGCAGATCGGCTACCTGGCACCGGTGCTGATCGTACTGGCGCGCCTGCTGCAGGGCTTCTCCGCCGGTGGCGAAATGGGCAGCGCCACCGCTTTTCTGACCGAGCATGCACCCGAGGGCAAGAAAGCCTTTTACTCCAGCTGGATTCAGGCCAGCATCGGCGTTGCAGTGCTGCTCGGCTCGGCACTGGGTGCGCTGCTGTCAACGTATCTGACCCAGGCACAGCTCGAAAGCTGGGGCTGGCGTGTGCCGTTTCTGATCGGCACGCTGATCGGCCCGGTCGGCTTTTACATTCGCAGCCGGGTCGACGAAACGCCTGCTTACACGGCCGCCAAACAGGTCGAATCGCCACTGCGCGAAGTCATAAAAACGTATCCGCGCCAGACCCTGATCAGCTTCTCGCTGGTAGTGCTGTGGACCGTCTGCACCTACGCGATCCTGTTCTACATTCCGTCCTATGCGCAGCGCGTACTTGCCCTGCCGTCATGGATGGGCTTCAGCGCCGGCATGATGGGCGGCGCGGTGTTGATCGTCGCCACCCCGATTGTCGGCGCATTGGCTGACCGCAGCGGTCATCGTCCGTGGTTGCTGGGTTCGGCCATCGCAATCTTCTTCAGCGCCTACCCGATGTTTCTGTTCATCAACCAGATGCCGGGGCTTTATTCGCTGCTGATCTTCGAGCTGGTGCTCGGCTTGCTGATCTCCGCCTACATCGGTTCGATCCTCGCCGCCTTCGGTGAGTTGTTGCCGACCCACGTGCTGTCCACCGGCCTGTCAGTGGCCTACAACTTCGCCGTGACCATTTTCGGCGGCTTTGCCACGTTCACCATCACCTGGCTGATCGCCACAACCGGCAGCAACCTCGCGCCCGCCTTCTACATCATGTTCGCCGCCATCGTCAGCGGCAGCGGCGCGCTGCTTTATCGTGACCGTGCATCGACCGTTCATCGCCCTTTGTCTGGAGCTTTCCAATGAATACCGCCGAATCCCCCTGCCTCATCCTGCGCAACGGCCGCCTGCTGGACCTGCAACTGGGCCAGTTGATCACCGGCCAGGAAGTCGTGATCGAGGGCGAGCGCATCGTCGAGGTGCGCGCTGAGGGGCAACCTGCCCCGACCAACGCGCAGGTGGTTGATCTGGGCGGCCGGACCCTGATGCCCGGCCTGATCGATTGCCACGTCCACGTACTGGCCTCCAATGCCAACCTGGGCATGAACGCCTTGCAGCCCAACGCGATCATCATGTACCGCGCGCTGCCGATTCTGGCGGCGATGCTCAACCGTGGTTTCACTACCGTGCGCGACGCCGGCGGTGCCGACTGGGCGCTGGCGCGTTCGATCCAGATGGGCCTGATTCCGGGCCCGCGGATCTTCGCGTCCGGCAAGGCGCTGTCGCAGACCGGTGGCCATGGCGACATGCGCGCCCGAGGCGAACTGCTGCTCAACGAGCCCTGCTCGTGCTGCTTCCGGGCCGGCGCCATCGCCCGCGTGGTCGATGGCGTCGACAATGTGCGCCTGGCAGTGCGTGAAGAGCTGCAACAAGGCGCCAACCAGATCAAGATCATGGCCTCGGGCGGCGTTTCCTCGCCCACCGACCCGATAGCCAACACCCAATACAGCGAGGCCGAAATTCGCGCCATCGTCGACGAAGCCGCAGCGGCCAATACTTACGTCATGGCCCACGCCTACACCGCACGGGCCATTCGCCGCGCCATCGAATGCGGCGTTCGAACCATCGAGCATGGCAATCTGGTGGACGCCGACACCGCTCGCCTGATGGCCGAAAAAGGCGCGTTTGCCGTACCGACCCAGGTCACCTACGAGATGCTCGCCGAGTACGGCGAACGCTTCGGCCTGCCCGCTGACTCAGTGGCGAAGATCGAAGACGTGCGGCAGGCAGGCCGCAATGCCCTGTTGCTGTTTGCCGAAGCCGGCGTACCCATGGGCTATGGTTCGGACCTGCTGGGTGAAATGCACGAATACCAGACCCACGAACTGAAGATTCGCGCGGAACTGCTGGGTAATCTGGCAGCGCTGCGCAGTGCCACCAGCGTTGCCGCGCAGATTCTCCAGCGTGAAGGTGAACTGGGCTGCATTGCTGCCGGGGCGATTGCCGATCTGCTGGTGGTAGACGGCGATCCGCTGAGCGACATCAGTTGCCTGGTGGGCCAGGGTGAGCAGTTGGCGATGATTGTTCAGGGGGGTCAGGTTCGCAAGAACACCTTGGTCTGACCTGCCGTCAGTGCGCGTTGTGGTCCCAGATCCAGTTCCACACGCCGGGTAAGCGCACAGGCTGGTCGGCGTTCCTGACCGTACGCGCCAGGGCGGCGCGCTGCAATTGCGCGCTGTCATCGTAAAACGGCTTGTCCGCGAGCCGTACGCCAGTCTGGTTGGCACTGTCGACCAGAATCTGCAGATACTCCCGTGCATGACGCGCGGTGTAGCGGTTCAGGTCATGGAAGGTCACCACCACCGGAATCACCCCGTCCACCGCAGGCAGTTCTCCGGCAGCGATGCGCTCGCGCACCTGGGATAGCTGACTGACCATGTTCGAGCGCCGTCGCAGGCTGAAATTGTAACCCCAGATTTTGCCGTCGTTGGCGCTCAGGTCAGTCAGCAAGACATGCAGGCCGTGGCGCTGATAGGCGCTGAACGTGCGTTTGTCGTAATTCCAGAATGGCGGCCGCAGCAAGACGGTCGGCGCGCCGGTGATGGAGGCCATGATCGCGCAGCCCTTGCTCAGGGATTGCTCCAGCTCGTCGTCGGTCAACGAGCGATGATTGGTGTGGTGCGGTGTGGCGGAGTGAAAGCCCAGCAGATGACCTTCCTCATGCTCGCGCTGCATGATCGCCCGGCCTTGATCACTGTTGCCTGCGCCTGCTGCGCCTGTCTGCACGAAAAATACCGCCTTGATGTGCGGCTGAACCGGGTTCTCGGCCAGGCTGTCGAGCACGGTGACAGTCGGGTTGTAAAACGTCGAAGCACTCGGGCCGTCGTCGAAAGTCAGCAGGAAACGAACCGGCGGCTGCTGCCGCAATTTCTCGGTGGTGTTTGCCGTCAGCGGCACTGGCGCACTGATGCAGGCCGACAGGCTCAGGGCGATGGCAAGCATCCACAGGGCGTTGAAGACGGGTTTCATCTGAGGGTTGGATCCTTTGCGTGAGCTGCCGAAGCCTTTGAGGCGGGCGCATGATCATCCACCGGCGCGGCAAACACAATCACTGCGGCCCTGAGTTTGTCGGCACCAAAACAGCTCATGCGGTTGAAGTCAGCGTGGCTGACCGGCATGTGCTGGCAGTCGATGGCCTGACGATGCAGGCTGTGATCGATATCAGGATCATGCAGGTAGACAAAATCGCTGTCGCAATCGGTGACCATCACCCAATGCGGCGCCTTGGAGCGTGTCAGGCGGTAGCTGCTGATCAACACCAGTGGCTTGCCACCGTCGGCCAGCACACGCGGCAGATTCAGCGAGCGATTGGCTAACGACTGCACGCTGGAGGCGTCAAGCTCACGACAGAACTGTTCGTGAACCAGGCGGATGACCTGTTTCTTGTTGTCGCTGCGCACCCCGCCCAGAAACAAAGGGCCTGACACCGACACCAGCAGATTCACCGCAAAACCGCGCCGCCATGCTGCCAGTGCCAACCCTTGCGGGCTGCATCCACCGTGCCCGGAGGTCATGAACACCGTGGTTGCTTCGCGCCAGATCTGCACTTCTTCAGCGCGACCCATCAATCGCTCTGGCTGCAAGGCTTTCATGGCCATCAGTAAACAGGCCGGGCCGCAGGTGAAGTCCAGGGTTTGCTGGTAGTAAGGCACCGAGCGGCTGTCTTGCCTGACGTGCTCGACGATACGCTTCTCGTAACGCAGCGCCGGGGCGTGGTCCTGGTAGTAATCGTCGACCTGAGCGAAACGCCGATACCCGCTGCGTTCGTACAGGCCGATTGCCGCAGCATTGTCAGGCCGCACTTCCAGCCGCAGGTAGGCGCAATCGCGCTCCACCGCCTGCTGTTCGGCACGCTGCAATAACTGCCTGCCCAACCCCTGCCCCCTTGCTGAGTCGGCAATCGCCAGCGAATACAAACGCCCCAGCGAAGTGCCGCGATGGAACAGCACCAGCGCGTAGCCGGTGAGTTGCCCGGCGTGCTCGGCGACGAGCAGACACGCGTTGGCACGGCGGATCATCCACTGAAAACTGCGCGCCGTCAGCCGGTCGCCTTCAAAGCACTGGTTCTCCAGAAACAGCAGAGCGTCGAGATCGTCTGCAACTGCATCACGAAATATAAAGTCCATCTGCACCGCCGTAAAAGTTGTGTAACGAAACGGGACATTTCAAAAAGCACATGCTTAATAGAAAGGACTTGTTTCCCATCGGATCGATTACACATGTCAGCGGCACAGGTGAAGATGAACGAAGTATCGGCCCAACTTGCACTTTCAGCAACAACCAGACGTGCAGACCCCACAACCCCCTTTGCAGCGCAGAGGCAACTGGTGATTATTGTCGAACGGCTTGAAGACTGGGCATCGTACTTCCCCAGTGAAGATTTGATCAGCGCTCAGGACTATCTCGAAAAACCGCTGAAAGCCACGGCAGGCAAGCGTGTACAAGTCATCAACCTGTGCCGGAGCTACAAGTACCTGGGCCATGGCTATTACTGTTCGCTGCTCGCCGAAGCGCGCCAGCACAATGTAATCCCTTCGGTAAAAACCATCAGCGAGTTAACGCGAAAATCACTCTACGGCCTGGCACTCGACGACCTCGACAAGTTGCTGGAGACCGCACTTCAGGACCATCCCTATGACGACACCGAAGGGTTTACCCTGACGCTGTATTTCGGTCAGACCACACTTGAGCCGTTGAAAGATCTGGCCCGCCAGTTGTTTGAAGCCTTTCCCTGTCCAATCCTGATGGTCGAGTTTCGCAAGCGCGACAATTGGCACATCGCCGGTATCAAAGCCGGTGCCCTGCCGCGTTTGCGCGATGATCAACAAGACGAGTTTGCCATCGCGCTGGACGGTTTCAGCCGCAAGATCTGGCGACAGCCCAGCTCTCGTCGTCTGGCGCGTTACGACCTGGCGATCCTCCATGACCCCCAGGAGCAACTGCCGCCTTCCAATGCCCAGGCGCTGGCCAACTTCATTCGCGTCGGTCAGCGTCTGGGCATTGACGTCGAGCTGATCGAAAAGAAGGACTATGCGCGTCTGGCCGAGTACGACGCACTGCTGATTCGCGAAACCACCAGTGTCGACAACCACACCTACCGGTTTGCCAAAAAGGCCGAAAGCGAAGGTCTGGTGGTCATGGATGACCCCACGTCAATTCTGCGCTGCACCAACAAGGTTTACTTGACGGACCTGCTGAAGAGCCATGATCTGGGCATGCCACGAACCGAAATCCTCTACAAGGATCGCCCCGAGGAACTGCAACACGTCGCCACGCGGCTGGGTTTCCCGCTGGTGTTGAAAATCCCTGACGGCTGCTTCTCCAGAGGCGTCATCAAGGTCAGCACACCCGAGGAGATGCACACCGCGACGACCCAGTTGTTCGAGCATTCGGTGTTGTTGCTGGCACAGGAGTTTTTCTACACCGAATATGACTGGCGCATCGGCATTCTCAATCGCAAGCCGATATTTGCCTGCCAGTACTTCATGTCCAAGGGGCATTGGCAGATCTACAACCATAAGGCGATTGGCGCCGAGGTCATTGGCGAGTGCCGAACGCTCGCGGTACACGAAGCGCCGAGAGCCGTGGTCGAACTGGCGCTCAAGACCGCCAACCTGATCGGTGACGGGCTTTATGGTGTTGACCTGAAACAATCCGGCGATCAAGTCGTGGTAATCGAGGTCAACGACAACCCGAATCTGGACGCCGGCATCGAAGACGCTTACCTGCAGGACGATCTGTACAGTTTGGTGCTGGAAGAATTCGTTCGGCGCCTGGAGCTCAAGCGCCTCGGCCAGGCATGGTGAAACGATGATTCAAGGTCTGAAACTCGATGCCGGTCGGTTGCAGCCCTGTGACTCGCAAAAAGCTCAGGTGCTGTGGTTCAGCAAACCTGACGCCGGCGAGCGCAGGCTGTTGCTGGAACAGTTCCACCTGGATGAGCATGCGGTGGCCTCGGCGCTCGACCCGGATGAAATATCGCGCATCGAGTTTCACCCCGATGCGCTGTTTCTGATCTGGAAACGCCCCGAAAACTACTCGGGCAAGGACAGCTTCTCGTTCGATGTTTCATCATTTGGCGTGCTCCTGAGTCAGGACCAACTGCTGCTGATCTGTGATGACGATCAGCCCTTGAACATGCTCGGGTCTCATCGTCCGCTGAACCAGCCGCTGGATATCCTTTTGGAGATGCTGTTCAACAATATTCACCACTATCTGGGACACTTGAAGGTCATCAAGATGGTCGCCCGGGAATTACAGCAGAAATTCAACTCGTCGCTGGAAAACCGCCATCTGCTGCAAATGTTCAACCTCAGCGAAAGCCTGGTCTATTACATCAACGCTATTCACAGTAACGGCGCAGTGCTGACGCGCCTGCGCAATCACGCGCAAGGCAAGCACTACGCGGCTGCCAGCCTAGCGTTGATCGACGACATGATCATCGAGAACGACCAGTGCTACAAACAGGCGGAAATCTATTCCACCGTGTTCGCCGGGCTGATGGACGCACGGGGCAACCTGGTCAACAACAGCACCAATACCCTGCTGCGCAAACTGACGTTGATCAACGTGGTGTTTCTGCCGTTGAACCTGATTGCCGGAATCGGCGGCATGTCCGAGTTCAGCATGATGACCGCCCCGCTGCACTGGTGGGTGGCTTACCCGGCCTTGCTACTGGCCATGCTCGGGCTTGGGGCGGTGATGGTCCTGGGACTGCGCCGAATGGCCCGCTCGGCCTGAGCCGTTACTTTTCCCAGTCGGCCTTGGCAGTCTGCAAACCATGCAGTCCGTTGTACGCCGCACGCTCGGGAGACTGCCAGCCCTCCAGTAACGAGGCGTCGAGGTCATAGACCTCGACACCCAACGGCCGGCAGACGCTCAATGGGTCCTGAGCCTCCGGCCCCCACATTGGCAGTGACAGGTCGCCGCCCGGACAGGTCGACAAGGCACACAGCAGGTCGATTTCCGCGAAGAACTCCAGATAGTCGCCCTTCTGCGCTGGGCAGGCTTTCATGAAATACATATCGTCGTGGTTCAGGCCGGTGCACTGAAAGATGTTCAGCACATCGTGCACATCGAATTCGGTCAGACCATGCGGCAGCACTGCGCGAGTCAGGTTCGAATGGCAGTGGTGATGAAAGTCTTCGCCGGTCAGCATCTTGTTGACGTAAGGGTCGCAGCGCGTACCCAGCAAGTCGTGCAGACGGCCGCCATGTTCGTCGATGCCGTAGCTGGCCAGACTGTCGTCGGTGATGGTAACCATTGGCCGCAGGAACGGCAGGTTCGACCACAACCGGTCATGGGTGCTGACATGCGCGCCCTGCAACTGACGCGTGCGCGCTGCCCATAGCCGTTCGCGAGGGTCATTGGCATTCCACACGTTGAAATCGCCGACTTGGGGCCCCACCGGTGTGGTGACGCGAAACACCTGGCCAGCCTTGACCTTCCACGCGCGCCCGGTGCGAATCGGCACTTCGAACTGTTCGACCAACGTGCGCTGCTGCGCATTCGCCCGGATACGCTCGTAAAAAGCCGTGTCCACTTGCAGCGCTGCGCCTTTGCTGACCTGGTAGGCGGCTGGATAGTCTTTGTACATTCAGGGCTTCTCGTTGGCAGGATGTACCGATTAATGCTGCAAATTACGGGCCTGACCGGATCACTGAAAATCCCGACTGCGCACATCCAGCCCGGTCAGCAGCGGCGTCAGGTCATACAGCCGCTGGGCGATCAGGTGGCGCACGCCGCTTTTCGATTCCAGCCGCCCGAACACCTGTAGCAACTGTGAACCGACCAATACCTTGCGCTGGCGCTCGGCCAGGTCGCGCCAGACCACGACATTGACCATGCCGAACTCGTCTTCCAGCGTCACAAAGGTCACGCCGCTGGCAGTGCCCGGTCGTTGCCGGCCGATGACCAGACCTGCCACGCTGAGGGTTCGGTCATTCTCCAGCGTCATCAGGTCTTGCGAGCTGCGAAAGCGCTTGGCGGCCAGTTGCCGCCGCAGCAACGCCAGTGGGTGCGGGCCGAGGGTGGTGCCGAGTGTGGCGTAATCGGCGACCAGGGTCCTCGGCGACCGTCGGCAGCGGCAGCATCACCTGGGTTTCTTCGCTGGGCAGGTCGCTGAACAGCGGGCGCTGGGCTTCGACCCCTGCCACTTCCCAGCGCGCCCGGTGCCGATGGCCGATCAGGCCGCGCAAGGCGCCAGAATCTGCCAATGCTTCAGCGGCGCGCGAGTCCAGTCCCGCGCGTAACGTCAGGTCCGTAGCATCGGCAAACGGTCGTTTCGAGCGCGCCGTCGCGATACGCAGAGCATCGTCCTCACGAAAGCCACCCACCATGCGTAGCCCGAGGCGAATAGCCAGGTTGCGCGTGCTGTCAGGGTGGTCGATCGGCTCCAGCGAGCAATCCCAATGACTGTAACGCACGTCCACCGGACGTATTTCGATGTGATGACGACGCGCGTCTTGCAGCAGTTGGTCCGGGTTGTAAAAGCCCATCGGCCAGCTGTTGATCAGCGCGCAGGTAAAGGCTGCCGGCTCATTGCATTTGAGCCAGCAACTGGCATAGGTCAGCAAGGCGAAGCTGGCGGCATGGGATTCAGGAAAGCCGTAGCTGCCGAAACCTTTGATCTGTTCGAAGATGCGGTCGGCAAAGTCCGCTTCGTAACCGTTGTTCAGCATGCCTGTGCGCAAACGCTCACGGTGCGGATCCAGCCCGCCGTGGCGTTTCCAGGCGGCCATGGCGCGGCGCAGTTCATCGGCCTCGCCGGGCGTATAACCCGCAGCGATGATCGCGACTTCCATGACCTGTTCCTGAAACAGCGGTACGCCCAGGGTGCGCTCAAAGACGCTTTTCAGCTTGGGCGGATAGGTGATGGCTTCTTCACCATTGCGCCGACGCAGGTACGGATGAACCATGTCGCCCTGAATCGGCCCCGGCCGGACGATGGCGACTTCGATGACCAGGTCATAAAACTTCTCGGGCCTGAGGCGTGGCAGCATGGCCATCTGGGCACGGGACTCGATCTGGAATACGCCGATGGTGTCGGCGCGGCTGATCATTTCGTAGGTTTTCCGATCATCACCTGGCAGATTTGCCAGGGTCCAGCGCTTGCCTCGGTGCAGATGCACCAAGTCGAACGTCCTGCGCAGTGCGCTGAGCATGCCCAGTGCAAGGATGTCGACTTTCAGCAGGCCGACCAGATCCAGATCGTCCTTGTCCCATTGAATGATGGTGCGCTCGGCCATCGCCGCATTCTCGACCGGCACCAGTGTGTCCAGCGGGTGCTCGGAAATCACGAAGCCGCCCGGATGCTGCGAGAGATGCCGGGGGAAGCCGATCAGTTCGCCGGTCAGTGCCAGCACACGCTTGAGGATCGGTGTATCGGCATCAAAACCGTATTCGCGCAAGCGTTCAGGCGACGGCAGCGAGTCGCTCCAGCGACTGAACGCTTCGGACAAGGTATTGATCTGGTCAGACGGCAAGCCCAGCACCTTGGCCACGTCACGCAGTGCGCCTGAACCGTGATAAGTGCTGGCCACGGCGGTCAGCGCCGCCCTGCCCCGGCCATAACGCCGGAATATGTACTGAATGACTTCTTCGCGGCGGTCATGCTCGAAATCCACGTCGATGTCGGGGGGTTCGTTGCGCTCTTTGGAAATGAAGCGTTCGAACAGCAGATTACTCTTTTCCGGGTTCAGTTCGGTGATGCCCAGCGCGTAACACACCGCCGAGTTGGCCGCCGACCCACGGCCCTGACAGAGAATGTGCTGGCTGCGGGCAAACTCGACGATGTCGTGGACCGTCAGAAAGTAGCTGTCGAACTTCTTTTCCGTGATCAGTGCCAGTTCTTTCTCGACCTGCGCACGCGTCGCCACACTCAAGCCCTTCGGCCAGCGCCTGCGAATCCCGCGTTCGGTCAGCTCGCGCAACCATGATGTGGAGGTCTGGCCCTTGGGCACCAGTTCATGAGGGTATTCATACCGCAATTGATCGAACGTAAAAGTGCAGCGCCGGGCAATCCGCGCCGACTCGGCCAGCAGCCAGTCGGGGTAATGCTCTGCCAGTGCGTCGAGCGGCCGTAGATGACGCTCGCCGTTGGCAAACAGCAGGTGCCCGGCCTCGGCCACCGTGGTGTGATGGCGGATAGCGGTCATGGTGTCCTGCAAAGCGCGTCGCCCGCGGGCATGCATGTGTACGTCGCCGCTGGCCACTGCCGGAATGCCCAGCGACTGCGCCAGCGCCAGCAGATCGGCCAGACGCTGATCGTCATCCGCACCGCGATGCAGCTCTACGCCCAGCCACAGGCGCTCGGCAAAATGCTCGCGCAACCAGTTGCCCTGTGCCAGACAGGCTTGAGCGTCGCCTTCGATATCCGGCAGCCAGATGGCCAGCAAACCACCCGATGACAGCTGGAAATCTTCGCGCAGCAGCCGGTATTCACCCTTTTTGGCCCTGCGCCGGGCGGCGGTGATCAACTTGCACAGCGCTTCATATCCCGTTTTGTCCTCCACCAGCAGGACAATCTTCGGGCCATTCTCAATATGCATTTCGCTGCCGACGATCAACGGCAGAGCGGTTTTCTGCGACGCCTGCAAGGCGCGAACGATACCTGCCAGGGTGCATTCATCGGTAATCGCCAGCGCCGTGTAGCCGTGGCGCACGGCACGCTCGAACAGTTCAAGGGCGCTTGAAGCGCCACGCTGAAAGCTGAAGTTGGACAGGCAGTGCAGCTCGGCATAGTCGGTACTCATGCGAACCAGCCATGCAGTAGCAGTTCGCCCTGCTCGCCAACGCTGCGATAGGCCCAGGCGCGCTGACCATTGGGGGTTTCGACCAGATAATAGTCGCGGCGCACATCACCACCGTCCCACCAGCCGGACTCGATTCGTTCCGGGCCAGCCAGAATGCGCGTGGTATGCACAGGCAACGGCTGCGGCTCTCGCAACAGCCAGCCCGGACGCGTACAGCCGCGTGCTGGCAGCACCGGATGGCGAGTGCTGTGTGGTTGCCAGGCACATTCCGGACGATGATCCGCCTGGGCGCGCAGGCCAGAGACTGACTCGTCGCCCAGCCGCGCCCGCAAGCGTTCGCGCAGTTGCTCCCAGGGCAAGGTCTGTTGCACGCGCTCATCGAACAGCTCGCGGTGGGCCGGCACGAAATCCGGCAAGTCCTGCGCCAGCAAGCGCACCGCCCGTACCGGCGAGGCCACCAGTACCTGTTCCAGCCTGCCGCGCGCCAGTTCGAAAAGCATCGAAACGTCGCGTTCGGCACTGAGCAGCCCGACCGGAATCACGGTCTGCGGACCCTCGACGTGCTCCAGATGCAGGGCAAATCGCTGCACACCGCTGTCGCGTCCGGCCAGAAACAAACCCAGGTCGGCAATCAGCCGTTTGAGGGGGAACAACAGGGCCTGATGCGATTCGACATCGAAATTCAGCTCGATACGCACATCGAAGAAGTCAGGCGGCGTGTAGCACTCCAGCGCCACGGGACGTGCTCCCAACAGGGTGTCGAGGTGCTGCAGGACACTGGCCGGGAAACGCCGCGCCAGGGTATCGCGCGGCAAGGCCAGCACTTGTCGCACGCTGCGCAGGCCCATGCGCGTCAGGGCGGTGGCCACTTCGCGGCTCAGCCCGATGCGCTCCAAGGGCATCTGTTCCAGGGTCCGGCGCAATTCATGCGGGCAATCGATACTCAGCCCATCGTGCATGTTGGCCAGCATTCGCGCCGCTATCGGGTTGGGCGCCACCACGATGCGATGCCGAAAGCCCTGCTCGGTCAGCTCTTTACGCAAGCGCGCCTCAAACACGGGCCACGGCCCGAACAGCTTGAGGCTGGACTCGATTTCCATCAGCAGCACGCGAGGATATTTAAGGCTGACATTGGAGCTGAAGCCGTAAGCCCAGGCTGCAAGCAGTTGTTGCAAGCGCTCTATGTCGGCCGGGTCGTGCTCGACTGTGGTGAAGTTCGGCACCAATGCCTGCGCGGCGGTCAACGCTTGCCCGGCTTTCAGACCCAGCGTACGCGCAGCCGGATTGACCGCTTGCACCATCCGGCGCTGGGCGCTGCCGCTGATCAGCGCCAGAGGCTCATCGGGATTGGCATGACGGCGCATGACGCCGTCGAGCGCCAGTTGCGGCAGCAAGACACAGGCCCACAGCATAAGAACCTCAAGCGTCGGTCGGAAACGGGATGGGAAAAGGCGGCGCAAGCCCGCCTCGGCATTTGAGCACCCGCAATTGGGCAGGCCGGGTATCAATGACCACGCGCAGGGCCGCTGGCGAGGGGTTGGCAGCCGCCTGCTGAGGGCGACAGGCAAACGCCAGGGTCTGCCCGGTTTCGGCAGCCACCTGCAATCGCCGCAGCGCACGGTCATCGGCCATGCCGGGCCAGCACACCACGGCACCGCAACTGCCGGAACGCAGACATTGTTCGACCGCCCATAGCGCATCGCGGGCACTGGCCTCGATCACCACCAGTTGACGCAGATCCACCCCGGCGGCCAGCCAGGCTTGCGGATAGGGAATATAGGGTGGCGCAACCAGCACGATGCGCTCACCCATACCGGACAGCCGCGCCAGGCTCGGCCACAGCAAACGCAACTCGCCGCTGCCATTGGCCGGGATCAGGATTTCAGTCAGTGCCGAAGCCGGCCAGCCGCCTGTGGGCAAGGCGTTGTCGAGCGCCGCATGTCCACTGGGGTGCGGGCTGACCGCCGGTGCACTCTGCTGACGCCCTTTCCAGACCCTGCGTTCATCCAGCAGGGTATCGAGGCTGACCACTGCGCCCATCATTCGCGGCGCACCAGGCCACAGAACACGCCTTCGATGGCGAAGTCCTGATCGGGGCTGACGATGATCGGTTGATAGGCCGGGTTGCGCGGCAGCAGGTGCAACTGATCGCCCCGGTGTTGCAGGCGTTTGATGGTGACTTCGCCGTCCAGACGGGCGACGACGATCTGCCCGTCACTGGCCTGCGGGCTGCGGTGTACGCCCACCAGATCGCCATCGAGAATACCGTCCTCGATCATCGAGTCGCCCTGCACGCGCAGCAAGTAGTCCGGCGCACGGGTAAACGTGCCGCGATCCAGGTGCAGCGTGGTGTGTATGTCCAGATCCGGGCCGATGGGTGCACCGGCAGCGACACGGCCCAGCACCGGGATTTCCAGTAACTCGGGGCGCGGCTCGCTGTTCAGCAGACGAATGCCGCGTGCCTGATGCGGTACGACTTCGATAAGACCGGCTTCAGTGAGGGCCACGATGTGTTTGCGCGCCACACTGCGCGAAGCAAACCCGAAGGCCTCGGAGATTTCCGCCAGGCTCGGCGATTGCCCTTGCTGCGCGATGCGATCACGGATGAAGGTAAGGATTGCGCTACGGCGGGGAGATAATGTGCTCATGGAGTACATTTGTACTCTTTTCGGTATTTTGTGGATAGCGCAGTTGGTCGGATTTGAGTGGCTCGATATTGCTCAGCCAGACACAGGCCTCGATGAGCCTGGAAAACCGGGATTTTGTAGGCGCGAACGTGTTCGCGAAGGCGTCGTTTCAGACACTGGATCTTCTATGGACCCACTGGCCCTATCGCGAACAAGCCAAGCGTCACCCGGTTCGCTCCTCCAAAAGCTGAGCTAAAACGCTATTGTTTAGATTTTCACAACAGTGAAATCGTAAACACGAGGTTTATTGGGTCAATCAAATGGCAGAGACTCTTGGGGTCTTTCAAATGTCAGGAGGTCTCACAGTGATCACGCGCCAACTGGGTAAAAACGGTCCTCAGGTTTCTGCCATCGGGCTGGGCTGCATGGGGATGTCGGACTTCTATACCACCGGCATCGACGAGCAGGAGTCCATCGCGACGCTGCATCGCGCACTGGAGCTGGGTGTCACTTTTCTCGATACCGCCGACATGTATGGCCCGCACACCAATGAGGCTTTGCTGGGACGTGCGCTGGAGGGCAAGCGTGAAGGTATTTATCTGGCCAGCAAGTTTGGCATCGTGCGTGGCGATGACCCGCATGCGCGCGGCGTGAACGGCAGTCCTGAGTACATTCGGCAGGCCATCGAAGGCAGCCTCAAGCGGCTGAATACCGATTATCTCGACCTGTATTACCAGCATCGTGTCGACCCCAAAGTGCCGATCGAAGACACCATCGGTGCCATGGCCGAACTGGTCAAGGCAGGCAAGGTTCGCCATATCGGCATTTGCGAAGCCAGTGCGGCAACCATCGAGCGAGCGCACAAGGTGCATCCACTGGCCGCTGTGCAAAGTGAGTACTCATTGTGGTCGCGTGACCCGGAACACGATGATGTGCTTGCTACCTGCCGCCGCCTGGGCATTGCCTTCGTTGCCTACAGCCCGCTGGGCCGCGGCTTTCTGACCGGTGCATTGCGCAGCCCGGACGATTTTGCCGCCGACGACTACCGTCGCTTCAGCCCACGCTTTCAGGGGGAGAACTTCTCCAGGAATCTGCTGCTGGTGGAGAAGGTCAAGGCACTGGCTGCCGCCAAGGGCGTCAGTGCGTCTCAACTGGCACTGGCCTGGGTGCTGGCTCAGGGCAGCGACATCATTCCGATTCCTGGCACCAAGCAACGCAAATACCTGGAAAGCAACGTCGCTGCCGCCACACTGACCTTAAGCCTGGACGAGCTGGCCCAGCTGGATGCGATTTTCCCCTCCCGGGGCGGCGCAGCAGGTGAGCGTTACACGCCGGAATCAATGAAGTCACTCAACGGCTGACAGAATGCTGCCATTTCGAGGTCAGGTCGACGTCGGGCAAGTCTCGGCGCCGTTGTTCAGGTCCTGTCTGTGGCTCTTGTAATCCAGCGTGGCCTTGCCGTCGACCCACTTGAGGGTCACCACCACCACTGAATCAAAATCATCATTGGTCCAGTCATCGACCAGATTGACGGCCTTGCCGGATGCTTCTTCAGCAACCTTGTTGATCAACTCCGGCAAGTAGCCGTGAGACCAGGCGGTGTAGATGATCGCGTTATGGTATTTGTCCTGCATTAATTCGTCGGCCAGATCGCCGGTATCGTTGGCGCCAAAGTCGATGTTGACCGGCAGCCCAAGCTTGATGGCACTGGGACCTACCGTCATCAAAGGTCGCACGTAACTGTAGGAAAGGTCGCCCTCACCCTCTTCCACATGCCGACTGGGATTGGCAGCGAAGATGTAGTCCGCCTTGCCAAACTTCCTGGGAAGCACCTCTGACAATTCGATCGCGCGATTAAGCCCTTGGCAATTCAACTGACCCAACCCCATCGCCGGCTTTTCAGCATGACGAAGAAACACCAGTGTCTGCGTACCGTTCTTGGTTTCGGCGAGGGCTCCCTTGCCCACAGTAAACAGCGTCAAGGCTGAAACCATCAGCAGCGCAGGCAGAGAGAACCAGGCTATGCGGCGCTGAAGCCGGGTGGTGAATGCTATTTTTGAAATTTTCATGGGTTAACATCCGATGCGCATTTAGGGGATCAGCCATCTGGCTGCTGCGAATACGCCTGCTTGGGCGGTTCGTCCCGAGAACTTCCTGCGGATCAGTCGAATCCGTGTCTCAGGTAAAAGTAATCACGCGCGATACTAGTGTGCGCATGTTTCTGAATTAAGAATGCGGACGATTAAGAGTGTCAAAAAGCGATTGTGTTGCACCAAGGGATGAAAAATTCCGCCTGACGGGTCGAAACCTGTCAAAAAACCGCCAGAATCGGGCGCTGAATGCTTGCTGTTGCTGCGGCAACAGTCATTCGACAGGCTGTTGCCGAAGCAACATCCCTTAGCCGGGACAAATCGTTCTGGCCCTTGATCTACACAGCCTCCAGGCCTTTGGCACAGAGCGTACAATATTCCATTTGTGAATTTAACGCTCTTCTGACTGCTGATTTCGGAATATAAAAAGCAGCAGCCTTGCTCTGTTCCCCTGATCTGGACGCCCACTATGCCACGTCTTCGTGTTTCGTTTCGGTTGCAGTCTCCTCATGCCTTGTTTCGCTGGATAGCGACGACCTGCGCGTTGGCCGTAAGTCTGCAGGGCGCAGCGCACGCGGCTGAAACCGCGCCTGCCGAAGTCCGTCTGGATTACGCCTACTATTCGCCGGTCAGCCTGGCGCTCAAGCATTTCGGCTGGCTGGAAAAAGCCCTTCCGGACGCCAAAGTCACTTGGGTGCTGAGCCAGGGCAGTAACCGTTCACTGGAATACCTGAACAGCGGCAGTGTCGACTTTGCCTCTTCGGCCAGTCTGTCTGCAGTGCTGGCCCGGGCCAACGGCAGCCCGATCAAGTCGGTTTACGTATACAGCCGGGCTGAATGGACCGCGCTGGTAGTTCGCAAGGACTCGCCGCTGCAATCGGTAACCGAGTTGAAAGGCAAGAAAATTGCCGCCACCAAAGGCACCGACCCGTACCTGTTCACCCTGCGTGCGCTGCAACAGGCCGGCCTGAAAAAGGATGATGTCGAGCTCCTGCACCTGCAGCATCCCGACGGCCGCACCGCGCTTGAAAAAGGCGATGTGGACGCCTGGGCAGGACTTGACCCGCACATGGCTGCCAGCGAAATCCAGTCCGGCTCACGCCTGCTTTACCGCAACAAGGATTTCAACAGTTATGGCGTGCTGAGCGTGACCGAAACCTATGCCAAGGAACACCCGCAAGCGATCAGAACGGTATTAACCGCTTATGAAAAAGCCCGCGAATGGGCTGTGAAGAACCCGGATGAGCTGGCCAGGCTGCTGGCGACCGAGTCGGGCCTGCCACTGGAGGTCGCTCGCCTGCAATTGTCGCGTACCGATCTCGGCAACCCGCAACTGAGCGCAAAAGACGTGGAGGCCTCCAAAGCTGCCGCGCCGATCCTGGTCTCGGAAGACCTTGTGCGCAAAGGTGTCAATGTCGAGCAGGTCATTGACCGGTTGATCACCCCGGACTTCTCCAAAGCCGTGATCGCGACCCCATGACCAGCCAGGAAAAGTCTCTGCCTGCCGTGCCGCAGACCACGTCGACTGAGCGTCAGGCGCGCAACCTGTGGCAGCGCTCCGGCACACGACTCAAGGGGTTGGTAGTCCCCGCGCTGGTCATCGTGTTGCTGGAAGTCATCGTGCGTATCGGCTGGCTGCCGTCTTACCAGATGCCGGCACCCAGCGAAATCCTGCTGACTTTGCGAGACCTGGCAGACGGTGCGTTATGGAAGCACATCAGCGCCAGCCTGTTGCGTGTTCTCAGCGGTTTTCTGATAGGTGCCAGCCTGGCGCTGGTATTCGCGGCCTGGGTCGGGCTCAGTCGCGAGGCAGAAGCTTATCTGGAACCGACCTTCGCCGGGCTGCGCTCGATCCCCAGTCTGGCCTGGGTACCGCTTCTGCTGCTGTGGCTGGGGATCGGCGAGACGTCAAAGATTGTCCTGATCGCCATCGGCGCGTTCTTCCCCGTTTACCTCAATGGTGTGGCGGCGATTCGCGGCATTGACCGCAAGCTGGTGGAAGTCGGCCAGATGTACGGTTTCAGTCGCTACCGCCTGACCCGCCGCATTCTGCTGCCCGCCGCCCTGCCTGGCCTGTTCACCGGTTTGCGCAGCGGTATGAGCCTGGCCTGGATGTTTCTGGTGGCCGCCGAGCTGATAGCCGCCACCAAAGGTTTGGGCTACCTGCTCAGTGACGGGCGCGAAACCTCGCGCCCGGACATCGTGCTGGCAGCGATTATCGTTCTGGCCACACTGGGCAAACTGAGTGACGGCCTGCTGGCTGGCCTGGAAAAACGCTTTCTGGCCTGGCGGGATACATTCAACGGTCAGAGCCGTGAGGGTTGATAGATGCCGGATTCGTTGCTGGACATTCGTGTAGAGCACAAGGCTTTCGCTGGCCATACCGTGCTGCAAGGCATTGATCTGTCATTGCAGCCAGGTGAAATCGTCAGCCTGCTCGGCCCCAGCGGTTGCGGTAAAAGTACGTTACTGCGCATTGTCGCCGGGCTGGAGCAGGATTTTCGGGGAGCGGTCGCACGGACCGGGGGCGAAGTGGCGTTCGTGTTTCAAGAGCCGAGGCTGATGCCCTGGCTGACAGTAGAGCAGAATATCGGCTTCAGTGACGATGACCGCTACGACCGCGACTGGGTCGGTCAACTGATCGAAGAAGTGGGCCTGTCCGGTTTTGCCGACGCATTGCCAAAGGCGCTGTCCGGCGGCATGGCGCAACGCGTGGCGATCGCGCGCGGCCTGTACTCGCACCCGACCGTATTACTGCTGGATGAACCGTTCAGTGCGGTGGATGCTTTCACCCGCATGAAGCTTCAGGACCTGCTGCTGCAACTGGCGCGACGCCACGCGATCACCCTGCTGCTGGTGACCCATGATGTTGACGAAGCGCTGTATCTGAGTAATCGCGTGCTGGTCATGGGCAGTCGTCCCGGCACCATCACCCATGAACTGGCGGTCGGCCTGACAACGCCGAGAGATCGTCGTGATCCACTGTTGGCCCGGCTCAAGGCTCAGGCACTGACCGAACTGCATCAAGCGCATGTCATCTGAATGCTGGCAGCGGGTTGGCGCTACTATTTGCCAGCCATGATCTCATTCCAGATCCGCAGGCGCAGTTCGTCGATGCCGACAGGGATCGGGGCCATCACAAACAACCGGCTGAGCATGTCGGCATCCGGATAGATATTGGTGTCCGACCATATGCCGGGATTGATCAGCGCATCCGCTTTTTCGTTGCCGTTCGCGTAATGCACCGTGTTGGTGATGTTGGCAATCACCTCCGGACGCAACAGGTAGTTCATGAAGGCATATGCACCTTTGACGTCGACCGCGTCGGCCGGAATGGCGATCATGTCGAACCACATGGGCGCGCCTTCCCTGGGCACTACGTAGCTGATCCTGGTGCTGCTGCCCGCCTTCACGGCCAACTCCTGGGCTTGGGAGATATCCCCTGAGTACCCCACGGCAACGCAGATTTTCCCGGCGGCCAGGTCGGCAACATAATCAGCGGCGCTGAAATTACGTATGTAGGGCCTTACGCTGTCGAGCACCGCTCGGGCCTTGCTGTAATCGTCCGGCACTTCGCTGTGCGGCGGCAAACCGAGGTAATTCAAGGTGATCGGAAACAGGGCTGGCGCACTGTCGAGGAACGCGACGCCGCACTGGGCGAGCTTTTTCATGTTTTCCGGCTTCAGCACCAGATCCCAGGAATCAAGAGGCGCATCCTTGCCAAGAATTTCCTTGACCCTGGCCGCGTCATAGCCGATTCCGGTACTGCCCCACAAGTACGGGAAACCGTGACGATTCCCCGGATCACTGGCTTCCAGCACCTTGAGCAATACCGGGTTGAGATTTTTCCAGTTGGGCAACTGGCTCTTGTCGAGGGTCTTGAGCAAACCCTTTTCGATTTGCCGTCCCATGAAATGGATGGACGGGAAGACCAGGTCGTAGCCGGAATGGCCGGCAACCAGCTTTGCGTTCAACGCTTCGTTGCTGTCGAAGGTGTCATACGTGGTCTTGTAACCGGTCTGGGCCTCGAACTTTGGCAGCGTGTCCGGCGCAATATAGTCGGTCCAGTTGAGAATATTGACCGTCTCCGCCGCATGGCTGGTCGAGGCCAGCAGCATGAGTGCGGCAAGGTATTTTTTCAGCATGCGCGGTTCCTCGGGTCAATAGCGACAGCTTGCCCGAGACGCGGTGTGAAAACCACCTTCGTAGGGGGCAAAAGAAGTCCATGACAGTGATGAGCAACGGCACAGAGCATGCCTATCAATACCTTTTAATGATGCATTTCATGTAATTGTCTTTTTCATTCAGCGTCATAAAAAATTTTTCCAGAAAAAGCCCCACCAGTGCTATTTTCATTACTCGTCAGACCGCTCAGTAATACCGCTGGAAAGCAGCCCCCGACAGATGACTGGCCAAGCAGTTCATCATCGGGTCATCACCGCTTTGCCAGACGCATCCTGGTTGGTCTGCCTACCCCATGGAGCATTGGACGCTCGATCGACTCAGGTGGGCCATTGTCATGACTAAAGTCACATTCCCCAATGCCTGCCAATTGATGCGCTGGCACTTCCACCCGATCGGCTTTGAAGCCTCCATGGATGCGCCCGGGAGCATGATCGCCCGGCTGTTTGATCGGGCCAGCGGCGAGACGGTGGTGGCCATTGCCGGTTTGCCCTGTTCGACCGTGATGAACGCTGCCGACGTCGAGCGCATCATCGAAGCCATCGAGGACGAGCTGGAGCTGTTCGGCACGTACACTCAGCGGCAGGTGGCCGGCTTTTCCTGAGCTGAGCCGGCCTGAACCGTCCAGCCTGAACCTGACTGTCAAGCTGAAGCCTCAGCCCGCCTGCACCTTGCCGCGCAAATCATCAAAGAATGGCTTGTCCCGGGCAATTCTGTCCGATGCCTTGGGCATCTGCGTGCTGTCTCCGGTGTTGGCACTTTCATCAATGTACCAATAACAGTGACGCGCTGAGCGCGTGATGGCCACGTACGCCAGACGCAGCACTTCATCTTTCTGAGCCGTGTCAAACGGCTGAAGATCGTGAGCGTCGCCCAGCCCCGCCAGTCGGTAGACCTGATTCTTGTAGGGCGACACGGTCAGATGCTGACAGTCCCCCAGCAGGAAAACGGCATCAGCCTGCAAGCCCTTGGAGCTGTGATACGTCAGCGTGCGGATCCGGCGGCCTTGCGCGCCCATCGCCGCGTCGGCATCGATCAATGCCTGCAGGCGCTCGGTAAACCGGGCCTTTTCGCTGCCCTTGCGGTACAGAAGCAGAATCGAATCCCCATCGTTGTAATGTTCGGCCACCCGCTCGGCGAGTTCGTCCTCGTTGCGGTCCAGCACCTTGACCGGCAACAGTTCCTGAGGGGCACCACTGGCACGGGCCTTTTTGCCGGGAATCGCTGGTGCGGCGCGAACGATATGTTCTGCCGCGTCAATGATGTGCTGATGGCTGCGGAAATTCTCGCTGAGCATGACTTTAGTGGTGGCCGGCGACGAAAACTCTTTGGCGAACTCCATGAAGTACTTCGGCGAGCTGCCGCGCCAGCCGTAGATCGACTGCCAGTCATCGCCCACGCAGAGCAGCGACGAACGCTGCGCAATACGGCCCGTCTGCAGGGCCGGGCCACGACGTCTGATCTCGCGCAGGCTGGCACGAATCCACGAAACGATTTGCGGCGATACATCCTGAAACTCGTCGATCATCAAGTGCGACAGCGGCCTGAGCATCTCGTCGCTGACTTGCCGGAGGTTCTGCGGTGACGTTTCACCAAACAGGGCAAACATCCGGTTGTAGGTCATGACCGGTGGCGTCTGTGCCAGCAGATGGGCTTCGAATGCTTTCCAGAACAGGCTCAGCCCTTCAAAGAAGAAACGGTCAGGGTCATCGCTGGCAAAACTCATCTCGGCGACTGCGGCCGGAACATCCAGCCCGAGGTTCTCGATAAAGCTTGCGGCAGTCACGAAGCAGTCCAGCAGCGGCGCCGCACCGAGTTCGCCCTTGACCCGATAATCAAATCCAGGCCCGGCCACTGCAGTTCCGGCAAGCGACTGCATGACCTTGCCTGCAGCCTGGTAGTTATCCAGCCATATCAATGGTTTATCGCAGAAAGCTTGAAACAGGGTGCGCTTGATAACCCCTTCAGCCCACACAGGCAGTTTGGCACCCGGGCGCTTGAGTTGCTGGTCTTCACTTGAGTCCAGCCCCAATACCACCCATGCATCAAGTTCAGCGATATAACCGTGAAAGTGAAACGGAAAGCCATTTATTTCAACGGTTTGGCGCATAGGCTCAATGCCTTTTATAGGCCAGACTCCGGCACGAATCCACAGGTCTTCTACCGTGTCGCACCATTCCTCATCACGTTTCGAGGATAGCTCGGTCACCGCCATGCGTTTTTGCACGTCCGGATGCTCGCGATCCAGCTCCTTGAGCTGTAACGCATGGCGATACAGCGGCGCCATGACATCACGAAAGCGCTCATTGCTGGCGTACAGGTCGCGGTAGCAAAGATTCAGCTGCTGGCGCTGAGCGTCATTGATACGCAAGTCGAACGGGTTGCTGTCGGCGTCCTCCAGCCCTGATGACTGACTGCTCAGGTTTTCGAAGGCGCGCAGCTGTTCGAAGCCCGGCAAACTGCGCACCAGCGGCAGGATGCGCGAATGAAAGGTACGCACCAGGTCCCTGGCCTGCTTTTGCCCCACTGCATGGCCCCACAAAGCCATGACGTCGATCAGCTTGCCGATGAAGTCTTTGCGCGACTCACGCGTAAAAGTCACCACCGTCATCGCGTTCAGTTCGTAACCCAGATAGTGGTGCAGGAGCAGAATACGCAGCACCAGCGATGTCGACTTGCCCGCGCCAGCCCCTGCAATGACATAGGTGGACGGCGTATCGCTGAAAATCATCTTCCATTGCGCTGCGCTAGGCTGGGAATGCGCTGGCAACTTATCCGCGACATCTGCCTTGATGCGCTTTTTCAGCTCGGGCGTCAGCGCCAGCCGCCAGTCATCGAACAGGTGGTCATCAACCTTCGGCCCGCGATGCAGGGCTGGACGTGTATCGCTGATCACCAGTACCTGGCGACCCTGCTCCTGGCCGTCGAGATAGCCTTCGGCGTAGCCCTCGCGCACGCCTTCGATGTGGCCGTTCAGGTAGCCATCGGCGTGCCCCTGAAACCAGGACGGTGTGTGTTGCGAACCCAGCCCGGTCAGGCTGCGCCCCATCAGACGCGCCAACAGGCGTCTGAAAAACGGCAACTGCCGGGGCGGTATGAGATCGACATCCAGGTCATGAGGAAGCTCGGAGGGCAGATCGTCGGGCACGCAGACTCCATCGGGTGGCTTGCAGGCAGAAAGGCGCCTATGGTGGCCGCATTCGCCTGCAGGTTCCAGTGAAATGCTTTGCTGTCAGTGCGTTAGCCGATCAACTGCATGCAATGTGGCAGGTACTGTCAAAATGGCATGACCGATTTCGGCACCAGCGCGCCGGGGTGCTGGATCACTACAGCGGCCAGGCGGTGCCCGGCTTCGGCAGCCTGTCGCGGGTGCTCACCCCTCAGCCGGGCGGCCAGATAGGCCGCGCTGAACGAGTCGCCTGCCGCCGTGGTGTCGACGATGTGCTCGACCTTCTGCGGCGCTATCTCGAAGCGTTCGCCGCCTGCTTCTATCAGGCAACTCTGCGCACCCCGCTTGACGACGACCTCACCAATGCCGCGTTGCCGATAAGCTTTCAACAATTGCTCGCTGTCGGCGTAACCGTACAGTGCCTGTTCGTCGTCTTCGGTCAGCAGCGCCAGATCCACGTGCGGCAAAAAGGCCTGATAGGCGTCGCGCGCCTGCTCGACACTGGCCCACAGCCGGGGGCGATAATTGTTGTCGAACGCAACCTTCACTCCGCGCGCCCTGGCCCGACCCAGTGTCTCCAGCAACCGCGCACGGCCTTGCTCGCCGAGGACGGCCAGGGTGATACCGCTGAAATACAGCACGTCGTAACTGGCCAGTGCCGAGAGGATCGGCTCGGCAGCAGGCGTCATGAAGCAGTCACGCACCGCAGCCTCGTTGCGCCAGTAGAGAAAACGCCGCTCGCCGTTGGCATCGGTCTGGATGCAGTAAAGCCCCGGCAGGCGACCGGGCAAGCGCTGCACCTTACCCAGCCCGATGCCCTCATCGGCCCAGGCCCGGCACATGGCGTCGCTGAAGCTGTCGTCACCCAGCGCAGTCACGTAATCCACCTGGGCCCGATCACCGAGCAGGCGGGACAGATAGACGGCGGTATTCAGCGTGTCGCCGCCGAAGCTCTGACGCAGGCTGCCGTCAGCATGTTGCTGCAATTCGATCATGCACTCGCCGATCAGGGCGACGCGTGGAAGGCTCATGGGGCGATACTCCTTCGAATACTTGAACTAGAAAAACGTGCTGAAGGGCTCGATCACTTTTAAATCATCATCCACCAGACAACCTGAACGCCACTTGTCGAAGGTCAGACACGGGTGCGAGGTGCCGAAGGAAACAATATCGCCGACCTGCAATTGGCTACCGGGCGCGACCGTCATGAAGGCGTGCTGGTCCATGACGGCCGTGACCTTGCAGGCGCTGACGTCATCGCCCGAGGCAGACAAAGCGCCCGCCTTGTAGCGCAGCAGCGGGTTGGGCAGGCCGGCGTCATAGGCCACATCGCGCTTACCCATGGCGATCACGGCAAAACCCGGCTCAGGCAGGGACTGCACGTGCGCCCAGACCTCCAGCGCCGGACGCAGCGCTTCGCTCAGCTCGGCACGTCGATCCAGCACGCAGCATTGCGCATCCTTGTAGATGCCGTGGTCGTGTACCACGTAACTGCCAGGCCGCAAGACGCTGAGGAAGCGCTCGCGAACTGCCTGAGCATCGAACGCTTCGGCGATCAGGTCATACCAGGCCGAGCCAGAGGCCGTCACAATCGGCCGCTGCAGAGCAAATGCGCCCTTGTCCTGCAAGTCGACCGCCAGGCGTACCAGCGAGGCGGCAAAGGCCTTGATGCCCTCGATGGCGTGCTCACCATGAATAACCCCTTCGTAACCCTCGATACCGGTCAGTGCCAGCGCCGGCTGGGCCTGAACGGCGTCGGCCAGCGCCAGCACCTGCGCTTCGCTACGACAGCCACAGCGGCCACCGGGCACGCCATATTCGATCATCACGTTCAAGCGCAGCCCACGGGCGGCAAAGAACTCGCCGAGTGCAGCAACGTTGTCCGGGTGGTCGACCATGCAATGAAACTCGAACATCGAATCAGCCAGCAGGTCAGCGATCAGCGCCATGTTTGGCGCGCCGACCAACTGATTGGCCATCAACACACGCTTTACGCCATGCGCATACGCGGCCTGAGTCTGCACGGCGGTCGCCAGGGTCATGCCCCAGGCACCCGCGTCCAATTGGCGGTGAAACAGCGCGGGGACCATGCTGGTCTTGCCGTGCGGTGCCAGCTCCGCACCGCTGTCGGTCACAAAACGCTGCATCCAGCGAATGTTGTGCTCCAGCGCCTGATTGTGGATGACCAGCGCAGGCAGGCTGACGTCGCGGGTCAGACTGTCACCCGGCTGTGCAGTGCCTTTTTGCATGACGGCGATGCTCATCGGTAATCTCCTGGTTATTCGTTGATTCGGCGAGCCAGGCCGTTGGCGCTGTCGATCAGCACCCGGCGGTAGTCGCTGTAATGGGTTTTGGCATCGGCCCGTGGCGCGACGATGCACAGCGTGGCGATGCACTGGCCGTGCTCGTTCTTCACGGGGGCGGCGAAACAGTGGGTGAAGGTGTCGGCCACGCTGTCGAAGGAGAAGAAGCCCTCCTCCCCGGCCTTGCGAATTTCCCGCAGGAACGTCTCCAGCGGCAGGCGCTCGCCGCCCGGCAGGATGAAGTCGTCGGCGTCGATCAGGTCAATGATTTGCTGATCGCTCAGGTGGCTGAGCAGCAGTCGACCGGAGGCTGTCCAGGGGATCGGGGCGTTCTCGCCGATGTCCGAGGAAATCCGGAAATGCCGCTCACCTTCTTTCATCAGCGCAACCGTGTATTTGCGGCCATTGAGCAGACACATCTGCGCGGTTTCCCGCGTCTGGCTGACGATATCGCACAGGCAGGCTTCCGCCTCGCGGGTGAAATCGAAGTGCCGCAGGTGCGCCTGGCCCAGAAAATACAGCTGTCGGCCCAGGTAGACATGCCCGTCCTTGCCGACCGTTTCCAGAATCCGCCGCTCCAGCAACGACGCCACCAGCTCGTAAACAGTCGATTTGGGGCTGCCGATCCCGCTGGCAATTTCGTTGGGACGCATAGGCCTGGCCTTTTCCTTGAGAAAATCCAGAATATCGAACGCCCGGTCCAGCCCACGTGCCCGGCGCTTGATTATGTCTTCCGTCATGAGGGGATCCTTTGGATAGTTGCAGGCCTCAAGCCTCAAGCCTCAAGCTTCAAGCTTCAAGCTTCAAGCTTCAAGCTTCAAGCTTCAAGCTAAGAGCTAAGAGCTAAGAGCTAAGAGCTAAGAGCCTGATTTGATCTGACTTGTAGCTTGTAGCTTGTAGCTTGTAGCTTGTAGCTTGTAGCTTGCAGCTTGTAGCTTGTAGCTTGAAACTTGCAGCTGCTACTTCCGCTTATAAGCTATGCAGTCGATTTCGACCTTGCAGTCGACCATCATGCTGGCCTGCACGCAAGCCCGCGCCGGGGCGTGTTCGGGGCTGAAGTATTCGCCGAACACCTTGTTGAAGCTCCAGAAGTCGCGTGGGTCTTCCAGCCATACGCCGACGCGAACCACGTCCTTGATGTCGTACCCGGCCTCTTCGAGAATCGCGATCAGGTTGCGCATGGTCTGGTGCGTTTGCTCGACGATACCGCCAACGATGATCTCACCGTCCTGCGCAGGGACCTGACCGGAAACGTGCAGCCAGCCATCGGCCTCGACTGCTCGGGCGAATGGGCGCGGCTGGCCGCCACCTGCGGTGCTGCCTGCGCCATAACGAGTAATAGTCATGAGTTTCTCCTTGTATTGAAACGTTGAAAGTATGGAAACGTTAAAAGCGGATGTTCTTGAGGAATTCGCTCAGGCGTGCTGACTTTGGCTGCTCGAACAGGGTTTTCGGTGCGCCCTGCTCTTCGATGCGGCCTTGATTCATGAACACGATCTGATCGGAGACCTCATAGGCAAAACGCATCTCGTGGGTCACCAGCAGCATGGTCATGCCCTCCTCGGCCAGGTCCTTGATCACGCTCAGCACCTCTCCCACCAGCTCCGGGTCCAGTGCCGAGGTCACTTCGTCGAACAGCATCAGGCTGGGGTTCATGGCAATGGCGCGGGCAATCGCTACGCGCTGCTGCTGACCGCCAGACAACTGGCCGGGGAAGTGATTGCGCCGCTCCAGCAGCCCGACCCGGTCCAGCCACTTTTCGGCCAGGGCAATCGCCTGATCCTTGGGCATCTTCTTGACCTTGAGCAGGCCCAGGGTCACGTTCTGCAAGGCGCTGAGGTGCGGAAACAGATTGAATTGCTGAAACGCCATGCCGGTCATGGCACGGTGCTGCGCGATCAGACGCTCCGGATGGCGGACGCGTTTGCCGTCTACGTCGCTGTAGCCGATGTCCTGACCTTCAAGGCGAATGTGACCGCCCTGAAACTCCTCCAGCAGGTTGACGCAACGCAACAAGGTGGTCTTGCCCGAGCCGCTGGAACCGATCAGGGTAACAACGTTGCCTTTCTGCATGCGCAGATCGACGCCTTTGAGCACTTCCACTTCGCCGTAGGATTTATGCAGGCCCTCAATGCTGAGCAGCGCCGGGCCGGGGGTTGCGGTGTGAGTCTGTGTCATGGCAAGGCCACCCGTTTTTCGATGTGTCGCCCAAGAAGCTCGATGGCGTAGTTGATGAGGAAGAACAGGAAACCTGCAAACAGGTAGAACTCCAGCGTCATGAAGGTGCGAGCGATCACCTGCTGGGTACTCAGCAGCAACTCGGCGACGCCGATCACCGACAACAGGGTCGATGCCTTGACGATTTCGGTCGAGGAATTGACCCAGGTCGGCAGGATCTGGCGCATCGCCTGAGGCAGCAGCACATACCGCAGCGTCTGGTTGAAGCGCAGGCCAATCGCCTTGCTGGCCTCGACCTGACCTCGCGGAATGGCTTGCAAGGCACCGCGCACGATCTCTGCGACGTGAGAGCCGCAAAACAGCGTCAGGCCTATCGCACCCGCCTGAAACGCGCTGATCTGCCAGCCTAGCGCCGGCACCATATAGAAGACCGCCAGCACCAGCACGAACACTGGCGTGCCGCGAATCAGGTCGACATACAGCCGAACCGGCAAGCGGGCGAAGAATCCGCCATAGGTCAGGGTCAGACCGGCGTACATGCCGATCAGGGTGCCGAACAGAATCGCCAGCGCCGAGCACTGGATGCTGGTCAGAAAGCCGGACCAGAGCACTTCACGCGCGGTCCACAACTCGTGCAACCAGCCAGGGGGTTGATACATGAGAGCCTCCTAGCGGCGAATCGCCAGACGTTGTTCGAGGGCGCGCAAAAGCATGGCGATCACGTAGCAGGCAACCACGTACAGCGCAGTGGTCACCAGCCAGGTTTCGATCACCCGATAGCTTTCGACGTTGATCTTGCGTGCGTAATAGGTCAGCTCCGGTACGGCAATCGCGGCCGCCAGCGAGGTGTCCTTGAACAGCGATATGAAGTTGTTGGAGAGCGCTGGCAACACATTGCGCAACATGACCGGCACGATGATGTAAGCCCTCACCTGCCATTCACCCAGGCCAATGGCCAGACCCGCTTCGCGCTGTCCCTTGTGGATACTCAGCAGCCCCGCGCGGAACACTTCGGTCAGATAAGCACCTGCGTACAGCGACAGGGTCACGATAAACGAGGCCAGCTTGTCCAGACGAATGCCCAACCCGGGCAAGGCAAAGTAGATCAGCAGGATCAACACCAGAATCGGCGTGTTGCGCACCACCGTCACGTAGATCGACGCCACCACTCGTAGCGCCCGGTAACGTGACAGCAGTGCGAAAGCGTTCATCAAACCGATGACACAACCGATGGCAATCGAGAACAACGCCAGCTCCAGACCAAGGCCCAGACCGGCCAGCAGGTTGGGAAAGTCCCGCCACACGGCATCAAAATTCAACTGATAGTTCATGTTCGCCCGTACCTGGCAGGGATGGCCCATCGGCCTGCCCTGCCCTTGAAGGTCAAATTCGGCTTATTTGTATTCCATCGGGAAACCGATCGCTGGCACCGGCAGGTCCACGCCGAACCATTGCTTGAACGACGCTGCGTAGGCCGGGAACTCAACACCGGTCATGGCCTCATGCAAGGCGGTGTTGACGAAGTTCAGCCAGTCCTGATCGCCACGCTTGACGGCGCAAGCGTAGGTTTGCGGGCTCCAGGCAAAGGCCGGTGAGCGGTAGCGGCCAGGGTTCTGCACCATCAGGTATTTGACCGAAGACTGGTCGGTGGCGGCCGTATCGGCGCGGCCTGAGTTAATGGCCTGATACATCAGATCAACGCTGTCGTACTGATCGACCTTGGCCTTGGGCAGCGCTTGATGGACCAACTCCTCGGCGTATACGTTTTGCAGAACGGCGACCGTTACGCCATCGCCTGCAGCTTTCAGGTCATCGATTTCCTTGTACTTGCTGTTCGCGGGCAGCAGCAAGGCAACCCCTTCGCGGTAGTACGGCAGCGTGAAAGCTACCTGTTGCGCGCGGCTGGCAGTGACGGTGATGAACTGGCAACTGATGTCGACCTTGTCAGTCAGCAGATTGGGAATCCTGGCGTCCGAGGACTGCACCACGAACTCGACCTTGCTCGGGTCATTGAACAGCCCCTTGGCAATGATTCTGCCGATGTCGATATCGAAGCCCTGCAATTTCCCGTCCGCACCCTGAAAGTGCCACGGCGCGTTGGTGCTGCCTGTGCCGACGATCAGGTTGCCACGTTTCAACACCGCATCCAGTTTGCTGCCTTCGGCCGCCTGCGCCGCATTGGCCAGCGTGAATGAGGCTGCAAGAACAAATGCACAAGCTTTCAGAAAAGAAGGTCCGCGATGCATGACATAAACTCCGCCGAGGTATTCGTTATTCCGCTATAGCGGACACTGGTATGTAACAACGGAATAGACAGCAGAAAGTGTGCCACAGGCTTCAAGCAGAAGACACCACATGAAAAAGCCGAGGCAAATCAACAGGCTGGAATTTGGGGGTTATCGCAGGAAAATGAAGGCAGAGGCTGGAGGTAACGCTACCGATTGACACACTCGAGTGGTAAGGCCCCACTCTTGTGCGAATGCGCTGTTATCGGGCGTGGGGTATCAACGTCCATGAGCCCGGAGCCCGGAGCGCGAGCGCAAAATGCCTGACTCTCGCGCTACTCTGCGTTGGTGTGCATCCATGAAGCTCTGCGTGACAAATCCAAGCCGCGCAGCGCCTCAAGAGCGTCCAGAACGGCATTCCCACGCTGGAGCGTAGGAACGAGAGGTGTCAGGGCGAAAGCCTCTCGATCCCTTGCTTATGCGCTACCGGAGGGACAAAAGTCCTGATAACGGAGCCCACAAAGCGTGGGGACAAGAATCAAAGGCAGGTAGCAACCGCCGCCGATCGCAAGGCGGCCTGGGTATCGCCTTGCGGAGCGTAGAACTCAACGGTGGTGGTCGGGCCTTTGCCGCGCACGTCGGCGAAGTACTTCGATTCGGTGGTGAACACGGTGAAGCCGCCGCCGGACAAGTCATGCAGGAACACGTCCGAAGAAGTGCCGAACATGGCTTCGTTCTGCCAGGTCACCTGGATGCACTGGGCAACGGCAGCGTCCTGCTTGGCGCTGGACAGCACCTTTGAAGGCCCTGCCGAGCGCGCCGAAGCGGAAGGCGCTGCGCACCCGGCCAATGTAGCGGCCGCAACTAACGCTGCACCCGTCAAAAAGAGAAACTTCATGTCATGCCCACGCGGATAAAAAGCGGATTCTAGCATTGCACGCCGTATCAGCTCTCCGCCAATTGCTCTTCGTATTCCTTCACGTACTCCCCCGCCAGGCTTTCTTTCTGCTTGTCGTCGAGCAGCTTGCCGGCCATCTGGAAGAACTTCTGCTCTTCTTCCTTTAGGTGGTGATGGACTTTTTCCGAGAGTTTTTTCGCAGTCGCCAGCCAGGCCGGGCTGGACATTTCGGTCTCGTCGAGCTCTTCCATCATCTCGTCCATTTCATGGTGCTCGGAAATGGCATGCCGGCTAAGGTCGACGCCATTGTCGTGGGCCATCAGCGGAATATAGAAGAAACGCTCTTCAGCGGTCTCGTGAGCTTGCAGTTCGTCTTTGAGCTGTTTGTAGGCCTCTGCCCGTTCGGCACTGTCGCCGCTGGTCTGGATCAGCGCATCGGCATAACCACGTTGACGATCATGACTCTCGCGCAATGCTTCAAAAATATTCAAGGTCTTGTCTCCAGGTCGGCTTCCGGGAGCTGGAAGCATTGTGGACTAGACCCTTGGCGAAGATCAGCAGTTCCAGAAAATGCTGGCAAATAACCACCGCACGGCAATGAAGTGCTCAGGCAAGCTCGAAAAGCACATCCTGAGCGCCCTCCCACAGCGTTTTCACGCCCAGCTTGCGCAGGTTCTCCTTGCCTTCGGTGATGGTCAGGAAGTGATTGCCCGCCAACTGCCCCATCTTGCTGGCAAAGCAGCACGAGCCATAGGCCAGGATAATCTCGGTCTCGCTGTAACCGCCCGGATAGAAAAGAATATCGCCCACCGAAGGATGGCTGGTCGCGTTCTCGAAACCGATCAACGTGTCATCCAGCTTCAGTTGATAATCATCCAGCGGCACCCAGCAACCTTCGCCGCTCCAGCGCACATGGATGAACTTCTGCCGATAAGGCAGCAATTTCAAAAACGCCTCGACGGTCTGCGGCGCATCCGGATTGGCTTCGGCCAGAAATTCATATCCGCCGGCGGTAATTTTAATAGTGGTCAACGCGAGTGCTCCTTGAAAGCCTCAAGACTTGAAACGGCGAGCAAGAATAAACGTGACCGTCGTGCGTCGTCACGGAGTTCCGTTGCGGCCATACAACAGGTAACCGGGCCGGTTGCTCAGACGTTGGTAATAAGCACTTACCGCAGGCAACTGGGGAGGGTCCATTGGCGTCTCGAACCAGCGATTGACCGACAGTCCGATCGGGATATCTGCCAGAGAAAAAGACTCGCCGCAGACATAAGCACCTGTTGTTTCGAGCTGTCGATTCAATATCTGCATATGCCTGGCCCAATTGGCGCATGAAGCCGCCGTTGCTACAGGGTCGTTGAAATCAGCTGCCCGGCGCGTCAGCGACATGAACGCGTAGGCCCAGGATCGATTGAGGTCAGCACTTTGCCAGTCTATCCACTGATCAACGTGCGCCCTCGCCTTCGGATCATGCGGATAAAGATTCCCTTCAGCGTCATGACAGGCAGCCAGATAGCGAATGATACTGTTGGACTCCCAGAGCACGAAACCATCATCAACGATGACCGGAACCATTGCATTCGGGTTGAGCGCCACAAACTCAGCGGTATCTGTCGGCTTGAAGCCGCTGCCCCACTCTTCCTGATCGAACGGTATCTTCAGCTCCTCACACACCCAGAGCACTTTCCGTACATTGATCGAAGATGACTTGCCCAATATGCGCAGCATTTCAGCGTCCTTTGCAAACTAACGTTTTATCCGACCGAGCGATTCAACACCTTGGCAAACAAGCTGTTGCCATGCGTTTCACCCTGAAATTCGTAGCGGGGAAAACCTTTCACCTCATAACCTTCGCGCGGGTAGAAACTTAAAGCGCGCTCATTGCCAGACCAGACGGTTGCCCACAACAGTGATGCCTGCCTGCGGGTGGCGCATTGTTCGGCAGCTTCGAGTAATTGGCGCCCGGCGCCACGTCCGGTGAAGCGTTCCTGCACGTAAAGGCGTTGCAGTTCGGCGGCGTTTGAATCGCACAGGATAGGGTGATCCGTGCGCAGCTCGACTTGTGCGAAGCCGATCAGGTGGTCGCGTACTTCGGCAACGATAATAGTGAGGTTTGCCGGTTCGGCGAGTAACTGTGCAAACGTATGAGGGGCAAACGCCTCAAGGGCTTCGCGGGCGATAGACTCACGAATACCTTGCGTCGCATAAGTGTCAAGGAACACCTGCATGCCGAGTGCGCTCAGGCACAACGCGTCGTCAGGCGTTGCGTGGCGTAACGTGATTGCCAGTGAAGAAGGTGTGGTCATCAATCCGTTGAATCCGAGTGTCAGGTAAGCGAGACGCAAATCATACCTGACACTCGGTGCGGCCCGACACCGCGTCGGGCCGCACCATCAGTGCTGCCTTAGCGCCCGGTCATGAGCGACTGCAGCCGACCCTGTGCCTGCTGGGCATTTTTGCCCTGATCATTCAGTTCTTGCAGCAGCTTGTTGAGTTCGGTCTGCACGACCGGGTCCTTGACAGTAATTGCGGAACCGGAAATATCAATCTGCGACTTGTGTGCTTCTATGTAATCGGCCACTTTCAGACCTGTGGAAAAAGTACCTTTGATCTGCGGCAACACTTCGCGAAAGGTATTCGCAGGCACGCTGACAGTCCTGTCATAGGCCTTGTCATAAACCACTTTCAAATCGTCCGGCTGTTTCAGCTTCGCGTGCGCAGCATCTGCCTTGCCTTGTTCTACGGTCAGTTCTTCACCCACCTTATCAAGACCGGTCTGCACTGCCGCGAGATCACCACGACGCTGCACGACATCGCTCACCGAGTGAAACGAGCCCTTCTGCATCAGGCTGCTCAACGGCTGCACGGCAGTATCCATGCCCGCGCCAAAATCAGAGATCACCGCGTAATGCGAAGTGTAATCACCGAATGCCTTCTTTTCGTCTTCCGTCAACTTGGGAACGTGCAGGCCTGGTTTGTCGATGATGCGGGTTTGCAGGAACTGAGTGAACGCTGCACGTTGCTCGGGCTCCTTGTCGCCACAGCCAGCCAGTAACAAGGGTAAGGCGACCGCCAACAGCAAACCTGGACGAAAAAGGGACTTCATGTCATGGACCTCCGAGATCATAAGAATGCGTGTTCAGAGCAACAACGGCGCTGAACACAAGCCTGCTTATAGTCACGTGACGCGATCATCTAGTTCCGCGATGGCTATGAGCATGTGGCGAATAACCCCTGAAACAACGTTTTTAATCGCCAGCCAAATGATTGTTTTCCAGCAGATTCGCGGTTGCAGCGCGAATACCGAAGATGAGTGAGCGTCCACGAACGTGCGGCCCTAGTGAAAGTTCCTTAACAATTCTTCATGAGATGAAACGTTTCAGCGACTAACCTCAATCGGACCGACAAAGTGAACAACAGGAGTCAATCACTATGTTTGCACACGAGGCCATGGGCCTGATCCTTATCACCATCGTCTTTCTGCTTGGAGCGATCGCGATGTTCATTCACCCGTTCCATGCATTGGGTAACTGGTTCAGGAAACGAAAGCAAAAACGAGGACGTGATTAGTATTGCGCTGGACAGAAGCTGAATGAGGTGTGCTTGCCCAGACGATCAATCGGCCTCTGTCCATTGCCTGCCGGAAGCGCCCGATTTGATGCCGGAGCCGCTACCCGAAGGACAGCAGCGCCCTTTCACCTGCTACAGCCCCCGCTTTCTTGACCAGGATCGCTGTCAATCCGACAGACCCACCATGTCACTGCCGCCCGACCTATGCGACAATGCGCGCCAATGTCTGGCGTGAACCCCCACATTCATCTCCCGGCAACGCAGTCACGGCAGACTGCCGTTGCTGTCGACGCATGCCCGCTGGATAAGCTGAAGCTCAGCCGGAACGGGCTGGAAAACGACAGATGTGGCCCAGAATCGGTCCCAGCCCAAATAAGCGCACCATAAGCTATTGATAGGTAAAGTAATTGATCTCCACAGCTAACATCACGATGCAGTTCGGCGCCAAACCCTTGTTCGAGAACGTCTCGGTCAAGTTTGCTGCCGGTAACCGTTACGGCCTGATCGGCGCGAACGGCTGCGGGAAGTCCACGTTCATGAAAATCCTCGGCGGCGATCTCGAACCTTCGGGTGGCCAGGTGATGCTGGAGCCGAACGTGCGTCTGGGCAAGCTGCGCCAGGATCAGTTCGCCTATGAAGAATTCACCGTGCTCGACACGGTGATCATGGGCCACGAGGAGCTGTGGAAGGTCAAGGCCGAGCGCGACCGTATCTACTCGCTGCCGGAAATGAGCGAAGACGACGGCATGGCAGTCGCCGAGCTGGAAACCGAATTCGCCGAAATGGACGGTTACACCGCCGAGTCGCGTGCCGGTGAATTGCTGCTCGGCCTGGGTATCGGCATCGAGCAGCACACCGGACCGATGAGCGAAGTGTCGCCGGGCTGGAAACTGCGTGTTCTGCTGGCGCAGGCGCTGTTCTCCGACCCTGAAGTGCTGTTGCTCGACGAACCGACCAACCACCTGGATATCAACACCATTCGCTGGCTGGAAAACATTCTGACCCAGCGTAACAGCCTGATGATCATCATCTCCCACGACCGTCACTTCCTGAACAGCGTGTGCACCCACATGGCTGACCTGGACTACGGCGAGTTGCGTCTGTTCCCGGGCAACTACGACGAGTACATGACCGTGGCCACGCAGTCCCGCGAACAACTGCTGTCGGACAACGCCAAGAAAAAGGCGCAGATTTCCGAACTGCAATCGTTCGTCAGCCGTTTCTCGGCCAACGCCTCGAAAGCCAAACAGGCCACGTCCCGTGCCAAGGCGATCGACAAGATCCAGCTGGCCGAGGTCAAGCCTTCGAGCCGCGTGAGCCCGTTCATTCGTTTCGAGCAAACCAAGAAGCTGCATCGTCAGGCGGTCATCGTCGAGCGCATGGCAAAAGGCTTCGACGGCAAGACCCTGTTCAAGGACTTCAGCTTTCAGGTTGAAGCAGGCGAACGCGTTGCGATCATCGGCCCGAACGGTATCGGCAAGACCACCCTGCTGCGTACGCTGGTCAACGAACTGACCCCGGATGCCGGCACCGTGAAGTGGACCGACGCTGCGGAGCTGGGCTACTACGCCCAGGATCACGCTCACGACTTCGAAGACGACTGCAATCTGTTCGACTGGATGGGCCAGTGGACGCAGGGCGGCGAGCAAGTGGTGCGAGGCACCCTGGGCCGCATGCTGTTCTCCAACGACGAAATCCTCAAGTCGGTCAAAGTGATTTCCGGTGGTGAACAGGGTCGCATGCTGTTCGGCAAGCTGATTCTGCAGAAGCCGAACGTGCTGATCATGGACGAACCGACCAACCACCTGGACATGGAATCCATTGAAGCGCTGAACCTGGCGCTGGAAAACTATCCGGGAACGCTGATCTTCGTCAGCCATGACCGGGAATTCGTATCCTCGCTGGCCACCCGCATCATCGAACTCAGCCCGAGTGGCGTGATCGACTTCAGCGGTACTTACGACGACTACCTGCGTAGCCAGGGCGTTACGTTCTAAGCATTCCTGACTTTCCGGTAACGCTGAAAAGCCCTGTCTCGTGACAGGGCTTTTTGTTTACCGACTGTTTTAGGAGCCTGGCTGACTCAGCATTTCGATCCACAGCGCGCCCTTCCCCGCTGGCGCCTCGCTGACTCGCTGCAAGGCACCGTTCGACCCGATGGCGTAGCTGCCGACCTTGTCGCTTTTCTCTCCACTGACCAGCAGCCAGCGCCCATTGGGCGACACGGCGATATTGCGCGGCTGTTTTTCCTGAACCGGGTAGTTTTCAACGAACGTCACCTTGCCGCTGGCCGGTTGTACCTTGAATACCGAGACACTGCTGCTGGTTCGCTCGCTGACAAACAGCCATTTGCCATCCGGTGCAATGCGTATGTCGGCGGCCCAGATGCGCGGCGTCGGGTCATCCTTGAGGTCGTTGTTACGCGCATCGCGCGCCTGTCCGGGGGCCAGCTTCAAGCGCGCTGGAATGCCATCGGCATGGCTCACCTGCGTCAGCGCGCCAGTCTTGTCGTTGATCGCGAAGGCGGTCACTGTGCCGCTCATTTCACCCACCACGTACAGAAACTTTCCATCCGCCGAGAACGCCAGGTGGCGCGGCCCGGTGTTGTCAGGAAGCATCACGTAGCCTTCGCCGATGGGCACCAGCTTGCCGTCCTTGGGCTCAAGGCGATATTGCAGGACGCGATCAACGCCAAGGTTTCCCGCGTATACGAAGCGGTTGCTGGGGTCTGTGCGCACCGAATGCGCATGCATGCCGGTCTTGTAAGTGGCAATGCTGTCGCTGGGGCGGTGCTGCGCATCGATCGGCTGAACGCTGAGCAGATCGGCACCGTAGGACGCACCGAACAGAAAGCGCCCACTGCGATCAGTCGACAGATAGGCCAGGCTTTCGGCGAGCGGCGCCTGACTGAGCGGTTTGAGATGCCCGGTCCCCGGTTCGATCGTATAGGTCAGTACTTGATAGGGTTTGGCGCGTAATGCGGCGAACAAAGCCTTGCCGTCCGGGGAAATCGCCATCGGGTTCACCTGATCACCTGCCTGGGTCTGTTCGACCAGGCTGAGCGCCCCGCTCTTCTCGTCAAGACGGTACTGTGAGATGAGCCCGTCTGCGGGACTGGAGATGTAAGCAAAGGTAGACGCCTGAACAGGCAGACCAAACGAGCAGCCGACTGCAGCGGCCAGCAACAGGATTTTTCTCATGAGAGACCTTTTTGTTATTGTGTTGTAGTCAGTCATCCTATGACCATCCCTACAGATCGGCAACTACTGGCTGATCACCCTGATAAAACCGTTAGCCTGCTTTCATTTATTCACGGCGCAAGCCATCATGGCGGCACTCCCACCGCCTGCCAGCGAAG
Source organism: Pseudomonas syringae (assembly GCF_023278085.1). NCBI lineage: Bacteria > Pseudomonadati > Pseudomonadota > Gammaproteobacteria > Pseudomonadales > Pseudomonadaceae > Pseudomonas > Pseudomonas syringae. Next base: position 2,502,750 of record NZ_CP066265.1, on the reverse strand, counting down.
AGTCCAATGCCTGCCGCGCAACCTGGTTCCACGACGATTACTCTGCAAATTGTCTCCATTGTTTTCTATACCTTCATCGCCTTCCTGTGCATCGGCTTGCCTATTGCCGTATTGCCCGGCTACGTGCATGACCAGTTAGGCTTCAGCCCGCTGATTGCCGGGATGGCCATCGCAACGCAGTACCTTGCGACCCTGCTGAGCCGGCCTTTTGCAGGCAGGGCGACGGATACGCTGGGCAGCAAACGCTCTATTGTGTTCGGCTTGTGGGGCATCTGCATCAGTGGCGCGCTGACCTTGCTGGCGACGCTGCTTGAGGTGTTTCCCGCAACCAGCCTGTCGATCCTGATCGTGGCCCGGCTGTTTCTCGGTGTATCCCAAGGACTCATCGGCGTTGGCACCATCAATTGGTGCATCGGCAAGGTCGGTGCGGAACACACCGCCCGCTCGATCTCCTGGAACGGCATTGCCTCCTACGGTGCGATCGCCATCGGCGCACCGATGGGCGTGCTGGTCATTGATGCGGTGGGCTTCAACAGCCTGGGCGTCGCCTTGATGGTCATGGCTGGTGCAGCGCTGGTCCTGATCCGCAACAAGCCTGCGGTGCCAGTCATCGTCGGCGAACGCCTGCCGTACTGGTCGGTATTCGGCCGGATCGCGCCCTATGGCATGGGCCTGACTTTATCCTCCATCGGCTATGGCACGCTGACCACGTTCATCACGCTCTTCTACCTGAGCCGTGGCTGGGAAGGCGCGGCGTATTGCCTGAGCATGTTTGGCGTATGCTTTATCCTCGCGCGCCTGATGTTCATCGGCGCCATCAACCGTTTTGGCGGCTACAGCACCGCTATCGTGTGCATAGCCGTCGAAACCTGTGGGCTGTTGATGCTCTGGCTTGCGCCGAATATCGGCTTTGCATTGGCGGGTGCCGGGCTGACCGGGCTGGGCCTGTCGCTGGTGTACCCGGCGCTGGGCGTGGAAGCCATCAAACGCGTACCGACGCCCAGTCGTGGCGCCGGCCTGAGTGCCTATGCAGTGTTCTTCGATCTGGCATTGGCCATTGCAGGCCCGGTGATGGGAGCCATCGCCCTTGGTCAGGGCTATGACTGGATCTTCTTTTACGCGTCTCTGCTGTCGATCTGTGCGCTGGGGCTCGCGCTGTGGCTGTCCCGTCGATCTGCGACAGCGTCAGCAATACCAGCGTCCTGAATGTTGGCCCCGGAAGCGGTGACGTTTGATCGCGTACAGCAGGTCATGACCGAGCGTCAATCAACGACGGACAGTTTCGGCGAGGGGATGGTGGCGAAGATTGGCAGTGACACGAGTCTGTACCGGGAAGTGAGCTACAGCCGCGACCTGCACAGTAACGATCAGACCGGAACAAGCGCCAGCCTGGGAGTCAGGCTGGCGTGGTAACGCGGTGGCAGGTGTGGCTTACGCCTCAGCTGCCTTTTTTGGCTTGAGAATCAACACGGCCAACGGCGGCAGGTTGAGGCTCAGCGAGGCTGGCATTCCATGCGCCTCATCGACTTGGGCAATCACCTCTCCGCCATTGCCGAAGTTAGAACCGGCATAGGTTTCAGCGTCGCTGTTGAGCAACTCGACCCATGCCCCTTCACGTGGCGCACCAATCCGATAATTCAGGCGTGGGACCGGGGTCATGTTGGCCACCACCAGCAGCGGCTCGCCGTCCTGGCTCCAGCGCAGGTAAGCGAACACGCTGTTAGCGTTATCGTCGCCGATCAGCCACTGGAAGCCGCGAGGGTCGGTGTCCAGTTCGTGCAGCGCCTTTTCTTCGCGATAGATACGGTTGAGGTCACTGACCAGCTTCTTGACGCCGACATGGTCAGCGTACTGCAGCAAGTACCAGTCAAGCTGCTGATCGTGGTTCCACTCTCGCCACTGACCGAACTCGCAGCCCATGAACAGCAGCTTCTTGCCCGGATGGGTCCACATGAAGGACAGGTAAGCGCGCAAGTTGGCAAACTTCTGCCAGCGATCGCCCGGCATTTTGTCGATCAGCGAGTGCTTGCCGTGAACCACTTCATCGTGGGAGATCGGCAGCACAAAGCGTTCGGAATACGCATACACCAGGCTGAAACTCAATTCGCCGTGGTGGTGCTCACGGTGAATCGGGTCCTGCTCCATGTAACGCAGCGAATCATTCATCCAGCCCATGTTCCACTTGTAGTTGAAGCCGAGCCCGCCCTGCTGGGTCGACTCGCTGACGCCAGGCCAGGCCGTCGACTCCTCGGCAATCACCATGGTGCCCGGTGCTTCCAGCGCGACCACATCATTGAGATGGCGCAGGAAGTCGATGGCTTCCAGGTTCTCGCGGCCGCCAAAACGGTTCGGCACCCACTCGCCTGCCTTGCGCGAATAATCGCGATAAAGCATCGAAGCTACCGCATCCACACGCAGGCCATCGATGTGGTAGTGCTTCAGCCAGTGCAGCGCCGAGGCCAGCATGAACCCGTGAACTTCGGTACGGCCGAGGTTGTAGATCAGCGTGTCCCAGTCCTGATGGAAGCCTTCCTTGGGGTCGGCGTATTCATACAGCGCCGTGCCGTCGAACTGCGCCAGACCATGGGTATCGGTCGGGAAATGCGCAGGCACCCAGTCGAGGATGACGCCGATGTCTGCCTGGTGACACGCGTCGACGAAGGCTGCGAAATCCTCAGGCGACCCGTAACGTGCGGTCGGTGCGAACTGGGCGAGCAACTGATAACCCCATGAACCACCGAACGGGTGTTCCATGATCGGCATCAGCTCAATGTGCGTGAAGCCCATTTCCTTGACGTAGGGAATCAGACGATCCGCCAGCTCACGCCAGTTGAACTGCCGCCATTGACCCTCGTCGTTCTGCTCCATCTGCCACGAGCCAGCGTGCAGCTCGTAGATCGACAGCGGCGCGGAGACCTCGTGACGCCCGGCACGCGATTGCAGCCAGTTCTCGTCGTGCCATTCGAACTGCAACGGCGCGGAGATTTTCGAAGCGGTGTCTGGCGGCAATGTAGTCGCCAGCGCCATCGGATCACTTTTCAGCGGCAGAATGCCATGCGGGCCGAGGATCTCGTACTTGTAGACCTCACCGGGTTGCAGGCGCGGGACGAAGATTTCCCATACGCCTGTGGGATGCCTCAGGCGCATCGGATGGCGACGGCCATCCCAGTTGTTAAAACTGCCGACCACGGACACACGCCGTGCATTCGGCGCCCAGACCGCGAAGCGCACGCCATCGACACCGTCGACGCTGGTCACTTGCGCGCCAAGGCAGCTGCTCAGGTCACGGTGGTTGCCTTCGGCGAACAGGTACAGGTCCATCTCGCCCAGCAGCGCACCGAAGCTGTAAGGGTCCTCGGTGATCTGCTCGCCACCGGCCCAGTTGATCTTGAACAGATAGGGCTGCGGCTGCTCGATATGACCGACGAAAAAGCCCGGCACGTCACTCATTTCCATTGCGCCCAGCTCGCGGCCATCGTCTCTGGCCAGCAGGCGGACACTCAAGGCACCGGGCAGGTAGGCGCGGACAAACTGCCCGCTGCCACCGTCGCCGTGCGGGCCGAGGATCGAAAACGGGTCACGATGTTCAGCGCGGATCAGCGCATCCAGATCCACAGCAGCGGGTATCGCTTGGCGGCCCGTGCCGGCTTTGTCAGGCGCATTCATATTGGCTCTCCATCAGACGATTGCAGCAATCCACGCAAGCCCTGCAAAGGTACCGCCAGCCAGGCTGGCCGGTTCTCGGCTTCGTAGATCACTTCATAAGCAGCTTTTTCAAGGGTGAACAGTTCCAGTGCAGCGTCCTCCCCTTTTGCATCTTTCCAGGCGTGGGCCATTTCAGCCGTTGCCGAACGATAGCCTTCGATGAAGGCTGCACGAGCCTGCGACAAGTACGTCTCGGCGACGCGCTTGCGGGCCGCCGCAGCCTCTGGCGAGGTGTCGACGCTTTGCGCACTGCGCACAGCCATCGCGGCAGCGTAGTCGAACGAGCGCAGCACGCCGCTGACGTCCTTGAACGGGCTGTGCTTGGCACGCCGTTCTTCAAGCGCGCGGGCCGGTTCACCCTCGAAATCGATCAGGTAGGCATCGCCCTTGACCACCAGCACCTGCCCCAGGTGCAGGTCACCGTGTACACGAATCCGCAGGCCGCCCGCAGAACGCTTGGCGAGGCTGTCGACCCGCTGACGGATTTGCTTGCGATGCGCCAGCAAATCACTGACCAGTTGCTGATCCTCTTTATCGAGATCGCCCTTGCGCTGCTCCAGCAGCTGCAACGCACGCTCCAACTGAGCGTTGACGCTGGTCGCAGACGCCTTGCCGTCCGCCACGCTGGTGACCTCGACGGCAAAATCCGGGTTATCGGTCCGTGCCGCGAGGATCTGGTGCATTTCACCGAGTCGCTGGCCCAGGCTGCGCGAGAAGTCCGCCAGTTCAAGCAGCGCGTTGTAATGCTGCTCCTGGCCGGAAAAACCGTGCGCCAACTCGTCGCGCACCGCACGTTCGAGGTTGTTCTGCGTCCATTCCCAGGCATCGCCCTGATTACTCAGATAGCCTTGGGCGATCATCAGCAGATTCGGCTTGCCGTCATTGCCGACCCGCACCAGCGAACCGAGCAACGGCGAAATGTTCTTGAAGCCGGCCTGAGTCAGGAACGCGCCCATCTCCAGCTCCGGGTGCGTCCCGGCGCTGACCTTGCGGATCAGCTTGAGCACCAGGCTGCTGCCCACCACGACCGAACTGTTGGACTGCTCGGCAGAGAGATAACGCACTTCCGATTCATCGTTGAGGCCCAGCGGTGCGAGCTGCGAGCTTTGCTCGAAACGCAGCTCGCCATCGGCGCACGGAATCACGGTCTGCGACTGCATGCCCTTTATCACGGCGCGGATGAAGGTTTCCAGCGTGAAGCCATCGGTAATCAGGCCGACATCGCGACTGCGGCGAACTCTGGCGAGCGCCAGTTGTTGCGGCAATGCGCTGCTGATGTCGTCTTCGGCCAGCAAGCCGAAGGGCAACTGATAACGCTCGGTCTGGCCGTCTGCAGTGACTTCGATTTCGCTGAGCAAGACCGGATGTGTCTCGTCGCCAAAGCGGACCGCGTAAGCGATGTGGACCTTCTCGATAGGCTTGTCCTTGCCGCCGAACCAACGACGTTTCGGCAAGTAAGTCGCCAGCGAGGTATTTTCCATGGTGCCGCGCAACGGTTCGTCGAGCAGTTCTTCAAGATGCTTCTTGAGCACCAGAGTCGGAAAGTCCGGCATGCTTTGCGCGGGTTCAACGTGCCAACTGGGCATTTGATTCTCCGAAGCCAATAGAAACCAATAAAAACCATACGGCGGGAGCGTTAGCAGGTAGCTCAGCTGGCCGATGGGCGGAAAGGCACTGCCGCCGAGCATCTCTACCGGAACAGTGCCCGAATACGCCGACAATTCAAGTTCGGCAGCCTGAGCCGCGCTGGACACGTTGGCCACACACAAAACAATCTCATTGTGGCCGTCAGGCGCGGTATATTCACGGGTGTAGGCAAGAATCCGCCGGTTCGACGGTGAAAGCATTTTCAGCGTGCCGCGACCGAAAGCCTTTTGCTGTTTACGCACCGCCAGCATGCGTCGGTTCCAGTTCAGCAGCGAATGCGGGTCGCGCTCCTGACTCTCGACGTTGACCGACTGAAAACCGTACAACGGGTCCATGATCGGCGGCAGCACCAGGCTGGCCGGGTCGGCGCGCGAGAAGCCGCCGTTGCGGTCGATGGACCACTGCATTGGGGTACGTACACCGTCCCGGTCGCCCAGGTAGATGTTGTCGCCCATGCCGATTTCATCGCCGTAATACAGGGTCGGTGTGCCCGGCATCGACAGCAGCATGCTGTTGAGCAGTTCGACGCGACGACGGTCACGGGCCACCAGCGGCGCCAGACGGCGGCGAATCCCTAGGTTGATCCGCGCACGGCGGTCGGCCGCGTAATAATTCCACAGGTAATCGCGCTCACGATCCGTGACCATTTCCAGGGTCAGTTCATCGTGGTTACGCAGGAAAATCGCCCATTGGCAGTTTTCCGGAATTTCCGGGGTCTGCCGCAGAATGTCGGTAATCGGAAAGCGGTCTTCCTGCGCCAGCGCCATGTACATGCGTGGCATCAGCGGGAAGTGAAAGGCCATGTGACATTCGTCACCGTCTGGCCCCTTGCTGTCACCGAAGTACAGCTGCGTGTCCTCTGGCCATTGATTGGCTTCGGCCAGCAGCATGCGGTCCGGGTAATTCGCGTCGATCTCGGCACGAATACGTTTGAGCACCTGATGGGTTTCCGGCAGGTTCTCGTTGTTGGTGCCATCGCGCTCGATCAGGTACGGAATGGCGTCCAGACGCAGCCCATCGATGCCCAGATCCAGCCAGAAACGCATCACTTCCAGGACCGCTTCCAGCACATGCGGGTTGTCGAAGTTCAGGTCTGGCTGATGAGAATAGAAGCGGTGCCAGAAATACTGGCCCGCGACCGGGTCCCAGGTCCAGTTGGAGGTTTCGGTGTCGAGGAAGATGATGCGCGTGCCGTCATACTTCTGATCGGTGTCCGACCAGACATAGAAGTCCCGAGCCTTGGAGCCAGGTTTGGCATTGCGCGCTTTCTGAAACCACGGGTGCTGGTCGGAGGTGTGATTGATGACCAGCTCGCTGATCACCCGCAAGCCGCGCTTGTGAGCCTGAGCAATAAAACGCTTGGCATCGGCCATGGTGCCGTAATCGGTATGCACATCGCGGTATTCCGAGATGTCATAGCCATCATCCCGACGAGGCGAGGGATAAAACGGCAACAGCCAGATGGTGTTGACGCCCAGCGCGGCAATGTAATCGAGCTTCTCGATCAACCCCGCAAAGTCGCCGATGCCGTCGTTGTTGGCATCGAAGAACGACTTCACGTGAACCTGATAGATCACCGCATCCTTGTACCAGAGCGGGTCTTTGATAAATGTCGCTTCACCGGGTTTCTTAGCCATTGCTGACTCCTTGGGAGTGTTATTGCGCGGCCTGGATACGCCAGATTCCAAACGGTTGCGACGGGTCGAGACGCGTATGCTGGTACTTGCCGTACCAGGTCCAGCGGTGCCCGGTCATCAGGTCTTCGCCCGAAGTCGCGGCGTCGTCCGGCAGGCCCATCTCCCAAAGCGGCAATTCAAAATCCGCTTCCTGTGCGTTGTGAGGATCGAGATTGATAGCAACCAGAATGAAGTTGCTTCCATCTGCGCTGCGTTTGCCGAAGTACAGAATGTTGTCGTTCCACGCGGTGTACAGCTTCAGCCCCAGGTGCGTCTGCAAGGCAGGGTTCTGTCTGCGAATACGATTGAGCTGGGCAATTTCAGCAATGATGTTGCCGGGCGCCGTGAAGTCGCGCACGCGGATCTCATACTTCTCCGAGTCCAGGTACTCTTCCTTGCCCGGAATCGGCGCCGCTTCGCACAGCTCGAAACCTGAATACATGCCCCACAGGCCAGAGCCCATGGTCGCCAGCGCCGCACGGATCAGAAAGCCCGGCCGTCCCGATTCGTGCAGGAAGCGCGGATTGATGTCCGGCGTGTTGACGAAGAAGTTCGGGCGATAGCAATCGCGCCATGGCACTTCGTTAAGCTCGGTGAAATATTCAGACAGCTCGGCCTTGGTGTTACGCCATGTGAAATAGGTGTAACTCTGGGTGTAACCCACCTTGCCCAGACGCGCCATCATCGCTGGCTTGGTGAAAGCTTCAGCGAGGAACATCACTTCCGGGTGCTGACTGCGCACTTCACCGATCATCCACTGCCAGAACGGCAGCGGTTTGGTGTGCGGGTTATCGACGCGGAAAATCTTCACGCCTTCCTTGACCCAGCCCAGCACGATGTCCCGCAGTTCCAGCCACAGGCCCGGAATGGCATCCGGCGCGTAGAAATCGACGTTGACGATGTCCTGATACTTTTTCGGCGGGTTTTCCGCATAGCGGATGGTGCCGTCCGGACGCCACGAGAACCAGCCCGGATGCTGCTTGAGCCACGGATGATCCTGCGAGCACTGAATCGCGAAATCGAGTGCGATTTCCAAGCCATGGTCGGCAGCGGCTTTCACCAGATTGCGGAAGTCTTCAAGACTGCCCAACTGCGGGTGAATGGCTTCATGGCCGCCATCTTCGCTGCCGATTGCGTATGGACTGCCCGGATCATCCTGGCCAGCCGTCAACGAGTTGTTCGGGCCCTTGCGGTGCGCACGACCAATAGGATGGATTGGCGGGAAATACAACACGTCGAAACCCATGTCGCGAATCATCGGCAAGCGCGAATGAACGTCGTTGAACGTGCCGTGGCGTGCCTTGTCATCGGTGATCGAGCGAGGAAACAACTCGTACCAGCTGGCAAACTGCGCCAGTTCACGCTCGACATCCAGCGGGTATTCCAGGCTGCGACTGAGGAACGCATGATTATCAGCCTGTTTCATCAGGCTCACGGTATCGCTGTGCAGCAGCAGCGCGACCTGTTCGGTGCCGTCGGACCGGCCAAACCGCTCCAGCAGGCTTTCGATCTGCTGACGCTGCTCGTCCTGACTGCGTTCGGCAGCCTTGGTCAGATGAATACGGCCTTCTTCAAGCTCCAGATCGATGGGCACACCTGCCGCGAACTTTTTTTCCAGTTCATAGCAGTAGCTGCCAAATTGATCGATCCAGGCTTCAAGTTGAAACACGTAGCGGCTGACAGAGGTCGGGGTGAACTCACCGACCCAACTGTCGTTGCCCAACTCGTGCAACGGCGCGACCTGCCAGACCTCTTCATCGGCAGCGCGCCAGCGCACATTGACGGCCATCTTGTCGTGGCCGTCCGCGTAGACCTTGCTGGTGACTGTAACCGGTTGCCCGATGATCGCCTTGGCCGCAAACATCCCACCATCTATCACAGGCAACGTGTCTTCGATCACGATGCGTGGCAGCTGTAGCGCCTGGGTCAGCGACAAGGGTTGGGTCGGGTGCGGTACATCGGTGGCCAGGGAATCCGGACCGTATGGCTGTTCATTCATCGAGCATCACTCCTCACGCCCCAGGGACGCTCCTGTGCATTCCATGCAATGGAAAAATTGACGGTATGGCAGCGCACGACCACAGAGCCCCGAGGGCTCGTCTGTTCCGCTGCCTAGATTCCGAGCAGACATCAGGGTGAAAGTTCAAAGGTTTTATGACGGCTTGCGAAGCGGATCAGAGCATAGCTCAGCCGGAAATGTTTGAGTTGACCACGCAGGACTGTTCTCAGACGTACGCAGGAATTGTCGCTTGACGAGCCTTTGCTGCAAGGACTAGAGGCACTACGGCACACTGATTCAGAGGCATGGATTAGCCGGGTAATCGGAACGGAGATGCACCTTGATTCTGAAGCGCTGCAATTATGAAATATTGAATTTCAAAGTAGGTAGCGATGAAGCAAAGCGCTTCGATTTTGGTAGTGATCTGTTGGCAGCGGAGGCGGCTGACGCCACAAATCAATTGAATCATCGCAAAAGCAGAGAGGTCGAACGCAGTGCCAACAAGGAGGCTGAAACCATGAACCTGCCCATTCCGCCTGTAGCTCCTGATCCGAATATCGACAATCCGGTACTGCCCGGGACACCGCCCAGACCCGATAACGAACCACCACCGACAATGCCGCCGGTTATCGATCCGCCTGAGGAAAACCCGCCAGTGGGTGACCCACCGGCCGAAGAGCCTCCCGTGGTGGTCTGACCGCGCGCTGACCTGACGCTGAAGCTATCCGTGTCGCAGCTGGATACCCTCAGCGTCCTCCCGCCACATCAATGAACGTTCCGGTCGCATAAGACGCCTGATCCGACAGCAACCAGATGATGGCCTCGGCGACTTCCTCCGGAGTGCCGCCACGGCCCATGGGCAGTGCGCCTTCGAGTTTGCTGACGCGGAGCGGATCGCCGCTCAGGGCATGAAAGTCGGTAAAAATGAAGCCCGGCCTTACGGCATTGACGCGAATGCCCTCCCCGGCCACTTCCCTGGAAAGCCCGATGGTGAAGGTGTCCAGCGCGCCCTTGGAGGCTGCGTAGTCGACGTACTCACCCGCCGAACCGAGGCGCGCCGCCAGCGACGACACGTTGACGATGCTGCCGCCGTGACCACCATGTCGCGGTAACATGCGCAGCAGCGCGTGCTTACTGCACAGCATGGGCCCGACCACGTTGTTCATCATCATCTTGAGCATGCGAAATTCCGACATGTCCTCGACTCTTGAGGCCTGTGCCAGTGTCCCTGCATTGTTGACCAGATGCGTGACACGCCCAAGCTCGGAGTCGACTCTGGCGAACAGACGGATGATTTCGTCCTCGTTGCTCACATCGGCCTGCATCGTGATGGCATGCGCACCCTGCGCCCGGACCTGTGCGGCAGTCTTTTCCGCCGAGGCACGGTCGGACATGTAGTTGATGCAGATCCGGTAACCATGTTTGGCAGCCAGACGCGCCGTCGCTGCGCCGATCCCGCGCGAACCGCCGGTGATGATGAGGACTTTTTCCATGTTCAGTCTCGTAAATGTTTCCGGAAGTCGGCAATCAGTCGGGCCTGACACCCGCAGGGCGGCCAGAGGTGACTGATCGTGCCAGCGTTTGCGATCCAACGCCATCGAAGCGTTTCAGAAAGCCGACGCTTTGGTCTCCGGTTCTTGTGCACTGAGCGCGATTCTCGACTCGGCCTTGCGGATATCCTCGAGAAACTGCGGTGCAGGCAACGGGTGCCCGAGCAGAAAACCCTGCAGGGAATCACATCCCAGGTGAGTCAGAAAACGCTGCTGGAGCGTGGTTTCAACGCCTTCGGCGACGATGCGCAAATTCAGTGCCTGCCCCACCGCGACGATCGCCGACACAATGGCCGCATCGTCGGTGTCGTGTTCCAGATCGCGAACGAAACCGCGATCGATCTTGATTTCGTTGGCCGGCAGCCGTTTGAGGTACATCAGGCTGGAGTAACCCGTACCAAAATCATCGATCGACAGGTCCAGGCCCATCTCTGACAACCTGTTCAGCACGCCGAGGCTGGCATCCGCATCATCCATGGCGGTGGTTTCGGTGATTTCCAGCGTCAGGCAGTTGGCCGGCAACTGATGACGGGCCAAGGTATCCGCAACGGTGGCAACCAGACCGGAGTGGCGGAATTGCAAGGCCGACAGGTTGACTGAAATGCGCCAGTGCGAGTACCCCTCGGTGTACCACTCACGCATCTGCCGGCAGGCTTCGTCCAGCACCCATTCACCGATCTGAATGATCAGTCCGGTTTTCTCGGCCATGGCAATGAACAGATCAGGTCCCAGCACCCCGCGCTCTGGGTGATTCCAGCGCAAAAGGGCTTCGGCACCTATCGGCAGCCCGGTCAGAGCGTCAAATTTGGGCTGATAATAAAGACAGAAGTGCTTTTGCTTGAGCGCGGTGCGCAAATCCTGCGACAGCTGCAACTGGTTGCGAGCGTTGCAGTTCATCGATACTTCAAAAAAACTGTGGCCGTTCTTGCCTGCTGCTTTGGTGTGATACATGGCTGCATCGGCGTTGACCAACAGTTCGTGCTGGGTTGCACCATGGCCTGGATAAATGCAGATGCCGATGCTGAGCGAAATCTGCAACTGGTGTTCGCCGATCAGGAACGGATTGCTGATCTCGCTGACCTGACGGTTCGCCACCGTCAGCGCGTCCTGTTGATCGGCAAGCTCGATAAGCAGGACAAACTCGTCGCCGCCGACTCTGGCCAGCGTGTCATGCCGGTTCACGTTCTGACGCAGCCGCAACGCCACCTGACGCAACAGCAGATCGCCCGTGTGGTGGCCGAATGCGTCATTTACCGGCTTGAAACCATCCAGGTCCATGAACATCAAGGCAAAACAACCGCCCGTCTCATCGGCCCTGGTCATGGCCTGCTCGACACGCTCCGCGAGCAGCACACGGTTGGGCAGCCCGGTGAGGTTGTCGTGCATCGCCAGATGGGTGAGTTCCTGGTTGGCCTGGTTCAGAGAGTTGGACAGCACCGCCGTGCGCGCCTCAAGATGAGCATCCAGAATACAGGCGAACAGGGTGAGGCTCAGGACCGTCAGGCTGGCAACCAGCACCACTCTGTCCAGCCCGTTACTGCTCAGCCCGTTGACCAGCGCCCCACAAAAGCTGCCTTCGGCAAAGTTGGCGGCCGCCATGCCGGTGTAGTGCATGCCGACTACGGCGAGGCCCAGCACCACTGCCGCGCCAGCGCGTACCAGAAACATGCGAGGCCGGTGATGGCGGAGACGGAACGCGATCCACAAACCCGCCGCCGACGCTGCAACGGCGATCACCAGTGACAGGACGAACAGGACGGGCGTGTGTTCGATAGCGGGCTGCATGCGCATGGCCGCCATGCCGGTGTAATGCATGGCGCTGATACCCAGCCCCAGCAGCACGGCTCCCAGACTCAGTTGCAGTAGCGAAAGCTGCGGTTGTGCAACCAGCCACAGGGCGAATCCCGATGCCAGGACGATGATCGACAGCGACATCAGCAGGAGTGGCACGTCATAGCCGAGGTCGATGGGCAAGACGAAGGCCAGCATGCCGATGAAGTGGGTTGACCAGGTGCCGACACCCATCGCAAAAGCGCCGCCGACAATCCACACATACACCGCCCGCCCTTGGGCAGAGCTGATCCGGCCAGCGAGATCAAATGCGATGTAGGACGCAAGGATCGCAACGAAAACGGAAAGAACGACAAGCGAGGGTATATAACTGCCAATCAACATAGACGCACCTGAAACCCAATGAGCGCGTCCGTGCCGTTCTTGTGCGCTGATTGTACGCAATAGCTACCAAATGTCGCGGCACTTGGTCGAAAAAGGTGGCAGTGCGCCATTAATTTTGCAGTTATCAGCGATAGATAAAGAAAACTTGCTCTTTATTGCCTCAGCAGGCTCACTCCTTCAGTGTCATATCACGCTCGGCATCCCAGCCGCCACCCAGCGCAGCGATCAGTTGCACACTGGCAAGCAACCGGCTTTGCAGTACGTTGAGCACACTTCGCTCATTGCTCAGCGCAGTGGCCTGCACGTTGACGACGTCCAGATAGCCGATCAGACCAGCCTTGTACTGGTTGTTGGTGAGGCGCAACGAATCACGCGCGGACACCAGCGCTTCCTGACGCACCGCGGCCTCGTCTTCATAAACCTTGAGCTGGATAAGGTAGTTTTCGACTTCCTGAAAACCGTCGAGCACCGTTTGACGGTATTGCGCAACCGTCTGGTCATACAAGGCTTCGGTACGTTCCACCTCTGCCGAACGTCGACCGCCGTCGAACAGGGTCAGGGCCAGTTGCGGCCCTACCGACCAGAAACGGTTAGGCAGGCTGATCCAGTTGGCGAAGGTACTGCTGCTGTAACCGCCGCTCATGCTCAGGGTGAAGTCCGGATAGTAAGCCGCCTTGGCGACCCCGATGTTGGCATTGGCGCCCATCACCGAACGTTCTGCTGCCGCGATATCAGGCCTGCGCTCCAGCAGCTGCGATGGCAGCCCCGGCGGGATAGCCGGCAACTGCGGAATCGTCGTGCTGGCCGGCAGGTTGAAGTCAGCCGGTGCCACGCCCATCAACACGGCAATGGCGTTCTCGTATTGCGCGCGCTGCCAGGCCAGATCAATCAGGTCGGCCTGCGTGCTTTTCAGCTGGGTCTGCGCCTGAGCGACCGAATCACGTCCGGAAATACCGGCGCGGTACTGATTCTGGGTCAGGGTCAGGGAGCGCTGATAGGCATCGACAGTGGACTCCAGCAAACGCTTCTGTTCGTCGATCACCCGCAATTGCAGGTAATTCTGGACCAGCTCCGATTGCAGGCTCAGGCGCATTGCGGCCAGGTCGGCAAGGCTGGCCTGCGCGTTCGCGGTGTCGGCCTCCAGGCCACGGCGCAGTTTGCCCCAGACGTCGGCCTCCCAACTGACGCCCAACTGGGCGTTGTAGCTGTTACGAATCCCCGAAGCGCTGGTCCCGGAGTTCGATGTTCCGGTGCCCTGCCCTGAACGGGTCTTGCCGGTCGTCAGGTCCAGAGTCGGCATGAAGGCCGCTCTGGAACTGCGCACCAGCGCCTGTGCCTGACGGTATTGCGCTTCGTACTGGGCCACTGTCTGGTTGGACGTGTTCAAACGCTCGACCAATGCATTCAGGTCCTTGTCACCGTACACCTGCCACCAGGCGCCCTTGGCCATTGCGTCGCCGGGGGTCGCGGCCCGCCAGCCCTGAACCGCCTTGAACTGCACAGGCGCGGCCATGGTCGGCCGCTGATAATCCGGTCCGACCGCGCAGGCGCTGAGAAAAGCGATACAGACTGCCAGCCCGAGCGGGCGAATCAGCCATTCTGGACGGGATGTGAAAGCCGGGCGTTCGGTCATAGCGGAGTTTCCAGAGCGGCATCAGTGCGCACGCCACGCCATTTACTGAAGCGATGGCGCAGACGATCGAGATAAAGGTAAACCACAGGCGTGGTGTAAAGCGTCAGGATCTGACTGAAGATCAGGCCGCCAATAATGGTCAGGCCCAGCGGCTTGCGCATTTCGGCACCTTCGGCCGTACTGAGCAGCAGTGGCAAGGCACCGAGAATCGCCGCCATGGTGGTCATCAGAATGGGCCGCAGACGCTGCAGACAGGCATTGCGGATCGACTCCTCGGGCGCCATGCCCTGCTCGCGCTCAAGGTGCAGCGCCAGATCGATCATCATGATGGCGTTCTTTTTCACCACACCAATCAGCAGAAACAGTCCCAGCAGGGATATCAGGCTGAACTCGCTGCCGACCACATAGATCGTCAGCAAGGCGCCGACGCCCGCCGATGGCAGGGTCGAGAGAATGGTCAGCGGGTGAATGTAGCTTTCATAGAGAATCCCCAGCACCAGATATACCGCGAGCAGCGCTCCGAGAATCATCCAGGGCTGGCTTTTCTGGGTCGCGGCGAACGCATCCGCAGTGCCTGCCATTTTGGTGATGATGTCTGCTGGCAGCCCGATGGCCGCGATCGCCCGTTCGATGGCGACGTTGGCCTTGTCCAGGCTCGCGCCTTCTGCCAGGTCAAAGGAGATGTTTTCAGCGGCGAACTGCCCGTCATGGGAAACCCGGTCGTTGGCCAGACTGCGTTCGTAATGGGCAATGCTGGACAACGGCACACGCTGACCGTCTGCGGTGATGACCTGAACCTGCTCAAGTGTCACCGGGTCCTGCGCGTATTTGGGATTGACCTCCATCACTACCTTGTACTGATTGAGGCTGTCGTAAATGGTCGACACCTGGCGCTGGCTGTAGGCATTGTTGAGTACCGCAGTCACCATGCTCATGTCGATGCCCAGCCGCTTGGCGGTGTCGCGGTTGACCACCAGCGTCACTTGCTGGGCTCCGCGCCCTTCCCGGGCATCGATGGCGGTCAGCTCGGGGACCGACTTGAGTGCCGCGACGATCTTCGGATACCACTGGCGCAGGCTGGTCAGGTCGGCGCTCTGCACAATGTACTGGTACTGCGAGCTGGTCTGCTCGCGCCCCCCGCCCAATTGCAGGTCCTGGTCCGGCGCCAGGAACAATCGCCCGCCCGGTACATGCGGCAAGGTCTTGCGCAAGCGCTCGACAACTTTTTCCGCCGACAGTTTGCGCTCGGCGATTGGCACCAGACGCACGATCATGAACGCGTTGTTGGTGCCGCTGCTGCCGCCAATGAACCCGGCAACGCTCTCTACTGCAGGGTCGGCCAGCACGGCACGGCGGAATTGCTCCATCTTCGGCTGCATCACCGAAAACGACAGGCCGTCGTCGCCACGGACGAAACCCATCAGTTGCCCGGTGTCCTGCTGCGGCAGAAACGTCTTGGGCACCACCACGTACAGCGCGATGTTGACGATGACGGTGATCAGCAGGCTGATGAGTGTCAGGCGCGGATGGCGAAACACCCAGCCCAGCGAACGGTCGTAGCCTGCCACCATGCGGTCATTGACCCTCTCACTCCAGCGCTGAAAGGCGTTCTCGCCGCTGGCTTCACGGGGTTTCAACCAACGGGCGCACAGCATGGGGGTCAGCGTCAGTGACACGATCAACGAGACGATGATCGCCACCGACAAGGTGATGGAAAACTCGCGAAACAGACTTTCTACCAGCCCGCCCATGAACAGGATGGAAATGAACACCGCAACCAGCGAGACGTTCATCGACAGCAAGGTGAAACCTACTTCCTTGGCCCCCAGAAACGCCGCTTTCATGGGGTCCAGGCCGTTGTGAATGTGCCGGGAAATGTTTTCCAGCACCACGATGGCGTCGTCGACCACAAGCCCGGTCGCGAGGATCAGGGCCATCAGCGACAGATTGTTCAGGGAAAAGCCGAACAGGTGCATGATGGCGAAGGTGCCGACCAGCGACACCGGAACCGCCAGCGTGGGAATGAGCGAGGCGCGAAAGCTGCCGAGGAACAGAAAAACCACCATCACCACCAGAATCACGGCGATCAGCAGGGTCATTTCAGCTTCGTGCAGCGTCGCCTTGATCACCGGCGAGCGGTCCATGGCGATCTCCAGCCTGACACTTGCGGGCAGCACGGCCCGCAAGGCTGGCAATTGCGCCTTTATCTGCGCAACGGTCTCGATGATGTTGGCTCCCGCCTGACGGTTGACGACCAACAGCACCGCCTGATCATTGTTGAAGAAGCCACTGTTGTAGCGGTCTTCCACCGCATCGCTGACCTTGGCGACATCCTTCAGACGCAGGGTCGCGCCATCCTTGTAGCGAATGATCAGCGGTGCGTAGTCAGCGGCTTTTTCCAGCTGATCATTGGCCTGAACCTGCCAGTTATGCAGGTCATCCTCGACAAAACCCTTTGGCCTGCGCACGTTGGTCCCGGTAATCGCGGTGCGCACGTCATCCAGCGATACGCCGTACTGGGAAAGCATCTGCGGTTCCAGCTCGATGCGCACGGCGGGCAGCGAACTGCCGCCGATCTGCACCTCGCCAACCCCCGAAACCTGCGACAGGCTTTGCGAAAGGATGGTCGAAGCCAGGTCGTAAAGCTGGCCCTTTTCCAGCACCGTCGAGGTCATCGACAGCACCATGATCGGGGCCTGAGACGGATTGACCTTCTTGTAGGTCGGCATGCTGCGCATCCCGCTCGGCAGCAGATTGCGCGAAGCGTTGATGGCCGCCTGCACTTCGCGAGCGGCGCCATTGATGTCGCGATCGAGGTCGAACTGCAGAATGATCCGGGTTGTACCCTGGCTCGAATTGCTGGTCATGGTGTTGACCCCGGCAATACTGCCCAGAGAACGTTCGAGCGGCGTTGCCACAGTGGACGCCATGATCTCCGGGCTGGCCCCGGCGAGGCTCGCCGAGACCACGATGACCGGGAAATCCATGTTCGGCAAAGGTGCCACGGGCAACAACCTGAAACTGACCGCGCCCAGCAGCATGATCGCCAGGCTCAGCAGGACGGTCGCAACCGGGCGGCGGATAAAGGGGGCGGACAGGTTCATGCGTCAGCCTGTTGCGAGCGGTCCGGGGCAGCGGGTTTACGACTCCAGCGCTGACCGAGACGGTCGAAATACAGATAGATCACTGGCGTGGTAAACAGCGTCAGGACCTGGCTGAGCAGCAGGCCACCGACCATCACCAGACCCAGCGGCTGGCGCAACTCGGCGCCGGAGCCGCTCGCCAGCATCAGCGGAACGGCACCGAACAACGCCGCCAGGGTGGTCATCAGAATCGGCCGGAAGCGCAGCAGCGCTGCTTCGTAAATCGCCGTTTCCGGGTCGACGCCGCGATTGCGTTCGGCATCCAGAGCGAAGTCGATCATCATGATCGCGTTCTTCTTGACGATGCCGATCAGCAGAATGATGCCGATGATCGCGATCATTCCCAGATCGTTGCCGCTGATCAACAGCGCCAGCAAGGCGCCGACCGCCGCCGAAGGCAGTGTCGAGAGGATGGTGATCGGGTGGATGTAGCTCTCGTAGAGCACGCCCAGCACGATATACATGGTCACCACCGCCGCCAGCACCAACAACAGGGTGCTGGACAGCGAGGCCTGAAATGCTTCGGCCGCGCCCTGGAACCGGGTCTGCACGCCAATCGGCATACCGATGTCCTTCTGCACCTGCTCGATCACTTCCACGGCCTTGCCCAACGCAACGCCGGGGGCAAGGTTGAAGGACATCATCACCGCCGGAAACTGCCCGAGGTGGGTAATCGCCAGCTGTGCCTGACGCTGCTCGACCCGCGCCAGACTCGACAGTTTGACCTGTGCACCGTCAGTGGTCTTGACGTGGATCTGTTCAAGTGCGGCAGGACCGAGCTCACTGGCGGACGCCGCCTGCAAGACCACGCGGTACTGGCTGGCCTGAGTGTAAATGGTTGATATCTGCCGCTGGCCGAATGCGTCATACAGCGCATCGGTGATATTGGCCACCGTCACGCCGACCCGGCTGGCTGCGTCGCGATCGATATTCAGATACACCTGCAACCCCTTGTCCTGCAGGTCACTGGCCACGTCGGTCAGCTCGGAACGCTTGCCCAGCGCGTCGACCAGCGTCTGGCTCCACTTGCTCAGCAGCTCGGCATCGGGGGATGACATGCTGAACTGATACTGGGTACGGCTGACCCGGTCTTCGATGGTCAGGTCCTGTACCGGCTGCATGAACAGACGGATGTCCGACAGTTTGTCGACCTGCGGCTGCAGGCGCTGGATGACTTCGCTTGCCGTGAGATCACGTTCACCATGCGGCTTGAGGTTGATCAGCAGGCGTCCGCTGTTGAGCGTCGCATTGTCGCCGTCCACACCAATGTACGAGGACAGGCTGACCACCGCCGGGTCCTGAAGAACAATGTCCGCCAGCGCCTGCTGGCGCTCGCTCATGGCCGCAAACGAAACGGATTGCGGCGCTTCGGAAATGCCCTGGATGACGCCGGTATCCTGCACCGGAAAGAAGCCCTTGGGCACCGCGATGTACAGCAGTACCGTCAGGCCCAGCGTGGCGATGGCAACCAGCAGGGTCAGTGGCTGATGCTTGAGTACCCAGCGCAGCCTGCCGGCATACAGATCAATCAGCCAGTCGATCCACGCACCACTGGCCTTGTAGAAACGGCTCTGGTCTTCCTCTTTCGGCTCACGCTTGAGCAGACGCGCGCACATCATCGGAGTCAGCGTCAGCGAGACCACCAGCGAGATGAGGATGGCAACCGCCAGGGTGATGGCAAACTCGCGAAACAGGCGCCCCACTACATCCGCCATGAACAGCAGCGGGATCAGCACTGCAATCAGCGACAGGGTCAGGGAAATCAGGGTGAAGCCGATCTGCTTTGCGCCCTTCAGCGCAGCCTGCATCGGCGTTTCGCCTTCCTCGATGTGCCGGGAGATGTTTTCCAGCATCACGATGGCGTCGTCCACCACGAAACCGGTGGCGATGGTCATCGCCATCAGTGTCAGGTTGTTGATCGAGAAACCGGCGAGGTACATGACGCCGAACGTCCCGACCAGCGACAGCGGCACAGCAATCGACGGGATGATGGTCGCGCTGAAGCGACGCAGGAACAGGAACGTCACCAGCACCACCAGCACGATGGCGATCAGCAATTCATGCTGAACATCGGCCACCGACGCCCGAATGGTCTGGGTACGGTCAGTCAACACCACCACGTCGAGGCCTGCCGGAAGGTTATTGGTGATCCCCGGCAGCATGGCCTTGATCCGGTCGACGACCTCGATCACGTTGGCACCCGGCTGCCGTTGAATATTAAGCAAGACAGCCTGACTGCGATTGGCCCAGGCAGCCAGTCGTTCGTTCTCTGCACCGCCGACAATTTCCGCGACGTCTTTCAGGCGCAACGGCGCGCCGTCCTTGTAGGCCAGAATCAGGTTGGCATATTCCTCGGGGGACTTGAGCTGATCGTTGGCGTCGAGCATCGATACCCGGGTCGGCCCGTCAAAGTTGCCCTTGGGCTGATTGACGTTGGACGCGCTGATGAGCGTGCGCACGTCGGACAGATTGAGGCTGTTGGCCGCCAACGCCTCGGGATTGACCTTGATCCTGACTGCCTGACGCTGCCCGCCCGCAATACTGACCATACCGACGCCGCTGATCTGCGAAATCTTCTGTGCCATGCGCGTATCGACCAGATCATTCAGTTTGGGCAACAGCATGGTTTTGGAGGTGATGGCCAGGGTCAGCACCGGCGTGTCGGCCGGGTTCACCTTGTTGTACACCGGCGGGGCCGGAAGATCGGTCGGCAGCAGGTTGGTGGCCGCATTGATCGCTGCCTGCACTTGCTGCTCGGCCACATCCATATTGATTTCGAGGCTGAAACGCAGGGTGATCACCGAGGCGCCACCCGAACTGGTGGACGCCATCTGGGTAAGCCCGGGCATTTGCCCGAACTGGCGCTCCAGCGGCGCAGTCACCGAACTGGTCATTACCTGCGGGCTGGCACCGGGGTACAGCGTCATCACGCGAATGGTCGGATAGTCCACCTGCGGCAAGGCCGAAACCGGCAGCAAGGTGTAAGCGATGAGACCGGCCAGGACGATGGCCAGCATGCTCAACGTAGTGGCTACCGGACGCAGGATGAACAGGCGCGACATGTTCATACGTTTGGTTTTTCCACCTTGCCAAGCACTGCCGACTTGTCAGTGCCGCTGCCCGGCTTGCCGTGCAACTTCTCAACCGGGCTTGCCGGTACATCCTTGCTGTCGTTGACCACTTCCACTTCAGCGCCATCACGCAGTCGATCCGTGCCTTCGAGCACCACCCGCTCGCCCGCAGCCAGGCCTTCGGTGATCACCGTCGACGTTTCGTCGCTTGGACCGGTTTTCAGCAGCTTGAGTTTGACCTTCTTGTCGCCGTCCAGCACATAGACGAACGTGCCGTCGGTACCAAACTGCACGGCCGCCGTTGGCACCAGAATCGCCTGGCGAAGCGTGTCCGCACGCAGGCGCACGTTGACGAACTGGTTGGGGAACAGGATTTCGTCGCCGTTATCGAAACGGGCCTTGAACTTCAGGGTGCCGGTCGCCACGTCGATCTGGTTGTCGAGGCTGGCGAGCACACCGGTCGCCTGCATTTTCGTGTCGCCACGGTCCCACGCTTCGACGGGCAGCTTTTCGCCGGTGCGATAACGGGCGATGACCTTGGACAGGTCTTTCTCAGGCAGTGTGAAGTTGACCGAAATGGGCTGGGTCTGGGTAATCACCGCCAGCGCCGTGGTGTCGTTGGCGGCAACCAGATTGCCGACATCCAGCTGTTTGAGGCCCACCCGGCCCGCAATCGGAGACCGGATACGGGCAAAGTCCAGGTTCAGCTTCGCTTCAGCCACCGCTGCCTGGTTGGTCTTGATCGTGCCCTGGTACT
Organism: Pseudomonas syringae; assembly: GCF_023278085.1. NCBI lineage: Bacteria > Pseudomonadati > Pseudomonadota > Gammaproteobacteria > Pseudomonadales > Pseudomonadaceae > Pseudomonas > Pseudomonas syringae. The sequence goes on along the minus strand of NZ_CP066265.1, from coordinate 2,481,394 downwards.
GATTCACCAGTGACTCGGCGGTGTCCAGCGTCTGCTTGGCGATACTGTCTTCGGCAAACAGCCCGCGATAACGCTGCACATCAAGCTGAGCATTCTTGAGCAACGCCTGATTGGTGGCCAGCGTGCCTTCGGCCTGCTGCAAGGCGACTTGATAGCTGCGTGGGTCGATTTCTGCCAACAGATCACCGGCCTTGACCATCTGCCCTTCCTGGAAGTAGATCTTGACCAGTTCCCCCGCCACCCGGCTGCGCACATTGATGGTGTTCATCGCCGTCACAGTACCGAGCGCCTTGTAGTAGATCGGAAAATCGCCCTCGGTCGCTGGAGCTACACGCACCGGGACAGCCACCGCCGAGGCACCGAAACCAGGTCGGCCGGCACCCGCCTTCTTGCTCTCGGCCCCCTTGCCGGGTGTCGATGCAGGCCATAGCCACCAGCACAGGACAACGATGACCACAAGGACCAACAAACTGATCAACCAGCGACGGGATTTACGGGGGCCAGACAATTGCATGAATAAATCAACCATTACGGGTGGGGGGTTGTTCAGAAGGCAGAACAATAAGCACAGATACGTGACAAGCAAAGCGCCTTTACCAAGCCCTTACTTAATAAACGTATAAAGCACGAACAGAATAACGGCCTGAGTGGTATCAGGCCGTCAATGTGTTGCGGAACGTTACTTCAATACAGCCAGTGCAGCGTCGTAGTTCGGCTCTTCGGCAATTTCCTTGACCAGTTCGCTGTGCAGGACATTGTCGTTTTCGTCGAGCACGACTACCGCGCGTGCGGTCAGGCCTTTCAATGGGCCGTCGGCAATAGCAACGCCATAGTGCTGGCTGAAATCGGCACTGCGGAACGAGGAAAGATTCTGCACGTTTTCCAGACCTTCAGAGCCGCAGAAGCGTGCCTGGGCGAAAGGCAGGTCGGCGGAGATGCACAGGACCACGGCATTGCTCAGTTCGTTTGCCTGGGCATTGAACTTGCGGACCGATGTGGCGCAGGTCGGCGTATCGACACTCGGAAAGATGTTCAGCACTTTGCGCTTGCCTGCAAAATCGGCCAGGGTCACGTCGGACAGGTTGGCAGCGGTCAGCGTAAAAGCAGGTGCCTTCTTGCCAGCGGCAGGCAGCTCGCCATTGACTTGAACCGGACCGCCTTTGAGAGTCACTTGAGCCATGAAACACATTCCTTATTGAAAATGGGTAAAGAGCCGGAAGTTAAACACGAAAGTGGCTTCTGGCCTATATCGGAGAATTCCGAATTTGCTCAGGAAACGAGTCTGTCCCTGATATCTGGGTGGGCGCACAACTCCACCAGCCAATCGACGAATACCCGCACTCTTCGCGACAATTGTCGATGCGGCGGATAAAGCGCGGTCAAGGGCAGGGCCGGCGGGCGATACTCGCGTAACACCTCGACCAGCGCACCACTGCGCAGTTGTGCGGCAATGTGATAACGAGGCACCTGCACCAGGCCGAAACCCGCTTCGCAGGCGGCCACATACCCCTCCGCACTGTTGACCGACACCGAACAGGTCATGCCGTGATCACTGTCCAGGCCATCGGCCATGAACTCCAGGCCATAACGTTTGCTGGTGCTGGACGAGAAATATTCAATGACTTGATGCTGCGCCAGGTCATGCAGATCCCGCGGCGTGCCGTATCTGTCGAGATAGTCTCGGCTGGCGCAGGTAATCTGGGTCAGATTGCCCAGCGGCCTGGCGACCAGCGTGTCATCCAGCGCATCGCCAGCGCGCAGCACACAATCCACACCTTCACGTATCAGGTCGACCGGCCGGTCGCCCATGCCGATCTCAAGCCTTACCTGCGGGTAGCGCCGGGTGAACTCGGGCAACGCCGGGATCACGATCATACGGCCCAGGCTCACCGGCAAATCCACGCGCAGCAAGCCCTTGGGTTCAGCCCCCTTGGACGAGAAGGCAGCTTCGGCGTCGTCCAGATCGGCAAGCAGGCTGACGCACCGCTGATAATAGGCTTTGCCGTCCGGCGTGGTACTGACCTGCCGCGTAGTGCGCTGTAACAATTGCACACCCAGATGCGCTTCCAGCTGCTTGATCAGAACCGTCACTGACGCGCGCGGCATGTGCAGGCTGTCGGCAGCCTTGGCAAAACCGCCCAGTTCGACGATACGGGTGAATGCGCGCATGGCGTTGAATCGATCCATGATTACCGGAAGCCTGAGTTCAAGGAGTGTGTGAGGGATCACACTGTTTTAACAGGGTAAACCGGTTGAGCCGAGCGCCGGCAACAGGTCAGCGCCCGGCCTTGGTCAGAAGTCCCTTTTATAGAAAATATCCAGCGAACTGGCAACACCGCTCGCCGCCTCAAGGTATACCCGTTTGCTCAGCAGGTAGCGCAAGGCAATGGTATTGGCCGGTTCAAAAACACCCACGCCGTAACGCAGGCTGAGCTTCTCGGTGATCTTGCCGCTGGCCACCACATTGGTCTTGTCGCCCGTGCCAGACGTATCCAGTTCGAAATCCTTGATGCCGAGGTTGTCAGCGAGTTTGCCGGTGGTCGAAGAGCTGCCCGCAACACCCAGCGCCAGCGCCGCCTGAGCGACCATGTTGTTGTCTTCGCCGGAAGTGCTCAAGGGCCTGCCCATGACCAGATACGACAAGGCCTGCTCCTGACTCATCGCCGGTTCGGAGAACACTTCGGTGGTGGGCTGATCGGCGCTACCGGTCAGACGAATGCCCGCAATAACGTCATCCGTCTGCCGGATGGCTTCGATATCCAGATAAGGCTGGTCGACAGGACCGGCGAAAAGCAGCCTGGCTTTGCGGATGGTCAAACGCTGCCCATAGGCGCGATAGCGTCCGTCGTTAAGATTCAGTTCGCCACGGGTGTCCAGGTTGTCACCGATGTGTACACGGCCGGCCAGATTGGCCGTTAGCCCGAAACCGCTGAAGCTGAGTTTGTCCTGCCCGACAATCACGTCGATATCCATGCCCACCGCCAGCGGCGGCGTGCCCTGCTCGGTCTGCTGGCCGACAATCACCGTGTCACCCGACAGTTTGACGGTGGACGGTGGCAACTCGCGCACGGTAATCGTGCCCTTGGGCACCAGCACTTTGCCGGAGATGGCCAGCCGCTCGCCCTGCATGGAGATTTTCAGATCAGGGGAAGCTTCTACGGCGGCGTACGGTTCAACGTCGATCGGCAACTGCGAACCCTTGAGGCTGACGCCCACCATCAGGCTCTGCCCCCAGGCCACCTGACCGCCTATAGTGCCCTGACCTGCGCTGCCACTTTTCCAGCCACCGTTGATCTGCACGCTTTCACCTGCGATCAACGCCTGGACCTTGAGGTCATGCAGCTCCATCGGTAACTCGGGCCCTGCGACTTCACCGCCATCAAGGTTTACGCTGCCATTTACCAGCGGCGCCAGCAAACTGCCCGACAATCGACCGGAGCCGTTCAAGCGCCCGTTGAGTTTTTGCACGGTGGGTGCGAAAGGCCGTGCCACCGAGATATCCAGCCCGGAGAGATTAAAGTCGCCCGACAGGGTCTTGTCTTTGGCCAACGGGTCGATCTGCGCATTCAACAGCAGCCTGCCCAGCTTGCCGCCCTCGAAATCCAGACGCGAGTCGATGCGTTTGGGGGTCATGGTGCTGCTGAGTTTCAGCGTCTGATACGGGAAGTCCAGCCATTGATCGTTGTTACGAACCCGCAGCGTACCGCCCCCGGCATCGACCGTGATCTGACCGCTTGGGCCTGCCGCCGGGATATCGAGCTGAACGTCGGCATTCAGCGCGCCCTTCCAGGCGAAATCCTTGGGCATCCACTGCGCGAGGCTGTCGAGCGGAAAATTCTTCAATTGATAGCGTATACGTGGCTCCGGCATCAGACGCTGATCGCCGCCGCACAGGCTGGCCGGCCCGGAAACCCAGCAGTGCGCGCCGAAGTTGAGCTTGCCGTCAGCGAGGCGTTCGATCTTCGCCGGTTGCTGCAGACGCCAGTTCTGGCCGCCGCTCTGCACAGTGCCGCTGGCCAGACGACCGCGCCAGTTGTCTTGATCGAGACCGCCGTCCAGCCCCATCGCCAGTTTGAGCAGCGGGCCTTGCAGATCGAGCTTCAATTGCTGGGCCTTGAGCGTGCCCTGCCCGTCGAGCTGCAAGGTGCCCAAAGCCGTATCGCCTGCCTGAATGCCTGCGCCCTTCAGGTTGATGGTTGCGCGCTGCGCCGGATCAAGTCTGGCGTCGAGCGTCAGGCTTTGCAGGCGATTGTCCTGCAATGCAAGCTGGCTCCCCTGTAACGCCAATTTGCCCTCAGGGGCTTGCAGTGTACCCGCCAGGTCAAGCCGGCCTTTGATCTGCCCTTGCAAGCGCGGCCATAACTGGCCCAGACGCGGCAGATCAAGATCAAGTTGGCCTTTCAGACGCTGTTGCAGACTGCCAGTGCCCTGAATGCGGTTGTCGCCCAGGCGGATATTCAGACTGCTGACGTTCCATTGCTGATCACGGCCATCAGCCTTGGCTTGCAGCAACGCTGGCTGACCCCGCAAGCGACCCTTCAAATCCAGGTCGGCGGTCAGTTCAAGCTGCTCATTCTTCAGCTGTCCCTGGCTGCGCAACGGACCGGCCAGCTTGCCGGGAAGTTCGGCGACCCAGAACGAAGGGTCAAGTGCAGTCAGATCAAGTGCCGTGTCCCAGCCAATGCCGTCGGCGAATTTCAGGTTGAGGTGGCCGCTGGCCTTGCCCTGCCCCGCGACCAGCTCCAGTTGCGGCAGATGAACTTCCTGCAAATTACCGCTGAACGGGCTGACCAGCGTGAATGCCCCTGCCGGCCCTTTGAGGCTGGCGTTGAAATTGCCCAGGTAATTGCCATCGGTGTAAGAAATTTCGCCCTTGAAGGCGTGCAGCGAGACTTGCGGCTCGGACGGCAACGGATAAAGCCGCTGCCAGGGAAAGTCCAGCCAGTCGATGCTGGCATCAGCGGAAAACCCGTTTTGCCAATTCAGCTTGCCGTTGATGGCCAGACGCTGCTGATCACTGGCGCTGAGGTCCAGCCCGGCGATGGTTGCGCCCTTGGCGTCCACACGCCCTTGCAATGCCAGCGCGACCGGGCCTTTCTCGGCGGGCAGGCTGGCTGTGCCGTTAATCAGATAGCCCGCATCGAGATTGCCCTCGGCTGTCAGCAGCAACTGGTCGAGTTGCAGCGTGTCGGGCAATGCGGAACTGGGCTTGAAGTGCTCTGAGGTCAGTTTCAACCGGGCGGGCAGATGTTCGGCCAGCGGCTGCAACTCTCCGGTGAGGACGCCAGGCAGATACCCGCTGCTGTCCGCCTTGAGTTGCAGGGTCTTCAGCACGTCGCCCTGAATATCCAGCGCCAGCGTCCAGGCCTGACCGTCCTGCGGCGGCAGTTGCAGTTGACCCTGGGCGCTCAAAGGCCAGTCACCTTCGGGCTTGAGCAGGCCGTTGAGGTCCAGCACCAACGCGTCGCGCTGCAGGTGCGCGCTGTCGATCTGCAAGCCTTCAGCAGTCCAGTGCGCCGCCAGCTTCAAATCACGTAACTGTTCGACGCCGTCGAGTTGCAGGCTGCCAAGCTGTACATCAGCCAGTTTCAAGGCCAATGGCAGGTTGAGCGTTGGCAGACTCACAGGGCCGCTATTGCCAGGCTCGGCGCTCGGCGGGAAGTGCAACAGGACTTGTCCGGCATGCAAACGGTCGATGCACAGCGTCATTTTCAGCAGACAGGCAGGCGTCCACTCGACGTCGGCAGATTGAACCTCGACGCGGTCCTCGCCTTGCTGCCATACGAGTCGATCTGCACTCCACTGCCCGCCGAGCCGGCCCTGAAAGTTGTCCAGTTGCAGCCCCGGCACACGGGCCAGCGCCCAACGGCTGCCAGGCTGGGTCCCCAGTAGCAAGCCGGCGCTGACAATCACCAGCAGCAGCAAGGCAATCAGGCTCAGCCCAACAACTTTCGCAGCGCGCTTGATGTTGACACTGTTCACAGTTCCGGCCCCATCGAGAAGTGCAGGCGGATTCCACCGTCATCGTCCAGCCCGTGCGCCAGATCGAGGCGCAACGGCCCTACCGGTGAAACCCAGCGCACGCCGAAGCCGACCCCGGTCTTCAGGTCTGGCCGGTCCAGATTGTTGAACGAGTTACCCTGGTCGACAAAGGTCGCCAGCCGCCACTTCTCGGCAATCGAGTACTGGTATTCGACACTGCCCGCAAACATGTAGCGGCCGCCGGTGCGATCGCCGTCGGAATTGGTCGGTGAGAGTTTCTGATAGTCATAGCCGCGCACGCTCTGATCGCCACCGGCAAAAAAGCGCAGCGAAGGCGGTATCGAGGTGTAACCGTCAGTGAGGTTGCCGCCAAGCTGCACGCGGCCAAGGAAGCGGTGGTTCTGGGCAACCGTGGTCAGGCCTTTGAGCAACACGTTGGCATGGACCAGGTTGGCGTCCGACAACATGCCCTCTTTGGCCACCTGTGTTTCAAATTGCAGACGATAGCCGTGACTCGGGTCGATGCGATTGTCACTGCGCAGGTACGAGTAACTGATGCCCGGCATCAGCAGCGTGCTCAGGCCCGCGTCGTCGCCCAGCCGGTATTCTTCACGTTGCCATTTCAGGGAAATGACCCGCTCCCAGCCGCTGGGCAGCTTGCTGTGCCATTCCGGCCCGACAGTCAGCAGCTTGCTGAGGCTGTCAGTGCCGGCGATCTCTTCATATTGATAGCCACCGGCGTAACGCATTTTGTCGGTCAACGGCGGATCGAGCGGTACGTCGTACCACAAGCCGACGTTCTGCCGTGGCGCGGAAATTTCCGATTCGAAGCCGTAGCTATGGCCTTGCGGGTTGGCCCAGTGGCGGGTCCAGTTGGCTTTGCCACGTGGCCCCACGTCGGTGGAATAGCCCAGCCCCAGGCCCATGGTGCGCGGCTTGCGGGTTTCAAGCTGGACGGTAACCGGAATCACATCATTCACCGCCGCCGTGGGTACGGCGTCGACTCGCACGCCTTCAAAATAACCGCTGGCCTGCATGTCCTGGGTCAGCTCGGCGATCAGTTGCGAGTCGTAGGGGGTGTTTTCCTTGAAGGGCACCATGCGTTTGAGCAGGTCTTCATCGAAGGGGGTGTTGCCGCTGAACTTCACCTGACCCAGCGTGTAGCGTGGACCGCTGTCGTAGACCAGTTCGATGTCGGCGACGCCGGCTCGCGGGTCGATGGCCAGGCGCTGGTGGGTGAAACGGCCACTGAAGAAACCATAACGCGATGCCTGATTCTGAATCAGGCGCTTGGCGTCTTCGTAATTGCCGTGGTTAAGCACAGCGCCGGTCTTGAGCGCATCACTCTTCGGCACCTTGAATGCCTTGAGCGACGCAGCAGGACCCTCGACCCGGATAACCACATTGCGCAGGTGAATCGGCTCACCCGGCTTGATGTTGATGACCAGGCGCGGCTCGGGACCGTCCTGGATTTTGCTGTCGATCTGCGCCTGATAATAGCCCAGCGCCTGCGCTGCCTTTTCCGCCTGCTGCTCAGCGCCAAGACTGAAGTTGCGCAGGGCCTTGGCGTCACGCTCGCCCGGATCGCCCACGTAGCCTTCAACGTTGGCCTTGAGTTGCGGGTTGGCGGGCTCGATCCGGACATCCAGACGGGCCTCGGCCAACGCCGTTGCGCTCATGGACATCAGGACCAGGCTGCTGAATAGCTTGAACATTTTCATGGGCGTGGATGCTATCACGATCGACAGGCTGCACTGGAAGCCCACGAATTGGCGAATATTCAAACCGTTGCGTCAGGGACCGCCAGAGAAACCTGAGGGTTCGGATGGAAGAACACATGTTCGCGAACAGGTCCTACGGCGATCTCGCCAATTTCCTCGTAGCCTTGTCGCTTATAGAACTCGAAATAACGGGGATTTCCGGTGTCGACGACAATCCCTTGCGAGTTTTCGTCTACTGCGCACCAGTCGTGCAACGCCGCAAGCAGTCGCTCGCTCAAGTCTTGGCCGAGCTTCTGGCCCTGGTATTCCGGATCAAGCCCGATCAGCGGCAGAACATGCGCGGTTTCCGAAGGCACACAGGCCAGCACAGCGTTGTAATACGCCAGGTAGCGTTGGGTACAGCCCAGACCGGTGTCCATGACCATGCGCAGACGCCAGGCCCAGCTCTCGGTAACACCCAGGCGACGCTGAGGCGGCGCAACCAGTGCAACACCAACCAGACGATCCTCCAGGAACAGACCGAGCGCAGGCTGGTTCTGCAGGAAATGCTGTTTGACCAGATGGCGAATGGTCGCCAGCACGCGTTGTTCGTACCCTTCACGCTCAGCGTTGAACAGGTAAGCGAACGTCGGGTCGTGCCGATAAGCCCTGAACAGCAAGGCACGGGTTTCACGGGAGTAACCGCTGTCGAGCTGGCGGATTTCGCCCGTGATGGCAACAGGTAGGGACATAAAGGGCCTCGTGTTAACGGAACTGCGTCTGGCGCAGCGGTTTTGGCAGCAGGCTTTCGAGTGATGGCGATTGAGAACAGTTCCAACGAATTGTCCGACCCTGCGCCACTGTCGTGTCCGACGACGCTGGTTCTCGATCGGCAGGTCAGCTAGCATCGCAGTTTGTTTTGCTCAGGACCGCTGTTTTATGAAAATCGTCTCGTTCAACATCAATGGGCTGCGCGCTCGACCGCATCAATTGGCGGCGCTGATCGAAAAGCACCAGCCTGACGTGATCGGTCTTCAGGAAACCAAGGTCTCGGACGAGCAATTTCCCTATGCGGAAATCGAAGCGCTGGGCTATCACGTGCATTTTCATGGCCAGAAAGGCCACTACGGGGTCGCCCTGCTGTCGCGCAATCCGCCGCTGGAACTGCACAAGGGCTTTGAGGGGGATAACGAGGAATCCCAGAAGCGCTTCATCTGGGGCACCTATGCAGACAGCAATGGCCAGCCGGTCACCATCATGAATGGCTATTTTCCGCAGGGCGAAAGTCGCGATCACCCGACCAAGTTTCCGGCCAAGCAGCGTTTCTATGAAGACCTTCAGGCGTTGCTGGAAAGCCGTTTCAGCAACGAGCAGCCGCTGATCGTGATGGGCGATGTGAACATCTCGCCGCAAGACTGTGACATTGGTATCGGTGCCGACAATGCCAAGCGCTGGCTGAAAACCGGCAAGTGCAGCTTTCTGCCGGAAGAGCGCGAGTGGATGGAGCGCCTGAAAAACTGGGGGCTGGTAGACAGTTTTCGTTACCTGCACCCTGAGGTGAACGACCGGTTCAGCTGGTTCGACTACCGTAGCCGTGGCTTTGAAGACGAGCCGAAGCGCGGCCTGCGCATCGACCTGATCATGACCTCCACCGGTTTGCAGCCACGCATCAAGGCTGCAGGCGTGGACTACGATTTGCGCAGCATGGAAAAACCATCGGATCACGCGCCTATCTGGCTCGAACTGAACTGATCCGCCGCTCGTTGCACCGGCCTGTCCATTACACAAAGCAGGCCGGTGTTTAAAGACTCGTTAATCGCTCAACTGTCATATTCCAGCAACGTCTCTGTCTTAATCTCCCGACACCCTCCCGTGATCCATGGTGACGCCGATGCTGCGCGCTCTGCTAACGGCGCTGATCCTGTCGAGCGCCACCCTGCCCCTCACTGCGCAGGCGGCGTTGCCTGTCCCCGCCAGCGATATGCCGACCTTGCGTATCCAAGGGTCCAACACCATCAATGCCGAACTCGGGCCTGCGCTGGTCGAAGGCATGCTGCGCCAGCAAGGCATGCAAGCGGTGCAGAGCGTGCCGGGTACTGCGCTCAACGAACAGCGAGTGGTCGGCACTACCGCATCGGGCCAAACAGTCAGCGTCGAGGTCACCGCGCATGGCTCAGGCACCGGGTTCACCGCGTTAAAGGCCGGTAATGCCGACATTGCCGCTTCTTCGCGACCGATCAAGGACCAGGAAGCCCGAGAACTGGCCAGTCTGGGTGATCTCAAGAGCGCCGCAGGTGAGCAAATCATCGCCATCGATGGCGTTGCGGTGATAGTGCATCCCGGCAACCCGCTGCGACAGCTGGATACGTTGCAACTGGCACGCATTTTCAGCGGCGAAGTCAGAGACTGGAGTGAAGTGGGTGGCAATCCGGGAGTCATTCATCTGTATGTTCGCGACGAAAAGTCCGGCACCTACGAAACCTTCAAGGAACTGGTACTGGCCAAATATGGCAAGAACCTGTCCAGTGCTGCGGTGCGCTTCGAGTCCAGCGAGCAATTGTCCGATGAGGTCAGCAAAGATCCCAATGGCGTAGGCTTTACCGGAATGCCGTCGATCAGGCACGCCAGAGCGGTGGCCATTGCCGACGGTGAATCCAGGCCCATGTTGCCGACCATCAGCCTGATCGCTACCGAAGACTATCCGTTGTCGCGGCGGCTCTATCTGTATGTGCCGCCTGCCACTCATCAACGCTGGGCGCAGGCACTGGTGCGTTTTGCGCAGAGTGCCGAGGGTCAGGCCATTGTGGCTCAGGAAGGTTTTGTCGCGCAGACCGTGCAGGCGCTCAAGGTTCAGCCCACCGCCCAGATGCCTGCCGACTATCAAGCGTTGACCCGCAAGGCCGAGCGGCTTTCGGTCAATTTTCGCTTCGCGCAGGGCAGCGCCAGGCTGGACAACAAGGCTCAGCAAGACCTCAAGCGTGTCGTTGATTACCTGAAGGCCAATGACCGGCTCGACCAGCACGTGACACTGGTCGGCTTCGGCGATGCCAAGAGCGACCCGGCACGTGCTGCCCTGCTGTCACGACTTCGGGCCATGGCCGTGCGCCGCGAGCTGCTGAAGAGCGGCGTGACCTTCCGCGAGATTCTTGGCCTGGGCGACGAGATGCCGGTGGCAACCAATGACATCGACGACGGCCGGATCAAGAACCGCCGTGTCGAAGTCTGGGTGCAATAGCTCGCTTGCTGCTCAGGAGCGACTGCGCGACAGGTCCGCAGGCAGGTACTTGCCCAGCTCGAACTTGCCGATAGCAGCGCGGTGCACTTCATCCGGGCCATCGGCCAGCCGCAGGGTGCGTTGCATGGCGTACATGTAGGCCAGCGGGAAATCATTGGAAACCCCGGCACCGCCATGCATCTGAATGGCACGATCGATGACGTTCAGGGCAACGTTGGGCGCGACCACCTTGATCTGCGCAATTTCGCTTTTGGCGACCTTGTTACCTGCCGTGTCCATCATATAGGCGGCTTTCAGGGTCAGCAGCCTGGCCATATCGATCTCCATCCGTGAATCAGCGATTTTATCGATGTTGCCGCCCAGTCTTGCCAGCGGCTGGCCAAACGCGACGCGGTTGATGGCGCGTTTGCACATCAGTTCAAGCGCCCTTTCAGCCATGCCGATAGAGCGCATGCAGTGATGAATACGCCCTGGGCCCAGTCGCCCCTGAGCGATCTCGAAACCTCGGCCCTCGCCCAGTAACACGTTTTCATAAGGCAAACGCACATTGTCGAACAGCACTTCGGCATGCCCGTGGGGCGCGTCGTCATAACCGAATACCGGCAGCGGCCGGACGATCTTCACGCCGGGCGTATCGACCGGCACCAGAATCATGGAGTGCTGCTGATGGCGCGGCCCGTCGGGGTTGCTCAGGCCCATGAAGATCAGAATTTTGCAGCGCGGGTCACAGGCCCCGGAGGTCCACCATTTACGTCCGTTGATGACCCACTCATCGCCATCACGCTCGGCGCGTGCGGCCATGTTGGTCGCGTCCGAAGACGCCACATCAGGCTCGGTCATCGCAAAGGCCGAACGAATCTCACCGCGCAACAGCGGCTCCAGCCACTGTTTTTTCTGCTCATCGCTGGCATAGCGCACCAGCACCTCCATGTTGCCGGTGTCAGGCGCAGAGCAGTTGAACGGCTCCGGCCCCAGCAGCGAGCGGCCCATGATTTCCGCCAGCGGCGCGTACTCCAGATTGCTCAGCCCGGCGCCCAGTTCAGACTCCGGCAAAAACAGATTCCACAGACCTTCGGCTTTTGCCTTGGCCTTGAGTTCTTCCATGATTGCGGTGGGCTGCCAGCGATCACCTTCGGCCACTTGCTGTTCGAAGACCGGCTCGGCGGGATAAACGTAAGCATCCATGAACGCCGTGACGCGCTCACGCAGTGCCTGCACTTTCGGGGAGTACGCGAAATCCATGGGCCGCTACCTTCTCGGTCAGAGTGTCGATGTCGTCAAACGGATGCTAAAGAACCTCCAGCCATTTATCTAATCTATTCTCGGCGTGTATAAACATTCATAACCGATATATGATCGAACAACGCTGCGTCACGTCCTAACCTGATAAACGGCGAACCACAATAACAGTACGAGGCATCCTCACCCATGAACCTGAGCAAGGTCGATCTCAACCTATTCATTGTCTTCGACGCCATCTATACCGAGGCCAACCTGACCCGCGCCGGGCAGATCGTCGGGATCACCCAGCCCGCCGTTTCCAATGCACTGGCGCGCTTGCGCGAAACCTTCAACGACCCGTTGTTCGTGCGCACGGCACAAGGCATGGTGCCTACGCCCATGGCGCAGAACATCATCGGCCCGGTACGCAATGCGCTGTCGCTGCTCAGGGTCTCGGTGCAGGAAAGCCGCATATTCAACCCGTTGCAGGCCAACAAGAACTACCGCATCAGCATGACCGACCTGACCGAAGCGGTGATCCTGCCAGCGCTGTTCCAGCGGCTGCGACGCCTGGCACCTACTGTCACCATCGAGAGCTTTTTGTCCAAGCGCCGTGAAACCACCAAGGAACTGGCGGCCGGACGCCTGGATTTCGCCGTGGATGCGCCGCTCAACACCGACCCGCAAGTACGCCATGTCAAGCTGATGGAAGACCGCTATGTATGCAGCATGCGCAAGGCGCACCCGCTGGCTGGCAAGGCCTCAGTGACGCTGGATGATTATCTGGCGCAAGCACACATTCATATCTCCAGTCGCCGCAGTGGACTGGGCCATGTGGACCTTGCGCTGGGCAAGATGGGCATCCAGCGCAAAATCGCGTTGCGCTCCCAGCATTACCTCATGGCGACCCAGGTATTGCAGCAGACCGATATGGTCATGACCGTGCCGGAGCGCTTCGCCCGTCGCAACGACCTGCATTATGTGGACCTGCCGATCAATGACGTTCCCTCGGTCGAAACCCATCTCTACTGGCACGAAAGCACCGATCAGGACCCTGCCAATCGCTGGATGCGAGAGCAGATCATCGAGCTGGCACAGCGGATAGTTGCTCAGGAAAAAGGCTGAAGAGGAAGCTGCAAGCCTCAAGCTTCTGACTTGTAGCTTGTAGCTTGCAGCTTGACGCATACGTAAAGCAACCGTAGGTTAGAGCCCAAGCCCCGCCGAGTACCACCATGAGCAGTCAGACCTACAGTATTTCCGAACTTGCCCGCGAGCTGGACATCACCACCCGCGCAATCCGCTTCTATGAAGAGCAAGGCATGCTCAGCCCGGAACGCAAGGGGCTGGAGCGTATCTATTCGGCGCGTGACAAAGTCACCCTGAAACTGATCCTGCGCGGCAAGCGGATCGGCTTTTCACTGGCCGAATGCAAAGAGCTGATTTCGCTGTACGACCCGAGCGGCGGTAACCAGAAACAATTGCAGACCATGCTCGGCAAAATCACCGAGCGCCGGGCGCAACTGGAACAGCAACTGCTGGACATTCAGCAGATGCAACTGGAACTGGACACCGCCGAAGAGCGTTGCCGCGCCGAGCTCGATAAAACCGCCGCCACGTCACACTGACCCTGCAGGCACTGCCATGTCACTCCCGCAAAAAGTGAATATCGTCGAAGTCGGTCCGCGTGACGGTTTGCAGAATGAGGCGCTGCCGATCAGTGTCGAGGCCAAGGTGCGTCTGGTCGACGACCTGAGTGCTGCCGGATTTGGCCACATAGAAGCGGGCAGTTTCGTGTCCGCCAGATGGGTGCCGCAAATGGCGGGTTCGGCCCAGGTGCTGGCGCAGATTCAGCGCCGTGAGGGCGTAATATATTCGGCCCTGACGCCAAATCTCAGAGGGTTCGAAGATGCGCTGGCAGCCGGTGCCGGAGAAGTCGCAGTCTTCGCCGCAGCGAGCCAGGCATTCTCTCAGCGCAACCTGAACTGCTCGATCAGCGAAAGCCTGGAACGCTTCGCGCCGGTCATGGCCGCCGCTCGCCTGCATGGCTTGCGGGTTCGGGGTTATGTGTCCTGCGTATTGGGTTGCCCTTATGAGGGCAATGTGTCGCCCGAACAGGTCGTCGCAGTTGCCAATGAGCTGCATGCCATGGGCTGTTACGAGATTTCGCTGGGCGACACCATTGGCATCGGCACGCCCGGCGCTGCCCGCGCCCTGTTCAATGCAGTGGCTGCACACATCCCCCGCAGCAAACTGGCCGGACACTTTCACGACACCTACGGCCAGGCGCTGGTGAACATTTACGCCAGTCTGGAAGAAGGCATCCAGGTATTCGACAGCTCTGTCGCAGGCCTGGGCGGCTGCCCCTACGCCAAGGGGGCGAGCGGCAATGTCGCCACCGAGGATGTGCTGTACATGTTGCAAGGGCTGGGTATCGAGACCGGCGTTGATCTTGATCAAGTCATCCAGGCTGGCCAGCGAATCTGCGAGGTGCTGGGGCGCAGCAACGGCTCGCGCGTGGCCAAGGCCCGGCTGTCAGCCTGACAACCGTCACCGGTCGGTAACAGGGTGCGACACGTTGTCGCGGAGTGTTACCCTGACTGCGTCCTGTCGAGACAAACGGGTAACACGGAAACAACCGACAACAGAATCAGACGACCCGATGCCCGAAAAAAACCGCAAATGCCCGGTTTCAGGGGCTTTGAAAAAACTGGCACGGGTCCTGCTATATCCTTTGTACAACAAGAATAAAAGCACGCAGCAACCCAATAAAAACAATACGTATCGACTCTGACATAACAAGAACAACACGGACAGAGACGCAGCTAACAGATTTTTTTGGAGTGGATAGCTTTTCTGAACGACTTGCCCTGCAGGCCGTTCGCAGCCAGACAGAGAACAATAAAACTGCCCCGAGGCAGCCCCCGTACTGGTTGGATCGATACGATGAAAGTGGCATCAGCGCTCAAAAAAATACGTTTGCTCTTGATCCCGTATGTGGATCGCTCAAAAAAGATGTGAAGGGACAGGTCGCCAAAAACAACAACAGGCCTCCCGACAAACAAAAAAGAGCATAGCAATAGAACTTGAAGGGGAGCCCAGGCTCCCCTTCGTGCTTTCCTGGATTTCACCGGCCTTCCTTGCACGGATGACGCTCGTACCAACGCTCCGCGTCACGTATCCCCTTCTTGCCCGAAGCTCGCCGGTCAGCACCGCAACCTCCTGACGCTCCTACAGGTGTTAAACAGAACGTTGACAGTGCACACTCTCAGGTTTACGTTAACGTAAAGGTCATAGCCAATCGTTCAGAACGACATCCAAGAATAAAACAGGAACGCTGCCCATGAGTTACCCCAGCCTGAACTTCGCCTTGGGCGAAACCATCGACATGCTCCGCGATCAGTTGCAATCGTTCGTCGCTGCAGAGCTCACCCCTCGCGCCGCACAGATCGACAAGGACAACCTGTTCCCGGCCGACATGTGGCGCAAATTCGGTGAAATGGGCGTGCTGGGCATCACTGTTAGTGAAGAGTACGGCGGCGCGGGTCTCGGGTATCTGGCGCATGTGGTGGCCATGGAAGAGATCAGTCGTGGCTCGGCGTCGGTAGCGTTGTCCTACGGCGCGCACTCGAACCTGTGCGTCAACCAGATCAACCGTAACGGCAACCCCGAGCAGAAAGCCCGTTACCTGCCAAGGCTGATCAGCGGCGAACACGTTGGCGCACTGGCCATGAGCGAACCCAATGCGGGCTCGGACGTGGTGTCGATGAAGCTGCGGGCCGACAAGCGTGGCGACCGCTATATCCTCAACGGCAGCAAAACCTGGATCACCAACGGGCCGGACGCCAACACGTATGTGATCTACGCCAAGACCGACCTGGAGAAAGCAGCGCATGGCATCAGCGCGTTCATCGTCGAACGCGACTGGAAAGGATTTTCTCGCGGCAGCAAGTTCGACAAGCTGGGCATGCGCGGCTCCAACACCTGCGAACTGTTCTTCGACGATGTCGAGGTGCCGGAAGAAAACCTGCTGGGCGTGCTCGACGGCGGCGTCCGGGTGCTAATGAGCGGCCTGGATTACGAGCGCGTGGTGCTCTCGGGCGGGCCGACCGGCATCATGCAGGCCTGCATGGACGTGGTCGTCCCCTACATTCATGACCGCAAGCAGTTCGGCCAGAGCATCGGCGAGTTTCAGCTGATTCAGGGCAAGGTTGCCGACATGTACACCCAGCTCAACGCCAGCCGGGCCTATCTGTATGCCGTCGCCCAGGCCTGTGATCGTGGCGAAACCACGCGCAAGGATGCGGCAGGCGTGATCCTGTACAGCGCCGAGCGGGCCACCCAGATGGCGCTGGATGCCATTCAGATTCTCGGCGGCAATGGCTACATCAACGAGTTTCCGGCCGGTCGACTGTTACGCGACGCCAAGCTCTACGAGATCGGCGCAGGCACCAGCGAAATACGCCGCATGCTCATTGGTCGCGAACTGTTCAACGAAACCCGTTGATTCCGGAGTCCTCATGGCCATCCTGCACACCCGCATCAACCCGCGTTCCGCAGAGTTTTCGCTCAACCATGCCGCGTTGCTGCAACAGGTCGAAAACTTGCGCAGCCTGCTGAACACTGTCCGCCAAGGCGGTGGGCCAAAAGCCCAGGAACGCCATACCTCGCGTGGCAAGTTGCTGCCGCGCGAACGCATCAATCGCTTGCTGGACACGGGCTCGCCGTTTCTGGAAATCGGCCAGTTGGCCGCGCACGACGTGTATGGCGAAGACGTCCCGGCGGCCGGTGTCATTGCCGGCATCGGCCGCGTCGAAGGCGTCGAATGCATGATTATCGCCAACGATGCCACGGTGAAAGGCGGCTCCTATTACCCGCTGACGGTCAAAAAACACCTGCGGGCGCAGACCATCGCCCAGCAGAATCGCCTGCCATGCATCTATCTGGTGGACTCCGGCGGTGCCAACCTGCCACGTCAGGACGAGGTGTTTCCGGATCGCGAGCACTTCGGGCGAATCTTCTTCAATCAGGCCAACATGAGTGCCCAGGGCATTGCCCAGATCGCCGTGGTCATGGGCTCCTGCACAGCAGGCGGGGCCTATGTACCGGCGATGGCCGACGAAGCGATCATGGTACGCCAGCAAGCCACAATCTTTCTGGCCGGGCCGCCACTGGTCAAAGCCGCCACCGGCGAAGTAGTGAGCGCCGAGGACCTGGGCGGTGCCGACGTGCATTGCCGCACGTCCGGGGTTGCCGATCATTACGCTGAGAGCGACGAACACGCACTGGCGCTGGCACGGCGCAGTATCGCCAACCTCAACTGGCGCAAGCAGGGTCAGTTGAACGTCATCACCCCCGTTGCCCCGCTCTACGCCAGTGACGAGCTGTACGGCATTATTCCGACCGACACCAAACAGCCGTTTGATGTACGGGAAATCATCGCCCGACTGGTGGACGGCTCGGTCCTTGATGAGTTCAAGGCGCTGTTCGGCACCACGCTGGTCTGCGGTTTTGCGCATCTGCACGGTTACCCGATCGCCATTCTGGCCAATAACGGCATCCTCTTCGCCGAAGCCGCCCAGAAAGGCGCGCATTTCATCGAACTGGCCTGCCAGCGCGGGATTCCGCTGCTGTTTCTGCAGAACATCACTGGTTTCATGGTCGGTCAGAAGTACGAAGCGGGTGGCATCGCCAAGCATGGCGCCAAGCTGGTCACCGCCGTAGCCTGCGCCAGGGTGCCGAAATTCACGGTGATCATCGGTGGCAGTTTCGGGGCTGGCAACTACGGCATGTGCGGCCGCGCTTACGACCCGCGTTTTCTGTGGATGTGGCCCAACGCGAGAATCGGCGTGATGGGTGGCGAGCAGGCGGCCGGCGTGCTGGTGCAGGTCAAGTGCGAACAGGCTGAACGCGCAGGGCAGGCCTTCAGCCCGCAACAACAGGCCGAGCTGAAACAGCCGATCCTCGATCAGTATGAACATCAGGGCCATCCGTATTACTCCAGCGCCCGCCTGTGGGACGACGGCGTCATCGACCCGGCGCAGACCCGCGAGATACTGGCGCTGGCCCTCTCCGCTTCGCTCAATGCGCCCATCGAACCCACGACCTTTGGCCTGTTCCGCATGTAAGCGGGGAAATCACCATGACCTCATTCGCCACCATAGAACTGCTCGAAGACCCGCGAGGTTTCGCCACCCTGTGGCTGAACCGTGCGGACAAGAACAACGCATTCAATGCGCAGATGATTCGCGAACTGATCATCGCGCTGGACCAGGTACAAGCCAATTCCAGCCTGCGTTTTCTGCTGCTCCGTGGCCGCGGCCGACACTTCAGTGCGGGCGCTGATCTGGCCTGGATGCAGCAGGCCGCCGATATGGATTACAACACCAATCTGGACGATGCACGGGAGCTGGCGGAGCTGATGTACACCCTCGCCAGATTGAAGCTGCCCACGCTGGCCGTGGTTCAGGGCGCAGCCTTTGGCGGTGCGCTGGGCCTGATCAGTTGCTGCGACATGGCTATCGCTGCCGAGGACGCGCAGTTCTGCCTTTCAGAAGTACGCATCGGCCTCGCTCCGGCGGTTATCAGCCCGTTTGTGGTTCAAGCCATAGGCGAACGCGCAGCACGGCGTTATGCACTGACCGCGGAACGCTTCGACGGCCGGCGCGCACAGCAGATCGGCCTGATTGCCGAGTGCTATGCGGGCACCGAGCTGGAAGCGCGAACGCTTGAATGGATCGAGAACCTGCTGCTCAACAGCCCGCAGGCCATGCGCGTCAGCAAAGAATTGCTGCGCGAGGTGGGCAGCGGCGAGTTGACGCCTGCGTTGCGTCGTTACTGCGAAAGCGCCATTGCCCGCATCCGCACCAGCGCCGAAGGTCAGGAAGGCCTGCGCGCCTTTCTGCAAAAGCGCGCGCCCGGCTGGCAGAGCACGCCGGATGAGCATCCTGGCGAACGCCCTGCCCTGACCGAAACACACAAGGATTCGCAATCATGAGCTTGCCCGAGCTGAACACGCTACTGATCGCCAATCGAGGCGAAATAGCCTGTCGCATCATGCGCAGCGCAAAAAGAATGGGCCTGACCACGGTGGCCGTGCACAGCGCCATTGATCGGGAGGCACGTCACAGCCGTGAAGCCGATGTCTGCGTGGATCTGGGTGGAAGCAAGGCGACTGACAGCTACCTGATGATCGACAAGCTGATCGACGCCGCACGGTCTAGCGGCGCGCAGGCGATCCATCCCGGTTACGGTTTTCTGTCGGAAAATGCTGATTTCGCGCGGGCCATTAAAGACGCAGGGCTGATTTTTCTCGGCCCGCCCGCCTCGGCCATCGATGCCATGGGCAGCAAATCCGCAGCAAAATCATTGATGGAAAAAGCTGGCGTGCCGTTGGTGCCGGGCTATCACGGCGCGGCGCAGGATATCGAAACATTCGCTGCGGCTGCCGAACGCATTGGCTATCCGGTATTGCTGAAAGCGACCGCTGGCGGCGGTGGCAAAGGCATGAAAGTGGTGGAACAGGCCAGCGAACTGACCGAAGCGCTGGCCTCCGCTCAGCGTGAGGCGCAGTCGTCGTTCGGCGATGCACGAATGCTGGTGGAAAAATACGTGTTGTCACCGCGTCATGTCGAGATTCAGGTGTTTGCCGATCAGCACGGTCATTGCCTGTACCTCAACGAGCGCGACTGCTCCATTCAGCGCCGCCACCAGAAAGTGGTCGAAGAAGCGCCTGCACCGGGCCTGACGACTGAACTGCGCCGGGCCATGGGCGAAGCGGCAGTCAAGGCCGCCCAGGCGATTGGCTACGTGGGCGCAGGTACTGTGGAGTTCCTGCTCGACGCACGCGGCGAGTTCTTCTTCATGGAGATGAATACCCGCCTGCAGGTCGAACACCCGGTGACCGAATACATCACAGGGCTGGATCTGGTCGAGTGGCAGATCCGCGTGGCGCGCGGTGAACCCCTGCCGATCACTCAGGAGCAGGTTCCGCTGATCGGTCATGCCATCGAAGTCCGGCTCTACGCCGAAGACCCGGCCAACGACTTCCTGCCCGCGACCGGGACACTGAATCTGTATCGCGAGCCCGCCCATGGCGTTGGCAGGCGTGTGGACAGCGGCGTGGCCGAGGGTGACAGCGTTTCGCCCTTTTACGACCCGATGCTCGGCAAGCTGATCGCCTGGGGCGAGACCCGTGAAGAGGCGCGTCTGCGCCTGCTGGGCATGCTCGACGAATTCGCCGTGGGCGGCGTCAGGACCAACCTGGCGTTCTTGCGGCGCATCATTGCCCATCCGGCATTTGCCGCCGCCGAGCTGGATACCGGCTTCATCCCGCGCCACCAATCGCAACTGCTGCCCGACACCATCGAACTCAGCGAGGCCTTCTGGCAGGCGGCTGGCGAAGCGTTCAGCCAAAGCGAACCGGCGCGCATCAATCCAGCCGACCCGCACTCACCCTGGTCGGCCATGAACGGCTTCCGTGCAGGAATGCCAGCAGAGACCGATCTTCAATTAGTTTGCAATGGTCATACCCGAGCCGTCCGCTTGCACAGCAGCAGCGCATCATTGTTCAGGCTGGATGGGGAGCAGCTGCGCATTGATCGCGACGGGGTGCGCCATCAGCATCTGGCTATCAGACGCGGCGCTACGCTTTATCTCAAATGGCAGGGCGATCTGCACACCATTGTTCAAGCCGACCCGATTGCCGAGGCCGAGCCTGGTCACGATCAGCAAGGCAGCCTGATTGCGCCCATGAATGGCAGCATCGTGCGCGTGCTGGTCGAGGCAGGACAGACCGTCGACGCAGGCGCACAACTGGTCGTGCTGGAGGCGATGAAGATGGAGCACAGCATTCGCGCAGCCAGCGCCGGGGTGATCACTGGTTTGTACTGCCGCGAGGGCGAGATGGTCAATGAAGGCGCGGTGCTGGTGGAGATGGCTTGAGTACCCTCGCTGCAAACAAAAACGCCCTGGCCAGGCCAGAGCGTTTTATTTATGTAGCAGAAACGCCTCAGTAGTAAGCGTTTTCTTTCTGTGTGTGGTCGGTGACATCGCGAACGCCCGACAGCTCGGGAATGCGCTCAAGCAACGTGCGCTCAATACCTTCCCTCAGGGTGACGTCGGCCTGGCCACAACCCTGGCAACCGCCGCCGAATTGCAGAACGGCGATATTCTTCGCTTCTTCTTCAACCACGTCGATCAGGGTGACCTGACCACCGTGGCTGGCAAGGCCGGGGTTGATCTCGGTTTGCAGGTAATAATTGATCCGCTCGTTGATCGGACTGTCGGCATTGACCATCGGAACCTTGGCGTTCGGAGCCTTGATGGTCAACTGGCCGCCCATGCGGTCGGTGGCGTAGTCGACGACGGCATCATCCAGGAAAGCCTCACTGAAGCCGTCGATCCAGGCCGTGAAGCTTTTCAGGCCGATGGCCTTGTCATCAGGTTTTTCTTCGCCCGGCTTGCAGTAGGCAATGCAGGTTTCGGCGTACTGAGTGCCGGGCTGGGTGATAAACACGCGGATGCCGATGCCTGGGGTATTCTGCTTTTCCAGCAGATCGGCCAGATAATCGTGGGCGGCATCGGTAATAGTGATAGCGGTCATGAAAATTCCTCGCAGACGTGCGTGCAGTTTACGCCAATCGACCGCTGCGCACAAAGTCCTAGTATTTTTGTCAGGATAACGCCTGCGCGTGGGTGACCTGCCGCCGTCCGTCCAGCCAACCCTTTATTCGCTGATAAAGGCCCTTCTCGATCCACTCGTAGCTGACCCATGCGCCGATGGCGATGATCGGTACGCAGAACGCGAATACCACATAAGGACTAAGGCCAAAGCGCTGCGCCATCAGCAAGCCCCCGTACAGCACCAGCACATGCAGCAGGTACACCGAATAGGAGCAGTCCCCCAGTACTTTGAGCAGGCGGCTGCCTCTGAAGTACGGTTCAAGGGAAATGCACGACAGCACGATCAGCGCGCTGGGCAGGCCCCAGTTGAGCAACCGCTGCTCATTGGTCAAGTTGTTGATCGCATACAGCCCCACGGCGATACCCGCCAGCGGCAACCACAGAGCATTTCGTATCAAGCCCCGGCGATAGAGGATGCCAATGCCGATACCCAGCAGGAACTCATAAACAATGTCATTGCCGTAGAAGCGGCTGATCAGACCAGCCTTCGCCAGCACTTCACTGACGGCGAACAGTGCCGCCGCAATGATCAGGGGTCGATGGCGTTGCTCGAACAGAAATACCATCGAAAACAATAGATAGAAGAACATTTCGTAATTGAGCGTCCAGCCGACGTTGAGCGTCGGGTACAGCCCATAGCCGCCCGGGTTTTCCGAAGGAATGAAGATCAGCGACAGGAGAAAGTTCTGCCAGCCGATGACCTGGTGCGGCAGCATCGGCGCTGCGATCAGCAGCAACAGCCCCATGGCGGCGGTGTACAGCCAATAGGCCGGGACAATTCTGATCAGGCGGTGAAGGATGAAGCGCCGCGCGGGCATTTCTTTGTTTTGCGTAGACAGAAAAATCACCAGGCCGCTGATGACGAAGAAAATATCGACGCCGACTGCGCCCTTGGAGACAAAGAACTGGCCGATGGGACCACTGGCCTTGAAGTCAAAAAAAATCTGCATGAAGTGGTGACACACTACAACCCACGCAGCGAATGCCCGTAAGGCCTGAACCGAAATCAACATCACTGAATCCTCTACTGCCTGACCATCAACCCTGCACCTGAAAACCGCGTGGTGCATGGCGCGCCCCATTTCCGACCGCGCTTTTAGAAAAAAGATCGCAAAAACCCTTCTCGTTCAGGAAACGACGATGGCCGCGGGCCATGTTCCGTAAGGCTTGCAGCCCTGTGTACCTTTAAGCACGGTGAACTACAGTGCTTGCCGGAAACAGCGCAGCGTCGTAGAAGACCCGGTCTCGCAACATGAATGAATTTCATGCAAAAGGCACATCAGCACCAAAAGCGTTCCGGTTTGCTATCATCGCGTCCTTTAAAGCATCGACCTTCTCAAGGTAGCCCCCATGTCTGACCGCAGCGCCCGCCAGCAAGCCTTCCTCAACGCTCTCAAACAGCGGATTCTGATCCTCGACGGCGGCATGGGCACGATGATCCAGAGCTACCGCCTTGAAGAGCAGGATTATCGCGGCAAGCGTTTCGCTGACTGGCCAAGCGACGTCAAAGGCAACAATGACCTGCTGATCCTGAGCCGTCCCGATGTGATTGGCGCGATTGAAAAGGCCTACCTTGATGCGGGCGCCGACATTCTCGAAACCAACACCTTCAACGCCACTCAGGTGTCCCAGGCCGATTACGGCATGGAATCGATCGTCTACGAACTGAACGTCGAGGGCGCACGTCTAGCGCGTAAGGTGGCAGACGCCAAGACCCTCGAAACCCCGGACAAACCGCGCTTTGTTGCCGGTGTGCTGGGCCCCACCAGCCGCACCTGCTCGCTGTCACCGGACGTTAACAACCCCGGCTATCGCAACGTCACCTTCGATGAGCTGGTAGAGAATTACACCGAAGCGACCAAGGGCCTGGTCGAAGGCGGCGCCGACCTGATCCTGATCGAAACCATTTTCGACACACTCAACGCCAAGGCGGCGATTTTCGCCGTGCAGGGCGTATTCGAAGAGCTGGGTTTCGAGCTGCCGATCATGATCTCCGGCACCATCACTGATGCCTCGGGGCGCACGCTGTCCGGGCAAACCACTGAAGCCTTCTGGAACTCGATCAGCCACGCCAAACCGATATCGGTCGGCCTGAACTGCGCCCTGGGTGCAAGCGAACTGCGCCCGTATCTGCAAGAACTGGCCAACAAGGCCAACACGCATGTGTCTGCGCACCCCAACGCCGGCCTGCCGAACGCCTTCGGCGAATACGACGAACTGCCGAGCCAGACCGCGAAGATCATCGAAGAATTCGCGCAAAGCGGCTTTCTGAACATCGTCGGCGGCTGCTGCGGCACCACGCCTGCGCACATCAAGGCGATTGCCGAAGCTGTCTCCGGCTATACACCGCGTGAAATTCCTGACATCCCCAAAGCCTGTCGTCTGTCCGGCCTCGAACCGTTTACCATCGATCGCCAGTCGCTGTTCATCAACGTCGGCGAACGTACCAACATCACCGGCTCCGCACGCTTTGCCCGCCTGATCCGTGAAGACAACTACACCGAGGCCCTGGAAGTCGCCCTGCAACAGGTCGAAGCCGGTGCCCAGGTGATCGACATCAACATGGACGAAGGGATGCTCGACTCGAAGAAGGCCATGGTGACCTTCCTCAACCTGATCGCAGGCGAGCCGGATATTTCCCGCGTGCCGATCATGATCGACTCCTCCAAATGGGAAGTGATCGAGGCCGGCCTGAAGTGCATCCAGGGCAAGGGTATCGTCAACTCGATCAGCATGAAGGAAGGCGTCGAGCAGTTCATCCATCATGCCCGCCTGTGCAAGCGTTATGGCGCAGCGGTGGTGGTCATGGCCTTCGATGAGCAGGGTCAGGCCGATACCGAGGCGCGCAAGAAGGAAATCTGCAAGCGTTCCTACGACATTCTGGTCAACGAAGTGGGCTTCCCGCCGGAAGACATCATTTTCGACCCGAACATCTTCGCCATCGCCACCGGCATCGAAGAACACAACAACTATGCCGTGGACTTCATCAACGCCTGTGCCTACATCCGTGATGAACTGCCCTACGCCCTGACCTCGGGCGGGGTGTCCAACGTCTCGTTCTCGTTCCGCGGCAACAATCCGGTGCGCGAGGCCATCCACTCGGTCTTCCTGCTGCACGCGATCCGCAACGGCCTGAGCATGGGCATCGTCAACGCCGGGCAGCTGGAAATTTACGACCAGATCCCGGCCGAACTGCGTGATTGCGTCGAAGATGTGGTACTCAACCGTACCGCAGACGGCACCGACGCACTGCTGGCCATTGCCGACAAGTACAAGGGCGACGGCAGCGTGAAGGAAGCCGAGACCGAGGAGTGGCGCAGCTGGCCGGTCAACCAGCGGCTGGAACACGCACTGGTCAAGGGCATTACCACGCACATCGTTCAGGACACCGAAGAGTCGCGCCTGGGGTTCAACCGGCCTATCGAAGTGATCGAAGGCCCGCTGATGTCTGGCATGAACGTGGTCGGCGATCTGTTCGGCGCGGGCAAGATGTTCCTGCCGCAGGTGGTCAAGTCCGCACGCGTCATGAAACAAGCGGTAGCGCACCTGATCCCGTTCATCGAGCTGGAAAAAGGCGACAAGCCTGAAGCCAAGGGCAAGATCCTGATGGCGACGGTCAAGGGTGACGTGCACGACATCGGCAAGAACATTGTCGGCGTGGTGCTGGGCTGTAATGGCTACGACATTGTCGATCTGGGCGTGATGGTGCCTGCCGAGAAAATCCTGCAGGTCGCTCGCGACGAGAAGTGCGACATCATCGGTCTGTCCGGGCTGATCACCCCGTCGCTGGACGAGATGGTGCATGTTGCCCGGGAAATGCAACGCCAGGATTTCCACTTGCCGTTGATGATCGGTGGCGCGACCACCTCCAAGGCACACACTGCGGTCAAGATCGAACCCAAATACAGCAACGACGCGGTGATCTACGTGACCGACGCATCACGCGCTGTAGGCGTCGCGACTCAGTTGCTGTCGAAAGAGCTGAAACCGGCGTTCATTGAAAAGACCCGCCTGGAATACATTGAAGTGCGTGAGCGCACCTCGGCCCGCAGCGCGCGCACCGAACGCCTGAGTTACGGCGCAGCGGTGGCGAAGAAGCCGCAGTTCGACTGGGAAAACCATACCCCGGCACGGCCGACGTTCACCGGGACACGCATCCTGCAAGACATCGACCTGAACGTGCTGGCCGAGTACATCGACTGGACACCGTTCTTCATCTCCTGGGACCTGGCCGGCAAGTACCCGCGCATCCTGACCGACGAAGTGGTCGGCGAGGCTGCCACCGCGCTGTTCGAGGACGCTCAACAGATGCTGCGCAAACTGATCGACGAGAAGCTGATCAGCGCCCGCGCAGTGTTCGGTTTCTGGCCAGCCAATCAGGTCAACGATGATGATCTGGAAGTCTATGGTGACAACGGCAAACCGCTGGCGAAACTCCATCATTTGCGCCAGCAGACCATCAAGCCTGACGGCAAGCCGAATTTCTCGCTAGCCGACTTCGTCGCGCCTAAAGAAAGCGGCCTGACCGACTATATTGGCGGCTTCATCACCACTGCCGGCATTGGAGCCGAAGAAGTTGCCAAGGCCTATCAGGACAACGGCGACGACTACAACTCGATCATGGTCAAAGCGCTCGCAGACCGTCTTGCCGAAGCCTGCGCCGAATGGCTGCACCAGCAGGTGCGCAAGGAATACTGGGGCTACGCCAAAGAGGAAGCGCTGGACAACGAAGCGCTGATCAAAGAGCAATACATGGGCATCCGCCCTGCTCCCGGCTATCCGGCATGTCCCGACCACACTGAAAAGGCCACCCTGTTCGCCCTGCTCGATCCACTGCCTGAAGGTACTCCGGAGCATACGCCGGGCAAAAGTGGCGTATTCCTTACCGAGAGCTACGCCATGTTCCCTGCGGCGGCGGTCAGCGGCTGGTACTTCGCCCATCCGCAGGCGCAGTATTTTGCAGTGGGCAAGGTCGACAAGGATCAGGTTGAAAGCTACGCAGCCCGCAAGGGTCAGGACCTGAGCATCATCGAACGCTGGCTGGCGCCCAATCTGGGCTACGACGAGTAATAACCTTCAACAGCGCAGCCGGCGCAGGTTCGGCTGCAGCCTGAAGCGATTGCTTATCTGCTGTGTGCGGCGGTAGCCGGGAGCATGCTTTTAAGCGAGAACGGCGACAGTTCACCTGGCACCTTCAGGTCGAACGCTCGGGTATCCAGCTGATAGCGCTCGTTACGAGTCGCCTCCAGAAAGCGCTGCGTGTCCTGCGGTTCGACCAGATGCACGACATCAAGGGTTCGATCGCCCAACGGCTGGCGCGCGGTCGGCTGGGCAGCGTCGTAGCGATGCAGCAGAATGATCGCCCAGCCTCCCAGGGTGAAGTGGCCGGTGGCGACCACACTAAGGCTGCCATTCAATTGCGCCTGCAATGACAGGGCAGTGCCGTTGATGGCACTGAACATCACCTCCCTGCCCGGCATGCCGCCACGCTCTCGCAAGGCGTCCATGGCGCCGAATGCCATCAGCTCATTGGCCGACCACACCAGACGAATATCCGGGTAACGCTTGAACAATACGCGAGCTTGCTCCAGCGCCCTGTCACGCCGCCATCCGCCCAGCACGATTTGCCGCAGATGCACCTCGGGATGTTCTGCGACAGCGCGCAACATGCCCTTCTCACGCAACAGCGAAACCGCGGTGGTATTGGTACCCGAGAAAGCCAGCATTTCAACCGTCTGGCCCTCTGCAACGTGAGGCGCGAGGCTGATAAGCCGCTTGGCGGTCATGTAACCGCCCTCCTCGTCGTTGCCGACCAGGCTGCCGATGAAATCCGGATAGCGAGCTCGCAGGTCGCCGAGAATACGCGCCTGGTCTGCCGTCAGCGTGTTATTGACCGCAAACAGCTTTACCCCGCTGCCTATAGACAGGCGCAGAATCTCCGGAGCTACATTCAGCTCATTGGAAAACAGCAGGTAGTCCGGTCGCTCGTCGCCTGACAGCGTTTCCCGCGCCATACGGATCAAGGTTCGTGTATCACGATCGGTGTAGAGTATTTTGAGCGACATGCCCGTGGTGCTGGCAGCCGTCTGCATGACTCTCGAATAGCTCAGCCAATAGCCGTCTGTTTCAGCGCCGGGGCTTATGAACACCACCGACGCCGCACTTGACGCAGCTGACCACAACCAGCCGAACACGATCAGCCATCGGACGCACACCTTCATACACTTGAACCTTGAGACAACCGCGATTGAACGCTTTACAAGCGAGCTATCGGCCGCAACTACAAGGTTCTGGAGGCTCCGGACAAATCTTTATCCGCAACGCTACCGGCTGCTGGCCCAGAACAGTGCGGCAGCAATGGCCAGAATGACGATAAAAAGAATGGCCCAGGCATCAACGGACTTACCTGGCTTGGTCAGTTTAGGGTGCTTGCTCATCGCATCGCCTCTTGTCAGTTTTATGGGTGATTGCACATGAAAGGATAGGTCTGCCCACCCGTTCGCAAGGTGGGCATCCTCAGTAAAGTCGAGTCTTGACCACACGGCAAGCAGGGATATGAACAGACGCCGAATTGCTTATCGCTTTTAGTGATTTGCATATATATAAACATCACTTTTATCGATATCTGCAAACTGCTATCGTCGCCTCCGCTCCCCGGGGAGTGCGCGGCCGTGCGCGCAGAATTGACCAGATGAAGCAGGCAGACAGCGAACGACAGCCATTGCTGCCCGGACTTCACGCCACTGACCTGCTTCATGACGAAGCCTGAGAACAGGACCTATATGTACGTATACGACGATTACGATCAGAGGATCATCGAGGACCGCGTCAAGCAGTTCCGGGATCAGACCCGACGCTATCTGACCGGGGAACTGAGCGAGGAAGAGTTTCGACCGTTGCGCCTGCAAAACGGGCTGTATATTCAGCGTTTCGCGCCGATGCTGCGCGTCGCCGTACCCTACGGCCAGCTGACCTCGCGTCAGGCGCGCATGATGGCGAAAATTGCCCGCGACTACGACAAGGGCTATGCACACATCAGCACCCGTCAGAACGTCCAGTTCAACTGGCCGGCGCTTGAAGATGTACCGGATATCCTCGCCGAACTGGCGACCGTGCAGATGCACGCCATCCAGACCAGTGGCAACTGCCTGCGCAACGTGACCACCGACCAGTTTGCCGGCGTTGCAGCCGATGAGCTGATCGACCCGCGCCCGTGGTGCGAGATCGTTCGTCAATGGACCACATTCCACCCGGAATTCGCCTACCTGCCGCGCAAGTTCAAGATTGCAATCAACGGTTCGACCCGCGACCGCGCAGCGATCGAAGTCCATGACATCGGTCTTGAGCCGGTGCACAACGAAGCCGGCGAGCTGGGTTTCCGCGTACTCGTCGGTGGCGGCCTGGGCCGTACTCCGGTAGTCGGCGCGTTCATCAATGAATTCCTGCCGTGGCAAGACCTGCTGAGCTACCTGGACGCCATTCTGCGCGTCTACAACCGCTACGGTCGTCGCGACAACAAGTACAAGGCGCGGATCAAGATTCTGGTCAAGGCGCTGACTCCTGAAGTGTTCGCGGAGAAAGTCGACGCCGAAATGGTCCACTTGCGTGGCGGCCAGACCACGCTGACCGAAGCGGAAGTGCAGCGCGTTTCGCGGCATTTTGTCGACCCCGAATACAAAGCCCTCAGCGATCAGCACGCTGAACTGGCGGCGCTGGACGCTCAACACCCAGGCTTCGCACGCTGGCGTCAACGCAATGTGCTGGCCCACAAGAAGCCGGGCTACATAGCGGTAACCCTGTCGCTCAAGCCGACCGGCGTTGCCCCTGGCGACCTGACCGACAAGCAGCTGGATGCCGTCGCCGATCTGGCCGACCGTTACAGCTTCGGCCAGTTGCGCACCTCCCACGAGCAGAACGTCATCCTCGCTGATGTCGAGCAGGCCCAGCTGTTCACGCTATGGAACGAGCTGCGCGAAAACGGTTTTGCGACCCCGAACATCGGCCTTTTGACCGATATTATCTGCTGCCCGGGCGGTGATTTCTGCTCGCTGGCCAACGCCAAGTCGATACCGATTGCCGAATCCATCCAGCGCCGCTTCGACGATCTGGATTACCTGTTCGATATCGGTGAGCTGGACCTGAATATTTCCGGCTGCATGAACGCCTGCGGTCACCATCACGTCGGCCATATCGGCATTCTGGGCGTGGACAAGAAAGGCGAAGAGTTCTACCAGGTTTCTCTCGGCGGCAGTGCCAGCCGTGATGCAAGCCTGGGCAAGATCCTCGGCCCGTCGTTCGCCCAGGATGTGATGCCGGACGTGATCGAGAAGCTGATCGACGTCTATGTCGAGAAACGTAACGAAGACGAGCGCTTCATCGACACTTATCAGCGTATTGGCATTGACCCTTTCAAGGAGCGCGTCTATGCAGCGAATCATTAAGAACAACGAGGTCATCGACGAAACCTGGCACTTGCTGCCCAAGGAGACGACCTTTGAAAGCCTGTCCAACTGCGATGACCTGATTGTTCCGCTGGCGCTGTGGCGCGAGCATGCGCACGCCCTCAAGGCACGCGACGGCGGTCTGGGTGTGTGGCTGGACAGTGATGAAGAAGCCGAAGAAATCGGTGCCGATGTCGATCAGTTTCAGGTCATTGCCTTGAACTTCCCGGCCTTCACCGACGGCCGCAGTTTCTCCAACGCCCGTCTGTTGCGTGACCGTTATGGTTACAAGGGCGAATTGCGGGCGATCGGCGATGTGCTGCGCGACCAGCTGTTCTACATGCGCCGCTGCGGTTTTGATGCCTTTGCAGTGCGTGCGGACAAAGATCCGTATGAAGCGCTGGAAGGCTTGAAGGATTTTTCGGTGACGTATCAGGCTGCTGCCGATGAGCCACTGCCGTTGTTCCGCAGGCGCTGAAAGGCGCCTTTATCCGCGTCACTCAGCGACATGCGCAAGCCCCGATAAGCCCTGAGAACAGGGCTCATCGCATTGGCACGAGAGACGCGGCGGCCTTACCGTTATGCGGCGCTTACCAAAAACGCTGCTGAGTCAAACGTCCCCACCATTTAGCAGCCATCTGATCCACTGAAGTGGCAGCGGCCATCCCCATGCGTTCCTGCAGGCTTTTGCGCTGAACATAGTGCAAGTGGAACACGTCCGCTTCTTTGGCGCGCTCGGCCAGGTACTCGTCACTGGTCTTCAACTCGTCGACCAGCAGTTTGTCGATCGCCGCCATGCCCAACCACACTTCGCCAGTCGCCACTTCATCGATGGAGAGTTGCGGGCGGTAGCTGGCAACGAAGTTCTTGAACAGGTCGTGGGTGATGTCCAGATCCTGCTGGAATTTCTCACGGCCCTTTTCGGTGTTTTCGCCAAACACGGTCAGCGTGCGCTTGTACTCACCCGCCGTCAGCACTTCGAAATCAATATCGTGCTTTTTCAACAGGCGATTACGTTCGGCAACTGCGCCACGACGCCGATCGAGCCGAGAATCGCGAAAGGAGCGCTGATGATCTTGGTGCCGATGCAGGCCATCATGTAACCGCCGCTGGCAGCCACCTTGTCGATGCACACGGTCAGCGGAATGCCCGCCTGACGTATACGCGCCAGTTGCGAAGACGCCAGGCCGTAGCTGTGGACCATGCCGCCGCCGCTTTCCAGACGCAGAACCACTTCGTCCTTGTCAGTGGCGAGCGTCAGCAGCGCGGTGATCTCGTGGCGCATGCTTTCAGTGGCAGACGCCTTGATGTCACCGTCGAAATCCAGCACGTAGACGCGGGACTTCGGCTCGGCCAGCTTTTTCTCCTTCTTCAGCGCCTTGCCCTGTTCCTTGCGCAGCGCTTTGAGGCGGTCTTTGTCCAGCAGCGATTGCTCAAGACGATCACGCAGGCCTTTGTAGAAGTCATTAAGGCGCGTGACCTGCAACTGGCCGGCTGATTTGCGACGGCCCTTGCCGCGCAGGGACGCAATGGCAACCAGCACCACAACGATGGCAATCACCAGCGTCACGGTCTTGGCCAGAAAACTTGCGTAATCGACAACAAAATCCACGATTGTTCCTCACTTGCGTTATGCCCTTACCCATCAAGAGCAGCGATGAATGCAGCATACCGGCGCCCTGTACGGTTCACCAGCAGCCGACCCGTAACAAACCATTAAAACGATGATTTCAAACGAGCGTATGTTTTTTCATTGACAGCTCCCCGGTATCCCTCCTAACCTCGCCAGACCTTCAACGTACCGAGACGACGACGGACGTGGGCAGCATCTACCTGATACGACATGGCCAGGCCTCATTTGGTGCAGACGATTACGACGTCCTGTCTCCGGTGGGCATTCGCCAGGCGCAGGTGCTGGGTACACACCTTGTCGATCTGGGTCTGACGTTCGACCGCTGCCTGTCGGGTAAGCTGCTTCGTCAGCAGGACACTGCCCGGCACGCACTGGCGCAGTACGCCGAGGCCGGACACGATATACCGGTCATCGAGACGGACAGTGCCTTCGACGAATTCGATGCCGAAGGCGTAATTCGTGCGCTGATCCCGGCCATGCTGGCCGAAGAACCCGAGGCCCTGAACATCCTGCGCAACGCAGCAGAAGATAGCGCCGGGTTTCAGCGCTTGTTCACCCTGATCACCCGCCGCTGGCTAAGCGGCCAGTACGATAGCCCCGAGCTGCAAAGCTGGGCAGCTTTCCTGGCTGGCGTGCAGGCAGGTCTGCACAGAATTCTGGAGACCGCAGGCAATCATGAGCGCATCGCCGTGTTCACTTCCGGCGGCACTATCACCGCGCTGCTGCATCTGATTACCGGCATGCCCGTCCAGCAGGCGTTCGAGCTTCACTGGCATATCGTCAACACGTCGCTGCATCAACTCAAATTCAAAGGCAACCAGGTCAGCCTGGCTTACTTCAACAGCTATACGCACCTGCAATTGCTGAAGACTCCAGAACTCATTACTTACCGCTAATCTCCGTACATCGCGCCCCTGCGGACGCGGAACTTACCCTAAAAGGATCAAGACATGACCTCAGTAGACGCCGCCGTGAAGACCATGCAAGCCAAGTTCAACCCAGCGGCTGCTGCCGGTCTGGACCTGGTCTTCGGCTTCAACATCACCGACGAAGACAAACACTATGCGCTGATCGTCAAGGACAGCACCTGCGAACTGCAGGAAGGTGAAAACCCTGACGCCAACGTGACACTGGTCATGGACAGCGCAACCCTGAAGGGCATCGTCAGCGGCGAGACCGACGGCATGCAGGCGTTCATGGGTGGCAAATTGCGCGCCGAAGGCGACATGATGCTGGCCATGAAGCTCAGCGAGCTGTTTCCGGTATAACCGCCCGGTACGTTGCACCAGAACCGAAGCTGACCGCTTCGGTTTTTTTTGGCCTGGCTGAACAGGGATCAAGGCCACTGATTGCCCGGCAACACGCTGACCTATAAGGCTGTTACGCAGTTGCTGACAGGCGGGGGAGTCATTAGATTAGTCAATGATTCTATCGGACCATAATAAGCGCAAGGGATAGACATGGCACTGACCGATCAGTCCACCGAGATTCGTCCTGGCGAAGAGCTGGACGTTGCCCTCATTGATCCTTATTTGAAAGCGCACATCCCGGCGCTCGTCGGTACCCCGACCATCAGCCAGTTTCCTGGCGGCGCGTCGAACCTGACCTACCTGATCCAGTACCCTGAAAGAGAGCTGGTGCTGCGCCGTCCGCCCTTCGGGCACAAGGCCAGGTCAGCGCACGACATGGGCCGCGAGTATCGAATCCTCAACCAGCTCAAGGACGCCTTCCCTTACTGCCCGCAGGCGTATCTGCACTGCACCGACCCGTCGGTAATCGGCTCGGAGTTCTACGTCATGCAGCGCGTCAAGGGTGTCATTCTGCGCTCCGACCTGCCGCCGCAACTGGGCCTGAGCGCGCAGCAGACCGAGGACTTGTGCAAAAGCTTCATCGACAAACTGGTAGACCTGCACCAGGTCGACTATCAGGCGTGCGGGCTGGGTGATCTGGGGAAACCGCAGGGCTACGTGCAGCGACAGATTGGCGGCTGGTGCGAACGCTACGAAAAGGCCATGACCCCGGACGCTCCGGCCTGGGAGCAGGTCAAGGCCTGGCTGGCAGCGAAAATGCCTGCCGACTCGCCCACCACAAGCATCGTGCACAACGACTATCGCTTCGACAACGTGATCCTCGACCCGGAGAACCCGATGCGCATCATCGGCGTACTGGACTGGGAACTGACCACCCTGGGTGATCCACTGATGGATCTTGGCAATACCCTCGCCTACTGGATTCAGGCGGACGATCCTGCGCCTGTGCAGTTGATGCGCCGTCAGCCCAGCAATGCGCCCGGCATGCTGACCCGGCAGGCGTTCGTCGATTACTACGCCGAACGCGCGGGCATTCGCATCGACAACTTCGACTTTTACTACACCTACGGCCTGTTTCGTCTGGCCGGTATCGTGCAACAGATCTATTACCGTTTCTTTCACGGCCAGACTCAGGACAAACGCTTTGCCCAGTTCATTCAGATGAACAGGCTGCTTGAGCAAATGAGCCTGGCGGTGATTGCCAAATCCAGCCTTTGATGGCGCCAAGACCAGGAACTGACATGTCCAGAACCCAGCTTTTCGACCTTGACGGCAAAATCGCCTTCGTTTCGGGTGCCAGCCGTGGCATCGGCGAGGCCATTGCCAGGCTGCTTGCCCAACAAGGCGCGCACGTTATTGTTTCAAGCCGCAAGCTCGACGGCTGCCAGGCGGTCGCTGACGCAATCACTGCCGAAGGCGGCCAGGCCACAGCAATGGCCTGCCACATCGGCGAAATGGAGCAGATAACCAGCGTGTTTGCGCAGGTTCGCCAGCAGTTCGGCCGACTGGACATTCTGGTCAACAACGCCGCCACCAACCCGCAATTCTGCAACGTGCTGGACACTGACCTCAGTGCCTTCCAGAAGACCGTGGACGTGAACATCCGTGGCTATTTTTTCATGTCTGTCGAAGCGGGCAAGCTGATGCGCGAAAACGGCGGCGGCAGCATTATCAACGTCGCGTCTATCAATGCGGTGTCGCCGGGTGCCTATCAGGGTGTCTACTCGATGACCAAAGCGGCGGTGGTCAATATGACCAAAGTGTTTGCCAAGGAGTGTGCGGAATTCGGTATTCGCTGCAACGCCTTGTTGCCTGGCCTGACCGACACCCGATTCGCCTCGGCGCTGGTCAAGAACGACGCGATCCTCAATCTCGCTCTTTCGCAGATCCCCCTGAAACGCGTCGCGGCCCCCAGTGAAATGGCCGGGGCGGTGCTGTATCTCGCGAGTGAGGCGTCCAGCTACACCACAGGCGTGGCATTGAACGTCGATGGCGGATTTCTGTCCTGATCAATACCTCCTCAAGATAATGAATTAATTTTCCATTAATAATTAAAATGGAATATATTTTCCGCATAACAAAAATCCTTTCTGGAGACTGTCATGCGGGAAAACCATTCTGCTGTTGCTTTACCGGAACTGGGCATCGGCCTCATCGGCACCGGCTTCATGGGCCGAGCCCATGCGCTGGCGTTCGGCAATGCCAACGCGGCCCTTGAACTGCCAGCCCGCATTCGTCTCGCTGCCCTGGCCGATGCCGACAGCGCGCGAGCCGAACACTGCGCGCAGACATGGGGCTTCGATCGCAGTCATGCTGACTGGCAGCAACTGATCCACGATCCCCGCGTGCAGATCGTCGCAATCACCACGCCCAACCATTTGCATTTCCCCATGGCCATGGCCGCCATCGCTGCGGGCAAGGCGGTTTACTGTGAAAAGCCGCTGGCGGTGAGTCTGGCTGAGGCCGATGAGATGCGCTGCAGTGCCAAAACGGCCGGAGTGGTGACCAAAGTCGGTTACAACTATCAGCACAACCCGATGATTGGTCTGGCCAAAGACATGATCGAGGCAGGCGAACTGGGCGATATCGTCAGTTTTCAGGGTGAGTTCAGCGAAGACTTCATGGCCAACCCGGCCTCTCCCTGGTCATGGCGCTGCGATGCCGCGCACGCAGGCGGCGCACTGGCTGATCTGGGCAGCCACTTGCTGGGCATGGCGCGTTATCTGGTGGGCGATGTCGAAGCAGTCTGCGCCGATTGCAGCACCGTACACCTGCAGCGTCCTGCCAGTCCGGGCAGCCACGAAATGCGCCCTATTGCAGTCGACGACCAGACCCATGCACTGCTGCGTTTCAGCAACGGCGCGCGCGGGACCTTCAGCAGCAGCTGGCTCAAGCACGGTTACAAGAACCACTTGAGCTTTGAAATCAGCGGCACCCTGGGCACGCTGGCATTCGATCAGGAGCGCTTGAACGAACTGCGCGTGTATCGGGCAGGCGCATCGGGTCGCGATGGTTTTCAGCGTCTGCTGGCAGGCCCGGCCCAGCCCGGTTACGCCGCCTTCTGCCCTGCCCCCGGCCATCAACTGGGCTACAACGAGCTCAAAGCACTTGAAGTACAGGCGCTGATTCAGGCGGTATGCGGGCACAGCAGCCGCGGTCCCGACTTCGAAGAGGCCTGGCAGATCGAGCGCCTGGCGACGGCCATACGCCTTGCGGCGGCCGAGCAACGCTGGGTCGCGCTGGAAGATATCTGACTTCCTGCGAGGGCTGGCGAGGGGGTAGAATGCGTGACGTTCGGGCAGCCTCTTCGCCCCTTGCCGCTCTCTCTTTATAAGCCCCTCTCGTCATGCCTTTTGAACTCAGCGTCGACCTGACCACCCTCGCCATCCTCGCCGTTGTGGCATTTTTAGCGGGCTTCATCGACGCCATTGCAGGCGGCGGCGGGTTGCTCACGACGCCGGCACTCATGACGGCCGGGCTGCCACCGCATCTGGTGCTGGGAACCAACAAGCTCAGTTCAACCTTCGGCTCGGCCACGGCCAGCTTCACGTTCTACCGGCGCAAGCTGTTTCATCCGCGCCAGTGGGTGCATGCCGTGATCGGCACCGCCGTCGGCGCAGCATTGGGCGCTGTAATCGCCCATTATCTGCCTGCCGAATGGCTGAACCAGATGCTGCCGGTGATTGTATTCGGCTGCGGGCTGTACCTGCTGTTTGGCGGTACGCCCAAGGCACCACTGGACAGCGACGCGCCGATCAAAAAGAAATGGCAGTTACCGCAGGGCCTGGGGCTGGGTTTCTATGACGGCGTCGCCGGACCGGGCACCGGCGCTTTCTGGACGGTCAGCACGCTGCTGCTCTACCCGGTGGATCTGGTCAAGGCCAGCGGCGTGGCGCGCAGCATGAACTTCGTCAGCAATGCGGTCGCGCTGTCGGTGTTCATGTTTTCCGGCCAGGTGGATTACATCATCGGCCTCAGCATGGGCCTGGCGGTGATGCTCGGCGCCTACTTCGGCGCCGGAACGGCCATCAAGGGCGGCGCCAGATTCATCCGCCCGGTGTTCATTACCGTGGTGCTGGGGCTGACGGTGCGTCTAGCCTGGCAGCACTGGTTCGGCGGCGCCTGAGCGCTGTGCCAGATAGGCTTCAATAAGATAGCGGGCGATTGAGCGATTGGCCGGCAATGCTGGCAGATCATTGATGTGAAACCAGCGTGCGTCCTCGATCTCTTCTGCCTGCGGCACGATATCGCCGCTGTCGTATTCGGCATGAAAGCCCAGCATCATCGAGTGCGGAAACGGCCAGCACTGACTCCCCAGGTACTTCAGGTTCCTGATCCTGACCTGCACCTCTTCCATCACTTCACGGTGTACGCAGTCTTCCGCTGACTCACCCGGCTCGACGAAGCCGGCCAGCGCGCTGTACATGCCCGTCACAAAGCGCGGCGAACGGGCCAGCAGGATTTCATCGCCCCGGGTCACCAGCACGATCATGCTTGGAGAAATACGCGGGTACAGGCGCAGTTTGTCGTGCTCGCAGTACATGGCCCGCTCACCGGGGATTTGTACTGTCGGCCGGCCACACGCGCCACAGAAACGATGTTCCCTGGCCCATGTGCTGACCTGAGCAGCGTACCCCAGCATCTGGAACACGGCGAAGTCGCCTTCCATCATGAACTGGCGCAAGCCCTGCCAGGCGCAGCCCTCGACCGCGACGCACGCTTCCAGCACCAGCAGATACACAGGTTCGCCGTCCAGATACCCGATGCCGTGCTCGCTCTGTACCGGCAGGTCCAGCCCGTTCAGCCAGGCTCTGGGAAACATCACGCCATTGTTATCCAGCAGGAAGCCCTGATCGCTGTGGACCACGGCCAGACCCTCTTTGGTCTCGACATCCAGAACTGCTGTTGTCCAACGCACCGGGCGCGTCATGGAAAAACTCCTTTGTCTGCGCACAAGCATTGTGCTGCTTCAGTTATCGAATACCGGCTTCTGCTTGCTCATTTGCGCAACCATCGCCAATTTGAGATCGGGCGATTGCAACATGGCGGCGTTCCAGATGGCAACGTGTTCGAGCCCGTCTTCGACCCGGTGATCGCGCATATAGCCGATCATCTGCTTGGTGCCTTCGATGGCGATCGGTGACTTGCCTGCGATTTCCCGCGCCAGCGCAAATACACCGTCCAACAGACATGCATGATCATCGAAGGTGCGATTGACCAGTCCGATTCGTTGCGCCTCTTCAGCGCCGACAGTACGTCCGGTGTAGGCCAGCTCGCGCAACATTCCATCGCCGATAATCCGCGGCAGACGCTGCAAGGTGCCGACGTCGGCGGCCATGCCCATATCGATTTCACGAATCGCGAATTGCGCGTCGGCAGCGGCGTAGCGCATGTCACAGGCCGAGATCAGATCGATTGCGCCGCCCAGACAATAGCCCTGAATGGCAGCCAGTACCGGCTTGCGACACTGGTCGACGGCAGTAAACGAGGCCTGCATGTCGAGGATCTTGCGTCTGAGCAGGCGCGCATTACGGCCCGCGTCGTCGCCCATCTGGTTAGCGACCGAGGCCAGCAGTGCCAGGTCGATGCCTGACGAAAAGTGCTTGCCCGCGCCGCTCAGCACCACGACGCGAATGGCATCGTTGCGTTCTATCCAGTCGAATATCTCAATGATTTCGGTCCAGAATGCCGCGTTCATGGCATTGACCTTGTCAGGCCTGTTGATCTGCACATGAGCAATGCTGTCGGTCAGTTCGACCTTGAAGGCCTGGTAATTGAGCATCGCG
Organism: Pseudomonas syringae; assembly: GCF_023278085.1. Taxonomy (NCBI): domain Bacteria; kingdom Pseudomonadati; phylum Pseudomonadota; class Gammaproteobacteria; order Pseudomonadales; family Pseudomonadaceae; genus Pseudomonas; species Pseudomonas syringae. The sequence continues at coordinate 2,442,405 of NZ_CP066265.1, read as the reverse complement.
TCATCCTTAAACAGGTTCAAAGCCCGGAAGAGAAACTATAACAACACCGCTGTAACTATCGTAAGCGGACTGAACTGACTTTTCCCGGACCCTGAACCACTCATTTGAATGGCTATAATCGCAAATCCAGCCACAAATAGTGTGAACCGCCCGCATGTGGGGTGGTCCAGAGTTAAGCGGTATTAAAACCTACATGGGTTATCAGAGGGCGATACTTGAATACGTCAAAAGCGGCAACCGGGATTGAAGGTCTGGACGACATCCTGTCAGGGGGTCTTTCACGCAATCATGTTTTCCTTCTTGAAGGCGAACCCGGAACCGGCAAGACAACCGTAGCACTTCAGTTTTTACAAGCGGGAGCGGACGCGGGTGAAGTGTCGTTGTACATCACCCTGTCCGAGACCGAACACGAGCTTCGCGAAGGCGCGGCGTCGCACGGCTGGGAACTGGCTGACGAGATCAATATTTTCGAATTGACCCCGCCCGAGAACCTGCTGGACTCCGATCACCATCAGAGCCTGCTCTACTCGTCTGACCTGGAACTCGGTGAGGCCACGCGCCACATCTTCGAGGTGGTCGAGCGCGTGAAACCCGCGCGAGTAGTCATCGACAGCCTTTCGGAAATTCGCCTGCTGGCGCAGAGCTCCTTGCGCTATCGTCGCCAGATTCTGGCCATCAAGCATTACTTCAGTCGCTACAACGCGACAGTACTGTTGCTGGATGACCTGACCACCGAAGCGCTCGACAAAACCGTACACAGTGTCGCCCACGGCGTGATCCGCCTCGAATCGCTGACGCCGATCTACGGTGCCGAGCGCAGGCGCGTCAAGATCGTCAAATACCGCGGTCAGAAGTACCGGGGCGGCTACCACGATTTCACCATTGCTCATGGCGGCATACAGGTATTCCCGCGCCTGGTGGCCGCTGAATACCGCTCGGACTTCCCACGCACGCAGATGAGCAGCGGGATCGAAGGGCTCGACAAACTGTTGGGCGGTGGAATCGAGAGTGGTTCCAGCACTTTGATTCTTGGCCCGGCCGGTACGGGCAAGTCACTGATATCGCTGGTATTTGCAGTGCAGGCTGTTGCACGCGGCGAGCGAGTCGGTCTGTTCATCTTCGATGAAGAGATGGGCCTGCTGTTCGAGCGCATGCTCAAGCTCGGGATTGACCTTCGCGCACTGAAGGACACCGGTAATCTGCTGATCGAGCAAATCGACGCGGCTGAACTGTCTCCCGGTGAGTTCGCGCATCGGGTACGAAGCGCGGTGGACCGCAAGCAGATAAAAACCGTGATCATCGACAGTATCAATGGCTATCAGGCCGCGATGCCGGAAGAAAGCGCGCTGATTTTGCACATGCATGAACTGCTGCTCTACCTCAATCGGCAAGGCGCCTCGACATTCATCACTGTCGCGCAGCACGGGCTGGTGGGTGACATGCGCTCTCCGGTCGATATCACCTATCTCGCCGACAGCGTGATCCTGCTGCGCTATTTCGAGGCACTGGGTCAGGTGCGTCGGGCTGTATCGGTTATCAAAAAGCGTACCGGCACGCACGAGTCGACCATTCGCGAATACCGTATCAGCTCGAATGGCTTGACCATCGGCGAGCCACTGGATGCCTTCCAGGGCGTATTGGGCGGAATTCCCAATTATATGGGCGACAAAAAGCCACTCCTGGTGGATGAAGATCTGTGAGTATTCCGGGTCAGTTATCCGAACGCGCAATCATTCTCGCGCCCCGAGGACGAGACAACCGGATTGCCCTGCGAATACTCGAAGAAGCGGGCTTCCCGGCAGCAGTGGTCAACGACCTGACGGATCTGGTCAAAGAGCTGGGCGACGGCGCGGGCCTTGCGGTCATCGCCGATGAAGCGCTGCAAAACGGCGATATCAACCCGCTACTGAATATGCTGGAACGGCAACCCGCGTGGTCTGACCTGCCCATCGTCTTGCTCACCCATCACGGCGGACCGGAACACAATCCGTCCGCCCGTCTGGGTAACCTTCTCGGCAATGTGACCTTTCTGGAACGCCCGTTTCATCCGGTGACACTGGTGAGTCTGGTGACCACAGCAGTGCGCGGTCGAAGGCGACAATATGAAGCCAGGGCGCGAATCGAAGATCTGCACGAAAGCGAACGCAGCCTGCAGAACGCCTTGAAAGCCGGACGTCTTGGCTCGTGGCAATTGCAGGCGGAGAACCTGAAGCTGAGCTGCTCGGCCATCACCAAGGCGCATTTCGGTCTGGATGAGCACGAAGCGTTCAGTTATGACAACTGGTTGTCAGTCGTCTACTCGGAAGATCAGCCACGCATGCAGTCAGCGCTACAGCGCAGTCTGGATTCCGGCGTGGACTTCATCATCGAATACCGCAATGTCTGGCCTGATGGCTCACTCAACTGGGTGGACGTGCGCGCACGCGCGATTCACAGCGAGAACGACCGGGTCAGCACACTGGTCGGCGTGACGTCGGACATCACCGAACGCAAACAGGCCGAATCCCAGTTGCGCCGCCTCAACGAAACCCTTGAGCAGCAGGTCGAAGAACGCACCACCCAGTTGCGTCATAAGGAAGAAGTACTGCGTCAGTCGCAAAAGATGGAAGCGGTGGGTCAGTTGACTGGCGGTATCGCCCACGACTTCAACAATATGCTGACCGGCATCATCGGCAGCCTTGAGCTGATCAGAAGACGTGTGGCGCGCGGCCAGGTGCAGGAACTGGAAAGCCTGATCGATCTGGGTGTGACCTCAGCCAATCGCGCTGCCGCCCTTACCCATCGCCTGCTGGCGTTCTCGCGTCGCCAGTCGCTGGACTCCAAGCCAGTGAACATGAACCATCTGGTCAGCGCCATGGATGAGCTGTTGCGCCGCAGCGTCAACGAGAGCACCCGACTGCAGGTGCGGCTGGCGGAAGATTTATGGACCGCCGAAGCCGACCCCAACCAGCTGGAAAACGCGCTGCTCAACCTGGTACTCAATGCACGCGACGCGATGTCCGAGGGTGGTGAACTGGTGGTCGAGACATTCAACCGGCAACTGGACAAGACCTTCACCAACGCCCATGAAAACCTGCTGCCGGGCGATTATGTGGTGTTGAGTGTCAGTGATACCGGCTGCGGCATGCCGGAAGCGGTGATCAATCGCGCGTTTGATCCGTTTTTCACCACTAAACCGATTGGTCAAGGCACCGGCCTCGGTCTGTCGATGATCTACGGCTTCAGCAAACAGTCGCACGGCCATGTTTCGATCAGCAGTGAAGTCGGTCAGGGCACCACCGTGCAATTGTTCCTGCCGCGCTTTCAGGGGCTGCAGAATGACGATGAGCAAAGTTTTCAGAGCCATGCGATTTGCGCTGAAGACGGCGAAACCGTGCTGATCGTGGAAGATGATTCCGCCGTCCGCGCGCTGGTCAGCGAAGTACTGAGCGAACTGGGCTATGCCTTTATCGAGGCCAGTGACGCGCCGGGTGCCGTGCCCATTCTTGAATCGGGGCAGCGTATCGATCTGTTGATCAGTGACGTAGGGCTGCCGGGGATGAATGGTCGACAACTGGCCGAAATCGCTCGCCAGTTAAGGCCAGAGCTGAAGGTGCTGTTCATTACTGGCTATGCCGAGCATGCCGCGGTGCGCGCAGGCTTTCTGGAAACCGGCATGCAATTGATCACCAAGCCGTTCGCCTTTGACCACCTGACCTCGAAAGTGCGGGAAATGATCGAAGCCTGAGATCAGGCTTCTTCATTCAATGGTCGTGGCATGCAACGCTCTTGGCCGGTCGGGCGGCAGGCAGCGTTAGGCCAGCAGGCTCTGAATCTTGGACTGCAAGGTTTCCATCGTGAACGGCTTGGCCAGAATCGGCGCCTTGGCGGCAATCGGGCTGCCGGATTCCAGAATTTCCGCCGGATAGCCACTGATGAAGATCACTTTCAATTCCGGACGCAGCATGACGGCGGGCTCGGCGATCTGCACGCCCGAAATGCCGCCCGGCAATCTGTAATCGGTGATCATCAGGTCCAGATGAGGCTTGGTGGCCAGAATCTCGAAAGCCTGCTCACCGTTTTCCGCCTGAAGGACGCGATAGCCCACCCCTGACAGATAATCGGCCAGCAACATCAGGATCAGCGGTTCGTCTTCGACGATTAGTACGACGTTTTCTGCATCAGCGCTCATTGAACTGCCTTCGATCTTATAAATAGCTGCCATTACGACCACAGCCGTCATGGGAGGTTGCGCGCAACTCTGATTAAACTTGATCGCCAGTGGCTATCAGTTGCAGCAACGCGCTACAAAGGCAGACAAATCCGGAAGGTAGACCCCACGCCCTCCTCGCTTTCAACCTCGATACGGCCACCATGGGCCATCACAATCTGCTCGGAAATAAACAGCCCGAGCCCCAGCCCGGCAACCGCGTGGTTGCTCGTGACACGCTCAAATTGCTGAAAGATACGCTTCTGGTTTTCAGGCGTGATACCGATGCCCTGGTCCGTGACTTCGATATACGCGTGACCTTCCTTGCCGAACACACGCACTTCGACAGGCTTGCGTGCCCCATAACGCAACGCGTTGGTCAGCAGATTGGCTACTACCTGCTCGATGCGGAACTCATCCCAGACGCCAATCACCGGTTCGTCGGCAACCAGCGTGATGCTGGAGTGGGCAGCGGCAATCTGCGCAGCGAAGCTTTCCAGCAACTGGGTGACCAGCTCGCTCAAATCAAACGGGCTGGGCCGGATCGACAATTTACCCGTGCGAATTCTCGACACATCAAGCATGTCTTCGATCAGCCGGATGAGGCTTTGAATCTGCCGCTCATCGCGGTCCACCATGGCGCGCAGCTTTTCCATAGTGAACGCTGCGGCGTTGTCCTTGGCCAGATGCAATTTGCGCAGCTGGGTTTCCAGAATCAGACCATTGAGCGGCGTGCGCACCTCATGGGAGACGATCGACATGAAGTCATCGCGCATGCGCACCGCATGCTCAAGCTCGCCCTGAGTGGACTGCAGGCGCTTGAGCAGCAGCTCTTGCTCCTGGCGACTGCGCTCCAGTTCTTCGAGCTGGATTTTCATGGCCTTGCGCTGTCGATACAGATCGACGAAGACATTGACCTTGCTCTTCACCGCATGAATATCCAGCGGCTTGTGCAGAAAATCCACCGCCCCGCTTTCATAGCCCTTGAAGGCGTAATTCAGCTCTCGACCGGCAGCGCTGACAAACACGATCGGGATGTTCTTGGTCTTTTCCGTGCTGCGCATCATCTCTGCCAGCTCGAACCCGTTCATGCCTGGCATCTGCACGTCGAGAATGGCCAAGGCGAACTCGTGCTGCAACAGCAGCGACAGCGCCTCGTCAGCCGACAGGGCCTTGAATACGATGCGGTCTTCGCGCTTGATCAATGCATCGAGCGCCAGCAGGTTTTCCGGCAGGTCGTCGACGATAAGCAGCTTGGCCTGAATTTCACTTAACATGCGGTTCGTTCCAGCTCGACCAGCAATCGGCCAATATCATTCAGAGAAAGAAGGTAATCAGGCGATTGCAGCGCCAGAGCGGCCTCGGGCATGGTCGAGGCCTGGGCTTGCAAAGGGTCCTGTATCACCGTGAAACCACCGTATTTCCTGACCTGCAGCAAACCTCGCGCGCCATCGTTATTGGCACCGGTCAGCAGCACGCCCGCCAGCCGCGAGCCATAGGCGTCCGCAGCCGAATCAAACAGAATGTCGATGCTCGGCCGCGAATAAAACACCCGCTCCTCCTGGCTCAACGACAGGCTTCGGTCAGACTCCACTGAGAGGTGGTAACCCGCCGGGGCGAAATAGAGCGTGCCGGGCACGATATCCTCCTTGTCATCGGCCTCCTTGACGGGTATCGGCAAACGATTCTGGAACACATTCGCCAGTTGGCTGCGTCGATCATCCGGCAAATGCAGCACCGTCAATATAGGCAAACTGAAACCGGGCCGTAGCGTGCTGAATATTCTCAGCAACGCCTCTACCCCGCCGGCTGACGCGCCCACGACAATCGCATCGACGATGGGCAAGCCGTTACCGGTCGAGTCGGCACTGAAATCGGTTTTCATAGTTTGCGATAGATCCGCTCAGGCTTGATCAACGTCTCGAAAGCGTCGCCGTAAGCGGAAAAATCGAGCGTCTCTTTGCTGCCCAGCGCCAGAAAGCCACGATGACTCAGCGACTCGTGAAACAAGCCGAACGCGCGATCTTGCAACTTTTTATTGAAATAAATCAATACGTTACGGCAAGAAATAAATTGAGTCTCGGAAAATACGCTATCCGTCGCCAGACTGTGATCAGCGAAGGTCACATTCTCGCGAAGCGTTTTGTCGAAAATCGCGTAATCGTAAGCCGAGGTGTAGTAATCGGTGAAATTGCGCTGGCCGCCGGAGTTCCGATAGTTCTCGGTGTAGGTCCGCAGGTTCTCCATGGAGAAAATACCCTGTTTGGCCTTCTCCAGCGAATAGGGGTTGATGTCGGTTGCGTAAATGATGGTCTTCTCGAGCAGACCCTCTTCGCGCAGCAGAATGGCCATGGAATAGACTTCCTCTCCCGTACTGCAACCGGCAATCCAGACCTTGATGGACGGATAGGTGCGCAGCAACGGCACCACCTCCGTGCGGATCGCCAGAAAGTGCGCGGGATCGCGGAACATCTCGCTCACGGGAATGGTAAGAATCTGCAACAGCTGCATGAACGCCGCAGGATCGTGGAGCACCCGTTCCTGCAACGCAGAAATGGTGCTGCATTCGAACTGGCGCAGGGCATGCGTCACACGCCGTTTGACGGACGCGCCAGAATAATCTCGAAAGTCATAGCTGTACTTGAGGTAGATCGCCTCTATCAGCAGCCTGAGTTCGATGTCGACACTTCGATCAAGCGGCATAACGAAGTCCCGCACTGGCACGGACGCGGCACGGCAGGGCTGCGCTCATTCAGATACGCTCCATTTTCGGCAGCCAGACACGAATCAGCGAAAACAGGCGGTCCAGGTCGATAGGCTTGGCCAGATAATCGTTGGAACCGGCCTGCAGGCAACGCTCCTGATCATCCTTCATGGCCTTGGCAGTCACCGCGATAATCGGCAGTTTGCGCCAGCGCGGGTCCTTGCGGATCTCGATGGTCGCCTCGTAGCCGTCCATCTCGGGCATCATCACGTCCATCAGCACCAGATCGATATCTTCGACCTCGTTGAGCTTCGCGATCGCTTCGAAACCATTGCGGGCGATTTCCACCACTGCGCCCTTGTGCTCCAGCGCACTGGTCAGGGCGAAGATATTGCGCACATCGTCGTCGACCACGAGAATCTTGCGCGCTTCGAATACCTTGTCCCGGCTGCGTGCGGTTTTGAGCATCTTCTGCCGCTCATTGGAGAGCTGCGACTCGACCTTGTGCAGGAACAGGGTCACTTCGTCCAGCAGCCGCTCGGGTGAGCGTGCGCCTTTGATGATGATCGAGCGCGAGTACTTCATCAGCTCGGCCTCTTCATCGCGGGTCATGTTGCGCCCGGTGTAGACAATGACCGGCGGGAACGAACAGATATCCTCCGTCGACATGCGCTTGAGCAACTCGTTACCCAGCATGTCCGGCAGCTTCAGGTCGATGATCATGCAGTCGTAAACATGATCGCGCAGCAGGTCCAGCGCTTCCTGAGCAAAACCTACCGCGGTGATTTCAATGTCGTCGTCACCGATCAGCCGCGCAATGCTGTCACGCTGCAACGCGTCGTCTTCGACCAGCAGGATGCGCTTGACCTTCTGGGTCAGCTTGGCCTCCAGCTTGGCAAACACGTCCTTGAGCTCTTCACGCGTGGTCGGTTTGACTGCGTAGCCAATGGCGCCCATGTGCAGCGCCGCCTCCTGACGGTCCTCGACCGAAATGACATGCACCGGAATGTGTCGGGTCGGGGCCAGCTCCTTGAGGCGCTGCAACACGGTCAGGCCGGAGTGATCCGGCAGGCGCATGTCCAGCAGGATGGCGTCGGGCGTATAGCGTGCGGCGAGGTTGAAGCCGTCATCGGCAGCGTGCGCGACCAGGCAGTCGTAGCCCAGTTCGTGGGCCAGATCGAACAGAATCTGCGCGAATCGCACTTCATCTTCGATGACCAGAATACAGCGCCGCTGGAACGGCGCCTTTTCGCGGTCATCGGCGAACACCGGTGCCGCTGGCTCGACCAGTGCAGGCGGCTGAATGACCGGTGCAACGGGCGCAGGCAGGCGCTGAGCGGTGGGAGCGACGACGACCGGATCAATACCGGATTCAACCGAGCCCTGCTCGATGTATTGCTCCGGCAGCACGAGTGTGAAGATACTGCCCTGCCCCGGCGCGCTGGTGACGCCGATTGATCCGCCCAGCAGTGCCGCCAGATCCCGGGAAATCGACAACCCAAGACCTGTGCCGCCGTAACGCCGGTTGGTCGTGCCGTCGGCCTGACGGAATGCCTCGAAAATGCCCTGCTGATGCTCTTCCGCGATGCCGATGCCCGAATCACGCACGCTGAACACGATGCCCGCGCCTGGCTGCCGAGAGACGATCATGCTGACCGCGCCCGCTTCGGTGAACTTGATCGCGTTGGACAGCAGGTTTTTGAGAATCTGCTCCAGACGCTGGCGGTCGGTGAACAGCATGGTCGGCGCGCCCGCCTGTATATCGACCGAGAATGCCAGCTTCTTCTCGGCGGCCAGCGGCATGAACATGGAGCGCAGGCCTTCCACGAGACGCGGCACGCTGCTGTTCTCCGGACGCACTTCCAGCTTGCCGGCTTCGACCTTGGAGATGTCCAGAATGTCGTTGATCAGGTTCAGCAGGTCGTTGCCAGCCGAATAGATCGACTCGGCGAACTTGACCTGTTCGGCGGTGAGGTTTTCTTTCGGGTTCTCGGCCAGCAATTTGGCGAGAATCAACGAACTGTTGAGCGGCGTGCGCAGCTCATGGGACATATTGGCGAGAAATTCAGACTTGTATTTGCTGGAGCGTTGCAGCTCGTCTGCCCGGGCCTGCAATTCGGTTTGAGCGATGCTCAACTCTTCATTGTTCCGGTCCAGCGCATCACGCTGCTCAGCCAGCGCCTTGCCTTGATCGGCCAGTTGCTCGTTGGTCTGCTCCAGTTCGGCCTGTTGGGTTTCCAGGTGCGCCTGGGACTCCTTGAGAATACGCGACTGCTCTTCGAGTTCTTCGTTGGCGGTTCGCAACTCTTCCTGCTGCACTTGCAATTCTTCGTTGAGCTGCTGGGTTTCGGCGAGCACTTCCTGCAAGCGCTGACGATAACGTGCCGCTTCTATGGACGTACCGACGTTTTCGGAAACCAACTCCAGAAACTCGATGTCCTGCTCGGTCAGAGGGCGCAAAAAGCCCAGCTCGATGACCCCGTTGATCTGATCGTCATTACTGGTAGGCACGACGATCACGCTGCGAGGTGATCCTTCGCCAAGACCCGAAGCCACCTTGAAAAAATAGCCTTCCGGCAGATCATCCAGGGTGATGATCCGCTTCTGTCGTGCCGCCTGGCCGACGATGCCTTCGTCACTGTGGATGACCTGCGCCTGCTGCTCCTGCTCGCGGGAAAAACCGTAGGATGCTACACGCGACAGGCCACCATGCTCCTGGCGGATATACACCGCCCCCACCGAAGCGCCCAGGTAACGGGTCAGAAACTGCAGGATGTGGCCGCCAAGCATGTTGAGTGTCAGTTGCCCAAGCACCTGCTCCGCCAGCTCGCTCTGACCATTGCGCAGCCAAGCCACCTTTTGCAGCCGTTCGGCATTGATTTCCTGCAACCTGATATTTTCGCTGTAGGTGCCCGAAAGAGACATCAGGTCTCTGCGGCCGATATACGCCAGGATGCCGCTGACAATCACCACGAATATCAGGTACAGCGAGACCGAAAGCACCGTACTGCGCGTCACCTCGGCATTGCGCGTCAGGCGAAGCTGCTGCTCCATTTCCACCGCTTGCTCATACTCGGTGCGGATCTGATCGGTAATTCGCTTGCCCCGCCCCGCCAGGACCGGCGCCAGAAAGTCGCCATTGTTGCGCCGCAGGTCGATCATCTGCTGGGCAAAAGCGTTCCACTCTTGCTGCATGGTGGAAAGACGCCTGAATCGGTCCTGTTGCGTGGGGTTGTCTTCCACCAGGCTCATCAGGCCTTCCAGTTCAGCGGCCAGCAACGGCTTGGCCAGCTCGTAAGGGTCGAGGAAGTGCTGATCGCCGGTCAGCAGAAAACCGCGCATGCCGGTTTCCATGTCGATGGAGAGCTTCATCGAGCGGTTGGTGTTATTGATAACCCGGTCGGTGTGCTCGACCCACTGAATCGCCGCCAGCAGATAACTGATCAACAGGATGAAGAAAACTGCACTCAGCACACCGACACCCAGTGGCAAGCCTACGTTACGTCCCAGTAACTTGCGAAAGCGCTGCTCATCGACGACAGACGTCCGATTCATGAAATATCCCTGACAAATGGATCAAAACAACAGAGTTTGCCGCAATCCTACGAAAAACACTCTCATTTCTCACATAGAGGATTGAAATTTCACACATAAATCGGCGATAAGCACGCCGACATCTGTGCGCTTGACGCATGGACCCTGAATTGTCGTCGCGATTCCCGGTATTTGTTCACCCATTGAACTTCCCTACCGTTTTTACTTACTGATACATAGACTGTACCAATAGCGGACAGAGCGGCTTGGCGATGCCGAGCCAATAAAGCAGGATGCATGGCATTCAGCGCTGTTTGCGTGACAACCCCATTAAGGCTTTAAGGAGTCAACCATGCCGGACGCTGCGAGCACCATTCTTGTGGTCGAAGACGACGCCATTGTGCGCATGCTGATTGTCGACGTGCTCGAAGAGCTGGAGTACACCGTGCTTGAGGCTGAAGACGCGACCTCTGCGCTGGAGTTGGTGACCGATTCCAGCAATCGCATCGATCTGCTGATGACCGATCAGGGGCTGCCTGACATGAAAGGCACCGTGCTGGCCAAAAAAGTCATCGAGCTGCGCCCGGAGCTGCCGGTACTGTTCGCCAGTGGCTACTCCGAGAACATCGACGTTCCACCGGGCATGCACTCCATCGGCAAGCCGTTCTCCATCGACCAGTTGCGCGACAAGGTAAAAAGCATTCTTGTCTAGTCTCGACGCTGCGCCTGCCCTTTCCCGCGAACACACAAAAAACCGGCTGCTGATTATCGGCTATGTCTGGCCCGAGCCGCGCTCGTCTGCAGCCAGCGGGCACATGATGCAGCTGATCCAGTGTTTTCTGGAGCATGACTGGCAGATCACCTTTGCCAGCCCTGCGACTGAAGGCGAACACCGCGCCGATCTGGTCAGCCTGGGCATCCACGAGGTCCGGATCGCCCTTAACAGCAGCACTTTTGACACGTTTGTGGCCGGGTTGCAGCCCCACGCCGTGCTGTTCGATCAGTTCATGATCGAGGAGCAGTTTGGCTGGCGCGTCGAACAGCAGTGCCCGGATGCCCTGCGTATTCTGGAAACCTCGGATTTTCAGAGCTTGCGTCATGCACGGCATCAGCTGTTCAAAGACCGGCCCGACGATCTGCAGGGCCTTTTTGCATCGTCAGCAAGCGAGCTGTTCGCGCAGATTGCCGCCAGCGATCTGGCGCAGCGCGAGGTCGCCTCGCTGTATCGCTGCGACCTCAATCTGATGACGTCGGACGTGGAAATCGACCTGCTGACCGATCAGTTCGGGCTAGCGGCCTCGCTGCTGCACTGGTGCCCGCTGATGATCAATGCTGTGCCTGAGCACGCCACGCCATTCGAGGAGCGCGCGCACTTCCTGAGTATCGGCAACTTTCGCCACGCGCCCAATTGGGACGCTGTACTGTGGATGAAAACTGCCATCTGGCCGCTGATCAGGCAGCAATTGCCCGACGCACAGTTGCACATCTATGGGGCCTATACGCCGCCTAAAGCGACTGCCCTGCACAATGCGGCACAGGGCTTCCACATCATGCAGTGGGCTGAAGATGCGCTGCAGGTCATGTCGCAGGCACGCGTCTGTCTGGCCCCGTTGCGCTTTGGTGCCGGGATCAAAGGCAAATTGATGGACGCCATGCTCTGCGGCACACCGTCAGTGACCACGCCCATCGGCGCAGAAGCCATGAGCGGCGGCCTGCCGTGGCCAGGCGTGATTGCCAGTGATGCGGCGCAGATCGCCGCTGCGGCAGTTCAGCTCTATCGCGACCGCAGTCTATGGCTGGAGGCGCAGCGTGCGGGTTGGGTGCTGCTGCAGGCGCGTTACCGGCACCAGCAGCACAGCGCCAGCCTGATGGCGCGCGTCGAGGCCCTGCGCAGTAACTTGCCCGCCCATCGACTGGCCAACTTCACCGGCGCCATGCTTCGGCATCACCACCATAAAAGTACCAAATACATGGCGCAATGGATCGAAGCCAAGAATCGCCACAAGGATGCTGGCGTCTAGATTGGCCTGCGTAGCAAATACGTATCCATGATCCAGCCCTTGCGGCTGCGGGCCTCGGCGCGCAGCCGCTTGATCTGTTCACAGACGTCGTCGAGCCGGCCGGCAACCAGTATTTCATCCGGCGTGCCCAGGTAGGCACCCCAATAGATGTCCAGCCCCTGCCCGACATGACGCTCGAAGCTGCACTGCGCGTCGAGCATCACCACCACATTTTCTGGTACTTCAGCGGGCATGGCCGCCAGGCGTCGGCCGGTGGTGATGTGGATCGACTCACCGATCCGGTTGAGCGGTACACGATGCCGGGCCACCAGGGCCTGGACGCTGGTGATGCCGGGAATCACCTGATAGTCGAATGCCTCGCTGCCCCGCGCCAGTACCCGATCAAGGATACGCAGCGTGCTGTCGTACAGCGACGGATCGCCCCACACCAGAAATGCGCCGACCTGCTGCGCCTTCAGTTCATCACCGATAAGCCGTTCGAATAATGCCGCACGCTGCTCATGCCAGTGCTCAATGCCCCGCTCATAGACATCCGGATCGTTTTCGCGCCTGGGGTCCTGAACCTGGACGATCCGGTAGCGCTGATGAGTGATATAGCGCTCACAGACCGCCTTGCGCAGCTGCAAAAGCTCGTCGTCGACATAGCCTTTGTCGAGAACGAAGATCACCTCGGCGCGATTCAGGGCATTGATCGCCTGCACGGTAATCTGCTCGGGATCACCAGCGCCCATGCCAATCAGAAGGATCTGTTTCATCGAGCGAAAACTCCCGCGTGGCCAGTCAGGTCGAGCGTCTGATCGTAGGCGATTTTTCGCTGAGGATGACGCACTGAAGTAAAAAATCAGGCACATTACGGCTCTGGCAATTGCTGAACACGACGAAGCCATGAATAAAACAACAAGAATCGCCGACCCGTCCTACGAGCTGATGGACGACCACAACGGCCTGTCGATCATCTATCGCGAGCATGGGTTCCCCTGCCCGCTGGTGCGCTGGCACTTCCATAAGGAATACGAACTGCACCTGATCGTTGCCAGCTCCGGCAAGGTGTTTGTCGGCGATTACATCGGCAATTTCAATCCTGCCAGCCTGTTCCTGACCGGCCCTAACCTGCCGCACAACTGGATCAGTCAGGTCGACGAGGGCCAGGTGGTGCCCAAGCGCGACATGCTGGTCAACTTTACCGACGAATTGCTGGAAAGCGGCAATCAGGTGTTTGCCGAACTCAGAACGCTCACGCCACTGTTGGAGCGCGCCCGCTACGGGATCGAATTCCGTTGCAAGCGTACGATTCGTCAGGCGATGAAGCAGATGCAGAAGATTGCCGACTCCAGCGGCGTCACGCGCCTCGGGCACTTTTTCATTCTGCTTGAACTGTTGGCAGCCAGCGACGACTACCAGTTGCTGTCGGGCACGGCCGTCGCGCACACCGCAGACGAACACAGTGTCGATCGCACCAACCGCGCCGTGGACTACATTTTTGCTCATTACAGTCGGGAACTGCCGCTTGAAGAAGTGGCGGACTATCTGGGCATGAAACCCACCTACTTTTCCAGAGTGTTCAAGCAGGCCACCGGGCGCTGTTTCGTGGAATTCGTCAACCGGCTACGCATCAGCAAGTCCTGTGAACTGCTGGCCGATGGCGACAAACCGGTGACTGACGTGTGCTTCGAATCGGGTTTCAACAATATTTCCAACTTCAACCGGCGCTTTCAGCAGCTCAAGGGCATGACGCCTTCGCACTACCGCCGCCTCGCCGTACAGCGCCTGACCGAGCAAAACCTGTACTGATTTGCCCTCGCTGCACGATCTTCGTCTACGCTGCAATTGCCTCAAAGCTTGCCCAAGGGCGATTGCGCTGTATCGCCTCTCAATAGCCGGGTGCAAAAAAGTATCAGTCAGAGTGCAGTGCAGGATTTGTCTTTCAGACCGAACGCCGTTGTAATCAGCCCACATCTTCCTCACCTCCGGAAGAGAAAAAAACAATAACCATCCTTCTACTGCTCACTGGGCGTGGAAGAGGAGTGATCAATGAAGACCTCAGCAAAACTTCTGCTCGCCAGTTCCGTCCTCAGCACCTGTTTCGTGTTCAGTGGCAGCGCCACCGCCGGGACCGTGACCATCGCCACGGTCAACAACAGCGACATGATTCGCATGCAGCGCCTCTCCAAGACCTTTGAAGAAAAGCACCCCGACATCAAGCTCAACTGGGTGGTGCTGGAAGAGAACGTCCTGCGCCAACGCCTGACCACCGACATCGCCACCAAGGGCGGCCAGTTCGACGTACTGACCATCGGCATGTACGAAGCCTCACTCTGGGGCCAGAAAGGCTGGTTGCAGGAAATGAAGGACTTGCCAGCCAGTTATGAGCTGGACGATGTCTTCCCGTCGGTGCGTGACGGCCTGTCGGTGGACGGCAAACTGTTCGCCCTGCCGTTTTACGCCGAAGCGTCGATCACCTACTACCGCACTGACCTGTTCAAAGCGGCTGGCCTGACCATGCCGGAACGCCCGACCTGGACGCAGATCGCAGAATATGCAGGCAAACTGACTGACAAGTCCAAGGAACAGTACGGCCTTTGCCTGCGTGGCAAGGCGGGCTGGGGCGAGAACATGGCGCTGATCACCACACTGGCCAACGCCTATGGCGGCCGCTGGTTCGATGAGCAGTGGAAGCCTCAGTTCGATCAGCCGGAATGGAAGAACGCGCTGACCTACTACGTCGATACTCTGAAAAAATCCGGCCCGCCGGGCGCCTCCAGCAACGGTTTCAACGAAAACCTCGCGCTGTTCAACAGCGGCAAGTGTGCGATCTGGGTAGACGCCAGCGTTGCCGGCTCATTCGTCACCGACAAGAAACAAAGCAAAGTGGCTGACAGCGTAGGCTTTACCTACGCGCCGCACGAGGTCACCGACAAAGGTTCATCGTGGCTGTATTCGTGGTCGCTGGCGATCCCGACCAGCGCCAAGAACACCAAGGACGCTGCCGAGTTCACGCAATGGGCAACCTCGAAAGAGTACGCCAAGCTGGTGGCCGACACCGACGGCGTGTCCAACGTACCGCCAGGCACTCGCGCTTCGACCTACACCGATGAGTACAAGAAAGCCGCACCGTTCGCCAACATCACGCTGGAGTCGTTGAAGAAGGTTGATCCCAAGTCGCCAACGCTCAAACCCGTGCCTTATGTCGGCATTCAACTGGTCACGATTCCTGAGTTCCAGGCTATCGGCACCAGTGTCGGCCAGCAGTTCTCTGCCGCACTGATCGGCCAGTCCACTGTTGAAAAATCCTTGGCCAATGCGCAGACCGCCACCGAGCGGGACATGAAGCGGGCGGGTTACCCGAAGAAGTAAACGCCCTGCATCAGGGCGCAGGCTGCGGCTTGCGCCCTGTCGCTCACCTGCGCAACACCTTTGGTGCAATCCGGTTCGGAGCTCCCCATGACTACCTCAGCCACTCCTGAACGTACGGACCTGTCCGGCGATCAGCCCCCGCTCAAACATCATCGGTTCAAACCAGGCTGGTTTCTGGTCAGCCCCTCCGTCGCACTGCTGTTGATCTGGATGATCGTGCCGCTGGGCATGACCATTTATTTCTCGCTGATCCGCTACAACCTGCTGTCACCCGGCGAAAACGAGTTTGTCGGGCTGGAGAACTTTCAGTATTTCGTCACCGACAGCGGCTTTTTGCCCGGTGCCGGTAATACCTTGCTGCTGGTCGGTAGCGTACTGGCGATCAGCGTGATCCTCGGCGTGCTGATTTCGGCGCTGCTGGAAGCCAGCGAGTTCTTTGGTCGCGGCATTGTTCGTGTGCTGCTGATCTCGCCGTTCTTCATCATGCCGACGGTCAGCGCCCTGATCTGGAAAAACTTGATCTTTCATCCGGTCTCCGGCGTGTTGGCGGCAGTGTGGAAGTTCTTCGGTGCCGAACCGATCGACTGGTTTGCGCATTATCCGATGCTGTCGATCATCATTATTGTGTCCTGGCAGTGGCTGCCGTTCGCCATTCTGATCCTGATGACCGCCATGCAGTCGCTGGATCAGGAACAGAAAGAAGCGGCGCGCCTCGACGGTGCCGGTCCGATTGCGATCTTCTGGCACCTGACCCTGCCGCACCTGGCCCGCCCTATCGCGGTCGTGGTGATGATCGAGACGATCTTCCTGCTCTCGGTGTTCGCGGAGATCTTTACCACCACCAATGGCGGGCCGGGTTTTGCCTCGACCAACCTGGCGTACCTGATCTACATCCAGGCACTGCTGCAGTTCGACGTCGGCATGGCCTCGGCGGGCGGGCTTATCGCCGTCGTCATTGCCAACATCGCGGCGATCATCCTGATCCGGATGATCGGCAAAAACCTCACCGACAAGTCATGAGGACCTTGCCATGATGACCCTCAAGCAATCACGCCGCGTGCAAAGCCTGCTGCTCGGGACCCTGTCCTGGGTGATCGCTGCGGTGGTGTTCTTCCCGATCTTCTGGATGGTGCTGACCAGCTTCAAGACCGAGATCGACGCGTTTGCCACACCGCCGCAGCTGTTCTTCACGCCGACGCTGGAGAACTACCTGCACATTCAGGAGCGCAGCGATTACTTTCACTTTGCCTGGAACTCGGTGCTGATTTCCTTCAGCGCCACAGTGCTGGCCATGCTGATCGCCATCCCTGCCGCCTATTCCATGGCGTTCTTCGAGACCAAACGCACCAAACGCACGCTGCTGTGGATGCTCTCGACCAAGATGCTGCCGCCGGTGGGCGTGCTGATGCCGATCTACTTGCTGGCCAAGACCTTTGGCCTGCTGGATTCAAGGCTGGCGCTGATCATCATCTACACGCTGATCAACCTGCCGATTGTGGTCTGGATGATTTACACCTACTTCAAGGACATTCCCGGCGAAATCCTCGAAGCCTCGCGGCTGGACGGGGCCAGCACCCGCCAGGAAATCTTTCGTGTGCTGATGCCGATCTGCAAGGGCGGCCTGGCCTCAACGGCGCTGCTGTCGCTGATCCTGTGCTGGAACGAGGCGTTCTGGTCGCTGAATCTTACGTCGTCCGCCGCGGCACCGCTGACCGCACTGATCGCCTCCTACTCCAGCCCTGAAGGGTTGTTCTGGGCCAAGCTGTCAGCGGTGTCGACCCTGGCGTGCGCACCCATCCTGATTTTCGGCTGGATCAGTCAGAAACAACTGGTTCGTGGCCTTTCGTTCGGCGCTGTCAAATAGCCCCGGCCCAAAGAATAAAAAGGAGTCCACCATGGCTAACCTCAGCATCAGAAATCTGCAAAAAGGCTTTGATGGTCATCAGATCATCAAGGGCATCGATCTGGATGTGAAAGACCGGGAATTCGTGGTCTTTGTCGGCCCGTCGGGCTGTGGCAAGTCGACCCTGCTGCGGCTGATCGCCGGGCTTGAAGAAGTGACCTCCGGCACCATCGAACTCGATGGCCGCGACATCACCCAGGTCACCCCGGCCAAGCGCGATCTGGCGATGGTGTTCCAGACCTACGCGCTGTATCCGCACATGACAGTCGGCAAGAACCTGTCGTTCGCGCTGGACCTGGCCGGCGGTGACAAGGCCGAGATCAAGAAGAAGGTCGACGAAGCCGCACGCATTCTGGAGCTCGGCCCGTTGCTGGAGCGCAAGCCCAAGCAATTGTCCGGCGGCCAGCGTCAGCGCGTGGCCATCGGGCGGGCGATTGTGCGCAACCCGAAAATCTTTCTGTTCGATGAACCGCTGTCCAACCTTGACGCCGCGCTGCGCGTGCAGACCCGCCTAGAATTGTCGCGCCTGCACAAAGAATTGCAGGCGACCATGATCTACGTCACCCACGACCAGGTCGAAGCCATGACCCTGGCCGACAAGGTGGTGGTGCTCAATGGCGGCAAGGTCGAACAGGTCGGTTCGCCGCTGGAGCTGTATCACCACCCGGCCAACCTGTTCGTGGCCGGTTTTCTCGGCACGCCGAAGATGGGCTTTCTCAAGGGCATGATCAGCCGGGTCGGCAGCGCCGACTGTGAAGTCGAACTGGATGCAGGCACGCGCATCAGCTTGCCGGTGAACGGTGCAGGCCGAAGTGTTGGCGATGCCGTCACGCTGGGCATTCGTCCGGAACACCTGAACCTGGCGCAGGACAGCGATTGTCAGTTGCAGGTCATCGCTGATGTCAGCGAACGCCTTGGCAGTGACACGTATTGCCACGTACGCACCCGTTCCGGCGAGCCGCTGACCCTGCGCATCCGTGGCGATCTGGCCAGCCAGTACGGCGAGACGCTGAATCTGCATCTGGATAGCGCCCAATGCCACCTGTTCGACGCCCAAGGCCTGGTGATCGCCAAAGCCTTGCAGACCGTCGCCGCCTGAGTCCCGGAGAACCTCGTCATGTCCGCTCAAACCATCAAGTTGAACAAGAACAATCTGTTACAGCTGGACGCTGATATTGCCCTGCCCACTTATGCCGTCGAAAACACTCGTCAGGGCATTGCCCACATTGGTGTCGGTGGTTTCCATCGGGCGCATCAGGCGTTTTACACCGATGCGCTGATGAACAGCGGCGAAGGTCTGGACTGGAGCATCTGCGGGGTCGGTCTGCGACCTGAGGACCGCGCAGTGCGCGATGCTCTGGCAGAGCAGGATTACCTGTACACGCTCTACGAACTGGGCGATACGCCAGACACCAAAACCCGCATCATCGCCTCGATCAGCGGCATGTTGCTGGCTGAGGACAGCCCGCAGGCATTGATCGACAAGCTGGCCAGCGCGGAAATCCGCATTGTTTCGCTGACCATCACCGAAGGCGGTTATTGCATTGACGACAGCAACGGCCAGTTCATGGCCCATCTGCCGCAAATCCAGCATGACCTGGCCAACCCGGAGCAGCCGAAGACCGTATTCGGGTTCCTCTGCGCAGCACTGGCGCGTCGCCGTGCCGAAGGTACGCCGGCCTTTACCGTGATGTCCTGCGATAACCTGCCGCACAACGGCGCGGTGGCGCGCAAGGCATTGCTGACGTTCGCGGCCTTGCGCAATACCGAGTTGCATGACTGGATCGCTGCCAACGTCAAATTCCCCAACGCCATGGTCGACCGTATTACACCGATGACCAGTGCCGCCCATCGCCAGCAACTGGCCGATGACAAACAGGTCGACGATGCCTGGCCGGTGGTCTGCGAGCCGTTCGTGCAATGGGTGCTGGAAGACAAGTTCGTCAGCGGTCGCCCTGCCTGGGAGAAAGTCGGCGTGCAGTTCACCGACGACGTGACCCCCTACGAAGACATGAAGATAAAACTGCTCAATGGCAGCCATCTGGCCCTGACCTACCTGGGTTTTCTGAAGGGCTACCGTTTTGTGCACGAGACCATGAACGATCCGCTGTTCGTGCGTTACATCCGCGCCTACATGGACCTGGATGTCACCCCGCAGCTGGCCTCGGTGCCCGGTATCGATCTGGAAGGCTACAAGGACACGCTGATCGAGCGCTTCTCCAATCAGGCGATTGCAGACCAGCTGGAGCGGGTCTGCTCGGACGGCTCGTCGAAATTCCCCAAGTTCACCATTCCGACCATCAACCGGCTGATCATCGATCAGGGCAACCTCGAGCGCGCTTCACTGGTCGTGGCTGCCTGGGCGCTGTACCTGAAGGGCGTCGACGAAAACGGCGCGGTCTACAAAATTCCCGACCCGCGTGCCGAGTTCTGTCAGGCCCTGGTGGCCGATGACGCGCTGATCACTCAACGGCTGTTGCAGGTCGAAGAGATATTCGGTCTGGCTATTCCGCAATCGGCCGAGTTTGTCGCGGCATTCGAGCAGAACCTCAACAATCTCCGCGAACTGGGTGTCAGCGGTACGCTGGAAAAACTTCTGGCCCACAGCCTCTGAGGGACACGCCATGTTTCTTGGAATCGATTGCGGGACCCAGGGCACCAAAGCGCTGGTACTGGATACCGAAAACGGCAAAGTGCTGGGTGAAGGCTCGGCGCCGCACAGCCTGATCAGTGACGCTAACGGCCGCCGCGAACAAGACGTGCAGCAATGGCTGGATGCGCTACAGCAGGCGGTGCGCGAGGCGTTGACGCTGGCCGATGTTTCCGGGCAACAGATTCAAGGCATCGGCGTCTCCGGCCAGCAGCACGGGCTGGTGCTGCTCGACGAGCACGGGCAGGTGCTGCGCCCGGCCAAGCTGTGGTGCGACACCGAATCCGCCCCGGAAAACCAGCGTTTGCTGGATTATCTGGGCGGCGCGCAGGGCTCACTGCAACGCCTCGGCCTGGTCATTGCGCCGGGCTATACCGTGTCCAAGCTGTTATGGACCAGGGAACAACATCCCCAGGTGTTCGAACGCATCGACAAGGTTCTGCTGCCGCACGACTACCTCAATTACTGGCTGACCGGGCGTGCCTGCACTGAATACGGCGACGCATCTGGCACCGGCTATTTCAACGTCCGTACCCGCGAATGGGATCTGCCGCTGCTGGCGCACATCGACCCGAGCGGTCGACTGGGCAAGGCGCTGCCTGACTTGCTTCAGGCCGATGAACCGGTTGGCACGCTGCTTCCCGAGATCGCCGCACTGCTGGGCCTGAACCCTGCCGCCGTGGTGTCCAGCGGTGGTGGCGACAACATGATGGGCGCAATCGGCACTGGCAATATCCAGCCTGGGCTGATCACCATGAGCCTCGGCTCGTCCGGTACGGTGTACGCCTACGCCGATGAGGCGCGTGTCAGCAAACATGAGTCGGTGGCCACGTTCTGCTCATCGTCCGGCGGCTGGCTGCCGCTGATCTGCACCATGAACCTGACCAACGCGACCACGGCCATTCGTGAGCTGTTCGCGCTGGATATCAAAGACTTCAATCAGGCGGTCGCCGAGTCGCCGATCGGGGCCGAGGGCGTGCTGATGCTGCCGTTCCTCAACGGTGAACGCGTCCCTGCCCTGCCCGACGCCACCGGCAGCATCGTCGGGCTGGACAGCACCAACCTGACTCAGGGCAATCTGAGCCGCGCGGTGGTCGAGGGCACGACGTTCGGTCTGCGTTACGGGCTGGATCTGTTGCGTGACAGCGGTATCAGAAGCGAAAAGATCCGGCTCATCGGCGGCGGTTCCAAAAGTGCGGTATGGCGGCAGATCGTTGCCGACATCATGGACACGCCGGTGATCTGCACCGATCATTCAGAAGCAGCGGCGCTGGGCGCGGCGATTCAGGCGGCGTGGTGCGTAGCGAAGGCCACTGGCAACCCGCAAAGCCTGCAACAGCTGTGCGAACGTTGCGTCAGCCTTGATCAGAGCAGCGAAACCCAGCCGATCACGCAGAATGTCCAGGCTTACCAGCAGGTCTATCAGCGTTACCAGGCGCTGCTACACCCGGTACAGCCACGCGAAGTTTGAACCCTGTTTTTTCATGGAGCACTTATGTTTCTGGTTTGCGGCGAAGCACTGTTCGATATTTTCACCCGCCCTGACAAGGGCGGCTCCCTCAACAGGCTGGGGTTCGACGCGATTGCCGGTGGTTCACCGTTCAACGTCGCCATCGGCTTGCGTCGTCTGGGCGTGGAGGCAGGTCTGTTTGCCGGGCTGTCTACCGACTATCTGGGCCGTCGCCTGCGTGCAGTGCTGGAGCAGGAAACGGTTGCGACCGATCACCTGATCGATTTTGACGCGCCGACCACGCTGGCCATGGTGGCGGTGGGCAACGATGGCTCGCCCACCTACAGTTTTCGCGGCGACGGTTGCGCCGACCGACAATTGCGCCTTGAGCACCTGCCGACGCTTGGCGAGCAGGTACGCGGCATTCACGTGGGTTCGTTCTCACTGGTGGTGCAGCCGATTGCCGACACGCTGCTGGCACTGGTCGCCCGGGAAAGCGCCACGCGCCTGATCTCGCTCGACCCCAACGTGCGCCTCAACCCAGCGCCGGACATTCAGCGCTGGCGTACGCAGGTTGCAGCCTTTGCCGAACACGCGCACCTGATCAAGGTCAGCGACGAAGACCTGCACCTGCTGTATCCGGACAGTAATCCACAGCAACTGGCAGAGGGCTGGCTGGGCAAACGGACACAACTGGTGATCGTGACCCGAGGCACGCAGGGCGCCAGTGTATTCACCCGCCAGCACGGCACCTGGTCGGTGCCGGCAAAAGCTGTGGTAACCGCCGATACCGTGGGTGCAGGCGATACATTTCAGGCTGCGCTGCTGACCTTCTTGAGTGAACGCCAACTGGACACGCCAGAAGGTCTGGCCACGCTTTCGAAGGAGCTGCTGGATGAGATGCTGAATTTTGCCGTCGCGGCGGCGGCGCTGACCTGCACCAAGGTCGGTCCGGACCTGCCTTATCGGCATCAGTTGGGGTGAGGTGCTGTAGGGGCCAGGGCCATACATCCGCATCAACTGCGGTGTATGGGCCATAGCCTTCGTGAGCAAGCTCCGCACAGTCAACTACTCAAACTGTGACCGGGGCGGCGAAACGTATTGCTCACGAAGGGGCTGTAACGGACGACAGACAACCGAGCAAAACTGCCTCGGTCAGGCCACCATCCCGGCCTTGATGCCTCTGATGCGCGTATTGATATCATCCGCCACATCGTTTTGCTTGTCCTTGAGTGCGTCCTGGACTTTCTGGTCAATCGCCAGTTGGTCCTGAGGCGCCATGGCGTCGTAGTCTTTCTGGCTGATGCCGGTCAGTTTCTCGCGCACTTTCTCTTCGGCAGTCTGCTTCAGAGAGTCCATGAATTTCTGTTCTACCGAATCCGTCGACCCTGTATCAGTGGTGCTGGCAGCGTTAGCCACCGAACCAATGAAACCGTTGTCACGATCACCCGTCTTCTCCGACAGTGAGGTATCACCGGCAGATTTGAGGTTGATCATCATGCGGGCGAAAGATTCGTTGTAACCGCTGTTGTCCTGCTTGCTGTCTTGCGACGTCGAATCGCTGATTTGCTGAGTGACCGGTGCTGTACCTGAAGTCAGGCCAGCAGCGGCGACTGCGCTGAAAGCGTCCTGAGACACCTCGTCCACAGTCTTGCGCCCGCCGACCGCTCGGGAGACCAACTGCTCAAGCGCATTTGTGCCAATAATCATCTTTCACCTCCTGATGAACATGCTGCGCAGGTTCAAAAGCAAGTCCGGTGCCAAGTGCGCTTTAAGCGCTTAACCCGTTGATTTGTATGACACCGCGTGAAGAATACCGAATATGTACCGTCAAAAAACAGCCAGTCATTGCCGTCGGCGGCGAGACTTTGCCTGTGTGGCAGCGGCACGTTCCTCAGGAGCTGGCTTCTGACTTGCCGCTTGCGGCTTGTAGCTTGAAGCTGGTACCCAACTGCTCCATCGGCACCGGAGCCGAAAAATAGTAGCCCTGCGCCTGCCCTGCGCCGATCTCGCGCAGCAACTCAAGCGTTTCCAGGTCTTCGACGCCTTCGGCCACAACGGTCAGGTCCAGCGATTCGGCCATGCGCACAATCGCGCGGACGATGGCACGGCTGCGCACACTGGAGACCAGGCCGAGGATGAACGATTTGTCTATTTTCAAACCGCTGAAATGGTACTGGTGCACATAACTGAGGGATGAGAAGCCGGCGCCGAAGTCATCCAGCATCACCGACATGCCCTGATCCGCCAGTTGCTTCATGGACAGGCGTGCCTGCTCGGGATCGGCGACCAGCGCACCTTCGGTCAGCTCCAGACACAGCCTCGCGGGCGCAACATCGTGCTCGGCAAGCATCGCAAGCACGTCGGCAGCGAAGGCCGGGCGGGTAATGCTGTAGCTGGAGCAGTTCACATGCACCGGCGGCCAGTTGTTGTTCTCGGGCTGAGCGAGGATGGTGATGACCCGCTTGAGCATGTACAGGTCAAGGCGACCGATCAGTCGCAGCCCTTCCAGTGCAGGCAGAAAGCTTTCTGGGGCAATGATTCGCCCATCCGCTTGCCGCCAGCGGATCAGCGCTTCAAGCGCCAGCAACTCGCCCGTAGCGGTGCAGACCAGCGGTTGAAAATACGGGATCAACTGATCCGTGCACTTCAACGCCGTGCGCAACGCGCCTTCCTGCTCCACTTGATCCAGCACTTCGCGACGCAACGCCTGATTGAACACCGCGAAGCTGTCACGACCGCCATTCTTGACCCGGTACATGGCGGTATCCGCGTCACGCAACAGATCGGCAGGCTCCTGATGAAACTGGCGGTCAGCGCCCACCACGCCGATGCTGCACGAAGAAAACACCGTATGCTCATCGATCACAAACGGCTGTTCAAAGGCGGTCAGTATCCGCTGGGCGATGTCCGTGCCCACCTGCAGCGCTGCATTGATACCCAGCACGGCAAACTCGTCACCGCCCAGCCTGGCCAGAAGATCACCTTCGCGCATACAACTGCGTAATCGCTCGGCGGCCTGAATCAGCAGGATGTCGCCGCAGTGATGCCCGAGGCTGTCGTTGATCATCTTGAAGCGGTCCAGATCGATGAACATGACAATCAGTTGCCGATCATGACCGCAAAAGTCTTGCCACGCCTGCGTCAGGCGCTGCTGCAGCTGACTGCGGTTCGGTAGCCCGGTCAATGAGTCGTGGGAGTTCTCGTACTGAAGCCGGGCATTGGCCTGATCCAGTTCACGAGTGCGGTCGCGTACTCTTGCTTCCAGTTGCAGATTGGCCGTATGGATTGCCTGGGCGGCGCTGCGCCGGGATAGCGCGGTATCGATGTGGCGGGAAACAAACGTCAGCAATTCTTGATCGCGCAACGTATAGCTCACCGATTTGGAGTAACTCTGCACCACCAGCACGCCCCGCACATCGTCGCCATCGAACAACGGGATGCCGAGCCAGGAAGACGAGCGGCCGGACTTTCCCTGCACTTCTATTTCGCCCTGGCGCTCCAGCTTGCGAGCATTCTCGTAATCGATCAGGCACGGCCGCCGCTGACCGATCACGTACTCGGTGAACCCCCGCTGCCCGCGCCGCGAACGTGGCGGCGTGAGCTGGTACTCATCGATGTAGTACGGGAACGTGACTTCGCCGGTTGAGCTGTCGTAAAGCGCAATGTAGAAATTAAGTGCAACCAGCAGCTCGCCGACGATCATGTGCAGGCTGCGAAACAGCTCGTTCATGTCCCCGGGCTGGCTGGAAAGCTCGGCGATGCTAAACAGCGCGCGCTGTAAATGCTCGGCGCGCTCGCGGTCTTGCACTTCCTGCCTGAGTGCGTCATTGACGGCTGACAGCTGCTGGGTGCGCAGCATGACCGTCTGCTCCAGATCGGTACGGCGTAAAAGCCTGTCCAGTGCCATCGCCACGTGTCGCGAAACCACCGAAAACAAAGCGCGGTCCGGCGAGCTGTAGACCCGCGACACGTCATAAACCTGCATCGCGACCATGCCGAAGACCTCATCCGAGGCGTTTTTCAGCGGCGCGCCCATCCAGAATTCAGGACGGCGGCCAACGCAGAAGAACTGTCCCTGGGCTTGCGCCTGTTCGATACACGAGGCCCCGAGAAACGATGGCTCTCCGGAGATTAATACATGGCCGGTGAGCGAGATCCGATTGACGTCGAGAAACTCGAACGCTTCCGGCGCAAGCGCCTCGTCATCAAAACGGTCAATGTAATAGGGATAGGTGATCCTGCCGCTTTGTCGATCGTAAAGCGCGACATAAAAATTCTCGGCGTCAATCAGTGTGGCCAACTGCTCGTGAATCCCTCGCAGAAACTCACCGCGATCCAGCGTGGAGCTGGCCAGCAGGCTGATTTCGTAGAGCACCCGTTGAGTGTGCTGAGCCCGGACCAACGCTGCGGTCTGCAGCAACGACCCCAACTGGACAGCCAGGTCATTCAGCAAAGGATTTTCAAGTTCGGCAACTGGCGCCAGGACCCACCCCAACACACCCTCGCCCTTCCCGGCAACGCGGCAATGCAACTGCCTTTCAGCACAAAACGGGTCGAAGTTTTCGAACGGGATATGGGCGGGCCAGTCGGCCTGTTCGTCGCCGTGCCCCAGCAGGCATTTCTGGTCACCGGCGGAATACGCGGCCCAGATAATGCCGGGCATGAGCATCCGCGTCGCGTTCAGTAGCGCGTCGATGCCAACTTGATCGGAAAACCTGACATGACTGTCGACCGTCGTGACGCGCAGATCGGATGCGTCGCTCAGCGAGCGCGGGGCCGTGGCCAGATGATTGACTGTCATGAAAACACCATGTAGTGGTCCAACGATGGTCATATTCAACAGTCATGACCAGAAGTTACAAGCGTGGCGTGACATTGTTACAAAGTTCAAAGTTTTTTGGCAGCACACTGTGAGGCTGCAACTCAAGCATGTGACGCAGGGCACTGGGCAAATCATTCATTCGAGGGTCCACCGGTCAGATTTCGCGGTCTCACGGGGCTCGAAACGAATATGTCCGGCTCTACTATGCTGACGTGCACTATCCACCACTGAAAAGGAGACACCCATGGTCAAGACTTACAGCTACGCAGCGCAGTCCGCCAAGGACGTACTGAGGCCTTATCAGTTCGAAAGGCGCGCCCCCGGTGCCGACGACGTGCAGATCGATATTCTTTATTGCGGCGTGTGCCACTCCGACCTTCACACTGCGCGCAATGAATGGCACAACACACTTTATCCATCCGTCCCGGGCCACGAAATCGTTGGCCGCATTACCGCTGTCGGTGCCGACGTAAAGACGTTCAAGGTGGGTGACCTTGCCGGTGTCGGCTGCATGGTCGACAGTTGCCAGCAATGCGCATCCTGCGCCGAAGGTGAAGAACAGTACTGCGAGAGTGGCTTTACCGGTACTTACAACGGTCCGGTATTCGGCGGCGAGAATACGTACGGTGGTTACTCCGACAAGATCGTGGTCAAAGAGAAGTTCGTGCTGCGCGTCTCTCACGACGCCAATCTGGCCGCAGTAGCGCCGTTGCTGTGCGCAGGCATCACCACCTACTCGCCGCTGCGCCACTGGAAAGTCGGCCCCGGCAAGAAAGTGGGCATTGTCGGTCTGGGCGGCCTGGGCCATATGGGCGTCAAGATTGCCCACGCCATGGGGGCTCATGTGGTGTTGTTCACCACCTCGCCGGACAAACGCGCAGACGGCCTGCGTCTGGGCGCAGATGAGGTGGTGGTGTCAAAGGACCCAGCGCAAATGGCGGCGCAGGCCAACAGCCTGGACTTTATCCTCAACACCGTCGCAGCGCCCCACGACCTTGATGCGTTTCTGGCACTGCTCAAGCGCGACGGCACCATGACCCTGGTGGGCGCCCCGGCCGAGCCACACCCTTCTCCGGCAGTCTTCAACCTGATCTTCAAGCGCCGCAGCCTGGCCGGCTCGCTGATCGGCGGCATTCAGGAAACTCAGGAAATGCTCGATTTCTGCGCCGAACACGGCATCGTCTCCGACATCGAAGAGATTGCCATGCAGGACATCAACGAAGCCTACGAGCGCATGCTGAAAGGTGATGTCAAATACCGCTTCGTTATCGACATGGCGAGCCTGAAGAAAGAAGCTTCAGCGGCCTGATTCTGCCTGAAGCGCCAGGGAATTCTGTTGCCAGGGACGGCAATCCGCAAAAAATCCTTCCGTACGTCGCAACACGGGAACTGACGCCCTGCGTTTACCCACTGACACACCATACTTCCAGATGACGTGTGCAAGCCGACGAAAGCGTTCACCGGCCGCGAGCTTTTGTTCTGGAGGTTCGGCATCAGATTTGAATCTCTCCAAAAATGAACTTTTTATTACAATTCAGTGACTATTGTTGACTGCCCTTGGGTCTCAAGTTCACACAGTCTCTGCAGATATTGATTGCAATGGACGTTTAACGGGCGAACGGAATATGAAACAACGAGCGACAGTCATCTGCGAACGTGATGGTCAGATCCTCTATGTGCGCAAGCCAAAATCCAGATGGGCCTTGCCTGGCGGCAAAATAGAATCTGGCGAAACGCCGGTTCAGGCCGCCATGCGCGAGTTATGCGAAGAAACAGGCCTGGAAAATCTCGACCTGTCCTACCTTGCCGTCTACGAAAAAGACCAGGTCACCCACTACGTCTTCATGACACAGGTGCCCAGCTCCATCGAAGCGTCACCGCAGAACGAAATTTCCGCCTGCAAATGGCTTGCGCCGAAGAATCTCGGCGCTCTGAAGGCCAGCAAAGCGACCAAAACCATCGTCAAATCACACGCTCGACAGGGCTGAGACCTTTCCAGAAAAGCGCTTACTCAAGGGATTATCAGGACGATTGGATTGAACGGTATGGCCTCAAGCTGTTCCTAGACAGCACGACGGTTCATCACATTCA
Organism: Pseudomonas syringae; assembly: GCF_023278085.1. Lineage (NCBI taxonomy): Bacteria > Pseudomonadati > Pseudomonadota > Gammaproteobacteria > Pseudomonadales > Pseudomonadaceae > Pseudomonas > Pseudomonas syringae. Next base: position 2,413,684 of record NZ_CP066265.1, on the reverse strand, counting down.
CCCCGTCTCAGGAGAACCCCATGACTCAAACCGCCCTGGTTGTTGGCGCAAGTGGCATTGTCGGCAGCGCGATCACACAGTTGTTGCTTGAAAACAATTGGCAAGTCGCCGCCCTCTCCCGTAACCCGTCCACTTTGCCCGGCGTGACTCCGGTGGCTGCTGACCTTCAGAACCCGGCGTCTGTGAACGCGGCCCTGGCTGATCTGAAACCCACTCACGTCTTCATCACCACCTGGTCGCGTCAGGCTACCGAAGCAGAGAATATTCGCGTCAACTCGGCAATGGTGCGTAACGTACTGGACGCCGTGCGTGCGGCGGGAAGCGTGCAGCATGTGGCACTGGTCACCGGGCTCAAGCATTACCTCGGGCCATTCGAGGCTTATGGCAAAGGCACGCTGCCGCAAACGCCGTTTCGCGAAAGCCAGCCGCGCCTCGATATCGAAAACTTCTATTACGCGCAGGAAGATGAAGTCTTTGCCGCTGCGGAAAAAGACGGTTTCACCTGGAGTGTGCATCGCCCGCATACCGTGACAGGCGTCGCGGTCGGTAATGCGATGAACATGGCGACCACGCTGGCCGTCTATGCCTCGATCTGCAAAGCCACCGGCCGTCCTTTTGTGTTCCCTGGCTCACGCGTGCAGTGGGACAGCCTGACGGACATGACCGATGCGCGCCAGTTGGCCAAACAACAGTTGTGGGCTGCCACGACTCCGGCTGCTGCCAATCAGGCGTTCAACATCACTAACGGTGATGTGTTTCGCTGGAGCTGGATGTGGGGCCAGATCGCCGAGTACTTCGGCGTGGAGCCGGCTGCCTTTCCGGACCAGCCAGCCTTGCTGGAAAACCAGATGGCCAACGATCAGGCGGCGTGGACCGACATTGTCCGTGAGCATCAGCTCAAGGAAGGCGACATCAACAGGCTGATTTCGCCGTGGCACACCGATGCCGACCTGGGCCGCCCGATTGAAGTGGTCACGGATATGTCGAAGAGCCGCAAGCTGGGCTTTACAGCATTCGAGGCAAGTGATGATGCGTTTTTCAAGGTGTTTGAACAGCTGCGTCGTGACCGGTTGATTCCTTGAGCAGCGTGGCGCTCCGAGTCGTGCAGCGGCTTTGTGTTGTCAGTTGAACCAAGGTCATGCCCCTGACTAGCATGCCGACGCTCTGCGTCGGCATGCAGTTCGTGACGCTCCGCGTCACACAGCGGTTCTGCGATGCCAGTGGTATTTGTTTCCGGCTCAACGCACCTTTTCGCTCCTCGGCGAGTCACTTTGAAGTGTCCAAAGCCCGCAGCTCCGTTTTTGGCACGAAAATCTTCAACAAAAAAGGGTCAACCTTTCGGTTGACCCTTTTCTTACCGCCCAGCAGAGCGGATTTGTTTGGTAGGCGCGATTGGACTCGAACCAACGACCCCCACCATGTCAAGGTGGTGCTCTAACCAACTGAGCTACGTGCCTGCTGTGGGTCGGCATTTTACGGATATTCGAATACCTGTCAAATGCTTTTTCGCAGTAACTCTATGAATAGCCGAAAATTTTGCTCCGGGCTTTCGCCAGAACCAACAAAAAAGGGCAACCCTTTCGGATTGCCCTTTTTTACCGCCCAGCAGAGCGGATTTTGTCTGGTAGGCGCGATTGGACTCGAACCAACGACCCCCACCATGTCAAGGTGGTGCTCTAACCAACTGAGCTACGTGCCTGCTGTGGGTCGGCATTTTACGGATATGGAAATGCCTGTCAATCTGTTTCTTGCGCTAACCCTATGAATTAAAGCGTTTTTTGCCTATCGATTGATGAGCGCTGTTTTTGCCTCAGGCTGGCAGTGCCTTGCCATCTCAGGTAGGATCGGCAGCATCGTCAAGAATATTAAACGGAGTCTCAGGATGGCGAACACGCCCTACCCGCAGTCCTATTACGCTGCTTCCGCCAATCCCGCACCCGAACGCCCGGCCTTGCAAGGTGAGGTCGAGACTGATGTCTGCGTCATTGGTGCTGGCTATACAGGCTTGTCCAGTGCCCTGTTCCTGCTGGAGAACGGATTTCGCGTGACCGTGCTGGAAGCGGCAAAGGTCGGGTTTGGCGCATCGGGTCGCAACGGCGGGCAGATCGTCAACAGCTACAGCCGTGACATCGACGTGATCGAGCGCACCGTAGGCCCGCGTCAGGCGCAGTTGCTGGGGCAGATGGCCTTCGAGGGCGCATCCATTATCCGGGATCGGGTCTCACGCTATGGCATCCAGTGCGATCTGAAGGACGGCGGCGTGTTTGCAGCGCTGACCGGCAAGCAACTGGCGCATCTGGAAGCGCAGCAGCGTCTCTGGGAGCGTTATGGGCACAGCAAGCTGGAATTGATGGACAAACGTCGTATCAATGAAGTCGTTGCCTGCGATCAATACATCGGCGGCTTGCTGGACATGACCGGTGGCCATATTCACCCGCTCAATCTGGCGCTCGGCGAAGCGGCTGCCGTCGAGACCCTGGGTGGCACGATCTACGAGCAATCGGCAGCGATTCGTATCGAACGCGGTGCCAATCCGGTGGTGCATACCGCGCAGTGCAAGGTCCGGGCGAAGTTCATCATCGTGGCGGGCAATGCCTATCTGGGTAATCTGGTGCCGGAGCTGGCAGCTAAATCGATGCCTTGCGGCACTCAGGTCATTACCACCGAGCCGTTGAGCGATGAGCTGGCCAAAACGCTTCTACCTCAGGACTATTGCGTCGAAGACTGCAATTACCTGCTGGACTACTACCGCCTCAGCGCTGACAAGCGCCTGATCTTCGGTGGCGGTGTGGTGTATGGCGCAAGAGATCCGGCCAATATCGAAGCGATTATCCGACCGAAGATGATCAAGGCGTTCCCGCAGCTCAAGAACGTGAAGATCGACTACGCCTGGACCGGCAATTTTCTGCTGACCCTGTCTCGCCTGCCGCAAGTCGGAAGGCTGGGCGACAATATCTATTATTCGCAGGGCTGCAGTGGCCACGGCGTGACCTACACGCACCTGGCTGGCAAGGTGCTGGCCGAAGCCTTACGCGGTCAGGCCGAGCGTTTCGATGCGTTCGCCGACCTGCCCCACTATCCATTCCCCGGCGGCCAGATGCTGCGCACCCCGCTCACGGCACTGGGCGCCTGGTACTACAGCCTGCGAGATAGACTGGGTTTCTGATCAGCATAAAAAAACGGCACCTCATGGGTGCCGTTTCTGTCACTGCCGCGTTGATTTCATTTAACGCCGCGCGCCAGTGTTTTCTTGGCTTCGCCTGCTGCCTGCTCCTGACCGGCCTTCGCCAGCGCATCGGCCGCCTGTAACCAGCGCTGCTGATCGACATGCGCAGGTAGCTGACGGGGCGACTGAACCAGTACCGCCCAACTGCCTGCATCTTTCCAGGCGGACGTGAAGCTACTGAAGCTCATAGAATGGCGCCGGTCCATCCCGACGTTGAGCAATACCGTTTCCTTGACCCGGTTATAACCGATCAGGACGGCGTAACGTGGCCCTTTCCAGAATGCCGAACCCTGGGCAACCCGCAGCATCACTGGATACCCTGCGGAGACCTGAGCCAGCAAGTCCTGCAATTCGCCGTCAAGTGGATAGACCATGAAGCCGTATTCGCGAGCAACCTTCTGCAGATTCTGCTCAAGGCGATCTTCAGCCCCCGGCAATTGCAGCGGCTTGTCGAGCAAGCCAGGCGTGGTCTGCACCTGCTGATTGGCCAGCATGCTCGCCAGCACCATCGGCCCGCTCTGATAGGCGTTACCCCGGAAGAACGGCACAGAAGTCAGTTCAACCCGGTCCGGGAGGCGCTTCATCTCGGGCGTGACCATCGAACTGCACCCGGCCAGGCCAAGCACAAGCGCACAGGCAAGCCAGCAACGTTTGAATGTAGTGGAACTGGAAAAGATAGACACAGACAGCATGTTCACTCACTTCAACTGATATCGGGCAACCCGCGACCCGATCCGGGCTCTGATCATAGAGCGGTCAGGGGTGCGGGTATAGCGTTGTACAGCAGTCTGCTCAACGCATTAGAGCAAATCGGTCATAGCCAGACGCCATTGGTCAATTAAACCGAAACATGCCTCGTACTAGACTGTCAATTATTCAGACCGTGAAAAAAGCAGGATGTGGAGGCACTTATGAGCCTGGGACTGACAATCGTAATGTTGATCGCTTCGTGGCTTGCCGTATCGAGCGCCATGTTGTGGGGAGTCATGCGCGTTTCGCGTCGCCACCCTGTGCGGAGCGTCGAGCCCATCGTGGTGCCAAAACCGGACCTCGCAGAGCATGTCAAAGGTCAACCTGCGACAGTCAGTTGAGCGTTGCTGCCGGTTTCCGAAAATCACCCGTACGCAAGCAATGCCCTGAATGCAAAACGGTCGAGCCAGTTGCCTGGGTCGACCGTTTTTTACATCTGGCCTGTTATCAGTTCGTTGACAGCTTCGCGGCAGCGGCCTTTCTGCGGCGTGCCCTGCGTACCAGCATGTTCAGGCCTTCAATGGCAGCCGAGAACGTCATGGCTGCGTAGATGTAGCCTTTAGGAACATGGGCGCCAAAGCCTTCGGCGATCAGCGTCATACCGATCATGATCAGGAAACCCAGTGCCAGCATGACCACCGTAGGGTTGTCGTTGATGAACTTGGCCAGCGGGTTGGCAGCGACCAGCATTACTACCACTGCACTTACCACAGCGATGATCATGATCGGCAAGTGCTCGGTCATGCCCACGGCAGTGATGATACTGTCGATGGAGAACACCAGGTCCAGCATCAGGATCTGCACGATAGCTGCGCTCATGCTCAGCGCCACCACCGAACCCAGGGCTTTCTCTTCGTCAGTCTTGACGTCCATGCTGTGGTGAATTTCCGTGGTCGCTTTCCAGACCAGGAACAGACCACCAGCGATCAGGATCATGTCTTTCCATGAGAACGCCTGACCAAACACTTCGAACACAGGCTCAGTCAGTTGCACGATATAAGCTACGGTGCTGAGCAGGCCCAGGCGCATGACCAGCGCCATGCCGATACCCAGTTTGCGGGCTTTTTCCCGCTGATTTTCCGGGAGCTTGTTGGTAATGATCGAGATAAAGATCAGGTTATCGATACCCAACACCACTTCCATCACCACCAACGTCGCCAAGGCAATCCAGGCTGCCGGACTTGTCGCGAGTTCCAAAAGGTATTCCATAGATCACTGCCCCGCCTGAGCCAATAGTTATGCGTTAGATTTCTTTGTCGGACTTGCTTTCGGTTTCAGCCTTGTTTGGTGGCGTCTCAAGAATGGAAAGTTCCTGTTTGGCCTCATCCAGCGCTTTGTTGGCCGCCTGATGTGTTTCTTCAATTGTCTGCTTTGCAGTGTCTGCGGCGGCATCAAGCGCTCGTTTGCCGGACGACTCTATCTGATCGCATCCTGCCATTACCAGTAGCGAGCCGCTCAGCAGTACCGCGTAAATGGATGTTTTCATGGGTTTCTCTCGATGTTCAAGGCCAGATGTTCCGTAAGGACCGGCGTTGGCAAGGACTCTATACATTTTGAAACATCAGGAAAATTCGATTTTATAATGCGTATACTTCGGTTTTTACGAATCGGTAAAAACCCATGCTCAATTACCGGCAGTTACATTATTTCTGGGTCGTGGCCAAAACCGGCAGTATCGTGCGCGCGTGCGAGCAGCTGAACCTGACGGCCCAGACCGTCAGCGGGCAGATCAGCCTGCTGGAAACCTCGCTGGGCGTGGACTTGTTCCAGCGCGTGGGGCGGCAACTGGAAATGACCGAAGCAGGTCGCATGGCCCTGCCCTACGCGGAGCAGATGTTTCAACTGGGCAACGAGCTGGAAAACCTGCTGCGTTCACAGCCTGACGAACAACAACTGCTGTTTCGTATCGGCGTGGCGGACGTGGTGCCTAAATCAATTGTGTATCGATTGATTTCACCAACCATGAATCTGCAGGAATCCATCCGGATTACCTGTCGGGAAGACAAACTGGAACGGCTGCTCGCAGACCTGGCCGTCCAGCGTCTGGACCTGGTGATCTCGGACAGCCCGATGCCGCCACACCTGGATATCAAGGGCCATAGTCACAAGCTGGGTGAGTGCGGGGTCAGTTTTTTCGCCACCCGCGAGGTGGCCGAACGTGTGGGAGCGGACTTCCCAAACTGTCTGCATGGCGCGCCGCTGTTGATTCCAGGGCCGGAAACGGTGGTTCGTGGCAGGCTCATGCGCTGGTTCGCCGAACAGAAAATCCAGCCACGCATCATCGGCGAGTTCGACGACAGCGCGTTGATGAAGGCCTTCGGCAAATCCGGCAGCGGCATCTTCGTCGCGCCCAGCGTGATCGCCGATGAAGTGCAGAGCCAGTACGACGTGCAGCTCATCGGCCAGACCGACGCGGTGACAGAGTCGTTCTACGCCATCACCGTGGAGCGCAAGGTCAAACACCCCGGCGTGGTCGCCATCGCCGACAGTGCTCGAAACCAGTTGTTCACCGACACCGTTTAGGCGGCGAGCGGCCCGGGGTCACGTTTGATCAGCCACAACGCCAGCAGGATCGCCAGCAGGATGATTCCGGCCGCGGCGAAACCGACGTTACCCAGCCCCAGATGATCAATCACCCTGCCACCGATGACGGCGCCGATACCGATGCCCAGATTCGCCCCCGCGATGTTCAGCGATGCGCCGAACGCTGGCGCTTCGGGTGCGGCTTTGATCAAACGTACGTGACTTACCAGAAACAGCGCTGCCTGGGTAATGCCCCACACCGCCAGGGCGAGCGCCAGCGCAACCACCGAATGAATGCTCGGCACCACCGCCACCATGCCGACCACCATGAACGCGGAGAACACCAGGCTGGCGATCAGTGGATGACGGTCTACCATGCGCCCGCCCAGCGAGTTGCCAAGCAGGCCGACCGCGCCAAAGCCCATCAGGCACCAGCCGACCAGATTGCCATCGAAACCGGCCAGGCGCTCCAGCATGTCCGCCAGGTAGGTGTAGGCCGTGAACATCCCGCTGAACACCAGAACCGAGAGCAGCACATGCCCCTGCATCATCGGGCTGCGCAAAATGCCGAATTGCTTGAGGATGGACACAGGGTTCTTCTTCGCCGCCGTTTTCGGCAGGTAAACCGCCAGCAACAGCGCCTTGGCGAGCGCCAGCACGGCCAGTGCCGCAAAAGCACTACGCCAGCCGAACGCATCGGAGATCAGCGTGCCGACGGGAATGCCGAACACCGTGGCGCAGACGATGCCGAAACCGATTCTGGCAATCGCCCGCCCGGCAAACTCCGGCCCGGCGATATCCACCGCTGTTTCGCTGGCCAGCGCCCAGAACACCGGCAAACCCAGTGCGGGGATCAAGCGCGCAATACCCATGATGGCGATATTGGGGGCCAGCGCCGCCAGAGCATTGGAAAATCCGAACAGGATGAGAATGCTGATAAACAGACGCTTGCGCTCGAAGCGCGAAAAGTACGCGGTCAGGAAAGGACCGAAAGCGGCGACGGTGAAAGCGAACAGGGTCACCAGCAGACCTGCCTGGGAAACCGTGACATGCAGGTCACGGGCGACAGCAGGCAAAAGTCCGACAATGACGAATTCTGTGGTCAGCACGGTGAAACCGGCAGCCGACAACAGAAGGATGGGCAACAACATGGATACTCCAGAACAATGATACGGCCGTCACGACAGCGCGGCCTGCGAAGCTGACCGGTTCTCGTGCCGATGCTCCGCGTTGGCATGCATTTCGTGACGCTCTGCGTCACGAATCCACGCCGCACCACACCTTTAAAGTCGGACGCAGAGCGTCCAGAAATGCATTCCCACGCGGAGCGTGGGAACGAGAGTGAATAGGGTTTAAGCCACGTTTTCCGGACCGAAATCTTTAAAACTTGCCCATGAAATCACGCTTGCCGATTTCCACGCCGTTGTGGCGCAGCAGGTCGTAGGCGGTGGTGACGTGGAAGAAGAACTGCGGCAAGGCGTAGCTGAGCAGGTAAGCCTGCCCGTTCAGGCGTTTTTCTTTTTCAGTGCCAGGGCGCAGGACAATCTCGATGCCTTCTTTGCCATCTACCTGCTCGGGCGTGATGCTGCCGATGAACGCAAGGGTCTTGGCCAGCAATGCCTGCAACTCTTCGAAAGTAGTTTCGGTGTCTTCGTATTGCGGGATCTCGACGCCCGCCAGACGAGCCGATGCCCCTTTGGCGAAATCGACGGCGATCTGCACCTGCCGGGTAAACGGCAACATGTCCGGAAACAGGCGAGCCTGGAGCAAGGCAGGAGGCTGGATTTTCTTCTCGGTCGCGTAGGTTTCAGCCTTGGTCAGCACATCGCTCAGTGCGTTGAGCATTTGCTGAAAGACAGGAATGGAGGCGGCGTACAGGGAGATAGACATGACGTATCCTGAGTGAGAAAGGCGCAATTATAGACCGCCTGCTGCGAAACACCGTGACACTTTTCATTCAATGCGCAGATCAGCGCAGTGGCCGCTGGCATTAATGACTGACACGCCCTACGCTGATCCACCGCCATCACTCAGGGAAGCGTCATGTCTACCGAAGACTCACCCAGCGAATCGCCCGCAAACACCGAGACATTACAGCTCAACAGCACGGAAATCCGCATTCTTGGCTGCCTGATCGAGAAGCAGGCGACCAATCCGGAGACCTACCCGCTGACCCTCAATGCGCTGGTCATTGCCTGCAACCAGAAGACCAGTCGTGATCCGGTCATGAACCTGACCCAAGGCCAGGTCGGTCAAAGCCTGCGTGCACTGGAAGGCCGCGGCCTGACGCGGCTGGTGATGGGCAGTCGTGCCGATCGCTGGGAGCACAAGGTCGACAAAGGTCTTGAGCTGGTCCCTGCACAAGTGATCCTCACCGGCCTGCTGTTGCTACGAGGTCCGCAAACCGTCAGTGAACTGCTGACCCGCAGCAATCGCATGCACGATTTCGAGGACAGCGAGCAGATTGTCCATCAACTGGAACGCCTGATCAGCCGAGGGTTGGCAACCCTGGTGCCGCGTCAGTCCGGCCAGCGGGAAGATCGCTACATGCACCTGCTCGGTGATCCGCAAGACATGCAAGCGCTTCTGGAAGCCCGTCAGCAACAGCCGGAACGTGGCGCAGCGCATCCGGCAGCCAGTCGCATCGATGAACTGGAAGCGCGTGTTGCCGCACTTGAAGAGCGTCTCGCCAGGCTGGAGTGAACAGCATTGCCCTGCTCGCCCTGATCGACGAGCAGAGCAGCGCTATCCGGCTCTGGCAAAGGCCGCTGCCTGCTGGTACTGCTCATCGGTCGGGCGCACGCCGGTATAAAGCACAAACTGCTCAAGCGCCTGAATGGCGGCCACTTCATCACCGCTCACGATGCGCTTGCCCAGGCGACGTGCGGCCTGAACCAGCGGCGTTTCAGCAGGCGTCGCCACAACGTCGAAAACAGTATCGGCAGCCTCGATGGCCGGTACATCAAACGCCAGCTCATCAGCCTGCGCACCTTGCATGCCCAACGGCGTGACATTGACCAGCAAAGGTGGCCGCGCAGTTCCAAGTTCCGCCTGCCAGCGAAACCCGCACGCCTCGGCCAGACGTTGTCCGGCCTGCTGGTTGCGGGCCACGATCAGACCGTCTGTAAAGCCGGCATCACGCAGCGCAAATGCAACCGCCTTGGCCATGCCGCCGCTGCCGCGCAGGGCAAACGCGCTGCGTGGTACCGCATGACTGTCCATCAACTGCGCCACGGCAATGTAGTCCGTATTGAAGGCCTTTAGATGGCCATCAGTGTTGACGATGGTATTGATCGACTGGATAGCGGCCGCCGATGCATCCAGTTCATCCACCAGTTCAATGCAGGCTTCCTTGAAGGGCATCGACACCGCACTGCCGCGAATCCCCAGCGCACGGATGCCGGCCACCGCAGCGGCAAGGTCAGTCGGCGAAAATGTCTTGTAATAGAAGTTGAGGCCCAACTGCTGGTAAAGATGATTATGAAAACGCACCCCGAAGTTGCCCGGACGTGCGGCCATGGACATGCATAACAACGTGTCCCGGTTGGCGGTGATGGACATGCAGTTTCCTCCAGACGGTAATGGCTTGACGCTTCGCCAACAGCGTAAGCTATGCCGTAACGAATGCGGGAACGCACCTTACATAAAATTTACTCAGCGCTTTCGCAGATTCTTACAATTTCGATGTCATAGTGTTATCCCGTGGCAGTGCTTGAGAGTGATGCAGGCGCGCGACAACGGGTTGAGAGCGAGGAACAGTCATGATTCGTCAAATCCCCAAAATTGCCTTGTTTGTAGGTGCCTTGGCCCTTGCCGGCCAGGCGAATGCTGACCGTGGCTGGGGTGGCCCTGCCGTGGTGGGTGCTATCGTAGGCGCTGCGGTTATCGGGGCGGCGGTATCTTCAGGCCGTGACAGAACGGTCTATGTAGAACGCGAGCCGGTTTATGTGCAGCAGCAGCCGGTTTATTACGCACCACCGCCGGTCTATTACCAACCGGCTCCGGTGTATCAGGTTGTCGAGCGCTACCCGCCGCCTCCACCACCCGGTTACTACCATCGCTATGGCCCGCCTCCAGGCCCTGGCTATTACTACGGCCCGCCACGCGGCCGCTGGTAACGGAACGAAAAACCCGCCTCCTCAGGCGGGTTTTTTAATGGGCGTGCGCATAACATCGCCTGCTCGCGCAATGCAGCCGACCCTTGTTGTTATCAATGACCACTATTGAGAGCGTCGATTTCTGTCGTGATCGATTGCCCCCTACAGTAGCGCCATGGCTTGAGGAGGCAGTTATGACCAAAGTGAATATCATGTCCGTCGTCGGCAGCGCAGTTCCCGCCACGCTCAGAGCGAAAGGTCTGCTGGCCTGCTGGTATCTGATTCAGGACGGCGAACCGGTCAGTGGCCCGCTCGCATCATTGCCAGTAGCCGAAGAGCTTTCCCGGCAATTGCAGAGCCAACCGCTCAACAGCTGATCCATTCGCTGCCATCACTCAGATACGCTCGGCCATCGCCGCGTTGACCTGGCAGCGGTGAGCCAGTTTCTGCAGGCGCTTCTCCAGCGCCATGAACACCACGCGGTCGGTGCGGCCGCTGTCGAGTTCGTCGATCAGGTCATTGGCCACCTGCCGTAATTCATGCGCCAGCACCACGCGGTCATCGTTCAGGTCCTGCTTATGGGACTCGAACAGCCGATGCAGGTAATCCTGCAGAGTGTATTTCAGACTGTGCCGGTCACTGGCACGCAAATGCGTCAGGTTCAGGCTGATCCGGCCCTGCAATTCGCTTAATTCCCCACACAGATATTGCATGCGCCGGGCATAGCCCACTTCGCGATCACGCAACTGCTTGTGCGCCAGCGCGGCGTCCTGCTTGCGCTGAATGGCCGGGACCGCCACGGCAACCATCAATCCCACGATCAGGCCCATCGCCTGCATCCAGCCGGCCCAGTCTGACGGACGCGACGTAAATCCTGCACCCAGCAATAGCACTACCACCAGCGAAGCAACGATTACCAGTATCAGGTAGTCCTTGCCGATAAACCCCTTGAGCATTGCATGACTCCTTGAATCGCGAACCTGAATGGCATGGAATGCTAATCGGTGCGGGCCTCTTGCACCATGAATATTCAGTTTTCACGCCGTTTTAGACAACGCCGCACGCAGAGAACCACTTAACGGCAACTTAACGGAATCCCGATTCCTGCATTTATTGATGAATCGCCCTACACCCCCCATCGACATACATCAAAGTCTGCTCATAAAATGCAGCGTTTTGACGCGATCCCTTCCATTACCACACTTTATCGAGTGAGCCTTGCTCTTGAAAATTCGTCTGTCTGTTTTGGGCCTATTATGTGTACTTACAGGTCCGGTATTTTCCACCACCACGTTTGCCAATGAATCTGCTGTTCTCAACCGTGATCCTTCCAACCTGCACCTCGCCTCCGGCAGCGCGATGGTGATCGATTTGCAAACTGACAAAGTGCTGTACTCCAGTAACCCGGATGTCATCGTACCGATTGCCTCGGTGACCAAACTGATGACCGCCATGGTCGTGCTTGATGCCAAGCAATCGATGGATGAAGTCATTCCGGTCAATATTTCCCAGACGCCGGAAATGAAAGGCGTGTTTTCACGCGTCAAGCTCGGCAGCGAAATGAACCGCCGGGACATGCTGCTGATCACCCTGATGTCTTCGGAAAACCGCGCTGCTGCCAGTCTGGCGCACAGTTATCCGGGCGGCTATCCGGCGTTCATCCTGGCCATGAATGCCAAGGCCAAGGCGCTGGGCATGAAACACACGGCGTATGTCGAGCCCACCGGCCTGTCGGTGTACAACGTCTCGACCGCACGTGACCTGACCAAGCTGGTCATGGCGGCACGCAAATACCCGATGCTCAGTGAGCTGAGCACCACCGAGCAGAAAACGGTCACGTTCCGCAAACCGACCTACGTCCTCGGCTTCAGCAACACCGACCACCTGGTGCGCAAGGACAACTGGGACATCAAACTGACCAAGACCGGCTTCACCAACCAGGCCGGTCACTGCCTGGTGCTGCTGACGACCATGGCCAACCGCCCGGTGTCTGTGGTGATTCTCGATGCTTTCGGCAAATACACCCACTTCGCCGACGCCAGCCGTATCCGCAAGTGGATGGAAACCGGCCAGAGCGGTCCGGCACCGGAAGTCGCGCTGCAATACAAGAAAGAGAAGAACCTGGTCATGAAGCAGACGGGCATTCAGGCCAAGGACTGATCACCCCGCTTCATAAGGAAAAACGGTCGCGATGCTTACACATCGCGACCGTTTTCATTTAGTCGACCAGCGCTCAGTTGTACTGCGTCACCAGCTTGGTGTTCAGGTAGGCCTCGATGGCCTCGGTGCCGCCCTCGGAGCCGTAGCCGGAATCCTTGATCCCGCCGAACGGCACTTCCGGCAAGCCGATGCCCTGATGGTTGATCGACAGCATGCCGGCCTCAAGGTAGGTGCTCAGTGCCTGAGCGGTCTTCATTGAGGTGGTAAACGCGTAGGACGCCAGCCCGAATGGCACGCGATTGGATTCGGCAATGGCCTCTTCCACGGTGTCGAACGGCACCAGCAGCGCGACCGGACCAAAGGGTTCTTCGTTCATGATGCGCATGGCAGGCGTCAGGCCACTCAACACGGTGGGTTCAAAGAAGTAACCCGCCCCCTCCAGCGCCTTGCCGCCGGCTGACAGCGTTGCGCCGGCGCCTAGCGCCTCTTCAATCAGGTCGACCAGCGCAGGAATGCGTCGATCATTGGCCACCGGCCCCATGGTCGTGCCCGCTTCCAGACCGTTGCCAACCTTGATTTCACGGGTCAGCCCGACAAATTTCTCGGTGAACGCGTCCAGCACCTTGCGCTGCACCAGAATTCGCGTCGGCGATACGCAGACCTGCCCGGCATTGCGGAACTTGGCAGTGGCCAGCACCCGCGCAGCCAGATCGATATCAGCGTCATCGAACACCAGTGCCGGCGCGTGGCCGCCCAGTTCCATGGTCGCGCGCTTCATATGCTGCCCGGCCAGCGCGGCCAGTTGTTTGCCTACCGGAGTGGAACCGGTAAAGGTCACTTTGCGAATGACCGGATGCGGGATCAGGTAGCCAGAGATTTCTGCCGGGTCCCCGTACACCAGCCCGATGACGCCCGCAGGAACGCCCGCATCGGCGAATGCGCGGATCAGTTCGGCAGGCGACGCAGGCGTCTCTTCCGGTGCCTTGACGATGATCGAACAACCGGCGGCGAGTGCCGATGACAGCTTGCGCACCACCTGATTGATCGGGAAGTTCCACGGTGTGAACGCCGCCACCGGACCGACCGGCTCCTTGATGACCTTCTGCTCGATGGACACGTTACGCGATGGCACGAGACGGCCATAGGTGCGACGCCCCTCTTCGGCCAGCCAGTCGATGACATCGGCCGCCGACAGGGTTTCCATGCGGGCTTCGGCAAGGGGCTTGCCCTGCTCTTGCGTCATGATCCGGGCAATGCTGTCGGCACGCTCGCGAACCAGGTTTGCAGCCTTTTGCATGATCTTGTAACGGTCGTAGGCCGACGTGTTACGCCAGGTGGTAAAGCCACGCTCGGCGGCCGCGAGTGCCTCGTCAAGATCGGCGATGCCGGCATGCGCCACGCTGCCCAGCGACTCGCCGGTGGCAGGATCCATGACGGGGATGGACCGGCCATCGCGGCTCGCGCGCCATTGACCATCGATATAAAGCTGTACGTCTGGATACATGAAAAATCTCCATAAGTAGTAGAAAGAAAACGAAGTAGCTAACCGGTCACGCCCTTTGATCAGCTTCCAACAGCGGCAAAGGTGCGTCGAGATCATGCTCGCCGCCCATGGCCTCATATTTCTTGCGCAGGGCCCTAAGGTCTTTCTGCGTGAGGCCGTCGAGGTTCAGCAATGAGTTCTGCGCATCCTTGGTCACGCGCAACAGCTCGTCGATTTTCAGGTGCAGGACATCATTGTCACGGTTCTGCGTGTTCTGGATCAGGAACACCATAAGGAAGGTAATGATGGTAGTCGAGGTGTTGATGATCAGCTGCCAGGTATCGTTGTAGTGAAACCATGGGCCGGTAAACGCCCACAGGCAAATCAGCACTACCGCCGAAGCAAATGTGGCGGGGCTGCCCGCCCATTTCGAAAGGGACTGCGAGAATCTGGAAAAGGTCATGAATGGCTGCCTGAACACGGGAGTCTTGAATGGACACCGGTGAGGCTTTGAAATTTCCTCTTGTCAGCCGACCCGTTCAGGCGACCGACAGCTTTGCTTGATCAGAAGATGCGCAGTGCTGAACTGCTTAAAGATACGGCCCGCGTTGCGCGAGCCGTACACCCGCCACATCACGCGGGCAAATTGCCTTGGCCGCTTTCGATGATTTTCGCGAAATTCAACACGTCTGCCGGGTAGCTGGAGCCACCCACGCCTCCCGTGTCGCTGAGGTCAGCTTTATTGACCTTGTCAGGCCCGGAGTTGTAGGCGCGCAGTGCCGCGCCCATGTCGCCGAACTCCTTGTTCTGGTCACGCAGGTAAAGCGCGCCCGCCATGATGTTGGTGTGCGGATCGTTAACGTCATTGCCCAGTAAGCCAGGATTTTGTTGCTGCAATGACTTGAACGTGTCTGCGTTGACCTGCATCAGGCCCGCATCGGCCTTGCCGTTTACGTTGGTGGTGGCCGCATTCAACTGTCCACGTGATTCGGCCCATATCTGCCCGGCGATCACGCTGGGTGGCACGCCAGTGGCCTTGGCGGCGTCCATGATATCCCCACGGTATTTCTCAAGCTGCTGCGGCAGATGCAGCCCACCGCTACCGCTGAGCGACGTGTCTGAAGACGCGCCATCGGCCGCACTAGTGGTCGGTGTACTGCCCGCATCCCCCAGACCGCCATTGCCAGCATATGACGCCGGGTCGCCACCGCCACTTCCAACAGAGCCTCCGCCGCCGCCACCCGGGTTGTCGCTACCGCCAGCACTTTGCGTCGACGGATCCGTCTGCGCATTGCCGGAAGCGTCCTTGTTTTGCGTGAGCATCTGCATCAACTGTTTCAGCAGGCTCATGATCTGCTCGACCAGGCCAGATGCGCTATTGCCCGACGCGGCACCCACACCGCTCGTTGATGAATCAGCGCTGTCGGGCGGTGCAAAATTGACCTGTGTCTGCCCTTGATTGCCAAATAACAACGTGCTCGGGTCGATGGTCGAATGGCCTCCCTCGCCAAGCCCGTTGGGTTGGCCATTTTTTCCGCTCAGCGAGGAAAAATCGAGCGGCAGGGAGTTTGAGTTACGAATCGGCGTAACACTCATCGTCATAATCAGTTACCTCACTCAGAACCAGTACACCTGACAAACTGCCCTATCGCGGCTCAGGCATGATCGGGATAAAAGAATCACAACTGAGTGGTTCAATACCCGACCCGGTTCCCACGTACTGGCGGGCCAGTCATGAGGATGAAAAAAAACGGTGCCCATCAAGGCACCGTTTCAACTGCGCAAGCTTTCTGTGCTTTTACAGAATCGGCTTGCCGCCCGTCACGCCGTAACGCGAACCGGAGATGTAACTGGCTTCGTCAGAGGCCAGCAATACATAAATCGGCGACACTTCGACGGGCTGGCCGGGACGACCCAGCGGGGTCTCGCTGCCGAAGCTTTTCACGTCTTCATCGGTCATGGTCGCAGGAATCAGCGGCGTCCAGATCGGGCCGGGCGCCACGCTGTTCACGCGGATGCCCTTCTCGCCCAGCAACTGCGCCAGGCCACCGGTGAAGTTGGCAATCGCGCCCTTGGTGGTCGCGTAAGCCAGCAGCGTCGGCTTGGGCATGTCCGAATTGACCGAACTGGTGTTGATGATCGAGCCGCCCCTCGGCATGTGCGGAACGGCAGCCTTGCAGATCCGAAACATCGCAGTGATGTTGATATCGAAGGTCTTGACCCACTCTTCGTCGGAGATTTCTTCCAGCGTTTCATGGTTCATCTGGAACGCAGCGTTGTTGACCAGCACGTCGATGCGGCCAAATTCGGCGACCGTCTTGCTGACGATGTCTTCGCATTGTTGCTTCTGCGCCAGATCGCCCGGCAACAGCAGGCACTTTCTACCCGCTTCTTCAACCCAGCGTTTGGTTTCTTCAGCGTCTTCGTGCTCGTTCAGATACGAGATCGCGACCTGCGCACCTTCCCGTGCAAAGGCAATCGCTACGGCGCGGCCAATACCGCTGTCAGCGCCGGTGATCAGTGCGATCTTGTCTTTCAGGCGGCCCGAGCCTTTGTAGCTCTTTTCACCACAGTCCGGATAAGGGTCCATCTTGCCTTGCAAGCCCGGAACCTGTTGCGGCTGACTGGCAAACGGTGGCTTTGGGTATTCTTCATTCATCTGGATACATCTCCTTGAACGGTAACAACCCTTGTCGGTGGCACTGGCCGGACACGACAAGGGAGTTATTGCGGGTTACGACAATCAGGCGCCAGGCTTGAGTACCACTTTGGTCCAGCCATCATCGCGCGCATCGAAATGCTGGTAGGCCACCGGGCCTTCTTCCAGCTTCAGGCGATGGGAAATGATCTGCGACGGCTTGGCACGGTCGTGATGAATCAACTCGGCCAGTCGACGGTTATAAGCCTTGACGTTGGCCTGGCCGGTGCGGATCTGCTGGCCCTTGAACCAGAACGAACCGAAGTCGAAGGCCATCTTGCCTTCCTTCGCCAGGTCGTTATGGGCGCCCGGATCCTGTGGCACGAAGACGCCTACGACACCAATCCCGCCAGTCGCCTTGGTCGACGCCACGAGGTTGTTCATGGTGACGTGGTTGGCCTCGTGACCATGTCGGTCGCAGCACTGATAACCGACGCATTCGCAGCCACGGTCGGTGCCCTTGCCATTGGTCAGGTTGAGAATCTGATCCACTGCGCCCTGCTCCAGCGAGTTGATCGGCGTCGCGCCCATCTTCGCGGCGAGCGCCAGACGGTCCGGATGGTTATCGACCACGAACACTTGCGAAGCGCCCTTGATCATTGCCGAATGCGCCGCCATCAGGCCAACCGGGCCAGCGCCGTAAATCGCAACGCTCTCACCCGGCAGCAGACCCGCCAGCTCGGTGGCGTGCCAGCCGGTCGGGAAGATATCCGAGAGCATGACGTAGTCGTCTTCGCGCTCGGACGCATCTTCGGGCAACAGCAGGCAGTTGAAGTCGGCATAAGGCACACGCAGCAGCTCGGCCTGGCCACCCTCGTGGTCGCCCATGTCGGCAAAACCATAGGCAGCGCCTGCACTGCCAGGGTTGGCAGTCAGGCAATAACCGGTCAGGCCTTTTTCACAGTTTTCGCAGAAACCACAACCGATGTTGAACGGCAGGCAGACCCAGTCACCCACTTTGATGCGGTCGACGCCTGCGCCGACCTCGATCACCTGGCCCATATTTTCGTGGCCAAAGATGCGCCCGGTCTCGAACGAGGTACGACCTTCGTACATGTGCAGGTCCGAGCCGCAGATATTGGTGGAGGTCACTCTGATCAGAGCGTCTGTCGGCTTCTCTATTTTTGCATCCGGTACGTTCTTGACACTGACGTCACGCGGACCGCTATAGACGATCGCTTTCATATTCGGCTCTCCTGAGTTTAAAAATTCGATGAAGCTTTTTATGGCTCACCGAATGTCTGTCACAACGAGAACTGGCATGTTCAAAGCGATTGCCCGCACACCTGACGAGCGGTCATGGGCAACGGAGGTGGAGTACACACTTCGTCCGGCTTTCAGGCTGATCAGAATGGCTGATACCCGCGTGTACGGCTCGCAAATAAGCATTTGCATGGCCGGTCTGATGGTATACCATCAGACGAAATACAAAACACTCGTTCCGGGAGTCGTTCATGAGCTTCGAGATTCGCAAAATCGTTAATTACACTGAAGAAACCTTCATCGAAGGTGGCAAAGCCACTGACAAGCCGGTGACGATGGTGGGCCTGGCAGTCGTGATCAAAAACCCGTGGCTGGGGCGCGGATTTGTCGAAGATCTCAAGCCGGAGATTCGCGCCAACTGCTCGGATCTGGGCGAGCTGATGGTCAAGCGCCTCACCGACGCCATTGGCGGTGCCGACAGGATCGAGGCTTACGGCAAAGCTGCAGTGGTCGGTACAGACGGCGAAATCGAACACGCCTCGGCGGTGATTCATACCCTGCGCTTCGGCAATCACTATCGCGAAGCGGTAAAGGCCAAGAGCTACCTGAGCTTCACCAACAAGCGCGGCGGCCCTGGCACGTCGATTCAGATTCCGATGATGCACAAGGATGACGAAGGTCTGCGTTCGCACTACATCACCCTGGAAATGCACATTGAAGATGCGCCACGCGCCGACGAAATCATCGTCGTGCTGGGTGCAGCCAACGGCGGACGCCTGCATCCGCGCATTGGTAACCGCTATATCGATCTGGAAGAACTGGCCGCCGAAAAGGCCCAGTAATCGTCCCTCTCCACTTCTGCGCAGGAGCGATTCATGATTCAGCTCACCGCTGAACGCACCCCGGCGGGTACCAGCTATCTGGCGACCGGCCAAGGTCACCCCGTGGTGTTGATTCACGGGGTGGGCCTGAATAAAGAAATGTGGGGCGGCCAGATCGTTGGTCTGGCGGCGCATTATCAGGTCATTGCCTATGACATGCTCGGCCATGGTGCCAGCCCGCGCCCCGATCCGGACACCGGTCTGCCGGGTTATGCCGAGCAGTTGCGCGAGCTGCTGGAACACCTCGGTCTGCCGAAGGCGGCCGTCATCGGTTTCTCGATGGGCGGGCTGGTTGCACGCGCATTCGCCCTGCAATTCCCGCAGCACCTGTCCGGGTTGATCATCCTTAACAGCGTGTTCAACCGCAGCCCCGAGCAGCGTGCCAGCGTTATCGCGCGCACTGGCCAGGCGGCCGAGCATGGCCCGGATGCCAACGCGGGCGAAGCCCTTTCGCGCTGGTTCAGCCGCGAATATCAGGCGGCCAATCCGGCGCAGATCGCGGCCATCCGGCAAAATCTGGCCAGCAATGACCCGCAGGGTTACCTGACCACGTACAAATTATTCGCCACTCAGGACATGTACCGCGCCGACGATCTGGGCGATATTCATGTGCCCACGCTGATCGTTACAGGTGAGCTGGACCCCGGATCAACCCCGGAAATGGCCCGTGAGCTGGCGCTGCGCATTCGTGATGCCGAAGTCGCCATACTGCCCGATCAACGCCACATGATGCCGGTGGAATCGCCGCGTCTGGTCAATCAGGTGTTAATGGCGTTCTTTGAAAAAATCGGTCTGGACAAATCGGCGTCCGTCCACCATTCGATAAAGGGGACCGTTGCATGAGCCTTACCCGCTTCCAGATGTGCATCGACGGCCAGTGGGTCGACGCGCTGTCCGGCAACACCTTCGAGAGCCTCAACCCGGCACTGGCCGAGCCGTGGGCGCAACTGCCCGATGCCGATGAAGCCGATGTCGAGCGCGCCGTGCAGGCTGCGCAAAAAGCTTTCGAGAGCCCGGCATGGCGTGGCCTGACTGCCACCGCACGCGGCAAGCTGTTGCGCAAGCTGGGCGACCTGATCGCCGAGAACAAGGAGCAACTGGCGCAACTGGAAAGCCGCGACAACGGCAAGCTGATTCGCGAAACCCGTGGCCAGGTCGGCTACCTGCCAGAGTTCTTTCATTACACCGCCGGGCTGGCTGACAAACTCGAAGGCGGCACCCTGCCCCTCGACAAGCCGGACCTGTTTGCCTACACCGTTCACGAGCCGATGGGCGTGGTGGCCGGGATCATTCCCTGGAACAGCCCGCTGTACCTGACCGCCATCAAACTGGCTCCCGCGCTGGCCGCCGGGAACACCATCGTGCTCAAGCCTTCGGAGCATGCCTCGGCGACTGTTCTGGAGCTGGCACGCCTGGCCCTGGAGGCTGGCATCCCGCCTGGCGTGGTCAATGTCATCACCGGTTACGGCCCCACCACCGGCGCAGCCCTGACCCGTCATCCGCTGGTGCGCAAGATCGCCTTTACCGGCGGCGCTGCCACCGCGCGGCATGTGGTGCGCAGCAGCGCGGAAAACTTCGCCAAACTGTCACTGGAGCTGGGCGGCAAGTCGCCGAATATCATTTTTGCCGACGCCGACCTCGACAGCGCCATCAATGGCGCCGTTGCGGGCATCTACGCCGCTTCCGGGCAGAGCTGTGTTTCAGGCTCGCGATTGCTGGTGCAGGACGAAATCTACGACGAGTTCGTCGAACGCCTGGCCGAACGCGCCAGCAGAATCCGCATCGGCAACCCTCAGGATGAAGCCACTGAAATGGGCCCGATGGCCACCGCCCAGCAACTGGCGGTGGTCGAGGGTCTGGTGGCCGACGCACTGGCTGAAGGCGCACGCCTGCGTCTGGGTGGCAAACGTCCTGAACTGGACAGCAAGGGCTGGTTCTATGAACCTACGCTATTCGAGTGCGATCACAACTCGATGAAGATCATGCAGGAGGAAGTCTTCGGCCCGGTCGCGTCGGTGATTCGTTTCAAGGACGAAGCCGAAGCACTGGCAATCGCCAACGACTCCCAGTTCGGCCTTGCCGCCGGTATCTGGACCCGCGACCTGGGCCGTGCCCACCGGCTGGCCCGCGATATCCGCTCCGGGATCATCTGGGTCAACACGTACCGTGCGGTATCGGCCATGGCGCCTATCGGCGGTTTTAAAAACAGCGGCTACGGCCGCGAGAGCGGGATAGACTCTGTGCTGGCCTACACCGAACTGAAAACGGTGTGGATCAACCTTTCGCAGGCGCCCATGCCTGATCCATTTGTCATGCGTTAACGAGGCCGCTGCGATGATTGAACCGAGTATCTACAAAGAAGTCATGGCGTCATTCCCTTCGGGCGTCACGATTGTCACCACGCTGGACCCCGAGGGCAACCTGGTCGGCATCACCGCCAGTGCGTTCAGTGCGCTGTCCATCGACCCGGCGCTGGTGCTGTTCTGCCCCAATTACGCGTCCGACACCTACCCGGTGCTGCGCGACAGCAAAAAGTTTGCGATTCACCTGCTGTCTGCCGATCAGCAGGTCGAGGCCTACGCGTTCGCCAGCAAGGGCAAAGACAAGACCAAAGGCATCGAGTGGCAGTTGAGCGAGCTGGGCAACCCGCTACTGGACAAAGCGACCGCCATCATCGAATGCGAGTTGTGGCGTGAATACGACGGGGGCGATCACGCGATCATCGTCGGCGCGGTGAAAAATCTGATTCTGCCTGCGATTCCGGTGACACCGATGATCTATCACCGCGGCAAGATGGGTGCGCTCGCGCCGATCGTCTGAGGCTGCGGCGGGCGGTTTTGGTGGTTGCAGGCGTCGGCGTGATAAACTCGGCCGCGACCCGGATGCAAACCTCCGGGGCATGCAGCAGCCCGCGAGGTTCGCGGGCTGGCGACATGAGCGAGGCTTTGGCTACCGTCATGTCTACCGTCGTGTTTTTCACATCGCCAGCCCCCTTACATTGACAGCCCAATACCGAGCAAACCCGATGAAACGCCTGCCACTCGACGACAACTTCAAGGTCAATCGCAACCCGATCACGCTGCGGGAGATCGTGCTGGACAAACTGCGCAGCGCAATCATGAACTTCCAGTTGTTACCGGGGGACCGGCTGGTCGAGCGGGATCTGTGTGATCGTCTCGGGGTCAGCCGCACATCGGTGCGCGAGGCGTTGCGCCATCTGGAGTCTGAAGGTCTGGTGGAATTCGCTGACGCCAAAGGTCCGCGTGTCGCCATTATTACCCTCGCCGATGCGTGCGATATCTACGAGCTGCGCTGTGTGCTGGAGGGCCTGATCGTCCAGCTGTTCACCCTGCGCGCCAAGCCCAAGGATATTCGTGCGCTGGAAAAGGCGCTGGAAGAGAATCGCCAATCGCTCAAGGAAGGCGAGTTGCAGCAGGTGATCGACTCGGTGCAGGGTTTCTATGATGTGCTGCTGGAAGGCTCGGGCAATCATGTTGCCGCCACCCAATTGCGTCAGTTGCAGGCACGCATCAGCTACCTGCGCGCGACCTCGGTTTCCCAGGAAAACCGCCGTGACGCCAGCAACAAGGAAATGGAGCTGATCGTCGAAGCCATCAAGAGCGGTGACCCGGTGGCGGCGCATCAAGCCTCGGTCGACCATGTTCGCAACGCTGCCAGGGTGGCACTGGAATACCTGAAATCCAAACAGGATGACGACGCGAAAGTCCGCGATATCGTTGCGCCAGTGGCCCTCAAAGAACCCCGTATAGGTCGCTGAGATGGTCACACCGCGCTTCTGTCCTCAATGCGGTGGCGCGGACCTGGTGCAGCGCGTCCCTTCGGGCGACACCCATGCGCGGTTGATCTGTAGCGGCTGTCAGTACATTCATTACGTGAACCCGAAGATCATCGCCGGCTGCATCATCGAGCAGGACGGCAAGTACCTGCTCTGCCAGCGAGCCATCCCGCCACGTCCCGGCACCTGGACGTTACCGGCCGGATTCATGGAAAGCGGCGAAACCACCGAGCAGGCGGCGCTTCGCGAAGTGTGGGAAGAAAGCGGCGTACGCGCCGAGATTCTATCGCCCTACTCGATCTTCAGCGTGCCGCGGATCAGCGAGGTGTACATCGTGTTCCGCGCCATCGCCCTGGAAGTCACCGGCCAGTTCGGCCCGGAAACCCTGGACTACCGATTCTTCGCCCCTGAAGACATCCCGTGGGACAGCATCTACTACCCCGCCATCCGCCAGATACTGGAGCGCTACATCGAAGAGCGCCAGGCCGGTGTCTACGGTATTTATATCGGCAACGACGACACCGGCAAAATCCATTTTATTAGGTAGGGGCAGCGGCAAGTTTTTAGCTGCAAGCTGCAAGTGAAGCAGTCCGAGCAGTATTTGATCTTGCTTTAAGCTTGAAGCTTGTAGCTTGTAGCTTGTAGCTCAAGGCTGCCCCTCAACTATCACAATTTCGGCCTTCGACGCGCCTTGCCGGTGGCTCATGGCGTTCTGGTACTCAGGCGAGTGGTAGCAGGCGACGGCCTGTTCGTAGGATTCAAATTCAATAATGACCGTGCGTTGCGGCGTGGTCCGGCCCTCCATGGCTTCGGACCGGCCTCCCCGTGCCAGGAATTTGCCGCCAAACAGGGTAAATGCGGCGGGTGCACGCTGGGTGTATTCGCTGTACTGCTGGAGGTCGGTCACATCGACGTGCGCAATCCAATAGGCCTTCATCGCGATCTCACTGTTTCAATGGCAGGGAATCTATGAAATATTCTGTCTTATGGTATACCACGATTCACTCTTCCATAACACCGGGGTCCTGAGCATGGCGTTCGATCGCATCGAAGACATCATTGAAGACTATCGCCAAGGCAAGATGGTGTTGCTGGTCGACGACGAAGACCGCGAAAACGAAGGCGACCTCTTGCTCGCCGCCGATTGTTGTTCGGCACACGCTATCAGTTTCATGGCCCGCGAGGCGCGTGGGCTGATCTGTCTGACACTGACCGACGAGCATTGCCAGCGCCTTGGCCTGGAGCAAATGGTGCCGAACAACGGCAGTGTATTCGCCACCGCCTTCACCGTATCCATCGAAGCTACCACGGGGGTGACAACCGGCATCAGCGCGGCGGATCGCGCCCGCACCGTGCAGGCGGCGGTCAATACGGCGGCGATTCCCGAAGACCTGGTGCAGCCGGGCCATATCTTTCCTTTGCGTGCGCGGGATGGCGGCGTGCTGACTCGTGCGGGGCACACCGAAGCAGGCTGCGACCTCGCACGGCTCGCCGGTTTCACACCCGCCTCGGTGATCGTCGAAGTCATGAATGACGACGGCAGCATGGCGCGGCGGCCGGACCTGGAACGGTTTGCAGAAAAACACGGCATCCGCATCGGCACCATCGCTGACCTGATTCACTATCGGCTGAGCACCGAGCACACCGTCGTCAGAATCGGTGAGCGCGAGTTGCCCACGGTACACGGCACTTTTCGCCTGTTCAGCTACGAAGACCGCATCGAAGGCGGTGTGCACATGGCAATGGTGATGGGCGATATCCGCCGTGAAGACGCCACGCTGGTGCGTGTACACGTGGTCGATCCATTGCGTGACCTGGTCGGTGCCGAATACACGGGGCCGGCCAACTGGACGCTCTGGGCGGCGTTGCAACGGGTCGCCGAAGAAGGCCACGGTGTGGTCGTGGTGCTGGCCAATCATGAATCGTCTCAAGCCCTGCTGGCGCGTATTCCACAGCTTACCCAGCCACCTCGGCAGTACACACGCTCGCAATCACGCATCTATTCCGAAGTCGGCACCGGTGCGCAGATTCTGCAGGACCTGGGCGTCGGCAAACTGCGCCATCTCGGTCCACCGCTGAAGTACGCCGGTCTGACCGGTTACGATCTGGAAGTGATTGAAAGCATTCCGTTTCCCGGCTGACACTGAGGCAAACCGCCTTTACTCATTGGCTTTCGAGCATGGGAAAGCATCGAATGAAGGCATTTTGGAGGGGCAAAATGCTTGCAGAAAGTTTGGAATACCATAATATGACATTCCATAAACCGACTGCTTTGTCAGGTACACCCGCCAAGGGACAGCATCAATAAAAGCGCCTGACCGCTTCAAGTTTCAAGGCCCATTGGACCTACTGCTCCCGACTAAGCGGGCGACAAAAGCCCGCTCAAAAACACAACAAATGAGGGCGTGAACATGGTGTTGAACAAACGTGCAATGGCCGTTCTGGCGGCTGGCGTGCTGGCTTTATCGAGTGCCGCCGCCAGCGCCGCCGACAGCGTCAATTTCGTGAGTTGGGGCGGCTCAACCCAGGACTTCCAGAAACAAGCCTGGGCAGCGCCGTTCAGCAAGGCCAGCGGCATTACAGTGGTGCAGGACGGCCCAACCGACTACGGCAAACTCAAAGCCATGGTCGAAAGCGGCAACGTGCAGTGGGACGTGGTCGACGTCGAAGCCGATTTCGCTCTGCGCGCCGCCAGCGAGGGCCTGCTGGAGCCACTGGACTTCAACACCATCAAACGCGACGAGATCGACAAGCGCTTTGTCACCGATCATGGCGCAGGCTCATTCTTCTTCTCCTTTGTGCTCGGTTTCAACGAGAGCAAGGTAGGCGCCAAACCGCCTGCGGACTGGTCCGCCATGTTCGACACCAAGACCTGGCCTGGCAAGCGCGCCCTGTACAAATGGCCAAGCCCCGGCGTACTCGAACTGGCGCTGCTGGCCGACGGCGTAGCACCCGACAAGCTCTATCCGCTGGACCTTGATCGCGCCTTCAAGAAACTCGATACCATCAAAAAAGACATCGTCTGGTGGGGCGGCGGTGCGCAATCGCAGCAGCTGCTTGCCTCCGGCGAAGTGTCGATGGGCCAGATGTGGAACGGCCGGGTCTACGCCCTGCAACAGGATGGCGCGCCAGTGGGTGTGAGCTGGAAGCAGAACCTGGTCATGGCTGATTTTCTGGTCGTGCCCAAAGGCGCCAAAAACAAGGACGCTGCGATGAAGTTCATCGCCAATGCGACCAGCGCCAAAGGTCAGGCCGACTTCTCCAACCTCAGTGCCTACGCGCCGGTGAACACCCAAAGCATTGCGCGACTGGACTCTACACTGGCGCCTAACCTGCCGACCGCGCACGTCGCCGACCAGATCACGCTCGACTTCGCCTACTGGGCCAAAAATGGTGCCGACATTGCGACACGGTGGAACGAATGGCTGGTCAAGTAAAAATGACGGCTGTCGTCTCTGGTCAATCCAACCCGGCCGGTGGTGCGTCCAGCACCGCCGGTGCGGCCTGTAACAAGGCGACGAGCATGCAGCCACCCTCTTCCCTCGCGCAGCGCTGGCGTGGCAGCCGTAACCTGCTTCCGGCGCTGTTGTTCCTGGGTCTGTTTTTCTTCGCACCATTGATCGGCCTGCTGCTGCGCGGCGTACTTGAACCGGTGCCCGGTCTGGGTAACTACGAGCAACTGTTCGCCAACTCGGCCTATTCCAGGGTGTTGCTGAACACCTTCTCGGTCGCCGGGCTGGTCACGCTGTTCAGCCTGCTGCTGGGCTTCCCGCTGGCCTGGGTCATTACTCTGGTGCCACGCGGCTGGGGGCGCTGGATTCTCAACATCGTGCTGCTGTCGATGTGGACCAGCCTGCTGGCCCGCACCTATTCGTGGCTGGTTTTACTGCAGGCTTCGGGCGTCATCAACAAGGCGCTGATGGGCATGGGCATCATCGATCAGCCGCTGGAGATGGTGCATAACCTGACCGGTGTGGTGATCGGCATGAGCTACATCATGATTCCGTTCATCGTTCTGCCGTTGCAGGCCACCATGCAGGCCATCGACCCCATGGTGTTGCAGGCCGGTTCGATCTGCGGTGCCAGCCCATGGACTAATTTCTTCCGGGTATTTTTGCCGCTGTGCCGTCCAGGGCTGTTTTCCGGTGGCTTGATGGTGTTTGTCATGTCGCTCGGCTATTACGTCACACCCGCGTTGCTGGGTGGCGCACAGAACATGATGCTGCCCGAATTCATCGTCCAGCAGGTGCAGTCGTTCCTCAACTGGGGGCTGGCCAGTGCCGCCGCTGCGTTGCTGGTCCTGATCACGCTGGTGTTGTTCTACTTCTACCTGAAGCTCCAGCCGGAATCTCCGGTCGGCGCCAGTAACGCGAGG
This sequence comes from Pseudomonas syringae, assembly GCF_023278085.1. NCBI lineage: Bacteria > Pseudomonadati > Pseudomonadota > Gammaproteobacteria > Pseudomonadales > Pseudomonadaceae > Pseudomonas > Pseudomonas syringae. The sequence continues at coordinate 2,386,492 of NZ_CP066265.1, read as the reverse complement.
TAAACCGCCATGCTCCTGACACCCAATGCCATGAGCCCCGGTCTGCGCACGGGTCTGTACCTGACCACCGCGCTGATCGCGCTGTTTCTGTTGCTGCCGATCCTGTTCATCATCCTGCTGTCCTTCGGTTCATCGCAATGGCTGGTGTTTCCACCACCCGGCTGGACGTTGAAGTGGTATCAGCAGTTCTTCTCCAACCCGGACTGGATGGCGGCAGCGATGTCCAGCCTCAAGGTTGCAGTCCTGACGACCATTGCCTCGGTAGCGCTGGGCCTGCCGACCGCTTTTGCGCTGGTACGCGGGCGGTTTCCGGGACGCGACATTCTGTATGGCGTGTTTACGTTGCCGATGATCGTGCCCTTGGTGATCATCGCGGTGGCGGTGTACGCGCTGTTCCTCAAGCTCGGCTATACCGGCACGCTGTTTTCCTTCGTCGTCAGCCATGTGATTGTCGCCCTGCCGTTCACCATCATCTCGATCATCAATTCGCTGAAGCTGTTCGATCAGTCCATCGAAGACGCTGCGGTGATCTGTGGCGCATCGCGTTTGCAGGCGATCTGCAAGGTGACCTTCCCCGGCATCCGGCCAGGCATGATGGCCGGCGCGTTGTTTGCGTTTCTGGTCTCGTGGGACGAAGTGGTGCTGAGCGTAATGATGGCCAGCCCGACCCTGCAAACCCTTCCCGTGAAAATGTGGACCACGCTGCGTCAGGACCTGACGCCCGTCATCGCGGTCGCCTCAACGCTGCTGATTGCGCTGTCGGTGGTGATCATGTTCATCGCTGCGACCCTGCGTCGTCGTAACGAAGCCAGGAGTATTTCATGAGTGCAGTGATCCAAGACCCTTCCACCCCGCAGCAAAAACCGCTGGTCGCGCTGTGCAACCTGAACAAGCATTACGGCAATTTCGCTGCCGTCGACGACATTTCCCTGGATATCCAGGACGGCGAGTTCCTGACCTTTCTGGGCTCCAGTGGCTCGGGCAAAAGCACCACGCTGTCGATGCTGGCCGGGTTCGAAACACCCAGTTCAGGCGAGATTCTGGTGGGCGGCAAATCGCTGGTGAATGTACCGCCGCACAAGCGTGATATCGGTATGGTCTTTCAGCGCTATTCGCTGTTCCCGCACCTGTCGGTGCGCGACAACATCGCGTTCCCACTGGCCATCCGCAAGCTGCCCGCGGCCGAGCGCGAAAAGAAAGTCGATGCGATGCTCAAGCTGGTGCAACTGGAAGAATTTGCTCACCGCCGCCCTTCGCAACTGTCCGGCGGCCAGCAACAACGGGTCGCCATTGCCAGAGCGCTGGTCTACGAGCCGCGCATCCTTCTGATGGACGAGCCCCTCGGCGCGCTGGACAAAAAACTGCGTGAAGATTTGCAGGACGAACTGCGTCAGCTGCACCGTCGGCTGGGCATTACCATCGTCTACGTGACCCATGATCAGGAAGAAGCCATGCGCCTGTCACAGCGCATTGCGATTTTCAGCCACGGCAAGATTGTCGGTCTGGGCAGCGGATACGATTTGTATCAGAACCCGCCGAATGCCTTTGTCGCCTCGTTTCTCGGCAACTCGAATTTCCTCAGGCTCAAGGCGCAGGGCAATGCCGTTGCCACGTTCGAAGGCAACTCACTGGCGATTCGCCTGACTGCGGGGCTGACGACCGATCAGGACGTGCTGCTGATGGTGCGTCCGGAAAAGGCTCAGGCGTTGAGTGTTTCTCAGGCGGCTGCCACACCGCTCGAAGCCGGCTGGAATGAAGTCAGCGCGAACGTCACCGAGGTGCTGTTTCTGGGGGAAAGCCAGACCTGCTCGGTGGTGACCACGGGTGGCACGGCAATGACCGTCAAAGCGCTATCGGCCACCGGCATGCCGCTCCAGGCCGGTGATCCGGTGCGTGTACGCTGGGCCGCCGCCGATGCCTGTATCTACACCGAATGGAGAGACAGCGACCTGAACAAGGCAGCAGGCGCGCACTGACAATGATCAGACAGGCGCATGGTGCAAGGCGAAGTAATCGCGCAGGAATTCCACGGTGACGCGAATCTTCGCCGAGCTCATCAGCGGTGATGTGTGCACGGCCCAGATATCGGCATCTTGCCGATACTCGGGCATGACCTGAATCAGCCGACCTTCAGCCAGCTCGCTGCGTACATCCCACAGCGAACGCAATAACAGCCCTCTCCCGTCCAGGCACCACTGGCGGGCGATTTCGCCGTGGTTAGTCGACAGGCTGCCGGTGACCTTCACGGTTTCCGCACCCTGCGGCCCGTGCAGATGCCAGATGCCAAACGGCCGGTCGCGCTCCTTGATGACCAGGCAATCGTGATTGGCCAATTCGCCAAGGCTGATGGGCGTGCCGTGCTGCTGCAGATAATCCGGGCTCGCACACAGTACCCGCCAGTTGCGCGCCAGATGCCGGGCACGCAAATGCGGTGCGATTTCGTTGCCAACACGAATATCCAGATCCACGCCCTCCTCGATCAGGTCCACCAGCCGATCCTGAATATCCAGCCGTATGTCCAGCTTCGGGTAGCGCGCCGCCAGCTCCGACAAGGCAGGCGCCACAAAGCGGCGGCCGAAACCCTGACTGCTGACCACCCGCAACAGGCCGCTGGGCTCGCCGTGCAAGGCCGCGACTTCATCGCCCATCTGCTGCACGGATTCCAGAATGCCCTTGGCCCATTCGTAGACGCGCTCGCCGTCTTCGGTGATCGACACTTGCCGGGTGGAGCGATGCAGCAGCGCCACGCCCATGTTCTGCTCCAGCAGCTTGACGCGCTTGCTGACATACGCGGCAGACATGCCCAGCTCATTGGCAGCCCCCACGAAGCTGGAACGCCGCGCAACATGAATGAACACATTCAGGTCATCAAGGTTTGGATAATTCACGGTTCGTGTTTTCTCAATCCATTATTCGACTGATTATCTTTGTAGTGTGCGCTTATAACATGAGTGACCTGCATAACACATTCATCGCAAATCATTCGCCTGGAGTGCTGACCATGAACAACAAGAAACTGCGCATTGCTGCGATTGCCGGAGACGGCATCGGCCTTGAAGTCCTGCCTGAAGGCGTCAAGGTGGTCCAGGCGGTTGCCGCGAAACACGGGATCGAGCTGGAATTCGAGTACTTCGAATGGGCCAGCTGCGATTACTACCTGGCGCACGGCAAAATGATGCCCGACGACTGGTTTGAGCAGTTGAAAGGTTTCGATTCGATTTTCTTCGGTGCCGTGGGCTGGCCGGACAAAGTGCCCGACCACATTTCCCTGTGGGGCTCGTTGCTCAAGTTTCGTCGCGAGTTCGATCAGTACGCCAACATCCGCCCGGTGCGACTGTTCCCCGGCGTACCCTGCCCGCTCGCCAATCGCAAACCGGGCGATATCGACTTCATCGTGGTGCGGGAAAATACCGAAGGTGAATACTCGTCGCTGGGCGGAATCATGTTCGAAAATACCGAAAACGAGTTCGTCTTGCAGGAGTCGGTGTTCACCCGTCGCGGCGTCGACCGCATTCTCAAATTCGCTTTTGAAATGGCCAGCAAACGCGAGCGCAAGCATGTCACCTCGGCGACCAAATCCAACGGCATGGCCATCAGCATGCCCTACTGGGACAAACGCACCGAGGCGATGGCCAGCCAGTACCCGGACATCCGTTGGGACAAACAGCACATCGACATTCTCTGCGCACGCTTCGTGCTGCAACCCGAGCGCTTCGACGTGGTGGTGGCGTCCAATCTGTTTGGCGACATCCTCAGCGACCTCGGCCCGGCGTGCGCCGGCACCATCGGCATTGCACCGTCAGCCAACCTTAACCCGGAGCGTAATTTCCCGTCCCTGTTCGAACCGGTGCATGGCTCGGCTCCGGACATCTTCGGCCAGAACATCGCCAACCCGATCGCGATGATCTGGTCAGGCGCACTGATGCTGGAATTCCTGGGGCAAGGCGATGAGCGTTTCACGACGGCGCATGACGACATCATCACCGCTATCGAACAGGTGATCGCCAGTGGCGAGGTCACGCCGGATCTGGGCGGCACGCTTTCGACTCAGCAAGTGGGGGCAGCGATCGCCGAACGGCTTGGCGCAGCCCGTTAGGCGGTTCACTCGACCTTCGGCGGCGTGCCCCGCTGTTCCAGCAACTCCACGAAGCGGGTCAGGCTGCGCGACACCGTACCCCGGCGCCAGATCAGCCAGGTGTGCAGGTAGCGAAACTGCTCGGACAGCGGCCAGACACTGACCGTGGCGCAGCCAGGCATGCTTTCGAGCATGCTGCGCGGCATCAGCGCCAGCCCGGCACCGGCGCTGACGCAGGCCAGCATGCCGTGGTAAGACTCCATCTCATGGATCTTGCCCGGTACTGCGGCGTCGTCGGTGAACCAGCGCTCAAAGTGGTGCCGGTACGAGCAGTTGGCACGAAACGCATAGATACTTTCACCACTGACATCACGTCCACGCTTGACCGGGGTGTGCTTGAGCGGCGCAATAATCACCATCTCCTCTTCAAACACCGGCACCCCCTCCAGCGACGGGTGCAGCACCGGTCCGTCAACGAACGCCGCAACCAGTCGCCCGGCCAGAACTCCGTCGATCATGGTGCCGGACGGTCCGGTCGAGAGGTCCAGTTCGACTTTGGCGTTTTGCTGGTTATAGGCCGCCAGCAATGCAGGAATACGCACGGCGGCGGTGCTTTCCAGTGAGCCCAGCGAGAAAGGCCCTTGCGGCTCTTCCCCGGACACAGCCGAGCGCGCCTCCTGGACCAGATCCAGAATCCGCCGGGTGTAATCGAGAAAATTCCAGCCGGCGGGCGACAGGCGCAAGCGATGCTTTTCGCGAATGAACAGGTCAACGCCGAGGTCTTGTTCAAGCTGCTTGATCCGCGTGGTCAGGTTCGAGGGCACGCGATGAATCTGCTGCGCAGCGGCACTGATGCTGCCGTGCTCGGCAACGGCCTTGAAAATCTCCAGCTGGACCAGATCCATATTTTTCTCCATACGTGAACAATACGATCATTATTATTCAGTTTTCGAAAGCATAGCACGCCGATATGCTGGTCCCACTCTCCACCTCAACAGGATGGCGCAATGACCACTGTCAACAGCAACACCCACGCAATCTCGATCAACCCGGCGACCGGCGAACAGATCGGCCACTATCCGTTTGAATCAGAAGCGGTGCAGGACAGCACCCTTTCGCGTGCGGCCAGCGGTTTTGCGGCCTGGAAGCGCAAACCTGTGCAGGAACGTGTGCAGTTGATCGTTGCTATGGGCAAAGCCCTGCGCGACGACGCTGACAACATTGCCCGAATGATCAGCCAGGAAATGGGCAAGCCAATGGCTCAGGCAAAGGGCGAGGTCGAGAAATGCGCGCAGCTGTGCGACTGGTACGCGGCGCACGGCCCGGCGATGCTGGTGGCCGAAGCTACTCAGGTCGAGCATGACAAGGCGCGCATCGAGTACCGTCCGCTTGGCCCTATTCTTGCGGTGATGCCGTGGAACTTCCCAATCTGGCAGGTGCTGCGTGGTGCGATTCCGACCTTGCTGGCTGGCAACACCTATGTGCTTAAGCATGCGCCCAACGTGATGGGCTGTGCTTATCTGATGCGTGATGCGTTACAGCGAGCGGGTTTTCCGCAAGGCGTGTTCGAAGTGCTCAATGTGCTACCCGAAGGCGTTTCAAGCGCCATCGCTGACCCGCGCATTGCGGCCGTTACGCTGACCGGCAGCGTGCGTGCCGGTCAGGCGATCGGTGCTCAGGCCGGGGCGGCACTGAAGAAATGCGTGTTGGAACTGGGCGGCTCCGACCCGTTTATCGTGCTCAATGACGCCGACCTTGATCAAGCCGTAAAAGCTGCGGTGATTGGCCGGTTTCAGAACACAGGGCAGGTGTGTGCGGCGGCCAAGCGTTTGATCATCGAGCAAGGCGTGGTGGAAGAATTTACCCGTCGGTTCGTCGAGCAGACGCGCCAGCTGGTGGTGGGTGATCCCCTGTCCGTCGAGACCTACATCGGGCCGATGGCGCGCTTTGATCTGCGCGACGAGCTTGATGCCCAGGTCCAGGAAACGCTGGCTGAAGGCGCAACGCTGTTATTGGGCGGCAACAAGACGGATGGCCAAGGCAATTACTACCAGCCAACCGTGCTGGGCGACGTCACCGACCAGATGACTTCATTCCGCCAGGAACTGTTCGGCCCTGTAGCCTCGATCATCACCGCCCGCGATGCGCAGCACGCCCTGCAACTGGCCAACGACAGCGAATTCGGCCTGACCGCGACGGTGTATACCCGCGATCTGGCGCTGGCAGAGCGAATGAGCGAAGAACTGGAGACCGGCGGCGTGTTCATCAACGGCTACAGCGCCTCAGACCCTCGCGTGAGCTTCGGCGGCGTGAAGAAAAGCGGTTTTGGCCGCGAGCTTTCACACTTTGGCGTACGCGAGTTCTGCAATGCGCAGACCGTGTGGCGGGATCGTCACTGAAGTATCCGAGGGACAACACTTATCGTGCCCATGCGTGAGGAACGAGAGGTGCCCGAAAGTACGCTATCGTGCCCATGCTCCGCGTGGGCACGCCGTTCTGGACGCTCAGCGTCCGTTTTTCATACCTTGCGCGACGCGATCAGTCGTCGCCGGTTTCTACGACCGCAGGCTCACCAATGGTGTAGAAGTGCCCGCCAGCAACATAGTGCAGGCTGCGCCATTTCGGATCGGCTTTTTCGAACTCCCAGTGCCCGTCGTTGAAGACACGCGTATCGGCCCAGGCCCCCACCACTTCGCCAATGAACAGGTCGTAAGTCTGTTGATTGTGCGGCTCGGGAATGACCTTGCAGATCAGCCACGCCGAGCATCCGACCACCAGCGGCGAGTCGTGACCGTCGATGCGGAACAGGTCAACGTTGGCCTTGTCCAGCTTGTCCGGGGTGAAGACCTTGCTCTGGGTGCCGACGTCGAAGGTCATCTGCAATTGGTCCAGATTGGGCACCTGCAGCGCAAAGTATCCGCTCTTCTCGACCAGCCCGCGGGTCTTGGTCATCTTGTCGATCACCAGCGTTACTTTGGGCGGCGAGAAGTCCAGCGCACAGGCCCAGGCCGCAGCCATGACGTTATGCGTGCCCTCGTGGCTGGATGACACCAGCACGGTCGGCCCGTGGTTAAGCAAGCGGTAGGCTTTTTCCAGCTCGACCGGACGAATGTGATTGTCCACTTGAAACCCTCGGAAACATGATTCGTACCGCTACCGGCAGAGCCGCGAAATAAGGCATGCTGTGTGCGCCAGTCGCAGTGAATCGCGCGGCTTCAAGCATCCTTTCACCGACTCGCAAGGCATCGGATTGAGCAGCATAGACAGCCACAACTGCAAAGTGTTCGCCTTGATCCTCGCGGCAGGCAGCAGCACACGTTTTGAGGGCGATAAACGCCAGGCGCTGTTGCCCTGCGGTCGTACCTTGCTGACGGCCAGTCTCGACAACGCCAGAAAAGCATTCGCTCATGTAGCCGTGATACTGCGTAAGGACGATGACAGCAAAGCACTCGGTATTCCCGCCGAGATAACGATCATCCGTAGCGAATACGCCGGCCTGGGCATGGGCCACAGTCTGGCCAGCGGGATAGCTGCGGTGATGAACTCGTCAGCCGATGCAGTGGCCATATTGCTCGCAGACATGCCATGGATACAGCCGCAAACCTTGCGCAAGCTGGCCACGCTGGCTGACCCGCAGCGTATTGCCCTGCCCATGCATGAAGGCCAGCGCGGCCATCCCGTGATCATCGGGCGCCGGTTCTGGCCGGAACTGCTGAAACTCGAAGGCGATCAGGGCGCCAAGGCACTGATCACCCACAACCCCGAGCTGTGCGATGTAATGGACTGCGACGACCCAGGCATCCTGCGCGATGCAGACACACGTTCGGCACTTGCTATGGCCTGCCGGCAACACCTTGCAGATCGCTGCGACTGACACCGTTGGCAACCCGCAGGATATCGGCCATCACTGCAATCGCAATTTCCGCAGGTGTCTTGCTGCCCAGGTTCAAACCGATGGGCGCGTGAATGCGCTCCAGCGCTTCGGCATCCAGCCCGCCAATCCGCGCCAGGCGCTCGAGACGTTTGCTGCTGGTGCGCATCGAGCCCATTGCACCGATATAAAACGCCTCGGTGCGCACGGCTTCGAGCATGCTCAAGTCATCCAGTTTCGGATCGTGAGTCAACGCCAGCACCGCCGTGGAGCTATGACAGCCGCCTTCGGCAATGAATACGGCCGGCAAGACCCCGCGCACCTCGACGCCCGGCATCGAGAACCCCGCAGTGACTTCGGTACGCGGGTCACAGATGATCACTTCGTAACCCATGGCCACGGCAAAACTGGCGCAGAATTCGGCGACGGGCGAGAGTCCGGCAAGCAGCACGCGGTAGACCGCGCCCATGCGCACACTGATGCGTTCGCCGTTGATCTGCACCCGCGCCTCACCCAAAGCGGCAGGCCCGACGTCTCTCTGCACGCCGCCCAGTTGCACCTCTCTACTGACCAGTTGGCGTCCGGCCAGCGCGTGTTCGATGGCCGCCAGATGCGCATCCGCTTCAGCGCTCGGCGCAATGAACTCAATCAACACATCCAGCACGCCACCGCAGGGCAACGCCCGCGTTGGCGCAAGTCCGCCATCACCGTAACGAACCACCTGATTGACTGGCTGAAACTGTCCGGCAGCGACGCGTTCGAGAAAATCCTCTTCCACGCAGCCGCCAGACAGCGAGCCGCGATGCTCGCCACTGTTCAGCGCCACCAGCATTGCCCCCGGCCCGCGCGGGGCCGAGCCAAAAGTCGAGAGCACCGTACACAGCCAGACCGGCTTGCCACTTGCCAGCCAGTCACGCGCCTGCTGTACCACCTGCAAGTCGAGTTGTTTCATTATTACAACCCTGCCATCAGTTTTTCCTTGGTGATCGGCAAGCTGCGCACTCGTTTGCCGGTTGCGTGATAGACCGCATTGGCCACCGCCGCGGCCAGCCCGGTCACACCGATCTCGCCAATCCCGCGCACACCGAACTCGCCCAGGTTGTAATCCGGGTAATCGAGCAACAGGACATCGATGTCCGGCTGATCGGCATGCACCGGCACTACATACTCGGCGTAGTTGTTATTGACCGGCATGCCACTGCGCGGGTCGTACTCGGCGGCTTCGAACAGCGCCATGCCAATGCCCATGACAATCGCGCCTTCTACCTGATTGCGCGCTGCCAGCGGGTTGACCACCTTGCCCACGTCAATGGCGCTGACCACCCGCGAAACCCGCAGGCTGGAAATGCCCGGATCCCAGCGCACCTCGACAAAATGCACGCCGAACGACCGGAATGAGTACTTGCCGGCTTCAGGCATGCCGCTCTGGAAGTTGCCCTCGGCACGCGACAGGCGCTGCCCCTTCAGCACGTCGACAAAACTGGCGCGTTGCTCGCCCATCACCAGTTGTCCGTTGTCGACCTTGATCGACTCGGCGTCCTGCCCGGCGAATACCGCGTCTTTGCTGACCGCGTATTGGCGCAGCTTCTGCAGCGCTTCACGCGTGGCACCGGCAATCGCCGGCATGACGCTGGCGGTGACCCACGAACCACCGGAAACGGGGCCTGCCGGAAAGGACGAACTGCCCAGTTCCACTTCGACACGCTCGATCGGGATGCCGGTCAACTGGCTGACCGTCTGCGCAACGATGGTGTAGGTCCCGGTGCCGATGTCCTGCAAGCCACATTGAGCCAGTGCAGTGCCGTCGGAACGCAGAATGACCCGCGCATCGGTTGGCACCTGATAGGCCTCCCAATTGCACGCCCCCATGCCGTAGCCGATGATTTCATCGCCTTCACGCATCGAACCGACTTCAGCCTTGCGCGCATGCCAGCCGAAACGCTCGGCGGCCTTGTCGATCGCTTCCGGCAAGTGGTTGCTCGACCACGGCAAGCCCATGCTCTGATCCATATCAGACAGGTTCAGCTTGCGGAACGCCAGCGGGTCCATGCCACTGGCCAAGGCCATTTCGTCGATGGCCGACTCCAGCGCAAACAGGCCCGGTGCCGCACCCGGTGCGCGCATTGATGTGGGCGTACCGCGGTTGATCGGGCTGATCTTGTGGCTGACCAGGACGTTATCGCAGGAATACAGACTTTTAGTCACGCCACCGCAGTTCTCGGTGTAGTCATCGAGCATCGAGGTGTTGTTGAGCGACTCGTGCCGGATCGACACCAGTTTGCCACTGGCATCGGTGGCCAGGCGCAGGCGCTGGCGGGTTTCCGGACGGTGACCCACAGTGGTGAACATCTGCGCACGCGGCAGCACCAGTTGCACCGGCCGGCCTGTGACTTGAGCCGCAGCGCAGGCCGCCACGGAGTGCGGCCACGGCCAGAGCTTGCCGCCAAAACCAGAGCCAATGAACGGCGCTCGCACTTCCACGCGGTCAGGCGACAGGTCGAATACGTTGGCCAGCAGGTTGCGGTGATTGACCACGCCTTGCGTGCTTTCGTAGACGAACAGCTTGCCGTCCTGCCACCACGCGGTACTGGCGTGCATTTCCATCGGGTTATGCACTTCAACCGGCGTGGTGTAAGTCTGGTCGATCTGCGTCTTGGCGCTTTGAAACGCGCTGTCCGGGTTGCCACGGTTATGGCCCGCACCGCCGTCACGCACGCCATTGACGCGCATGCCTTCCCGCAGGTCCTTGACCGCCGGGCGCTGTTCGTAATCGACCGTCACGCGATGAGCCGCCGCCCTCGCCTGCTCGAAACTTTCGGCGACCACCAGCGCGACGAACTGACCGGGGTAGTAAACCCGGTCATCCTCAAACGGCAGTCGGTGCTCGTCGGCTTTGCTCGCCGAGAGCATCTTGGCAAAGCTCAGCTTGGTATTGGGGGTGCGGTGCAGCGTGGGGAAGTTGCCATGATGAAAGACCTCGACCACGCCAGGCATGGCTTTCGCCTGCTGGTCGTTGATGGCCGCCACGCGGCCGTTGCCAATGGTGCTGTAAACGCCATAGGCATAGAGCATCTTGTCCATGGGATGGTCTGCGGCGTAGCGCGCTTCGCCACTGACTTTCTTGCCGCCGTCGATACGACGCTGCGGCGTGCCGATAATGTTTTCGCTCATGAGAAATTCCTAGGCCGTGAGGTCACGAAGATTGCGGACGATGACCTGCTGACCCAGCGGGATCTTGAAGGCGTTGTGTTCGTAGGCGCGCGAGCCTTTCATCGCCAGCTCTGCGACCCTGGCGAAGGTGTTCATGTCGGCACGCTGACCGATCAGCGCCCGCTCGGCCTCGAGGGCGCGCCACGGCTTGGTGCCCACGCCGCCCAGCGCAATACGCGCATCAGTGATGCGCTTGCCATCCATGACCAGAATGACCGCGCTGGACGCCAGGGCGAACTGGTACGAGGTGCGGTCACGCAGTTTCAGGTACGACGACCGGCCGCCTGACAGCGGTGCATCCAGAGTTACGTGGGTGATCAGTTCGTGAGGTGCGAGCGCATGTTCGCGCTGCGGCGTGTCACCGGGCAGCAGATGAAAATCGGCAAATGGAATATCCCTTGTGCCGCTGGCACTCTGAACCGTGACCTGCGCACCGATCGCTGCCATGCCGACGCACATGTCCGACGGGTGCGTTGCAATGCAATGATCGCTGGTGCCGAGCACGGCATGCACGCTGCGATTCAGCCCACCGATCGCCGCGCAGCCCGAACCTGGCTGACGCTTGTTGCACGCTGACACGTTGTCGCGAAAATACGGGCAGCGCACGCGCTGCATGAGGTTACCGGCCGTGGTGGCCTTGTTGCGCAGCTGGGTAGACGCTCCGGCCAGCAGCGCTTCGGACAATACCGGGTAACGCTGCTGCACCAGCGGATGGCTGGCCAGGTCGGTGTTGCTGACCAATGCGCCAATGCGCAGACGCCCGTCAGGCAGGGACTCGACCTGTTTCAGCGCCAGGTGGTTGATGTCCACCAACTGCTCGGGCTGCATCACATCGAGTTTGACCAGATCGAGCAACGTGGTACCACCTGCCAGGTAAAAACGCTGGCCCTGACCCGACGCCGACGTGACCGCCTGTGCGGGCGAAGCAGCCCGTGCGTAATCGAAAGTTCGCATCAGACGGCTCCCCCCATTTTCGAACGCGCCGACTGCACGGCCGAGAGAATGTTCTTGTAGGCACCACAGCGGCAGATGTTGCCGCTCATGGCTTCTCGCACGCTGGCGTCATCGGACGGAATGTTCGGGTCCTTGAGAATCGCGACGGCGCTCATGATCTGCCCCGAGGTGCAATAACCGCACTGATAGGCGTCGTGCTCCCAGAAGGCTTCCTGAACCGGATGCAGCTTGCCGTTCTCGGCCAGACCTTCGATGGTGGTGATGCTGTCGCCCTGATGCTGCACCGCGATGGACAGACAGGAATTGATCGCCACACCGTTGACCAGCAACGTGCACGCGCCGCACTGACCATGGTCGCAGCCTTTCTTGGTGCCGGTCAGTTGCAGACGGTCACGCAACACGTCAAGTAGCACGGCATTGGCGGGCACGTTCAGGGTATGCACCTGGCCGTTGACCTTGAGCTGGATACGGTGTTCACCAGCCGCAGGCGCATCACTGTCTTCAATCACCGGCGCGACCGCTGCCGCCGGCGCCGCTTGCAGCATGCCGTCGGAGGGTATCCAGGTGGACAGTGTGGCGGCGGCGATGCCCGACGCGCCGAACTTCAGAAAGTTGCGGCGCGAAGGCTGCACAGCACTGCTGTCGACAGCAGGTTCCTTGTGCTTTTTAGGTTCAGTCATCAGGATCACTCGGTAATAGCCGACGCTGCTATCAAGCGACGGGCGTTGTTTTAGGTCAGCGACCGGGGCGTGCTTCTGCTCGTTGACCTGTTATTTTTTCATCAGTCATGAGAGCCAAAACGCTATCACCGGCATAAGTGTTTAACTGGTCTGCGCCGCTAAAGTTCCAACGCATTGACCGGCGTCTGTTTCCGGAGGTTGCGGGAACAGCACACGAAGGCCTGTTGACCCTAACAGCTGCTGGAAGCCCTGATTAGCCAGCCAGATCGGCTAGCGGTCATGAAAATTACTCATGAATAGACGGCAAAAGGGCGAAACGCTCGCGCCAGCAGGCGAAGCGAAGGCGCGAACAGGGATGCACAGATCTGTGCGACGGGTAGCGGGCAGCTCAAGACTCGTCCGGAAATGACGATATATAAGTTCAGGAAGGTCTAGAGGCGTCTAAATCGGGGCATTGATGCCCGAAAGGATGATGGCACCTCGCAACGGAGGCCCGGATTATGCGAAAATGCCGTGTCTTCGCCGAATGGCACCATGGTTTTGCGCAGCCGGCGTATAAAAATACGCTTCAGGCGTGTCTCCATGCCCCAACGCGGCGTCTCAGACTCCGTGAACAGGCTGACCAGGTGTGCTTCGCTTGGGTGTAACCGGACAGGCTTCGGACACCGCAGCATACCGACAGAGCAAAAATGTCACTCATGACGCTGAATCCAACGATGATAAGAAGCCAGCGCAGCAGGACATAAATTGAGGTCTCGAGCGGTATTATATTGGCCTTGTATGTCCACCTCTAGTCCCTGTGGGTGCGAGAGTTTGTCGCACGCGTCGAAGCGTGTGACAGGCCAGCCCCTCAGGAGCAGTCGGCGGATGGCGTTTATCAGATGGATGACAGTAATGTTTAAGAAAGTGAATACGGCCCTGCTGGGTATGGCCATCTCCATGGGCATCATGCCCGTGCATGCAGCTGAAACCAAAAAAGTCGACGTGCTGCTCGTTGGCGGCGGCATCATGAGTGCAACCCTCGCTGTCTGGCTCAATGAGCTGGAGCCGAGCTGGTCGATGGAAATGGTCGAGCGTCTCGACGGCGTCGCCGAAGAAAGCTCCAACGGCTGGAACAACGCCGGCACAGGTCACTCGGCGCTGGCCGAACTGAACTACACCCCCGAAGACAAGAACGGCAACGTCGACATCTCCAAGGCGATCGAGATCAACGAAGCGTTCCAGATCTCCCGTCAGTTCTGGTCCTGGCAGGTCAAGACCGGCGTCCTGAAAGACCCGCGCTCGTTCATCAACTCCACGCCGCACATGAGCTTCGTGTGGGGCGACAACAACATCCAGTTCCTGCGCAAGCGTTACGCAGCATTGCAAGCCAGCCCGCTGTTCAGCGGCATGCAGTACTCCGAGGACCACGAGCAGATCAAGAAGTGGGTTCCGCTGATGATGGAAGGTCGTGACCCGGCGCAGAAGCTGGCCGTGACCTGGAGCCCGATCGGCACCGACGTCAACTTCGGCGAGATCACTCGTCAGTTCGTCGCCAATCTGAAAGCCAAGCAGAATTTCAACCTGCAGTTGTCGAGCGAAGTCGAAGACATCAATCACAACGACGACGGCACCTGGCGCGTCAAGTACAAGAACCTGAAAGACGGTACCGTCACCGAAACCGACACCAAGTTCCTGTTCATCGGCGCCGGCGGTGCGGCTCTGCACCTGCTGCAAGAGTCGGGTATTCCTGAAGCCAAGGAATACGGCGGCTTCCCGGTTGGCGGTTCGTGGCTTGTCACTGACAACCAGACCCTGGCCATGCAACACATGGGCAAGGCCTACGGCATTGCTTCGACCGGTGCGCCACCCATGTCGGTTCCTCACCTGGACACCCGTGTCCTGGACGGCAAGCGCGTGATCCTGTTTGGCCCGTTCGCGACCTTCTCGACGAAGTTCCTGAAAAACGGTTCGTACTTCGATCTGCTGACCAGCACCACCACTCACAACGTATGGCCGATGACCCGCGTTGGTATCGAACAGTACCCGCTGATCGAATACCTGGCAGGTCAGGTGATGATGTCTGACGACGATCGCTTTGCTGCCCTGAAAGAATACTTCCCGAACGCCAAGAAAGAAGACTGGCGCCTGATGCAAGCCGGTCAGCGCGTACAGATCATCAAGCGTGACGAAGAGAAAGGCGGCGTTCTGAAGCTGGGTACCGAAATCGTTGCTTCCAAGGATGGCTCCATTGCCGGTCTGCTGGGCGCATCGCCAGGTGCATCGACCGCAGCGCCAATCATGCTGGGCGTGCTTGAGAAAGTCTTCAAGGACAAGGTAGCGACTCCGGAATGGCAGGCAAAACTGCGCCAGATCGTGCCTAGCTACGGCACCAAGCTGAACAACAACCCGGACCGTGTTGCCGAGGAATGGGCTTACACTGCCGAAGTTCTGCAGCTGACCCCGCCACCGCCGGTGAACAAGACAGGTAATGCTCCAACACCTGCACCTGCTGCCCAGCCAGCGAAAAGCAATCCAGCCAGTGACATGGCTCTTTAAGGCTCTCACAGCTTGAAGCGAAGCCCCGCCAGACCTCGTCTGGCGGGGCTTTTTAATGCTCGCGACAGAATCAGCCGCAAAAACAGTTAAAGCTACGCATCCTCGTGGCACCTGTTATGGTGACCCGCTTCCTTCCATCTCTGGCTGACGCCAGCAGAGCTGCATGACCCAAGTCTCCGCGCCGCACCTTCGCGGCAACCTCGCATTTCTTGCGCTGTCCATCTGGGCCACCGGCCGCCCGAAGCATTGTTGCGGCTGAAGAAACCTGTCCGAATTGTTACGACTGCCCGCCGCACCAGAGCAGCGACTGACTGTTCCTGGCTGAAACACCCAATGGAGTTCACGTAAATGATCGAGCAGACACTCGAAGCAAGCCCCGATGCCGCTCTCGAAGCCGCGCTTGCCGAATGTGCACGTGAACCGATCCGTGTTCCTGGCGCAATTCAGCCCCACGGTGTATTGCTCAGCGTCGCGGGCCAGCCTCTTTGTATCGAACAGGTCAGCGCCAATTGCTTAAAAACGTGGGGGCTGGACAGCGAAGCGCTGCTGGGTAATCCGCTTTGCGTGCTGCTGTCGCCAGAACATTCGGCGCTTATCGATCAGGCGTATAACCACCCCGCCGTCCCCAACAGTGATCCGATAAGGCTGACGGTGGGGGCTGTCGAATACAGCGCTTCACTGCATCGTGCCGGAGAGGTGTTGATTATCGAGCTGGAGCCTTATGTCGAAACGGCTCACGAACAGTCCAGAATCATTACCCGCGTGTTGCGCAACTTGCAGGCAGCCACCACTCTGGAAACCCTTTTCGATATCGGAGTTCACGAAATTCAGGCGCTTACCGGTTACGACCGGGTGATGATTTACCGCTTCGAGCCCGAAGGCCATGGCAAGGTGGTTGCGCAGGCATTGACCGGACCGCTGCCCAGCTACAGCGGCTTGAACTTCCCTGGCTCGGACATTCCCGCCCAGGCGCGCGAGTTGTATCGCCTGAACTGGATTCGGGTCATTCCCGACGCAGCCTATGTACCTGTCCCTCTTGTACCGATCCTGCGCCCTGTCGGCGGGCAACCGCTCGACCTGGGCTTTTCGACGCTGAGAAGCGTGTCCCCGGTGCATTGCGAGTACCTCAAGAACATGGGCGTACGCTCATCGATGAGTATCTCGCTGCTGGAGGGTGGCGAACTGTGGGGCCTCATCGCCTGCGGCCATCCCGAGCCGCTGTTGGTGCCCCGGGAATTGCGCGACGCCTGTGCAATGATAGGGCAGCTGCTGTCGGTGAAAATTTCTGCAATCGTCGCGACGCAGATCCAGCGTGAGCGGGAAGAAAAAGTCGTCCTGCTGCGGCAACTCGCCGACGCCATGAGCCGCGCCGATCATGACATTCTGGACGGTCTGATGAGCCGGCCGGAGCTGCTGCAGTCGCTGACACTGGCGGACGGTGCTGCGGTTCTGATAGGTGATCGCATTCATCTGTTCGGTAACTGCCCGACCACCGATGAAGTGCGCGCTCTGTACCTCTGGATACGCGACACGGGACTGCCCACTCAACGGATCACCCAGCAAGCGAAAGGTTTGCAGGGGCTGGGCGTTTTTCATACGGACTCGATGCAAAAACTCCACCCGCAAAGCGCCGCCTATCGAGCGGTGGCCAGCGGGATCATAGCGTTCACGTTGCCCAAGCCGGTCGATAACGCGGTCATATGGTTTCGTGCCCAGCTCACCTCTACCATGGACTGGAGCGGCGACCCGGCCCACCATGTCAGCGTCAGTTCCGTAGGCTCCGCGAGCCATCGCCTGCGACCGAGGCAATCTTTCGAAGTCTGGAAGCAAGAGGTTACCGGCATCGCCAGACCATGGTCCCAAGGCGATCTTTATGGCGCTGAAGACCTGCGCCGCTCCGCTCTGGAAATCGATCTTGAGCGCCAGGTGCAGCGTGAGCAGGAAGCGGTGCGCCTGCGTGACGAGCTGGTCGCAGTGGTCTCCCATGACCTGCGCAACCCGATGTCCATCATCATCATGCAGTGCGGCATGATGCAGCGCTGGACGGTCGGCGATTCGAACTTTGAAAATCGCAATATCCGCCGCGCACTGAGCACCATCGAAAAAGCCACAACCCGCATGAACAGCCTGCTGGAGGACCTGCTCGATACCGCCCAGATCGAAGCCGGTCGTTATCAGCTGTCGCGCCTGGCGCTGAGCGTCACCAGCCTGCTGGAAGAAGCATGCAGCCTGCTGGTCATGCTCACGACCGAGAAGAATATCGAGCTCAACTGCAGCGCTGCGCAGGGTCTGGTGATCGACGCAGACCCGGAACGGATCTTCCAGGTGCTGTCCAATCTGGTCGGTAACGCCATCAAGTTCACCCCGAAGGGAGGCCGGATCAATATTGAAGCGGTCGCCCATGACAACGAGGTGCTGTTCAGGGTCAGTGATGACGGGATCGGCATCCCGGCAGAACACCTGCCGTACATTTTTCAGCGCTACTGGTCGGTCAAGGAAGGCAACCCGCGTGGCAATGGCCTGGGGCTCTATATCTGCCAAGGCATCGTCACCGCCCACGACGGCCGTTTATGGGCAGAAAGCTCGCTCGACTCAGGCAGCGTGTTTTCTTTCACGCTTCCCACCCATCAGGGGCTGGACACCGTTGGCGAGACGACTTTTCTGAAACAGAGCGGCACCACTCACCGCCTGGCCCAGTCGATCTCCAGCAAACTGGAGCGTCAGCAACTGGAAGACCGCCTGACCCGTGCAGGGCTGCTGAACGAGCTGAATCACCGGGTTAAAAATACCCTGGCAACCGTTCAGGCCATTGCCTCTCTCACGGTCAACAGCTCCGCCTCTCTTGATTCCTTTCGCAAGAGTTTCGATGCGCGTCTGTTTGCACTGAGCCAGGCTCACGACACCCTGGCACGCGCAGAATGGATTTCCACCGAACTGGTCGATCTGATAGAGCAACTGCAGGAGGTGGACGGCGGCCAGCACAGGATTACCTTCAAAGGTGATCCGGTCACGCTGGAGCCGCGGGCTTCACTGACGCTTTCAATGGTGCTCCATGAGTTGATGACCAACGCAGTGCAACACGGTTCGCTCTCTTCATCGACAGGCCAGGTGACCGTGATTTCCACCTTGAATAACCAACATAATCCACCCACGCTGACTATCGAATGGCTGGAAACAGACGGCCCGTCGATCACCCCCAGCAAGGTGAAAGGCTTCGGCTTTCGCTTGATACGCCGCAGTATCGAGCGGGAGCTCAAAGGTCAGGTCGACATTCAGTTCGCCAGTACCGGTATCGGTTGTTCAATGCTGATCCCTTGGCCAGACAAACCGGAAAGCAGGCTATGAGTGTCGAATCAAATGAAACTTCGCTCCCCAGAGTGTTGCTGGTCGAAGACGAGACCATGCTCGCGATGCTGATGGAAATGATGCTCGAGGACCTGGGTTTCGCGACCGCCTACCATGCAAGCACGCTGAACGACGGTGTTGAATACGCCCGCAACGGCGAGTACGACCTGGCCATACTGGATATCAACATTATCGGTGGCACCTCGTTTCCGATAGCAGCCGCCATAGCCGATAGGGGCATACCCTTCATGTTTTGCTCGGGGTACGGGCGACTGGGTATTCCTGATACATGGGTGGACCGCCAATGTGTTGCCAAGCCTTTCAGTGCAGATCAGTTGAGCCGGGCTCTGAGCGATCTGCTTCACGTGTGATCAAGGCGCAGAGTTTTTTTGCAAACGGCGAACGATGGCCATCATCACGATCCAGATGTTTGAAATGTGTCAGGCAATAATGGAAAACTGATTGAAAGCAGGACTGGTGATACAAGCCAGGCGGGGCGCGAAAGTCAGGCCGGGGTTGGTCCCGGCCTGATTCAATCAAGAGGCGATGGTGGTTTCCTCCGGCCCCGGCCACTCGCTGTCAGGTATGTCCATGATGGTGCCGTCCTTGACGCCATCGATCTCGTACTGGGTCAGGTAGTCCCTGAGATGATCGGAGAAACGGTCGACGCGGGTCTCCTGCTTGCCCTCCTCGATCAAACCTGGAATCAACATGGCCAGCGCGCCTATTCCGGCGGCCGCAATCCCCAGGCTGCCCGCCAGCAGTGGCAAGGCGCGAACTACGCTGCCTGTCAGCTGGAAGACGCCGGCCGCGCCTTCGGCTGCTGACGCCAGGCCAGCCATTGCACCCAGTGAGCCCGCAGTGATGCTCATGCCGCCAGCCACCAGCTCACCTTTACGGATCGACTTCACGCCATCGAAGATGCCATAAGCCCCGGCAGCCACACCGGCCAGTCCGCCAAGGCCTTTGGCGGCGTTTTCCAGTTTCGACAGATTGCTGGTGATGTAGGCATAGGCGGACGGGTTGGCGGTGTCTTTAACGGCTTTGAACTTGTCGGTGAAATGCTTGACGCCGCCTTCAACCAGCAAGGTGGCGCTTTGCACCGAGCCGGTAGTGATGTCGACGACCTGCCGATCAGTCAAAGCACCCGCGCCGCTGGCCCCCTTGGCGATGGTGATACCGGCCATGAACAGGCCGCTGACACCATGCAGGACACCCGCATTGGACGCCGCCTTGATCGAAGAATCCTTGCTGAACAGGCCCAACTCGGAAATCGACTTGGTGCCCTGGCGCAGCAGATCCCAATTGCCTCTGAACACCCCCAAAATCTGGTCGGAGGTGGCAGGCTTGCCGTCGGCATTCATTAACAATTCGGGATTGCTCTCGGCAACCTGATCGATCAGTGACCTGACCTTCGCCTCGTCCAGCGTATCGCCGCCATCAACGCCGAAAGCCGTCTTCAGGTCATCGAAACTGGCATCCTTGAAGACGTTATCCTGCGCGATATCGGTGTAGTTTTTGGTGGCGGCGTCATCGAACTTATTGGTGAACTCCGGGTTCAGCGCAGCGTTGTACATCGCCACTTCCATGCTGAACTGGCTGGTTGCCACCTCGAAGCTTTCGGTCTTGAGCAGCTCTTTCAGACGCTCACCCGAGACCAGGGATTTTTCATAGAACGATTCGAAATCCTTGTTGTGGGTGGACTTCTGCACGGCTGCCTGAATTTCGCTCGGGTTGCTCACGCCCAGTGATTCCTGAACGCTTTGCGCCGAACTGTAGAATTGCGCCAGTGCGGTCTGCTGATCAGTCTTGCCGTCCTTGGTATTGGCGTCCCACAGCGTGTCGAGTGCCTTGCCGGTCTTGATGTCGTTGTCGTAGGTGCTTTGCAGTGCGTTTTTCAGGCCCTCGCTGCCCTCCAGCACCTTGCTCAATTCACTGGTCGCGTTCTCGTTGTAGAACTTGACCACTGCAGGGTCTTTTTCGAGCGTCGCGATGTGCTCGTTGACGTCATCGAGCAGCTTCTGCGCGTCAGGATGGCTGCGCACATTGTTGGCAATCTGCACCTGGGACTTGTCATCCTTCCACATGCCAGTGCCACTGCCCTTGACGATCAGGCTTTGTGCAGCCTTGAGTTCCTGCAGAACGGCAGCCTTCTGTTCGGCGGTGTAGTTTTGCGGATTATCGAACACGTCCTTGTTGAGCGCGTCGGTATTGACCTTGTTGAGCAGGTTGCCTTCGGCGACGACTTCCAGCAGCGTGCCGACCGCACCGACGTCTTTCGGGGAGGCAGTCTTGATGAAAGCCTGAATATCAGCACGACTGGCCTTGCCATCGGCGCCTTGCTCAAGCGGGCTTTTGGCGTTATCCAGCAACGCAAAGGCACCGGGTTGCGACCAGAAATCCAGCGCCTCCTTGACCTCTTTGTCGAGCTGCGGGTTCTTGTCCTTATAGGCCGCCAGCGCTTCGGCGTTCATGTTCTTCGAGCCGGTCTTGCCCTTGATCGCGTCATGGTTTTCGTCGAGGATCGCGGCGTACCGGGCGATCTGCTTCGAGGCGTCATCTGCGTCGGGGTTGGCCTTGAGAAAATCCTTGTAGCTGCTGATGTCTTCGCTTTTCTTCAGTTCGGGCAACGCATCGAAGCCCAGTTTGCCGAAGTCCTGCAAGCGGCCAGCCTCGGTGCCATGTCTGGCCTCGGCGCCTTTGGTGAAACCATCGACGCGGCTGTTGAACACATCACCGCCTGACTGGATCTCGCCCTTCTCGTTGTACATCGTCACCCGGTCGAGCACCTGAGCGGCGCGAAACGCAGCGTTGGCATCCTTTTCGAAATCACCGACCCGCTCTTTGAGCATGTCCTTGACGCCGCTCTGGTTACCGAGATTCTTGAGCAGCGGATTGGCGTCGATGATGTCCTGAGCCGAGCGCTGGTCATCCTTGGGCAGCTCCCACATAAAGCCGAGCTTTTCGGCCTGCTCGCGAGTCTGCGTGTTGTCACCGGCGACTGACACATTGGCCATTTCGCCCTTGAGACTGGAAAAGCCGTCCTTGCCGAAATCCTGCAACCGGCCGGCTTCAGTGCCGTTGCGGGCCTCGCCGCTTTTGGTGAAGCCATTGATGCTGCCGTTGGCGACGTCACCGCCGACAATCCGCGCACCGTTGCCGTCGAACTGTTCGATATGCGCCAGCACCTGAGTGGCACGATAGGCGGCGTCAGCGTCGTTATCGAAATCGCCGACCTGCTCTTTCAGCATGTCCCTGACGTCACTCTGATTACCCAGATTCCGGAGCAAGGGATCGCCTTCGACAATGCTCCTGGCGTCCCTTTCATCACCTGCCGGACGCTCCCAATGGATGCCCAGTTTCTCGGCCTGCTCGCGGGTGGCAGAGTCGTTGGCGGCGGATCTTGTTTCATGCAGTTTGCCTTTGAGGCTCGAAAATCCGTCCTTGCCGAAATCCTTCAGACGACCGGCCTCTGTGCCGTGTCTGGCATCGCTGCTGCTGGTGTAGCCGTCAATGCGATTGTTACCGATGTCCTTGCCCGCCAGACGGTCGCCGTTGGCATCGAAGGTTTCAATGTGTTCGAGCAGTTGCACGGCACGAAACGCAGCGTTGGAGTCTTTGGTGTAGTCGCCAACCTGAGCAATCAGGTTTTCCTTGGCCTCTCCCTTGTCGCCGCGCCCGCCCAGATTTTTCAGCAATGGGCTGTCGTCGATGATTTGCTGTGCAGAGCGTTTGTCGTCGTCAGGCAATTGCCACTGGATACCGACCTCTCTGGACTGCTGTACAGCCTGTTCCCAGGCTTTGGCGTCCGCTGGATTAGTGGGTTTTTCAGTGGTGATCTTATTAACAGTCGTCATTGTTTTTCCTTCCATTGGTCACCCGAAACTTCCATCGCTACAGCGCTGCCTGCACAGCTAAAGCGGCGCTGTCATGGATTGAACGGGTGCGAGCCGGGCCTTTGCAGGCAGAGGCGCGGAGCCTGGATAACTGTCAGGCGTCCGCTATCGGGATTGATTAAAACGGCTTTGCATTAAGAAGGGATGACATCACCGGAAGAGTTGCTGAATAACGGATAGCCGGAGTATTGAATAGGCACTCAACGCGATTGTTCATAAAGTGCGCACTCGGGTAAGGAAACACATTCAGTAACACTAATTATTATTCAGGCACTTTCCCTCAATGCTTTGAAGAGAGGCCGATAATTGATAGTTCGATTAACCATTCATCAACTGCACTAAGTTTCTGGTAACGCTAAATGCCCCCTTTTGAAAAAGGGTACCTGCGCGCTCTGTAACGACTGGCGCAAAGAACAGTTCCTGCAAACTCCACGCTTGTAAAAAATTCACTGTAAGCCGACCAACGGTACGCAAACAGACGGCCAGTTGATGTCAATTAACATGGGCGCGATTTGTGCATTGCTCTCTAAACAGTCATCTGGTGTCACTAGACTCTCCCCTTTGCCGGAAAGTCGACGTTTTAAACCAGGCCAGCGGTCAATCATCTGCTCACACCCGATAAATCGGGGCGTCTGGTTAGTTGCAGCGTACCCATTGGACGTCCATTGGCTTCAGCAGATCCACAGAACAGGCATCAACACACAGACACAGATCGGGACCTTCATGCTCCTGCACGGTGCGGTGGCGCAGCTATTACTTCTGACACAGGTCTAAGCATGGATTTCGAAGCAAGCGGCCAGGATGCAATGGCCAACCCTGGAACAGGTGATTCGTCGCGCAGCCCTGAGGCCATCCACTTCGGCTCGTTCACCCTGCTTCCACGCGAATATTTGCTGCTCAAGGATTCACAGCCGGTGCCACTGGGTAGCCGCGCAATGGCGTTGCTGGTCGCTTTTGCCACGCGTCCCGGCGAGCTGCTGGAAAAATCGGAACTGCTGGCGCTGGCCTGGCCCAGAGCGGTGGTCGAGGAATGCAACCTGCGCGCCCAGATCGTGGCCTTACGCAGAGCGCTGGAGAACGACGAAAATTATATCGTTACCGTGCCCGGTCGTGGTTACCGGTTTGTTGCGCCGGTCAGCGTGCAACCAGAGCTGCGCAACGAGCCCCCGGCAATGGCAGTGGATACGTGTTATGCAGTGCCAGCGACCCATCGTCAGGTGCTCGGGCGTGACGAGTTGATCCGGCAATTGCTGGAACTGACCCTCACCCGACGCTTGCTGACCCTGACCGGCCCGGGCGGCGTTGGCAAAACCACCGTAGCGCTGGCACTGGCTGACAGCCTGGCCGCACATTCCAGCCTCAGCATCGCCTTTGTCGACCTGACGCCGGTCAACAGCGCCCAACCGATACTGGGGAGAATCGCCTTCGCGCTGGGCCTGAGCGCCGAAAACGAACAGCCTCTGCACGATATACCGCCATCACTGGTCAGCCGCCCGCAATTGCTGGTGCTCGATAACTGCGAGCATGTACTGGATGAAACCGCCGCTGCGGTCGAAGCGTTACTGGCCAATGCGCCGCTGTGCTGCATCGTGGTTACCAGCCGGGAGCCGCTGCGTGCGCAAGGCGAATGGGTGCATGAACTCGGTCCTCTGCAAGTGCCGGACGAACACGAAGCGCTCACTGCCGCGCAGGCAATGACCTATTCCGGCGTGGCGCTTTTCGTCACCCGCGCCAGAGAGCAGGATCCCGAATTTTCCTTCAACGACAGCGACGCCCAAACAGTCGCGGCCATCTGCCGCAAACTGGACGGCAACCCGTTGGCCATCGAACTGGCCGCCGCACGCGCCAGAACGTTTGGCATTCACGATCTGGTCGGCCTGCTGGACGGCAGCTTCCGCCTGCAAATGACCGGGCTTCGTACCGCCCTGCCACGCCAGCGCTCGCTGAGTGCCACGCTGGACTGGACCTACGGCATGCTCAGCACGCACGAGCAAGCCTTGCTGCGTCAGCTGTCGATATTCAACGGCTCGTTTACCATTGACGGGGTGATGGCGATCGTCAACATCGGTCTGCCTGATGTGCGAATGACGTTGCCGATGCTCGAAAGCCTGCTCGACAAATCCCTGCTGGGCACCTTCGATCACAGCCAGGGCAAACGCTTTCGACTGCTGGAAACCACGCGCCTGTACGCCCATGAAAAGCTCGTACAGCTCGATGATGTGCCACGTTTGTGCAGCGCCCACGCGCAATGGGCGATGGCACTGCTTGAACAGGCCAGGCTGGATCTCGAACAACTGCCCCAGGAGCTATGGACTCAGCGTTACGGTGTGGAAATCGACACCGTACGTGCAGCCCTGACCTGGGCCTTTTCGGCCGAGGGCGACCGCCAGTTGGGAGTGGAACTGACCCTGTGCAGCTCGCCGTTATGGCTCAGGCTGTCGCTGGTGCGCGAATATCAGGACTGGGTCAACCAGGGCTTGCCCCGGCAGCGGGAAGAGGTGCAGATGGACCGTCGGCAGCGCATGCGTCTGCTGACCATGTCCGGCAGCATACTGATGCTGACCTACGGCGCCGGACAGAAAATGCGCGAGGTCTGGCAGCAGGTCAGTGAAGATGCCGAGGCGCTCGACGACTCCGAATACCGTCTGCGGGCCTTGTGGGGGCAATGGAACGATCACACCTGCAGCAACAAACATGTGCAAGGCACGCAGGTCGCCTCGCAGTTTCTTGCGCTGGGCAAGGATTACCGGATCGCCGACTGTCAGTTGCTGGGCCGAAGGATGCGCGCGACCAGCGCGTTTTACATGGGCGACATGAAGACCGCCCGCCAGGCCATTGAAGAAGCGCTCGGCGCTCCACGCTCGCCGTCATCGCACATTATCGACATGCATTTCGATCAGCGGATTGCTGCGCAGTCACTGCGGGCTCAGGTTCAGTTGCTGATTGGTAACACGGGGCAGGCGATGGTGGCGCTGGACATCAATGTGAAACAGGCGGTTGCGCTGAGTCATCCTGCGACGTTGTGGTACACCCTGGCGATCAGTGCGATCCCGGCAACGCTGATTGCCGGTACGCTGCACAAGACGCGGTACTTTCTGAACCTTCTCAAGCAAAGCAGCGAGCGACAACCACTGCATATCTGGCGTCAGTTGACGTCCTGTTACGAAAGCATTCTGGCGATCCGCGAAGGCGACGCCGCGACCGGTGTGCCGCTGCTGGGAGAAGCGCTTCAGCAGTTACGCAACCATGTCGAAACGCCGTTGCATGCGATGCTGCACACCGAGTACGCGTCCGGGCTGGCGGCGCTCAGGCTTGAACCGCTGGCGCTGGAAATCCTCGACGAGCTTCACCTTGGCGCGGTAGAGAATCAGGATCGCTGGTATCTGCCGGAGATCATGCGGGTCAAAGCACAGTTGATGCTTGATCAGCCGCATAGCTATGCACTGAAGGATGTGCGCAAGATGCTGACTCAGGCACTGGATATAGCCCGTGAGGACGGCACACATTTCTGGGCGTGGCGCGTCAACGCCGACCTCAACCGCCTGAAAATCGTGCCCGGCACGCCCATGACCCGCCACAGCCCGGCGATGCACTGAAGGCAACTGACTCTCATGCCAATGGCTGTGCTGAGATCAGATCAGCCGCTGCGCCACCAGTGCATCGGCCACCGCCTGGAAGGTGTTTTCCGGCACAGGATCGCCTGCCACGCTTCGTTTGGCAATGGACTCGGCGAGGCTTGCGTCTGGCCACAGGGCGATGCCCAGTGGTGCAGCCTCGGCCAGTAAGGCTGCGGACTCTTGTGGTGCGGCGCGGCAGACGACTATCGGCACTGGCGTTTCGCCGCGAACGTAGCGTACCCCCACGACCCAGCCACCAGCGTCGCCGATCATCAACGACGCCCGCGCCAAGCCCAGCTTGGTCGCCAGTGCCTGCATTTCCCGTCGTTGGCGCTGACGTTCGCGTTTGATCATCGGGTCGCCATCGACGTCCTTGCGTTCGCGTTTCTGCTCGCTGTGGCTCATTTTCATTTCCCGGCCAAACAGCCAGCGCTGCATGAGCACATCCACAGCACCAACCAGCAGAAACGCCGCCAGCACGGTAAACACCAGTGGCTTGAGCACCAGGTAGAACGTCGACTCGATGCAACCTTCGCCACAGCGCGAAGACTCCATCAGTGCTTGCAGGGCCTGGCGGCCGATAACGTAAAACGCCAGCCCCAGCAGCACCACCTTGACCAGCCCCTTGAGGAACTCGATCAGGTTCCGCATGGCAAAAATACGCTTGAAACCCTCGGCTGGATTGATCCGCTTGATGTCCGGCTGAATGGGTTCGACCGAAAACACGACGCCGCGCATGGTCACGATATTGGTCAGAATCACCGCGCCGACCGTCACGGCCACCACTGGCAAGGTAATGCCGATGACGATCTGCTCGGCGTGATCCAGCAGCCGTGGCCAGACCTCGTTGAAGGGTTCGATGTAGATCAGCGCCGCCAGGTCGATCAACGCCTCCACCTGCGCCCGCGCCTTGGGCAACAAGACCGAAATGCACAACGTACACAACAGAATCACCATGCCGGAAACCAGGTCCTGGCTTTTCGCGACCTGGCCCTTCTTGCGCGCATCACGCAGCTTCTTGTCCGTGGCCGGCTGGCTTTTTTCCTCGCTGGATTCGCCCATTCAGGGTGCCTCGCTGGCCATGGCCTTGAGTACTTCGACCGTTCCGCGGAACTGTGCCAACTGATCGATCATCACCGGAATCAGAAAACCGATGTAGACCACCATCAACACCGAGAAGAACAGGTTCTTGACCGGCAATGACAAGTCGAAAATATGCAGGCTGGGTGCCATGCGTGACAGGTACGCCAACATCAGGTCGGTGATCAGCATCGCTATGAGCAGTGGTGCGACCATCAGCACGCCAATGCGCATCACCTGGTCGAGAATCGCCAGAATGGACATCAGGGCCGCACTGCTGAACAGCGGCGTGAATTCGGTCACCGGCCAGAGCTGATAGCTGTGGTAATAGCCGTCGACCATCAGGATGAAACCGCCGGACATGAAAAACAGCGTGATCAGCATGACCGTGAGCAATGTCGCCATCACGCTCGCCTCACCCTGCCCCAACGGGTCGACCAGTTGTTCCATGGTCGAGCCGCGTTGCAGGTCGATCAGTTCGCCTGCCACTTCGGCGGCCCAGAACGGGATACCGAACAACAGCCCGATCAGCAAGCCGATCAGCAGCTCCTTGATCATCAACCCCGCAAGAGAAAAACCGCTGTGCTCGGGCATCGACGTGAACGCGGAGAATACCGGCAGGATCATCGGCACCGAGATCGCCACCGCCACGCAGCCGCGAATCATGCCGGTCAGGCCCAGACGGTTGAACGCCGGTGTAATGATCACCACGCCCATGGCCCGTGACGCTGCCAGCGACGCGGAGCTGATCACCGGATAGGCGACTTCGATGAACGCATTGGTCAGGTCAGCACCCATGACAGCTCAACGGGTCCACAGTGGAAAGTTGTCCAACACCTGATTGCCCAGCTCGGCCACCTGCCCCGCCAGCAACGGGCCGACGAACACGATCACCAGCAGCACGCCGACCAGCTTGACCACCTGCGGCAGCGTCTGGTCCTGAATCTGGGTCAGCGCCTGCAACAGCCCCACGCTCAAGCCCACCACAATCGCCACGATCAGCGCCGGGGCAGACAACAGCAGCACGGTCATCAGCGCCTGATTCATCAACGAGAGAAATACGTCCTGGCCCATGATTCAGCCCCCGTAGCTTAGAATCAGGCCGTGCATCAGGCGTGACCAGCCACTGAGGGCCACGAACAGGAAAATCTTCAGCGGAATCGAAATCAAGGTGGGTGAGACCATCGACATGCCCATGGCCATCAGCACGTTGGAGACCAGCAGATCGACGACCAGAAACGGGATGTACAACAAAAAGCCGATCTCGAAGGCCCGGGTCAGCTCGGAACTGACAAACGCAGGGATCAGCACCACCAGATCATCATCACGCAGGTCGGCACGCGCTTCGGGTGACCAGATGGTTTCGGTAGCCTGGACGAAAAAGCCCCGCTCGCTCTCGTTGGCGAACTTCGACAGGTGCGCCTGCAGCGGCGGTCGCAAGGCACTGCCCAGTTCCTCCAGTTGCTGAACATTCTGCAGGCTCAGATCGCGGCCCTCAACCTGCCGGTACATGTCGCCGATCAGAGGCGTGGTGACGTAGACCGAAAGGATCAGCGCGATGCCGTAAAGCACCAGATTCGGGGGCGTCTGCTGCACGCCCAACGCATTGCGGATCAGAAACAGCACCACGGATATCTTCATGAAACCGGTCAGGGTCACCACCGCCAGCGGGATCAGCCCAATGGTGGCGACGACCAGAATTATTTCGATCAGATTCGGCTGGTAACCGTTCATGAGCCGCTGAAACCGAGCAGACGCACGCCCAGACCGTCACCGATGGTCACCAGTTCGCCACGACCGATACGGCGGCCGTTGACCATGAGGTCCACTTCGTCATGCGCCAGGCTGGTTAACGGCAGCAGACTGCCTGGGGCCATTTCGCGCAGTTGCGCCAGCGTCAGCTCCACGCTGCCCAGCTGGCAGACCAAGGTCAGCGGCAACTCGTCCAGCGAGGCATCCAGATCGGCATCGGTGCTCATTTCACTCATCAGATCGTTCCTGTCGCAGGTATAAGGAGGGAGTTGGGGGCTGCCGGGGCGTAACGCTCCCTGCCAGATCAGGGTGTCACCCTGACGCCTGGCGACGGTCTGGCCGTGACGGCCCAGACGTAACAGCACGTGCGCATCGGCCAGGGTGTCGAGCATCACGACGTCGCCGGGCAGCAGGCTGCGCAGCTCGGCACTGGTCAACGGGGCCTGACCGGCTTCGACACTCAATGAGATACGCAGCGCTTGCAGCGGGTTGCGCTTCGCAACAGCATGCTGCTCAAGCCGCTCGATTACCCGTCGGGCGCTGTCAGCGTGCAGGTACATTTCCAGCGCCTGCGCAGGGCAATCGACGAGACGCACCTCAATCGCGACTTTCAGGCCACCGCGCAGCTCACGTGCCGAGCACGGAACCACCATTAGCGATTCGCCCAGCAGCGTTTCCAAGGGTTCTATCCAGCTCAGCCAGGCCTGTTCGAGCAGCAAGGCGTCGGCCTGGGTCTCGATCGCAGCGCCAGGCTGCCAACCCAGCCCAGACAATTCAAGCAGTCGAAGCGGGACCGCCAGCTCGATTTCACTCGCGCCAAGCATGATTGCCACACGCACCGGCTGCAGGCACTCACCGCCCCCGCTGGCCCACAGCACCTGCACCGGCTGCTTGCCCAGCACAATCGACCAAGGCGCCAACTGCCGGTGCAGCCGGTTATGCAGAGGCAGCGAGTCGGCGTCGTACTTCACCAGTCGCGCGCTGAGGCCATCGGTGCGGGAGTCGCCCGCAGGGATGGGGCCGGCAAACACTGTCATGGCTCGTTTCCGGATGCGGCCGAAGAAGTCGCACCGGGCGGAGACGCTGGCAAATCGGCTTCATCGCGCTGTTCGCCGAGGCGCGCATCGCTGCGCACGCGCTGCTCTACCAGGCTTTGCCAGGCTCTGGTTTTCTGTTGCTGCTCGATATGGGCCTGCCGGAGCCGCTCCCGAGCCTGCTCTTCGGTCTCCAGCGTCACCGCCACTGCCTCGGCGTTGGCCTGCAACGCGGCACGCTCGTCATCCAGTTGCTGCAAGCGCTCCTGAGTGGCCCGCCAGGCGCTGACCGACAGCCCCTCGCTGAACCGGCCGTAAGCTTGCTCGGCTTCCTGAACGAGTTTTTCACGGTGCAGACGCAACGCCTCACGCGCCTGATCCAGCTCGCTATTGGCATCGCGACAGCGTTCGCGCTGAGCGGCAAGACATGCCGCAGCGCGTTGTTCGCGCAGTACCCGCAGGGCCTGCAGACTGTGCAAGTCAGCCGTTTTCATAAGACTTTTCCAATGGCGGAGTGCATCCGCTCAGTAAATGCATCGAGACCGGGTTCACGCGCTGAACTGACAATCACACTCATGTCAGCACCTTGCGCATGTGCGTCAGCGTCTGTTCCAGGCTGTCTTGCTCGGCGGCGGGCTGACGCAGAAATGCCTCTATCGCCGCATGACGGGCAATCGCTTCATCGGCAACCGGGTCGCTGCCAGCGGCGTATTCGCCCACCTGAATCAACAGCTCGATCTCCTGACGCCGGGCGATCAACTCACGCATCCGCGAAGCCAGCTGGCGATGTTCAGGCGTGGCAATGTGGTCCATCAGACGGCTTCGGCTGCGCAGCACGTCGATGGCCGGGAAGTGATCACGCTGCGCCAGCTCGGCGCTCAACACGATGTGCCCGTCGAGGATCGAGCGGGTTTCTTCGGCCACCGGGTCCATGCTTGCGTCCCCTTCAGTCAGCACGGTGTACAACGCAGTGATGCTGCCCGAAGGCCCCGGACCGGCGCGCTCCAGCAGGCGCGGCAAGGCCGAGAAAAACGACGGCGGATAACCCCGTCGGGTCGGCGGCTCACCCACTGCCAGGCCAATCTCGCGCTGGGCACGGGCAAAGCGGGTCAGGCTGTCCATCAAAAGCAGTACATTGCGACCCTGATCGCGATGGTATTCGGCCAGCGTAGTCGCGACATACGCCGCCCTGACGCGTTCGGCGGCAGGCCGGTCCGAGGTGGCAACCACCGCAACGGTGCGCGCCCGCGCGATTGCATCCAGTTGCCCTTCCAATAGCTCACGCACTTCCCGGCCACGCTCGCCGATCAACCCGATGACGATCACGTCGGCGTCGCTGTTGCGCACAATACTGGCCAGCAGAGAAGACTTGCCCACCCCCGGCTCGCCAAAAATACCCATGCGCTGCCCCTGCGCCAGGGTCAGCAGGCTGTCGATCGCCCGCACGCCCAGCGACAGCGGCTTGACGATGCGCTGGCGACTGAACGGCGCTGGCGGCTCGGCATGCAGCGGGTAGCGCTGCAAGCCGATGGCCGCGACCGGCGCAGGCCCGTCGAGAAACTCGCCCATCGGGCTGATCACCCGGCCCAGCAAGGCATCGCCAACCTGCACACCCAGCGCCTGGCCAGTGGCGATGATCTGGGTACGGGTCGACAGCCCTTCCATCGAGCCAATGGGTGACAGGATTGCATCATCCTCATCAAAACCGATCACCTCGGCCGACAGCTCTCGCCCGTTCCCGGGATCGCGCAACACACACAGCTCGCCGATCCGCACCCCGGCGACGCTGGCACGCAACAGCACGCCGCGAATACTGCGCAAGGTGCCGCGCATCGGTCTTGGCTGGGCGAGTTGTACGCGTTGTTGCAGATCAGGCAGCAGCGCCATCAGGGCTTCATTCAAAGCGTGTCCCCTTCTGCCAGTGGCAACAGCGCACGCCGCAGGTTGTCCAGTTGCGCGTCGAGCCCGAGTTCAACCGAGCCTGCCGGGCCGCCCAGCCGCGCCTGACCGGCGTCAAGCTGATCGTCGCCTACGATGCTCAACGATTTCAGGGCCAGCGGCGCATCCTGCGCCAGATGCTGGCGCAGGCCTTCGACTTCAGCGCGGGGCACATACAGCGTCAGGGCCTGATCCTGACGAAACGCGGAAAGTGCTTCTGCCGTGCAGCGCAGCAGGCGCTCGCGATCATCCATCTCGCCGAGTACCTGACGGGCAATCCCCAGCGCCAGTTCAGCCAGCGAGCTTTCCAGCCCGGCCAGATAGCGATCAACATCGGCGCGGGTCTGCGCCAGCAGCGTCGCCACCTGTTCGGCACCCTCCTGGCGGGCGCGTTCGAAACCTTCGGCGCGGGCCTGTTCGAGCCATTGCGCGCTGTGTTCGCGGACCGACCGGGCTTGCTGGTGAGCGGCTTCGACAAAGGCATAACCGTCGATCCACTGAGCAGCCTCGGCAGCGCGCAGTATGCGTGAGGCAGGTCGGGTCGGCAGATCACTCATGGTCGTCGCTCCCTGTCAGCAGACGAGCGACGGTACGTACCACGTTTACCTGTCGTTCATCGTGCGCCTGCTGCGGTTCTGCGACCTCAAGGCGCAGGCGCAGCCAGGCTTGCAGTTCCGCAGGCTGAGCATGCAGCCAGGCGGCCAAACAGGCCGCGCCATCGCGGTCGATAGCCTGCGTCAGCTCGACGGGCGTGCGCAGCAGGTTGGCGGCCCCGGCCAGCTGGCGTTGCGCGAGCGCCAGCGAAAACGCGTCATCGCCCAGCAATTGGCGATATTCGCTGACCACATCGCCACGGATTTCCCGACTCAGCGTGGCGGCATGCCAGACTGCGCCGCACAGGCGTGGCAAGCGCGAAAAATCGTTATCGGCCAACAGCAGAACCGCCAGATCTTCCTGCGCAGGCCGGGCCAGTTGCACAAG
The DNA here is from genome assembly GCF_023278085.1 of Pseudomonas syringae. Taxonomy (NCBI): domain Bacteria; kingdom Pseudomonadati; phylum Pseudomonadota; class Gammaproteobacteria; order Pseudomonadales; family Pseudomonadaceae; genus Pseudomonas; species Pseudomonas syringae. Next base: position 2,353,521 of record NZ_CP066265.1, on the reverse strand, counting down.
AGGTTGCAGCTTGAAATGCCCGGTCAGCAGTTGCTCGACACGTGCGCTGAAGCGTGACGAATCGCGCAGTGCGGCCAGTGTGGCGGCATCGAGATCGCGTTTGAGGCACTCGGCCAGCCAGTGCTCGCGAACAAATGCCAGAGGACGCTCGATCAGCGCCTGCCATTGGCCAGTCAGCGCGGCGCTCACGGAGCATCACTCAGGACGTAGGCGCCTTCGACCCGGCGACGTTGCCAGAGCTGACGGCCCAGTAACCCGGCCGGCACCAGCGCGATCAGCAACAGCGTGCCGAACAGCCAGCGTGCGGCGGGCACGTCTTCCTCAAGCATCCACAGCCCGAAAAAGCTCGCCAGTTGCGGCTGGGCGCTGGCCTTGTCGGGGATGACCGCCTTGATGGCCGTCACCGAAACACCGTCGTAACCCAGCCCGGAAATACCGTTGGCAACCAGGGTTTTGATCTGCGGTATCAGCACGTTGATGTCGGTGCGTGGATCGTAACGGACCAGCACCGAGGCCGAAGACGGCGAGATAACGCGCTTGAGCAGATCATTGTCAGGCAGCACCACATGCACCCGCGCCGACAGAATGCCGTCAATCTGCGAAACCGTATGTGACAGTTCTTCGCTCAGTGCATAGACCATCTGCGCACGTTCCTGCACCGGCGACGACACCAGACCATTGCCCTTGAAGACTTCGCCCATGTTGGAGAAGCTCTGCCCCGGCAAGCCGGCATCATCCAGCGCCGCCATGGCCTGGGCGAAGCGCTTTTCGTCGACCATCACCTTGAGCTGGCCGTTGTCCTGCACCTTGCGCGACGCCGGTATGCCGTCACGCAGCAGCACCGCCAGCATGGCATTGGCTTCACGCTCGCCAAGGTTGGTGTAGAGGTCGATGTCGCAGGCCTGCAACAGACTGGCAAGCGTCGCCACGATCAACAGGCGCAGAACACGGCAGCGTTTGGACATGGTTTATTGACCTTTGAGAAGGGTGTTGGCAGAGCCGGATATCTGGGTCGCCCCGCGCACCACCATCTGGGTTTCGATGGAGTAGTCGAACATCCGCCCCAACGACTGCACGATACGGTCGACCTGCGGCTCACCGACCTTGCTCGTCGCCTGGCCACCGGTTGTGGCAGGTGTCGGTGCCTGACTGGCCGCCTGCGGCGCGTTGCCTTGGGTCAGCGCGTCGGCCCGCTCGGAAAACTGCCGCGAGCGGTCGATGAAGCCGTCCAGACGTTCCATCAGGTTGCTGCCGATCTGGTGCGGGCTGGCCCCCTGCGGCATGCCTTTGGACGTCTCGGCCATGTGTTCGAAGAGGTTCTGCGAAGCCTGCGGCCCCGCGCCTCCTCCCGGCGTCGGCAAGGCTGCCGCCGCCGGTGACGCAGCTAGATTGACGGTCATGGTCGGAACCTATTCGGAGTCGTCGTCAGACTGGGCTTCGTTCAGCATTTCCTGAGCGCGCGGCATGATGATGAACTGCCCGCCGATGGTGACCGCCTGAGTGATCAGGGCATCGTTGAATTCACTGTCGCTGGACGCCTGTTCGGCGTTCTCGACGGCGGCGTTGAAGCGCGATTCCTGACTGGAAACATTGACGTCGACATTGCTATCTACGGAGTTTACGGACATGGGTAGTGCTCCTTTTGGGGTTTACTGACGGTCGGTGGCGACTTGAGTGACGACACCGCCACGAAACACCCGCACACCGCGTTCACGCACAACGGGTGCGGCCTCGGCGACAGGTTGACGATCAAGGTGTTGCTGAATCTGCGCCAGGTACGCTGGCGGCCCGGACACGAACAGGCTGTCGTTATCCGGGCTGACGCGACTGGACATCGGCTGACCGGACACCTCCAGGCGCGCCAGATAATCCTGCAACTCTGCCAGTCGCGGACCTTGCAAATCGAAGGTGCGGGTGCCGACTTCATCAGCGCCGGCGATGTGCAGCACGTTGCCATCGAAGTACCAGCTCAACTGATTGGCATCACACAGACGGCCGAGAAACTCTCCGGCCGTTGCGCCGCGCACCGTGCCACGGGCATTGCCGCGGACCTTTTCGGAAAACACCACAATCAGGTCGAGGTTCTGCGCGAATTCGGTCAGCGCGCCGCGAATATCCTGGTCCACCAGCACATAGGCATAAGGCTCGGCGAACCAGTCGGGTTCGTGCTCTGGTGCTGCATTCAGTGCACCGGACAACGAACACAGCAGTATCAGTAACAGCAGCTGCGATACTCGCCACTCAGCTTTAAAGCAGGTCATGGCGCCCTCCTTGCCTGATGCTGCGCTGGAGCGAGCGCTGGCCTGCGATGCCTGCAAAGCCAGCACTCAGAAAACGGTCGCAATTCAGCGCCGGGGCTATAAACTGGCGCTCGCCTGCGAAGGCCGTCGACGGCTGAATCGCCTCGCTCCGTCCCCTTTCACAAGAGCCCTGTCCATGCCACCTCGTTCCGTCCCCACGTTGTTGTTGTTGCTCGGCTGCCTGACCTTGACGGCGTGTGCGACCCAGCCCAAGACCGATGCCAGCTATGAACGCTTCATGCAGCTGGCCGCCGACCTGGAAAAACGCGGCGATTCGACCACGGCTGCGTCGTTTTACCAGCGCGCTACGCAGCAACCGGAAGCCGGTGTCGAGTCGTGGCGCAAACTTGGCGCGGCGCTGCTCACCAGCAACGACACGCGCGGTGCAGAGCGCGCCTATCAGCGAGCGCTGGAGCTCAAGGCTGATGATCCGGAAGCGCTGCTGGGGCTGGGCACCGCGCAGTTGCGACAGGGCAAACTGCAACGCGCCGTGATCGCACTGACCCAGGCCGCCACGGCGCTGCAGCAACCGCAGGCCTGGAACCGTCTGGGCATCGCGCAGATCCTCAGCGGCCAGGCCGAACAGGCCCAGAGCGCCTTCACAACCAGCCTGCGCCTGGCGCCCAACGATCTGGACACGCGCTGTAATCTGGCCCTTGCCTATGCGCTGGGCGATGACAACAAAAAGGCACTGGAGACCATCGACAGCGTAAGCCAGTCGCCGCTGGCGCAACCCCGCCATCAACGCAATCAGTTGTTGGTCATGGTGCTCGCCGGAAAAGAGAAAGACCTCAAAGGCATGACCTTCGATGACATTCCCAAAGCCGAGCGCAGCAAGCTGATCGCCGAGGCAAGGCGTGTCAAAGCCCTTCCGGACCGTGCCGAACAGGCTCGCGAACTGGGGCTGATCGACGGCCACTGAGATCATCGCGCCTCCGTGGTATCGGTGTTGGCCTGTTGTTCGGCCTGACGCCGACGCAGCTCTTCGCGGTCATAGCCATCGATATAGACCTGCGCGGCGCGCCCGACCGGCGCAGCCATGACCGGCCCGGTGCTGCGGCCCTGCATCACGTCAGCGCGCTGTTCGACCATCTGCAACAGAATCAGGTTGCTGGCACAGCCCGGTGGCAGCAGCGGCTGGAAATCTTCCCCTACACCAATCTCATCCTGTGCAGCGGGCTGTATGCAGGCCTGAGGCACCAGTTCCACACGGCCATCGGCGCGTGTGATGGCGCTGTAATCCGGCGAATAACTCACCGGGTCCAGGTGGGTTTTGCAGCCCGCCAGCAGACATAATGTCATCAGGACCGGCAGGCGTGGCATCGTTGAAATAAGGTTCATGGCCATTCCCTGTCAGTTCATGTAGAAGCCGAATGCGCCGCCACTGCGGGGGCCGGCCGACGCGGTGCTGGCTGCACGCTGCTTGTCCAGTGGCGTTGCCACCACCCGCTCTTTGACCGGCTCGACCAGATACGGGGTGATCAGAATCACCAGCTCGGTTTCATTGCGCTGAAAGCGCTTGGAACGGAACAGATTGCCGAGGATCGGCATGTCGCCCAGCATCGGCACCTTGTCCATGTCCTGACTGCTTTCACGCTGGAACAGCCCGGCAATGGCGAATGTCTGCCCGCTGCCGACTTCCACACGCGTGTCGGCGCGGCGCACGCGGAACGAAGGCACTTGATAGCCATTGACGTCCAGCGTGGTGGTGCTCATCAAGCTGCTGACTTCGGGACGTACTTGCAGGGCGATTCTGCCGTTGGGCAGCAGCGTCGGGCTGAACAGCAGCGATACGCCATAGGGTTTGTATTCGATACCGACCACTTCACGGTTGACCGGCACCGGCACGGCCACTTCGCCGCCCGCCAGAAAGCTCGCCGTCTGCCCGGTCATGGCCGTGATGTTCGGCTCGGCCAGCACTTCAAGCACACCATTGCTCTGCAACGCTTCCAGCATCGCGTCGATGTTGACGTTGCCCGACGCCAGCCCGGCGCTGATCACATTCGACGCGCCGCCCGCAGCATCGGCGGCCAGAGCGCCCCCGGTCAGCAACCCGAACGAAAACGTGCCGTTGTTGAACAGTGCGTTCCAGTTCACGCCGTAGCGCAGCAACTCGGAACGCGACACTTCGGCAAAGCGCACGCGGATATTGACCTGCGCCGAGCCTGCGTAGGTGGCGCTGTTGACCGTCGACTGGAAGTTCTGGCCCTCGGTGCTCAGCAAGGCATTCAGGTCGGTCGCTTCGCCGACGTCCTGCACTGAACCGCTGGCGATCACCCGGCTGCCGCTGGCGTTGATCTTTGCCTGGCTCTGCGGATGCAGCGCCTTGAGCGGGCGCGTCACCGCAGCGGTGCCGCTGCTGACTGCGAGGCTCAAAGTGGCGGTCTCGCGCCCCTCGCTGTCCAGTGCAATCAGGCTGGTCTGTCCGGCAGTCTTGCCGAACACGTAGATCACCCCGGGCGACACCACCTGCAGATCGGCAATCCCCGGTTCGGCCACCATCACCGAATCCACAGGTGCCGAAAAATGCAGCACCCGGCCCTCGCCAATCGCCAGATCGACAGTGCCCTTGGCCCCTTTGGCGATCTGCTCGGCACTCGCACCGCTGCCGATGAGTAAAGCGCCCAGCGCAAGGAAAATCAGACGAATCACGTTAACTGAACAGGTCATGAGGCAGTCGCCAAAGAAGTGACCGCACCGGTTTTCGAGGCCGGGCGCGCAGTGATATCGGTCAGGCTGACAGTGCCGACCGCTTGAAGGTTGTATTCGCTGGCCAGCTCGCGATAGGACAGAACCGGCAGTTGCAACTCGCCGCGCAGGATGACGCGGCGCAGGCCGCGACGCAGTTCCGGGTGGACCAGCAGCACCGTCGAATCATCGTCCGGCAGCACATTGCACAAACGCCGCAACTGCCCCAGTACAGTCCGGCCGAGGTCATCGGGCAGCGCATCACGGTTCCGTTCCTGACGGCCCAGGGCGGTACGCAGTTGTTCCTCAAGCGCAGGGGCCAGCACGAAGGCGCTGATCACCCGGTTGCGGTCGGCGTACTGATGGCTGATCTGGCGTGCGAGCCCGGCCCGCAAGTGTTCAGTCAGACGCCCGGCGTCGGCTTCACGGCCGCCCCACTCCACCATCGACTCCAGCAGCCCGCGGCGATTGCGTATCGAGACACCTTCGGCCACCAGCAAGCGCAATACTTCTGCAACACGCTGCAGGGGCAGGATGCGCAATGCCTCCTTGACCAGTTCGCCGTACTTGCCCTCAAGCTGCTCCAGCATCACGCGGGTTTCCTGAATGCCCAGAAAGTCCGCTGCATAGCGGCGCAAGCTGCGTTCCAGCACAGCGCGCAGGACTTCATCGGCAAACAGAAAGCCGATGCCGGCTTCCTGCAACTGGCCCGAATGTTCCCGGCCTACCCAGCGCCCGGGACGAGCACTGAGCGGCGACGGAGCTTCGAAGGGCTCGACGGAAATAAGCTGGGCGTGCACCGGATCGTCCTGCAGCAACAGCGACTGAGCGCTGAATTCACCCTCGCTGACCGGCACGCCTTCCAGCTCGACCTGGAAGCGATCTGCCGCCAGAGAGCGATCCAGATAAATTTCCGGCAACGGCACCTCGACACCCAGATCAATACGGATGTCATGACACATGGCTTCGATGCGCTGACGCAGCGGCTGCAAGGGCGCGACCTCGGCCAACCCGACCCCGATACTCAACAGCACATGAGCATCGCGAGGGCGCTCGACACGCTCAAGCAGCGCCTCGGACGGCTCGGGCTCTGTAATGAGTGGCTGCTCGGGCTGTTCGGCCTGCGCGGTTGACTGGCTTGCCCGATGCTGACGACGCCAGAGGAAAAACGCACTGCTGCCCAATATCCCGGCCAACACAACGAACACCAACATCGGGAAACCCGGTAGCAGCCCCACGCCGAGCAGAATCAGCGCAGTCAGGCCGAGCGCTCGATGGCTGGCGCCCAACTGCCTGACAATCTCGGTGCCCAGATCGCGTTCTTCGCCATCACTGTTGACGCGCGTCACCACGGTGCCTGCGGCCACGGAAATCAACAACGCGGGGATCTGCGCGATCAGCCCGTCGCCGACCGTCAGCAACGAGTAGACATGCGCCGCCTCGGAAAACGGCATGCCGCGCTGCACCATGCCGATCATCATGCCGCCCAGCAGGTTGACGAACAGAATCACCAGCCCGGCAATTGCATCGCCCTTGACGAACTTCATGGCGCCGTCCATGGCACCGAACATCTGGCTTTCACGCTCCAGGCGCGAGCGACGGCGGCGCGCTTCGGCCTGATCGATGTCGCCGTTGCGCAGGTCGTTGTCGATGCTCATCTGCTTGCCGGGCATGGCGTCCAGCGTGAAACGAGCAGCCACCTCGGCCACCCGTTCGGCACCCTTAGTGATGACCACGAACTGCGCCACGGTGATGATCAGAAACACTACCAGCCCGACCACCACCTGACCGGCAATCACGAAGTCACCGAACGCCTTGACGATATGCCCGGCGTTTCCGTCCAGCAGAATCAGGCGCGTGGTGGTGATCGACAGCGACAGACGAAACAGTGTGCTGAGCAGAATCAGGGGGGGCAGCGCCGAAAACTCGACCGAATGGTTGATGTAGAACGCAACGATCAGGATCAGCAGGCTGAGGGCGATATTGACCCCGATCAGCGCGTCGACCAGATAGGTCGGCATCGGGATGATCATCATCGCGATGGCCATGAGCATGAACGCGACGATGATCACGTCCGTACGCTTCGAGGCGACCACCGCCAGCCGGTTCAGCGCATTCATGAGGGTCATTGTGTGGCCCTCCGGGCGTCCAGATAACGTCTGAAGCACTGCCGCGCTTCGTCCTTGCGGCTGGCCTTCCACAGCGCGCGGCTGCGCAGCAGAAGCAACGACGCGCTCTCGCCCTGCTGTTCCACCAGCCGGTCCAGTGCCGCGAGCGCCCGGTCTGCGTCACCGCTGTCAGTGAACGCCAGCACCAGGCTGTGCAGCAGCGTGGTGTCGGTCGGCGCCAGCTGTATGGCAATCAGCAGCATCACCAGCGCCCGCTGCGGCTGGCCGCTGCGCCGGTACAGGTTGCCGAGCCCGGTCAGCAGCTCGACGCATTCGCGTTCCTGAAGTGCGCTCATGGCTGCACCTCGGCGCGCTGCTGTTCCAGTAAAAGACGCAAGTCGATTTCTTCGCGAATCACGTCTTCGGCAAGGGCGCGAATCTCGGGCTCGGCATCCAGCGCCGGTAGTACTTCATCGAGCAGATAACGCAACACCTGTAGCGAGCGCGACGTACCAAACAGCTGCGCGCCAACGCCAGCGGCCTGGTCGGTCTGTTCAAGTTCGCCTCGCAGCGACCGGCGCACCTTGCGCTCGCGCTGATCCAGCAGCGCTTCGAATCGCGGGCCTTGGCGTGGCTGCGTCGGCGCCACGCGTTCGACGGCGGGCAAGGACTCCGGGGAAGTCGGGGTGATGGGCCGCAGATCGACTTTCATAAGGTGAAGGCAAACCGTTCCTGACCGCGCACCAGGTGCACCTGATCGCCTTCGATGCGTTCCAGCGTCCAGTCGTCTGCCAGCAGTGCCCCTGGATAAACGCGCTTGCCATGCTCATCGATGACATAAGGATTACGCCCGAACCAGACGGCCTGCAAACGCACACGCGGCGTGGCAACGGCGGCATTGACCTGGACGTTGGGCGTCAGCACGACGCGCTGGCCGAAACGGCTGTCGAATGCACGCTGAACCTGTAACCAGCTGTTTTTAAGTGCCGCCGGATAACTGCCCGCCACGCTGAGCTGGCCGTCCTGCTCCTCGATGCGCAATTGGCCAAGCCGGGCATCTCGCAACGCCTGATCGAGCCAGCTGCGGGCCTCGGCCAAGGTAGGGGCAGCGACCTGCACAGCCATTGGAGGCATATTGGTGGCAGCGTTGTGAACAGCCTCAGGCGGAGCGCGAAAGGCAAATGCAGTTGCGCACGTCACCAGCAACAGCAGCGCACCCAGCATGGGCAGCCTGAACGCCCGCAGTGCGCCGGGTACGGCAGAGGCAGCTGTTGCAGGACGAGTACTGCGCAGGCGCACATGGCTCTGGCCGAGCTTCAACTCCACAGGCAGGCCAAGACGCTGGCCATGCCCTTTGCTAATGACCAGGTGCTGACCAAGAGCGTCAACCACAGTCACATCGTTGCCCATCGCTTCGATGGCAACACGGTCATCAGAAAAGCGCAGGCGGGCATGCTGAGCGGCAATACCGGCATCGCCCAGCACCAGATCGGCCGAGGCAGCACTGCCAATGACATACACCGGCTTGTCGAGTGTCAGGGCAACGCCCTGATGCAAACCGTGGAGAATTTCGAGCATTGCCACGCCGCTATTCTGCAAAGCAGCATCCTGCACAGAACCGTCGGGCGTCGCGCTCAATGAAATCAAGGCTGTCATGATCGAGTCACCACCGTGTGATCTACCGGAAACGGCACGTCAGAGCCGGGTAAAGCTGTCGATCGAGAGATTTTGCACAGGGAGCGAGTGTGGGCAGCAGCGCCGCTGCCCACACCACGACATCAGTTCTGAGGACGTTGCTTGGTAGCGTCCAGCTCTGCCTTCTTGGCAGTGGAGATTTCGGTGATCTTGGCCGACTTCTCGATAGCCATATCAAAGGTGGCAGACATTTTTTCGATTGCTGCGTCCGAATTGCCGGAGCTTACGGGTGGAGTCTCAGCCATGTTGTTTCTCCTTGCTTCGAGGGGGAAGTTTCAACTGCCAATAGGCAGAGCAAAATGCCATCACAGAACAGCGATTCAGGGATAAGTAACTGGATGATCCCGGCAATCAACATGTCCACTGTTCTGCCGGATCAATACTACGCAGCCGTCATTGTCAGGTGCTGTGAAAAGTTGTGAAATCGACCTTTCACAACGCATTAAAAGTACTAACGCTACAATGATATCAAAGTGATATTTATTTCCGCTTTATTTCTGTTCGAATTATTTTTCAAGTACTGCCTGTGCGGGAGGCGGCGTATTTCGGGCTGTTCAGGCACGCTGCCTGATTCCATTGTTTTTGTGAAACGTTGTGAAAACAGAAGTCCCCGTCTTCTTTCTCGCCACCAGAATGTTAGTGTCTGCCTATTAAGCACTAGTTAAAGCGCCTGCAAAACGAGACTCAGTTCAAACTTTTGATGCGCTCTTTATTAACTACTGATCTGCCAGTGCGCCACTGAGCCCTATCACTTGAACTGCTCTGATAACCGCACACTCGTCAACGTGCAGTATTTGAGCAGCAAGGCGCCTGCGCAGGCGTGGACGTTTGGCGAGCGGCCGGTTGCACGCCCTGTCCTCACTGCTAACCACTCACAACAGGAGTTACCCGCCATGTCGACGTCTACGGTCAGCCCCGCACCCGGTCCTGTTCCCACCCCTGCACCGGGAAACAATGCAAATACCCGATTCAACCAGGTGTTGCAGTCCAGCAACCGCAACGGTGCCACATACCGGCCGGCCAGCGCGAACGAAAAGGCACCCGCGCTGAGTGACTATGCGTCCATAGAAAAGCCGGGGACCGTCGCGGCGGACACAGTGCGTTATGTGACAGAGAAAGGTGATCACGTACTGGTCAGCAAATCCACCAGCCCGGAGCTCTATCAGCAGGTCGTTGACGACCAGCCCGCGCTGGCCGGTTTCAAGACCAGCGTCGCGGCGGGCTATAAACCGGCTGCAGCAGATGCCGAAGCGCCGTCGGGCTCGGGTGGATATCTGCGCATCGGGCCGCCGGAAGAAATGGGCCCTGGGCTGATTCGCTACGAAGCCGCCGACGGCAGTAAAGTCATTGTTTCCGAACAGCAGAACCCGGAACTGTTCAAGCAGGTCGCTTCGGATTTCAAAACGCTTTCGGGCATCAACAGCAGCCAGCAGGAAGGCTATCGCCTGGCGGGCGCAGATGAAAAAGTGCCTGAAAAACTGGGAGACTTCGCGGTGGTCGGCCCGGTTGACGAGGCCGGGCCGGGCCTGATGCGTTATGTCGACCGCGAGGGCAACAAAATCGTGGTGTCGCAGAGCGATAATCCCCAGCTGTACGGCGCAGCAAAAGACGCCTTCAATTCGCTGACCGGCCTGAGCAAAAGCGAGACGGAAGGTTATCGCAGGGCCGGTGACAACGAAGTCTGGCCGCCGGTATTCGGCACCACTGTCGGTCCACTGAACGAGGCTGGCCCCGGCACCCTTCGTTACGAGCACAACGGCGAAAAGGTGGTGGTCGCTCGGGACGACAATCCGAAGTTGTTCGACTATCTGAAGGCCCTGCAGAGCGTTGTCGCGGACCCCGAGAAAAGGTCGGCGATGGAAAAAGCCGTCAACGAAGGGCAGATTCTCGCCGATGGCAATACCCCCCTCCCCGGCCTGAACGACATTGTCGAGTTCCACTGGATACCCGGTCAGGAACAGAGCCAGATCAGCTACCGTAACCAGCAAGGCGAAACCGTCGTCGTGACGCAAGCGCTGACACCCGACCTGTTCGAGAAAGTCACCACCCTTCATGACGCCTGGAACAAGATCAACAGTAGCCGCGAAGAAGGCTACAAGCTGGCCGAGCCCAACGACTTTCTGAAGAATCAGGACATCACCATCGGCTCACCCGACGAGTTGGGCTCAGGCCTGATCCGTTTCGAGAACGGTGATGGCAAATTCATCGTATCCAAAGACGCGAGCCCGCAACTGTACGATGACGTGGTGGAAAAATGGAACGCGCTGGGCACCGGCAATATCAGTGACACCCGCACCCGCTATAACCTGCCTGCCGTGGCCGATGTGGACCTGATGGGGCAGAAAACCGGGGTGAAAGCCGACAAGGATGACGAGAAGTCCGAAGAGCTCAACGTTGGCGAACTGGCGACCAAGGAATTGCTCGATCAATACCGCGAAGGCGTTAAGAAAGGCGACATTGCCAAGGATGACCCACGCGCCAAACTGGTCCGCGCAATAGAAGCGCAGGCGGCCTACGACAACGGTCGCGGCCTGACCGGCTATGAAGAAGCGCAAGGTGCATTCGGCGGCACCTGGCGCGAGTTCGACAGCAAACAGACCCAGCTCAGTTCCGCCGATATGCACGACATCATTGATGGCGGCAAACTGCAGGAGCAACTGACCACCCTGTTCTCTGACCCGACGGTGCAGCAGGACTACCAGAGCAAGATGACCGAGGCGCTGGACAAGGTGCCCAACAAGGACGAGATCAAGCAGAAGCTGCTCGACCTGACCGCCAATCCTGACTATGTGCTTTATCTCAAGGACCTGAAAAAGCAGGGGCTTGGGCAGGAAGCGCAAAAAGACCTGAGCGACACGCTGTCTTCGCTGGCGCTGGTCGACCCGGAAGGAGCCAGCAAGGCGGCGCAGTCCATTCAGGCCGATGGGCTGACCAGTGACCTCAATGATCTGGTGGCCGACCCTTCAAAGATCAGCGACGAGAACAATGCGCTGGCCACCAAAGACCTGTTCGGCCTGCTCAAGGCAGAGCTCAAGGGCTTTCTGGTCGACATGCCACGCTTCCTGCAACCGACCTTCGAGAAATTCATTCAGGAGGGGGTGGTCGGCAATGCCAAGCCCGCCGACATTGCCAAAGCGCTCAAGGAAGTGGGCGATGCTTATCAGAAAAACGGCAAAGTCAGCGAAGACGATATCAAGACGGCCCTGTCCAAGCCCTACATTCCAGTGGCGGACCGCGGCAAGCTGGGCGAGATTTTCAACACCCTGAACAGCAAGGGCGTCATGGGTTCGGTGGCCGCGGGCGTGTCGTTGTTCTCGGCTATTTATCAAATGGTCGGTAACGGCGGCAAGCTGGGCGAAACACCCATTCAGCGCCTAGGCATTGCCAAGGATTTTCTGAGCTTTGCCGGTGGTGCCAGCCATTTTGTGCGTCTGGCTGATCAGGTCGGCGACCTGATGGGCAAAGGCGGTCTGGTGGACATGCTCGGGCTGGACAAGACGTTGCCAGAGATTTGGGGCAAGGAGAACTTCGGCAAGACTAAGGAAGTGAGGGTCAGCGGCATTTCCGCAAGTAACCTGAGTGAGATCCGTACGGCACTGGACGCGACTGATGACTATCGGCTCAGTTCCACGCTGGGTGATATGGCCGGGGGCGCTGAAGCCGAGCGGCAGGCGATGGGAGGGATTACCCAGAGGCTCAGTGACGCTGTGCAGGCGTCAGGTGCCAAGCTTCCTTCTGCGACCGCCAGCAAGATCGCCGGTTCGGTGGTCAAGGTACTGGGGCCTGCGACAGATCTGGCCGGTGGCTTTGCCGACATCGTGCTGGGTGCGTTCACCATCAAGGACGGCGTCAAATCCGGAGACAAACTCGCTCAGGCTGCGGGCGGGCTGCAAATCGCCGGGGGCGCCTTCGGCGCGTCAGCCGGGGTGCTGGGAACGGCAGCACTGGTCGGCGCAGGCGGCGCTGCGGCAACCGCACTGGCCGGGCCGTTCTTTCTGGTCGGGGTGGCCATTGCCGTGGTCGGCGGGATTATCGGCTACTTTGTCGACCACAACAAAAAACAGAAAGCCTCCGAAAACGAGAACGACTGGTATCGCGACCTGGCAGCGGACGGCCTGTTGCAGGCCGACTGGGGCGACAAGGTGGAATATGCGCACTATTCGATCCATCACTACCAGGAGCGCGAAGCACCGGCAGACGACAGCCTGTTCCGCTTCCAGAGCGCCGAATGGCAGCACTTCGACGAGACACCACAGAAGGACGGCTCTTCCACCAACCGGCTCGATGGTGAGCTCCATGTGGAATTCGGTGAGACGCATAAAACACCGGACCAGGAGCAGCGTGACCAGTTGCGAGAGGCGCCTCGCTGGACTGGCCCGAAAATCTGAGCCAACCCACTGATGCTCGACAAGCCGCCTGACAGGGGCGGCTTGTCGGTTATTGCTCAGGGCGCGCCGAACAGCATTGTCCAGTAAACGCCATAGTCGGTGTGGGTGCCCGTCGCATAGGCCGCGCCGACTTCCGTGAACATCGGGTTCATCAGGTTGGCGCAATGTCCGGGGCTGGCCAGCCAGCTGGCCATGGCCTTGCTTGCAGAGCTCTGCCCCGCTGCAATGTTTTCACCGATCTGCCGTCCGCTGTAACCGGCCGCACGTGCACGGTCCGCTGGTGAGTCGTTATCGAAACCACGATGGGTGAAGTAGTTTTCACTGGCCATCGATTGACTGTGCCCCTGCGCGGCCATTTCCAGCGTAGCGTTCCAGCTCAACGGTCGAGCCGACGGAAAAGGCCGTTTACCACACATGCGTGGCTTCGCGCGTGCCGCATTCACCTGTGCCAGCAACAATCGGCCAGCCGAGCGCGCATCTTCCAGCCTCTCGCTGTCGATCAATGGCTTCGCCAGCACGACACGCCACTCGGCCCTCTCCTGAGTAATGCCTATGTCAGCGTACTGCGGATCGAGCAAGGCGCTGCAATAGCGACTCTTGAGCATGCCGAACGCTTCGTTGGCGCTCTGCGCACCGACCAGCCTGATAGTGCGCACCGTCGCGGCCTGATAACCCGATGCCTTGAGCGCCTCGCGAGAATTGCCGGAAAAAACGATGGGCAATGCCAGCGCGGAATTGAGCGTCAACGCTCTGGACGCCTTTGGCGTACCTGCGTCGCAGCGCTCGGGTTGCCCGCGATAATCATTGATATTCTGCAACAGACGTCGCTCATCGCCCGCGTGGACCTGACCGGCGAACACCGTAAACAAAGGAATGAGGCACAAGCAGCCTCGCGCAAGCGGACGGAGGGATTGAGGCATGAGGCTCGTGCTCCTGGACGGTGGACAGCCCTGAATGACAAGGCCCCGATAAGACCCTGAAAAGGCCGCAGGGTTCCAGACCTTCCGGGCACGGACCTGTCTATGACCGTCACATCGGGCCGTCCTGAGAAAGATAGAACCAACACCTCAGGCAACCCTCTGAACTCAACACCTTGCGTCTTTCAGAAAAGGATTTTCAGCATGCTCGCCTCAGACAGTATGTCGCCTGACACCTCATCGCTACGCCGGGCAATCACTGCGCCCATGCTGATGCTGTTCATTCTCGGTGATGTTCTGGGTGCAGGCGTTTACGCGCTGGCGGGAACGATAGCCGGTCGCGTCGGTGGCGCGATCTGGGCGCCACTGCTGATCGCCTTGTGTTTTGCGCTGCTGACTGCGGCTTCCTACGCCGAACTGGTCACCAAATACCCGCGTGCCGGTGGCGCTGCGGTTTACGCGGAAAAAGCATTCGGCAAACCGTTGCTGTCGTTTCTGGTCGGCTTTTCGATGGTTGCAGCAGGCGTGACCAGCGCTGCAGGTCTGGCGGTCGCGTTTGCCGGTGACTACCTGCAGGCCTTGGTCGACTGGCCCGCACAATGGGTATGCGTAGGATTTCTGGTGATCGTCGGCCTGCTCAATGCACGAGGTATCAAGGAATCCCTGTCCGCCAATTTGCTGATGACCGTGATTGAACTCAGTGGCCTGCTGATGGTGATTGCGGCTGCAGTCTGGTTCGTCAGCCAAGGGCATGGAGAGCCACAACGGGTTTTCGAGCTGGACACAGCCGCACCCGCCACCGCCATCCTGGGCGCATCGTTGCTGGCATTTTATTCGTTCGTGGGCTTCGAAACGTCGGCCAATCTGGCGGAAGAGATCAAGGACGTGCGCAGGGTGTATCCCAGGGCGCTGTTCGGTGCCTTGCTGATCGCAGGTGCCGTTTACATGCTGGTCGGGGTCGGCGCAGCGATGGTGCTGCCGGTCGAGCAACTAAAGGGCTCGCAAGCGCCTTTGCTGGATGTGGTCAGCGCCTCAGGGCTGGGAATTCCGGCACCATGGTTCGCGGTGATCGCACTGATCGCCGTCGCCAACGGCGCGCTGCTGACCATGATCATGGCCAGCAGGCTGACTTACGGCATGGCGCGTGAAGGTTTGCTGCCGACCGCGCTAGGCTCGGTTCTGCCTCGCCGTCAGACCCCAGGGATCGCCATTCTCGGCACAACGCTGGTCGCGATCGCCCTCTCCTTCACCAGCACGCTGACCATCCTTGCCGAAACCGTCGTGCTATTGCTGCTTTTCGTGTTTCTCAGCGTCAACGTCGCGGTGCTGGTGCTCAAACGCGACAAAGTCGAAGCCGGACACTTTCAGGTTCACTGGGTGATTCCGGTGCTCGGCATTCTCTCCTGCGTGCTGCTGCTCACCCAGCAAGGTGCGCAGACCTGGCTACGGGCAGGCATCCTGCTGGTGGTCGGAACGGTGTTATATGGGCTGACTCGACTGGGCAGCTCGGCTCTGGCCTCGCATCCTCGCTGAACAGGCAGCCATTGCTTCAGCGCTTGCCGGCGCCTCGCCGGAGCTCGGCAAGCGCCAGGTCCAGCCCGTCGATGATGAGCTTCAAGCCAAACCTGAACTCATCCTCCACCGAAATGCCAGGCAAGTGGCGTCCGGCAGCAGCAATTGCCGGGTATTCATCCGCATCCAGTGCGGAGAAAAATTCGACCAGATCCTCGCCTTTTGTGGCCTCGCTTGCGCCGTGAGAGTGCTGCTGTATGGCGAAGCCCAGCACATAGTGAGCGACCGACGTATAGGCGCGGGCAGCCAGTTCGGCAGGAAACCCGTTGGCCAGAAACAGCACAATGCCCTGCTCGCGAAGCTTGAGCCCGTTGGGTCCGATGGGTATCTGTGACACCAGCAGCGGCAAGATACCCGGATGCTTGCGCAATACGCGATAAAGGCGCTCGGCGCCTGATGCGCAGGCTGTTTGCCAGGCATGCCCATCGCTGCCCTGCCCTTGCCGTGTTTCTTCAACAACCTCGGATTGATCGGCACTCATTTCGCCCAGCACGCTATCGACCACGTAAATCAGTATCTCGTCCTTGCTGGCGAAGTGCCGATAGAGCGTCGCCGTTCCGGACTCAAGGCGCTCGGCAAGCATGCGCATGTTGAACGCCTGCGCCCCCACCGCATCGACCGTCTCCAGGGCCGTTGCAATGATCCGTTCTACCGAAACGGAAGGTCGACCCCGACCTGCGCTTTTCTCGGCACGGGGTGCGCGGGTCATCCACCAGCGAGGGCTTCCGGGAACGGCTTGGCAATTCGGGTCTTCAGTCATTTGCAGATTATAAGCCCAACGTAGCCGCTTACCGCTAGCCCGCTGATGACCAACGCCGCCTCGCCGCTCGTCTGCACGGCTGCCTTGCGAACCACCTGAGCAGTTGACAGAACCTCATTATGGATACATCGTATCCGAAATAGGAGAAGCAATGACCCGCTGCTGGAAGTGGCCCCCACAAAAGCGCAGTTCGGACATGTCAGCAGACAATATTCTCTCCAGGCAGGCACCTTCAAAATGAATACACATCGGCATAGCGTGCAGGACCTTTGCGACGTCCTGATAATCGGCTCGGGACCGACCGGACTGACCCTGGCATGCGATCTGGCCCGGCGCGGGATCAAGGTCAGAATCATTGAAAAAGCGGCTGTACCGTTCAATGGTTCTCGCGGCAAAGGCATACAGCCACGAACGATTGAGGTCTTCGACAACCTTGGCGTCGCCCAGCCATTGTTGCGCGTCGGGCAGCTTTATCCACCAATGAAGTTTCATGTTTCTTTCCTGAAGATCAAATGGAACATGATGAAGTACCAGAAACAGACAGCGGATATTCCATACCCGAACGTCTGGCTCGTACCGCAATGGCGCACCGAGCAGGTGTTGCGTGATCGACTGGCTGAACTGGGCACTCAGGTTGAGTGGGCCACTGAAGCACTGCAGATCAGACAGGATGCCGAAGGTGTCTCTGTTCAGGTTGCCTGCCAGGGAGAGACCCGTATCGTGCATGCCCGCTATCTGGTCGGCGCTGACGGCGGCAAGAGTTTCGTGCGCAAGCAGCTGGGCGTGAACTTCACGGGCTCCACCTCTCAGGAGGGCCGGATGATCGTTGGCGATCTGCAGGTTGACGGGCTTTCCCGGGATGCATGGCACGTCTGGCCGACGCGCAGAGGCGGAATGATCGGCCTGTGCCCGCTTCCGCATTCAAACCTGTTCCAGCTGATGATGCGTCTGGACGCCGACGAACCCGTTCCGCAACTCTCAGAGCACGTTATCCAGACCCGCTGGCTGGCAGCCACAGGTTCCAGAAAGATTCACTTGCACAGCCCGACCTGGCTTTCGGTATTCCGCCCCAATGTGCGGCTGGCCGAGCGTTATCGGGTCGAGCGGGTGTTTCTCGCCGGCGACGCCGCCCACGTGCATACCCCTGCAGGCGCGCAAGGCCTCAACACGGGCGTGCAGGACGCATGGAATCTGGGCTGGAAACTGGCAGCGGTGCTGGGCGGCGCGCCCGAGACACTGCTCGACACTTACGAAGAGGAACGCAGGCCTGTGGCTGCAGCGGTGCTGGAGTTGTCCAGCGAACTCTTCAATAACACCACTGGCACCGGCTTGCCAACATTCAGGCGTGGCGACAAGGAGCGGCAGTTATTACTCAACTACCGCGCCAGTTCGCTTTCCGTGAACTGCGCCGACAATGTCGATGGCAAGGTCCAGGCAGGCGATCGCGCACCCGATGCCACCTGCTCGCAGCAACACGGCGGACGCACGCGGTTGTTCGATGTATTCAGAGGCGGGCATTTCACCTTACTGGCGTTTGGTACGCAGGCCATCGCTGAATTGGAAACTTTCGGCAGCCCCGACGAGCGATTCCTGCAGGCATTTGCGCTACGCCCCGAGCACGTCAGCAATGACCGCAACGGCCTGGTCGATGAAGCCGGTCAGGCGTGTGACGCCTACGGCGTAAGCCATCAGGAAAACATCATCTTTCTGATACGTCCCGACGGGTATGTCGGCCTGACCGCCACGGACGACTTCGTACCGGCCATCCAGCGTTACCTGACCACACTGTCCGGCACACCGGGCTCTCTTTCTGGCAATGACGCCGACATGCAGGCGACACGCGCAGTCGCACACTGATGCACGCCAGAAAGACCACTCAGAGAGCCCTCGACATGAAACGCCTTTTCCTTCCCGCACTGACTGTTGTCGTATTGCCTGCCCTGTCGTTACAGCTGGCCCACGCCGAACCGGGCGATTTCAGCCTGGGCCTGGGCGCTGCCATCAGCGAAAGCCCTTATGCAGGCGTCGGCACACAGGTCAACCCGATCCCGCTGATCAAGTACGAAGGCGAACGCTTTTACGTCAACGGCGTAACGGCGGGTTACCACCTGATCAACACCGAGTCGTTCGCCCTCGATGCCATTGTTGCCCTGCAGATGGACGGTATTGATCGTGACGACTTCGGTCGTCGCGAACTGGCTCGAAACGGCATCAACCGCGACCTGCTGGAAGACCGTGACAATGGCATCGACGCCGGATTGGCGGCAAAGCTGCGCGGTGATGCCGGCCTGCTTGAACTGGTCGCCAAAAACGATATCAGCGGTGCCAGCGAGGGTTATTCGTTGAACCTCGAATACGCGTACCCCTTCACTTGGGGCAACACCCGCTTCAAACCCAACATCGGTGCCACCCACCTGTCCGGCAATAGTGTGGATTACTATTACGGCACCCTGAACGAGGAAGAACGACGCGGCATTGCCGAGTATCGTCCCGGTAGCGCCACAGTGTCCTATGTCGGCATTGGCTTTTCTCAGCCAATCGGTAAACAGTGGGAAGTCTCGGGTAACCTGCGCTATAGCGCCCTGCCGGATGAACTGAGCGACAGCCCGCTGGTGGAGCACGACACAGACAGCTCGACGTCGATGTTCATCGGGATATCGCGAAAGTTCTGACGCTGAAGACCACCCTCGTACCGCCTCGAACCCACTCACCGGGAGCCCGCCGTGCTCGAACGATCACTGAGCGTCTTGATTGTCGAAGATAACCTGGCGCTGGCCGCCAACATGTTTGATTACCTGGAGGCCTGCGGGCATACGCCGGACGCCGCGCCGGATGGCAAATCGGCCATGCGCCTGCTCGCGGAAAACCGCTACGACGTCATGGTGCTGGACTGGATGATGCCGCGCATGGACGGGATCTCATTGCTACGTCATCTGCGCAAAGAAATGAACAACCCGGTGCCGGTCATGTTGCTGACGGCCAAGGACCAGCTGGATGACAAGCTGGAGGGCTTTGAGTCGGGTGCCGATGACTACATCGTCAAACCGCTGGCCTTGCCTGAACTGGAGATTCGCCTGCGAGTGCTGGCGGCGCGCAACCACACGCGGGCAGACAGGCGACAAATACTGGAAATCGCTGACCTGCGCTTCGATCTCGGCACGCAGTTGGTGACGCGCGACGGCATGCCGTTACCGTTCTCGCCGATCCGACGGACGCTGCTGGAGGTGCTGATGCGCAACTCACCGCACGTGGTCACACGCACGCAACTTGAATCACTCATCTGGGGTGACAGCGTGCCCGATGGCGATCTGTTGCGCTCGCACATGCACCTGCTCAGAAAAACCATCGATGGCGAGCGCACTGCCGGGCAAAAACTGCTGCATACCGTACAGGGCATCGGTTTTCGTCTGTGCGTGTGCGCGCATGATTAACCTTGCTGGCCGACGGGGCAGCCTGCATCGCCTCGTCAGCGCGATAATTCTCGGCTTCGGGCTGCTGATGACGATCGGTCTGACCACCCTCGGGTTCATGAGTCAGGACCTCATTGATCACCCGATCTGGAAGGATTTGCTTGAGACCGCGACCGCCAACACGCTTGAGGACGACGTGCTGCCCGGGGCGCAGAAAGACGCCAGGATCCAGGTCTGGAAACTGTCAGGCAGCACGCCGGCTGCTGGCATGCCGCCCCCTTTCGCTTCACTCGCACCTGGCTATTACAGTGAAGGCGATCTGGACCGTCAGGACGCTGTTAACGGCGATCGCGACTATGCGGTGCTGGTGACCCCGCTTGGCAAAGAGCGCCTGATCGCCGCCATCGACATCAGCGATCTGGAGCAGGAGCAGAACTTCATCGCGCTGGTCGGAGCGATGTTTCTGGTACTCAATCTGATCCTGATATTGCTGTGATCGCCTGGTTGTACGTGCGCCTGCATCTTCCGGTTCAGGGGCTTGCACTGGGCATGAAGCAACTCGACCCGGAGCGCCCTGCGCAGCGGTTGCCGGTGCACTACGCTCAGGAAGAGCTCAAGGACATTGCCTGCGGCATCAACGCGCATCTGGAACGGGTCGAACAATTCATGGCCCGCGAGCGCGCGCTGCTGGATCAGGCCAGCCACGAGTTCCGCACGCCCATCGCCGTGATCAGCGGTGCGCTGGATATCCTCGCCAGGCAAAAACTGCCGCCGCGTGCAGCGCCGCCACTGCAACGCATGCGGGCCACCGTGGAAAACCTGACGGAAATCATGGTTGCGCTGCTTTATCTATCACGTGAGCCGTTGACCGCCAACCGCGATGACCCGATTGAGCTCGATCGCCTGCTGCCCGGTCTGGTCAAGGATCATGAGCATTTGCTCGACGGCAAGCCCGTGAAGTTCTCGGTACAGATCCACCAGACGCTGACCCTGCACGTGCCGGAAGCCATGCTGCGCATTGCCGTCGGCAATCTGTTGCGCAACGCTGCGGATAACACCTACGACGGCACCATCGCTGTGCGGCTCAAGGATGATGTCTTGAGCGTGACCGATTCGGGCGAAGGGTTCGACACCGAGCAGGCTTCACGGCATTACCTGTCACTGCTGAGAAACCCGATCAGGACGGGCAGTGGCAAAGGCCTCGGGCTGTTTCTGGTGCGCCGTATCTGCGAACGTTTTCAGTGGACTCTGACGCTGGAGTCAATGCCGACGCTGGGCACCCGGGCAGGGCTCGACTTCCGCGGTCGGCCCCTTTGATGCACACACACTGCCCTTCGGATTTGCAAGGCAGCAGACGCATTGACTGCAGGTCCGGCCCCCAATAAAAAGCCCCTGCCGATAGATCGACAAGGGCTTTTCAACTGCGCTACCCGGTCAGCGACGCTTCATCCGGTCAATGATCACCGCCAGCAGCAGGATCGTGCCGCGAATCACGTACTGATAGAACGTATCGATGTTCTTCAGGTTCATCGCGTTCTCGATGATAGCCAGAATCAGCACCCCGGCGATGACATGACGAATCATGCCGATACCGCCGCTCAGCGACACCCCGCCCAGTACACAGGCTGAAATGACTGTCAGTTCAAAGCCCTGACCGATCATTGGCTGGCCCGAGGTCATGCGTGAGGCCAGCACTACACCCGCCAGTGCGCCAATCAGGCCATGTACGGCGAAGATGATGATCTTGGTGCGATCGACATGCACCCCGGCAAGCAATGCAGCTTCCTGGTTGCCGCCGATGGCCATGGTGTTGCGCCCGTAGGTGGTGTAGTTGAGCAGCCAGCCGAAGAAGATGAAGCAGGCAATGGTGATCAGGATCGGCACCGGCACGCCATACACCTGGCCATTACCGAAGATGAAGAAGTCTTCGTTGGACACCCCTACAGCCTTGCCGTTGGAGAAGATGTAAGCCAGGCCGCGCACGATCTGCATGGTCGCCAGCGTCGCGATCAAGGCGTTAATGCGCAATTTGGCGATCACGATACCGTTGATGAGGCCGACCACCAGCCCCAGCGCCAAGGCTGCAGAAACGCCCAGAAACACGCTGTCGGTGTCGCGGATCACAATACTGGCGATCACCCCTGAGCAAGCCAGCACCGAACCGATCGACAGGTCGAAATGCCCGGACGCCAGGCAGTACAGCATGGTGCAGGCCGCGATGCCGACGGTTGAAATGGCCAGGCCCAGACCGCGCATGTTCAGTGGCGACATGAAGTTGTCGATGAACACGGCGCAGAGCAGGAAAATCCCCACGGCTGCCAGGAGCATCACCCAGTCATCGACAAAACGACGCAGGTTCATGCCCTGACGGGGAGCCTGCAGGCTGGATTCGGTAGACATACGCACCTCTTTTTTATTGTTCATGGTCAAGGACCGATTGTCAGCCGCGCGTGCGAGGCAGAGCCAATTGCAGAAGTCGCGACTCGTCAGCCTCGTCGCGGTTGAGTTCGCCGGTGATTGCGCCTTCGCTCATCACCAGAATGCGGTCTGAAATGCCCATGACCTCCATCAGATCGCTGGACACTACAATCACCGCAATACCGTCAGCGGCGAGGTTGTGAATGATTTCGTAGATTTCAGATTTGGCACCGACGTCGATACCGCGAGTCGGCTCGTCCAACAGCAGGACTTTCATCGGCATCGACAGCCAGCGGCCAAGAATCGCCTTCTGTTGATTACCACCGGACAGGAACATGATCTGTTGATCCGGTGACGGCGTCTTGACGTTCATCGACTTGATCTGACCGCGCGCGTTTTCGCGTTCCCAACCGCCCTGAATCAGGCAGCCAAGATTCACATGCCGCGGCCGGGCACCGATGTTGATGTTCTCCGCGACGCTCGACAGCGGCACGATGCCTTCTTTTTTGCGGTCCTCGGGGCACAGCAGTATCCCGGCCTCGATGGCATCGCGCGGTGACTTCAGGGTCAGCGGCTGGCCATCCAGTTGCAGATTGCCTGCCGTGCTGCGCGTCAGCCCGGACAAGATGCGAAACAACTCGGTACGCCCCGCGCCCACCAGTCCGAAAAACCCCAGCACCTCGCCCTTCTGCACGGCAAACGTGACCGGCTCATGCAGCCCTGGCCCCAACAGCCCGGTGACGCGCAGGCTCGGACCTTGATGCTGGCGCGGTCGGTAGTTGTAAATGTTCTGAATATCGCGACCGACCATGCAGGTCACCAGCCGGTCATGGTCAAGATCGGCCATCTGTTCGAACGTCTTGACGAAACGTCCGTCCTTGAAAACCGTCACCGCATCGCAGACACGGAAGATTTCTTCCATTCGATGGGACACATAAAGAATCACCCGCCCTTCGTCGCGCAGCCGCACGATGATTGCCATCAATCGGTCAATCTCGCGCGCCGACAGGCTGCTGGTCGGTTCATCGAACGCAATGACATGGGCATTACGCGACATGGCCTTGGCGATTTCCACCAGTTGCCGCTGGCCCAGCGAAAGATCGCCCAGCCGGGTGTGTGGATCGATTTCGTCGGCCAGCCCCTTGAGCAGCTAAGCGGCCCGACGGTACATCGCGCCACGATTGATCAAGCCGAAACGATTGGGCATATGCCCGAGCAGCAGATTCTCGGCGACGGTCATTTCCGGCACCAGGTGCAGTTCCTGGTGAATCACCGCCACACCCGCCGCGATGCTGTCGGCGGTGGATTTGAACTGATGCGTCTGATCACCGATCTGCAGATTACCGCTGTTGGGCTGATACGACCCGCCGAGGATTTTCAGCAGCGTCGACTTGCCTGCGCCGTTCTCGCCCATCAGCGCATGAACACTGCCAGGGCGGGCCTCGAAGGTGATATCCGATAGCGCCTTGACGCCAGGAAATACCTTGCCGATGCCGTTGAAGCGCAGGGCGCCGCCTATGGGTTGAAGCTCGATAGCCTGTTGCATGAAACCAACCTCCTCGCGCAGTTGAGGGGCCCGAAATCAGGCCCCTCGCTCAGCTCACTTCCACAAACCGATTTTGGTCAGTTCAGCCTGGAAGTTGGCGCGGGTGATCAATGTCACGTCGTCCATGGCAGTGTACTTCGGCGGTTCCACGCCTTTGGTGACCCAATTGAACACGTACTCGGCCGTCTTGTAGCCTTCTTTGTCCGGGCTTGGCAGCATCGAGCCAAAGAATCCGCTCTCTTTCTTCTTCAGTTCATCGATGGCGTCGGTGCCGTTGATACCGATCCCCAGCACGTTTTTGGCGCTGAAACCGTTACTCGCGGTAGCGCGTACGCCGCCCAGTACGGTGTTGTCGTTCATGCCGCCGATGATCAGGTTTTTAGCATCGCCCGGCAGTTTTGGCAGGGCCGAATTGGTAGCGTCCATGCCGCCTGGTACATCAAGCGTTTTTTGTGCAGAAAACAGGATGTGATCTGCAGGCAAACCGGCTTTTTTCAACGCATCCACCGAGCCGTCGGTGCGCTTCTTGCCGGTGTCGAGTTCGCTGTAGGTATTGATGATCGCGTAGGTACCCTTCCACTCGCCCTCATCCCACTTGCGATTCTTCGCCTCGGTCGCCATGGCGGCGCCCTGTTTCTGGCCCACTTCGAAGGCCGCCATACCGAGATAGGGCACGTCCTCCATGGGCTTGCCTTTCGCGTCGACGAAGCGGTCGTCCACCGCCATGACTTTCATGTCGTAGGACTTGGCCTTGGCAACAATCGCAGGGCCGAGGGAAACGTCAGGCGGGCAGATCACGAAACCTTTAACGCCGTTAGCGGCCAGGTTGTCGATGGCTGAGAGGGTTTTTTCGCCGTCGGGCACGGCAATCTTGATGACAGTAAAGCCCAGCTCCTTGCCGGCCTTTTCAGCAAATTGCCACTCGGTCTGGAACCATGGCTCCTCAGCCTGCTTGACCAGAAAGCCGATTTTGACTTCTTCGGCAGCAGAGGTGACGCCACTCATGCCCAGAATGGCAGTGGCAACAGCGGCACAGCACAGGGAGCGAATCCCATGACGACTCAACATAGCTAACTCCTTATTTTTATTGAATAGCTACAACGTTCAGCAGGGTGGCGGTCAGCGAACGCTCAAGCGTCCGAAACCGATTAAATAGTCATACCATATAATGATTGACCGCTCTGTAACCGAATGTCACCTCTGTCCATGTCGCTGTCTCCTAACTGCCAGAGACGCAGGCAACAAACACTTTTTCAACCCGCAAAACGCTGACATGCCTTCCCTTCTACGCCGACCTGCGCCGCCAATACCGCGCCGTCGAATTGCCCGTGCGCATCACCGGGCGCTGCGCTGGTGACATACAGCGTCTCCAGCGCAGGGCCTGCGAACACGCAACTGGTGGGATGGCTGACAGGCAACTCGACAACCCGGTCGACGCTGCCATCAGGCGCAAAGCGGATCAGGCAACTGCCGCCCCAGCGTGCGTTCCATATATAGCCTTCGGCATCCATGGCCGAGCCGTCGGGCGAACCCCGGCTTTGCTCGGCAGCCCATATCCGACGTGGCCCCAGCGCACCGTCTTCCAGCACCGGGTACTGGTAGATAACCTCGTCGAGGGTATCGGCGCTGTACAACACGCTGCTGTCAGCATTCCAGAGCAAGGTGTTGACGATCCCTTGCCCGTCCAGCAGCCGTGTCACGCGTGCATCGGCCTCGACCCGGAACAGCCCGCCGGAACGACGAACCAGAGGGACATCACCGCCTTCGGCGTCAATATTGTTTTGCATGCTGCCCAGCCACAGGCGGCCGCTCGCGTCGCAACGGGCTTCATTGGCGCGGTTGCCAGGGGTCGGGTCTGCTACGCAAAACAACGATAATGAGGTTTTTTCGGAGGCAAGGTCGAGGCGATAAACGCCGCTGGCCAATGTCACCAGAGCATCGCCCTGGGTGGTCGGGATGAACGCAGAAACCGGTTCGGGCATGCGCCATTGGCGGTACTGCCCGGCGATCAGCCGACAGGCCAGAAAGCCGGCGATGTCGACCCAGTACAGGGCCTGATCATCGGCATCCCAGAAGGAGCCCTCGGCCAGCTTGAAACAGTGCTCGGAAACGGGCAGCCAGTTCATGAAAAATGTCCTTTGTTATTGTTGTAAAGGCACTTTTTAACGTGTGTTGCGTCTGGATGTTCACATCACAGGCGTTGCCAGCCTGTGCCTTCAGCCAACCCGTTTCTCCTGAATTCGGTCTGGCCGGCAAAAAAGTCGTCAGATCGGCTAAGGTGGCTAATCAGCCTTGAGTGACGCTTGCGCTACTAAATAGTATTACAATTAATTTTTCAAGCGGCATTTTATCGGCTATAAATCCATGCATCGGAAGAAATCCGATCAAATAGTCTTACCAATAACAATAAAAGTGGGTAGATCAGATGAAAAAGCATGCTCTTCTCAGCACCTTTGGACTGTCTTTGATGATCAGCACCTTGACCGCACAGGCCGCAGCACTCTCCAGCGAACACAGCACCTTTGGCCAACTGCCGGACGGCACCGCCGTCGAGAAATACACCCTGCGCAACAGCCATGGTGTGCAGGCCAGCATCATCACGTACGGCGCGACCCTGCAATCACTGCTGGTGCCCGACAAGGCCGGCAAGGTGGAAGACATCGTGCTGGGCTTCGATGACGTGCAGGGCTATCAGAACAACGGTACGGTTTATTTCGGCGCAACCATCGGCCGTTTCGGCAACCGTCTGGCGGGCGGTAAATTCACACTTGATGGCAAAACCTATCAGGTCCCGCTCAACGACAAGACCAACGCGCTGCACGGTGGCGACAAAGGTTTCGACAAACGCCTGTGGAAGGCGCAGGAAACCAAGACCGGTGATTCGGTCGGCGTGAAGTTGACTTACGTGTCGCCAGACGGCGAGATGGGTTTCCCGGGAACGCTGCAGACCGAAGTCACCTACAGCCTGAACGACAAGAACGAGCTGAAAATCGATTACCGTGCCACCACCGACAAACCTACGGTGCTGAACCTGACCAACCACAGCTACTTCAATCTGGCGGGCGCAGGCAGCGGCGACGTGCTCAAACAGGTTGCTACCCTGCACGCTTCGCATTACACCCCGGTCAACGACAAGCTGATCCCGACCGGCGAACTGCCCGCCGTGGCTGGCACGCCGATGGACTTCCTCAAGCCCACCGCCTTCGGCAAGCACATCAAGGATGACAACCAGCAGCTCAAGTACGCCGAACCCAAGCAAGGCGGCTTTGACTTCAACTGGGTGCTGGACAGCAAAGGGGACGTGAAGAAACTGGCCGCCGAGGTCAGCGACCCGCAGTCAGGCCGCACACTGCAGCTGTTCACCACGGAACCTGGTGTGCAGCTGTACACCGGCAACTTCCTGGATGGCAGCATCCATGGCAAGGGCGGCAAGGTCTACCCGCATTGGGGCGCGTTCACGCTGGAAACCCAGCATTACCCTGATGCACCCAACCAGCCGAAATTCCCGAGCACTCGACTGGACCCTGGCAAGGCTTACACCCAGACCACTGTGTTCAAGTTCCTCAACAACTGAGGCGTAGAATCGCGCAGCCCTTGCCCGCCAAGGGCTGCGCGCCTTGCGTTTTACTGATTGCGTTTCATCGCGGCCGTCAGCGTGTCGACGTTGTAGCGAAACATCTTCGCGTACGTCGGCGCAGGGCCATCGGCTGGCGACAACGACTCGACGTACAGCTCACCGCCAGGCTGGGCACCACTGGCCTGGGCAATCTGCTTGACCAGACGCGGATCACTGGAGTTCTCGAAGAAGTACGCGCTGACGTGCTCGGCCTTGATCTGACGGATCAGTTTCGAGACATCCGCTGCTGACGCCTCGGATTCAGTGGACAGGCCCAGCGGCGACAGGAACGTCACGCCGTAGGCATCGCCGAAATAACCGAATGCATCGTGGGAGGTCAGAATCTTGCGACTGGCTGCCGGGACCGAACGAATCTGATCACGGGCGTACTGATCCAGCTGCTGCAACTCGGCAATGTAGCGGTCGCCATTGGCCTGGTATTCGCTGGCACCTTCCGGGTCAGCTTTTTTCAGCGCGGCCATAATATTGCGCACATAAATGACCCCGTTGGCAGCGCTGTTCCACGCATGTGGATCGACAATGCGCTTGCCGTCCTCATCCATGCTGCGGGTCTTGATGCCTTGTGACAGCACCACCGGTTGGCCTTTATAGCCTGAAGCCTTGATCAGCCGATCCATCCAGCCTTCCAGATGCAGGCCACTGACAAAGGCCAGGTCCGCGTTTTTCAGCGCCTGGGCATCGCTCGGCGTCGGCTCGTAGACATGCGGGTCGCCATTCGGGCCGATCAGCGATTTGACGTGAACACGCTCGCCGCCAACCGTACTGACCATGTCGGCGATGACGGTAAACGATGCCACCGCTTCAAGCGGTTTGGCCTGGGCCAGGCTGGCGAACGCGGACAACGCCAGTGCAGCCATCGAACTCAACAGCATCAATCGTTTCATGACATACCCTTTCAATGAGCCAGGTGAGGTTTGGGAAACAGTCGACGCACGATGCCCGTGCGTCCGAACAACAGGGAAAACGCGTAGAACGCACTGGCGGTCAATACGATGGCAGGACCCGAAGCGACGCCAAGGTGATAGGAAACGATCAGGCCGATCAGACCGGATAAGGTGGCGATCAGCGTGGAAATCAACATCAGGCCACTCAGCGAATTGCTCCAGAAACGCGCAGCCGTCGCAGGCAGCATCATCATGCCGACCGCCATCAACGTGCCCAGAGCCTGAAAACCTGCAACCAGATTGAGCACCACCAACAGCAGGAACAACACGTGATACAGCGATCCGCGCCCGCCCACCGCACGCAGGAAACCCGGATCGAAGCACTCCAGCACCAGCGGGCGGTAGATCACCGCCAGCAACACCAGCGTGAACGAGGCGATGCTGCCGACCATGTAGATCGACGCGTCATCGATGGCCAGAATGGTGCCGAACAGCACATGCAGGAGGTCGACACTGGAGCCGTGCAGCGACACGATCAGCACCCCGGCAGCCAGCGAGGTCAGGTAAAAACTGGCGAAACTGGCGTCTTCGCGCAATGACGTCAGGCGACTGACCAGACCGGACAGCAACGCCACCGCCAGCCCGGCGATCAACCCGCCAAAGCCCATGGCGGGCAGCGACAGACCAGCGATCATGAAGCCCACCGCGGCACCCGGCAGCACCGCATGGCTCATGGCATCGCCCACCAGGCTCATGCGCCGCAGCATCAACAGCACGCCCACCGGGCCTGAGCCAATGCCCAGCGCGAGACACGCCACCAGCGCGCGGCGCATGAAACCAAATTCGATAAACGGCTCGACTACGAGGCTGTAGAGCATCATGGGCGCTCTTCCTCGACATCACACAACAGCGCGTCCGGGCTCCAGTATTCCGCCATATTGCGGGCCTTGCGCAGGTTGGCGACGCTGAGCACGTCAGCTGTCTCGCCCCAGGCAATGGCTTCGCGGGCCATCAACAGAGTCTGCGGAAAGTGCTGACGCACCTGATCGATATCGTGCAGCACAGCAATCACGGTCCGCCCCTGCCCGTGCCAGGCACGCACCAGTTCCAGCAGATCGCGAGTGGTGCGCGCGTCGATGGCGGTAAACGGCTCGTCCAGCAGGATCACGGAAGCGTCCTGCAGCAACAGCCGGGCAAACAGCACGCGCTGGAACTGGCCGGACGACAGCGAACCTACGCTGCGACTTTCGAACCCTTCAAGCCCGACGGTGCGCAGCGCTTCTGCGGTAAGCCTGGCGTGATCACGCGTCAGGCTACGAAACGGCCCGATGCTGTGCCAGGCGCCCATGGAGACCGTATCGGCGACACTCAGAGGAAAGCTGCGATCGATCTCGGCAGCCTGCGGCAGATAGCCGATGGTGCGGGTTGCCAGACGGCCTCGGTCGACCCGCCCCTGTGCAGGCTTCATGGTCCCGGCAATGGCTTTGATAAGGGTCGACTTGCCAGCACCGTTGGGGCCGACGATCGCCGTCAGGCTGCCCGCCTCGAACCGACCGTTAAGGTGATGCACTGCAGGGCGGCGCTCGTAGGCGACGGTCAGGTTTTCGAGGCTGATGACGGCACTCACGGAATGGCCACCGACCAGCCGATGGCCGCCCATAACAGCGCCAGTACCACGAGGGAAAACAGCACTCGTTTCCAGGCTGACTGAGCAAGCACAGACGCCGAGATCGAGGGAGATTGAGAAGATTTCACGCGCCAGTAACCTGCAATTATTCGTTACAGTATTACATAGCACTTACACGTTTCGTTATAAAATAACATTTAAAAAAGACATGGATGTGCGTTTTTACGCTTGCTGACCTTCGGTCTGATCAACGCAGCGCTGCTTGAGTGTGCCGCAGCAACTCGATACTGTATATGCAAACAGTCAAGGGTCTCTCCATGCAGCTCATCGACAAGCTCAGCATCCTGGCAGACGCCGCCAAGTACGATGCGTCGTGCGCCAGCAGTGGAGCCCCGAAACGCAGCTCGCAGAACAAATCCGGGCTGGGGTCTACCAATGGCATGGGCATCTGCCACAGCTACACGCCAGACGGACGCTGCGTTTCGCTGCTGAAAATCCTGCTCACCAACTTTTGCCTGTATGACTGCCAGTACTGCGTCAACCGCCGCTCCAGCGATGTGCCGCGTGCGCGCTTTTCGCCTGAAGAAGTGGTCACCCTGACGCTGGACTTCTATCGTCGCAACTGCGTCAGCGGGCTGTTTCTGAGTTCCGGGATCATTCGCTCGGCCGACTACACCATGGAACAACTGGTCGAGGTCGCCAGGCTGCTGCGCGAGGTGCACGAGTTTCGCGGCTACATCCACCTAAAGACCATCCCCGATGCCGACCCGGCACTGATCGAAAAAGCCGGGCGCTATGCCGACCGGCTGAGCGTCAACATCGAACTGCCCACCGACCTGAGCCTGCAGACACTCGCCCCGGAAAAAGACGTGGCCTCTATCAAGCAGGCAATGCAGACCATCTATACCGGCGAACAGACCGTGCGCAACGAACCGCGCTCGCCGCGCTTTGCGCCGGCCGGGCAAAGTACGCAAATGATCGTCGGCGCGGATGCCACCGACGACAGCACCATCCTGCACAGTGCGCAATCGCTGTACAGCGACTTCAAGCTGCGCCGGGTCTACTACTCGGCGTTCAGCCCGATTCCGAACAGCCCCGATAGTGTGCCGCTGGCCGCACCGCCCTTGATGCGTGAGCATCGCTTGTATCAGGCAGATTTTCTGCTGCGCGGCTATGGTTTTACTGCTGGCGAGCTGCTCAGCGGCCCCGGTGATCTTGCGCTGGACATCGACCCCAAACTGGCATGGGCGCTGGGCAATCGACAAGTGTTTCCTCTGGACCTTAACAAGGCCGACGCGGCGTTGATCGCCCGAGTACCTGGCATCGGCATTCGCACCACGCAGAGGCTGGTCGAACTGCGCAGGCAGCGGCGTATACGCTACGAAGACCTGACCCGCATGCGTTGCGTACTGGCCAAGGCCAAGCCGTTTATCATCACCAGCGATTACCACCCGCCACACGCAGAGACCACCAGCGAGTTCCTGCACCATCAACTGCGCGACCGGCCACAACCTCAGCAAATGGGCTTGTGGGGATGATCTGTCTTGATTGTGATGATCTGTTCGACACCTGGCGAACTCAGGCACGCTGGCTGTTGAGTCACCAGATCGACCCCAGCCAGGTCAGCTGGAAGTCGCCTGACGCTGCCGACCTGTTTGGCAGCGAAGAACAATACCCCAAAGAATCCGGCCCGTTTCAGGCGCGTGTCCCTCTGGAATTGCTGCAACTGCTGGAAAGCACTTCTCGCTATCGTGGCGAGCAGCGCTGGAGCCTGCTGTATGAAGTGCTGTGGCGCGTCACGCATGGTGATCGAACAGCCATGATGGCGGGCGATAAACTGGGCAGCGAGTTGCACCGGCGTCTCAAGTCGGTGCGCCGCGAAGCGCATCACCTGCATGCCTTTCTGCGTTTTGTAGCCCTGCCGCCTGCCGACAACGACGCAGCGATCATGCGCCCGCAATATGTGGCGTGGCACGAACCGGCCCACGATATTCTGCTGAGTGCCAGCGAGCACTTCATAGGCCGCATGGGCCAACACCGCTGGATGATTGCCACGCCACAAGACGGTGTCTATTACGACGGCCAACAGCTGATTCATGAGCGCCGCTGCCCGGATGCCTGGAAAACCATGGCGCGGCAGGTGGAAGACCCGCACGGCGAGCTATGGCTGACCTACTACAGCCATATCTTCAACCCTGCCCGGCTGAACCCGAAAGTCATGGAAGGTCACTTCCCTTCGCGCTTCTGGAAAAACCTGCCAGAAGGCCCGCTGATCCCGGCCCTCATCACCCAGGCTCGCACTGGCAAGCAGCGCGACGGTCAGGCCAGCGACATTGCCGCCCGGCGCGGCAAGAAGATCGCGTTGAAGGACTGATCAATGCCGCCCGCGCCAATGCTCTGCGCTCATCGTTACCCACAAGTCTAATCTGGCCCGGGATACCGGTGACACTAAAGCCTGGAACTCCTTGCGCTTGATTCCGCGCCAGTCTGCAGAGTTGTGACGCGGAGCGTCACGAGATGCATGCCAACGCGGAGCATTGGCACGATAAGCAGTTAGATTTCTCGTTCCCACGCTCCGCGTGGTAATGCATTTCGTGACGCTCTGCGTCACACATCTGCAGCCTGGCGAGACAGCAAGCGCAACCAAGGCCTAAAACGAAACCCGGCCATCAATACAGGTCACCACCGAGCCGCCCACCCAGATGTCATCGCCTACACGCTGAACGCTCACCCTGCCCTTGCGTCCGAGCGCGGCGCCCTGGCTGACGACGTAGTTGTCAGGTGCCAGACCTTCTTCCAGAAACCAGTGGGCGATTCCAGCATTGAGGCTGCCGGTTACCGGGTCTTCGGCCATGCCGTCACCGGGCACGAAAGCGCGTACTTCAAACTGCGCCTCATCGCCATCCAGCTCGGGGTGCCATGGGCCGACAACGCCGATTTTCAGACCGTTCAATTGGGCATAGTCAGGCTGCAACGCCAGAACCGTGGCCCGGTCTGCCAGACGAATCGCCACCCAGCCAGGGCCGTTATCCACCCAGCGAGCATCCAGAATCTCACCCGCATCGAGCTTCATGCCGAGGCGAATCTGCTCGACCAGCCCGGCGTCTACCGCACCGGAACGCAACAGCGGCGGCGCGGTAAAGGCCAGCCCGGCGACGTCCTGGCGAATGCGCACCAGACCGATCCCGCATTCCTGAATGATTTCCTTGCCACGCGGCACGCCGCCACCTTCCAGCCATGCATGGCAAGTGCCCAGCGTTGGATGCCCGGCGAACGGCAGCTCGCAGAGTGTTGTGAAGATGCGCACCCGATAGTCGGCTGCCGGGTCTGTCGGTGTCAGCAGAAACGTGGTTTCACTCAGATTGGTCCAGCGCGCAAACGCAGCCATCTGTTCGTCACTTAACCCGTCTGCCCCCAACACCACCGCCAGCGGATTGCCGAGTAACGGTTGATCGCTGAACACATCCAGTTGCTTGAAATCGAACGATCGCATCAGGGCTTCCTTGGCAAGGCGATAAAAGACCAAGGTTGCCATGCCTGCAGCGCAATGAACAACGGGATATTGCACCCACATTCACCCTGGCTGCTAATCTGGCTCCCTTTTGTTCTGGACATGCAGCACAAACAGGCAACGCAGGTCATCCGAGGTTTGAAGATGCTGGACCACAAAACCCACAGTCAGCTCGACACGCTTTGCCAGACGATGTCTGACAAGGCGTTCCTGGTCGTGACCGGTGCAGGTATCAGCACCGCGTCAGGCATTCCGGACTACCGTGACAAAGACGGCGTGCGGCGTGGCAAACAGCCGATGATGTATCAGGAATTCGTTGGCAACCCGGCTGCGCGCCAACGTTACTGGGCGCGGGCAATGCTGGGATGGCCGCGTATCCGGGCCGCGCAACCCAATGTCGCGCACTGTGCCTTGGCTGCGCTGCAAGCCGATAACGCGATTAGCGGGTTGATCACCCAGAACGTCGACGCACTGCACAGTCAGGCGGGCAGCCATGATGTGGTCGAGCTGCATGGCAGCCTGCACCGGGTACTGTGTCTTGACTGCCAGCAACGCAGCGACCGGGCGCTGATTCAGGAACAGATGATTGCCCAAAACCCCTATCTGGCCGGGGTTCACGCCACACAGGCACCCGACGGCGACACCCTGCTGGACCCCGCTCTCGAGGCCGGCTTCAAGGTCCCCGAATGCCCGCACTGTCAGGGCGATCAGCTAAAACCGGACGTGGTGTTCTTCGGTGAAAACGTCGCCACGCAAACCGCTGCACAGGCAACATCGAGTGTCGCGCAGGCAGAGGGTTTGCTGGTGGTCGGGACATCATTGATGGCCTGGTCGGCGTTCCGCCTGTGCAAGGCGATGGTCGAACAGGGCAAGCCGGTCATTGCGATCAACCATGGCAAGACCCGCGCTGACGAGTTGCTGAACATGAAGATCGAGGCCTCGTGTGAGCAGGTATTGCCGTGGGTTGCCGGGCAGTTGATCACGCGCTAGAAAAGCCCGAGCTGCCCACCGATCAGGGTACTGAAATCGTCGTCCACGAACGGCAGGATCGCGTCGGCCAGCGGTTGCAACTGGCGCGTCACGTAGTGATCGTAGTCAATCGGCGCATGGCGTATCTCCAGCGGTTCCGGGCCGGCGGTGGTCATCACATAGCTGATCCAGCCACCGCTCTGGTACTGCTTCGGCCGCCCCTGCTGGTCGTTGTACTCGTCGGCCAGACGCGCTGCGCGGACATGCGGCGGCACGTTGCGCTGGTAGTCATCGAGCTTGCGGCGCAGTCGCTTGCGATAGATCAGCAGGTCATCCAGTTCACCTGACAGCGTGCGCTGCACGTAATCGCGCACGTAGTCCTGATACGGCTGACGCTTGAAGATGCGCAGATACAATTCCTGCTGGAATCGCTGAGCCAGCGGCGACCAGTCGGTACGTACCGTTTCCAGACCTTTGTAGACCATTTCTTCGGAGCCGTCGGCGCGGGTGACCAGCCCGGCGTAACGTTTCTTGCTGCCCTCCTCGGCCCCGCGCACGGTCGGCATCAGGAAGCGTCGAAAATGTGTTTCATATTGCAATTCAAGCGCGCTGTGCAGGCCATATTCGTTCTGCAGATGCTCGCGCCACCACAGGTTGACCTGCTGGACCAGCGCCTTGCCAATGGTGGCGGCCTCGTCCTGCCCGTGAGGACGGCCCAGCCAGACGAAGGTCGAGTCGGTGTCGCCGTAGATCACGGTGTAGCCCTGGGCCTGAATGAGGTCGCGGGTCTTGAGCATGATTTCGTGCCCGCGCAGGGTGATCGACGACGCCAGACGCGGATCGAAGAAGCGGCAGCCGCTGGAACCCAAAACCCCGTAGAACGCGTTCATGATGATTTTCAGGGCCTGGGACAGCGGCGCGTTTTTCTCGCGTTTGGCCGCTTCCCGACCTTGCCAGACGCGCTCGACGATGGCTGGCAGGCTGTGTCGCGTGCGGGAAAAACGCGCACCGCGAAAACCCGGTACCGACTCGCTGTCTTCGGGATGACGCATGCCCTCGATCAAGCCCACGGGGTCAATGAGAAAAGTGCGGATGATCGACGGGTAGAGGCTTTTGTAGTCCAGCACCAGTACCGATTCGTACAACCCGGGTTGCGAATCCATCACGAAACCGCCGGGGCTGGCTTCCGGTAAACGCTCGCCCAGGTTGGGGGCAACGAAGCCCTGACGGTGCATCAGCGGAATGTACAGGTGGCAGAATGCAGCAACCGAGCCACCGCTGCGATCAGCCGGCAAACCGGTCACCGTGGCGCGCTCCAGCAGGAAGGTCAGCAACTCGGTCTTGGCGAAGATGCGCGTTACCAGCTCGCAGTCCTTGATGTTGTAACGTGCCAGCGCAGGTTTGTCCTCGGCGAACATCCGGTTGATCTCGTCCATGCGCTGGTAAGGCGTGTCGATGGCCTTGCCCTCACCCAGTAGCGTCTGCGCGACGTATTCCAGGCTGAAGGACGGGAAACTCCAGGTTGCGGAGCGCAACGCCTCGATACCATCAATGATCAGCCGGCCACTGACTTCGGCAAAAAAATGATTGTTACGGCTGCCATGCTCACGCCAGCCCATCGCCTCCCCGCCACGTCCGAGCCGTAGCGGCACCTGCAAGCGCTGTGCGTGCTCGTGCAGCACCCGCAAGTCAAACTGCACCACGTTCCAGCCAATGATCGCGTCCGGGTCATGCAACGCCAGCCAGTCGTTCAGACGCTCCAGTAACTGTGCGCGGGTGTCGCAATAATCGAGCTGAAAATCCAGTGCCTCATCGCCGCCGTTCGGCGGGCCGAGCATATAGACCTGACGCTGCCCGCAGCCTTCCAGCGCGATGGAATACAGCTCGCCCCGCGCGGTGGTTTCGATGTCCAGCGACACCAGCTTCAGGTTGGGCCGGTAATCGGGTGCCGGCCTGATCTGCGCATCACACAACACGCCATCGGCATTCGGCGTGCCACTGAACTGCACCGGCGCAGTGATGAAACGCTCCATCAGGTAGCGCTCGGGCGGGCGAATGTCTGCTTCGTAGACGTCCACGTTGCCTCTGCGCAGCATTTTTTCGATATTCATCAACTGCCGATGCTGCTGACAGTAAACGCCCAGCACCGGACGATGACGAAAGTCACAGAGCTCCAGAGGGCGCAACTCCACACCACGCTCGCTGCGCAACAGCGACCGCGCACGCTCGCCCTGCTCGGCGGGAATAAACGCCACAGAAGGCTGACAAGGCAGACGGATGTGACGAGGGCCCTGGTCAGTGGCCAACCAGAAGTCGACCTCAGTCCCGGCGGGCGTGTCTTGCCAGTGCCGACTCAGGATAAAGCCCTGCGGTAAATCCAACGCTACGCCCTCAAGGCTCCGGTCAAGGTGCTGATTCTACTTGGGCTGGCAGGTAAAGGCGCGGTCGGCGGTCGATTTAGAGGCATATTCAGCAGACGCTGACGATTGATTGCGTCTATGCCTCTGATCCTGATTTAACGCTTGCCCGATTCTGCGGACTGCATGATTCTGTAGTGGCGCCGCAATTGCACTACAGTCAATCAGGTCCCGATCTCGGAGAGCGTCATGAAAACCGTTGCCCAACTGCTGAAACTGAAGGACCTGCAAAATCAGCAGGTACACACCATTGGCCCGGATCAGATGGTGCTGGAGGCCCTCAGGCTGATGGCCGAGAAAAACATCGGCGCATTGCCGGTGGTCAAAGACGGCGTGGTAGTCGGCGTGGTCAGTGAACGCGATTACGCACGCAAGGTGGTACTCAAGGGGCGTTCGTCGGTGGGCACGCCGGTCAGCGAGATCATGAGTGGCAAGGTCATTACCGTCGATTCACAACAGACAGTAGAAGCCTGCATGGGGATCATGACCGACAGCCATCTGCGTCACTTGCCTGTCGTGGAAAACGGACAACTGCTGGGCCTGCTGTCGATCGGCGATCTGGTGAAGGAAGCGATAGCCGAGCAGGCCAGCCTCATTGAGCAGCTTGAACAGTACATTCGCGGCGAGTGATTCAGACGTTACACCTGCCGAGCGCGCGGCAAGCCGCGCGCAACGGCATCAATCAGTCATCCAGCGTCTTGCCAGGCGCAGCGCCCTTCACAGGCTTGCCGGGCTTTTCAGCCGGTGCCGGCTTTGCCGCCGGCTCAGGCGCCGGGGCGGCCGCTTCTTTCTCGCGCATCGGCATTTGATCGATAGTGGCAAAAATCTCTTTGGGGTCTACCGACTCTGATTTTTCGATCTTCTTCTCGCCATCCTTGCCCACCAGAATGACCCGGGTCTTCACGCCCGCCCCCAGTTTCAGCTCACGGATCAAGGCCATGGTCGACTGCGGGTCCAGCGCTTTGCCATCGCGTTCGCCGATGGTGTTGACCACCGTGTACAGCACCATATTGCGCTGCACAAAAGCCTCGCGGTTGGCCGGTTCTTCCAGCGCCTTTTTGAGACTGATCAGCGTAGGATCAAGCGTGCTGGGCGCGATGATGATCAAGGGTCGCGACTTACCGCGCTCCTGTGCCAGGGGGCCATCGCTGTCGGCAGCCAGCGCTGTACCGGCAGCGACAAGCAGGGTGGCGAGGGTCAGGGACCGGATTAACATGGTGGGCTCCTTTCAAATCCATTGGGTAGCCATCACGCAGACACACGCGATGCTTGTCTCTTCTACCGCATATGGGTCATCCCGGTACAGCCCGGCGTAGTCCTTTTCCTAAATCCATTTCTTTCATCAGGCGGTACGCTTGAGTACCCGCTGACCGGCGCTGTCCAGCGTTGCCGCCAGCCGCTGGACGATCTGCTCCACCTCGGCGGCATCCAGCACCAATGGCGGCAGCAGGCGAATGACCTTGCTGCGCGTCACGTTGATCAACAGACCGTGTTGCTCAGCAGCGATGCGGGTCAGTTCGGGGATGACCTGCTGCAACTCGATACCGATCATCAGCCCCCGCCCACGAATCTCCAGCACCTGAGGGTGATCACCCAGTACTTCGCGCAGACGGTCGAGCAGATGCTGACCTTGCACCCGGGCATTTTCCAGCAGCCCCTGCTGCTCGATGATATCGATCACTGTGCAGCCCACCCGGCAGGCCAGCGGGTTGCCACCGAACGTGCTGCCATGACTGCCGGGCGTGAACAGTCCGGCCGCTTTGCCCCGCGCCAGACAGGCCCCGATCGGCACGCCATTGCCCAGCCCTTTGGCGAGGGTCATGACGTCGGGCACGATGCCTTCGTGCTGAAAGGCAAACCACTTGCCGGTCCGTCCCATGCCGGTCTGGATTTCGTCGAGCATCAGCAACCAGTCGCGCCGCGTGCAGCGCTCTCTCAACGCTTTGAGATACCCGGCAGGTGCCACCTGCGCGCCGCCCTCGCCCTGAATCGGCTCGACCAGTACCGCTGCGATACGATGGCCGTGAGTGGCACAGACGTTATCGAACGCTGCCAGATCCCCGAACGGCACTTTGATGCAGTCCCCCGGCAGCTTGCTGAAGCCCAGGCGCACGGCGGGCCCGTCGCTGGCTGACAGCGTGCCCAGCGTACGACCGTGAAAGGCGTTTTCCATCACCACCACCAAGGGCTGTTCGATGTATTTGTGCCAGCCATGCAGGCGCGCCAGCTTGAGCGCGGTTTCGTTGGCCTCGGCACCGGAATTGTTGAAAAACACCCGCTCCAGGCCTGATACCTCGGTCAGTTTCTTCGCCAGCCGCTGCTGCCAGTCAATGCTGTACAGGTTGGAGGTGTGTAACAACAAACCGGCCTGCTCGCGAATTGCCTCTACCAACAGCGGGTGCGAGTGCCCTACGCCGGTAACCGCCACGCCAGCCACCGCATCCAGGTATTCGCGCCCGGCCTGATCCCACAGGCGCGTGCCCAATCCATGGGTAAAGCTCAGGGCGAGCGGTTGGTAGGTGGTCATCAGGCAGGTGGTGGTCATGACGTGAAGCTCCTTGGGTATGTTTCGGTTTTTCCAGTATCGTTAACCACCTGTTCTGGATAAACAGTGAAATACTTCAATCATCTTAAAGCTGAGATTGATAATGGATTTGTTTCAGGCGATGCGGGTGTATGTAAAGGTGGTTGAAACCGGCAGCCTGACGGCAGCGGCACAGGCCTGTTCGATTTCCACAACGATG
This sequence comes from Pseudomonas syringae, assembly GCF_023278085.1. Taxonomy (NCBI): domain Bacteria; kingdom Pseudomonadati; phylum Pseudomonadota; class Gammaproteobacteria; order Pseudomonadales; family Pseudomonadaceae; genus Pseudomonas; species Pseudomonas syringae. Next base: position 2,313,930 of record NZ_CP066265.1, on the reverse strand, counting down.
GTCGGCAATCACTTGCGCGCATTGGAGCAGCGTCTGGGCGTCAGCCTTCTGCAGCGCACCACTCGCCGACAGCGATTGACGGAGTTCGGCACCGCGTATTACCAGCGCTGCCTTGAAGTACTGGGGCTGGTCGCCGAGTCCGAACAACTGGCCGAGCAAGCGCAGGGCGACCCGACCGGTACTTTGCGTATCACCGCACCGCTGACGTTCGGTTCGGAATTGCTGGCCCCTGCCTTGGTTGAGTTCTCGCGGCGCTTTCCCGAAGTCAAACTCGATCTGGTGCTGACCAACCAGCGTCTGGACATGATCGACAATGGGTTTGACGTCGCCATCCGCCTGGGCAACATTGCGCAATCATCGCCATTGATTGCGCGCCCCCTGCAGGACTACACACTGACCATATGCGCTGCGCCAGACTATCTTGCTCGCCACAGTGCGCCAGCCCGCCCCGAAGATCTTCGCTCGCATAACTGCCTGGCGTTCGCTTACCCGGCAGGCGATGAGTGGCGCACTGCTGGCACGCAATGGCGTATGACCGGACCTGAAGGCGAAGTGCTGGTGGACGTCGACGGCTCGATGGTGGCCAACACTTCAGCAGGCCTTTATCAGGCGGCCCGCGCCGGGCTGGGCGTGGTGATGCTTCCGGATGCGCTCGTTCAGCGTGATTTGCAGGAAGGCCGACTGGTCGCGCTGCTGCCGGGCTATCACCTGCCCAGACGGCCGATGAACCTGCTGTATGTGCAGGACCGTTACCGACTGCCCAAGCTGAGAAGTTTTGTGGAGTTTGCGATGGGGCGTTGGGGGCGCTAGGTGCTGGCAGGGTTAAACGTAAATGTTGCATCCGGTGCAAGGCATTGCGCCTGCACCGGATTTTCCAGGTTGAAGACTCAGACCTTGAAGCGGCTGACCATACTCTGCAAATGAACACCCAGACGGGCAAGCTCGACGCTCGACGCGGCGGTCTGCTCACTGGCCGAGGCCGTTTGCTCGGAGATATCCCGAACATTCAGGACACTGCGGTTGATCTCTTCGGCAACGGCACTTTGCTCTTCCGCTGCTGCAGCAATCTGGTGGTTCATCGTCTCGATGGTCGAGATCGCCTGAGTGATGTTGCCGATCGAAACGCCAGCGTTGCGCGTCAGCTCCACACTGTTGGCGGTCAGGGCCTGGCTGTTGTCGAGGATGGTTGCCACTTGCGTGGTACGGCTGTGCAAGCCGCTGATCAGTGCCGCAATTTCCTCGGTCGAGGTCTGCGTACGCTGTGCAAGGCTTCTCACTTCGTCGGCAACCACTGCGAAGCCACGCCCGGCTTCGCCTGCGCGGGCGGCTTCAATGGCAGCGTTGAGTGCAAGCAGATTGGTCTGTTCGGCAACCGCCTTGATCACGTCAAGCACGCCGCCGATCTTGTTGCTCTCGCTCTTGAGGTCATCCATTGCCGATTTGGAGAGCTGGACTTCTGTGGCCAGCTTTTCAATCTGAATGACAGCTTTTGAAACCACCCCATCCCCTTCCCGCGCTTCTTTCGAGGCGTTGACGGCGGCATGGGAGGCCTGCTCTGCGTTCCTTGCCACTTCCTGAACGGTTGCGGACATCTCGTGCATCGCCGTAGCGACCTGGTCTGTCTCGCTTTTCTGGCTGTTCACACCAGCACTGGTCTGCTCGGTCACTGCCGACAATTGCTCGGCGGCGCTGGCTATCTGAGTCACGCCATCACGCAGCCCGCCGATCAGCTCGCGCAGGTTGGTGGTCATGCGCTGCATACTGCTCTGCAACCGTCCAAGCTCGTCCTTGCGGGTCACGGCGGCGTTATGCGTCAAGTCACCATCTGCCACGCGCTCAGCCAGTTTCAATGTTTCAAGCAGTGGCCCGACGATCAGGCGAGTGATTATCCATGCCGCGAGGAAACTCACCACCAGCGCTGCAACCAGCCACATCGCGAGCATGGTTTTGGCCTGACCCACATCTTCGATTCTCAGGCTGACCTGATTCGCGGATAGCTGGTCAGCGGAGGCAAAAAGGATATTGATGTCTTTGTCGATGCCAGCCTGAGCCAGCTCGATCTTGCCCTGCGCAGCGGTGAACTCGTTCAGGGTGTTCTGATAGCGGATCAGAGAGTCTTCAAGGCTCTTGGTAATCGCGGACTGGCTGTCGAAGCCAGGCAGATTTTTAACGTAGGTAATGACCGTGTTCATGGAGGCTTCTGCTGGCGCCTTGTTCTCGGCTTTCAGCGAATAGGTATAGCCGCGCAGATCGAAGCGCATTTTCTGGAACAACACCATTGCCTGAGTGATGGCATCACGATCCTGAGCATTGCCATTTTCCGATCGTGCGTAAGCATTGAGCGTCTTCAATGCTTCGGCGCCGGCATCGGCATACTGGCCGAACACGCCACGGGTCGCTTCGCGCGCGGTGGTAGCCTGTATCACACTGTCGTACTGAATGCGGTAATCTTTCAGCGCGTCGGCGGACGCATTCACCAACGGTATATTCAGCGGAGAGTCGAACACTTCCTGCGCATACTTGACGTGGCTTTCCAACGCTTCAAGGGCTTTATTCCACTTGGCGGCTCGGTCGGCGTCGTAATTGATGATGTAGGCCAGGCGTGCTATTCGCACATCACGGGTCAGCGTACTCATCTTGCCGATGTCGGCAATCCTTTCACTGCGCTCGCTCAGCGAAGTGATACCGGTCCAGCCGGTCAGCGCGATCAGCACCGTCAGCACGATGACCAGAGCAAACCCCAGCGCTAGCTTGGACCTGACAGAAATATTGCTCAGAGTGTTTTTCAACTTAAGTCGCTCTTGGTAGGTCATCGGGTAAATACGCGAGGCTGATCCTTGCCCATACAACAGACAGATGTCGGCAGCGCGCGGCCAAACTTTAAAGTTGGCGTCAACAATTCTTGCTCACAAATAATTCGCGAATGGCAACCACGCATATGGCTTTTTTAACGGCGTCAGTTAGCATGGCACGCTGTGCGCACACTGAGTATCCCGGAGGATTGCATGAGTTTGGAAATGACTGCTTCAAGAAGCGGCCTGACCGCGGAGGAGCGCTCTGCAATTGCCGAGATCGAGGGCACAACCAACGTCCTGCGACTTGTCACTCGACTGACCGGCATGCGCTTCGCGGGTATCTCGAAGTTTACCGAGACGGACTGGATAGTCTGCTCGGTGTATGACCCGACCGGCCTGGGCATCGAAGACGATGACGTGTTCGAACTCGAAACCACGCTGTGCAGCGAGCTTTGCACCAAACCGGAAGCCCTGTTCATCCCGCAGATCAGTCAGAACGCCTGGTACGCGAATCGTCCGGTGGTAAAACGGTTTGCCATCGAAAGTTATGCGGGCGTGCCTATCTTTCTTCCGGACGGGCAGCTTTATGGTGCGCTGTGCGCTCTGGATTCACACGCAACGTCGTTTGACGACCCCGACCTGGCAGAAACGCTGACCCTGTTTGCGCGACTGATCGGTTGTATTTTCTTCGCCAACATCACCGAACCGGATAACCGGGGCCGTTGAATGGCAGCTTAGTGCGGCGTGCAATCCGCTAAGGCAGGGGCGACTGCCCTACCTCCGCGTACATATGAACGGGCTCAAGCATGGCGCTGCTGAACAGGCTGTCATCAAGTTGCGACGGTTGCCGTGGCGAAACATGCCTGGATGAGTGCTCCCGGTTCAAGGGAGTGTCCGGCGTCAGATCAATCCCGAAGTGAGGGAATGGTTCCTGCGCCACCCAGCCTCCGGCAGCCAGAACCAACAGTAGAAACACACCCGCAATGGGCTCTTTAGGTCCGCACATGACTGCATCTCCTGTCCGGTAACACAATTGGGTTCAAAGTGAGAAACTCAGCATGAACGCTGCCAGGTCGCTCGCCTGTCGCAGGCCGGCGGGTCACTCGAAAGGCTCTTCGCCCCGCAACTTGGTGCGGTGCATCATGCGCCCGCATGCCGGGTCATAGGCTTCAGCACGGTGCATGGTGCCGGTGTTGTCCCAGATCACCAGATCACCGACCTGCCACTCATGGCTGTAACTGAACGCCTCGGCCGTGGCCCAATCGCGAAGCCCCACCAGAATCCGGGCACTTTGCGCCATGCTGACACCGACTACCTGTTGCGCGGTGCAGCCCAGAATCAACGACTTGCGACCGGAGCGGTGCTTCCACACCAATGGCAACTCCTTCTCACCGATGGCCTGCATGGAGGTGAGCATCGCAAGGCTGGGTTCCGGATTGTAATAGAGTAACGAAGCCCAGGGGGCATGAATTACCCGAAGGCATTCGTAACGTTGTTTGTCAGCGCTCGACAGACCTTCGTAAGCCGCATACGTATTACAGAAACCCGTATTCCCGCCCCAGCTTGCTGTCGCCTTGCAGGACAGCAAAGACGCCAGGATCGGCGCATCGCTGCTGGTACCGTCGATATGCCAGTACAGCGAGCCTTTGAGAAACTCTGCGCCTGCCGGGTTCTCTTTCACATCAAGGCTGATTTTGGTGATGTTCTGCCCATCACTGGCTTCGGGGGCGAAGGTACCCAGCGTGCGAGTAAAGGCGATCTGTTCAGCGTCGCTGAAATGGATCTGCGGAAACACCAGCACACCCCGCTGCTCCAGCCGTTCACGGATCTCCCCGGCATGTTCACCTGACAGCAATGCCTGTTTGCTGGCGAAGATGCGCGTGCCTATTGCTGGCTTGATGGGCTCCTGAAACAACCGGGCGTTCGAAGTGGCTAACATGGTGCGACCCTCTTCATAAGTGAACACTACGGTACACTTATGAAAGATACCGCGCAACCTCTTATTGCGCATACTGGCCGCCAACGATGCCTGCGGCTTAAACTGATCAGCCCCATGCATTTCAAGGAATGAGTCCACGTGCATATCCCTGCTCCGCAAATCCTTATCCAGCGCCTGACTGAGGCGCACCTGGAAGGCGTGACCGCGCTGTACAACGAGCCGGCCGTCTGTCGCCAGGTGCTGCAGATGCCTTACCAGTCGATCGATATCTGGCGTAAACGCCTGGCCGACAGCACCGAGCGTCATCTGAAACTCGTCGCATTGAATGGTGGCGAGGTGGTCGGCAACATCGGCCTAGAGCAATATTCACGCAGCCGGCAGAGCCATGTCGGAGCCTTAGGCATGGGCGTCGCATCCGCCTGGCAGGGCAAGGGCATCGGCTCCAGGTTGCTGGCAGCGGCGCTGGAGGTGGCTGACAACTGGATGAATCTGCACCGGGTTGAACTGACGGTGTATGCCGACAATGAGGCCGCGCAAGGCCTCTATCGCAAATTCGGTTTCGAAGTCGAAGGTCGCCTGCGCAACTACGCCGTGCGCGATGGCGCGTTCGTCGACGCCCTGAGCATGGCGCGGCTGAGATAGCGCGGAGGCTTGAAGCGCCGCTTGAGCTGCGACTGAAAGCGTGCAACGATCACCCCCATGAATCAGATTACTCAAAGCAACCGACACCACCCTCACAGCTCCTTCCTACGGTGCTGCGGTTGCTTGTGCTCATCGATTGGCCAGACCTGAATTCATATCTGACCCGTCAATGAAACAGACCAAGGCGCCCATGGCGCCTTTTTTATTGCCTGGCTATTTACACCGGCCAATACTGAAAAACAACGGAGATCACACCTATGACCCTGCTACGCGGAACCCGCATCGTAACCGGACCAGAAGCCGCCATCCTGCGTGAAACGGAAAGTCGTTTCCGGAGCTATCTTCATCGAAGCGGGCGCTGAAGAAGCCATCGTCCCGGCGTTGTGGGGCCAGGACACCTTTATCGAAAAAGCCGGTGGCAGTGAAATCATCGGGCAGATGTGGGCCTTCAATGACAAGGCCGGGCGCGCCTGCTGCCTGATCCCGGAGCCAACTGCGCTGTTTCAGGAACGCAGCGCAATACTCCTCAACGGGCGCAGCGAAGCACTGTTTTTCTATGTGGCGCGCTGTTATCGGTACGAGCGACCTCAGGCTGGGCGCTATCGGGAATTCACCCAGTTGGGGCTGGAAATTCTCGGCCCTTCGCCGCAGCAGGCATTGCTGCGCAGCCAGGCAATCTGTACGGGGTTTCTCGACGTACTGGGGCTGGATTACCAACTGAACATCGCCGTTAAACGCGGCCTGAGTTATTACCTTGAAGGCAATGGCTTTGAAGTGCGCTGCCCAGGGTTGGGCGCGCAGCAGCAAGTAGTCGGTGGTGGCGCTTATCGGGAGGGCGCCGGGTTCGGCATCGGGCTTGAGCGGCTGGTGCTGGCGCTTGGGCTTGATCCATAACAGTCGTCTGATTTGTAACCGGCTGGGCGCGCACAACCGTTTACACTGCGCGTCCACCCTGCCCTGATCCGAGGCCCTGCATGAAAGTTGGCGTGATTTCCGACACCCATGGACTGCTGCGTCCTGAAGCCATTGCCGCGCTTGAAGGCTGCGAGGCAATCATCCATGCCGGTGACATCGGCAGCCAGGACATCGTCGACCAGCTGACAGCCATCGCCCCGTTGCACATCGTACGTGGCAACAACGACATGGACGCTGCCTGGGCAACGCCCATCGCCGACCACCTGCGCTTCGCTATCGAAGGCTGGCAAACCCTGCTGGTCCACGACATCGCCGACGTTCCGCCACTGCTGGATGACAGCGTGAAACTGGTCATCACCGGGCACTCACACAAACCGCTCATCGAATGGCGCGAAGACACGCTGTATCTCAATCCGGGCAGTGCCGGACGAAGGCGCTTCAAATTGCCGGTAACGCTGGCGCTGCTTGAAGTGAGCGCGGATGCGATGGAGCCGACCCTGGTCAGGTTGATTGACTGACAAACAGGGCTGAATCACACAAACGCTCGTTCCTGCGCTCCGCGTGGGCATACAGTCCTGGACGCTCTGCGTCCAACCCTACAGCTCCCGCGACATCACCCAGTGCTCCTTGCCCCAGGCTTCAAAACGTTCCAGCACCTGCCAACCGCGCCTGGCGTAATACGTTTGCTGATCATGGGTGTGCAGATACAACGTGGTGATGCCAATGGCCTTGGCATGACTGCAAATGCCCTCGATCAACTGCGCAGCCACTCCCCTGCCCCGTGCTTCGGGTTTTACCAGAACGCAGGCCAGCCACGGCCCCAGATCAGGACGTTCAGGCAAGTCGTCGCTGGCCAACGCCGCGCCGCCCAACAACTCACCCTCCTCCATGGCGATCAGGCATGTCCATCGACCATCCTGCTGCGCTTGCGAGAACTCAGTCTGCCAGTCCTCAAGCGCCTGCGACGCGAATTCGTAACTGAATTGCCGATGAAGCCATCGCGCCATTGTGTCGCTGTGATGCAGGTGGTTGCTGAGCCAGTCAATGTTGAGCATGTGCATTCCTTTAAAATCAGGGTTACATCCCTGTCACCGACATCACAGCTGCGCAGGCAAACGAAAGTCGCGCAACGCACTCATGTCGAATGGATTGGGCGCGCGCTGGCTCGACAACAGGTAGTTGGCGCGCATCCCGCCGACGTCGGCTTTGAGCATCAGCACATCACGCCCTCGCAGCGGCTCGACCTGCATCAGGTCAATGAGGCGGAACAGCGACCACGGCCCGGTATTCTTTTCTATGCCGAGCGGTCGACCGGCCATGCCCTCCATGACCAGACTGGCACGTCCATCATCACTCTCGACAGGCCACCTGAAAGGCATTGGCACGATGGGGCCGTGGCGATACTCCAGCGACTGATCACCGACACGAAATTCGGCGCGGCGCACGCCGGGGTCAAGGGTGTAGGGTTCAAGCGTGAATTGCACCTGCGGCTCCTGCGTATGGTCGGTGAAGAAGCTCTTGCGAATGTTCTGCACACCGGCCATCTGATCCAGATAGGCGCGACTCATCGGCAAACTGTAACCGTCGATCGTGCGCAGGCGATAGCGGCCGGGGTCACCACTGACAAACGGTTTCAGGTAATTGTCGAAAAAACGCTCAGCAATTCCCTGGGCTTTGAAAAACTCGCGAAAATCGTTAAGCGCGACATCGCTGCTGCTGTGTGCGTGGAACGGATAACGTTTGTCGAGCGATTGCTCGTAAAACCCGTAGAGCTCGGCTTTGTAGCGCTGGTTGAGGTAGTGATGCGACTGATACAGCACAAAGCTCCAGGTGTCTTCCGCCAAGGCATTGAACCAGCCGCCAACCGGCTGCGGCAGTAGCGTGGCGGCGTTGCGCAGTTTGCTCAACGCATCCTGCTGACCGGACATCCGCCCCTTGGCCATCTCGTAGGCAGCCAGATCGGGCTGACCCGAGCGCCCCAGCGCAGCCATTTGCACCTGCAATTCATTGATGGCGTTCAGTGCTGTAATCAGATCGGCAGCAGGACCATTGTCATCATCCAGCAGGCGATGCAATGGGTCGAACCGACGCTGCAAGGATCTCTTTGCTGTCTCGGGCAGACTGCTGGCAACCGACTCCTGCAACTGCTCGCCAACCGCAGCAACCCGGGTAAGCGCAACGGGTGTGGAGACGGCTTTATCGGCTTCGGCTTTCAGCGTGTCGAGGCTGTCTGCAAGCACCGGGAAGCGCGTATTGTCACGCACCTCGATCAGCAACTGCACCAACGGCGAATGGGCGGCCGCAAGCCCGGCCATTTGTACAGCGCCTTGCCCAGGGCTCTCGAAAGGTTGCAACGAGACCCTTCCGATAGCCTCGCCCCAATGATCGGCATAATCACGAAAATACAGCTTTTCCAGCTCGATCATCAGCGCACGCAATTGAGTTGCGCTGAACTGTGTGCCCTCACCCAGCACCCAGTTGTCGCGCATGATGTCAGTCACCACACCCGTACCGTGAGTAACGAAATACCGCTCATAGCCCTGCCGGGTATAGAGACCCGGAATTCGATAATCAGCGCCTGCCAGAACACTGCCCTGCGGGCCGGCGTTTTGGCCCAGCGTGTAATCTGGAAGTGCGCGTGCCTTGTCACGCAACACCCGATAAACCACATCAGCAAAGGATTCGTTATTCAACGCCTGCCGTGCCTGTTCCACCAGTGGTTCGTTGACCAAAGAGGTAAACGGCAAAGCCAGCAGGCGCCCGAAATGCTGGTTCAGTTCGCGCTGCGCCTGGGCGTGACCGGCATAGCGAATTGACCAGTCCGCTGCGATCCACTCCTCCAGCACAGAAGGTATCCGGTGCTCGCGCTGGACAAGCATCAGATAGGCGCGAAGACTGTTCAGCAGTTGCTCGCGATTTTGCAGGCTATCCAGTATCCGGGCTTCGAACATGCGGACCACTCGAGGCAGCAACCGGGTTTGCAGATCAGCATGGTAGGCGCGTAAAAGCACATCGTTGGCGGGCTTTCCCTGATAGAGCCCACTGCGCTCGTGCAGTGCGACATCGCTGCTGTCGGGAAATACTTGAGCAGCCGCGTAGCTGGTATTCAAGGTATCAAGCACTGCCAGCAGGTCATCCTGAGGCGCCAGCGATGAACGCTGCTGCACCCATTGCTGCCCGAGGATGCGAAGCTTTTCCAGGCGGTCGTGGTTGGCGCTGAACCCGGTCGCCCACAGTACCCCGGAAACCGTCAGAACCAGCAGCGCTGCGCAATACACTCCCCGCTGGCGCCACTGAATCGCTCGCCGCGTTTCCTTGTCGAGCATGGCCAGGTCGGCCTCAGGGAAGATCACATGACGCAACAAATCATGAATGAACCTCGCACGCCCGCCATGCTGCACGGGTAGCCTGCTGTCTTCGTTGGCGTCAGACTGCTGATTGCCCTGAATAAGGTGCGGCGCACGCGTCAGGTAGAACCCGCGCAGATGGCTGGCCCGCTGGTAGCGGTTACCGGAAAACGCCAGTTCGACAAAGATACTCAGTCGACGTCCGATCTTTCCAAGATGAGTGGGAAACTCGAGCATCTTTCCCCGGCGCAGGCTGTCGCGCTCCTGATGAATGCGGGTAATGACCTGACTGCCAAGGCGCTGCAGCAAGGTTTCGAACTCCAGACCGAGCACATCGACATCGTCGCCCCGCTGCCCCTTCTGAAAAGTGGCCCCAAGAACCTGCTCAGCCTCCTCCCGGGACAGCTGATCAAAAAACTCATCGAAACCGACGATCGAGTCTGCCTTGGTCAGCACCAGATAAACCGGGACATCAACATGCAAACGCTGAAAAATCTCACCCAGACGATCTCGCACATCGCCGGCGATTGTCTCCAGACGCTTGTCCAGATCATCAAGCAGAATCTCCACAGGCAACGTCACCAATACACCGCTGAGCGGATGTGTCCGGTGACGACCTCGTAACAATTCCAGCAGCGTCATCCATGCGCTGCGGTCGACCTCGGGCTCAGGCTGGTCGAGATAGCGACCTGAGGTGTCCAGCAGGATCGCCTGTTCGGTAAAGTACCATTCGCAACTGGCGGTGCTTCGCGTATCGCGAGTCAGCTTGCGGCCGGGCTTGTCGAGGGGAAAGTCGAGCCCGGAAAAATCCAGCAGGCTGGTCTTGCCACTGCCCTTCGGGCCGATCAGTACATACCAGGGCAACTCATTCCGGTTGCGCGCGCCAGGTTCGCCATACAGAGCGGAATTCTTGAGTACTCGCAAGGCGTCCTTGAAGCGACTGGACAGCTCCAGACGTTCTTTTTCGACGGCCAAGGACTTACGCAGACGCTCATGACCCGTATGGCTGTCCTCAGCCCGTTTCTTTTGCACGCCGCTGCGCCAGTTCGCGAAAACGATCCCGAGTCCCCAGGCCAGAAACAGCACGCTAATGGTTAGCAGGCGCGTAACCGGACTTTCCCAGAAGCGCTCGTCGTCGACCGCCAGCAAGGGGCCGACCAGCCAGATCAGGGCTGTTGAAAGCAATACCAACAGCAGCGACCAGACCCAGGTGCGGCACAGCAAAGTGATGAGTTTTTTGAACAGGGTTTTCATTGCATCTCTCATTTCAAGACCGGAGCTCAAGCACTGCCAGATCTGCCGACTGATAGGGTTTGAGTACAGCTTCACGTTGCTCACCGAGTACCCAGGCAAATCCCGAATACAGTGCGGTCAGGCTGACGATGGTGAACAGCACAACCAGCCACAGCGGCACAATGCGCAGTTGATCAGCACTCGACGACTCTGCGCGCTGCGAATGGGGTGACAGTGTTCGCGAGACATCGCCTCTCACGTGCCTTATCTGTCGGTAAAGGGCATCGCGGATATCATCCAGCTCATTGCCACTACGACGATTCGAACGGTATTTCCCCTCGAACCCTAGAGCCAGGCACAGGTACATCAGCTCCAGCATTGGCAGATGCCTGAGCGGATTGGCGGAAAGCTTTTCAAGGAGTTGAAAGAATTTCTCGCCGCCAAATGTTTCCTTGTGAAAGCGACTCAACAGACTGATTTTCGACCAGTCACTCTTGCTCCCCCAGGTCGTGTTCAACACGGCCTCATCCACCACCGTGCACAAGACATAACGAGCAACCAGCAGGTGATCATTCTCTATCGAGTGCTGCCGGGCCTCGGCCTCGAACCGCTTCACCTGGTCCGACAGCTGCACATTCAGGAGGTGGATATCGCCGATGTCGTCCAACGCGGCCAGTCTTGAAACCTGGGCAAGCAGTTCACTCGCGGCAGCGACAAGCGGATTGACATGCACTGTGAATCGTTTTTCAGATACCTGCGGGGCGGTGTAAAACAGTCGCTCCTGCAAGCCTTCGAAAAGACTCGTATCATCAACGCCGATAAACCTGTCACTTTGCGGGCTGGAATTATTCCGTCCATACGTAAGGGAGTTGTCTTCGCGGCTGCCTTGCATATCGGTCACTCTGTTCAATTTCTGATCGCCCAGAACTGCAGTTCAAGCCCGGAAAATTCGCCTGACACGTGGAAAGCGAAACCTCCGGACTGATCGATTTCGGCCTGCTCATGGTCATCAATGTCGAGAATGAAATAGGTCCTGGCTGCATGAAACGGAATCTGCCTTGGCGCTACAGGCAACGGCCTCAAGCGAATACCCGGCAAATGCAGCCCGACCAGCTCGCGAATACTTTCCACAGAACCGACTTTGAGGTGCGAAGGCAGGCGGAGGCGTAGCTCTTCGGCATCGCAATGCGCGCGCGCGGCAAGCACAAATGAAGCAGCTCCGAGCAACTCACGGTCGACCCGGGGCGAAACCAGAACGCCATATTGTCTGGGCTGCAGTTCAAGTTCCTGGGCATGCTGCTCCAAGACCATGGACAACATCTGTCGAAGGGCGAGCATGACTCTCTGGAACGTTGCGCCCTGATCGCTGTGCTGGTATTCGCCCTCAAGCTGCGGTCGCCTGCTATCATCGGCAAAAGTCGACAACTCGCCCAGCAGACCCAGCAATACCCGATACAGCTCTTCGGGGTGGACATGCCCGGTATGGAGGTAGTGTTGGAGTACCAGCGCGTTGCGATTGACCAGTTGCAGCATCATGAAATCGCCCACTTGCGCCCCGCTTGCCTGGCCATGCGAACCGATACGCTCGGCAATCACCTCCCCTCGGTGCCCAAGCAGGCTTACAACTTCCTTGAGACAGGACATCAAGTAGCGAGCACCGCCAGCGTTGATGAACGTGGGCGAAAAATTCGCATCCAGTGTTATTGCCTTGTCCGGGCTGCACATCTGAACATGACACAGCTTGAGCATCGCGTAGGCGTGCTCACCCCGTGGCTCATCGAGCAGCAAGCGAAATTCCGGGCGCGCGCAAAAAACCGATGTGGAACCGTGTTCTCCCGCGTTTGAATCCGAGATGCTGGCTGCATAAGCGGTAAAACGTGCCACCACGTCAGATTGCTCATGACTGCGCGCCTCAATGCAGTTGCCGGCCACTATCGGCAGCGCAATGTATACCGAAATGCCTGAAGTATTCGCCGGTATATCCAGCGCCAGCGGCATGTCACGGTCACGTATGTCGAAGACGCTGCCATCCGGCAAGATGCCCGATGCCTGTGCAAGCACGATCTGTCCGGAGCCGAGAAATTGCGGGTCAATTTCCAGCGTTGTAAAACCCCAGTTGTACGCCCCTGCCAGTTGCGTACGCACCCGGAGTTGATGATCGTAATAACGATCATTATGTTGAAAGTGCTGGGGACGCAGCAGCATGCCTTCCTGCCAGATAACCTTGTGTGAATTCATATCGGATTTCCTGCATTGTCCAGGCTGCCTGCCGGGTAGAGACCGGACTCACCCAGCACGAAAACAGCACGATTCTGCTGCCCGGGTATGACCTTAATCACATGACGCCACCGGGTTTCCGGCAGGTTGCGATAAGCTGCCAGCACGCCGATATAATGACTGCCCTCATCCAGTTTCAGCTTCAGATCAATACTGTCACCCGGACGAAGTTCAAACTCTTCACTGGCAACCAGGTCCCTGGCCAGCACCTGATCGGTACGTTGATACAGTGAGAAGAAGTCCATACTCTCGAACGTTACAGGTCGTTTGAGTTCAAGTAACGTCAGAACAATCGGCGAGGGCCTGCCGTTTAAATCAGGATTAAGCTGATTGTCTGCGCGCAGACTAATATCCAGACGGGTTTGCGTGGAGTAAGGCGAGAGAGTCGAGCAACCGGTCAGTGCGAGCAACAGCAGTAACCCGCTCAACCGGACGAAATAAAAAACCATGGGTGTCATTCCTGTAAGTCTTGGTAGAAAGCAGTGATCAAAAGGAACTGTTGTTCATAGGCAGGCCCGAAGTTGCGGGCAAGCAAGTGCTCACCCCACTGACCACTCCCCTCCAGAGACTGGTGGTGTCGCACATAGTCACGCCACTGGCGGCCGTCGGTAAGTAGCCAGGGCCTGCCGCGGTCGCGCTCAAATTGCCAGCCAAGTTGCTGAGGCGAGAAATGCTCAAGCGTCGCCTGCGCCATTACCCGACAACCTGCCAGCATCGCAGCCTCGTGGGCCTGAAGCTCGCGGAATGCCCGAGCGATGACGCCCTCAGTCACGAGATCGGCCGGCTCATCGTCCAGCAGGCTGTCGATCAGTGCCTCGCTCGTTGCGGCCTTGAATACGCCGACACTTTGGTGGGTAATGTCAGGGAGGTTCGAGCGCAGTTCAGCTGCGATCTCGTCTCGCAGGTTCAAACTTTGCTGCAGTCCGCCCATACAACGCTTGAACAGTCGGGCGATCTTTACAGCACACGCTTCGCGAGTGGCCGGGTCGACTGAAGTAAGCTCAACACCCAGCGCATCACCAAACTGTTCCCAGAACACACCGACAACGCATTCAGGCTGAGAGGACGCAGAAGGCGCTGGCGGCACGACATATTGCGGCAAGAGAAAATAATCACCTTCAATGCCCACGCAATCTGAAAGCTGTCGATGATCGCGGTGGTCTTCGATTAAAGAAGCAAGTTCACCCACTGCCCGGCACGCCTGTTCAAGACCTGCCGGATGACCTGTTTTGATGAGTTGATCCATGCGCAGATCCTTTAACCATGGTTATAGATCGCGACTGACCGGCTCTGGATTACCCAGGGCTCGATATTGATCATCGCTGAATTTAAAATGACCACTACATCCCGGCAGGCAAAGCAGCGCGACAAGCGCAAAAAGTAAAATGCGCCAACAATGAAAGCTCATGGATAGAAATCTCCAGTAAAAGGATTAAACAGGCGGCATGTGTCAGCGGTTAATTGCGTCGTCCATAGTTGGCAGGGACGTCCAGATGGGTCAGGCGATAAAGCAAAGTGCGCCGCGAGACCCCCAATGTACGCGCCGCACGACTCCGGTTGCCGGAGTGGTCACTTAAACACTCAAGCAGCACACTGCGCTCGAACTGCTCAATGCGTTCACGTAGCGTCAGACGCTCGGGATCGCTCGTTGCAGTGATGGCGATGGGGAAGTGCTCCAGCATCAGCTCTGCGCCTTCACATAGAAGTACCGCCCGTTCGACAAACCCTTTCAGCTCGCGGATGTTGCCAGGGAACGCATATCCGGAAAGAGCGCTCAATGCTGCCTCTGACCATTGCACCGGAGCTCGCTTGGCATCAAGGCAGGCCTTGTCGGAAAAATGCCTGGCCAATAGCTCGATGTCCTCTACACGCTGACGTAACGGGGGAAGTTCAATGGGAAACTGAGCAAGCCGGTAGTAAAGATCTGCACGAAAGCGACCTTCTGCAATCAGTGTCGGAAGATCCCGATGGGTTGCCGCAATGATTCGCACATCGACCTTGCGGACGTCGTTAGAACCTAGCGGACGAATCTCTCCTTCCTGTAATACCCGCAGGAGCTTTGCTTGCAATAGCATGGGCATATCGCCAATTTCATCGAGCAGAAGCGTACCGCCATGGGCAGCATCAAACAGCCCGCGTCGATCACGATCGGCACCGGTAAACGCACCTTTGCGGTAACCAAACAGCTCGCTTTCCAGAAGTGCCTCTGGAAATGCAGCGCAGTTCTGCACAACGAACGCACTCTCGCGACGAGGCCCATGCTCATGGATGGCACGAGACACGACTTCCTTGCCAGTCCCGGTCTCGCCGGTAAGCAATACCGTACAGGTGCTGTCCAGAATCTTGCTCAGTAGATGGGCTGTGCGGCCCAGCGCCGTGCTGCTTCCCGTGAGGCCATAATGCGCGGCCTGTGAAACGCGCTTGCGCGAGCGAGGCAACGTATCTGCTGGCTTGTCTGATAGCCCCATCAAAGACAATTGCGAGATAACGAACGCGCCCAATGCGCCTAACGATTCGGCATGCACCCCCAGATCTTGAGTATGTCCACTCACGCAGATCAGTAGCCCTACGGTCGATTTCTCACGACTGAGCAACGGCGTGCACAACAGTGATTTCCATCCTTGAGCTCGGGCAGGCAAAAAGCCGGTGTCGTAAAGGCTGCTGCCGACTTGCGGAATGCTGACAACCTCGTTTTGAAGCAGACTGAGCGTTAATAAAGGCTGATCACGGTAGTCATCCAGAGAAACTTTTTTTGTGTTGTCCTGAATGACGTCATCCATGATTTCTGCCGCAAGACAGAGACCTTTGCGGCCCTCATCAAGCAGGAAAATCTGGCTCGCGTCACAGTCGCTGAGCGTCGCAGCGGATCTCGCGAAATCATTCAACAGCGACTGGCTGTCGGCTGCCTGCGCGAGGAGTGAGTAATGCGAAATCAATGTCTGCGCGTAACTCAGCGGGTCCTGTGGCGAATTCAAGGGCGATACCATCTTATTCGAACTCACAGACAATACTGCCGGAGCTATCCAGCGTTGCGTGAACTGCGGAAACGGTAGCGTCAGTGCTCATGGCACTGAGCAAATGGTCCGTTATGAGCGGGGTCACGCACGACTCCAACAAATGATCGATCAGCCTGGCGCCGCTATCGCGTTGAGTGCAGCGTTCAAGTAAATGACGTGTCAACTGCTGCGAATAACTGAAGGTCAGTCCACTGGACTCGAGTCTCTCTCCAAGACGATTCAGCTTAAGCTCAAGCAGTTCCTGAAGCACTTCACCGTCAACGGGGTAATAAGGCACTACACGCATTCTGGCCAGCAATGCCGGTTTGAAATGTGCAGTGAGTACCGGCCTTATCTTTGCTTCAAGCTCTTCGGCATCCGGGCGGCGTCCGTCCATACAGCTCGCATGAATCAAATCACTGCTCAGGTTGGAGGTCATCAGGATAAGCGTGTTGCGAAAATCGATTTCCCTGCCCTCTCCGTCGTTGGCTACGCCTTTATCGAATATCTGATAAAACAGATTCAATACATCCGGATCAGCTTTTTCCACTTCATCCAGGAGAATCACTGAATAGGGCTTTTGTCGAACAGCATCTGTCAACATGCCACCCTCGCCATAGCCGACATAACCGGGAGGCGCACCGATCAAACGAGAGACCGTGTGTTTTTCCTGAAACTCGGACATGTTGATCGTCGTCATAAATCGCTCGCCGCCGTATAACAGATCAGCCAGGGCGATAGCTGTTTCGGTCTTGCCTACACCGCTGGGGCCTACCAGAAGGAATACACCTGTCGGTGCACCTGGCGCATTCAACCCCGCTGCCGATGCCCTCACCGATCTTTCGATGGCCTGTATCGCCTGCTCCTGCCCCCGGATACGCCCACGCATTCCGGATGAGAAGCCGGCAATCCTGGAGCTGTGTTCCTGTACCAGCTGTGAAAGCGGAATACCTGTCCAGGCATTAACCACTTCCGCTACCAGCCTCGGGCAGACTTCATAACTGACAAGGCGGTCGTTTACCTGTGCACTGATCAGCGTTTGTTGAATCCTGGCTAATTCGGACGTCAGTGCTTCGGTGGATTTACTGTGCTGGACGGGCGAAGAGTGTTGTTGCAATTTTCGGTTGGCCAATTGCTGGCGTAGATCGAGCAGCTGGTTAGCCAGGGTCTGTTGGTCAGCCCATATGCACTCCAGCGCGGCAACTTCCGTCTTGATCCTTGAGAGGCTGGACGACAATCCATTCAAAACGTTGGCATCAACCGACATTCCGGCATCGACATCACGTTGTACCGCATCAAAGTGTCTCTGTTGCTCAGCCAGCTCGCCTCGCAGACACTCCAGACGTTCAGGCGCGGCGACCAGGCTGATCCGCACACGTGCGCATGCAGTATCAAGCAGATCGACAGCTTTATCAGGAAGTTGTCGTCCGGATAAATAGCGTGCCGAGAGCCGGGCAGCGGCAACGACAGCGTCATCACGTAAATAGACACCATGGCTCCGTTCATAGAGCCGGGCTAGCCCACGCAGAATGGTGATGGCCTGTTCCACAGAGGGCTCCAGCACACGAACGGGCTGGAAACGACGTGCAAGCGCCGGATCTTTTTCGAAGTATTGCCGGTACTCCGCCCAGGTAGTCGCTGCAATGGTGCGCAACTCCCCACGCGCCAGCGCCGGCTTCAAGAGATTGGCCGCGTCTGCGCCGCCAGCCTGGGCTCCCGCCCCGATCAGTGTGTGGGCTTCATCAATGAACAGAATGATAGCCGTAGACGATGCCTTGATCTCGTCGATAATCCCCTTCAGACGACGCTCGAACTCACCTTTTATACTGGCACCGGCCTGGAGCAACCCCATATCCAGAGACAGTAGCTCAACGTCTTTCAAAAGTTGAGGGACTTCTCCATGAACGATTCTAAGCGCCAGTCCTTCAACAATCGCTGTTTTTCCAACGCCCGCCTCACCTACCACGATCGGATTGTTCTTGCGTCGTCGAGCCAGTATGTCGACCATCTGGCGCATGCAGTCATCACGACACAACACTGGATCGAGCAACCCGTCTCTGGCCTGCTGTGTCAGATTATGAGTGAAGCGTTCGAGCAGTGATTCACATTGCTCGACAGTGTGCTTCGTTACGCCAGATATTTGCTCAGCCAGGGCGTAGTCGCGGAAGCGTTCAATATTGATCTTTGCCAGCAATGGCTGATAGGGGCGGTCCGCGTAACGCAATGGATTACGCAGCAATGCCAGGATCAGCGCAGCCTGATCAATATGGCTTTGCCGCAGATCCAGAGTAGAAATCAATAAGGCATCTTGAAGCCATTGAACAAGTTCGGTAGAAAATACCGGGGTACCGTCAGCGCATTGCTCGACGGGAGGAAACAGAAAGCCTGCAAATTCAGCAGCCAGAATATTCACCTCAAGCAGAGCACGGGCAAGCATTCCCTCCGGGCGCTCAAGAAGTGCAAGTAACAGATCCTCTACGAGAATCTTGCTGCTGCCTCTGGAAACGCAGCGTTCTGCGGTGCCCTCAAGTTCTCTGCGGGTGGGCATATCAAGAGATTTTACGAGTTGTTGCAGATCTGGATTAATCATGTGCGGTCCTTAATGACTCGGCCTGCTGAGCGTTACCAAACCACGCGAATACTCACGCCCGAGCCAACTGGTCCACCCCAGGCGACAGGTGTTTGATTGACCGATGCGTAGATCCCTGATGTCTTCATTCAGAAGTTCAAGACAGACGTCGTAATCCAGAGGGTCGCGCAACGTGAATCGCACGAGAGCACCCAATGGCAAGTAACTCGGACCGATAGGTAAAAATTCATGGAAGCGATCCCAGTGGAGCTTTTTTATATGGATACGAAACTTTCCGCCCCGATCGGGCACCCGGCTGCCCAGTACCGCGTTACGTCCCAGCTGGCTATTGGCTTTTCCGAGACGATTGAGCTGAGGCGCGCTGACTTCAACTGCACGCTCTACGCATTGCTCAATAAATAGCTGCGCATGCTTGAAGTAATAACGCAGCACTGACTCGATCAGCGCTGCGGAATGTGCACGCAGGCTCAACAGCCCCAGATAGGGCAATAGACGCCTCCAGTTCAATTCGGTCGTCTCGCGGATACGCTCACCGTGCAAACCGATCAGCGCGAACAGTTGCTCGGAAAACGGGTCCGTTGCGCCACTGGTGAACACGGCGTGGTAGCGATACTTTCGCCAGACAGGCAACATCAGTTTCTGCAGGCGATGATTAAAAACGTCCAGAAAATCGCGAGTGGCATTAGACTTGTCTCGCTCCCCCACCGCTTGCTCGACATAAAAAGCCGGTAACGGCGAATCGGCTCCGACCAGACTCATCATATTGAGGTGCAGCCGGACATACAGGCTCCCGTGGTCTTCGAAAAAACCCATGCACTCGATATCGCTACCCGGGAAACCAAGCCCCGGATTTGCTCGCAATTCGAGGAAATCATGAAGTTGTTCATCATCAGCATCCGGATAAATTTCGCGCAAGATCACAAGGATCAAAGGTATCGCCTGATAGACCGAGTACTCACGTATGTCCTGGCTGAGCGCGGTTAAAGCAGTGGTTGCTGCCCCATGCGTGGTGTCCATTCGTAGCCACCTCCCTGATCAGTTTTCACGTGCAGTTCATGGAAAGAATTCAAGCTGGCGTAAAGCGCAAAGAACTCATTGAGGACTGAAGCAAACAGAAACAGGCTGGCCTCATCTGCACATTCGGCAGGCGCAATAAACAGTTCGGTTTTCACCCCCCGTAACGGTCGCCCATCGTGTAAACGATCAACGTGCTCGTGACGGATAGCCTTGAGTCCACTTAACAGATGCTGACTGACTTTCTCCGCCCTCTTGTCGTAATAACGCGGCAGATCGTAAGTCTCAAGAATGACTTTCAAGGCTTCCACACTTGCCAGCGAAAGGTAATTCAGTGACATATTGCTAATGACCCGCCAGAGAAAATCCCGGGTCATGGGCGGCGCATAGCTTTTGGTGACGGGTGCAATATTTCTGAACTGCAAGAAATCTGGAGTACCGTCGCACGACTTGCATATCCCTCCAGCCCTGATCTTTTGCGGCAGGTTATGATTGGTGCAGGTCAATTCGATTGAGATGGTTTCATTTTTCCGGTCGCCACGAAGGTCGAAGCTTAGAAATGTATCAAGTCCTTCTTGCAGTATGGAATGACGATGGCGAACGCTGTAATACGGAGAGTTGCTTTCCACGTCAACAGCAGGATCATGTTCAAACGATTCGAAGGGCACATAGTTCTTATACCCCTTGCCGCCGGGCTGCCATCCAGTCACTTTATCAACTGAATACACGCCGCAGCCGTCTGAACCATAATGGCCAGGCATTAACAAATATTCATCCTGACGCGCGTCAGCCTGAATAGGCACTGCATCCTGTTTGAACAGATTCACCACGGGTGTGCAATACAGCTTGATATGTTCGAGGGTAGGTCGAAGGCCCTGCATATCCTCGCAGCGCATATCGAACACCCACTGAAAGCCACGAGACCTTGTCACCAGCTCTCTGTCTATTGACTGAATGACGTCAAGACCATGCACGTCAACAAATAGAAACTTTTCCGGAAAGCAAAAATACTCTTGCAGATAGCGGTAGCCTCTAAAGGTATTCAGCGGATAAGGAATCAACGCCTCTTCCTCGGCAAAACCGACTGGTTTTACGTTATCCGGCGAGATACTGAACTCAGCCGTTTGCCCGTCGGCTGTCACCAACGGCTTACTGTGGCCGTCAAGAAGCAATAGCCTGATGTTTTTCAATTTCCGCATGAAACCGAGATAGAGCATCTGACTTACATAACGATCACCTGCAAAATGCAGGCGTAAACGATCTGATTTCAGCTCTCCCAGATGCCCCTCGCCCGTCATCTCAAGACGTAACGCCAGTGTTGCAGCTTCTCCGCTTGCCGAGTAGGAAACACGAGTCAGCCGCAGTGGTAATACCTCGGTCGGAAAGCAGGTGCGAAACTGACACGTCAGACCATTTACCGGATCACTTTCTACCGGGGTATCACGCTCGACGATCAGGCCTGGGCCACAAGCGACCAAAGGCTCAAATTGCAACATACTCATCGCCGGCAGAGGCCGCATGTAATTTGGCCATAACAACTGCATGAGTGAATGGGTCAACTCAGGCAGGTCATCATCCAGCTTCTGACGCAAACGGCCCGTCAGAAAGGCAAATCCTTCAAGTAGCCGCTCAACGTCCGGGTCCTGGCTGCCCTGCCCCAAAAACGGAGCCAATGCCGGGTTACGATCAGAAAATCGCCGCCCTGATTGACGAAGAGCCATCAGCTCGTCTTGATAATAGTGATTAAATGACAAACGTTTACCTACCCGACCGAATTATAAACAGCAATGAAACCAGCGCCCAAAAGCAGGAATATTTATTTCCATATCTGGTCAGATCGACTTACTCGATGCTGACTTGCCCACTACCACTTACCGTTGCAAAAAACCTGACAGCCTTTCTGGTTCCGGCAATCTCTACAGAAGCGTCAACAGCAAACTGTCGCGTGAGCGGGCATCCTCTGCTCTCTCCGGCCATGACGTACACGTCGAATAAACGAGGTTCATAAGTGCGGATAACCTTTTCGATAGCTGTACGTGATTGTTTTAACGTCTCGTGCAAACTCAAGTTCATGTCGTTAAGGTCAGGCAAACCATAATCAGGCAGCATTTTCACGCTGCCTGCACGGGTGCCGAGCATATTCGACAAATGAGCGGCTATCGAAATCATCAAGCGCTCTTCGTTATCGAGACCTCGTTGGGTGTTGTGACCGGCAAGGCGTTCGAAAAGGCTACCGTTGGCGTTCATGATGCTGCCTCCCTGCTACTCCTTATCCATCTTGCCAACCAAAGACAGCGTAAAATCAGCACCCATGTATTTGAAATGAGGACGAACATTCAAACTGACGCGGTACCAGCCGGGATCGCCCTCAACATCACTGACGATGATCTGCGCGGTGCGTAACGGACGCCTTCCACGTACTTCGGCACTTGGATTCTCCTGATCTGCAACGTACTGGCGAATCCACTTATTAAGCTGAAGTTCCAGATCCGTGCGCTCCTTCCAGGAGCCAATCTGCTCACGTTGTAAAACCTTGATGTAATGCGCAAGTCGATTAACGACCATCATGTAAGGCAGCTGCGTTCCCAGCTTGTAGTTAAGTTCGGCTATCTTGTCTTCTGGGCTGTTGCCAAACACCTTGGGCTTTTGTACAGAACTGGCGGAAAAGAAAGCGGCATTGTCGCTGCCTTTGCGCATGGTCAATGCGATGAACCCTTCATCAGCGAGTTCGTACTCGCGGCGGTCGGAGATCAGTACCTCAGTCGGGATTTTGGTTTCAATTTCACCCATGCTGTGGAAATGATGCAATGGCAGGTCTTCGACAGCACCTCCACTCAACGGACCAATGATGTTGGGACACCACCGAAATCTGGCGAAGCTGTCTGTCAGCTTTGTCGCGAAGGCGTAGGCCGTGTTTCCCCACAGGTAATCTTCGTGATCGTTGGACACGTTTTCCTTGTAGGCAAACGTCTTTACCGGATTTTCCTCCGGGCCATAAGGACTGCGGAGAAGAAAGCGCGGCACCGTCAGTGCAAGATAACGGGCGTCCTCCTGTTGGCGGAAGCTTTGCCACTTGGCGAACTGAGGACCCTCGAAGTGATCTCTCAGATCCTTGATATCAGGCAACCCGGTGAACTGCTCAAGCCCGAAGAAATTGGGGCCCGCAGCCGCGATGAAGGGTGCGTGCGCCATACAGGCGACGCTTGATACGTATTGCATCGTTTTTACGTCAGGGGCGCTCGGAGAGAAAAAATAATCGGCGATGATTGCCCCCACAGGATTGCCGCCAAACTGGCCGTACTCGGCGGTGTAGACATGCTTGTAAAGGCCCGACTGAACAACTTCAGGTGAATCCTCAAAATCTTCCAACAGGTCTTGCTTGGAAATACTTAACAACTCGATTTTGATGTTTTCACGGAAATCGGTTCGATCGATAAGCAACTGCAACCCACGCCAGGACGCCTCCAGCGCGCGAAAGTCCGCATGATGAATGATTTCATCCATCTGGCGACTCAGCGTGCTGTCAATTTCCGTGATCATCCGGTCAACCAGCGCTTTTTTTACCGGTTCGCTGCTGTTCTGTGGTTTCAGCAGTTCTTCAATAAATGCAGCGACACCGCGCTTGGCAATGTCATAAGCCTCATCACCGGGGCTCAGTCTGGTTTCTGCAATAATCTGGTCAAGAATCCCGTACTGAAACTCGCCAACATTGCCCTGCGATAAAGCTTTCGTGCTCATACTTTAATTCCCTGCAATCAAGTCAAACGCACTATTGCGCTGCCACACTCAAACCCAATTCATCCAGCACGCTGTTGCGTGAGTCCGTATCGGCTATGACGTTTTCAATGGCCTTGCGAAAAGCGGGCGTATTACCCAATGGCCCCTTGAGCGCCATCAAGGCATTGCGCAGCTCCATCAACTTCCTCAGCTCGGGAATTTGCTCCACCAGGCTGGCCGGATTGAAGTCTTTCATTGAGCCCACTTTGACGCTGACAGCCAGATTTTCAATCTCACTATCGGACTGCAGGCAATTAGGTACACTCATTTCAAGTGTCAGCTCTTGCTTGGCCATCACATCGTCAAAATTATTTTTGTCGATGCTTATAGCCTTGCGATCTTCAAGCTTGCGTTCATCGACTCTCTGCGTAAAGTCACCTACAACCAACAGTTTCAGCGGCAGTTCTACTTCTTCCTGCGCCCCTCCGATAGCAGGCTTGAATGTGACATTAATCCGTTCTTTGGGTGCTACTGAGCCTTCTTTGGCCATTATATTTTCTCCAATCTGTTTCAAATGCAGGGTGCTATGCAATCAATCCTTCAAGATCGCAGTGGCACAGTCTTTGATAAACATCCTCTTTACGACTTGCTGACTTTTCATTTTGAGGAAGCCGTTCGTAGCAGTCATACAATAGGCGTAATACGTCCAGGTAAACCAGTGGCTCCCACAACTGCAAGCCAGATGACTGAAGTTGCTGATCCAGAAACTCAAGCTGGATCTTCGCAAGCACATACTCTTTTGCCTGATAACATAGTCGTGCGAGACACAACCTCCAGAAGAATCGATCTCGTCCGCCTTCCGCACTGTACAACCGCTGGCTTAGCACACGGACGGCAGATTTCAAGCCACCGTCCTGCAAGCTTGGCAATAGTTCGCGATAAACAGCATCCCATTCTGAAAGCTCAGTTTTTCCGTCCGTTTCACGTAGGTGCGCTTCGGTTACAACAGGAGGTAAAACATGAGCGGTGATCCACTCTAGTGTGTTGGCATTCGCGAAGGGTGTGCCGTCGTGAAAGCGCAGTTCAACCAATTCCGGAATTCGTTTCAGCAGCATAGCGAGATGCGCTTCTACTTCATACATGGCCGCTGTTGCCCCCAGAGCCTTTAGACAGTTCCATATCAAACGCTGCCCATCGAACCAAAAAGGCGAGGACACTAAAGTGGTCTCGACATCAACGATCAGATCTGCGTAAAGGCCCTGTTCGAAGCGCTCCTGGTAAAGCGAGCGCTTCTCCGAGGGCAATCCTCTTAGCTGCGTTACTTTTTCCGCGTTGCAATCCGGGGCATTGTCCACGGCGAGCCAGACCAGCGATCGACCAAGGCGAAACGCGCGCGGATCGGTGGTCTTTTGTTTCAACCACCATCTGCAGAGACTGCGCACGGATTCGTCCATCGAGCTTGACGCACGCTGAGCATCCTTCTCATTATTGATCGGAGAACTGCTGGAAAATAGCTGTGCAGCGACCTGTTTTACTTGCCCCACTACCGTCACAGGCTCTTTTTCAGCCTGGACAGCACGCTCGATCATGCGTGCAAGTCTTCTGCGCAACGGCAGCAGCAACGGCGCGTCGTCGTTCAAATACCTTTCAAAAAGGTTATCCAGCTTATCAAGGTGATTGGCCAACTGCTGAAACACAATCAGTTGATTGGTGATCGAGACATCTTCCACCAACACTTTTTCGAGCCTGAGTATGAGCCACGCCACGGCAGCAGAGCGAGTTCTCAACTTTCTGGGATGCAACACCTGCCAGTGACATTCACAGAGGTAATGGATTAACCCTAAACCTGCCACTAGCCCGACAAAAGACTCACACTCATATAACGCCCAGGCGAGCCAGCTGGCAACGCGCATATCCTTGGACTGGCTAACAAGAATATGCTCACTGTCTTCTCTGATTTTAGGCCAGTCAACATTTAAAGAACCGAAGATTGACTGTGCGCCTCCCAGTGCTTGCTCCAATGATTCAAAGAGCGTAGAGAAGCGTATGTCATGACCGGCGTAATCCTGTGTTGCTATAGGGTGTCGGGCGATATCCAGATAGCGGATGGACAGTTTTTCTTTATAAGCCATTGCCCACCCCTCATTTAATAGATAATAGCCAAGCGTGTTACCGAATTGAAAGCAGGATGAAATCTACCCCTGCTCCGCCCAACAAACAAGCATGTAAGTGTTGAATAGTATTTTTTAGGAAATTTCCTACAACACTAAAGACTTATTCGTAGGATTCCCAACTAAACACCTTGAAATATTCTCGATTTTTTTGACCCTCAGATTCGCTCACCACCTTCTGATCCAGTAAACTTCCCCCCTCCATCGCACGCAATTTTTTGCGCACCTTTTCAGCATGCTAGACAAAATCCGCTACGCGGCCTCGCGCTGATCGGCCTGGCGCACGGTGCGCAATTAAACTTAGCAGCTGCGCAAGAATTCGCTCGCTTTTACTAAACAAATAGACATCAGGCACACTAATACTTCTGGCCAAGTGGAATAAACCACTGCCGGGCATAGGCCGATAAAAAGTTGGCACGTATGTTGTTATAGCAATCGCTCGCCATCCAGGCATTTTCGCCTGCGAGGCGCTACTTACCATTAGGAACTACCACATGCCAACACCTGCTTACATAACTATCATTGACGCAAATCAAAAAGTATTGACTGCGAAAGCTTTCACGCCTGACTCAGTAGGAAACATCTATCAGACGGGCCATGAAGACGAAGCGATCGTCCAGGCGTTCAAACACGAGATTGGTATTCCGTGTGACCCTCAGTCTGGTCAACCTACCGGTCAACGTGTTCACAAACCTGTCTGCATCACCAAGATTTTCGACAGGACATCGCCGTTACTTCTAGAAGCACTTTGCTCTGGCGCAACGATGAGCAAAGTAGAAATCAAGTGGTATAGGACTTCCGCTCAAGGCAAACAGGAACATTACTACACCACCACGCTGACCGATGCCGTCATTGTCAAGATTGAGGACTACATGCCCAACTGCCAAGACCCTGATAGCTCGCACTTCACACACCTGCAGGATGTGTATTTCAGCTATCGCAAAATTACCTGGGCCCACGTCAAGGCCACGACCAGTGGTTCTGACGATTGGAGAGAGCCCGCTTCGGCTTGATCCTCCTGTCCCATCGATCTGCCCGGATCGATGGGACTCTCAGCGAACGGCTAAACAGGAGGCCCCGATGACGGCGAAGCCTGCCCACTCAAAACGCCTGACCCTCAGCCTTGATAGCCCCGATGGCATTGATCATGGCTTCGAGGTCCTGGCCTTCACCGGCCACGAAGCCATCAGCCAGCCCTTCTGCTTCACACTGGACCTGGTCAGCGAACGTGCTTCGCTGGAGCAGGTCGTGCATCGCTGGATCTGGAAAGCCTGCTCGGGCAACCGGCGTTCTTGCAATTTGCGCCTGATGGCGGCGGCATCCACGGGTTGATTGATCGCATCGCAGAAGGCGATTCCGGCACGCGACTGACGCATTACACGATCACGTTGCGACCGCATCTGGCCCGACTGGGCCATCGCACCAATCAACGCATTTTCCAGCACAAAACGGTGCCGCAGATCATCGCGCAGGTGCTGGAAGATCACCGCCTGACGGAAAACGCCTACCGCTTCCAACTCGGCGCACCTTACCCGGAGCGTGAGTACTGTGTGCAGTACGGCGAGTCGGATCTGCACTTCATCCAGCGACTGTGCGAAGAGGAAGGCCTGCATTACCACTTTGAACACAGCCCGACAGCCCATCAGCTAGTGTTTGGCGATGACCAGACGGTATTCCCGGAACTGAAGAAACCGGTGGTCTACAAGCAGGACACCGGGATGGCGGCCGACGATCCGGTGATCAGGCATTTCCAGTTGCGTCTGGAAACCCGCTCCAGTCGCGCTACCCGGCGTGATTACCATTTTGAAAAACCACGCCTGACCATGGAAGGCGCGGCACAGGATGAGGACTATCCAGACCTTGAGCACTACGATTAT
The DNA here is from genome assembly GCF_023278085.1 of Pseudomonas syringae. Lineage (NCBI taxonomy): Bacteria > Pseudomonadati > Pseudomonadota > Gammaproteobacteria > Pseudomonadales > Pseudomonadaceae > Pseudomonas > Pseudomonas syringae. Next base: position 2,286,417 of record NZ_CP066265.1, on the reverse strand, counting down.
CCCGGCGGTTTCACCCACCGTGATCGGGGTGCCCATCTGGCCAAACGCGCGCTTGAACGGCACCGTCACGATTACCGGCTCGGAGAAGGGCTAAGTGATCAGCCGCTACTGGTCAGCGGTCATTTTCTACAGTTGAGCGAACACCCCAACCAAGGCTGGAACGACCTCTGGCTACTGACCGAAGTCCGCCATGAGGGCCGTCAGCCGCAGGTGCTGGAAGAGTCCGCGCCGCCCGGCAAGGGCGATGGCGACGTTCACCAGGGCTATCGCAATACGTTTCTGGTCACGCCAGGGAACGCGCCGTACCGCCCTTCCCTGCGTCACCCCAAACAGAGGATCTTCGGCAGCCAGACTGCCGTGGTCACCGGCCCGAAAGATCAGGAAATTCACTGCGACAAGCACGGCCGGGTCAAGGTGCAGTTTCACTGGGATCGCGAAGGCCAGGGCGATGACGGCAGCAGTTGCTGGCTGCGGGTTGCTTCCAGTTGGGCCGGCCATCGTTACGGTGGCATGGTCATCCCGCGAGTCGGCATGGAAGTGCTGGTGAGCTTTCTTGAGGGCGACCCCGACCGGCCGCTGATCAGCGGCTGCCTGTACCACACCGAACACGTGCCGCCCTACGATTTGCCTGCGCATCAGACGCGCAGTGTATTCAAGACCTTGAGCAGCCCCGGCGGCGAAGGCTCGAACGAACTGCGCATAGAGGACCGGGCCGGTCAGGAGCAGATCTACGTTCATGCCCAGCGCGACTGGGAGCAACACATCAGGCATGACCAGACAATCAACGTCGGCCATGAGCGTTATGACCGGGTTGCAGCCAATAGCTACAGCGAGTTCAAGGCAGAGGAGCATCGGACCGTTGATGGCGACCGGCTGACTGAAGTCAAAATGAACGATCACCTGACGGTCGGTGCAACGCAGCACATCAAAGCGGGTGATGGATTGCTGATAGAGACCGGAAGAGAGATTCACATAAAAGCGGGGAACAAACTGGTCATTGAAGCGGGATTGGAGATCACCCTCAAAGTCGGCGGTTCCTTTATTAAGCTGGACGCCGGTGGTGTAACGATCATGGGCCCACACGTGAAGCTCAACTCGGGAGGCATCCCGGGGAATGGCTCTGGTATCGCGCCGCTGCTGCCAGGCCTGGTAAGACATGTCGATGCAGAAAAAGCAGGAGAGCTGCTGACTCGCCCACAAGCACAAGCACTAAAGCGCACTCCGTTTTGCGAGCAATGCGAGCGAGCAGCCAAGGAAGCCACAACATGAACCTGGCCAACTACCTGCTGATTGACGGCGTGTTACGACCTGATGCAATCAAGCAGGTGTATCAGCGTGCCGAGCCTATGGAGATCATGCCGCTGTACTTGGGAACGCGTTGGTCAGCGGTCATGAATCAGGGTCCTGTTCTAGTGAAGGTTCCACCAGAATCTTCGCTGATTCGCGAATGGCTTGAGCCCGCCGCGTTACGAACTGACGCGAGTATATTTTCCAGCAATGCCGCGCTGAAAGATGTAGCCGAGCACCTGTGCCGATTTCTGTGCCCGATCGACTACCTCGGCAATTCAAGCCTGCTGCGCTTTGCGGATCCACTGGTGACGCACTACTGGTTATCTAGTTATAGCGAAGAGCATCTAAGCCAGATATTGGGACCTATCAATCAGCTTTGGGTGCAGCTTCCCAGGCATACCTGGCAGCGCAACCCGTCGTCACTACCTGCAACATTTGTTAACCAGCATCCGAAAACGCTCTGGCACGAGCATTCCGTTTTGCTGGGCGAACCACAGTTACAGGCGCTGAAAGAATGCTATCGGTGGCTTTTTGAAGAACGAATTCATGACTGGCTGCAAGAGCAGGATCCGCAGGCTTTCGCAAACCTGACCGAAGATCAGATAGCCATATGGCTTGAGCGTGCTGTGGACAGCGGCCTTGAATGGGGACTGGTCAGCGAGTACGCATTAGCGACATGGGCAGACATCTGCCACGCGTGGGGACAGGGTTTTGTGAATCACCCACAAAGCCCCTATCCGTTATGGCAGACCCTGTACCCCCAACTTCAACACCTGCCTCCAGAACTGCGCATCAACTCGCTCGATGAATACCGCGAGAAACTTCATGAAGACAAGGGTACCCGGCATGACCGATAAAAACGGCACGCGCCAACAGCGACGTGCGGCATGCTTCGCCAAGACACCGGCTACGGCGACCAGCCTGTGCGCCTTCAAGCGCCCGGACATCGCCATCGTGCCGGTGCGCTACGCGCTGGATCGCTCGCGCTATGATGCTGATCGCAAAAAATTGAAGCCGCTGCCCAAAGACGGCACATGGGCCAGCCTGCCGACGTTGAAAACGCGCAGCTACACCTTGCGCCAACTGTACGACGGCTACGTCTATGTCTTCGACGAAACAGCCAGAACGCTGCATGAATACGCGGTGTCTGCCGCTGACGGTCATCTGAGCCGCATCGTCCGGAACGACGTGCAGGTGGGCAGTGACCAGCGAAGCGGTGGCACTGACGGCAAACCATTCCTGCTCTACCCGCGCAGCAACCGTCTGCACATTGCGTTTTCGCCGCTCCAGTGGACATGGCGCATCTGCGAACACATGCGCTCCAACCCGCCAAGCCGCGCGTTATGGATGAAAGCGCTGGACCTGGCGCGCTACTGCTCGACCATGGCCGAACCGGACACCCTTCCGCTGAACCGCATTGCAGAGGCCGTGGCGGATGTCGATAAAGGCAACGTTATTGATGACGGCCGTTTTGCGGACTCCGCAATTCCCACCGCAAAACCGTCAGCCAGCGACGAGGCCCAATCGGTATTCGCGCCGGTGGGTGCGGACGTCTTCTGGCTGGGCAGCGTGGACGACAAGGACAGTTCGCTGCTCATCGCCCTTGACGACCCGTTGGCCGTGTTCAACGACCTAGGCATGCAACTGGCGGCTGATCAGGCGGCGTACCGCAACTGGCAGGCCGAACACGAACACAAGACTCAGATCGCCCAGACCGTAACTACGCTCTGTGGCGCTGACAGCAATCCAGAGAAACTGCCTGAGTCGGTGCGTGGTGATACGCTTCGCACGCATCAGTACCTGAGCGACGTCGAAGCCTGGTTTGAACAATGCCTGTTTGAAGAAGAGCAGATCGGCAACAACACCGCACCCGGAGGTGTGCTGTTGCTGCCGAATGCCTTCAAGAGCCCGGAGATGCGCAGATCGCTTCAGACGCGTTACGGCAGCGTTCCGACCGAGCAGGATATGCAAGCCTGGAAAGATCGCCAAAAATGGCGGCGCGAGGTCGATCTGACAGGTGCGCGTCAGTACCTTCTGCAACATCTGCCGGCCGGCGACACACTGCTGCAACAGGTGCGCGACACGCAGAGCGATTTTCGGCAATGGTCGACCCACCTGGGCACAGAACCGTTCAAGCTGTTCATCGACACCACCCACCCGAACACCCTGCTGTACCTGCAGACAATCATGCTCAACCTGCAGATCATCTACGCGCAGGACAACGCAGCCAGCGCCTGGCTCGCCGAACAGGAAGCCAACACCAGCAGCCTGTTTGGCACCTTGCGCTATGGCTTCTCGCCCGCGCTTAAGGACGCCCTTCATCAAGAGGCCGATGCGCTGCTGAACGGCCTTGGTGACGTGACCAACCTGGCCACGCGCATCGGCGAACTCAACGGCGCGCTCAATCATCAGGGCTTCGCCGACAAACCTTGGATGAAGGCGCTGAAACAACCCGTTCAGGACACCTTCAAAGCCCTCGGCCAACTGGCCAGCGGCGCAGGCAAGGCAACGTTTGAAAGCATCTTGCTGACCTGGGTGCCCATCGATAGCCGCCTCGCTATGGGCAAGCAGCAGAACATCGTTGCGCTGATTCGCACGCTGTTGATCGGTCAGATACTGCTGGATTCAAAGGCGCGTATTGCGATCGATCAAAAAATGCTCGCGAAGCTGAAAACCTGGATCAGTGAGTGGCAGGTACTCAACAAACAGATCAGCGACACCCGCCGCAGCTGGCTCTATCCAACCGCCTACAACACCCGCAAAAGCACTGCCAACCACCTGCGCACCCTTGAGAAAAAACTTCGCCTGCATGAACTGAGCATGCCCGCCCTGCTCGACTTCCAAAACAACCAATACGCCAGGCAGTTGCAGGACGAAATTCGCCTGCACTTCCAGTCCGGCAAAGCCATCACCAAGGACTGGCTCGCTTCCGCCAAGCGCTGGATCGACAACCTGGGCGGTATCGCGGGCTCGATCACCTGGAGCGTGATCATGCTCAACTTCATCAACACCGCCCTCACCTATCGGGACCTGACGAAGGATGGGGATTTTAGCGTGAAGGATATTGGCAAGGTCACTTACGGGTTGGGGTATAGCTTTAACCTGTTGATGGCGGTGTTTGTTGAAGCGCCGTGGCGCGTGATCAAGGACGCCACGCCGATACTAATTGATGGCAGGAATGTCGGGATTCTTGACAGGTCGGCAGGGTACTGGAAAGCAAGGGATAATACTGCGTGGGGTGAGGCGATAAGTGGGTTCAGGGTTTCGATGGTGGCGATGGGAGCATTTGGGATAGCGGCGGCTACGTTGGAGTTGATAGACATCTACGATGACCTGACTAAAACAAAAACAACTGAAGAGGCGACTGCCACACGTATAAAATTTGGTTCAGTAGGCCTTATGGCGATAGGCAGCACATTCCAGCTCGCTGCAGGAATTCTTCCAACCAGTTCGTATACATTGGTTGCAATGAACCCGTGGTTTAGCGTAGCAATACTGCTAACAGGTGTGATTTATCTATTGACTAATATGGCGCTGAATTACTTCAAGCAAGATAGCGTTGGATGGTGGCTGCGGAAATGCAGCTGGTCCAAATCAATCAATTACCGTTATTCAACAGATGCAAGTGGTCAACTTGAAGAAAAACTTGCTCTGCTCACAATACAGCTGAGCCCTCAGGTTCATGTTAAAAGCACCACACGCGACGAAGACCACTATTTTGGTAGAGATACCCCCTATAGTGCTCCGGTACAATACGGTGCTGGCGTACAAATTCTTCTACCAAGCGCAGTGCGCGGACAATCAGTACATTTCAATATCATCAGTAGTAAACGTCCACTGGGCGTGCTGCCTGTAGCAAAAATTGATGACCCGATACTCGACCCCTTTCTCGACAGAGGACAGTTCAAGAAGGTTGATCAATTTAAAAAGCTTGTCAATCAGCCCGCCCGCAAAGCCCAAGAAGATTTCACATTTCCGCTTATGCCTCCTGAAAGTGAAGATGTTGTTTGGGAAACCTGGGTGCCGCTTGAGAAAGACGCAACGTATCTGGAACTACAAATATGGTATCCCGACAGTCTGATAAAACCTGGCCAACAGGACGTAGGCTACCTGTTTCAACTGAAACTTTATAGTCAGGGAGATACAGCAGTCGACGGGCTGGCACACACCGAACTGGAAATAAAAGCATCCAGCCGAGCCAGTACTTCGACACTTGAAATAGCGGAATAATATTGATGACTAAAAAAACGACAACCTCTATCTTGCAAAAAACCACAAACAACACCAATGATGATTCAGATAGTGCTGAAACAATAAGTCCGAGCCTAGCGAGCAATGATATTTTTAACTGGTCCATAAAAACCATGGCAAGATCCCCCAATGAAATATTTTGGACCCAGCTAGGTACGATATTTATATGCGCGCTGCCCATGAGCTTCTGCATATGGCTTGGCCGGGATGTCTACCTGGAGACTCCCTCTGATGCACTTTATCTGGTGTATACATTCGCGGGCGCCGCCATCTACATCATAGCGTTAGGCGTACGCCAAAAAACCATCTATAACTACACCATCAAAACCGACAGAGCCCACCTTGAGTACTATCTCCACTACCCCGACTTCGCCTCCTCCTTTTTCAAAGGCATCGCCATAACCGTCATCCTGTTGTTCGTCATGGTGGCCATCCTAACCGGCTCAATGCTCTTCCTCATCGGCCCTGTCGCCATGGCCTTTATCGCAGCCATCAAGCTACTCAACTGGGAAAACCCCATCCACCACGAACAAAGCCTGCCATGGGGCGAGTACAACTTCGTCACCGTCGACCGCAAACGCTTGATGATCATCACGCACCGCACTGACGTCACACTCGGCTTCGAGGCCCGCTTCCAGCACGAGGTGCTGTTCAACAAATACCTCAATTTCCTCCACACCGTGCTCCCCTCCACTGCTGAGTTCACCGAAAAAGCCTGGAAGTGGTAGTGCGCTCCAGATAACGTACACACCGGAATTCAAGCCATACCCACCAAGGCCTCACCATGATCCAGATCCGCCCCATGACCCCGGAAGACTTCGAGCGCTTCTGGCCCACCTTTCAGGCTGTCGTTGTCGCTCAGGAAACCTACGCCTACGATCCTGCACTCACTCAGGAGCAAGCGCGCAATCTGTGGATGACGCTGCCGCTGCACACCCTGATTGCCGAAGAAGACGGCCAGTTACTGGGCAGCTATTACCTCAAGGCCAATGCGGCAGGACCGGGTGATCACGTCTGCAATTGCGGTTATATGGTGACGGACGCAGCGCGGGGTCGTGGTGTGGCGCGGTTGATGTGTGAGCACTCGCAGCAACTGGCGCGGGACAGCGGGTTTCTGGCGATGCAGTTCAATTCGGTGGTCGCCAGCAACGAGGTAGCGGTTGCGCTGTGGGCCAAGCTGGGTTTTGAAACGGTCGGGCGTTTACCCAAGGCTTATCGTCATGCCCGGTTGGGGCTGGTGGATTGTCTGGTGATGTTCAAGTGGCTGGCTGAAGCGCCAGTGGCTGCAGAACCTGCGCAAGCCAGGCTGATCGGGCGTAAGAATATCGAGTCAGTGGTGTCGCGCCCGCGTCGGAAATGAGTGTGGCGCACACATGAAAACGGGGCCTGCTCACTAGGCTCTGTACGTAAAGTGGCTGCGCTCGGTGATGCTGCGTTAAAAACAGGCTCGGAATGCTCATTTACAACACGTAGACTCCGCTTCCTCGCCTGTTTTTGCCTTGCCTGACCTTCGCTCGCCGACTTTTCGTACAGAAGAGAAGGCCCCGTTTTTTTTACAGCTCGGCGCTTATTTGCCAGCGCCGATGTCGGGCTGCTTTTGCAGCACTACCCGTGTCACGCGGCGCTCTTCCACACCGACCACTTTCAGGTTCCAGCCCTGCCAGCTCAGGCTGTCACCGGTAGACGGCAGGCGGTCGAGCAGGCTCATGACCAGGCCGGCCAGGGTCTGGTAATCCTCGGTGGCCTTGGCCTGAAAGCCGGTACGTTCGCGGATCAGGCTCAGGTTCAAAGCACCCGACACCACGAATTCGTCACCCTGTACGACGATGTCCGGGCCTTCCACTTCGCTGGCGTCCGGCAGCTGACCGGCGATGGACTCCAGAATGTCGGTCATGCTCAGGACACCGATGAAATCACCGAATTCGTTGACCACGAATGCAATGTGGGTCGACTCCTTGCGCATCTGTTCCAGGGCATTGAGGATCGTGAAGCTTTCCAGCAGGTTGATCGCCTTGCGTGACATCAGCTTCAGGTCTGGCTGGTTGCCGGACAGCAGTTCCTTGAACAGCTCTTTCTTGTGCACAAAGCCCAATGGCTCGTCGATGCCGCCCTCGCCGATCAATGGCAATCGCGAGTAGGAAGAGTGCATCAGTTTCAGGCGAATTTTCTCGGCATCGTCGGTCAAGTCGATGTAGTCGATCTCGGCCCTCGGGGTCATGACCGTGCGAATCTGCCGCTCGGCCAGCTGCAGAACGCCGCTGATCATTACCCGCTCGCGGCGATCGAACACAGGCTCGCTGCTTTCGCCTTCCAGCATGTCGATGATTTCCTCATCGGCATCACCTGACTCCAGCCTGCGACCACCCAGCAGGCGCATCACCGCGTGAGCAGCACGCTCACGACGCGGCAGATGGCCGTGTGCTGACTTCTTGCTGCGCTTGCGGGCAATCTGGTTGAACACTTCGATGAGGATCGAGAAGCCAATCGCTGCATACAGATAGCCCTTGGGAATATGGAAACCCAGGCCTTCGGCAGTCAGGCTGAAACCGATCATCATCAGGAAGCCCAGGCACAGCATGATCACCGTCGGGCGGCTGTTAACGAATTTGGTCAGCGGCTTGCTGGCAATCATCATCAGGCCGATGGAGAAGATCACCGCGATCATCATCACCGACAGGTGCTCGACCATGCCGACGGCTGTAATGACAGCATCCAGCGAGAATACGGCGTCCAGTACGACAATCTGCGCAACTATAGGCCAGAACAGCGCATACGCTGCGTTACCGGCGCGCTGGGCCACATGGCCTTCCAGCCGTTCGTGCAATTCCATGGTGGCCTTGAACAACAGGAACACACCACCGAACAGCATGATCAGGTCACGTCCGGAGAAGGTTTTATCGAATATCTCGAACAGCGGCTCGGTCAGCGTCACCATCCAGGAGATGCTCGCCAACAGGCCAAGGCGCATGATCAGCGCCAACGAAAGGCCGATGACACGGGCCTTGTCGCGTTGTTCTGGCGGCAGTTTGTCGGCCAGGATGGCGATGAACACCAGGTTGTCGATACCCAGCACCAGTTCCAGCACGATGAGGGTCAGCAGGCCAAGCCATGCCGTGGGGTCAGCGATCCATTCCATGGTAGTTATGCAGCCTCACGGGAAAAATGGCAGGGAGTGGCACGGGTCACTGTAGACCAGACGCTATGGCGGTACGTCAGGCACGGCGTTGCAATGCCGGTACGCGAAAGCCTGGCAGGATCGATGCAGTGCAAGGGGCTGGGTAGATCAACGTTTGAATGGAACGGCCTGCTCGGTGAAAGGGACATCACCGGCCAGTCATAAACGATGGAAGGAGGACAACTCGGAGGCTCCTGGAGGGTATTCATACAGTCCTGAAAATCAATACGGGCGCTGATCGTACAATATGTCCAACTGTTTCGCACTTCGCAGATGTATTACAAAAATTGACTGATGAGCCCTCTTAGCGAACGTTCGCCCAAACCCCAAACACCCCCCAGCGACGTTTTGCCACACGGCTGGAGACGACCAGTTGTCTGACAACAGCAGCTGTCGGGTAGAAGCGAGAAATCATTTGTTTTAAAATGTTGCCATAACGTCATGCAGGCGCAGCGTCCAAGAGACCACCTGTGAACCTCGGTTCATTTGCCCTGCTGAGCAGAATCATAAAAAGAAAGCCCGTCATAGACGGGCTTTTTGCGTTTTCAGCTTTTGCATCCGGTCCCGTCAGCGGCGTCCGGGCGCCCCGTTTTCTTAACATTTGAGGTGATCTACCCATGCTGCGTATCGTTGTTGTTCATATGTTCCAGTGGCTCAAGCGTCTGTCGTCCGCGTTGTTCTTCCGCAGCGCAGAGGACAACTACTCCCGCAGCTTCACACGGGAAAACGATGACGAAGGCCGCTGGACGTTCGTGTCTATCGTCATTGTCCTGACCCTCAGCCTCTACTGCCTTGCAGGCCTTGGTTACTACGCCAAGACCAATATCTGGGACGGCTTCACCCAGGAGCAGAAAGCAAACATTGCCCAGGCCATGGTAGTCAGCTCACAGAACCTCTGAACTAACACACTGTGCAGTGCGAACGGGGAAGCGAAAGCTTCCCCGTTTTCGTTCAGGCGACTTGTCACGGACGGTCATTTCTGCGAGAAAGCCCACCCGTCACACTCACTGGATAACCCGGCAATGAGCAATGATTTACAGGTCACTGATCTGCACCCTGGCGATGGCAAAGCCGTGGTCAAGGGCGCGCTGATCACCACCCATTACACCGGCACGCTGAAAGACGGCACGGTGTTCGACTCTTCGCACCAGCGGGGCAAGCCGTTTCAGTGCGTGATCGGCACCGGGCGCGTCATCAAGGGCTGGGACCTGGGCCTGATGGGCATGAAAGTGGGCGGCAAACGCCAGTTGTTCGTGCCTGCCCATCTGGCGTATGGCGACAGGTCCATGGGCGCTCATATCACGCCCGGCTCCGACCTGACATTCGAGATAGAGCTGCTGGAAGTGTTGACCCGCGACGATTGAATAGCGACTTGCGGGCTAAACCTGACCGGAACAATGCCGATACGTTTGCCGATACGTCTATCAATGCGCGGTCAACACGCATGCCGGATTGATTGTTATCGCGGAAAAAGCCATGCTCCGGGTATGGTATTTCAGGTCTTCGCACGGGAACACGTATGGCGCTCAATAAGTCGACTCAAGAGCTGAAAAAGCACTTGAAAGGCACTGCAACAAATCTTGAGAACACCGCAGAAGAAATCCTCAAGCTTGCTTCGCAAATGAAGGACGTCGATGTCACGGCCATTCTGCAGATGGTCAACCGACTCTACAGCGACGCCGATCAGCTCAAGGCGTATGCCGATGAAGTGCGAGCAAAAAGAATCGTGCGCGCCAAACCGCTCTGAGTCTCTGACAGTAACGTCGCTGATGGTCCAGAGGACCTTTTATGCTGCCACCGCCCGTCAATGTCAGCGCCAGCCCCAGGCATCTGCACATGCAGAAATGGCGCGGCAGGGTCGGCATGACGCTGGCCGCAAGCCTGTCTGTGCTGGCGGGCATGACCGATGCCATCGGCTTCATGGCGACCGGTGATTTCGTTTCGTTCATGAGCGGCAACACCACACGCCTTGCCGTCGCGATCAGTGACGGCGACCTCAACGTGACGGCTCGCCTGGCCTTGGCCATCTTTACGTTCATCATCGGCAACGCGCTGGGCGTGGTTGTTGCCCGGCGCGGCGGCAGACGCGCGCTGCCTCTGCTGTTGGGCATCGCCACGCTGCTGTGCGCCGCGGCGGCATGGCCGCTGGACAGCAATATGCTGGCGTTGGTCTGGGCCATTCTGGCGATGGGCATGCTTAATGCCGCCGTTGAACAGGTCAATGGCCTGCCGGTCGGCCTGACCTACGTAACCGGCGCGCTGTCGCGATTCGGCCGCGGTCTGGGGCGCTGGATGTTGGGTGAGCGCAAGCATGGCTGGCGTATTCAACTGGTGCCCTGGGTGGGCATGTTCATTGGCGCGGTGGTGGGCGCGATGCTTGAACAACGCCTCGGGCTCAACGCGTTACTGATCAGCGGCAGCCTGTCGGCATTGCTCGGCCTGGTTTCGCTGAAAATTCCGCACCGCTGGCAACGCCGCTACATGCCGCGCTGAACCTCGTGATTCCCCTCCGCTGAAATCGTTTACCATACGCCGCCTTTCATAACCGACCGCTGTCATGACCCCTGAAGCACTCGCGATCCTGCAACACCACCTGCTCGATGCTCTGAGCAATATCCCGAACGAAACCCGCCGACTGTTTCACGGCCGTGGCCGCGTGTGGCCAGGTCTGGAACACGTGACCGTCGACTGGCTGCAGGGCGTGGTGCTGGTCTGTGTGTTCAAGGAACCGCAGGCATCCGAACTGGACGCATTGACGCACTTGCTGACCGGGCTGATCGACACGCCTCAGTGGCAGCAAAGCCAGGCTCGTACCCTGCTGTTGCAACACCGTTATCTGCCAGACAGCACCACGCAGTCGCTGACCGGCGAGATGATGGACGACTGGGTGATCAGCGAAAACGGTCTGCGCTACAAGGTCGATTTCGGCAAGAAGCAGAACAGCGGCCTGTTTCTGGACATGCGCTACGGACGTGACTGGGTGCGGGCTCACGCCAAGGGCAAGCGCATCCTCAATCTGTTCGCCTACACCTGCGGTTTCTCGGTTGCGGCCATTGCCGGGGGCGCTGACCATGTGGTGAATCTGGACATGGCCCGCGCTGCGCTGAATCGCGGTCGCGAGAACCATCGGCTCAACGACCATGATCTGAGCCGCGTGACGTTTCTGGGGCATGACCTGTTCAAGTCATGGGCCAGAGTGACTCGCTCGGGGCCGTATGACCTGATCATCATTGACCCGCCCTCCTTCCAGAAAGGCAGCTTCATGCTCGACAAGGACTATCAGCGCGTCTTGCGTCGTCTGCCGGAGTTGCTGGAGGAGGACGGCACGGTGCTGGCGTGCATGAACGATCCGGCGCTGGGCCCGGACTTCCTGATCGGGCACACCGCCATCGAAGCGCCCTGCCTGCGTTTTCAGGAACGCCTGGAAAACCCTCCGGAATTCCCCGACGCACGCGTCGACGGCGGTCTGAAAGCGCTGGTGTTCAAAGCCGAAGGCTTGAGCCGCACAGGATGGGCGTAAACACCTGAGCCTGACGGCCCCTTCGCTGAGGAAGAGGCGTCAGGTTTATCAGGCACTCAGCCGCGAGATGACGTCTGTCAGGCCGGCTGACAGACCTTTCAGGTCATGACTCGCGCTCTGGGTGCGCTTGACGTTGTCCTGATTGGTCACGGCGATGGCCGTGATTTCAGTCAGATTGCGCGAAATGTCTTCGGCCACTGACGTCTGTTCTTCGGCGGCGGTAGCAATCTGCCGGTTCATGTCGCGGATGTTTTCCACCGCAACGGTGATGCGCTGCAAAGTCGCCCCGGCGTGCGTGACCTGTTCGACGCTTTCCTCGCTGCACGCCTGACCGCCCTGAATGGCCTGCACCGCATCGGCGGCGCCCGTCTGCACCGAACTGATGATCTGATTGATTTCTGAAGTCGATACAGCAGTACGTTGCGCCAGCGTGCGGACTTCGTCGGCCACTACCGCAAAACCACGTCCGGCTTCCCCGGCGCGTGCGGCTTCGATGGCGGCGTTGAGCGCCAGCAGGTTGGTCTGGTCAGCGATGCCGCGAATCACTTCCAGCACCTTGCCGATACGCCCGCTGTCGGTTTCCAGCCGCTGAATGACGTCGGCAGTCGAAGAAATCTCGTTGCGCATACGGGTGATGGTCGCGATAGTCGATTGCATGACCTTCTCGCCATCCTGAGCGCTCTGATCAGCTTCATCCGCAGCACGCGCAGCGTGTGCGGCATGCCGGGCGACTTCCTGAGCGGTAGCGGACATCTCGGTCATGGCCGTTGCGACCTGGTCGGTACGCTCGAACTGCTCATGAGTCCCCTGCGCCATCAGCTCGGCAATCGCATTCAACTCGCCGCCAGCGGTGTCCAGATCAGTGGTGCTGCGCTTCAGGCGATTGAAAGTATCGGCCAGGAAATCACGCAGGGTATTGGCCGCAACCGCCAGACGCCCGAGTTCGTCCTGTCGTGTCACTTCGACACGCACACCGAACTTGCCTTCGCTCAACTGAGCGACGTATTCGATCAGCATGCGGATCGGCGCGATCAGGTTGCGATTGACCATCCACAGCGCCAGCAGCCCTACCAACAGTGCAGAAACCAGCATCACGACAGCGCCGATCAGGATGGTCCGTTGCGCTTCATTGCTGATCGCAATGGATTGGGCATCACTGGCCTTGTGCAACTGGTCGACCAGACCGGCCATCTGTTCACTGGTCGGCCGATCAACGCCTTTGACCGCGACGTCACCTGCAGTAGCGTCGCCGCCTGCGGCAATAAACGCGTCGCGGCCAGTGCGGTAAGCCGTGCCCAGTGTCAGGTGCGCCTGTTGCAGCATCTGCACCTGGCTTTTCAGCGAGGCATCAGTGCCTTTCATATCCGCAAGCTGGCCCAACGTGCCCTGCACCTTGCGCTCCTGCTCCTCGAACTGCCCCCAGTACTTGTCACGCTCGACAGGCGTTTTTCCACGCAGCAGGACGTTTTTCCATTCCTGAACCTGAATCTTGAATTGCAGATTGGCGTCGTCAACCAATTGAGACGCCCGAACCGGACCGTCAAGAAGGCTGCGGTAGGCTTGTACGTTATCGGAAAGGAAGTTGAAGCAGGCCAGCGCAATGATCAACACAAGCACAAGGCTGCCGCCAAGCAAGCCAAGGATTTGAAGCCTGAGGGATTTGGACATCGTGATGATCTCTGTATACAAAGAGGTATGCGTCAGCGCGCATGAGATGACAGGCCTCATCCCTTTACGCCCGCTCTATAAATCAGCAGCGTATAGCCCTATGGGATCATCATCGGCTCAGGCGAATTTATCTTTAAAAAACAGCGACGGCTGGTAGCCGGTTCAGCCAGACGTCAAGAAAACGCCAGACACAGAAAGCTGCCCTATTCCGCCTGCCCGAACACCTGGCTGGGCCGCCGCAGCGACGGGTCGAACGGATTGATTCGGGCGCTGATGGTGGCCGCCTCGCGCTTGAGCAACTCCACTACGGTCATCAGGCGATCAGGCCCTAACCGGTCACTGATGGTCGCCACGCTGAGCGCCGCCACCGCACGCCCGTTGCGGTCCATGATCGGCACCGCCAACCCGGCCATGCCTGGCAGCGCGCCGGTATTGCGAGCGGCGTAGCCAAGGCGGCGAACGTTGTCGACTTCCGAGCGAAGAAACACTTCGTCATACAGATGGAAATCCTTGAGCCGTGGCAGGTTGTAGGCAATCACCGTTTCCCGCTCGTCCTCGGGCAGAAACGCCAGAATCGCCAGGCTGCCCTGCCCCACGCCCATCGCGACGCGACCACCGATATCACCCGTAAAAGTACGAATCGGGTAAGGGCCTTCGCTGCGGTCCAAGCAGATGGCGTCAAAGCCGCTACGCGCCAACAGGAACAGCGAATCACCCAGCGACGCAGACAGGCGCAGCAGGCTCGGGCGCACCAGGTCACGCAGATTGCCGCTGTTGCCGGCTCTGGCCGCCAGCGCAAAGAATTCGATGCTCAGCCGGTAACGCTTGCTGAGCACATCCTGCTCGACCATGCCTTCGTCCATCAGGCTGCGCAGCAGGCGGTGGGTGGTCGGTTGCGACAAGCCGACACGCTGCGCCAGTTGCGTCACCCGTTCACCGCCTTCGTCGCAATCGCCCAGGCAGCGCAGGATGGCGAACAGTCTGGAAACCGCCCCGACACCTACGTCGCGGGAATCAGAATTCCGATCAGTGGAATTATTCATGTGTATTTCTCTTTTAATTATCACTGAATGAATTAATTCAAAAAAATATGTTATTCAGTGAAATTTGGCATTGAGCGCATCCTAGCCTTCGTCCTACTCTCAGTCCACAGGGGCGATTTGAACAATCATCGGCAGCCGACTCAGAGCGAGCGCCAACGTCCACAGAATTGCATGACTTCATTTCGCATCTGCCCATGACAAACGCGTGCCTCGGCGCGCACGTATTAAGGTGGAAGCAGGCATGGCATTTCTGCAGCTCGAAGGTCTCTCCAAACGCTACGGCTCCATAGACGCGGTGGTTGCAACCAACCTGTCCGTGGACAAGGGCGAATTTGTCTCGCTGCTCGGCCCCTCCGGCTGCGGCAAAACCACCACTTTGCAAATGATTGCCGGCTTCGTCGAGGTCAGTGACGGGCGTATCGTGCTCGACGGCCGGGATATCACCCACGCCAAGCCCAGCAGCCGGGGCCTGGGTGTGGTATTTCAGAGCTACGCGCTGTTTCCGCACATGACCGTGGCCGACAACGTTGCGTTCGGCTTGCGGATGCGCAAGGTGCCCGCAGCCGAACTGCAACAGCGTGTTACTCGTGTGCTTGAGTTAGTGCGCCTCGGCCAGCATGCCGAACGCTACCCGCGTGAGTTGTCCGGCGGCCAGCGGCAGCGCGTTGCTCTGGCGCGGGCGCTGGTCATCGAACCGCCTGTGCTGCTGCTCGATGAGCCGCTGTCGAATCTGGACGCCAACCTGCGCGAAGAAATGCAGTTCGAAATTCGCCGCATTCAGAATGAAGTAGGCATTACCACGCTGATGGTTACCCACGATCAGGCTGAAGCGCTGTCGATCAGTGACCGGGTGGTGGTCATGCAGGCCGGACGCATCACCCAGATCGACGAGCCGTACAAACTCTACGAACACCCACGCACCCGCTTCATTTCAGGTTTCGTGGGCAAGGCCAATATGTTGCAGGGCGATCTGGACAGCAGCGGCTGCCCGCAGATTCGGCAGTTGCCTGGCGATGGTGCGCTGACCCTCAGCCTGCGCCCGGAGAAAATCGACCTGGTTGAGCCCGGTTGCGGGCGTCTGTCGGGGCGCATCACCACACGCTACTTTCTCGGCAGCCAATGGCTGTATCGCATCCAGACCGGTATCGGCGAAGTCACCGTGGTGCGCCGCAACGATGGGCAGGCGCCACTGGAAGAAGGCGCACCGGTCGGCATGGACTGGCCGAGCGAATTGCTGCGCGTGCTGGATGCCGACGAGGTGCGGGCATGAGCCTGTTGACCGAGATGCGCCAGGGCGGACGCGGCTACTGGCTGTCAGCCCCGGCGCTGGCGCTGTACATCGGCCTGCTGGTGCTGCCGCTGGGCCTGACCCTGGTGCTGTCGTTCAATGTGTTCGACTATCAGGTAGGGGTGAAAAGCGACAGCTACACACTCGCCAATTACACGGCGGTGATTACCGACTCGTATTTTTATGAAATTTTCCTGCGCACCTTCTGGATCAGCGCGCTCGTCACCCTGTTGTGCGTGCTGATCGGCGTGCCGGAAGCCTACATTCTGAGCCGCATGGGCACGCCATGGCGCTCGATCTTCCTGATTCTGATCCTCACGCCGCTGCTGATCTCGGTGGTCGTCCGGGCCTTCGGCTGGAGCCTGCTGCTCGGCGCTGACGGTCTGATCAACCAGGCCATCCAGTTCATGGGCGGGCGACCGGTGAAACTGCTGTACACCCCGTTTGCAGTGATCATCGCGCTGGTCCACGTGATGCTGCCGTTCATGATCATTCCGGTCTGGACCTCGTTGCAGAAGCTCGACCCTACCGCCGAACAGGCCGCGCTGTCGCTGGGCGCCAGCCAGGCAAAAGTGATGCGCCTGATTGTGCTACCGCAGGTCATGCCCGGCGTGTTGTCCGGCTCGCTGATCGTGTTCGGCCTCGCCGCCAGCTCGTTCGCCATTCCCGGCCTGCTAGGCGGACGCCGCCTGAAGATGGTCGCCACGGTGATCTACGACCAATACCTCTCGGAGCTGAACTGGCCGATGGGCGCGACCCTCGCGGTGGCGCTGCTGCTGGTCAATCTGCTGGTGATGCTGTCGTGGAATCGCATGATCGAAGGCCGCTACAAAAAAACTCTGGGGGAATGATCCATGTCCAAGAACGGTCCTTTGGCCCTGTCGTTTCACGCGCTGGTCGTGATGTTCATGATGGCCCCGCTGGTGGTGGTGTGCCTGGTGGCCTTCACCCCGGAAAACACCCTGAGCCTGCCCACCACCCACTTCTCGTTGCGCTGGTTCAAGGCCGTGTTCGAACGGGCCGATTTTATCGACTCGTTCTACAACAGCCTGATGCTGGCGTTCGTTTCGGCGACCCTCGCGACCTTGATCGCGGTCCCGGCCGCGCTGGCAATTACCCGCCACACATTCCCGGGCCGCAACTTTTTCAATGCACTGTTTCTCTCGCCGATCATCATTCCGCATCTGGTGCTGGGCGTCGCGATGCTGCGCCTGTTTGCACTGATGGGGGTGAACGGCAGTTTCACCTGGCTGATCTTCGCTCACGTACTGGTGATCACGCCTTACGTGCTGCGTCTGGTGCTGGCAGCGGCGATTGGTATCGATCGCAGCGCGGAACATGCCGCCGAGTCTCTGGGCGCAAGTCGTTTCACGCTGTTTCACCAGATCACCCTGCCGATGATCCTGCCCGGCGTGGCGGGCGGCTGGCTGCTGGCTTTCATCAACAGCTTTGACGAAGTCACGTTGTCGATCTTCGTCACCTCGCCCGCCACCCAGACCCTGCCGGTGCGCATGTACGTCTACGCCACCGAATCCATCGACCCGATGATGGCCGCCGTATCGGCGCTGGTCATCGCCCTGACCGCTGCCACCATGATCCTGCTGGACCGGGTCTATGGCCTGGATCGCGTGCTGGTCGGCAAACACTAACCCGGAGCTTTCACGTTATGGCACTGCTCAAGCGACTGGTCGAACGCGACCGCCCGGCGCTCTCTTTCACCCTTGATGGCCAACCGGCCAGCGGCTTGTTGGGCGATACGCTGTTGACCGCAGTATTGACTGCCAGCGAGCACTTGCGCGGCAGCGATTTCAGCGCCGAACCGCGTGCCGGGTTCTGCATGATGGGGGCGTGTCAGGATTGCTGGGTGCGCCTGGGCGATGGTCAGCGGGTGCGCGCGTGCTCGACGCTGCTGGAGGCCGGCCAGACGGTGAATCGCGAGCCGGGGCGGCGCTCATGAACGAACCAGACGTTGTCGTCATCGGCGCAGGCCCGGCAGGTATTCGCGCCACACAGACACTGCTGGCCCATGGCATCAAGGCCAGCCTGATCGATGAAGGCCTGCGCGGCGGCGGCCAGGTCTATCGTCGCCAGCCGGAAAATTTTCAGCGCTCGGCCAAGGCACTGTACGGTTTTGAAAGCGGCAAGGCGGTAGCACTGCATCAAACCCTCGATACGCTGACGGAGCACATTGATTACCGGCCGCAAACGCTGGTCTGGAATGCCGAAAACGGGCAACTCGACACCTTGCAACACGGCAAAACCGCAACCCTCGATTACGCTCAGTTGATCGTCGCCACGGGAGCCACTGACCGTATTCTGCCCGTACCCGGCTGGACCCTGCCCGGCGTGTACAGCCTGGGCGCCGCGCAGATCGCCCTTAAATATCAGGGCTGTGCGATTGGCGAGCGCGTGGTGTTTGCCGGCAGCGGGCCCCTGTTGTATCTGGTGGCCTATCAATACGCCAAGGCAGGCGCAACGGTGGTCGCGGTGCTGGACAGCGCGCCCTTCTCGGCCCAGTGCAAGGCACTGCCCGCGCTGCTGGGTCAGCCGGCCACACTCGCCAAGGGCCTTTATTACCGCGCCTGGCTGACCGCTCGAGGCATCCCGGTGCATCAAGGTGCGCAGCTTTCGCGCATAGCGGGTGAACAGCGGGTCACTGGTATCCAGTGGGCACGTAACGACACATCAGTACATCTGGCCTGCGATGCCGTGGCCTTTGCCCATGCGCTGCGCAGCGAAACACAACTGGCTGATCTGCTGGGCTGCAAATTCGCCTGGAGCCCATTGAACCGCGCCTGGTTGCCGGTGCGCGATGACTGCGGACGCAGCAGCGTGCCGGGCGTTTACCTGGCAGGCGATGGCGCGGGAATCATGGGCGCAGACGCGGCGGAAATGGCCGGTGAACTGGCCGCCCTTGGTCTGTTGCAGGACCGCGGTATCAACGTCGACGCGCTGCGTATCAGCGACCTGAAAACCGCACTGCAGCGCATCGAGCGTTTTCGTCATGGGCTGGAAACCGCTTTCCCGTTCCCCGAGGACTGGTCTGCCAACGTGCCGGACGAAACCCTGGTGTGCCGCTGCGAAGAAGTGACTGCGGGTGACATTCGCAGCACCGTGCAGGAGGGTCATTGGGAGATTAATCGGGTCAAGGCCATGTGCAGGATCGGCATGGGTCGCTGCCAGGGCCGGATGTGTGGCCTGGCGGCGGCCGAGATCGTGGCTCACGAAAGTGGACGCCCGATCGAGCAGGTCGGGCGCCTGCGCGGCCAGGCGCCCATCAAACCCATTCCGTTCGGCGTCGAGCCACAAGCGGTGGAGCAGCAACCATGAGCGCGCTGGTTGAAACCGATGCCATTGTGATTGGCGGCGGCATTGTCGGTGCGTCGGCGGCCTTGGCGCTGGCCCGCAAAGGCAAGCGCGTCGCCCTGCTGGAGCGCGACTTCTGCGGCTCGCACTCCAGCGGTGTCAATTATGGCGGGGTCAGACGCCAGGGTCGTCCCTTGTCACAGTTGCCCCTGTCACAACGGGCGCACCAGATCTGGGGCAGCCTGCGTGAGCTGATCGGCATCGACGGCGAGTACCAACGCTCCGGCCATCTCAAACTGGCGCGCAGCGAGCAGGACATGAATGCCTTGCGTGCCTACGCAGACGCCAGCAGCGAATTTGGCCTGAACCTGCAACTGCTTGATCGCGAGCAGCTACGCGCTCGCTACCCGTGGGCAGGCGATGTCGCCGTCGGCGCGTCGCTGTGTGCCGACGACGGGCATGCCAATCCGCGCCTGGTATCACCGGCTTTCGCCCGCGCCGCTCGCCAGGCCGGTGCGCAAATCTTCGAACAGGCGGCAGTCAGTGAAGTCAGCCATGACGGCACGGCCTTTACCGTCAAAACCGCCAGCGGCATGACCCTGCGCGCGCAGTGGCTGCTCAATTGCGCAGGCGCCTGGGCCGGGCAACTGGCGGCACAATTCAACGAACCGGTGCCGATGTATTCCGGGCATCCGGCGATGCTCGTCACCGAACCGCTGCCGATGTTCATGGACGTCAGCACGGGCGTCGAAGGCGGCGGTATCTATGCCCGCCAGGTCGCACGCGGCAATTGCGTGCTCGGCGGCGGCCAGGGTTTTGCCCTTGATCCGGCCCGTGCCAGACCGGGACAGGCAGCGTTGCTGGATATCCTGCGCAACGCGGTCGAGCTCTATCCGCCGCTCGCCGGGGCGCAGGCCATTCGCACCTGGAGCGGCACCGAAGGTTATCTACCGGATCGCGAACCGGTGCTGGGCCCGAGCATCACCCGGCCGGGCCTGTTGCATGGCTTTGGCTTTGCCGGGGCAGGCTTCCAGATTGGCCCGGCGGCTGGCGAAGCGCTGGCTGAATGGGTCTGTGAAGGGTCTTCGCTGATCTCGCTCGACGCCTTTTCCATTGGCCGCTTTCAACAAAAATCTCCCGTTCCGCTTGAACCCGTTACGAACGTCATCCCATTGCACAGAGGAAGATCGTCCCTATGAAAACCAGCAAACATCTCGCGCTCACCGGTCTGTCCTGTCTGCCCCTGGCGGCCGCCCTGTTTTGCATGCCTGCGCAGGCTGAAACGACGCTGTATCTCGGCATGAACGGCGGGACCATGGAACGGCTGTATGCCGATCAGGTTCTGCCTGCTTTCGAGAAAGCCAACAACGTCAAGGTGGTGATCGTGCCCGGTACGTCGGCGGACATCCTTGCCAAGGTGCAGGCCAGCAAAGACAACCCGCAGATGCACGTGATCTTCCTCGACGACGGCATCATGTATCGGGCCATTTCCATGGGCCTGTGCGACACCCTGCAACCCAGCGCCGCGTTAAGTGATTTGCCGGCCAAGGCGAAAATCAAAGAACAGGCAGCGGCAGTCAGCCTCGGCGTCACAGGCCTGGCCTACAACACGCGCATGTTCAAGGAGCAAGGCTGGAGCGCGCCAACCTCGTGGATGGACCTGGCCGACAAGCGCTTCAAGGACAAGGTGGTGTTTCAGTCGCTGGCTTCTTCGACCTTTGGGCTGCATGGTTTCCTGATGTTCAACCGCATTCAGGGCGGCAGTGAGAAAGATGTCGAGCCTGGCTTCAAGGCCTGGCCGAAAACAATCGGCCCCAATGTGCTGGAATACATTGCCAGTTCAGCGAAGATTTCCGAAATGGTACAGACCGACGAAGCGGCCATTTTCCCGCTGACGCCGACTCAGGTGACTGCCTTGAAAATCAAAGGTGTGCCGGTGGAATATGCATCGCCCAAGGAAGGCGGCGTGGTGCTGAACGTGGCGGAATGTACGCTGGCCAACAATAACCAGCCGGAACTGGCGCAGAAGCTCGCGGCGTACCTGCTGACGCCTGAAGCTCAGGCACCGGCGCTGGAATTCGGCGATCAGATCCCGTCCAACCCGAAAACACCGACCACTGACAAGACGCGCCCTCAGGTTGAGGCGATGGAAAAATACCTGGAAACCGCTGTGACCATTGACTGGGATCAGGTCAACTTGATCCGCCCAGAATGGAATGCGCGCTGGAGCCGCAGTATCGAGCGCTAGTCCGTCACAGGCCTGCCCGCTGGACGTGCCTTCGCAGGCAGCCAGCGGCAAGCGTTTTTCACCGCCGGGCAAATTATTTCAACTTATTACCGCATAGGGGAGTCCCACCGTTACGCCCTCTTCTCAAGGCGCATTCAGCGGTGGTTCTTTTTCTATGAGTTTTATTGTCTGCATGAGCGTGCTCGGCGTCCTGTTGATGCTGCTGGCGCTCACCTCTTCCTATCTGCGCTGGATGCCGGTCACCACATCAGCGGTGTGCCTGGCCTTTGGTTTCGGTATCGGCCCGATGGGCCTCGATGTCGTGGACCTGAATTTCAAGGAATCCCACGAATGGCTGGAGCGCCTGACTGAAGTGGCGGTGCTGTTCTCGCTGTTCGGCACAGGCATCAAGTTGCGCCTGCCGTTGAGCGGCAAAGCCTGGCATTCGGCCTATTGGCTGGCCGGGCCGGTGATGCTGGCGACCATCGCCGGGGTAAGCGTCGCCGCGCATTACATTATCGGGCTGGACTGGGGCGTGTCGGTGCTGCTCGGCGCCATGCTCTCGCCGACCGACCCGGTACTGGCGGGAATGGTGCAGGTCAACAGTGCGCAGGATCAGGATCGGCTGCGTTTCGGCCTGTCCGGTGAAGCCGGGCTCAATGACGGGACGGCGTTCCCCTTCGTGATCTTTGCCCTGCTGTACCTGACGTCCGGCGGCGGCATGGCCAACTGGATAGAAGAATGGCTGATAAAGGACCTGATCTGGGCTGTGCCGGCCGGGTTGTTGATTGGCTATGGGATGGGACGCGGTGTCGGCCATCTGATGATTTTTCTGCGCGTCAAAAACGCCGACAGCACCACTTCGCCCAACGATTTTCTGGCCCTGGCGCTGATCGCGCTGGCCTATGTGATCGCCCAGAGTCTGGGCGCGTTCGGCTTTCTGTCGGTCTTCGCCGCAGGCTTCGGCTTGCGTCAGGCCGAAGTTCGCGCCACCTGCTCGGAACTGCCCTCGGAACACGTGGCTCAGCCCGTGTTAGGACACATGACGGCCTCGCTGGAACAAGGCACCGTGGCCAAAGCCGACGATCTCAGCGACTCACAACTGGCTGCCGGGGTAATGATGGGCGACATGCTGGCGTTCGGCAGCCTGGTGGAACGGGCCATGGAAGTGCTGTTGATCACCTTGCTGGGCGCTGCACTGGCCACGTACTGGGACTGGCGTGCAATTGGCCTGGGACTGGCCTTGTTCTGCGTCATCCGCCCGGCAAGCGTCTGGTTACTGGTCAGCCGGAATTTGCTCGACCGCAGGCAAAAAGCGCTGGTGGGCTGGTTCGGTATTCGCGGTATCGGCAGTCTTTATTACCTGTGCTTTGCCCTGTCGCATGGGCTGGCGGATGATGTCGGCGATGTGGTGATCGGCATGACGCTGTCGGTTGTGGCGCTGAGTATTCTGTTGCACGGTATTAGCATTCAGCCTTTACTCGAACGCTACGAACGCAGTGCAGCAGCGCGTTCCGACTGATCAGCGCCCGCCAACGCGGCTGCCATAGAGCCAGTCGATGAACGCATCAGAACAAGCAATTGGACTGCGGCAATTCGTCTCGGTTAGCGTGGCGGGCATCCAGCCTGTGCAAGCAGAGCCTTCTATGGCTAATATGAAGGCGAATCAAGGCACTCTGCCAGCCTGTCCGCCAGCGCAACAGGGCATTCAGTGTGCAGAAGCGCTGAACCCCTGTAGCACGCTGGCCTCCAAATGGAATGCAGTTTTATCAATCAGTCAGAAGGTGAAATGTCCGAACCCGTCCTGATGGACCGCTTTGCCCGCAAAGTCGATTATCTGCGCATGTCGGTCACCGACCGGTGCGATTTCCGTTGCGTGTATTGCATGGCCGAAGAGATGACGTTTCTGCCTCGCCAACAGATCCTGTCCCTGGAAGAGATCCTGCAGGTGGCTGAGCGCTTCGTTGCGCTGGGCACTCGCAAGATTCGTCTGACGGGTGGCGAGCCACTGGTACGTGCCGGTGTGGTCGGGCTTTGCGAGCGAATCGCCGCCCTGCCCGGCCTGCGCGAATTGTGCATGACCACCAATGGCTCGCAACTGGACAAACTGGCAGCGCCGCTGTTTAACGCTGGCGTCACACGCCTGAATATCAGCCTGGACAGCCTCGACCCGCAGCGCTTTCGCGAGCTGACCCGCACCGGAGACCTGAACAAGGTCATCGCTGGTATCGATGCCGCCAACGCTGCCGGTTTTGTCCATACCAAACTCAATTGTGTCGTTATGCATGGCCGTAACGATCACGAGATCAACGACCTG
This sequence comes from Pseudomonas syringae, assembly GCF_023278085.1. Lineage (NCBI taxonomy): Bacteria > Pseudomonadati > Pseudomonadota > Gammaproteobacteria > Pseudomonadales > Pseudomonadaceae > Pseudomonas > Pseudomonas syringae. The sequence goes on along the minus strand of NZ_CP066265.1, from coordinate 2,262,332 downwards.
CTGGCGTTCGCCATCGATCGCAATCTGGACGTCTCGTTCATCGAAGAAATGCCACTGGGCATCATCAGCGAGCACAGCCGTGCCGAATCCTTCTATTCAAGTGATCAGGTTCGCGAGCGTATTGCCGAGCGCTATACGCTGGTGCCGTCCACTGACTCGACCCAAGGTCCGTCGCGCTACTGGCGTCTGGCGGAAGCGCCAGGCATTCGCATCGGCTTTATTTCTCCGCACAGCCATAACTTCTGCGGCACCTGCAATCGCGTGCGCCTGACAGTTGAAGGACGTTTGCTGCTATGCCTGGGCAACGAGCATTCAGTGGACTTGAAGTCGGTGCTGCGTGCCAACCCCGGTCAGCCGCAGAAGCTTGAGAAAGCAATCATCGACGCCATGCAGTTAAAGCCGTGGAGCCACAACTTCACTCACGACGACGGTGTGCAGGTGGTACGTTTCATGAACATGACGGGCGGTTGACCGGTATTGCGCCTCGCATAACGAGGCGCTAACTATTTGTCAGTCTTGCGAAAGAACAGCGTTATCTGCCCGACCTCAACGCCCAGCTTGGTCATCGACGAACGATTGGCCAGGGTTTGTTCGTCAATCATGTACATCCAGTCATCCAGACTGACGTCATACTCGGTACCGTCCACCGGCAGCCTGAGCACGTAATTCCAATGGAAGCTGTTGCCCGACACTTCGCCACGCGCCTCACCGACCACGTCCCCTGCCGTACCCTTCCAACGGCCAGGACCGTCGGGACGCAGGCGCCATTCGCGAACCTGTTTAGTGCCATCGCTGTAGCTGAAGGCCTCATGCATCACCAGCACTTCGCCTTCATTATGGCCATCGATCACCACGGTAAAGCGCTTGGTGACCTCGCCTGAACGCTTCTGGAACATGCCCCAGGCTTCGACGCGCCCGGTGAAGTACTTGCGCAGATCAAGCTTCGGCGCCTCCTGACTGTAGTGCGTGACCGGCACGCCACCACAACCGCTCAAAACCAGGCCAAGGCCCAGTACTACCATCCATTTTCTGAGCATGCGCCCTCCTTGAGTCATCATCAGCCTGCTTTCCCGAGCAGCTCTTCACGCAGCTCCGGGTTGCGGGTTTTCGGGTCAAGCCAGATGGAGAAGAATGCCTTGGCGAACTGGCTGTCGGGCACGACATGCTGGAGCTTGTCGCCCACGTAGAAGCGTGCCTCACGGCCAGGTAGATAGACGCCGGTGATCTTCATGCCCGGTTGCACATCAACGAACGATTGCTGCATTTGCTGACGCCATGCCGTCAACTGATCATCACTGACAGCGGCCCCGGAAATACGCTTGATCTCATCGATGCTGGCATCAACCAGGTCTTCGCGGTCAATGTCTCGGTGATAAGTGAGTTCGAGTGCCAGCGGAGCGTCCGCCGTGAAAGGCTTTGCCGGGCTGGACAGCCTGGCGGTGTAGATGCGGAACCCGAACAGCGTCAGTTCGCCGCTGCCTACCACCTGCGCATTGGGTAGCGCTTCACGCCAGTCTGCCAAGGCACTGCTGCTGAGCAGGATCAGAAACCATAACCATCGTGGCGCGAGCACGGGCATCGACAACCTCGGAAGATGTACTGCCAGCTTAAATACCAGCAGCCAGAAAGTCGTAAGAGTCAGCGGCGTGGTCTATACCGAAACCGGAAAAAACAGCGCCAAACACGCTGACTCCTGGCCGGAATTTATACCACCCGATTCCCTTTGTACAACAATAAGACAGGATAAAGAGCTGACGCTGAAACGGTTCTGCTCTCTGGCTGATATGACCTGCTCCCTGACAGCGTCGGGGGGAGCAGGCCTGGCACGATATGCCCGATCCTCAGGCCACCTGCGAGTGCGCATGGCGCTGGGTTTTTTGCCATTCGCTTTTCAACGCTTGCAGCGTGTGTTCCATGAACGTGCGATCCGCAGCGGCTTTTCTGCCAACATAGCCCTGCCCACGACGGAACATCTTCAGCGCAACGCGCATTTCCGGGTGAGCATCGCGGAATTCGCACTCCTGGGTATGCGGCGCCATGGCATCGACGTGCACTTCTCCGGACTCGGCAATCCATACAATATGGTCATCCAGCGTATCTTTGCGCTCGGCAAACAGAAGCGCCAGCTGATCAATAGTCGGTTGTTGGTTGATATTCATGTTGATGCTCCTTCACTCGCAGACTGTTCAATAGTTGATACATCAAGTTCATGTGCCAGACGTTCATCCACGAACCGCGATAGAGCGTTCGTCGAATACAGTTCCGGCCCTCAAGGACATGCAGGTAGCCTTGATGAGAAGCCGCTACACAACGGCGTCAACGTTAGCGAGAAGAAGTCACGAAACCCAAAGACCCGACCCAGAATCGACAATCGATCCGATACAAGCATCATGAGGACGTTTCGCCAGCTTCTCGCCTTTATCGACGACAATGCCAGGTCAGCTTCATCAATCTGCCTTGTGGGCAGCCTACATCCGGGAACATCTCGACGGCTTGCCGAGCCTGTTCAGTACCGCTTTGCTGCGCTCCCGATCAGGGAGACAGCTGCATAATGCAAGGGCAAATGCAGCGCGTCAACGATTATGTAGTGATTATTTTTTATCACTACATAATCGTATGAAGGACGTGAAGTTACGTGAAAAGGTGACTGAATGGTCATGACCGAGGGAGGATATCGCGGGGCTGTGTGAGCGTGTTTCCTGGGTGATCGGTATTCACTTGAACACTGGCGCAATGCTGCAAAAAAAAGCCTGAAAGCTCACGCTCCCAGGCCTTTGAACATCAAACCAGACGCCTTACCCTCAACTCACCCTGAACCGCCCCACCAACCCCTGCTGCTGCTCAGCCAGCCGAGCCAGTTCGCGGCTGGTGACGGCTGTCTGCTCGGCACCGGCGCTGACCTGAATGACCAAGGCGTTGATGTCGTGGACATTGCGGTGGATTTCTTCGGCGACCAGGCTTTGTTCCTCGGCAGCCGAAGCGACCTGGATGTTGCGGTCGCTGATGCTGGCGATGCCTTCGGCGATTTCTTCGAGCAATTCGCCCGCACGCACAACGTTTGTTGCGCCTTGCTGGGCCTTGCCGAGGGTTTCCTGCATGGAGCTTGCGGCACGGTCGGAGCCGGATTGCAGGTTGGCGATCATGTTCTGGATGCTGACGGTCGATTCCTGAGTCTTCTTGGCGAGATTCCTCACTTCGTCGGCCACCACTGCGAAGCCACGGCCTTGCTCGCCGGCACGTGCGGCTTCGATGGCGGCGTTGAGTGCCAGCAGGTTGGTCTGATCGGCCACACCGCGAATGACGTCGAGGACCGAGGAGATCGAATCGCTCTCACCTTTGAGTTCGTCGATGATCCGCGACGTCTGTTCGGCCTGGACCGAAAGACCTTTGATCAGAGTGACGGTGTTGTCGATCTCGATCTTGCCCTGCATCGTGCTGGCGTTGACACGTTGTGACATGGCCGACGCATCGGTGGTGCTGCGTGCAACGTCTTTGACCGTCGAGCTCATCTGGCTGATGGCAGTGGCGACCTGATCAGTGCCCTGACGCTGCTGTGCCACGTTCTGATTGGTCTGCAATGCCACCGCCGAAGACTGTTCCGCAGCCGTGGCAACCTGCGCCGTGGCGCTGCCGATTTCGCGGATGACTTCGCTGATCTGTTGCGCCATGTTGTCCAGGTTGCGCGAGATCTCACCAAACTCGTCCTTGCCCGTGTAACGGGTTCTGGCGGTCAGATCGCGGGTGGAAAGTGTGATCAGGGTGCGGTTCACGTCGACTACGGCGATCTTGATGTTGCGGATGATCACCGACGCCAGCCAGAGCACGGCAATCAGCATGACGATTACAGTGCCGATTGCGACGTACAGGCTGCGCTCAGCGTCTTTGCGTGCATCGCTGGCCAGGCCCACGACGGTCTGCCCCAACTCGGCTTCTACCTGAGCCATCATGTCGATACGTACGGTAGCAAGGTTGAACCAGTCTTCCGGTTTGACATTGAGCGGATCGCCCAACGGGGTATCAAAGCCCAGTCGTTGCAGGCGCGCCACTTCCAGCGAGCCTGGCTGCTGCAAGACAGCACTCAGTTTGCTTTTGAAAACGTCCGGGGCCCAGCGCTGAAAGGCTTCGTAGTAACCGGAGAATTCACCGAGGTTGCGGCTGAAACGCGACAACAGGGCTGAGTCGAAACGGTTCTGGTTGAAGGCCAGGCCAAGCAATACCCGTTCGCGGCCTGCACGCTCTTTCATGTCGACAAATTGATTGAGCGAACTCAGTGCGCGGAGAATTTCAGGGTCTTCGATACTGGCTTCAAGCGAGTAGGTAAAACCGATAAGTGTTTTGATGATGTCAGTGAAACGCGTGCCGGACTCGGTATTGTTGATTGCCAGCGAATCAACTTTGGCGCGAAGCGCAAGCAGATCATCCAGTGCCCGCTTTACACCATCCAGCCCGGGAATGCCTTCCGTCGATTGGGCGCGCATCGCGCTGATCGCCTTGTCGGATTCCTGGCGAAAGGTCTTCAGCTTGTCTTGCATCGACTTGCCGCCGCTGCCCAGAAACACACCACTGGCGCCGCGTTCGCGCTGCAGGGTGGTCACTACGTCACTGAGTTTCTGCGCGGCGCTGGTGGCCGTGACCGCTCGACTGTTGTCGCTGAGCGTCTCGCGTTTGTCGGCGACAAAAATACCGGCGAACGCAAGGAAGCCCAACAGGGGGAACATAAGAATAAGCAGCAGTTTCATACTCAAAGGAGCATTTCTAAGCATTACAGACCTCATAACTCACAGACTTTCTATAAAAACGCTCCAGGTCCAACGCTCTTTCAACGGCGACGTTTTTTATAACCAGAGAGGGTTCAGTAATCAGCCTGCCGTAGCTGGTATTGCCTCCATCCAATTGTTTCGGCGGTGAAGTGCCAAGCTTTACCTGCTGGTCTGCTTTAATTTGCAGCGGTATGAGACTGTTTGCATTTACGCTGGTTGATAACACGCACAAGGGAAAACCCTATGATCAAGAAAGTCGGCCCTACCGAGATCAAACCTGTCCACCATGCGTCCTGCCATTGCGGCGCGATCATGCTGGAGCTGGACTTGCCGGACGGCATTGTTGACCCGCGACGCTGTGACTGCTCGTTGTGCAGGCGCAGAGGCGCGATTGTCGCTTCAGTGGCGAAGAACGGGGTACGAGTGGTTCACGGGCAAAGTGTGCTCAAGCTGTATCAGTTCAATACGCGTACCGCCGAGCATTATTTTTGCGGCAGATGCGGGGTCTACACCCACCATCAGCGACGTTCCAACCCCGATGAATACGGGTACAACGTCGCCTGCCTGGAAGGTGTGAATCCTTTCGATCTGGGGCAGGTGAAGGTCAGTGACGGGGTCAATCATCCCTCCGACCGCCCCGTTGTTGAAGCGCCTGAGTGTGATTAACGCAGGTTGGTCTTGGCCAGCTCCAGCACTTCGCTGCCACGCCCGCTCATGATCGCGCGCATCATGTACAGGCTGAAGCCCTTGGCCTGCGCCAGCTTGATCTTCGGCGGAATACCCAGTTCCTGCTTGGCGGTCACCACGTCGATCAGCACCGGGCCTGGATGATCGAAGGCCTTGCGCAACGCGGCGGGCAACTCTTCGGCGTTTTCGACGCGTAACCCGAGAATGCCTGCGCCCAGCGCGATACCGGCGAAGTTGGTCTCGTGCAGGTCGGTGCCATGCGGCACATAGCCGCTGGCTTTCATTTCCATGTCGACGAAGCCCAGCGAGCTGTTGTTGAACACCACCATTTTGATCGGCAGATTCAACTGACGAATGCTCAGCAGGTCACCGAGCAGCATCGACAGGCCGCCATCGCCGCACAATGCCACCACCTGACGATCCGGGTGTTCGGCCTTGGCACCAAGCGCCTGCGGCAAGGCGTTGGCCATCGAACCGTGGTTGAACGAGCCCAGCAGGCTGCGTTTGCCGTTCATGTGCAGGTAGCGCGCGGCCCACAGGGTCGGCGTGCCGACATCGACGGTGAAGATCGCATCGGCATCAGCCTGCTCGTCGACCAGCCGGGTCAGGTACTGCGGGTGAATCGGCGTGCCATTCGGCGTGGGTGTGGCCAGCTCGTCGAGTTCCTCACGCGCCTTGGCGTAGTGTTTGAGGGCCTTGTCGAGGAATCGGCGATCGGTGTGCGGCGTGAGCTTCGGCAGCAGCGCATCCAGCGTCTCACGCACCCCGCCGACCAGACCTAACGCTACCGGCGTGCGGCGGCCGAGCTGGGTCGGATCGAGGTCGATCTGAATGATGTCGGCCTTCTCGGGGTAGAAGTTGCGGTATGGAAAGCTGCTGCCCAGAATCACCAGCGTGTCGCAGGACAGCATGGCGTGATAGCCAGAGCTGAAGCCGATCAGCCCGGTCATGCCGACATCGAACGGGTTGTCGTACTCGACGTGCTGCTTGCCGCGCAATGCATGAACAATCGGCGCGCCCAGCGTGTCGGCCAGCGCGAGGATCTGCTCGTGAGCACCGGCGCAACCGGCACCGCACAACAGCGTCACCGCCTTGGAAGCGTTGAGCATCTCGGCCATCGACTGCAGGTCATTGTCTGCCGGGACAACGTTGGGCGGTGTGGCCTCGACCCACTTCGCGGGCACATCCGGTGCCTCGCTGAGCGCCACGTCGCCGGGTACGACGATCACCGCAACGCCCTTTTGGCTGATCGCCGCACGCATGGCGCGTTCCAGCACACGCGGGAATTGCTCGGGGTTGCTGACCAGTTCAACGAAGTGGCTGCACTCCTTGAACAGCTCCTGCGGGTGGGTTTCCTGGAAGTAATCCAGGCCGATTTCGGAGGATGGAATGTGCGCAGCAATCGCCAGCACCGGCACCCGGTTGCGATGGCAGTCGTACAGGCCGTTGATCAAGTGCAGATTACCCGGTCCGCAACTGCCTGCGCAGACCGCCAGCTTGCCGCTGGACGCTGCTTGGGCACCGGCAGCGAAGGCGGCGACTTCTTCGTGACGGGTGTGCATCCAGCGAATCGAATCGGTGCGTTCCAGGCTGTCGGTCAGGCCATTCAGGCTGTCACCAGACACCCCCCAGATGTGGGAAACACCTGCCGCTGCGAGGGTTTGCGCAAGATGGTCGGCGATGGTCTTGGACATTAGGGGTTCCTTGTCGAGGCAAATAAAGGATTCAGATAAACACGCGCAGCGCTCTGCCACGCCTGTTGTGGTCGACCCGATGGATTCTCGACAGTTCAGAAAACCTGAGCCCTGTTCAGGGCTCGGTCAGGCCGCCTGCTGTGGCAGGCGGCTCAGGCGTGCGGGTTGCCCGTCGCCTTGGTGGGCACTGCGTATTGCGGCTTGAGCTTGCCTTCGCTGTCGAGCAGCCAGGCATCGAGGATTTCCCGTACCACCGGGCCTGCGACTCTGCCGCCCGCCTCGCCGTTCTCGATGGTCACCGACACCACGATCTTCGGATGGTCGGCCGGAGCGAAGCCGACGAACAGGGCGTTATCGCGGTTACGCTCAAGGGTCTTGAGACGGTTGTAACGCTCGCCCTGTTTGATCGCCACCACCTGCGCCGTGCCACTCTTGCCAGCGATGCGGTATTGCGCCCCCTTCGCCGCATCACGCGCAATACCACGCGGGTCGTGCATGACCATTTGCATGCCGGTGTTGACCTGATTCCATTCATTGGGGTCATGCAGCACGATATTCGGCATCGGATGCTCGTCGACCGGCGCTACATTGCCCACTTCCATCGCCAGGTGCGGACGATGCCAGACGCCCTTGCTGGCGATCAGCGAGGTGGCCTGGGCCAGTTGCAGCGGCGTGACCTGCATGTAGCCCTGGCCAATACCGAGGATCACCGTCTCGCCGGGGAACCAGGCCTGACGTCGTGTGGCGCGCTTCCACTCGCGTGACGGCATCAGGCCGGCGGATTCCTCGAACATGTCCAGCGAAACCTTCTGGCCAATGCCGAACATGGTCATGTAGTCATGCAGTCGGTCAATGCCCAGCTTGTGCGCCAGCGTGTAGAAGTACGTGTCGTTGGAACGCATGATTGCCGTGTCCATGTCCACCCAGCCGTCGCCGCTGTGGTTCCAGTTGCGGTACTTGTGATCGAAATCCGGCAACTGGAAGTAACCGGGGTCGAAGACCTTGGTCGAGGCATTGACTACGCCGCTGTCGAGCCCGGCAATGGCGACCTCCGGTTTGACCGTCGAACCCGGCGCGTACAGGCCGCGCAGTACCCGGTTGAACAGCGGCCGGTCGATGGAATCGCGCAACGCGGCGTACTGTTTGAAGCTGATGCCGGTCACGAACAGGTTGGGGTCGAAGCTCGGTTTGCTGACCATCGCCAGCACTTCGCCCGTTTCCGGGTCCAGCGCTACTACAGAACCGCGTCGATCACCCAGCGCGTTCTCGGCCGCTTCCTGCAAATGCGCATCCAGGCTCAGGGTGATGTTCTTGCCGGGCACCGGATCGGTGTGTTTCAAAACCCGCAACACGCGACCCTGCGCGTTGGTTTCAACTTCTTCATAGCCGACCCGGCCATGCAGTTCAGACTCGTAGAAGCGCTCAATGCCGGTCTTGCCGATCGACTGCGTGCCGCGATAATCGTTGTCGAGTTGGGCGGCTTCTTTTTCGTTGATACGCCCGACATAACCGATCGAATGGGCAAAATGCGCGCCCAGCGGATAATGACGAACAAACTGAGCGGCTACATCCACCCCCGGCAGCAGGTACTGATTGACCGCCACTATGGCGATCTGCTCTTCAGTCAGTTCGTAAAGCAAGGTCGCGGGCTCGAACGGATGGCGCACCTGTTTCAGCTCCTTGTCGAACAGGATGCGATCCTCGTCGGGCAGCTGTAACAGCGTCATCAACTCATCGATCACCTTGTGCCAGTCTCCGGCACGCTCACGGGTCAGGGTCAGGTTGAAGCTGGGCCGGTTATCGGCAAGCACCTCGCCATTACGGTCGAAGATCAGACCGCGTTCAGGCGGGATGGGCAGTACATGCACCCGGTTGTTTTCGGAAATGGTCGAGTGGTATTCAAACTCGGTGACTTGCAGGAAATACATCCGCGCGACCAGACAGATCGCCAGCAGCCCGACCAGTACGGCACAGGCAATCAGGCGCTGGTTGACAAGCCGCGTCTCTTTCTCGTGGTCTTTCAGGGGGATTGGATTGGGCATTTCTACAGCTTCTCGGTGAAGGGCAAACGGCGCTACTGAACGTGTAAATGAATATTTCGGCGCGCACCATAGCAAGAAGCGACTGATTGCAGGCAGTCGAGCCGACAATCACCAGATGAAAAATCTGTCAGAAACATCTCAAGCACGCTTCACCTGAGCCTGCGCAGACGCTTCGCGGGCCTGCATGATGCGTGGCAGATTGGTCTCGATCCAGGTCGCCAGCGTTTCGACCTGCAAGGCAACTTCTTCACCCATCGGCGTCAAGCGGTACTGAACATGAGGCGGAACCACCGGCAGGGATGTACGGCTGACAAAGCCGTCCTGCTCCAGATGCTGAAGCGTCTGCGCGAGCATTTTCTCGCTGACCCCGCCAATCTTGCGCCGCACCTCGCTGAAGCGATGCATACCACCCCGCAACACCACCAGCACCAGTACGCCCCAGCGACTGCAGACATGGTTGAGGACAACCCTCGACGGGCAGTCGGTGGCCAGCACTTGCCCCTGACGAACAAAGGCCAGCATCGATTCGGCCGTTTCTGAGTATGGGTGCGCGGCGGATTCACTCATGACACTTACCTTTTTGTACGTACTTACGAAAAGAAAGCATCATGACTATCCTCGTGCTTTCCATCAACCTGATTCGAGAACTCCAACATGATCGTTGTCACCGGTGCCACTGGCCAGCTTGGCCGTCTCGTCATTGAACAGTTGCTCACTCGCCTGCCCGCTTCGCAGATCATTGCTGCCGTGCGCAGCCCGGAAAAGGCCGCCGACCTCTCGGCACTGGGCGTTCAGGTTCGTCAGGCCGATTACGCGCAACCGTCAACGCTGGACAGCGCGTTTGCCGGCGCTGACACGCTGCTGCTGATTTCGTCCAGCGAGGTGGGCCAGCGTCTGACTCAGCATCAGGCGGTCATCAATGCGGCGAAAAATGCCGGAGTCAAACTGCTCGCTTACACCAGCGTGTTGCACGCGGACACCTCGGCACTGGGTCTGGCCAAAGAACATCGCGAGACTGAAGACTACTTGCAGTCCAGCGGCCTGCCCTTCGTCTTGCTGCGTAATGGCTGGTACACCGAAAACTATGTAGCGGGCGCTCCGGGAGCCTTGGCGCATGGCGCGGTAATGGGCTGCGCCGGTGAGGGGCGGATCAGTTCGGCCTCGCGACTGGACTATGCCAAAGCGGCCGCAACAGTTCTGACAGCCGATGAGGATCAGGCCGGTCGCGTCTATGAGTTGGCGGGCGATGTTTCTTACACGTTGGCCGACTACGCTGCCGAACTGTCCAGGCAAAGCGGCAAGACACTGGCTTATGTCGACCTGCCGCAGGCTGAATTCGAAGCGGCGCTTATCAAAGCGGGCCTGCCGGATTTCGTCGCGCAGTTGTTGGCAGACTCAGATGCTGCGGCAGCTCAAGGCGCATTGTTCGACGACAGTCACCAGTTGAGCACACTGATCAAGCGCCCCACTACGCCACTGGCTGCAACCATCACTGAAACGCTCAAAGGCTGAACGCGGCAAACCCGATCGAATGATTTTCAACCATGAAGGTCCCAGTTATTACCAAAGGCATCAAGCCGCCTGATACCTAAGACTGGGAGTCTTCATATGAATAGCAAATCGTTGATCGCCTGCATGACCCTGCTCGGCTGTTTCTCGGCCGTTACCCTGCCGGTTCATGCAGCAGAGACGCCCGATCCGAAAGTCACCGAGTCCAAGGACAACATGCATGAACTGGAATTGGGCTCCCGCGTGCCGGAGAAGTACCGTCGCAGCGATCTTGAAGTCAAGGACTGGAAAAGCAAAGGCCTGGAAGAGCCAGCCAAGGAAAGCGAGTGGGTAAAGATCAATGACAAGTACGTGCGCTTCCAGAAGGTCAACGGCAACATCATGGATATCGTGCCGGTCAAGAAGTAAGTACAGAGCACTCTGTGCGCATACCGTGCGCACAGGGCCTGATGTTTTCGCTACCCGCTCAGGATCAGCCTGATAGCAAAGCATCAGCGCCCTACGCTATCCTCGTCGCTCTGCCGACGGGATATCAGCATGCACAGCAACCACTCCAGCACGCCGACCACGACACCTTATTTCTGGCGTGACGAATGCCTGCCCTTCATTGAGGCGCGTTCGGTAGAGGATGGTCGACTGGTTTGCTATGCGCCGCATTCTCATGAGACTTTTTCGATCGGTGCGGTCACTGCCGGGGAAAGTACGTATCTGCATGAAAAGACCTCGCAGCGCATCGCGGCAGGCACCGTGGTGCTGATGAATCCCGGCGACGTGCATGCCTGTAACCCGATCCACGACCAGCCATGGTCTTACCTGATGTTCTACGTCGACAGCCGATGGCTCGGTGACCTTCAGCGTGACACCGGGCTTGCCACTGCCCTGACCTTTAAGCCACTGCCTCAGACGCACAGCAATGATCCGGCGTTGTTCAATGCCCTGACCGCGTTATACGAGACATTGATCGATGCCCGAACCGACGTGCTGCACAAACAATGCGCCGCTGTTTCGTTTTTCATGCTGATGCAGGTAACCCTTGACGCTGGGTCTGCCATTGCCGACAAGCCCTCGACGCGTATCACCCGCGCCGCCGAGTACATCAATGACAACTTCACCCGGGCCATCAAGCTCGCCGATATCTGCGACGCAGCCAGTCTGTCGGCGTCTTACCTGATCCGCTCGTTCGAACAGCATTACCACATGACCCCGCACGCGTATCTGCTCAATCGCCGCATCCAGCATGCGCGCACCCAGCTTAAAAACGGTCGACTGATCGCCGATGTGGCGCTGGAAACCGGGTTTGCCGATCAGGCGCATTTCCAGCGCGAATTCAAGAAACACATGGCGGCGACACCGGGTCAGTACCGGCTTTAATCAGATCATCAGGTAACCCGCGCAACCGGCCAGCAGCAGCGCCATGACCCGGTTGAATACCCGCATGCCTGCTGCGCTGCGCAGGTAATGGCTGAGGAAACTTCCGGCATACGCCCAGCAACCCAGAGACAGGTAGCAGACCACTGCATAAATGGCAGCAAACTGCCAGATCAGCCGCGCTTCGCCGCTTGCCACAAAAACGCCCATTCCGGCGATGGATGCCAGCCAGGCTTTGGGGTTGAGCCATTGCATCAGTGCGCCGCGCAGCATTGACGGGCCGACGCCCTGTTCGTCCACACTCAATTGACCGTTGTCAGCCGCGAGGCGCAGCGCCATGTACAACAGGAAAGCCACCCCGGCCCATTGAATGACCCGGGTCAGAAAAGGCCACTGCTGCAACGTCTCGTACAGACCGAAACCGATCAGGACCAGCAACAGGGTGAAGCCCAGCGTCGCTCCGAGTACATGACGCATGCCCGGCCAGAACCCGTAGCGCGCCGCGGCGCTCAATGCCACGATATTCACCGGCCCGGGTGTAATCGACGAGGCCAGCGCAAATGCGGCCATGGAGATGAACAGACTCATGAATAAACCCCTCGACCACGATCAGTAATGACCGGGTCAAGGTAATCACCGTGGCCGACAGCGTATTGAAGGAAATTACCCTTCTCGCTGGCCCCGTAAATCAGCAACATCCAAGCTCTCACTCAAAACCATTGCTTTTTTGTCCGCATGCCTTACAAATGCAGACTCGTCCGCCTGTAACCCCTATTGCCACCTTCTACCGCGAGTTCGCTCCATGTCCAGAACCGTTGCCATTGCCCTCGCCTGCCTGCTTTCATCCACCGCACAGGCTGCCTGCCCTGCTGCCACCCCGGTCGATACAGCGCGCTGGATCTACGAGAAGCATCAGGACTTTTACCTCAAGGACAAGGGCGGGGCTGATTACCTGTCCAAATCGCTGTTGAGCCTGCTCAAGAAAGACTGGGCGTGCCAGAACGGCGATCAGTGTGCAGTCAGCGCCAACCCCTGGACTGACGCACAGGATGGCGACGTGCAGAAGCCCATCGACTGGAAGCTGGTGTCCAATTCCGACAAACAGGCGGTGGTCGAGATGACCTACAACCTGGGTTACAAGGACGCCCCTCAGCAACCCGTCAGCCGCCAGACCACGCGCCTGCTGATGGCGAAAAATGCCAACAGTTGCTGGGTGCTGGACAACCTGCAAGGCCCGCAGGGCGTAGCGTTGGGTCAGGCGCTCGAAGAATTTCCCTACGAAGGCGACTGATCAACCTTGAAACCATTTGCCTTTACCGGTATCACAGGCACTTGAACTTCAAGAGCGAGCACCATGAATACCTTTGAGCAATCGATTATTGAGGCTGCGCAGGCCGCCACGCCCAATAACACCGATGCCGAACGCGAAGCTGCCAGGCTTGCCGCCACACAGGCAGTGGCTGACATCGTGTCCAGCAAAAGCGGACTGAGTCGCACCCTGGCGCTGGCGGAACTGCTGGACTCTTATTCGGAGCAGGACGAGCAGGAGGACGAATAAATGGCTTGAGCGGGCGCCAAGAGATTTATTTGATCGCGCCGCTAAAGAAGCCACTTTCGTTGCCGAAAACTTTTTCGGGTGGCTTTATCAAAACGGCCCTTTTTTGTTAGTGCGCTCGGATGCGACCTATGGGGAAGCATTCTTGCAAATCGAACAACTGGAAGACATTCAGGCCTATGTACAGCGCACTGCCGATGATCTGGAGCGGGTCTCGATCAACCTTGCCGGACACCTTGTTTACCTTGAGCGCTCTGCACGCCCGCACGAGGCTCGCGAAGTCAGCGAACGCATTTTCGGTTTGCAGGCCTCGGTAGACAGCCTGCGCGGCGTGTTCAACAACTGATCAGTCGCTACTGGCTATCCGCCTGCGATAGCGGCCGTGCAACCTCCTCCAGCGATTTGCGTTCGGCAGCCATGCCCCAGATCGATTGCACCAGCGCCGCCAGCAACATCAACCCTGCCCCGATCAGATAGCCGACCAGCACATTGCTGCGGTCCCCGCTTTCGATCAGCTCGCCAAACAGCGTCGGGCCGATAATCCCGCCCAGCCCCGTGCCGAATGCATAGAACACCGCAATCGCCAGCGCACGTATTTCCAGCGGAAAGGTTTCGGCCACGGTCAGGTAGGCCGAGCTGGCAGCCGCAGACGCGAAGAAAAAGATCACCATCCAGGCGATCGCTTGCTGGGTCACGTCCAGCAAGCCCTGCTGGAACAGATAACCGCTGATCGCCAGCAACACTCCGGACACGCCGTAGGTCAGGCTGATCATCACGCGTCGTCCGATCACATCGAACAGCCTGCCCAACAACAGCGGCCCGCAGAAATTACCCAGCGCCAACGGCAACACGTACCAGCCCACCCGTTCAGCCGGCACGTTGTAGAAATCGGTCAGCACCAGTGCGTAAGTGAAGAAAATCGCATTGTAGAAAAAGGCCTGGGCAGTCAGCAGCGTCAGGCCCACCAGCGAGCGCTGGCGGAACGTCACCAGCAGCGTTCTGGCGACCTCGCCGAGCGGCGTGTGGTCGCGGACATGCAGCCGCAACGGCTTGCCCTCAACGGCAGGCAACACGTGTCCGCGACGTTGCAGGTCCGCCTCGATCTGCTCGACGATTCTGGTCGCTTCTGCCGACTGGCCGTGAATCAGCAGCCAGCGCGGGCTCTCCGGCAGCCACAGGCGCATCAGCAAGACCAGCAAGCCCAACACCGCGCCAATTCCGAAGCACAGGCGCCAGCCCAGTTCGGCCCCCACCCACTGCGGGTCGAGCAAGACAATCGAGCCGATAGCGCCCAATGCCGCGCCCAGCCAGAAGGTGCCGTTAATGGTCAGATCACCCCAGCCACGGTAACGGGCCGGGGTGAACTCCTGGATGGTCGAGTTGATCGCCGTGTACTCACCGCCGATGCCCACGCCGGTCAGAAAGCGGAACAGCATGAAGCTCCACACGCTGAACGAAAACGCCGTGGCAGCGGTTGCGCCGACATACAGCAGCAAGGTGATGAAGAACAGCTTGCGCCGCCCGAGGCGATCCGCCAGCCAGCCGAAAAACAGTGCGCCCAGCACGGCACCGGCGATATACGCGGCGCCCGCCAGGCCGATGTCACTGTTGCTTAGGTTCAGCGCCGGGCTGGCTTTGAGTGCACCCGCTACCGAACCGGCCAGGGTGACTTCCAGGCCGTCGAGCAGCCAGGTCACACCCAGCGCCACGACGAGCAAGGTATGAAAGCGCCCCCAGGGCAGGCGATCCAGTCGGGCAGGCAAATCAGTTTCGAACACTGCTCCACTGGTACGGGTCGTGTTCATCTCCGGGCTCTCCACGGCTGACGTAGGTGTCAGGGTTGAGAGTCGCTGAAGTGTGCCGAGTTCAGCTGACCCAGAACCACAAAAGCGTCAGGTTGGCTGCCGAGATCAGACCGAACAGCCCCCACGCCACTGTTCTCACCAACCGGCTGTTGACGAACGGCCCCATCAGGTGCGGATCACTGGTGAAACGGATCAGTGGCCACAGTGCGAATGGCAATTGCAGGCTCAACACCACCTGACTGAGCACCAACATCTTGCCCACCGAACTGTCGCCCAGCCAGATCACGCCGATCAGCGCCGGAATCAAGGCCAGTGCGCGGGTGATGAAACGTCGCTGCCAGCAAGGAATTTTCGCCTGCAAAAAGCCTTCGAGCACCACCTGCCCGGCAATCGTGCCAGTGAAGGTCGAACTCTGCCCGGCCGCCAGCAAGGCGATCCCGAACAGTACGCTGGCAATGGCGCCACCGACTAACGGGTCGAGCAGGTGATAGGCGTCCTGAATCTCGACCACCTCGGTATGGCCGGTTTTGTGGAATGCCGCCGCAGCGAGAATCAGAATCGCGGCGTTGATCAACAGCGCCAGGCTCAGCGAGCCGATGGTGTCGAAACGCGCAAAGCGAATGGCACTGGCTTTGCTCGCCAGGTCAGAACCGTTGACCCGCGTCTGCACCACCGAGGAATGCAGGTACAGGTTATGCGGCATGACCGTGGCGCCCAGAATGCCGATGGCGATGTACAGCGGTTCCTGACTGCTCAGCACATCCCAACTCGGTTTCAGCCCGGCAAAGACGTCCGGCCAGAATGGCTTGATCAGGATCAGTTCGACAGCGAAGCACGCCGCTATGGTCGCGATCAGTCCCAGCACAATCGCTTCCAGACGCCGGAAGTTGGCGCCCTGCAACGCCAGCACGATCAGCGTATCGAAGGCGGTCAGCGCCACACCTGTGGTGATAGACACCCCCAGCAGCAGATGAAACGCCAATGCCGCACCCAGCACTTCAGCCAGATCGGTGGCGACGATCGACAGTTCCGCCAGCAACCACTGCCCCTTGGCGACCTTGCGGCTGTAATGAGCTGCGGACAACTGCGCCAGATCGCGCCCGGTGGCGATGCCCAGCCGCGAACAGAGGTTTTGCAGCACCATGCCCGACAAGCTGGCCAGGACGACGACAAACAGCAATGAATAGCCAAAACGCGAGCCCGCCTCGATGGCGGTCGCCCAATTACCGGGGTCCATGTAGCCGATGGAGATCAGCAAGCCGGGGCCTACGAACAGCATCATCTTGCGCAGCAATGAGGCATTGGCAGGAATGACCACGCTGTCGCTGGTCGCAGACGGGCAAAAGGGAGCAGTCGCAGTGGTGGGCAGTTTGTACGTCACGGGAACCCGTCGAGGGAGAAGAATGAAGAACCTAATCCTAAGGTTTTACGACACATGTTGATACATCCGAACCGACCCAAGACACGCTTTTTTGCAGTGGACTTGCCACATTCTTAGCCTGTCGAACGCTTTATATGACATTCATCTGATCAGCCAGCGATCGCTATGAAGTGAAATAAATGCTCAACAAAGATGTCGGTTAAACAATTATTCATCCCTAAATGGCCAATAAACGCACTCGGCGCTAATCATTACCAATTGTAAAGCGTACCATCCGGTCTCCAACAAGAATTCAGGATGGCCACTGATGAACCCTCCCCACACGATGGGCACTGCGGCGGAAGAACCGTTGCGTGCAGCTTATATCTCGGCACGTATCGACCGGCTGCCTGCGGTCGCCAGCATCTGGCGACTGGTCGCGCTGTTGTCTATCGCCGGATTCTTCGAGCTTTATGACCTGTTCCAGACCGCCTATATCAGCCCCGGCCTGATCCGCGAAGGTATCTTCGCCACCGGCAGCCAGGGCTTGTTCGGCTTTTCTGATCAGGCGGCCTTTGCCTCGGCAACTTTTCTCGGCCTGTTCTTCGGCGCCAGCCTGCTCAGTCCGATTGCCGATCGTTTCGGGCGTCGCGCAATTTTTACCTTTGCCCTGATCTGGTACACGGTCGCCACCGTGATCATGGGCCTGCAAACCTCGGCAATGGGCGTGATCGGCATGCGCTTCGTGGTCGGCATTGGTCTGGGTGTGGAGCTGGTAACCATCGACACCTACCTCTCGGAACTGGTGCCCAAACGCATCCGCAGTTCAGCCTTCGCGTTCGCATTTTTCATTCAGTTCCTGTCGGTTCCCTGCGTTGCGCTGATGTCATGGTGGCTGGTGCCGCAAGACCCGTTCGGCTTTTCCGGCTGGCGCTGGGTGGTTATCAGCAGTGCTGTGTTCGCGCTGTTCGTCTGGTGGCTGCGCGCCGCCCTCCCCGAGTCGCCGCGCTGGCTGGCGCAACAGGGGCGTTTCGATGAAGCCGAACGGATCATGGACACCATCGAGGCACGTTGCGCGAAGGAGCATGGCAAGCCGCTGGATGAACCAGAGCCGGAAATAGTCGCCGTCGAGGGTAAAGGACGCTTTGCCGACATGTGGCAACCGCCCTACCGCCGTCGCGCACTGATGCTGGTGGTCTTTCACATTTTTCAGGCGATTGGCTTTTTCGGCTTTGGCAACTGGCTGCCCGCGCTGCTTTCCGGACAAGGCGTCAGTGTGACTCACAGCCTGGGGTATGCGTTCGTGATTACGCTGGCGTACCCGCTGGGCCCGTTACTGTTCGTGAAATTCGCCAATCGCTTTGAGAACAAATGGCAGATTGTCGGCTCGGCATTGGGCGCAATGATCTTTGGCAGCCTGTTTGCGTTCCAGACCAGCGCCGTCGGGCTGATCTTCTGCGGGATCATGATCACCTTTTGCAACGCCTGGCTGAGCTTCAGTTATCACTCTTATCAGGGTGAGCTGTTCCCGACCAACATACGGGCGCGTGCGGTCGGTTTCTGTTACTCGTTCAGCCGGCTGTCAACGGTGTTCAGCAGCCTGTTGATCGGGGTGTTTCTCGAACACTTCGGCACACCCGGGGTGCTGGCATTCATCGTCAGCAGTATGCTGATCGTGATTATCGTCATCGGCCACTTCGGGCCACGCACCCGTAATCTGGCGCTGGAACAGATAACCCATCGCTGACACGGAACTCCGATCAGCGATCAGAGTGGGTCAGGCCTGGGCCCACTCCACGTTGGTCACACCGAAGTGTTCAGCATAGGGCTTCGAGACCCGCGGGACCTTTTCCAGACGGTACTTGGGTATTCGCGCCAACCCTGCATCGACACTTGCGTAGTGCCATGCTTCAGTATTGTCCATATTCTCGGTGCGTATATAAAAGCTCTTGAACGAACCGTTTAATAGATAATCGATGCGGTAGTGCTTTGGAAGTGCCATTGAAAGCCTGATCCTTTTTCAGCAGTGGCTTGAACTATAGGTGACCTTTTAGACCGCACAAAAATTCAGTCTTTTTTCAATATCAGCGACCAATGAACGCCGTCGGGCGATATATGAATCAAGCAAACGGAACATGAATGAGCGCCTGATGCCCATTCATGTTTCGTTCACTCCTGCTATCAGATGACCGATATCAAGGCTGCCAAAGCGCCTGACCGCCACCCAGCTTGCGGTCCAGAAAACTGGCCGCGCTGATCAGCGCCAGATGGCTCAAGGCCTGCGGCGTGTTGCCCAGATGACGGGCGTGCCCATCGAACTCTTCGGCGTACAGCCCCAGCGGATTGGCGTAGCGCAACAGTTGCTCGAACTCCAGGTGCGCCTGCTCGACCCGTCCGGCACGGGCCAGGCACTCTACGTACCAGAACGAACAGGCGACGAATGCGCCCTCCTCACCGGCCAGACCATCGTCATGATCATCGTCGTTGCGGTAGCGGAACACCATGCCGTCGCGCACCAGCGTGGCTTCGATAGCATCCAGCGTCGCCAGCCACTTGGGATCGTTGGCACCGACAAAGCGCACCAATGGCATCAACAGCATGGACGCATCCAGATTGCGACTGCCCTTGTGCTGCACGAAATGACCAAGCTCTTCGTTCCAGAAGTTTTCCCAGATATCGTTCTGGATTTCTTCGCGCACCTTGGTCCAGCGTTCGAATGGCCCTGACAGTGAACGCTTGAAGGCCAGACGCAGCGCCCGGTCCAGCGCCACCCAGCACATCAGCCGCGAATGCAAAAAGTGCTGATCGCCGCCACGCATTTCCCAGATGCCCACATCACGGTCGCTCCAGTGCTCGCACACGTAATCGACCTGACGCACGACATGCTTCCAGCCGTCATGGGAAATCGCATCGCCGTACTTGTTGGCCAGGTACACGGCGTCCATCAGCTCGCCGTAGATATCCAGCTGAACCTGCTTGTATGCCTCGTTGCCGATACGCACCGGCTGGGCACCGCCATAGCCGGACAAGTGATCGAGATGTTCCTCGGGCAGTTCTGCGTGGCCATCAAGGGCATACAGAATGCCAAGGTGTTCGGTTTGCTCGCAGCAATCATCAAGCCTGCCGCGCACCCAGCTCATGAAGGCATTGGCTTCGTCGGTGTAACCCAGGCGCATGAAGGCGTAAACGGTGAACGATGCATCACGAATCCAGGTGTAACGGTAATCCCAGTTACGCTCGCCGCCCTCGGTTTCAGGCAGGCCATAGGTAGCGGCTGCCACAATGCCGCCGTGTTTGCGTGAGGTCAGCAGCTTGAGCGCCAGCGCAGAACGGGTGACCATTTCACGCCAGCGGCCCTTGTATTGCGATTGCCCGGCCCAGCGCCGCCAGAATTTCAGGGTGTCGTCGAAATAGCGCGAACACTTGCCTGCCGCGACATTCGGGTCATCAATGCCGCCGAGGATGAACTCGATGGTCTGGCCTTTGTGCATGTGAAATTCCGCCACGGCATCGTGTTGCTCCAGATGCAGCGGCGTAGCGGCCGACAAGCGCATGCCGGGCTGCCCTTCAGCTTCGAAACAGACGTCCTGGCCATCAATGCGCGCAGTGGTTTCAGCGCGGCTGTAGTCCATGCGCACCCGGCAACGCATGCGAATCCGGGCTTCGCCGAAGCGCACCTGAACCCGGCGCACAATGCGTGGCAGGTCATCCTGGTCCTCGCCGATCGGCATCAGGTCAGTGACTTCCACCACCGCCTGCTCGGAAATCCAGCGGGTTTGCAGGACATTGGTGTCCGGCAGATAGATTTGCAGCCGACGCGCTTCAGGCAGATCGGGCGCGAGCTGGAAGATCCCGGCGTCGGTGGTGTCCAGCAGTGCGGTGAAGATCGACGGGCTGTCAAAGTCCGGCCAGCAGCAGAAGTCGATACTGCCGGTGTCGGCAATCAGTGCTGCACTGCGCATGTCGCCAATGATGCCGTGGTCTTCGATACGGTTTTGCGCTTCTTCCGGGAAATCAGCCATTGCCACGAAACTCCGGATAGAGGGTCATGCCCCCGTCGATGAAAAGTGTTGTGCCATGGACGTAATCCGAGGCATCGGAGGCCAGCCAGAGCACTGCGTTGGCAACGTCTTCCGGCTCGCCGATGCGGCCGTAGGGAATCAGTTTGAGCATTTCCTTTTCGGCGTCGCCTTTACGCGCATCCGCGTTGATCGGCGTGCGGATGGCACCGGGTGCAACGCTGTTGACGCGAATCTTCAGTTCGCCGACTTCCTGGGCGATGCTGCGCATCAGCAGATCGACGCCGCCCTTGGAGGCTGCGTAATTGACGTGACCGGCCCACGGAATCAGCTGGTGCACCGAACTCATGTGGATGATCTTGCCCATTGCCCGTGACACATCAGGACGCATGCCCTGCTTGATGAACTGGCGCAGTGCCGCGCGGGCGCAGAGGAACTGCCCGGTGAGGTTGACGTTGATGACGGTGTTCCAGTCTTCGAGGGTCATGTCGACGATGGAGGCGTCTTTTTGCAGACCGGAATTGGCCACCAGAATATCCAGCGCGCCGAAGTGCTCGATGGTCTGGGCGAACAGCCGCTCGACGTCTTCTTCCTTCGAAACGTCGGCCCCCACAGCCAGCGCCTTGCCTCCGGCAGCACGAATCTCTTCGGCCAGCTTCTCGGCAGGTTCAGGCTTGGAGTTGTAGTTGATCACGACGGCGGCACCGGCCTCTGCCAGCGCGCGTGCGGCACCTGCGCCCAGACCGGAACTGGCGCCGGTAACGATTGCGACTTGTTGCTTGAGTGAGATGTGCATCAATTTCAGCCTCGAAGTAAGCGTATTAGTGCTGACTGGCGAGGCTGAAATTAAGTTCAGTGCAGGTTATGGCGCAGGGTTGGGCTGCGAGGTATGAATGGCCTCGATGCCGGCGATGACCTCATCGGACAGCGTGACGTCGATGCTCTCCAGGTTGATCTTCAGTTGATCGAGTTTCGTGGCACCGATGATGTTGCTGGTCACGAACGGTCGGCTGGTCACATAGGACAGCGCCATCTGCGAAGGGTCCAGACCATGCTCGCGAGCCAGCGCGACGTACTTGGCTGTGGCAGTAACGGCCTGCGGGTTGTTGTAACGCTGAAAACGCTCGAACAGGGTCAGGCGGCCATCGGCCGGACGTGCGCCGTCCAGGTACTTGCCCGCCAGCACACCGAACGCCAGTGGCGAGTACGCCAGCAGGCCGATCTGTTCGCGAATGGCGATTTCCGCCAGACCGACTTCAAACGTGCGGTTAAGCAGGTTGTAGGGGTTCTGGATGGAGACAGCACGTGGCAGATCCAGGGTTTGGGCAAGGTGCAGAAAACGCTGGGTGCCCCATGGCGTTTCATTGGACAGACCGAAGTGGCGAATCTTGCCCGCCTTGACCAGATCGCCCAGTACCGACAAGGTTTCTTCAATTTCGACGGCCTGATCATCCGGGTCGTGGGTGTAACCGAGTACGCCGAAGAAATTGGTTTTGCGATCCGGCCAGTGCAACTGGTACAGGTCCAGGTAATCGGTATTCAGACGCTTGAGGCTGGCTTCCAGCGCCGCAGTGATGTTCTTGCGATCAAGGCGTGGATTGCCGTCGCGGATGTGCTCCATGCGGCCGGGACCGGCGACCTTGCTGGCCAGCACCCAGTCGTTGCGGTCGCCGTACTTCTTGAAGTACTCGCCGATGATGCTTTCGGTCTTGGTGTAAGTCTCGCCACGCGGCGGCACCGGGTACATTTCTGCCGTGTCGAGAAAGTTGACCTTGGCGTCCTTGGCCATACGAATCTGTTCGAATGCTTCATCCTGGGTGTTCTGCTCGCCCCAGGTCATGGTGCCCAGACAGATCGCGCTGACCGACAGATCGGTTTTGCCCAATTTACGAAATTGCATCGATGTCTCCGTTTGGTTCAAAAAAATACAGCTTGAAACAGGGCTCCCATAAAACGCCGACTGGTCATTCACTGCAACACTTTTTATCCGGTTTTACCTAGCGATAACCCTGCGCCTGCAGATCGAACAGCGCGGCGTAGCGCCCTGCGGCGGCGATCAGGCTGTCATGATCACCGCGTTCCAGCACCCGTCCATGCTCCAGCACCACGATGTGTTCAGCATTGCGCACGCTGGAAAACCGGTGCGATATGAGCAGTGTCATGCGGCCTTTGGCGTATTCGCGGAAGTGGTCGAACACCGCCGCTTCTGCGCCGGCATCCAGCGCAGCAGTCGGCTCGTCGAGAATCAGAATATCGGCGTCGCGGCGCATGTAAGCGCGCGACAAGGCGATCTTTTGCCACTGCCCGCCGGACAGCTCCTGCCCCCCCGCAAACCAGCGGCCCAATTGCGTGGCATAGCCCTTGTCGAGCTGTTCGATAAACTGCGCGGCCATGCCCTGCGCCGCCGCTTCTCGCCAACGGGTCTCATCGTGAAACGCGTGGGTGTCGCCGACACCGAGGTTTTCGCCGACCAGAAACTGATAGCGAATGAAGTCCTGAAAGATCACCCCGATCCGCGAACGCAGAGCATCTTCGTTCCATTCCTGCAAATCGCTGCCATCCAGCAGGATGCGCCCCTGATCAGGCCGATACAAACGTGTCAGCAGCTTGATCAACGTGGTCTTGCCCGACCCGTTTTCGCCCACCAGCGCCACACTGCGACCGGGTGCCAGGTGCAGGTCGATATGTTCCAGCGCCGGGCGGCTGGTGCCTGGGTAGGTGAAACTCACATTCTCGAAACGCATGCCGTCGCCAGGCAATGCGCCTTGGGTCAGGCTGCCGGTCGGGGGGGAAACCGGCTGGCCGAGGTAAATGTACAAATCGGCCAGGTACAGCCCGTCCTCATACAAACCGCTGATCGCGCTGAGGCTGCTGCTGACTGCCGCCTGCCCCTGCTTGAACAGCACCAGGTACATGGTCATCTGACCGAGCGTGATGCTGCCGTGTACCGCATCGACCACCACCCAGGCGTAGGCCAGATAAAACGACGCAGTGCCCAGCAGCCCCAGCAGAAACCCCCAGCCATCGCGACGCAGGGTCAGGCGGCGGTCTTCGGCGTAGAGTCGCTCGAAGGTCTCGCGATAGCGCTGAAGCAGCAGCGGCGCGAAGCCGAACAGTTTGACTTCCTTGATGTAGCCCTCGTGGGAAAGCAGCGTTTCAATGTAATTCTGGCGGCGGGTTTCCGGGGCACGGCGCGTAAACAGGCGGAACGCATCGCCCGAAAAATGCGCCTCGGCGAAGAACACCGGCAACGCACCCAGCACCAGAATCAGTAACGCCCAAGGCGAAAAGTGCACCAGCAGCACGGCGAAGCTGATCAGCGAAATGAGGTTTTGCAGCAGACCCAGTGATTTGGTGACCAGCGCCAGCGGACGGGTCGAGGCCTCACGCCGGACTCGCACCAGCTTGTCGTAGAACTCCGAATCCTCGAACTGCGACAGCGACAGCGTCTGGGCCTTCTCCAGAATCAAGGTATTGACCTTCTGCCCCAGCAGCACCCGCAACAGCGCCTGCTGCACCGACAGCGCACGCTGAGCCCCGGCCAGCAGGGCCAGCACGCCGGCTTCGAACAGTACGTAACGCAGCACGGGCCACAACGGAGCTTCACCGGCGCTGGCATGCAACTGCATCGCCGCAACCACTGCATCGACGATACGCTGTCCCAGCCAGGCAGCCAGCGCAGGCAACAGACCGGCGACCAGGGTGGCCAGTATCAAACCGACGGACAGCGCGCGGGAGGTGGTCCAGACCAGGTGCATGGCGCGCAGGGCCTGCTGCATGAAGGTGGTGAAGCGCTTGAAGACAGGCATACGCAAAAACTCTAGAGAAAGGTCGAACCACCGTATCGGGCAGCCATCATACGACCACAGGTTCGTTAGAAAACAGGGAGCTCATCATGAACGACGCTTACAACCTGCAACGCTTTGTCAACGCTCAGCAGCCAGTGTTCCAACAGGTGTTGGCGGAGCTCGAAGCCGGGCACAAACGCAGCCACTGGATGTGGTTCGTGTTTCCGCAAATTCAGGGGCTTGGCCATAGCGACATGGCGCAACGCTATGCCATCAGTCACTTGGGCGAAGCCGAGGCTTACCTGCAACATCCGTTGCTCGGAGCACGTCTGGAGCAGTGCGCAGCCCTCATCGCCCCTCAGGTAGAACGCACCGCACAGCAGATTTTCGGCTCGCCGGATAACATGAAACTGCATTCAAGCATGACCCTGTTCGCCCTCGCCGCCCCTGACCGGCCAGTGTTTCAGGCGGTGCTGGACACTTTTTTCAAGGGCGAGCGTGATGCGATGACAGTGAGACTGCTGTCACGTTGATTGCCACGCGAGGTATATGCAACGTCTCCACTCTGATTCAAACGCCCTTCGGCGCGCGCAGCACGCAGCGTTCGCGTCGGTCGTCCACGCGTTCGGCGAACCAGGCGGTGGTGAGGTTGCGGGTGATCTTCGGGCTTTTCAGGGTGATGCCGGGCAGGATGGCTCTTGGCAAAGGCTTGCCCGCGGCCTTATCGGCAAGCGCGAACACCTTGCTGTACAAGTCGGTTTCCTCGAACTCCAGGGTATCGCCCTGCTTGAGCTGGTTCCATATCTGCGACTTGTTCAGGCCCAGCCGGTCACCCAGCGTGCGCACCGCAAGCTCGGTGGAGCCCGGTGAAGTGGAATCGAAACGGATCAGATCGCCATCCAGTGCCAATTCGATACCGGTTGCCCGGCTTACCGCGTTTTGAAACGCCGCATTACGGCTGGCGTACCAGCCGGCGTTGAAGTCGGCAAAGCGGTACAGCGACTGGGTGTAGCTCACCGGGTAGCCCAGCAAGTGCGCGATACCGAAATACATACCGCCACGACGGGTGAACACTTCACGCCGGATGGAGCCATCAACCGTGTAGGGATAATCCTCGGCGTGCTTCTCGGCAAAAGCGATGGCGACCTGCATCGGTCCGCCGGTCTTGACCGGGTTGAAGTTGCCGAACAGCACCTGACCCAACGGCACCATGCCAATGAAGTCATCGAAGATGGCGCTGAGGTCTTTCTCGGTGTGTGCCGAGTCAAGTCGCTTGCCGTAGGTTTTGCCATCCGGCGAGCGAACGCGCAGCGCGGTGGCGATAAGCGCATTGGGAATATGCAGTCGCGCAGCACGCCGGTCGATCTCGGCGCGGGCGATCCGGCCCATGTTCGGCACCGCAGGGTCGACCTGGAAGGTGGATTCCTGTTCGGTCACGGCCAGTACCGAACATATGTTTTCGGTGGTCAGCGGGATTTTCTGCGCGGCGAACGCTGCATGGATGTCCGTCGCCCATGCCTGCCGGTCACTGACACTGGCCGGTATCAGGCGCACGATCTGCGCGCGCGCCTGCTGCGGGCTCAGCTCCGGTTCCTGCGCACGCTGGGTACCGCAACCGGCCAGCACCAGCAGCCCGATGCTCATCATGAGCAAGCTGCGCACCCTTCGATTCAATCCTTGATTCCTGATCATCTGCGCTCCAGAGCACTTTTTAGTTCAAAAGACTGACCAGTCGATCCTCGCACTGAGCTTTTCCAACGCAGCCATACCGACCAGAGAATTACCGGCGGCGTTCAACTCCGGGGACCATACGCACAGCGAAAAACGCTCTGGAACGATGGCCACTATGCCGCCGCCTACCCCACTCTTGCCGGGCAAACCCACACGATAGGCGAAGTTGCCTGCTTCGTCATACAGCCCGCTGGTGGCCATGATCGAGTTGACCTGCGTCGTCTGGCGAGCACTCAGGATCTGCTCGCCACTGTGGGCGCAAAAACCCTGATTGGCCAGAAAGCCGAAGGCACGTGCAAGATCGATGCAGCTCATGCTCAGTGCGCAATGATGGAAATAGCTGCGCAGCACGTCTTCGACATCGCCATGGAAATTATCGAAGGATTTCATCAGATAGGCAGCCGCTGCATTGCGCGAACGGTGCTGGTATTCGGAGTCGGCAACTTTGGAGTCGGAGGTAATAACAGGGTTGCCACACAGGCGGCGGACGAAATCGCGCATCGACAAAGAAGGCGCGGCAAAGCGTGCCTGGTTGATGTCGCAAATCACCAGCGCGCCCGCATTGATAAACGGGTTGCGCGGCCTGCCCCGCTCGAATTCAAGCTGGACCAGCGAGTTGAACGGCTGGCCGGAAGGCTCGTGTCCGAGACGCTGCCAGATGTCTTCACCGGAATGGCCGATGGCCTGAACCAGGCTGAATACCTTGGAAATACTCTGGATGGAAAACAGTGTTTCGGCATCACCGGCACTGAACATCTGACCATCGTTGCCGTAGACCGCGATGCCCAGCTGATCCGGCCTGACGCCGCCCAATGCCGGAATGTAATCGGCCACCTTGCCCTGACCGATCAAGGGCCTCACTTCGTCGAGGATTTCGTTCAGCAGGTCTTGCATGTATGCGCCCCTTGTTTTGGGTGCGCACACTACACCAACCCTTCACGCCTCGCATCCCTGCATTGCAGGGCTCAGTCCCGGTAATGGGTGCCGCTACGTTCCAGTTCGCGAATCAACGCATTCCAGTGCCGTGTGACGCCCGGCCCGTGGCCGTCCTTGACAACCTTGGCCTGCTGTTCGACTTTTGCAATCACCTCGGGGGGCGGAAACACCAGTTCGGCATTGCCTGCCGATTGCGCGGCGATCTGAATGTTGCAGGCATATTCCAGCGCATGCAGTTGCTGAAACGCATGCTCGACACTCACGCCGCCGGTCAACAAGCCGTGATTGCGCAGAATCATCACGCTCTTGTCACCCAGGTCCGCAACCAGTCGTTCGCGCTCGCTCAGATCCAGCGCAATGCCTTCGTAACCGTGGTAGGCCACGCGCCCGGAGAAAGCAATCGAGTGCTGGGAAATTGGCAGCAAGCCGTCTTTCTGCGCCGACACGGCGATGCCGTCGCGCGTGTGCGTGTGCAACACCGCTTGCAGGTCATGGCGTGCGGCATGAATGGCGCTGTGGATCACATAACCGGCGTAGTTGATGCCCAGACCGGTCGGGTCATCGACAATCGTGCCGTCGATATCAACCTTGACCAGGTTCGACGCGGTAATTTCATCGAACAGCAGCCCGAAGGCATTAATCAGAAAATGCTCCTCCGGCCCCGGCACGCGGGCCGAGAAATGTGTGTAGATGTGATCGGTCCAGCGCTTGAGCGCGGCCAGTCGATAGGCCGCTGCCAGTTTGACCCGGACTTCCCATTCTTCCGGCGACACTCTGTCGCGTACGCTACCGCCACTCGACGGCGTCGTACCTGACTGGACTGGCAAAGCGCTGACGTTGCTCATGATCTTGCTCCTGAATGGCTTGTGACTTATCAGCAAGACTAGGCGCATAACGCTTCGATTAAAAAGCACATTTACTTCTAAGCTAATTATAAAAAAACAGAATATTAAAGCCTGTCTCGCCTCTCTCCTTGACGCGCGTCTGACAGTCTATGTTTATTCATTAAGGTTATTTAAGTAACTTTTTATATAGCGATATGCTCCATGCAACGTTAAGTCAATGTTGGAGCATCGCATGTCGAAAACCGCAAGATTTCTACCTCGTATCAGCCGCCTCACAGCGACCATCGGTCTCGGTGCCGCGCTGCTGAGCGCCACCCTCATCGCCCCGGCTGCCGCGCATGCTGAAGGTGAAATCCGCATTGCCGAGCAGTTCGGCATTGTCTATCTGCTGCTCAATGTGGTGCGCGATCAACAATTGATCGAGAAACACGGCAAGCAAGATGGCCTGGACATCAAGGTGGACTGGACCCAGTTGTCCGGAGGTTCGGCGGTCAACGATGCGCTGCTGTCCGGCTCCGTCGATATTGCCGGTGCAGGGGTTGGCCCATTGTTGACTATCTGGGACCGCACCAAAGGCCGACAGAACGTCAAGGCAGTCGCGTCGCTGGGTAACTTCCCGTACTACCTGGTGAGCAATAATCCCAACGTCAAAACCATTGCCGACTTCACTGAAAAGGACCGCATCGCGGTTCCGGCAGTCAGCGTTTCAGTGCAATCGCGCTACCTGCAGCTTGCCGCCGCCAGGCTCTGGGGTGACAAGGAATATGCGCGACTGGACAAGTACACCCTGAGCCTGCCCCATCCGGATGCGGCCGCCAGCCTGATTGCCGGAGGAACAGAACTGACCGGGCACTTTTCGAACCCGCCGTATCAGGATCAGGAGCTGAAAAATCCCAATGTGCATGTAGTACTCAATACTTACGACCTGCTGGGGCCCAACTCACCGACGGTGCTGTTCGCCACAGAGAAGTTTCGTGAAGAAAACCCGAAAACCTACAAGGCATTCATCGAAGCGCTGGCCGAGGCGGAAACATTCGTCAGCAAAGATATCGCTGCCGCAGCCGACATCTACCTGCGTGTCACCAAGGCGAAGATCGACCGCACCGAACTGCTCAAGATCATTGACCAGCCAACGTTCCAGTTCACCATCACGCCGAAGAACACCTATCCCTTGGCCGAGTTTCTGTATCGAGTCGGGGCGATAAAGAACAAGCCCACGTCGTGGAAGGATTACTTCTTTCAGGATGCCACTCCGTTGCAGGGCAGCTGAGTGTCACGGGATGCATGCCAGCGTGAAGCGCCGGCATGCGCGTCAACCCCGGCTACCAGTTGTACGTCACCTTCCCGTAGTAAAAAGCCCCGCTATACCCGTAAGGCGAAAAGGTGCTGTACGCCAGATTACCGCCGCTGGAGGAGAAGGCATTGAGCTTCTCGGGGTACTTGTCGGTGACGTTGTCGCCACCCAGGGTGAAGACCCAGTTCTTCAGTTTGTAATCCGCAGCGAGGTCCAGCAGCCAGGCGGCACTGAAGGTCTGGTCATTGACCTTGTCAGCCTGATAGCTGGTGAACTCGCCGTAGCGCACCAGATTGGAATGCAGCGCCCAGTTACCGAACGTGAGGTCGTTGCCCAGCGTCAGTTTGTGCTGCGGCGTGGTATCACCCAGCAGGCCGATACGCTCCCTGCGATCCACCCGGACCAGGTTCACGCCCAGTTGATCGAGAATCGCCGGGTTGGCTTTCACGTCGGTGACTTTGGTGTGGTTATAGTTGTAGCCCACGGTACTGTTCCAGCGCACGCCATTGTCGAACTGATAGCGATAGTTGGCGACCAGATCGACGCCGTCGGTGCTGGTGTCGGTGGCATTGGTGAAATAGCGGGCGCTGGTGTAGTTGATGTCACCGACGCCGTTACTGCGCAGGTAGTTGATCGCCGCGTTGTTGAGCACCAGGTTGGACGACAGCGAGATACGGTCCTGAATGTCAATGTGATACACGTCGGCAGTCACGGTCAGGCTGTCCAGCGGTTGCACGACCAGACCCACGCTGTAATTGCGCGACTTCTCGGGCTTCAGATCGTCGGCGCCCAACAACTGAGCGACATTGCTGCCCGCCGGGAAAGTGCCTGCTTCCTGAATGGTGTTACCGATCAACTGCGACGAGGTAAAGGTGAAGTTCTGCTGGGCCAGCGAAGGTGCGCGAAACCCCGTTGACACGCTGCCGCGCAAGGCCACCTGCGGGGTGAAATCGTAGCGTGCCGACAGCGAGCCGCTGACATTGGAGCCGAAATCGCTGTAGTCCTCATGGCGAACGGCAGCCGAAACACCGAGCTTTTCCGTGAGGTTGGTTTCCACGTCCAGATATTGCGCGAAGTTGTGCCGCGAGTAGCTGCCCGCATCGGCCGCACGGAAACCACCCAGCCCGGAACTGCCGGTCTGAAAGTACGATTCCGCCTGCCCTGCTTCAATCTGATAGCCCTGGCGCAAATACTCGGCACCGAAGGCTACCGAGACCGGATACGGCAGCCACGTCGCATTGAATTCTCGCGAGAGGTCGAGGCTCAACTGCTTCTGATCGTTGGTCAGCGTGCCGTTATCGAACGAACGTGGCGTGTTCAGACCCAGCGATGTATTGATGGTTCTGGTGCGCAGTTCATAGGAGTTCCTGCCGTAATTCGCAGACAGGTCGTAATGCCAGTCATCTGCAAGCTCACCCCGTAGCCCGGCGACAAACGTAGTGTCTTCCAGCGTGCCGTGAATCAGCGGTAGATAACCGTTCGGATAAATCGCCGCGATGTTGTTCGAGGCATTGCTCGGCCGATAGAACGCAGCCGTTTCGCCACGGCGCTTGCTGTAACCACCAAAACTGTAGAACTCCGCCGCATCGTTGAAACTGTATTCGGCGTTGTACTGCAACTTGCCCTCTTCGGTTTCGGGCTCCCCCTGGCGGAACACCTGCTGACCGTAAGTAGTGGAACCTGCGCTGGACGCGCGAAGGTCATCACCGGCACGGTTGGTGTAGTCGTTATTGGCGCCTTCACCCGAGAGGTTGAGCGTGCCGTTGTCGCCCAGCGCAAAGCCGGTATTGCCGGAGACCTGACGCTGAATACCGTCGCCTTTCTTGTACTGACCATATTTGCTGGAAATCGAACCGCCATGATCGGCGCTCTTGAGGATGATATTGATCACCCCGGCGATGGCATCGGAGCCGTAGCGCGCCGAAGCACCGTCGCGCAGTACTTCGATGTGATCGATAGCCGACAGCGGAATAGCATTGAGGTCGGCAGGTGCCGAGCCGCGTCCGACCGCCCCACCCAGGTTGACGAAGGCCGATGTGTGACGACGCTTGCCATTGACCAGCACCAGTACCTGATCCGGCGACAGGCCGCGCAGTTGCGCCGGGCGAGTCAGCTCTGCACCGTCCACCAGGCTGGGCCGTGGGAAGTTGATCGACGGGATCAAGCGTGCCAGCACCGTGCCCAGTTCGCTGGAGCCGGAACTGCGCAGGCTGTCACCGGAAATCACGTCAATAGGCGACAGCGAGGCACTGGCGGTGCGCTCTTGGGCGCGGGTGCCGGTAACGATCACAGTGCCCAGCGTAGAGGCCTGTTGATTTTGCTCATCTGTTGTTTCTGCAGCGTAAGCACTTGCACTGATCCCGGTAACGCTCAGCAAATTGGCTGAAAAAATCGCCGTGGCCAGTGCGCCTCTGTTGAAATTCCCCATACCGCTACCCCTTGTAAATCCCTGATCCAGAAACTGATGTTCTGGTTACAACGAGCGATCCGTGCGGCGGACGGTGGCGATCATTTAAGTTGAATTGATGAGCCGGTGATCCGATGCGTTATAGCTTAATGAGATTTATAAAAAGTTTTAAATACCATTAAAGAATAAGCATCTACGTTTGTGTCAGCGTTGAAAAAAGCCTGAAACGTGGATAAAAAAAGGCCGCACCTGCCTGAGGATGCGGCCCGAAACGGCTGAAACTGTTTGAGGGGAATAACAGTTATTTAGCGGTGATCACCGACAATCTGGTAATACCGGCGCGCTCGATGGAGGCCATGGCTCGCGCCACTTCGCCATAGTTCACGGCATTGTCCGCCTGCAGTTGCACACGTACATCCGGAGTCTTTTCCCTGGCCGCCTTGAGTTTGGTTTCCAGCAGGTCCGGCTGGATTTCATCCTTGTTGATGAACAGCTTGCCCTGGCCGTCGATACTCACCACCAGCGGGTCTTTCTGCTCTACCGGCGCGACTGATTCGGTTTTGGGCAGGTTGATCGGGATGGAGTTGGTGAGCAGCGGCGCAGTGACGATGAACACCACCAGTAGCACCAGCATCACGTCCACCAGCGGGGTGACGTTGATCTCGCTCAGCACCTCGTCCGTGTCTTGAGTGGAAAAAGCCATGTCAGGACGCCTCCTTCACTTTCTGTCCGGCCTGCCCGCCTGCAGCGCCGGATTTCAGGACCGGATGCAGCAGCACGCGGAACGCACTTTTCTGCGCCAGGCTGTAGAAATCATGGGCAAAGTCGTCCAGGTCTGCAGCGGTCAGTTTCAGGCGTCGCAGAAAGTAGTTGTAGACCAGCACCGCAGGCACCGCGACAGCAATGCCGACGCCGGTCGCTACCAGTGCGGCACCGATCGGACCGGCAACGGTTTCCAGGCTTGCCGAACCGGCAGCGCTGATCCCCTTGAGGGCCGACATGATGCCCCAGACCGTACCGAACAGGCCGATGAAGGGTGAGGTGCTGCCAATGCTGGCAAGAATGGCCAGCCCGGTTTCCAGCGAGCGGCGCTCGCGGACGATCTGCTGACGCAAGGCACGTTCAAGGCGGTCCTGATGATTGATCGACTGGCTGAGGTCGTTGCCTTGCGCCCCCTCCGGCACTTGTATCGCGGCGTAACCGGCCAGCGCGACGCGAGCCGCTGCACCCGGTTGTTCATGGGCCAGTCGAGCAGCGGAATCGAGGCTCGATGCGGCCCAGAATTGCTTATGGAACGTGCGGTCCTGAGACTTCAGGCGTGAGAACTGCACGCCCTTGAGCAGGGCCAGGCCCCAGGTGGCGACGGAAAAGATCAGCAACAGCCAGATGACGGCGTGTTCGATGGATTCAAAAGGCGAAGCAATCAGGTTCATGGCGCAGCTCTCTCTAAACAAAATCTGAACAAGGCGTGAGGTGTGTCGCGATGCGCCTTTGGTTCAGGTAGCTCGCCGGGTCAATCGAAATTCTGGCTAGGTGGTCTATTTGATCTTGAAATCAATGGGCACGCTGACCCAGCCGTCCTGGGCGACATCGCCCTGTTTGGCAGGTACGAAACTCCAGCGTTTCACGGCGGCCAGCGCTGCATCGTCCAGCTGATCGCGACCGCTGCTTTTCTGTATCTGAATCTCGCCGGGCTTGCCGCTGGCCAATACATGAACGCGCAACAAGACAGTGCCTTCCCAGCCGCGACGCATGGCCAGCGACGGGTATTCCGGCGCCGGGTTGCGCAGGTAGCCAGCGCTGGCCGATGCCGGGGTTACCGGTTTGGGCGAGGGTGCTACAGGTGCCGCAACCGGTGGCGCAGGCACAGGGGGAGCCGGTGGTTGCTCAACCGGTTTGGACACTGACTTTACGACCGGCTTGACCACCGGTTTAGGCGGCTGGGGCTT
The DNA here is from genome assembly GCF_023278085.1 of Pseudomonas syringae. Lineage (NCBI taxonomy): Bacteria > Pseudomonadati > Pseudomonadota > Gammaproteobacteria > Pseudomonadales > Pseudomonadaceae > Pseudomonas > Pseudomonas syringae. The sequence goes on along the minus strand of NZ_CP066265.1, from coordinate 2,228,583 downwards.
GGGTTTGGGAATCGGTTTGGGCGGTGGCGGCTTGACGGCCAGTTCATCCTCGACCGGAGGCGGCGGCTCGACCACCGGCTGCACGACCGGCTCGGGAGGAGGCGGCGGTGTTTCCACCACGGGCGGCGCAGGCTGGGAAAACTCGATGGTCATCGGCGGAATTTCCGGCGGCACGACCGGCAATGCCGGCGTCGGATTCTGGCTGAGCCAGTAGATGACTGCAGCGTGGAACACCAATGCCAGTGCACCAAGCAGAACAGCTTCGCGTCGCCCGAGAACAGGTTTGGGGGCGCTGTGCAACCGCGCCAACGCCAACGGCCCAAGGAAGGGACGCCCCAGATCGACCAGGTCGCCACTCGGCGTCTGGCGCCAGGGCACATCGTGTGCGCTGGCCGCGGTCTGGACATTGCCCATTGATACACTCCTGCATTTTCATGATAAAAATCCAGGTTCTGTTGGTATCAGTCACCTTTCCAAAGTTGTTATGGCAAGGCAATCATGGCGGAAAAAGGCTTGTTCCTGAAAAGAATATTTGGTTCGCTGGTTAGACTGAAAATGAATATGTGAGTCAGGTTACTGAGGAACGAGATCTCTGCGGGAGAACACTATGTTGCTGACGCTCTTGAATGTGCAGTGCGGCGCAGAATTGTGACGCGGAGCGTCACCCAATGCGTTCCCACGCTGGAGCGTGAGGAACGAGAGGTGTCTGGAACGACACTATCGTGCCGACGTTCGGCGTCTGCATGCGGTTCTGGAAGCTCCACGCCCGATCTTGAATGTACGGTGCGGAGCGTCACCCAATGCGTTCCCATGCTGGAGCTTGAGGAACAAGAGGTGTCCGGGAGAATACTATCGTGCCGACGCTCCGCGTCGGCATGCAGTTCTGGACGCTCCGCGTCCGGTCTTGAATGTACGGTGCGGCGCGGAATTGTGACGCGGAGCGTCACCCAATGCGTTCCCACGCTGGAGCATGAGGAACGATAGGAGTCTGGAAGGACACTATCGTGCCGACGTTCGGCGTCTGCATGCGGTTCTGGAAACTCCACGCCCGATCTTGAATGTACGGTGCGGCGCAGAATTGTGACGCGGAGCGTCACCCAATGCGTTCCCACGCTGGAGCGTGAGGAACGAGAGGTGTCTGGAAGGACACTATCGTGCCGACGTTAGGCGTCTGCATGCGGTTCTGAAAGCTCCACGTCCGATCTTGAATGTACGGTGCGGCGCGGAATTGTGACGCGGAGCGTCACCCAATGCGTTCCCACGCTGGAGCGTGAGGAACGAGAGGTGTCCGGGAGAATACTATCGTGCCGACGCTCCGCGTCGGCATGCAGTTCTGGACGCTCCGCGTCCGGTCTTGACTGTGCGGTGCGCTCCAGTCAATGCATCAATGGCCGCTGTGATCGCCATGCCCGCTGTGCTCGTCAGTGGTCAGCGACCGGGCGACGGCCTTGACTTCGATTGACTCCTTCACGCCATTGGCGTCTTCGACGGTCAGGGTCAGGGGCACTTCATCGCCCTCTTTGACCTGCGCCTTGAGGCCCATGAACATCACGTGGTAACCGTTGGAATCGAACACCACCGGTTTGCCCGCTGGCAGGTCGACCGAGGTGACGCGTTGCATGCTCATCACGTCGTTTTTCATGCTCATCTGGTGGATCTGCACGGTTTTGGCAACAGGTGATGCAACGTCTACCAGCTTGCTGTCGGTGCTGGACGTGATGTGCATGAACGCGCCTGTGGCAGGCTGGCCCGGCACAGTGGCACGCACCCAGGCATCATCGACTTTGGTGTCAGCCAGCGCCTGAGCGCTAAGGCCCAGCAGCGAAAGGGTCAGCAACAGCGGCTTTACGGCGTTACGAATCAGAACGGTCATCAGCATACTTCCATCAAAGTGAGCAGATCTTCGGTGCATTGTTGGGCGGACAGCCTGTGCGACAACCCCAGGCGCAGCACGCCACGGGTGTCGTAGACGTAGCTGGTGGCAGTGTGGGAAATCGTGTAGGTATCGCCCAGCGGGACTTTCTCGAAAAACACGCCGAATTCCTTGGCTGTCGCGACGGTTTCTTCAAGCGTGCCGGACAGCGCTACAAAGGTCGGATCGAAAGCCTTCACGTAGGCGTCGATCACCTCGGGCGTATCGCGTTCCGGGTCCAGGGTAATGAACACCACCTGGAGCGTCTTGCCCTCCTCGCCCATCAGTTTCCTGATCTGCGCAGCCCGTGCCAGCGCCGTGGGGCAGATCGCCGGGCATTGGGTAAAGCCAAAGAAGATCATCGGCATCAGGCCGCGAAAACTCGACAGGGTCTTTTCGTTGCCCTGCGGGTCCTTGAGCCTGAAGTTACGGCCAACGATCTCGTTGCTCATGTCTTTGCCGTGCTTGAACGGCAGGGCATTGGAATTGCCACAGCCAGCCAGCAGACCAAGGCTCAGCAGGGAAAGGCCAGTGACCACCTCGCGGCGGGTCAGATGTTGCGTCATGTCTTGCGTCCCTTGAAGGAGAAGGCGCTCGGAGCGACGAATGCGTGGCGGCGAATTTACCACTCACGGTTCGGAGGGAATACCGTCAATCCTGTATCAAACCGTGAGCAGGCGTTTAAACGTTGATCCAGAGGGCGCAAGACCGGGTGCGACAAAACAGCACGGGGGGTTTCTGCAAAATCCTTGCTCACTTCACAGCCGCTGCGCCGTGCATGAAAACCCGGATCAGCAAAGCGTCCAGTCCGGCGCGTGCCACGCGGCCACGGCGCTCAGCGTCGACCAGCCCGAACAGCAATGATGCGAAGGTTTCGGTCAGCACCGGAGCGCTGATATCGATGCGAAACAGGCCTTCGCGCTGGCCACGCAGGAAAAACGCATCCAGGGCGTCGGAATACGGCAGCCAGCGAAGGCCGCCGGAGTTCTCGTCCATGGTGTCCGGACGCCATTGGAAAACCAGAAACACCAGCATTTCCCGGTGGGTCAGGTGGTTGTCGACCAGCCGCTGCAATGCCTCAAGCACAGGCGCATGTTGCAGGTCTGCATCGGCGATCATCTTGTTCATCAGCTCGGAGGCGTGGATGAGCAGCATCTCGATCAGGTTGGCGCGGGTACCGCAGAAGCGGTTAAGCGTGGCTTTACTCACGCCTGCCGCTTCGGCGATGTCCTTGAATGTCCCGGTGGAGTGGTCGACCAGCGCAACGGCCAGTGCTTTCAGGAGTTTTTCGTCAGCGGCGGGTACGTCCATCAGGTTCGTTCTTACCTCTTTATCGATTTCATGCAGCGCAGTGTGCAAGACACGTTTCAATTGGCAAACGATATACACAATTAGTCACTAAAGTCTCATATGAGTCAATATTGACTCATTGCGGTACAAAAGCGGATCATTCGCGGCTTTAGCGTCTGATGGGCTGCGGCCGGGTGAGTGATGAGTAATTTCAGCAAGTGGCGTGTTCTGCCTGCGATAGCCCTGCTGGGCGCATTTGGCCTTGTCGGGTGCGAACAGAAACCGCAGCAGGATCACACTGCGTCTGCGACGCCCAAAGCAGTGGAAGCGGTTGTCGTCAAAGCAGAGTCATTCACCGTCATCGACGAATTGCCCGGCCGCATCGAGCCGGTTCGTGTCGCACAAGTGCGTGCCCGGGTGGCCGGCATCGTGCTGACGCGCAACTTCGAAGAAGGCGCTGACGTGAAAGCCGGCGCTGTGCTGTTTCAGATCGACCCGGCCCCTTTCAAGGCGGCGCTGTCCAAGGCTCAGGGTGATCTGGCCCGCACCGAAGCCACGTTGTTCGAAACACGGGCCACCGTGAAACGCTACGAGTCGCTGGTAGAGATCGAAGCGGTGAGTCGCCAGACCTTCGATTCGGCGCGTTCGGCGCTGCAAAATGCTATTGCAGCGAAACGCTCGGCGGAAGCTGATGTGGAAACAGCCAGACTGGACCTGGGTTACGCCACCGTGAAAGCGCCGATTTCAGGCGGCATCAGCCGTGCGAGGGCCACTGAAGGCGCACTGGTCGGTCAGGGCGAAACGACGCTGCTGGCGACCATCCAGCAACTTGACCCGGGCGACGCCGACTGTACCCAGCCAGCGGCCGAGGCGCTGCAGATGCGCGCAGCCATTCAGGAAGGCCGCCTGGCAAAAGGCGGTGAAGACGCCTTGTCGCTGAGCGTTGACGGTACCGATTTCCAGAGCACAGGCACCCTGCTGTTCACCGATGTTGCGGTGGACCGAACCACCGGCCAGGTTTCGTTGCGCGCCCGCTTCGCCAACCCCAAAGGTGTGTTGCTGCCAGGTATGTATGTACGCGTGCGCACGCCGCAGCGGGTCGACGCCAACGCCATCCTTGTGCCTCAACGAGCCGTTCAGCGCTCCAGTGATGGCGCTGCCCGTGTTCTGGTGATCGGTCGGGAGGGTGCGGTCGAAACCCGTCCGGTCAAGACCGGCACCATGCAGGACTCGCGCTGGCAGATCACCGAGGGCCTGAAAGCAGGCGAGCAGGTGATCGTCGGCAACCTGAGCGGATTGAATCCGGGTGACAAGGTCATCGCCAAATCTCCATCCGCCCAGCAGCAGGCCAAGGCTCAATAACGCCGCCTTCAGCGCGATCGAGGATCACTGTTCATGTCTCTGTTCTTTATCAAGCGGCCCAACTTTGCCTGGGTGCTGGCCCTGTTCATCCTGCTGGCCGGCCTGATGGCCCTGCCCGCCTTGCCAGTGGCGCAGTACCCGGACGTGGCGCCCCCGCAGATCACCATCACCGCCACCTACCCCGGCGCATCGGCTAAAGTGCTGGTGGATTCGGTGACCAGTGTGATCGAAGACGAGCTCAACGGCGCCAAGGGCATGCTGTATTACGAGTCGACCAGCAACTCGACTGGCAGCGCCGAAATCAATGTCACGTTCGTGCCCGGCACCAACCCGGACATGGCACAGGTCGAAGTACAGAACCGTATCAAGAAAGCCGAAGCGCGGCTGCCGCAGACGGTGCTTAGCCAGGGCTTGCAGGTCGAACAGGCCAGCTCCGGCTTCCTGATGATCTTTACCCTGAACTACACGGGCGATTCGGCCAACAAAGACACGGTCGCTCTGGCGGACTACGCGGCACGTAACGTCAACAATGAAATCAGCCGGGTCAACGGCGTCGGCAGGTTGCAGTTCTTTGCTGCCGAAGCCGCGATGCGGGTCTGGATCGATCCGCAGAAACTGGTCGGCTTCGGACTGTCCATCGATGATGTGAACGCAGCGATTCGCGCACAGAACGTGCAGGTGCCTGCCGGCAGTTTTGGCAGCAGTCCGGGCACATCGTTACAAGAGTTGACCGCAACCCTGGCGGTCAAGGGCACGCTAGACAACCCGGAAGAGTTCGGGCGCATCGTGTTGCGGGCCAATGAAGACGGCTCTGCGGTGCATCTTTCAGACGTGGCACGAGTCGCGATCGGCAGCCAGGATTACAGTTTCGAATCACGCCTGGACGGCAAGCGTGCCGTCGCCGGTGCCGTTCAGCTATCGCCGGGTGCCAATGCGATTGAAACCGTCAAGGCGGTCAAGCAGCGGCTGACCGAGTTGTCAGTCAACTTCCCTGAGGGCGTCGAATTTTCGGTGCCGTATGACACCTCGCGTTTCGTCGACGTGGCCATCGACAAGGTCATCTACACCCTGATCGAAGCCATGGTGCTGGTATTCCTGGTGATGTTCCTGTTCCTGCAGAACATCCGCTACACGCTGATCCCGACCATCGTGGTGCCGGTGTGTCTGGCCGGCACGCTGGCGATCATGTACCTGCTGGGCTTCTCGGTGAACATGATGACCATGTTCGGCATGGTGCTGGCCATCGGCATTCTGGTCGACGACGCGATTGTGGTGGTCGAGAACGTCGAGCGGATCATGGCCGAAGAAGGGCTCTCCCCGACCGCCGCAACCATCAAGGCGATGCAGCAGGTGTCCGGAGCGATTTTCGGCATCACTCTGGTGCTGGCTGCGGTGTTTCTGCCGCTGGCGTTCATGGGCGGTTCAGTCGGGGTTATCTATCAGCAGTTCTCGCTGTCGCTGGCGGTGTCGATTCTGTTCTCGGGCTTCCTGGCCCTGACCTTCACCCCGGCGCTGTGTGCCACGTTGCTCAAACCGATCCCGGCCGGGCAACACGAAAAGCGCGGTTTCTTCGGTGGTTTCAACCGTTTGTTCGGCAAATTCACCGACCGTTACGAGCGCGTCAGTTCAAGCATGATCAAGCGCGCCGGTCGCTACATGTTGCTGTACGTCGGCATCGTCGGCCTGCTGGGCTTTTTCTATCTGCGTTTGCCGGAGTCATTCGTGCCGGTCGAAGATCAGGGCTATCTGATCATCGACGTGCAACTGCCCCCCGGCGCGACCCGGGCGCGCACCGATGCTACGGCGCAGTTACTGGAAAACTACATGTTGTCCCGCGAAGCCACAGACTCCGTGACCATGCTGCTGGGGTTCAGTTTCTCCGGCATGGGCGAAAACGCGGGTCTGGCGTTTCCGACTCTGAAAGACTGGTCAGTGCGTAACGATGGACAATCCGCCGGAGAAGAAGCGGCAGCGTTCAATCAGCACTTTGCCGGCCTCGGCGACGGTACGGTCATGGCGGTCACGCCACCGCCCATTGAAGGGCTGGGCACCTCCGGCGGTTTCGCGCTGCGCCTGCAGGACCGCGCGGGTCTGGGTCGCGAGGCGTTGCTGGCGGCGCGCAATGAGCTGCTGGGCAAAGCCAACGGCAACCCGAAAATTCTTTACGCAATGATGGAAGGCCTGGCCGAAGCGCCGCAGTTACGCCTGAATATCGACCGCGAAAAGGCGCGGGCGCTGGGGGTCAGTTTCGAGTCGATCAGCAACGCCCTCTCCACCGCATTCGGCTCCTCGGTGATCAGCGATTTCGCCAACGCCGGGCGCCAGCAGCGAGTCGTGGTGCAGGCCGAACAAAGCGCGCGGATGACCCCGGAAAGCGTCCTCAAGCTGTATGTGCCCAACAGCAGCGGCACGTTGGTGCCACTGGGCGCATTCGTTTCGACGCACTGGGAAGAAGGCCCGGTCCAGATTGCCCGCTACAACGGCTACCCGACATTCCGCATCGCAGGCGACGCACCGCCCGGTGTCAGTACCGGCGAGGCCATGGCCGAAATCGAACGTATCGTCGCCGGTCTGCCTGCAGGCATCGGCTATGAATGGACTGGCCTGTCCTATCAGGAAAAAGTCGCCAGCGGTCAGGCCACCGGCCTGTTCGCGCTCGCGCTGGTGGTGGTGTTCCTGTTGCTGGTCGCGCTGTATGAAAGCTGGGCGATTCCGCTGGTGGTCATGCTGATCGTTCCGGTGGGCGCGCTGGGGTCGGTGCTGGCGGTTACCGCCGTAGGCATGCCCAACGATGTGTATTTTAAAGTCGGGTTGATTACCATCATCGGGCTGGCGGCGAAAAACGCGATTCTCATCGTCGAGTTCGCCAAGGAGCTGTGGGATCAAGGTCATTCATTGCGTGATGCCGCGCTGCAGGCTGCACGGCTGCGCTTTCGGCCGATTGTCATGACTTCGCTGGCCTTCATTCTCGGCGTGGTGCCGCTGACGCTGGCCACCGGTGCAGGTGCCGCGAGCCAGCGTGCCATCGGCACGGGTGTGATCGGCGGGATGCTCAGCGCGACACTGCTGGGGGTGGTTCTGGTGCCGATCTTCTTCGTCTGGGTGCTGTCGGTACTGCGCCGCAAACCGCACGGCCAACAGGTTGATGAAGCAGCACAAGTGCCGGACAAGGCATAAACACAGGCCGCCAGGCTTCAGGCTCCCCGGCCGGTCGATCAGGTAATCCGGGTTACTGATCGGCCTCGGTCTTGACCTGGGTCCAGGCTGGCAGTGTGCCGATGGCGGTCTCTGATGCAACGTTGACCCGGTTACGGCCTTGGGACTTGGCGGCATAAAGCACCCGATCGGCCAGTTCGATCAGGCCGCGCTGATCCTGCTGTCGATCGGTGCCAGTGAACGTCGCCACGCCGAGGCTCACCGTGACGATCCCGTATGGGCTATCGGGATGCGCTATCTGCTCGTTCTGGATAGACGTCAAGATGTTCTCGGCAACCTGACGCGCACTGGCCTCATCGGTGTCGGGCAGCACCACTGCGATCTCCTCGCCGCCGTAACGAGCGGCGACATCACAGGGCCGGCGAACGCACTGTTCGACCAGCCGGGCCAGGGTCACCAGGCATTCGTCACCCGCCAGATGACCGTAATGGTCGTTGTAGCGCTTGAAATGATCGGCATCGATCAGAATCAGTGACAGCATGCTGCGCTCGCGCCGCGCACGCTTGAATTCCACATCGAGAAACTGGTCGAAGCGTCTGCGATTGGCCAGACCTGTAAGCTTGTCTTCAGAAGCGATCAATTCCAGGTGCTGGTTGAGCTGGATCAGCGCGGCCTGCGACTCCAGCAGCTGGTCTTCGGCGCGTATGCGGCTGTGGATGTGCCTGATCAGCCGGACACCGAGCCCGACCACCAGGCCCAACAGCAACAGCATGACCACGATCGACTGCCGGGTCTGCCCCAGCCAGGGAAGCATGGCCTCCTTCTGGCCGAGTGCCACGACGGTCACAATCGGGTAAACATCACTGCGCTTGAATGCATAAAAACGCGCCACGCCGTCGATTTGAGAGACGAAGTGAGCCGTCCCGGACGACTCGTTACGCCGGGTAGTGAATACCGGTGTGGTGGAAAGATCACGGCCGATTTCTGCTTCCAGATGGGGATACCTCACGCGCAGATGCCCGGCCGGTGTGGTCAGACTGATCACACCGGTGTCTCCGACCTGAATGCCCGAGTAGAAATTCAACAGGTGATTGATCCCGATGGTCACGACCATGACCCCGGCAAAACCAGAATCGGGGGTGTTGATACGCCGACTGACCGATATCACCCATTCCCCGGACGCACGACTGCGAATCGTCGGACCTATATAGGTCGCCCGGCTGGGGTCCTCGAGGTGATGTTTGAAGAAGTCACGCCCGGCACTGTTCACACCCACGGCCTTCGGGTTGGTCGAAAAGATGGAAACTCCGTTCGCATTCAACAGCGAGACCGTATCGATCTGCGGCAATGCGCCCATTTCGCGGGCAATCACCCACCTCAGTCGTTCGATCTGATCAGGCCCGGTTCCGTCCTTTTCCACACGCTCCGTCAGGCCTATCAGCATCAGCTCGCTCTGCTTGAAGATGCCATCTGTGTACGTGCTCAGCGCCGCAGCCAGATTGACTGTGCTGGTCTGGATGTTCTCCAGCGTGTTACGGCGCGCGGTCCATGCCTGCCAGACCATCAGCATCACCACGCAGCCGCACACTACGAAGATCAGCCATGACGCAAGCCGAAGGTCGCGTTTCAAAACCTTCCTCCACAACAATTGAGAACCAGTGCCTCTGGTTTTTCTGAAAACCGGACCCGATTGCTCAGGAACCCTCGACAACCCTTTATCTTCATCAACTACCGTTTTCGGCGATGCACTCGGCTTCACCTGAACGTCGGGCACCCAAAGGTAGGGAAAGAATGCACGCCAGATAGTGGCATTACAATGCCACTTGCGAATGACAGTTGCTTATTAGGGGCTAAAAATACGCGAACAGGCGCCATCTGGATCACAGCAGCGGCTGATTTTCTGAATTGACCGTGGACGCTGAGCGCCCACGGCAAGGGAGGCAGGGATCGGAAGGCGTTACGAAGGGTCAGGCAATAGCAGCAGCGGGTTTGCGTTGGGCCGCAACTTCCAGCTCACGAACCAGCGGCAACACACGCTCACCGAAATAAGCCACATCCTCTTGGAAATGCAGGAACGCGGACAGCACCAGATCGACGCCGACGGATTTCAGCTCAATGATGCGCTCGGCAATCTGGCGCGGCGTGCCGATCAGGTTGGTCTTGAAGCCGTCGTTGTATTGCACGAGGTCCTGAAAAGTGGATTTGGCCCAGTTGCCCTCGCCTTCCGGGCTGGCTTTGCCCGCCTGTTTCGCCGCATCACCGAATGCGTTGACTGCCTCCGGGTCGGCCTTGTCGATAATCTCGGCGAGCACGGCACGCGCTTCTTCCTCGGTATCCCGGGCAATGATAAATGCGTTGACGCCTATCTTCACTGAATGACCATTGGCAGCGGCCTTGGCGCGAATGTCATCGACTTGCGCCTTGATGCCTTCGACGGTATTACCGTTGGTGAAATACCAGTCCGAAACACGCGCGGCCATATCGCGCGCGGCCCTTGAGCTGCCGCCTTGAAAGATCTCCGGATGCGGACGCTGAATGGGCTTGGGTTTGAGGGTGTAATCGTGGAAACGATAAAAGTCGCCCTTGAACGTGAAGTTGTCGGTGGTCCAGATACCCTTCAAGGCACGAATAAACTCTTCCGAGCGGCGATAGCGCTCGTCGTGCTCCAGCCACGGCTCACCAATCGCCTGAAACTCGCCCTTGAACCAGCCGCTGACGATGTTGACCGCCACTCGACCCGCGGTGAGCTGGTCAATGGTTGCCAGTTGCTTGGCCGCCACCGACGGCGTCCATGGCCCCGGCAGAATCGCGGCAATGACCTTGAGTTTTTCGGTCGCGGCCAGCAAGGCATGACTGAACGCTACCGATTCATGCTGATACTCGGCACCGTATCCGGCCGTGAAGCGGATCTGGGTCAAGGCGTATTCGAATCCGGACCGCTCGGCGATCTGCGCCAGCTTGCGGTTGTAATCGATCGTCCAGCTGGTGCGCTGCTCGATTTTGCTGACGACCAGTCCACCGCTGACGTTCGGCACCCAGTACGCAAATTTGATGGACGGCTGACTCATATCAGTACTCCTCTGAAGACGGAACTCCCGAGCGCAGGAATCGAACGGGTTTGCAGTCTTGATAGAGCAGCAACCGTGCCAGACGGATAAAAACAGGTATATCAACCGGTTACGATGCCTGTCTCGCTGCGTCAACTGTTTGCACACTGGCAAGCTGTCTAGCCGCTGTTGCCAGGCCAACAGCCAGTGCCGACAGACCCCGCCGAGCAGCCAGACTGATCAGACACACAAGCCGACGAAAGGCTGACCGTAGTGGCTATTCAGAACTGCGGGACGGGAGTAAATTCGGATCCAATACTGTTGCATTCATCCGCAGGAGCACTGATGAAGCCTAATGCCTGTCTTTTAGCCTTGTTGATCCCCGTTTTCTCGGTACATGCCGAAGGAAAAACCATAACCGTCCCCGCTGACCCTGCCGCCCACCACGCGCTGGTAGAGAAAAGCGGAAGCGCAGATCTGCGAGTCGTAGTCACTCGCCGGGAAGGTCTGCTCGGTGTGATCTATTCCAAGCGTCTCTACAACTGTGAAAAACACACGGTGAACCTGGTCGGGACCGGCTCGACCCTGGAAATCATGGAGCAAGCCCGTGCAATCCGAGGCATGGCACCGATCATTCAAGACACCACGGACGATTACATCGGTTCCGAAGCCTGCAGTTGAACTGACCTGAGCCTAGTGCTCTCTGCTATTCCATCCTGGTAACTCTCCCCAAAAGCGCCCGCACAAGGCGCTTTTTTTGTGGTCGGCCATTACCTTTTACGCCTGCCCTGTCGTCTGCAAAAAAGACTTGCACAGCTAATATTACGGTATACCATCAGACAGACAATCACGCACGCCGGCTTAGCCTGCGCAAGCGCCACGCTTTGAACGAGGTAAGTGTCATGAAGTTTTCATTGTTCGTGCACATGGAACGTTGGGATGAAAGTGTCAGTCATCGCCAGCTTTTCGAAGACCTGACCGAGCTGACCCTGATGGCCGAGCAAGGCGGTTTCAGCACCGTGTGGATCGGCGAACACCATGCGATGGAATACACCATCTCGCCAAGCCCCATGCCGCTGCTAGCCTATCTGGCCGCGAAGACCACGCATATTCATCTCGGCGCAGGCACGATCATCGCGCCGTTCTGGCATCCGTTGCGGGTCGCCGGTGAATGCGCGCTGCTGGACGTAATCAGCAACGGGCGCATGGAAGTCGGCCTCGCACGTGGCGCGTATCAAGTGGAATTCGACCGGATGGCGGGCGGGATGCCTGCTTCCGAAGGCGGTAAGGCGCTGCGTGAAATGGTCCCGGTGATTCGTGCCTTGTGGCAAGGCGACTATGCGCATGATGGCGATATCTGGAAATTCCCTACGTCGACCTGCGTGCCCAAACCGATCAATACCCCGCCGATGTGGATTGCCGCGCGCGACCCGGACTCGCACAATTTCGCGGTGCAGAACGGCTGCAACGTGATGGTCACGCCACTGATGAAGGGCGATGAGGAAGTGGTCGATCTGAAGAACAAGTTCGAAGCTGCGCTGGCCAATAACCCTGACGTGCCTCGCCCGCAATTGATGGTGCTGCGCCATACCCATGTGCATGCGGCAGACAATCCCGAAGGCTGGAAAGTCGGCGCAAGCGCCATCGCGAAGTTCTATCGCACGTTCGATGCGTGGTTCGGTAATAAACAGACGCCGGTGAATGGCTTTCTCGCGCCGAGCCCGGAAGAGAAGTTCAAGGACCGTCCGGAGTTCGAGCTGGATAATATCCGCAAGAACACCATGATCGGCACGCCCGAAGAGATCATTCCGCGTATCCGTCATTACCAGGAGCTGGGGGTCGACGAGTTCAGCTTCTGGTGCGACAACAGTCTGCCGCACGCCGAAAAAAAGAAGTCGCTTGAGCTGTTTATCAAGCACGTGGTGCCGGCGTTTCGTTGAGCTGAACAAGAACGGTAACGCTCATGCCAATGCTCGCGTCCCTTGCGACGCAGAGCGTCGCGAAAGGCATTCCCACGCTGGAGCGTGAGGAACGAGAGGTGTCCGGGCTTATTGATTATCGTACCCACGCTCTGGTATGACCCCCGAAGGTTGGACGATTATCTCTACGCTGCCTGAGCGGCCTGCATTCTGTATTCCACAGGGCTCAGGCCGTTAAGTTTCAGTTTGATGCGTGAGTGATTGTAATACTCAATGTACTCGTCGATGCCGGCATGAAGCTCATCCAGATCGTTAAATTTGTTCAGATAGAAAAACTCGGACTTCAGCGTGCCAAAAAAACTTTCCATAGCCGCGTTGTCGTAGCAGTTGCCCTTGCGCGACATGCTGCATGTGATCGAATGCTCATTGAGTAATCGTTGGTAAACAGGCATCCGATATTGCCAGCCCTGGTCTGAGTGCAAAATAGGCTTTTCATGCGGCTCAAGCTTCTTGAACGCTCCTTCAAGCATTTCGTCGACCATGGAGTACAGCGGGCGCCTGGCGATTGCATAGGAAATGATTTCGCCGTTGTACAGATCCATGATGGGCGACAGATAGAGCTTCTGGCCTCCCACTTTGAACTCGGTCACGTCCGTGGCCCATTTTTCATTAAGGTGTTGGGCCTTGAAATCACGCTTGAGAATGTTGGGCGCAGCCTTGCCTACTTCGCCCTTGTAAGAACGGTATTTCTTCACACGCACCAGGCTCTTCAGGCCTAGCTGCCCCATCAGTTTCTGCACCGTCTTGTGGTTCACAAGATGGCCTGCGCGCCGCAACGCTGCCGTGATACGACGATAGCCATACCGGCCTTTATGCTCGTAGAAAGCTGTCTGAATCAGGTCTTTGAGCCCGGCGTACTTATCGCCCGCTTGCAGTACCTTTTGTTGATAGTAAAAAGTGCTGCGCGCCAGACCGGCAAGCTTCAGCAGGCCATCCAGAGAATGCCCCAGTCTCAGTTCGGTTACGATTTGCGCTTTTTCTGTTGCGCTATTCGTTGCTTCTTCTGAGCCAAGGCATCGAGCTTTTTTAGATAGTCGACCTCCATCCGCAGTTGCTTCACCTCGGCAAGCAACTCGTCACGCGAGCGCGATTCATCGTCGATTGAGGGGGCGTTCACAGGGGGAAGTGCAGTCGTCATCTTTCTTGGGCGTCCGGCTTTTGTGGGTGGCTTGGAGGAGGCATCAAAGGCTCCCTCTTCATAATAGCGCTGCCATAGACCGATGATGCCGAACTGACGGATATCGAACAAGGCCGCTGTCTGGCGCAGAGATAAACGCTCATCATGCATGCGCTTCAAAACAGTCAGCTTGAACTCGTCACTGTAGCGCTGGCGTTTTTTCTCTTGCAGGCCCGCTACGCCATGAATCTGATAGGCCGCAACCCACTGCCTAAGACAGGAAAAATCCACATCGTGGCGATGTGCAACATCCCTCAAACCGGCCTTGCCGGCACAATATTCCTGCACGGCCGCGAGTTTTGCCTGTTCTGTATATCTACCCATGATGCCTCCAAAGGTTGTATCCAACCTTCGGGGGTCATACCACTCCGCGTGGGCACGCCTCTCGTGACGCTCCGCGTCACACGGCTGTTCTGTGGTGTCGGGTGGATTGGCGTTCGACTCAGGTCAACTTTTTTCGTTGAGCTCAACGAGAACCAATACTCCGCGCCCCTTGCGACGCAGAGCGTCGCGAAAGGTATTCCCACGCTGGAGCGTGAGGAACGAGAGGTGTCCGAGCTTATTGATTATCGTACCCACGCTCCGCGTGGGCACGTGTCTCGTGACGCTCCGCGTCACATATCTATGCCGCGATGCACACTCACGTCAGGACACAGAGCGTCCACAATTGCATGTCAACGCGCAGCATCGGCACGATACCCATCTCAATGGTTGTAAGCACGCTCGTTATGTTCAGCCAGATCCAGCCCCATGTCTTCCACCGACTCGTGAGCCCGCAAACCGACCAGTGCGTTGACCACCTTGAGGATGATCCAGCTGACCGCAAAGCAGTAAACGGTGGTGAACAGCACACCTTTGATCTGCGCAATCACTTGCGCGCCCATGCTGACATCCGGCACCAGACCGCCCAGTGAGGGTACGCAGAACACGCCGGTCAGCACTGCTCCGATCATGCCGCCGATACCATGCAGGCCGAAGACGTCAAGGCTGTCGTCGTAGCCCAGGCGTTTCTTCAGGACGGTTACGCTCAGGTAGCAAAACACGCCGCACAGCACGCCGATCGCCAGCGCACCACCCACACCCACATAGGCACAGGCTGGCGTGATGCCGACCAGACCCGCCAGCGCACCACTGGCCAGGCCCAGCGCGCTCGGTTTGCCGACCTTGAACCATTCGGTGAACATCCAGCCGAGAATCCCGGCGCAGGCGCCGACCTGGGTGTTGAGCATGACGATACCGGAGGTGCCGCTCAGGCCGCCGCCCGAGCCGATGTTGAAGCCGAACCAGCCGACCCAGAGCATCGCCGCGCCAGCCATGGTCAGGCTCAGGTTGTGCGCAGGCATCGGCGTATTCTGGTAGCCCTTGCGCTTGCCCAGTACCAGACACGCTGCGAGTGCCGCAACACCGGCATTGATATGCACGGCAGTGCCTCCGGCAAAGTCCAGCACGCCCCAGTTGTGCATCAACGCGCCCGCCCCGCCCCAGACCATATGGGCCACCGGCGCATATACCAGGGTGAACCACAGCGCCATGAACAGCAGCGCGGCGGAGAATTTCATGCGCTCGGCGAAGGCCCCGGCGATCAGTGCCGGCGTGATGATGGCGAAGGTCATCTGGAAGGTCACGAACACGCCTTCCGGAATGTCGCCCACCAGGCTGTCCGGCGTCATGCCGGCCAGAAACGCACGACTCAGACCGCCGACAAAGCTGTTGAATGTCACCTGCCCTTCGACCATGTTGCTGGTGTCGACCACCATACTGTAGCCATAGATCACCCACAGCACGCCCACCACACCGGCGATGCCGAAGCATTGGGTGAACAGCGAAAGCATGTTCTTGGCGCGCACCAGCCCGCCATAAAACAGCGCCAGCCCCGGAAGGCACATGAACAGCACCAGCACTGCTGCGGTGACCATCCAGGCGGTGCTGCCGGTGTTCAGCACGGGGGTGTCAGCTGCCCGTACAATCGGAGCAAAGGCGCCGAGCGCGAGTAAAGCCGTAAGGGATTTGCCGTGTAGACGATTGACCATGTTCAAAGCTCCCGCAAATGAATGGAAAGTGTCTGGCAGCAAAGAGGGTCATTCAGATAAGCGAGGCTCTTCGGCCTCTTGGGGGTTGAGTTCTCGTTGCGCGAACGGCGCATGCACATGTCTTGAAAGCTCTGGAAAACGGGGCTGACACTACGACGATTCTCGTTCCCACTCCACGTAGTAATGCCTTTCGTGACGCTCTGCGTCACACGGCGGTTCTGCGACGCCAGGTGGATTGGTGTTCGGCTCATGTCACCTTTGCGCCCTTACGGCGCCCTACTTTGAGGGACCAAAGTAGGCAAAGTCCCGGCTCCGTTTCCGGCCCGACTTCGTCGGGTTCCTTCGCCCTGTCACTGATCCGGGGGTCGCCGCAACGGGCCCTCCATGGCCCGGTGCGGCTAGCCTGGCGTCCTGCCAGGCTACCCCCGGATCAGCGCCAGGACTCAGCCGTCACTTACGTCGCAATTTGCGTCGTTCATGCCATCGCGGTCCAAAAGCGCTTTATTGCATCAGTCAGTGCCATCTCGATCAAAAACACGTTATGGCATCAGTGAGTGCTATCGCGTTCCAAAAGATCGTTATGGCATCAGTAACCCGAACCCGAACCCGGAATCCACGACGTCCCGGCCAAGGGTACGCGCGCCATGGCCGCAGACTCGACGGTCAGCGCCACCAGGTCTTCCGGGTCGAGGTTGTGCAGGTGCGATTTGCCACAGGCGCGGGCCATGGTCTGCGCTTCGAGGACCAGCACACGCAGGTAGTTGGCCAGGCGTCGTCCGCCTTCGACCGGGTCGAGACGTTTGGACAGTTCCGGGTCCTGGGTGGTGATGCCGGCCGGGTCACGGCCGTTCTGCCAGTCGTCGTAGAAGCCGGCTGCCGAGCCGATCTTTTTCAGTTCTTCGTCCAGACGCGGATGGTTATCGCCGAGCGCGATCAACGCTGCCGTACCAATCGCGACCGCATCGGCGCCCAGCGCCATGGCTTTGGCGACGTCGGCACCGTTGCGAATCCCGCCGGAGACGATCAATTGCACCTTGCGGTGCATGCCCATTTCCTGCAACGCCTGAACCGCCTGCGGAATGGCCGGTAGAATCGGGATGCCAACATGTTCGATGAACACTTCCTGAGTCGCCGCCGTACCGCCCTGCATGCCGTCGAGTACGATCACGTCCGCGCCGGCTTTCACCGCCAGCTTCACGTCATAGTAAGGACGGCTGGCACCGATCTTCACGTAGATCGGCTTTTCCCAGTCGGTGATTTCGCGAATCTCGGCAATCTTGATCGCCAGGTCATCCGGCCCGGTCCAGTCCGGGTGACGGCACGCCGAGCGCTGATCGACGCCGACCGGCAACGTACGCATACCAGCCACGCGTTCGGTCACTTTCATGCCCAGCAGCATGCCGCCGCCACCCGGTTTGGCGCCCTGCCCCAGGACGATTTCGATGGCATCGGCCTTGCGCAGGTCATCCGGGTTCATGCCGTAACGCGATGGCAGGTACTGATAGACCAGATGCTGCGACTGGCCGCGCTCTTCCGGGGTCATGCCACCGTCGCCGGTGGTGGTGCTGGTGCCGGCAATGGTCGCACCGCGGCCCAGTGCCTCTTTGGCATTGGCTGACAACGCACCGAAGCTCATGCCCGCGATGGTCACCGGAATTTTCAGGTACAGAGGTTTCTTGGCGAAACGATTGCCGAGCACCACGTCGGTGCCGCACTTCTCGCGGTAGCCTTCCAGCGGGTAGCGCGACACGCTGGCGCCGAGCAGCAGCAAGTCATCGAAATGCGGCAGCTTGCGCTTGGTGCCGCCGCCGCGAATGTCGTAGATACCGGTTTCCGCAGCGCGCTGGATTTCCTGAATGGTCAGGCGATCAAAAGTGGCCGACTCGCGCAGGACTGGCGCAGGTTTGTGGCTGACGGGATCGCTCATGGAATCGCTCATGGTAGTGCTCCTGGATCAGTACGCGGAGGCGTTATCGACTTTGAAGTTGTAGAGCTGACGGGCCGAGCCGTAGCGTTTGAAATCCGCCGCCTTCTCGTTGAAACCCGCACGATTGAGCAATTCCTGCAACTCCTGCAGATGCTCTTCCCGCATCTCTTTGGCGACGCAGTCGGAGCCCAGCGACTCGACCTTGCCTTTGACGTAAATCCGCGTTTCGTACAGCGAATCGCCTAGCGCATCGCCCGCATCACCACACACCACCAGGCGACCAGCCTGACCCATGAAGCAGCTCATGTGGCCGATGCTGCCGCCGACTACAATGTCGATCCCCTTCATGGAAATCCCGCAACGGGCACCGGCATCACCCTCGATCACCAGCAAGCCGCCATGCGCCGTGGCACCGGCGGCCTGCGAGGCGCTGCCTTTGACCCGCACGGCACCGGACATCATGTTTTCCGCACAACCGACGCCCACGTTGCCATGCACGGTGATTGACGCTTTCTGATTCATCCCGGCGCAGTAATAGCCGGCATGCCCCTGAATATCGATGGAGATCGCTTCGTTGACGCCAACCGCGAGGTTATGTGCGCCATCGGGATGCGTCACCCGCCATTCGCGGTCCTGCAATTGCTTGACCTGATCGTGCAGGGCCTGATTGAGGTCGCGCACGCTGGCGCTGGAAAGATCGACAGTTTTCATGGGCGTGCTCCCTGAGCTGGCTCGCGTTCCCAGATGTACATGGTGGCCGGGACCGGTTCCCAGACCCTGGCGTTCTCGATCCCCGGCAGGCTGGACAGCGCCTGATACTCCGAGGCCATGGCGACGTAATCATTGGTTTCGGCAAGAATGGCCGGTTTGCAGGCGATCGGGTCGCGAATCACCGCGAAGCCGTTGCGCGTGCCAATGGCGAAAGTGAAGAAACCGTCGAGGTCTTCCAGCGACTTGTCGAGTGCCTGCTTGAGGCTGTCGCCCTGTTGCAGACGCCAGGCCAGATAACCCGCCGCCACTTCGGTGTCGTTATCCGTCTCGAAGTGAATGCCCTCGCGGCGCAGGTTCTGGCGCAGGCGGAAGTGGTTGGACAGCGAGCCGTTATGCACCAGACACAGGTCGGAACCGGTGGAAAACGGGTGGCTGCCTTCCATGGTCACGGCACTTTCAGTGGCCATGCGGGTGTGGCCAATGATGTGGCTGCCCTTCATGGACGCGAGGCCGAAGCGCGAAGAAATTTCCCTTGGCAGACCCATGCCCTTGAGAATCTCGATGCTTTGCCCGGCGCTCATGATGCGCACGCTCGGCGCCAGTTCAGCCAGCGCTGCACGCACCGGAGCCTCTTGGGCCTGGATCTTCAGCACCACGGCACTGGCGTTCTGAAACCACTCCAGTGGTGCATTCAATCGCGTGTCCAGCGCTGCAATCAACGCCCTGAAATCATACGGTTCCGTGGTGGCCTGCAAGGTCAGCTTGACCCAGCCCTCCGCCACTTCATCGCCGTATATGGCAAACCCGGCGCTGTCCGGGCCACGATCAGTCATGGCCTCCAGCATGGGTTCAAACAGCTTGCCGAGCTGCGGCTCAAGCGCCGGGTTTTTCAGATACAAGCCAACGATTCCGCACATAAGCCTCACCTTGTTCGGGAGCGGAAAGTTTCAAGCTGCAAGCCGCAAGCTGAAAACCAACCGCCTAGACAGAAAAATCAAATACGCCGCAATCCAGCTTCTTCTTGCCGCTTGAAGCTTGAAACTTGCAGCTGCTCCACTAAAAAAACTCGATATAGCGCTTCACTTCCCAGTCGCTCACGTGGCGGCTGTATTCCACCCACTCCATGCGTTTGAGGCGGATGAATTCGCCAACGATCTCGTTGCCCAGCACTTCGGCGAACAACCGATCGGCTTCCAGCGCATCACAGGCTTCCTTGAGCGACTGAGGCAGGGTCTTGATGCCCCGTGCAGCGATTTCTTCCAGGCTCAGTTTGTAAAGGTTCTCGTTGCAGACCTGATCGATTTCCAGTTGCCGGTCGATGCCGTCCAGCCCAGCGGCGATGATGGCGGCGCTGACCAGATACGGGTTGCAACCGGCGTCCGGCAGGCGAAATTCCAGGCGGCCATAAGGCACGCGAACCATCGCCGAGCGGTTGTTGGCGCCGAATGCGATGAAGGCCGGAGCCCAGGTCGCCCCCGACAGTGAATTGCCGACCACCAGCCGCTTGTAGGAATTGACCGTGGGCGCGGCGAACGCACACAGCGCTGGGCCATGCGCCAGCAGGCCTGCGGCGAAGTGGTAGGCCATCTTCGACAGCCCCATACCGCTCGGATCGCTGGCGTCGTGGAACAGGTTCTTGTTGCCGGCACTGGCGATGGATAGATGGAAATGCATGCCGTTACCCGCTCGCTTGGGGTCGGGCTTGGGCATGAACGAGCAGATCATGCCCATGTCATTGGCGATCTCACCGGCAGCCATGCGGAAGAAGGTGAAACGGTCGGCCGACTCCATGGCATCGCTGTAGGTGTAATTGATCTCGAACTGGCCGTTGGCGTCTTCGTGATCGATCTGATAAATGTCGAAGCCCACGGGCTGCAAGGCTTCGGTCAGCCGTTCGAGAAATGCCCGGGAACGCGACAGGCCTTTATAGTCGTAGCAAGGCTTGTCCAGGGTGTCGCTGGCGTCGACCATTTGCAGGCTGCCAGCGGCATCGCGCTTGAACAGACTGAATTCAGGCTCAAGGCCGGTGTTCAGTGTCCAGCCACGCTGGCTGAGGCGCTCGACCTGCTGTTGCAACACATACCGGCTGTCGTAAGGCCACGGTTTGCCCTCCACATGCCCGATGCACACCACCCGCCCGTAACCAGGCTGCCACGGCACCGGCGTCAGTGACGCCAGGTCGCCCTTGGCCATGAAGTCAGGGCCGTGAGGCTCCATGCCCATGCCGCAGATGGCGAAACCGGCAAAACCGGCGCCCGCTTCCGCCACCATTTCCAGGCCGGAAACAGGCACTGATTTGGTCTTCGACGAGCCATGAATATCCACGAACTGAGCCAGCACGTACTTGATGCCGTGCTGTTCGATCAGACGCTGTGTTTCGGGTGGCAACATGAGCTTGTCTCCTGGCATAAGCAAAACGTTTCAGGGAGGAATCGCAGTTTCACTGCCTGACGAGATATATTCCGAACAGGAAATTTACTTTCCCTTTAGGAATGCAAAGCCCTTGCCAACCGGGTATGCCAGGCACGCTGAAATGCGCAAAGGGCGCAATCCTGCTGTTTGCAGGGCCTGTTTTTGTGGGAAACTCGTTTTCTCTGCGGGAATAAACGATTAACCGAATCAGCACGGACAGCTCAACGCGCACATTCCCAGTGCGAAATAAAAATTATTGAACGGAAACTGTGCACAGCCGATGAATACGCCGAACGAACCGCATCCCAAGTTGAAGCTTGAGCAATACCTGGGCATTCAGATCAAGCGCCAGCGCCAGGCGCAGGAATTGAAACTCGCCGATGTCGCGCGTATCGCCGGTATCAGTCAGGGCATGTTGAGCAAGATCGAGAACGCACAGGTCTCGACCAGCCTCGACAACCTCAGCCGCCTGTGCGACGTGCTGGGCATGCCGATGTCCAAGCTGTTCAGTCAGTACGATCAGCAAGGCAGCAGTGCGCTACTGGTCAAGGCCGATGAAGGGCTGGAGGTGGTCAGGCGTGGTACGGAGAAAGGTCATACCTATCACCTGCTCAACCATACCCGTGGGCCGAAGAAGAGTTTCGAGGCGTACATGGTGACCATGGATGATGCCAGCGAAGAGTTTCCGACCTTCTCGCACCCCGGCACCGAGTTTCTGCACCTGCTGGAAGGCGAGCTGATCTACCGTCACGGCAACCAGCTGTACCCGATGCAAGCCGGTGACAGCCTGACCTTCGACGGCGATATCCCCCACGGCCCCGAGCAACTGGTGCAAGTGCCGATCAAGCTGCTGTCGATCATGAACTATGGTGCGCAAGGGGATTGAAATCAGGCAGGAGGCGGCACACCTGTCGGCATGCCGCCTGTACAGCAGTTACAGGTATTTCAACCAGCTGATATCACGGCGGCGAGCCTTGAGCGCAGCGAACCAGCGCACGGCCGGAAACAGCAGCACGGCCAGCACCACCGAGGTCAGCCAGACGCCCCACATGTGGTCAAAGCCGAAGTATTTGCCCTGATTCGCACCCCAGATGGCCAGAGCGATCAGGTACAGAATCTTCAGCACGTACAGGTGCAGCAGGTAGAAAAACATCGGTGCTGAACCGAGTACTACCAACGGCCGCAACCAGCTTTTCTCCTGACTGCGCTCGAACCCGATCAGGATCAGCATGCCGATCCCCAGCGTCAGGCTGATGAACAGCAACGATGGCGGGTATTTGGTGATGTTGAAAAAGCTCATGACGGTTTGCAGGCCGGTCTCGCCAACACTCCACGGTTTTTCGCCGTAGCCGTTGATCATGCGCAGGATCACGAAACCCGCCAGCGCACCCAGGCCCCAGGTCCAGAGTTTCGCCTGACGCGTTGCCGCATCGAAACCGGAGACAAACCACGGCCCGGCAGCGTAGCCCAGCGCAATGATGCCGATCCACGGCAACAGCGGGTATGAGGTACGGAAACGCAGGTTGTCCGACACCTCGATCCAGCCGCGATCATGCAGAATCGCCCACGGGATGTGCATGGCCGACTCGACGCCGAAATGCAGCGTGTCCAGCAGGTTGTGTCCGGCAATGATCACCACACCGATGACCACCAGCGCCCAGCGCGGCAGGAACACCATCAGCGACAACGCCACCATGCTCAGGCCGATGGCCCAGATCACTTGCAGGTAGATGACGGTTGGCGGGAACTCGAAGGTCCAGGCGAAGCTCACCAGGGTGAATTCCAGCGCGATCAGAAACAGCCCGCGCTTGAGCAGGAACGCCGACACGTCGCTTCTGCCCTGGTATTTCTCGCCGTAGAGGTACGCGGAAAGCCCGGTCAGCAGCACGAACAATGGCGCACACAAATGCGCCAGCGTGCGGCTGAAGAACAGCTCCGGCTCGGTGGCAGTGATGTCCATGGGGTCCAGCACCTGACGGTGCAGAAAAAAGGTTTCCCGCACATGGTCCAGCAACATGAAAAGAATAATCAGCCCGCGCAGAGCATCGATTGAGCGAAGCCGGGATGCCGGCGCTCGAGGGGGGTGAACAGCTGTTGTCATGAAAAGTCCAAGGTCCGTGATGGAGGGGGGCTAATGGCTCGTAGCGGCAAGCCATTAGCTGCAAGATGCAAGCTGCAAGTGGAAAGCTTCAAGCTTTTAGCCTCTAGCTTGTAGCTTGTAGCTTGTAGCTTGTAGCTTGCAGCTTGTAACTGGCCGCTGGCCGCTTGCGCGCAGCGCTTCAAAACTCGTTCTGCAGTGCCTTGTAGCCGCGCACCAGATCAATGTTGGTGTGCGCCACGTCTTCGGAAAATTCCGAAGCCGAAATGCTCACCGGCGGAAACTGCGAGAGATCCGTGTTGGGGCCGATCCGGGTCGTGGACGGCACGTAAAAGTTCTCCGGCAAATCGCGGCCATCGACCACCGAGTTGTGGCGCACTACGCTGCCGTTACCGACTGTGCAGTTGAACACCACACTGTTGAAGCCGATGAACACGTGATCACCGACCATGCAAGGTCCGTGCACGATAGAACGATGAGCAATCGAGGTGAACTCGCCGATGGTCACTGCAGCGCCGGATTTGGAGTGGATGACCACACCGTCCTGAATATTGGAATTGGCACCGATGACAATCGGCTCCATATCGCCGCTGGCATCGACTTCGTCAGCGCGGATGACAGCATAGGGACCGACAAACACGTTGTCCTTGATGATCACCTTGCCGCAGATGATCGCAGTGCTGTCGATGTAAGCGGACTCGGCAATGACCGGCAGATGGCCGGACGGATTTTTACGGATCACGGTAGGAAGCCTCAGGACAGGTAGTTGGAAGTCTGCGCCGCTGCATCATGAGGATGCAGGCTTTCGAAGTGACGCACGCTGACGCTTGAAGCTGCGTATCGCCCCTCAAGCGCCTGCTGGATCTTGCGTGCGGCGTCTTCGACGTACATCAGGTTCTGCCCGTTGAGCCGGGCGAAAGCTTGTTCGTCAGCACGCTTGACGGCGGTCTGCACCGGTGTGCCCAGTGCTTGCTCGACCGCATCGATCAACGCCATCAGGCCCAGCTCGCTGGCGTGTTCCGCCACCCGCACCTGCACCGTTGCGACGCTGCGCTGGCTGTGCGGCGTGGCATGAGAGGCGTTGTCCCGCAGCCAGGCCGCGACCTGCATCGGGTCGACAAACGACTGCCGGCCGAAACGTGCGGCAAAGGCTTCTTCCAGCAGTTGTCGGGACAGCGCAGCCGAACACGGGCAAGTGGACGAGTAGGTGATATCTGCTGCAACGTCGAGGCACAAACGCCCCGCTCGCCAAGTGGCCGCAAGCGTTACCGGATAGGATTTCCAGCCGCTCAGCCCTTCGGTGACCAGCGCCGGCCGGCGGCACAGCAGATTGAACGCCAGCGTGATGCGCGCGGCGCTGGAATGGCAATCGACGTGGCTCTCGACCATTGCCTCCAGCAGCGCCGACAAGGTGTCGGGCGTGAGCACCTGATGCTCGGCAAAACCGTCGAGCAGCCGATACAGCCGCGACATGTGGATGCCCTTGACGCCGGGATCGGCCAGATCGACCTGCAGGTCCGCGTAGGCATGAACCGGATGTGTGGCACCCGGTTCACAGAGCATCAGTGGCACTTCGACGCCTTGCATGCCAACCCAGTCAAGTGAAACCAGGGCCGAAGAAACTTCCGTCAGGGCAACGTCTGGGAGGGGGTTGTTCATGGTGTCGGTGGTCTCGCTGGCGAACCTCGCCACGGGGCGAAGCATGATGTTGGCGGCCTGGTAACGCAACGCGTGCAACCGCTAATTCGTTACACTATAACATCATAATTCCAGACACTATCAAGCCGACGTACAACGCGGCCTTTATAAACGAACGGACGCGACGACAAATCAGTAACGTTTCAGGTCTTTGCCAACTCTTCGATCAGAAAATCCCGAAACGCCGCAACGGCCGCAGGCAGGTTGCGCCCGGCCATGCTTTGCAGTTCGATGCGCCGCGCTTTCATGCCTTCGTCGCTGATCGGCAGGGCTTTGAGCTGCTTTTCATGCATCCGCTTGTCGAGGGTCATTTCGCTGGACAGGCTGATACCCCCCTCCTCGCTGACGAATCTCAGCAGCGCGCCGATGTAATTGCTGGTCAGCACCGGGTCGAACATCAGGCCCTGCACGCCGCAGCAGATATCGAACAACTGGCGCAGCGTTGTGTCGGTGTTGGTCAGGGCGATGGCGTAAGGCTGTAACTCGGCCAGGGCGACCTCCTTGCGCGAGGCCAGCGGATGATTGTGGCTGACCACCGCACAGATGGCGCCGCTGTGAATGTGCTCGACCTTGATTTCGTTCTGCGGCGTCAGGCTGAACGTCAGGCACAGGTCCGCATCGCCCGAGCGCACCCGTTCAGTGGCCTGGGCCGGGGCGCAGACTTCCATCGAGAAATGAATGCCCTGGTAAACCTGCCGAAACCGCGCGATGCACTGCGGCAGGAAATCCAGCGCGAAACCTTCCGAGCAGGCGAGGCGCACATTGCCGCGCTGCAGGCCTTGCAGCTCGGTAATCTCCAGCACCACCTGCTCGGCCTCCAACTGGGATTTGCGCGCATAGGCCGCCAACCGAATGCCCGCCTCGCTAAGCATCATGCCTCTGGCCTGGCGCTCGAACAGCAGCGCATCCAGCTCCCGCTCCAGCTTGCTGATCTGCCGACTGACCGCCGACGACGCAACGTTGAGCCGAATCGAGGCCTCGCTGATCGATCCGCAACGCGCCACTTCGAGGAAGTAGCGCAAGGCGGTGGACTGTACGCCATAGAGTTGCATCAAGGCTCCTGCGTTGCCTTTTCGGCAATCAAAGGTTCGAAATATTGTGCTTGTGGCATTGATACGCTTTGCCTAGAGTCGTGTCGAGGCGCAACTCATCAAAAGCACCCAATCAAAAGAACACTGCGGCCTCGTGACTCCCCTCTTCTCGCATTTGCGACCCACTGCCCTTTGATACATCCACTTTGCCTTTTGGAGACGACGGCATGGGAATCAAGGGTTTCGCTCGCAGCATCGCGCTGTTGAGCCTGTTCAGCAGTTTTTCCGCCCTGGCCGGCAAGGCCGATGACACGCTGGTCTACGCCTCCGACAGCGAGCCGGAAAACATCAGCCCCTATCACAACGATTTGCGCGAAGGCGTGATTCTCGGTCGCCTGATCTGGGACAACCTGGTCTATCGCAACCCTGACAACGGCCAGTACGAACCCATGCTCGCCACCAGTTGGAAGCAGGTCGACGACACCACCATCGACTTCCAGCTGCGCGAGGGCGTGAAGTTTCACAATGGCGACCCGTTCACTGCCGATGACGTGGTGTTCACCCTCAATTACGTGGTGTCGCCCGAGTCCAAGGTGGTCACCGTGCAAAACGTCGACTGGATCAAGAGCGCCGAAAAGCTCGGTGACTACAGCGTCCGCCTGCACCTGAAAAAGCCCTTCCCGCCGGCGCTGGAATACCTGTCCAACGCTGTCCCGATGTTTCCGAAAAAGTATTTCGAACAAGTCGGCATGGCCGGATTCAGTCGCAAGCCGATTGGCACCGGGCCTTACAAGGTCACGGCCATCGCCTCGGGTGAAGGCGTGAAGATGGACAAAAACCCGGACTACTTCAAAGACAGCCCGCAGGGCCAGCCGAAGATCAGCCACATCACCTTCCGGGTCATCGCCGATGCTGAAACGCGGCTGGCCGAGTTGATGACCGGTGGCATCGACTGGACCTGGCGCGTCGCTCCGGATCAGGCGGAAAACCTCAAGGCCATGCCCAATCTGGTGGTGACCAGCGGCGCGACCATGCGTATCGGTTTTCTGATTCTCGATGCGCGCGGCACCTCCAGCGCCGATTCGCCGATGAAACACCTGAAAGTGCGTCAGGCGATCAATTACGCAATCAACCGCGATGGCCTCGCCTCGCAGCTGGTCGGCGGCGAAAGCAAGCCGCTGCAAGTCGCCTGCTACCCCGGCCAGTTCGGCTGTGACACCAGCGCCGCCACGGTCTACAACTACGACCCGGCCAAGGCCAAGGCGCTGCTGACCGAAGCCGGTTACCCGAACGGCTTCGAAACTGAAATCTTCGCCTATCGAGACCGCGATTATGTGGAAGCGATCATCGGCAACCTGCGCGCCGTGGGTATCAACGCCAAGCTGCGTTACCTGAAGTACGCCGCCCTGCGCGACCAGCAACGCGGCGGCAAGGTGCCGATGTCATTCCAGGCCTGGGGCTCGTTCTCGATCCTCGACACTTCGGCGTCGGCTGGCACCTGGTTCAAGGGCAACCCGGACGACAACATCAAGGACCCGCAAGTCCAGAGCTGGCTGCAGACCGCCGACAACGCGCTGGACCCGCAGGTGCGCAAGGACAATTACCGTAAGGCATTGCAGCGCATCAGCGAGCAGGCGTACTGGGCGCCGCTGTTCAACTACTCGATGAACTACGCCTATGTCTCGGACCTGAACTTCAAGCCTTATCCGGACGAATTGCCGCGCTTCGTGCTGTCGAGCTGGAAATAGCTGTTCGCGACGTCAATCGGTGACACCTGCTGCGAGGCACGCGTTGTGCCTCACGGCAGCGGCCGCCAACCCGCTACCCCTCGAACACAAGGTCGCTTGCCATGTTCGGATTTCTCTTGCGCCGCCTGGGCATCGCCCTGTGCGTAGCGATTACCGTATCGGTGATCAGCTTTTCCCTGCTGCACCTGTCCGGCGACCTGGCCACCGCCATTGGCGGACCGGAAGCCAGCAGCGAGCAGATCGAACAGATTCGTGTGCAGTACGGCCTCAACAAACCGCTGGTCACCCAGTATTTCGAGTGGCTGTCCGACGTGGTGCGCCTCGATCTGGGCGATTCGTTCTTCTTTCAGGAGTCGGTTTACAACCTGATCGCTTCGCGCCTGTCGATCACCCTCGGGCTGGGTGCCATGGCCCTGAGCATCGCGCTGCTGATCGCCATTCCGCTGGGCGTCCTGGCGGCGGTGAAACGTGATACGTGGGTCGATCGGCTGGCGCTGAGCATTGCGGTGCTGGGTCAGGCCATGCCGAGTTTCTGGTTCGCACTGATGCTGATCGTGGTGTTCTCGGTCACCCTGAAATGGCTGCCGGTGTCGGGTAACTCGACCTGGGCGCACTTCGTCATGCCAGCGATTGCGCTCGGCTACTACGCAACCCCGGCGATCATGCGCCTGACCCGTGCAGGCATGCTTGACGTGCTCAATTCCGATTACATCCGCACCGCCCGCGCCAAGGGTCTGCGCCCCGCCACGGTGCTGTTCAAACACGCATTGCGCAACGCGCTGATCCCGGTGGTGGCGCTGGCTGCCGTGGAATTCGGTTTCATGCTCGGCGGCTCGGTGGTCATCGAAACAGTGTTCTCGCTGCAAGGCATCGGCCAGCTGGCCTGGGATGCAATTGCCCGTGACGACTTTCCGGTGGTGCAAGCGGTCGTGCTGTTGATCGCGGTGATCTACATCGTCCTCACGCTGCTGGCCGACGTGCTCAACGCACTGCTCGACCCGCGCATCCGCGTGAAATAGGAGGCCCTATGAGCACAACCACCTCATCGCCGCTGGTGATCCAGGATTACCAGCCGCCAGCCAGAAGCATCTGGCGCACGTTGCGCAACAGCTTCGCCCATCGCGGCTTTGCGATTGGCGCGATGCTGTTGCTGATCATCCTGTTCGGTGCGCTGTTCGCCCCCTGGCTGGCGCCCTACGACCCCTATACGCAAGACGTGATGCTGCGCATGAAACCACCGGTGTGGATGGCCAACGGCACCTGGGAGTATGTGTTGGGCACCGACAAACTGGGCCGTGACTACCTGTCACGCCTGCTGTACGGCGCACGTATTTCACTGTTCATCGGCTTCTCGGCAGCGCTGATCTCCGGCGTCATCGGCACCATCATGGGCTTGCTGGCGGGCTACTTTGGCGGCAAGACCGACGCGCTGATCAGCTACCTGATTACCACGCGCCTGGCGATGCCGGTGGTCATGGTGGCGCTGGCCTCCGCGTCGTTGATCGGCGGCTCGCTGAAAGTCGTGATCATCCTGCTCGGCTGCCTGCTCTGGGACCGTTTCGCCGTGGTGGTGCGCGCCGCGGTGCAGCAGATCCGTGACGCCGAATACGTCGCCTCGGCGCAGGCGCTGGGCTGCTCGACGCTGCGCATTCTGGCCAGCGAAATCCTGCCCAATCTGGTCGGTGCGCTGATCGTCGTCGCGACCCTGGAGATGGCCCACGCGATTCTTCTCGAATCGGCATTGTCGTTCCTCGGGGTCGGCGTGCAGCCACCGATTCCGTCCTGGGGCCTGATGATCGCCGAAGGCAAACCGTACATGTTCTTTTCCCCCTGGGTCATCGCCATTCCCGGCGTCGCCCTGATGGTGCTGGTGCTGGGCATCAATCTGGTCGGTGACGGCCTGCGCGACCTGATCCTGCCCGATGGGCGCAACTGACAGAGGAGATCCGCACATGGCGCTGTTGCATGTTGAAAACCTGCGTGTCGAGATCCCTTTGGGGCAAGACACGCTCCACGCAGTGCGCGGTCTGGACTTTCAGGTCGAGCGCGGTGAAATGCTGTGCATTGTCGGCGAATCGGGCTGCGGTAAATCCCTCACTTCGCTGGCGCTCATGGACCTGCTGCCGCGCAAGGCACGACGTACCGCGACAACCCTGAGCCTGGACGGCATCGACATGCTGACCCAGAGCGAGCGGCAGATGTGCGACCTGCGCGGCAACCGTCTGGCGATGATTTTCCAGGAGCCCATGACCTCGCTGAACCCGGCCTACAGCATCGGCGATCAGCTCAGCGAAGTGCTCACCCGGCACCGCAAGGTGTCACGCAAGGAGGCCCTGCAGCGTGCGGCGCAGATGCTGGAGAAAGTCGGCATCAGCAACGCTGGCGAGCGCCTGCGCCAGTACCCGCATCAGTTGTCGGGCGGCCTGCGCCAGCGGGTGATCATCGCCATGGCGCTGATGTGCGAACCGGACGTGATCATCGCCGACGAGCCGACCACCGCGCTGGACGTGACCATTCAGGCGCAGATCCTGCGCCTGATCCGCGACATCCAGAAAGAGTTCGGCCTGGCGGTGATCTTCATCACCCACGACCTGGGGCTGGTCGCGCGTATCGCCGACCGGGTGGCGGTGATGTACGCCGGGCAGATCGTCGAAACCGCCCCGGCAGTCGAGCTGTTCGAGAACCCGCAGCACCCTTACACCCGTGGCTTGCTGGCGAGTATTCCGATCCCTGGGCGTACCCGGCCGGGCCAGCCACTTGGCTCGATTCCGGGGCTGGTGCCCAGCCTGGTCGGCGAGCAACACGGCTGTGCCTTCCGTAACCGCTGCCCGCAGGCCATTGCGGCCTGCGCCGATGACGTCCCGCCGATTCACAGCCCCGACCACATGACCCGCTGCCTGTTTGCCGCGGCGGGCGCCGAACCTGTGCTGCACCGCGAGGGCATAACGTCATGACGAATCAGGCCCTGAACACGAGTGGCAAAAAAGACATCGCTCTGGAGCTGTGCGACATCCGCCGCGAATTCAGCATCAGCCGAGGTTTTTTCAAACCCAATGCCACGCTGAAAGCGGTCGATGGTGTGTCACTGCGCCTGATGCGCGGCGAAACCCTCGGGCTGGTCGGCGAGTCCGGCTGCGGCAAAAGCACCCTGGCCAAGATGTTGCTGGGTCTGCTCGCGCCCAGCAGCGGCGATGTGCTGGTCAACGGCAAGCATCTGGCCGGTACCGACCGCAAGGAGATGGCACGGCGTATCCAGCCGATCTTTCAGGACCCTTACTCCTCCCTGAACCCGCGCAAGACCCTGCGCGAAATCGTCACCCTGCCGCTGATCGTGCATGAGATCGGCACCAACACCGAGCGCCGCCAGCGGGTCGAGGCGATGATGGATGTCGTCGGCCTGCCCAAGCGGGTGATCGACAGCTACCCGAGCCAGCTTTCCGGTGGCCAGCGCCAGCGTGTGGCGATTGCCCGGGCGCTGGTGATGCGCCCGGACGTGTTGATCTGCGACGAGCCGACCTCGGCGCTGGACGTTTCGGTGCAGGCACAGATTCTCAACCTGTTGCAGGACCTCAAACAGGAGTTCGGCCTGACCTACCTGCTGATCAGCCACAACCTGGCCGTCATCGAGCATCTGGCCGACCGCGTGGCGGTGATGTACCTGGGCCGAATCGTCGAAGAGCGCAGCCGCGAATCGCTGTTTGCCAGACCCGGCCACCCCTATACGCAAGCGCTGCTGGACTCGGTGCTAACCCCGGACCCGCATCTGGGCATTCCCGATCTGGGCCTGCACGGCACCTTCCCCAACCCCATGTCGCCGCCTTCCGGCTGCGCTTTTCATCCGCGCTGCCCCGGCTGCATGGCGGTGTGCAAGGACCACTATCCGCTCGTTGGCCGCATGGAAGGCGGAACCGTCCGTTGCCACTTGCGCGACACCTCGAAAACTCTGGAGCTGATGCCATCATGAGTAGCCGTTCACATGCCATCGAAAACGCCACCGAGCAGTTCGACAACGGCACCTTTTTCGCCCTGCTCGGCGACAGCGTTGCGTACCCGACCCAAAGCCAGGAGGCCGCCAGCCTGCCGGAGCTTTATCGCTACCTGAACGAATTCATCACCCCGCACGTCGAGCGTCTGGGTTTCAACGTCAAGGTGCACGACAACCCGGTCGCCGGGCGCGGGCCGTTGATGATCGCCACCCGCATCGAGGACCCGGCCCTGCCGACACTGCTCAGTTACGGCCATGGCGATGTGGTGCGTGGCTACGACGCGCAGTGGCAAGCGGGCCTGTCGCCGTGGAAGGTCACCGAGCGCGGTGATCGCTGGTACGGCCGTGGCACGGCGGACAACAAGGGCCAGCACCTGATCAACCTGACTGCCCTCGAACAGACCCTCAAGGCGCGCGACGGCAAACTGGGTTTCAACGTCAAACTGCTGCTGGAAATGGGCGAAGAAGACGGCTCACCCGGCCTCAGCGCATTCTGCCAGGCGCACGCTGAAGAACTTGCGGCGGATGTTTTCATCGCCTCGGACGGCCCGCGCCTGGCAGCCGCGCGCCCTACCCTGTTTCTGGGCTCGCGCGGGGTGTTCAACTTCGAGCTGACGGTCAACCTGCGCGAAGGCGCACACCATTCCGGCAACTGGGGCGGGCTGCTGGCCAACCCCGGCATCATTCTGGCCAATGCCATCGCCAGCATGGTCGACGAACACGGCCGGGTGAACGTCGCAGGGCTCATGCCTACGGCCATCCCCGAGGCAGTAAAGGCCGCGTTGGCAGATATCGAAGTCGGCGGCGGTCCGGGTGATCCGGAAATAGACCCCGATTGGGGAGACCCGACCTTATCGCTCAGCGAGAAAGTCTTCGGCTGGAACACCCTCGACATCCTCGCCTTCAAGACCGGCAACCCGGACGCGCCGGTGCATGCCATTCCCGGCAAGGCCCACGCGCTGTGTCACATCCGTTTTGTGGTCGACAGCGATTACCACGCGTTCATTCCGGCGGTGCGCGCGCACCTGGATGCCCACGGTTTCACTCAGGTCGAGGTTCGACAGACGCGTATGGACGTCATGCACGCCACGCGCTTGTCACCGGACAGCCCGTGGGTCGGCTGGGCGCTGGAATCGCTGGCCGCGACCACTGGAAAGAAACCGGCGCTGCTGCCTAATCTGGGCGGTTCGCTGCCCAACGATGTGTTCGCTGAAGTGCTGGGCCTGCCGACGGTCTGGGTGCCACACTCGTACCCGGCGTGCTCGCAACATGCACCCGACGAGCACTTGCTGGCTCCGGTGGTCAGAGAGAGCCTGCAAATCATGGCCGGACTGTTCTGGGACCTGGGAACGGATGGCGCACGGCTGACCCGCGAGCACCGGGCACAGGAGTTGAGTGAATGAACGACGCACAACGGCAGGCAACCGCCTGGCTGAGCGGGCAGTACGAGGCGATGGAGTCGCTGTTGCAGAGTCTGGTCGACACCGACTCCAACAGTTACGACAAGGCCGGTGTGGATGCTGTGGGCGATCTGCTCGCCGCACAACTACAGGCCGACGGGATCGGCGTCGAACGTATCCCGGTCGAAGGGTTTGGCGATGTGCTGCTGGCTGAATTGCCAGGCGGACCCGGCAAGCCGGTGCTGCTGCTCGGTCACCGCGACACCGTGTTCCCCAAAGGCACCACGTCCACTCGCGGCTATACCAAAGATACCGAACTGGCCTACGGTCCTGGCGTGGCCGACATGAAAGGCGGGCTGGTGCTGAATTGCTTTGCGCTGAAAGCGTTGAAACAACTCGGTCCACTGCCGTTTCCGGTGCAGATTCTGTATACCGGCGACGAAGAAATCGGTTCCGCCAGCGCCCGTGTGCATATCGAACACTACGCCCGGCAGGCGCGCGCGGTGCTCAACCCGGAGCCGGGACGCGCCAGCGGCAATGTGGTCAGTGCCCGCAAAGGGGGTGCGACGCTGATCATCGAAGTCAGCGGCCGCGCGGCGCATTCAGGGGTGAACCATGCCGATGGCGCGAGTGCCATTCAGGCGCTGGCGCACAAAGTGATCAAGCTGCACGCGCTGACGGATTATGCCGCGGGCGTCACCACCAATGTCGGGCTGATGTCGGGCGGCACTTCCAGCAACACGGTTGCGCCCAGCGCTTCGGCCAGGCTCGATGTGCGCTTTGTCGAGCTCAGGCAATGGGATGAAATTCTCGCTGCGGTCCAGGCCATCGTCGCCGAAGAGGAACTGCCCGGCACATCGGCCCGCGTGCTGGAGGCCACGACCTTTCTGCCGATGGAAGCCAGGCACAGCACGCAACTGCTGAGTCTTTATCAAGGGCTTGCGCAGGAACTGGGGTTCAGCGTGGAAGGCGAATTCACCGGCGGCTGCGCCGACTCGGGCTTCACCGCCAGCCTCGGCATCCCGACCCTGTGCGGCCTCGGTCCGGTAGGAGGGAAAGTGCATACCGACCGTGAGTACCTGGAGCTGAACACCCTGGTGCCCAGGGGCCAGGCGCTGGTGGCGACGATTCTGGCCTTGGGGGATGTTTGAAGAGACTGCCCGCTTGCTGCGTTCGGCCTGAAGGAAAGCGCGCGACGTAGATGTGTGACGCAGAGCGTCACGAACGGCATACCGACGCGGAGCATCGGCACGATGATCGTTCGGGAGAGCACCTATCGTGCCCGCGATCCGCGTTATATATAAGTCCGCTTTTGATTCTGGCCGTAGGCCGTAGGAGCGAACTTGTTCGCGAAAGGGCCAGCATGATCGCCGAAAATGCAGCGCAGAATACGTGTCAAAACGAAGACGCCTGGCGCGATAACCCGTTTGATTTGTACAGTCCAGTGAGGAACACCCCATGCAAAATCCATCCGAACTGCTCGGCAAATCCGCCACCGAACTGCGGGCGCTGATCGGCAACAAACAGCTCTCTCCAGTGGAATTGCTGGACGCTTGCATCGCGCGTATCGAAAGCCTGAATCCAAAGATCAATGCGTTTGCCGCGACCTGTTTCGAGCGCGCCCGCGATGAAGCGCTGTTGGCCGAGCAGGCTGTGCTGCAAGGCGAACCGCTGGGTCTGCTGCACGGCCTGCCGATCGGTATCAAGGACCTGGAAGAAACCGCCGGGGTGCTCACCACTTACGGCTCGCAGCTGTTTCGCGACAACATCCCTGCCCAGGACAACCTGTTCGTGTCGCGCCTGCGCGCAGCCGGGGCGATCATGGTCGGCAAGACCAACGTCCCGGAACTGGGTGCAGGTGCCAACACCCGCAACGTGGTGTGGGGCGCGACCGGCAACCCGTTCAACCCTGAGCTGAATGCCGGCGGTTCTTCAGGTGGCTCGGCCGCCGCGCTGGCCGTGGACATGGTGCCGTTGTGCAGCGGTTCGGACACCGGTGGCTCGCTGCGTATTCCTGCGGCACTGTGCGGCATCGTCGGCCTGCGCCCTTCGCCGGGGCTGGTGCCGAGCGAGCGCAAGAAGCTCGGCTGGACACCGATTTCCGTGGTCGGTCCCATGGGCCGCACTGTTGCCGACACCCTGCTGCAGCTGCGCGCCAGCGCCGGGCTTGGGCAGTCCGATCCGTTGAGCTATGCCGTCGCCGAGGATGACTTCGCGCCGCGCATTGTCGACCTCAGCCAGTTGCGGGTCGGCTATAGCGAAGATTTCGGTACCTGCGCGGTGGACACCGGTATCCGCGCAGTCTTCCGGGAAAAGATCAACGCACTGAGGCCGCTATTCAAATCCTGCGAAGCCATCGACCTGAACCTGAGCAGTGCCCATCGCACCTTTGATGTGCTACGCGCCGAAGCCTTCGTTGCAGGCCTACAAGACGCCCACGACCGCGACCCGGATGCGCTGGGCCCCAACACCCGCGCCAACTTCGAAATGGGAGCGGCGATGTCCTTGCAGGACTGCGTCAAGGCGCATGGTGAACAGAGCCGGATCTTTCGCGCTTTCCAGAAGCAATTCGAGTATTACGACCTGATCCTCGCGCCCACCACGCCGGTATCGCCCTTCCCGTGGAGCGAGCTGTACCTGCGCGAAGTCAACGGCGTGCCACTGGACAATTACTATCGCTGGCTGGCGCTGTGCTACACCATCACCCTGACCACCAACCCGGCGTTGTCCCTGCCCTGCGGCACCGACCAGCAAGGCATGCCGTTCGGGCTACAGATCATTGGCGGCTTTCGTGGCGACGCGAAACTGCTGGCCTGCGCCGAGGCGATTGAACACGCGACGGCGAACGACCCGCGTCTGTCTCGCCCGCGCCCGGACCTGCAGAAACTGCTGGCCTCGGCGGTCGACCTGACACACATCGTCACCCATCCACCGATCTATGGCGGATCGGGGACGGGCAAGCCGGATATTGGAGCGATGTGAAAGCGGCGCAGCAAGGTCAACAAGGGTGAGGGGCAGCATTTGCCCCTCAGAGGTGACATGCGTTACCTGGGCAACGCGTAGGCAATCACATAATCGCCGCGATCAGGCGACTGGCGAGCGCCGCCGGCGGTGAGCAGGATGTACTGCCTGCCGGTCTTGGGCGATACGTAGGTCATCGGGCCGGACTGGCTGCCGACTGGCAGACGTGCCTTCCAGATTTCATTGCCGTTGCCGCTGTCGAAGGCGCGCAGGTAGAAATCCTGCGTACCGGCGAAGAACAGCAAGCCCGACTGGGTGGACAACGAAGCGCCCAGTGTGGGCATGCCGATCGGGATTGGCAGACCCATGCGAATACCCATCGGGCCGGTGTCCTTCACCGTGCCGACCGGAACCTGCCACATCAGTTTTCTGGTTTTCAGGTCAATCGCCGACATAGTGCCGAACGGCGGTGCCTGGCAGGGAATGCCGACGGCAGACAGGAAACGCTGACGCATGGCTCCGAAAGGTGTGCCGGTCTGTGGCACTACGCCCATTTCGATACCGCTGGCACCGGCAGCGATCTTGTCGCGCGGGATCATGTAGTTGGCCAGGCCCAGGCGCATGTCATTGACGAACATGTAGCTGTTGGTCGGGTCAACCGAAACGCTGCCCCAGTTCATGCCGCCCAGCGAACCGGGGAACTGCAACGCCGGGTCAAGTCCAGGCGGCGTATAGACACCCTCGTGACGCATGCCTTTGAAAGCGATCCGGCACATCAACTGGTCGAATGCCGTGGCGCCCCACATGTCCGACTCTTTCAGGGTCTGGTTGCCGATCGACGGCATGTCCACCGAAAACGGCTGGGTCGGCGAATAGCGCTCGCCCGGGACGTTGCCTTGCGGCACAGGGCGTTCCTCGACCCGCGAGATCGGCACGCCGGTTTCGCGGTTGAGCAGGAAGATCTCACCCTGCTTGGTAACTTGTGCCAATGCCGGCTGGATACCGCCCTTGCCGTCTGGAATGTCATACAGCAACGGCTGCGCCGGAATGTCGAAGTCCCACAGATCGTGGTGAGTCATCTGGAAGTTCCAGCGCACCTGACCGGTCTTGACGTCGACCGCGACGACTGAAGAAGACCACTTGTCGTCCTGCTCGGTGCGCGTCCCGCCGAAGAAGTCGGGTGTTGCGTTACCGGTCGGCAGGTAGATCAGGCCAAGCTTGTCATCGTAGGACATGGCCGACCAGACGTTCGGCGTGCCACGGGTATAGGTTTCGCCTGCGGGCGGACGTTTGGTGGTAGTCGGGTTACCCGGATCCCACGCCCAGACCAGCTCACCCGTGTGTACGTCATAAGCGCGTACTACGCCCGGTGGCTCACCGGTAGAGAAGTTGTCGGCAACACGACCACCGACAACCACCACATTGCCCGCCACCAGAGGTGTCGAGGTTTGCTGATAGTAGCCCTCCTTGACTTCGCCCATGTCGGTTTTCAGATCAACGATGCCTTGATGGCCGAAGTCCTTGCAGGTCTCGCCGGTCTTGGCGTCGAGTGCGATCAGGCGCGCGTCGCCGGTCGGCAGAAAAACACGCGCGGCGCACGCGGCCGACGCTGATGGTGCAGGGGCATTGGCTGACGCTGATTCGGCTACAGGGGCAGCGAAGTAGCCCAGGCCTCGGCAACGCTGCCAGTTGGGCGCACTGCCCTGCGGATCGAACTTCCAGCGCTGTGCGCCGGTGTCTGCATCGAGTGCGAAGACTTTGCCGTAAGCGGTACAGGTGTAAACCGTGTCGCCGATCTGCAGCGGGGTATTCTGGTCCTCTGCGCCGGCTCCGGTACTCTGCGGGATGTCGCCGGTGTGAAAGGTCCAGGCAACCTGCAGCTTGTCGACGTTGCTCTTGTTGATCTGATCCAAAGCGGCAAATCGATTGCCTGCCGGGGTATTGCCCCAGTGCGCCCAGTCTTTCTGCTCGGAGCCCGGAGCCACCGGGACCACATCAGGCACGCTGGCGGCGCTGACCACATGGCTCGGAACGAACATGTAACCGATCGTTGCCACAACCCCGATGGCCAACAGACCGGCCAGGCCATAGGCACCACGGCCCGCCTGAGCACCCGAGGCGCGAACCAGTGTCGGATAGACCAGTGCCACCACCAGGCCGATGACGGCGAAGGTCAACACCCGGGAAACCAGCGGCCAGTAATGCAGGCCTGCATCCCAGACCGCCCAAAGTGCAGTCAATATCAAGGCGATGCCATACAGCACTGCGCCCTTGGGTTTGCGGACTGCGATCAGCACGCCGCTGATCAGCATCGCCAGCCCCATCAGCAGGAAGAACCAGCTCCCGCCCAATGTCACCAGGTAGCCGCCGCCACCTGCCAGACCGAGCCCGATCAGAGCGATCAGTACGCCCAGCCCGAGCAGCAGCAATCTGCTGCCAGCTCCTGTGCCTTGCTTGTTTGTCATTTTTCAAACCTGTCGGATTTTTACAGCCGAACAGAATGTACCAAACGGTTCATAATGACAAATTGTCGCATACTTGGAAGCGTCTGAAACAGGCGTTTGCGGGCGATCAGCGCACAGTTTTTCGCATTCATGCTGACCTTTATAGCGCCATTGACTACAGCGCCATTCCATCCCGACCGATCACCACATGACCCGGCAGCCGCTGTGGCGGCTCCATCAACCAGGCATCCAGCGTATGGCCGACGTGCGTCAGCACCGCCTTTCCCGGTCGCAACTGGTCAATGGTTGCCAGCGCCAGGGTCAGGTCATTGTGATTACGCGGCGGCTGAGGCTGCGGCGGCATGGAGCAGTCGAGAATCAGCACGTCCAGCGGCTGGCGTTGCAAGAATTCGCGAGTGGCATCAGGCAGGCCGACGGTGTCGGTCAGGTAAGCCATGCGCTGCCCGTCACCTTCAAGCAGGTAACCAAAGGTGGGCCTGGAGTGCGTCAACGGCAGCGCCGTGACCTGCAAAGCGCCCAGTGCACGGGTTTCGAAGGCGGCAAACGGCTGGCTGAAGTCGAGAATACCGGGGTGTTTGTACAGGTCTGCCAAGCCTTCCGGGTCTGCCGGGCCATGGACCGGAATCACCAGGCCCTGCCCCCAGCGCAGATGCAGCAGGCCCTGCGCATGATCGGCGTGATAGTGCGTTTGCAAAATACCGCTCAGGCTGTGCGGCGGAAAACGCTCGGTGAGGTCGGTCAGGCCGCTGTCGATCAGCCAGCGCTGGTCGGCGCACTCGATCAAGGCGCTGCACGGCAAACGCCGCAGGCTGTGAGTGGCCCGCGCGGCCAGACACGCCATGCACTGACAACCATAGACCGGCACTTGTCGGGCGTCTCCGGTGCCCAGCAGCGTCAGGCGCATGCGTGACGCGTGTCCAACAGGCCGATCAGGGTGGCAACGGTCTGTTGCAGATCGCCGGAATTGTCCAGTGAAAACACCTGTGGGTTGTTCGCCAGCAAATCTCCGGCAAAGCGTGCGTTGCGCTCCAGGCGCGCCTCGATTTCCGGCAGGGTTTCGCGATTGCGCGCCAGCAGACGCTGACGCAACACCTCTTGATTGACCGTCAGTAACACGGCCGACAGGTTCGGATAACGCATCTGCGCTTGCTGCAAATGCGCCCGCGAGCCGTTGATCAGCACGTCATGGCCTTCCAGCAGCCATTGATCGATCTCGATAGGAATGCCGTAGCGCAAACCGTTGGCCTGCCAGCACAAGGCGAACGCACCGCGCTCGCGCATCTGCTCGAACTGTTCGACCGTCACCGCTTGTGCCGCCTCGCCCACCGCTTCTGCAGAACGGGTGATCACCCGCCGTACCACCCGGCAATCGCGTCGCGCCAGGGTTTCCCGCGCAGCATCCAGCACACTGTCCTTGCCTGAACCCGACGGCCCGATCAGATAAATCAACCTGCCAACCATCAAAACACCCTCTTGCCCTGTCGCCATACCTTGTCGATCACCGGCAGGCCGCCATGGCTGCGCGCCTGGATCAGATCCGCGCGCAGGCCGACGCGAATTTCACCGCGATCCGCCAGCCCGGCTGCAAGCGCGGGGGTGCGACTGACCATGTTCATTGCCTGCGGCAGCTCGCATTCATTGTCCTGCTCGACCAGCATGAAAGCGGCCTGCAACAGGCTGGCGGGATAATAGTCGCTGGACAGAATGTCCAGAAGACCTCGCCTGGCCAACGATGCCGCCGCCACGTTACCGGAGTGCGAGCCGCCGCGCACGATGTTCGGCGCGCCCATCAAGACACTCATGCCCAATTGCCGACAGCCTTGAGCGGCTTCCAGCGTGGTCGGGAACTCGGCAATGTTCATTCCGAAACCTGCCGACTCCTCGACGTGGGCCATGGTTGCGTCGTCATGACTGGCAATCGACAGGCCGCGGGCCAAGCACAACTCGACAATCGCGCGACGATACCGGTCAGCGTATTCGGTGGAGTTGGCCACCTGATCGACGATGAAGCGATCCATCTCTGCATGGCTCATGTGGTACTTGCCCATGTAGTACTCGCGGTACTTGGACTCCAGCGCGAACTGGCGCTGGCCGGGCGCATGGTCCATCACCGACACCAGTTGCACCAGCGGCTGGTCGACCAGGTCACGAAACACGCTCAGGGTGTCGGGGTGGCTGACCTCGCAGCGCAAGTGCAGCAGGTGTTCAGCGCGGGTCAGCCCCGCCGCGTTGGCCTCGGCAATCGCCTGGAGCATCGCGGGCAATTGTTGCATGCGCTTGCCTTTGGGGTTGATGTCGCCAATCGACAGCGCATCGAACACGGTGGTGATCCCGGCCGCGACGATCTGCGCGTCGTGGCTGATCACCGCCGAGGTCGATGGCCAGTCGACACCGGGGCGTGGCGACAGGTGTTTTTCCAGGTTGTCGGTGTGCAGTTCGACCAGCCCCGGCAGCAGGTAATCGCCATCAAGATCATGGGCCTGAGTCAACTGGCTGCGCCCGGTTTGCACATCGGCAATCAGGCCATCGCGAAGCACCACCGTGCCGATGAAAACCTGTTCGGCCGTGACCACGCGGGCATTACTGAAAATCTGTTCGCTCAGCATTGCAGCAACTCCTTGGTGGTGAGGTCCACCGGGGTCATGTCGAGTTGACGATTGGCGACCGATTCACGGGCGTCACGGTCATGAAAAATGCCGATCAGTGCAGCGCCGGCTTGCTTGGCCTCATCGACCAGTTCCAGCACCACCTGACGGTTGGCGTTGTCCAGTGAAGCCGTCGGTTCGTCGAGCAGCAGCACCGGCCAGGGCACCATGAATGCGCGGGCAATGTTGATACGTTG
Source organism: Pseudomonas syringae (assembly GCF_023278085.1). Lineage (NCBI taxonomy): Bacteria > Pseudomonadati > Pseudomonadota > Gammaproteobacteria > Pseudomonadales > Pseudomonadaceae > Pseudomonas > Pseudomonas syringae. The sequence continues at coordinate 2,187,352 of NZ_CP066265.1, read as the reverse complement.
CTGCTCGCCGCCGGAGAACGTGCTGGGCGCCAGCGGCCACAAGCGCTGCGGGATGTTCAGGCGCGTCAGCAACAATTGCGCACGCTGCAGCGCCTGCTCGCGGGACCAGCCGCGGGCCAGCGCAGGCTCCATCAGCACATCGAGGCTCGATACACGCGGAATGACGCGCAAAAACTGGCTGACGTAGCCCAGCGTTCTGCGGCGCACTTCCAGCACCTGGCGCGGGCTGGCGCCGACCAGCTCGACCCATTCCCCCTGGTGCTGCACACGAATGCTCCCGGCGGCGGGCAGGTAGTTGCCGTACAAGGTGCGCAGCAGCGTGCTTTTGCCTGCGCCGGACTGCCCGCTGAGCACCAGGCATTCGCCACTGCGCACCGAGAAGTTCAGGCCTCGCAGCACATTGAGGACCACCCCGTTGTGCTGATGCAGGGTGAAGGTTTTCGACAGGTCGCGGACCTCGATCAACGTCGTCATCGGGCTCACCTCTTTTCTACCAGCGCTGTTTGCAAGGGCTGTGTCTGAATGAACGGTCTGGTTCATGGCTGCAACACCGAGGAGACCAGCAACTGGGAATACGGATGCTGCGGGTCATCGAGGATCTGATCGGTGAGCCCGCTTTCCACCACTTGCGAGCGACGCATGACCATCAGCCGGTCCGCCAGCAGCCGCGCCACCGCCAGGTCGTGGGTCACGATCACCACCGCCAGGTCCAGCTCGCGAACCAGCCCGCGCAACAGATCGAGCAAGCGCGCCTGCACCGACACATCCAGCCCGCCGGTGGGTTCGTCCATGAACACCAGCCTCGGGCTGGAGACCAGGTTGCGGGCAATTTGCAGGCGCTGCTGCATGCCGCCGGAAAAGGTGCGCGGCAGGTCGTCGATGCGCTGCGGGTCGATTTCCACCTGGGTCAGCCAGTCCAGCGCAGCGCCGCGCAGTTGCTGATAATTGCGCACGCCCTGCGCCATCAGACGCTCACCGATATTGGCCCCGGCCGACACGCCCATGCGCAAGCCGTCACGCGGGTTCTGCTCGACAAAGCCCCATTCGGTGCGTAACAACGTGCGACGCTGCGCCTCGCTGGCGCTGTACAGGTCGAGCCAGTCGCCGTGCTTGCCGCGATAGTCGATGGTGCCGCGATCCGGCGGGCAACGGCCGCTCAACAGCGACAGCAAGGTGGACTTGCCCGAACCGGATTCGCCGACAATGCCCAGCACTTCGCCGGGGTACAGGTCGAAACTGACGTCCTGGCAGCCTTTCTGGACACCGAACAACCGGGTCAGCCCTCGGACCTTGAGCAACGGCTGCGCAGGTTCGGCCTGACGCGCGCCCTCGGGACTTGATGAAAGCGCACTGATCATCGGGCGATCTCCTGCTGTTTGACGCGCTGGGCGCAGTAGTCGGTATCGGAACAGACAAAGCTCTGAGTCCCCGCGTCATCGAGAATCAGCTCGTCGAGGAAGGAGTCGTGGCTGCCGCAGATGGCGCAGCACTGCTCCCAGCGCTGCACTTCGAACGGATGGTCCTCGAAGTCCAGACTGACCACCTGTGTGAATGGTGGTACGGCGTAAAGGCGTTTTTCCCGTCCGGCGCCGAACAGCATCAGCGCCGGGCTCATGTGCAGTTTGGGGTTGTCGAATTTAGGAATCGGCGACGGGTCCATCACGTAACGCTCGTCGACCATCACCGGGTAAGCGTAACTGGTGGCGATGTGGCCAAAGGTGGCGATGTCTTCGTAGAGTTTGACGTGCATGACGCCGTAATCATCCAGCGCGTGCATGGTGCGCGTTTCGGTTTCAGAGGGTTCGATGAAACGCAGAGGTTCGGGAATCGGCACTTGATAAACCATGATCTGATCGGCGTGCAGCGGTGTTTCCGGAATCCGGTGGCGGGTCTGGATCACGGTGGCTTCCGGCGTGCGCTCGGTGGTGGCAACGCCTGCTGTACGGGCGAAAAAACGCCGGATCGACACTGCGTTGGTGGTGTCGTCAGCGCCCTGATCGATGACCTTCAGCACGTCATCGTCGCCGAGGATCGTCGCCGTCAGTTGCATGCCACCGGTGCCCCAGCCATACGGCAACGGCATTTCGCGCCCGCCAAAGGGCACCTGATAACCGGGAATCGCCACCGCCTTGAGCAGCGCGCGGCGAATCATGCGTTTGGTCTGTTCGTCCAGATAGGCGAAGTTGTACGCCTCATCCCGGGCGGGCCTTTGCTGTGCGGTGCTCATGGGTGCAGTACTCATTGGTCGCTCTCCGGGTTCGGTGCGGACTTGCGCAGCTTGCGGATCAGTTCCAGTTCGGACTGGAAGTCGACGTAGTGCGGCAGTTTCAGGTGCGAGACAAAGCCTGCGGCTTCAACGTTGTCGCAATGCGCCAGCACGAACTCTTCCTGCTGGGCCGGCGAACGGATTTCTTCGTTGAATTCCTCGGCGCGCAGGGAGCGATCCACCAGCGCCATGCCCATGGCCTTGCGCTCTGCATTGCCGAACGCCAGCCCGTACCCCCGAGTGAACTGCGCCGGTTCGCTGGCCGAGCCGACGAACTGGTTGACCATTTCGCATTCGGTGATTTCGATGTCGCCAATCAGGATCGGAAAACCCAGCTCTTCAGGCTCGATCCAGACCTCGACCTCGCCAATGCGGATCTCCCCGGCGAACGGGTGGTTGCGGCCGTAGCCGCGCTGGGTCGAGTAACCCAGCGCCAGCAGAAAGCCCTCATCGCCACGCGCCAGCGCCTGCAAACGCTGGGCACGAGTGGCGGGATACTCCAGCGGTTCGCGGGTGATGTCCGCCACGCGCTCGCCGTCGTCGACTTCGGGCTTCATCAGGCCTTCCTTGGCGAGCAGGCCCAGCACCCGCGGGCACGCTTCCAGCGTGGCGTCCGGGGCGACCGTCGGGCCCGGATGCTCGCCTTCGGCCAGCAAGGTGAAATCCAGCAGGCGATGGGTGTAGTCAAAGGTCGGCCCTAGCAACTGACCGCCGGGCAAGTCTTTGAACGTGGCCGACAGACGTCGGTTGAGCTGCATGTTTGATGTGTCGATCGGCTGGCTGGCGCAGAAGCGCGTCAGCGTCGTGCGGTAGGCGCGCAGCAGAAAGATCGCCTCGACCAGATCGCCTGCCGACTGCTTGATCGCCAGCGCGGCCAGTTGCTCGTCGTACAGCGAGCCCTCGCTCATGACCCGCGCAACGGCCAGTGGCAACTGCTGGCGGATCTGCTCGACGTCGAGCTCGGCGATGTCGGTATCGCCACGGCGCCTGTTGGCCAGCAGGCGGTGGGCATTATCAATGGCCTGTTCGCCACCCTTCACGGCAACATACATCAGACACACTCCTGCACGCGGGTGCTGCGTGGCAAACCAAGGACGTGGTTGCCCGCCAGAAAGAACACATCCAGCCCGCAGGGGAAGTGGTTATGCGAGTCACGCTCGGTCCAGAAGCGTTTATCCAGAGGCAGGCTCACGTCGTTTTGTCGCTCGATACCGGGCCCGCTCCAGCTCAGTGCCGGTCCGCCTTCAAGGCTCGGCAACTGGATCAGCAAGGTGCAGGACTGATCCGGGTAACGGTCGTTGCCGGTGTCAAAACCGTCCAGATCGTGAGCCGTCGATCCGTCGAGCAACGCAAAGCGCGCAGCGTTTCGATCAGCCACAATCGGGCAGCCGCAATGAAAGGCAAGATTGGCGCGAATCGCGGGGGTGTCGAACGCAGGCGCCAGCCAGATCGGCGTGTCCAGGTCCAGCAATGCCAGACACAGTGCATGGGTCGCACTGTCCAGGCCTTGCAGCGCAGGCGGCTGGTGACCGGCTGGCAGGGTCTGAGTCACGCCGGGACCGGCCAGCGCTTTGAGCGCCACGCGGAAACTGCGCTGGGCATCCAGTACCGGATCGGTGAAAGCAGGTTGCAGAAGGACGGCGTTCATCAGTCTTCTCCTCGGACCAGGGTAAAGAATTCCACTTTGGTCGCAGCGGTTTCGGCCTCCTTCTGCGCCCGGCGCTCGGCTTGCGCCTGGGCCAGCGGTTCGATCAGTTCGCTCAGCCACCAGGCCTGCTGCGCGCCCTGCAGATGGGCATCAGCCAGCGCGGCCAGTTCGGCGTGACGCTTGTCGCGTCCGGCCAGATAGCTGAAACCGGTGCGGCCGTCAGCCAGGCGCACCACACAGCGCGTGACACTCATCTCGCCCAGATTGAAGGCCGAGCCGGTGCCACCCATTCGGCCACGCACCAGGGTCATGCCGATTTCCGGGGCGCGGATCATCTGGTAGTCGGTATCACGTAGCGCCGCTTCGTGGCGGTTCAGTTGCTCGCGGCTCGGTTGATCGACATAAGCGCGGGCCAGTACACCCATCCAGCGCTGACGCACCGTTGTTTCGGGAGTTGTTTCGGAACTTGTTGCTTGCATGGAACACCTCGGTATCAGGTCGTCTTGACAGGGACAGCAGGCGTCGCCACCTGGTACTGGAAACGGTCGGCGCGGCTGACCGAACGGGAAAGCTCCACCGGCTGCCCCGCCGCGTCGCAGGAAACGGTCAGCACCGTCAGCGCGGGCATGTGCCGAGGCATCAATAGCCACCCGGCTTCTTCCCGGGACGGCAGCCGGGCACCGATCAGGCTTTGCGCGCGGCTCAGCGGCAGCTCGCGCTCGGCCAGGTACTGGCGCACCGAGCCACCCTTGTAATCTGCCAGCAACCCGGCATAACGAGCGCTGTAGCGGTGGAATATCAGGCTGGCCGCTTGTCCGTCGAGCTTGCGCAGGGTCTGCAATTCGATCAGCGGCGCATGCTCTTCCAGTCCAAGGTGCAGCGCATCCTCACGGCTGGCCTCGCAGTCGCAACGCCGCAGCAGGATCGCTTCCACCCCCAAACCTTGCGCCGACCACGACTTGCTGTAAGCGCTGTCGGCCTGCATCGGGTAAATCAAAGGGCGCTCCAGCACTTGGGTGCCCTTGCCCTGACGACGTAACACACTGCCCTCCCGCACCAGCTCATCGACCGCGCGGCGAATGGTGTGGCGGTTGACGCTGAAGCGCTCGGCCAGTTGAAATTCGGCTGGCAGATAGTCGCCAGGCTGATAGGCGGCCAGCTCTTCACGCAGTGTGTTGGCCAGCTCGTGGTACATCGGCGCTACTTGTCTAGACAACTGCATGGTTAAAAAAAGTGTTCATCGGAACACCCCTCTTTAGTCAGATGAATTGCTTGCGCAGACGCTGCGAGACAACGTCGATCACGCTTACCACAACGATGATCACCAGCAACACGGCACTGGTCTGGACAAAGGCAAAGGAACGGATGTTTTCCCAGAGAATCACCCCGATCCCCCCTGCCCCGACCATGCCGACCACCGTTGCCGAGCGCACATTCGATTCGAAACGGTATAGAGCATAGGAGATCCACAGCGGCATGACCTGCGGAATGACGCCGTAGATCACTTCCTGCAAGGCGCTGGCCCCGGTGGCACGAACGCCCTCGACCGGGCCCGGCTCGATGGCTTCAACGGCTTCGGCGAACAGCTTGGCCAACACCCCCGTGGTGCTGATCCACAGTGCCAGCACCCCGGCGAACGGCCCGAGACCGACCGCCACCACGAACAGCATGGCGAAGACCATCTCGTTGATCGACCGGAACGCATCCATGCATCGCCGCAGCGGCAGGTGAACCCACCACGGCGTGATGTTCTCGGCGCAGAGAATGCCCAGCGGTATCGAGCAGACAATCGCCAGCGCCGTGCCCCACAGGGCGATCTGGATCGTTACCAGCATTTCCTTGAGGTAGCTGCGCCACTCGCGGAAATCCGGCGGGAAGAAGTCGGACGCGAACGTCGCCATGTTCGACGAGTCGCGCACCAGCGCCATCGGGTTCATCTCCGCGCCCTGCCAGGCCCAGGCCAGTGCCGCGAGCAACAGCCCCCAGCCCAGATAACGCGACCAGTTGGGCTTACCCGCCACCTGGGTGTAGGCAACTTGAGTGGTCATGGCGACCTCCTGTTTGGGACCGCAATCAGCCTGCAGCGCTGGCGGTGGCTTTCTGGTTCAGTTCGGTCATGCGTTCCTGCAACTTGCTCAGGCTGGCGTCGATGTCTTTGAGACGGGTCGCTTTCTCCTGAGCATCCAGGGTGGTGCTGGCGGCGACTTCAGTACGTTGCTTGAACAGTTCGAGCTGGCGAATTGGCAACAACTGGTCATCGCTGGACGTGAGGAACTTGCCCAGTTGCATGTTCTTGAGGACTGCTTTTTCTTCGTCGGAGTCGCCATAGGTGGCGAAGAACTCACGAATCTTTGCCTTGTTTTCGTCCGACAGGGCCTTGCTCCAGACCATTGGATCGGACGGAATAAGCGGCGATTTCCAGATCACCTTGAGTTCCTTGACCTTGTCCGGCTGGGTGACCGCCAGGCGATCCCAGCTTTCGGTATTGAACGTCGCGACATCGAGCTGGCCCTTGGCAACGCTCAGTGCGTTGACTTCATGGCTGGAGTTCAGCGTGCGCTTGAACGCAGTGGACGCATCGACGTGGTTCTTGGCAAACACGTAATAACCGGGCACCAGATAACCCGAGGTGGAGTTCGGATCACCGTTGCCAAAGGTCAGAGTCTTGGCGTTCTTGAGCATGTCTTCGACCGAATTGATCGGGCTGTCCTTGCGCACGATCAGCAAGCTCCAGTAACCGGGCGCGCCATCGGCGGCTGCGGTCTGGGCGAACACTTCACCGTTGGAGCGATCCACCGCTTCGATCGCGGCCTTGTTGCCCACCCAGGCCACATCAACCTTGTTGAAGCGCATGCCCTGAATCAGACCGGCATAGTCCGAGGCGAAGGTGGCGTTGACCTTGAGGCCGGTTTTCTTGCTCATGTCATCGAGAAATGGCTGCCAGATACTTTTCAGATTCTGCGATGACTCGGTGGACATGATGCCGAAATTGATGACTTTTTCTTCCGCCTGGACCGAGCCCAACGCGCAGGCAGTCAGCAAAGCGGCAGACGCGAGGACGCGACCGATACGGTTGAACATGCAAGCTCTCCTGGTAATGAGGTTGATACAGCGGCTATCAATGTTGAAAACGCATCAGACTTTGGCCAGCGCCAGGCGCGGCTTCTGGCGGACGCGGCGGGCTCGTTCGGTGATCATCAGGCTGGCATCCTCGTCTGCGCCGTACAGGTCATTGAGGAACTGCTTGCTGAGGTCTTGGGCGAGGCCGTCGTAATGAATGCGTCCGCCTTTGAGGGCGACGGCACGCGGGCAATAGCGCACGGCGTAATCAACCTGATGCAGGGTGACTACGACCGTCTTGCCGTCGCGACGATTGATGTCGGCGAGGATTTCCATGACCCGGCGCGCTGATTCGGGGTCCAGCGAGGCAATCGGTTCGTCGGCGAGAATGACTTCGGCGCGCTGAGTAAGCGCCCGGGCGATGGCTACCCGTTGTTGCTGGCCGCCCGACAAGGTCGAGGCGCGCTGGCTGGCGAGGTCGGCCAGCCCTACCCGATCCAGCGCAGCCATGGCTCGCTGTTTTTCCTCACGGTTGAACAGCGCCAGGCTACCGCGCCAGCGCGGCATGCGGCCCAGACACCCCAGCAATACGTTGTCCATCACGCTGAGGCGATTGACCAGGTTGAATTGCTGGAAGATATAGCCGATGTCGGCGCGCAGACGGCGCACCTGGCTGTTGAGACGACCCGCAGCCTGAACCTCGCGGCCCAGCACTTGAACGTGACCGCCATTGCCTCGATCACAGCAGGCAAGGCCCGCGAGATGGCGCAGCAACGTCGACTTGCCGGAGCCCGATGCCCCGATCAACGCGACCATTTCTCCCGGTTGTATAGACAACGCGAGGTCAATGAGCGCGCTTTTGTGCGAAAAAGTCTTGTTCAGGCCTTCGACATGAATAGCTGCGTTCATGAGGCTTCTCGGTCTTTTCACGACCCGGGACAGGTCGCGTTCGGTGTCAACCAAACTGAACCTGAGTTGTTGCAGCCTCATGAACCGCGAATGACGGGGTCATAACAGTTTGTCGCAGGTGTTGTTGCAACGCGAACATGGGGTTATGCCGGATCCGGGCACGACGACGCGGCGCACGCTCAAGACCGGACGCAGAGCGTCCAGAAATGCATGCCAACGCGGAGCATTGGCACGATAGTCAGTCAGATATAGGTATAACGCTGAGCGCTGGTACGAGAGGTATCAAGGCGTCCGCTCCCGGGCCTGCGGAGCGGCGCACATGCAGGCCGGATCAGATCCGGAAGCTGCCCACCAGTTGCTGCAGGCGGGCGGCCTGTTCTTCCAGCGAGTTGCAGGCTTCCAGCGTCTGGCGCAGGTTGTCCACGCCCAGCTGGTTGAGGGTGTTGATGTGGGTGATGTCGACATTGATCGACTCGACCACCGAGGTCTGCTCTTCCGTTGCCGCCGCGACCGACTGGTTCATGCCGTTGATCTCTTCGATGCGGCGGGTCACGCTGCTCAGGCGCTCACCGGCCAGGTTGGCGATACCGACGCTGTCCTCGCTCTGACGCTGGCTTTCGGTCATGTTGGTCACTGCGTCACGGGCACCGACCTGCAGCTCTTCGATCATCTTCTGCACTTGCTGCGCCGAATCCTGAGTGCGATGCGCCAGGTTGCGCACCTCGTCCGCCACCACCGCAAAACCGCGTCCGGCTTCACCGGCACGCGCCGCTTCGATGGCTGCGTTGAGCGCAAGCAGGTTGGTTTGCTGGGAAATGCTGGTGATCACCTCAAGGATCTGCCCGATATTGGCCGTCTTGTCGTTCAGGCTTTCGATGTTCACGCAGGAGTCACTGATCTTGCCGGACAGCTCGTTCATGGCCTTGATGGTCTGCTGCACCACGTTCTGGCCGTCACTGGCCAGGCCGCTGGCATCACTCGACTGTTGCGACGTGCGCGCCGCGTTCTGCGCGATTTCCTGGGCCGCCGCACCCAGTTCGTTGATCGCCGCTGCCACGCTTTCGGTGCGGTTGGCCTGCTGGTCGGAGTTGCTCATCGACGCATTGGAGACCTTGACCACCCGAGTGGCCACTTCGCCCAGTTGCGCCGCAGTCGAAGCCACTTCGCGGATCGAGGTGTGAATACGCTCGACGAAATGGTTGAAAGACTCGGCCAGCGCGCCGAATTCATCGTGGGAAGTGATAGCCAGACGCTTGGTCAGGTCACCCTCGCCATCAGCGATATCACGCATCGCACGGCCCATCTGATGCAACGGTTGCATCAACACACGGATCAACAGGCCCAGCAGCAGGATGATCACCATCACCACAACGACCATCGCGGTGATGGCCGAGGTACGGAATTCGGTCAGCATGGCGTAGGCAGAGTCCTGCTCCAGCACCAGTGCCACGTACCAATTGGCGGTCGAAACACCCTGAACAGGCGTGAACGAAATGATCTCGGGCTGTTTGCCAGAATCGATTTCAGTCACGCCGGTGGCAATTTTCGGCGTATTGGTCGGGTAGGCCTCGCTGATGTTCTTGAGCACCAGTTTGCTGTCCGGATGCACCAGAATCTTGCCGTCGGCACTGACCAGAAACGCGTAACCGTGACCATCGAAGTTCAGCGAATTGATGATTTTGGTCACGTTATCCAGCGAGATATCAGCCCCGGCAACACCGGCAAACTGATTCTGGATCTTCACCGGCGTGGCAAGGGTCATCACCAGCTTGCCGGACGATGCTGCAATGTACGGTTCAGTAACGATGGTGCTTGGCGCATTTTGCGCGGCTTTATACCAGCCACGCGCACGCGGATCGTAATCAGCCGGACGGTTGCCGGCCGGAACCGAAAACATCACGCCTTCAGTGCTGCCGAAATAACTGAGCTGAAAGTTGTCGCTGTAGGTCGCCAGACCGATTGCGCGCTGCAACTGTGGCAGGTCCTTGCCATCCACGGCGATCTGCTGTGACATCGATTGCAGCAATTGAATGCGGCTTTCCAGCCAGGTCTGAATGTTTTGCGTGGTCAGTGTACCCAGTTGTTGCAACTCGGACTTGACGCTGGATTTGAGTGACTGACGTTGTCGATAGTCATTGATGACAATGAATACACTAAACGCAACCACCACGATCAGCGCGGCGGCGAGAAGGATTTTTTTGCTGAAACCCAGACTTTTCATAGCGGTTACTTCCACGGCAAAAACCAATTAGGACGATCTCTGGATCGTCAATCAAACACCACAACTGCACCGTCTCTACAACAGCGCAAAAATACAGGCCGTTCAGCAACCTTGGTCGACAGGCCAGGCAGGGCCGAGCCTCGACAATTTACGGAATCGCTTCTGTCGACATATCGGCAGCGACTGACAAGTCTTTGATTATTTTTTTGTGACGCTTGGGATACCGGTCCCACAATGGAGTGCAAAACGTGCAGAGCTTAAAAAACTGGCTATGGTTGAAATCATCCCCGCCGTGCAGAGGATGGCCTTGCCATGCTGAGTATCGAAAAACTTTTTGACGATTTGCATAGTCTCCCGAGTATTCCCAAAGTGGCTCAGGACCTCATGCTGCAGTTCGACAATCCCTCTTCCAACCTGGAAAGCATCGCCCGCAATATAGAGAAGGACCCGGTAATTGCCGCCAAGGTGTTGCGTCTGGCCAACTCCGCAAGGTTCCGCGGTTCGCGGGATTCCTCCAGCATCGAAGACGCGGCTATGCGTCTGGGCTTCAACACCCTGCGTACGCTGGTCATGGCGTCTGCGGTGACCGGCGCGTTCAAGGCCGGGCCGAGTTTCGACCTCAAGGGTTTCTGGCTGAAAAGCTTTCAGGTTGCGGGGATCTGCCGAATGCTCGCCAGACAAGGCAGCGCCGATCCGGAAACGGCCTTTACCTGCGGCGTGATGCATAACATCGGTGAACTGCTGATCCAGACCGGTGCCCCCGAGGTTGCAGAACGTCTGAACAATGCCGCCACAGCCAACACGCCGGGACGAGGCGCCAGCGAAACCCTGCAACTGGGTTTCGGCTACCCGGAAGTCGGTGCCGAACTGGCCCGCCGCTGGCATCTGCCGCACGTGATTCTGCAGGCCATCGCCTATCAGGCCAAACCGATGCAGGCGCCAGCTGACGCACAGTTGCCTCGGATCGTTGCCCAGGCCATCACCATCTCGGACGCGCTGGAAGCTCACGGCGGTGCCACGCCCGAAGCGCAAAAAGCGTCTGGCGGGCCGCTGATGGAGGGCATCGACCTGGACACGCTGTTTGCCGGGTTGCCCGCCGTACTGGAGGCAGACAAGGCCTTTTCGGAGCTGCTGAGCTAGGCAAAACAGCCCGGTAGCCTGGGAAAGACCGTCTTCGATCAACAGCGCTGGCATGCCCGAGGCAACCCGCATGACAGCGCCGGAAACCCTTTTATCTGTATATCCATACAGATAAAACTTGCTCCACGCCCGTTCAAAGTTCATCCTTGCAGCCTCACACCGGTAATCGACGACGGTAGTCATGCGGCTGTTTCTTTGCGAAAAACCCTCTCAGGCCAAGGACATTGCGGCTGCGCTCGGCGCTACCCGACGTGGCGATGGCTGTTGGGTGGGTGCCAACGCAACGGTGACCTGGTGCATCGGCCACTTGCTGGAAACCGCCCCGCCCGACGCCTACGATGCGCGTTACAAGCGCTGGGTGCTGGCAGACCTGCCCATCGTCCCGGAGAAGTGGAAGATGCTGGTCAAGCCCCGCACCGCCAGCCAGTTCAAGGCGGTCAAGCGGTTGCTGGGCGAGGCACAGGAGCTGGTCATCGCCACTGACGCAGACCGCGAAGGCGAAATGATCGCCCGCGAACTGGTCGAGCACTGCCGCTATCGCGGACCGATCCAGCGGCTGTGGCTGTCGGCACTCGATGACGCCTCGATTCGCAAGGCGCTGGCAGCGCTAAAGCCGGGCGCCGATACGTTCAGCCTGTATCACTCGGCGCTCGGTCGATCGCGTGCCGACTGGCTGATCGGCATGAACATGAGTCGTCTGTTCACGTTGCTGGGTCGGCAATCCGGTTACCAAGGCGTACTGCCGGTCGGGCGCGTACAAACCCCGACCCTGCGTCTGGTGGTGGACCGCGATCGCAGCATCGCTGACTTCGTGCCCGCGCCCTTCTGGGCCATCGACGTCAAACTGCTGCATGACAATCAGGCGTTCATCGCCCAGTGGCGCGCGCCGTCGGATACCTGTGACGATCAGGATCGCTGCCTGAACCAGCCACTGGCGCAACAGGCTGCCGAGGCCATGCGCAAGGCTTCCGGCGCGACACTGCTCAAACTGCGCACCGAGCGGATACGCGAAGCCGCACCACTGCCGTTCGACCTCGGCACGTTGCAGGAAATCTGCTCGAAAAAGCTTGGGCTCGGTGCGCAGGAAACCCTCGATATCGCCCAGTCGCTGTATGAAACCCACAAGGTCATCACCTATCCGCGAAGCGACTGCGGTTACCTGCCGAACAGTCAACACGGTGAAGCTGCGGGCATCATTGCTGCGCTGGGCAAGGCGGACCCGGCGCTGGCCGGCTTGCTGCCACACCTTGACCCGCAACGCCGTTCGCGTGCCTGGAACGACGCCAAAGTCACGGCTCACCACGGCATCATTCCTACTGCCGCCGTGCGTGGCGTCGAACGCCTGACCGGCAAACCCCGTGCGGTCTATACCCTGATCAGGGCGCGCTATCTGGCGCAGTTTCTGCCCAACCACGAGTACGACCGGACCCAGGCCGACTTCGACTGCGCAGGCCATGCCTTGCGCGCGGTCGGCAAGCAGATCGTCGAGCCCGGCTGGAAACGCGCCATGCCCGAGGCGTTGGCCCCGGCCAAAGGTCGCGAGGCGCCTGCACCGCAGCCACTGCCCAGGCTGCTTCAAGGCTGCGAGTGCGCCGTGGCCGAGGTCGTTCTCAAGGACCTCTGGACCCAGCCGCCCAAGCCTTTCACCGAAGGCGACCTGATCAAGGCGATGAAGAACGTCGCCAAACTGGTAGAAGACCCTTTACTCAAGCAAAAGCTCAAGGACACCACCGGCATCGGCACCGAAGCCACCCGCGCCGGGATTATTCAGGGCCTGCTGGATCGTGGCTACCTGACCAAACAAGGCAAGGCGTTGTGCGCCACACCGGCAGCCTTCAGCCTGATCGACGCGGTTCCTCGCGCCATCGCCGACCCAGGCACCACTGCAATCTGGGAACAGGCGCTGGACATGGTGCAGAGCGGCGAGATGAGTCTCGAAGAGTTTGTCGCCAAACAGGCGGCGTGGATGAGCAAACAGGTGAGTCGCTGCGTCGGCATGCGCATGACCATCAGCGGCCCGGCCAGCCCGGCAGGCGTTGCGCCGCCGTGGAAGAAAAAACGCAAGACTGCAAAGCGCAGTGTTGCGGCAACTGCTGCGCCAGCAGGCGGTGCCGTGAAGAAACCGCGTCGCACTGCCAAACCGGCCGCAAAGGGCTGAGCCGCAGCAATGCCTGACGCGCAGAGCCAACACAGCAATTGCACTGTGCAGATGTTACTCACTTAGACGTTACAGACTCAGACGTTTCAAACAGGTGCTACACATGTCAGATCGCGAAATCATCGTCCCTTCCACCATGCAGTCGATCATGGACCGCGCAGGCTATGCGCCTGCTGTCAGAGTGGGAAACACGCTCTACTGCGCCGGGCAGGTGGGGCGCACCCGGGAGATGGAGATCATCCTCAACCCGGAGGCGCAGTTCATCGCCTGCTGGGAGAATCTGCGCACCGTACTGGCCGAAGGCGGCTGCACGTTCGACGACATTGTCGACATGACCACCTATCACGTCGCCATGAGCGAGCACATGCCGGTATTTCGCGAGGTGAAGAACCGCATTTTTCCACGCGGGCAATGCGCCTGGACGTGCATAGGCGTAGCCGAACTGGCACACCCCGGCCTGTTGCTGGAGATCAAGTGCATCGCGGTCAGACGCAGCGTCTGACCCCGCGATCACAGGCTGGAGCGCAACGGAATCTCGTGGCGGGAGGACTCGGGTTGAACACTGTCGAGCCCCACCATCTCATCGTGGGCAACGGCCTGGGCCATGAACAGCTTCACATCCGGCACCGAAGAAAGCACCTTACGGGCTTCGTCCAGCGAGGCGACGTGCAGGGTTTTGCCGGTCGAGTCCTGGACAGGTACAGACTTGCCATCCACCAGTGCGTGGAGCACGTAGGATCCGCCTTCCATGGAGATCAGGTCGAGTTCCTGAACCTTTTTATCCTTCACATGCTTTGTCAGGTCTTGAATGTTCAAAGTCACACCTCCGTGGGCGTTCTGGAAATCAGCGCCTTGTAGAAATTGAGCCTGTGCCCGCGCGAACGTTCAGTTGTTTCAAGTGCGTCCGGCACAATCCTCCTGTGTGACTGCAGCATAAAGCGCCGCAACCGATGCTATTCTGCACCGCCACCGGGCGCAGGGCATGCGCCTTTTACGCGCCTTGTCCACATGAACATTCAAGGATAGACAGATGATTGATTTCAATAACAAGGGCTTCTTCAAACTCAAGCAGAATGACGAGTATGCAGAGCGGGTCAAGGATCTGTTACTGGATAACGAAGAAGTTATTGATGCCTACAAGTCCATGCGCGATGGCGTAGTGTTCACAACCAAACGCATTATTTCGGTCAATGTTCAGGGCCTGACCGGCAGCAAGAAAGACTTCACTTCCCTGCCGTACAAAAACATCGTGGCATGGTCGGTTGAAACGTCAGGCACCTTCGACCTGGACTCTGAACTGGAAATCTACTTCTCGGCCATCGGCAAGGTGAAATTCGAATTCACCGGCAAGACGTCGGTCGTGCAGATATCCAGATATATCTCTCAGCACTTGTTGGGCTAACAGCAACGCCAGCCTGCGCAAGATGCGCAGGCCTGTCTGCCCCGAACACTGCGTCACTTGCCCAACAACAGAGCCGCATCGAAGCCCATCCGCAAATTGCCCCAGTGGCGCCCCTCGAAAAAGAACGGCACATCGATTTCGGTCATGATCTCGCCGGTATCACGCAAGTAAGTCTGCAACAGGAAGCGCTGTTTGTTACCCGCTGCACGCAAGCCGATCGGGTCGGCGAACATGCGTTTGTTACGACACACCGGCAGGTCGATTTCGCGATTGCCGGTCGGTTTTTGCGACACCCAACTGTTGTTGACCGGGCAATAACCTTTGCTGTCTACGATGAACGTGACTTTCCCGCCTCGCGTGCCTTTGGTCAGCTTGTCGCATTCCTCCTGACAGACTTGCGCGAAACGCTCGGTGTAACCGGTGGTGTATTGCTTGGGGTCGGTACCCGGAATCAGCTTGTAGCTTTGATCAAACAGGTTGACGCCCTGTTTGTGCAACTCGGCCAGGCGCACTTGCAGAATGTCACGGCACTGGCTGGCACGGGTGATCGCTGCGTCCAGTTCGCCATGGCCCAGCACGAACCGGCCGAGTAGCGCCTGCACCTGTTCAGCCACACCAGACAGATCACGGGTCGCCGTCGCCGAATGTTGCATGCGCTGGTCAATGGCCTGGCTGTCGGAATAGATCCGCGTCACCCGCTCGTTGATGCCAGTATTGGTGGAGGCGAACTGCTGGATGTGCTCAGCGATATCGGCCAGTTTGTCATTGGTGGACTCGAAGTCGCCGATCATGCTTTCGAAATGACCTGAGGCGCGCTCCACCACCATCTGGGTTTCCCGGGCGCTGTGGCTGATCTGAATGGTCTGTTGGTGCGTGGAACTGACTTCCTCCAGCATCGCGTCGATGTTGCGGGAGATGTCTTCAGTCGCCCGGCTCACATTTTGCGCCAGGGTACGCACCTCGTCGGCCACCACGGCAAAGCCACGACCGCTCTCCCCGGCCCGTGCAGCTTCAATCGCCGCATTGAGAGCAAGCAAATTGGTTTGGGCAGAAATCTGCTGGATCAGCCCGACGATGGATTTGATGCTCGATGAACGCTGATTCAGCCCCGAGACCAGCGTACCGAACTCGTTGAGACTGCTGGATATCTGGCTGATGTTGCCGGTCACTTCCAGCAGTTCGGCGTATGAATCACGGGCCATGCTCAGGTTCTGCGCGGTGGTGCTGGAAATGCCCTGAGTCTGCTGCGAAACATCCTCGATGCTGCCCACCGCCATGTTGCTCTGATCCATGACTTCACGGGCAAAGCGCGCCTGATCGGTAGCGCTGTCACTGGAATCACTGATGTTTTTCAGCGAGCGTGCCGACTCGACCGCGATCTGCACCGTCAGCCCCTGAATGCTGCTGATAACCTCTCGCTGTTTGGCCAGAAAGCGGTTGCAGGTACTGGCCAGCACGCGAATTTCATCATGGGTGAGCAGTGGCAAGTCCTTTGACAGATCGCCCTCGCCGCTGGCGACCTCTTCCAGTGCACGGGTCATGGACAGGACCGGGCGCACGATCAGGTGGCGAAAATACCAGATCATGAAGCTGACCATCACCAGCGTGAAGAGCGTGCTCAGCAGAATGGCGTTACTCAGCGCATCAAGCTGGCCCTGTATCTGGCCCAGTGCGGCAGCGTCCATTTGCGTGCCACGCAATTGCAGCATGATGTCGGAGCGAATGCTCAAGGCCACCCCGTACAGCAGCGCGCTGACCAGGACGAGCAGAAAAAGACTTGATAGCTTCTTGGTCAGTGTGTCGAAAAACTGCCTTTCAACTGACTCATACAAAGCCTTTAACGTCTGCATTCTGCTGCTCCTGGGGTGCAAGGTGATTCACATGCGATGGTTAACGCCCGTCGACGCCAAAGCTTTAACGCATGAATTGCCATGCGCAGGCCTGAAACTACAGCCACACAGCTCAAGGCGCCTGATGCGCCTGATGCGCCTGATGCGCCGCAGAGTACTGCAGACCCGGGCTATTTGATATTAAAGACGAAAACGATCAACCGATTGCGAAAGCTGTCCGGCCACCCTCGCCTGACGTGAGCCGGTAACGCGACTATGGTGAACTGTTACACCTTTCGTGCCTAACGCAGGAGCAAGTACCGTGCCTGACAAGAAGTTAACCACCGACCTCGCTTACCGTCCCCGTCTTGCCGACCTCAAACCCCTGACGTCCAGCTCCGCATTGCTCGAGCCACAGGCGCTTGCCGCACCTCGCACTACACCGGCAAGTGACTTGAAGAAGCGCAAGGGGTATGCCGACGACTTCCTTGGCGACTTCATCGTGCCCTGGCCTTCTACAGATGAGGAACTGGCACCTGATGTCTATCCACTGGAAAACACCGGCAATCGCCTCGATTACACGCACTTTTCCATCACCATGTCGCGCAGCCGGCGTTTGGCGCTTTATGTCGGCGTCAATATCGATGGCGCCAGCAGCGTAGAGGTCAAACGCAGCAAGGACGCCTGGTCATTTGACGGCCGCTTGCCCGCCGAAGCGCAGATCGGCGAAAACGTGTACGCCGACAATTTGCTGGATCGCGGTCATCTGGTCAGGCGTCAAGACCCCAATTGGGGCAAGGAAGCCGAAGTGGCCAACGGTGACACGTTCCATTTCACCAACTGCTCGCCGCAGATGGGCGCGTTCAATCAGAAGACCTGGCTGGAGCTTGAGGACTACATCCTCGATAACACACGACGCTGGAAATCCCGGGTAACCGTGTTCACCGGGCCGGTGCTGCGTGACGACGATCGCAGTTACCGCAATATCAGAATTCCGTCAGCGTTCTGGAAGGTGGTGGCATTTCTCGGCGACGATGGCAAGCCCTCGGCCAGCGCCTACATGATCGATCAGACCACTGAACTGGGTAAGCTGGACATCATGTTCGGCCCGCTCAGAACCTGGCAACGCAGCGTCGCGCAGATCGAACAACTCACCGGCATTCGTTTTGGCGATCTGTCCGCTTACGACGGTTTCTCCAACGAAGAGCGCCTGACCGGCACCCGCATCGAAGCGCAGATCCGTGGGCCGCAGGATATTCGGGTGTGACGTACTTGAGGGCTGCACGACCATAGCGTCACGCAGCCCTCTGTTTTTGCAGACGATCAGCGAAAGTGGCGGGTGACCGCGTCCGGCGCATTCGGTACATCCATATTGATCTTGCGCCACGCAGCCTGGGCAAAGCTGTACACCGAAAACGCAATCAGCCCCAGCGCCACGATCAGCAACACCAGCCCACCGGCAGGCAGTTCCTGCAAGCCATTGAGCGCGTCTTTCATGCCTGGCGGGTGCATGGCCTGATAGCTGGAGCCACTGACAGCCAGCAACACGGCAATTTCAATGAACGCTACGCCACGAGCTATCAGGCCGAAGCGCGAGACCGGGCGAACGTACTTCATGACGTCTTCGTCAGCCTCGAAATACTTCTCGAAAGAGGCCTTGTAGCCCTTGATGATATGCACGATGCCCAACCCCAGTGGCACCAGCGCAACCACATAAACCAGCAGGTTGGAGTGATCCCACGACAAAATCGAAGCCAGCAGGTCCTTGGTCTGGCTGCCGCCCGAGCCACCCGAGCTTTTCAGCCCGCTCACCAGTAGGCCAAGCGCGAACAACGCCAGCGCCCCGTAGGTGAAACCGCCCACCAGCAGCCCGCCCCGAATCACCAGCCCCTTGAATTCGCGGCCATGGTGGTCGACATCGCGCGTGGCTTGCAGCACTCGCCAGGCCGCGAAGGCCAGAAGACCGACCACCACCAACCCGACCAGCACGTTGCCGAACGGCTGACTCAACAACGCCTCCAGACTGCTGTGGCTGTCAGTCGGTTGCGACGAGCCCTGAGCTGCCAGAACAGCAAACAGGCCGATAATCAGATAAACCACACCACGGGCGGCATAACCGCCTCGTGCAAGTAAAACAAGGCCGCGTTGCGCCGACATAAATAACTATCCCTGAGAGTAATTACAGGAACAGACCCGGCATGTTCTCAGGGGTTCGACTCAATTGACGGCGCGCACACTGCACGCCGCCGTCTGACGCTGATCGATCAGGCGAATGTGGCTCCGCGAGCATTTACAAACACCGAATAAAGCGAATGGCTGCTGGCCATAAAGAGCCGATTGCCCTCGCGCCCGCCGAAGCAGACATTGGCGCAGCGCTCCGGCAAGCTGATATGGCCGATGGCTTTACCTTGCGGATTGAACACCCGCACCCCGTCAAGCTTCTCCATATCAGCCCTGGGATCACCGTTACCACCCCATCCACACCACAAATTGCCGCTCTCGTCGCACTTGATGCCGTCAATGGCCGCGTACTCCAGGCCTTCAATGTGCTTGCGCCGAGCGCCAAGCGTGCCATCGTCATTAACCGCTATCGCCCAGATGAGTCCATTGGGTTTTGCACGACCTTCGACCACATACAAGGTTTTCTCGTCCGGCGAAAAGCACAGCCCGTTGGGGCCTGCCAGATCGTCGATCACCCGGCTGACTGTGCCGTTCGCAGGGTCGATGCGATAGACCCCGAACGGCTGCTCCTGCCTGACCTTGCGACCTTCGTAGTCGCTGTTGGCCTGAAAGGTCGGATCGGTGAACCAGATCGAGCCGTCACGTTTACAGGCGATATCATTGGGAGAGTTGAAAGGCTTGCCGTCAAAGCTGTCGGCCAGCACGGTGATGCGCCCGTTGTACTCGGTACGCGTTACACGTCGCCCCTCGTTGGTGGTGCTCGAACCTTCACAGACCAGCAAGCGGCCCTGACGGTCGCGGCACATGCCGTTGGAAAAATTCGAATGCTCGCGGTACACAGACAGCTCACCCGTCACCTCATCCCAGCGCATGATGCGGTTATTGGCGATGTCGCTGACCAGCAGATAGCGACCGTCGCCAATCCATACCGGCCCCTCGGCCCAGCGCATGCCGCTGGCCAGCTTCTCGACGCTGGCGTTGAAAATGCGTATGTCCATGAAGCTGTCATCCAGAGCGCTGACCAGCGGATCGGGATAGCGCTGGGTCAGCGGCTGGGCAAAGGACAAGCGCGGCAGCGAGCCAATGGCGGCCACGGTTGCCGAAACAGCCAGTGACTTTTTCAGAAAGCCCCGACGGTTTTGGTCGGTGACGGTATTTGAGGGGGTGAAATCCATAATGCATCTTCCTTGTTTTTTATAGTGGACCGAGCGTTGTTGCTGGACGGGGTGGTCTGCGCCCTGTCCAGATGTTGAGACCGCACCCACGGCAGATGAGTGCGACGGGCACACAAGAATGATTGAATGGTTTTGGTCTTGGGGGCTGATCCGGTAATCAGGTATCGTGCGCAGCCGAACCTTCTATGCACCCAGGTCTACGATGCCCTCAAGCAAACGTGAACAGGCCCGTACCGAGCGCCTTTTGGTCACTGCGCTGACACAAGCCTGCGAGACAGCCAAGTCTGAACTGCCCGGTTTTTGCTGGCTGACTCACGAGGTCGATTACGCAGCCTTCCCGGCCAGCCTGCAGGTGGTCTGGGTTTTCGATACGCTGGCAGACAAGCATGCCGCGCTGGAACGCGAGCTGGATGAGCGGATGATCGAGTTGACCGCTGAAGCGTTCGCAGAGGCGCAGGTGAAGGTGCCGAACGTCTCGGCGCATGTGCAGGTCGATTGTGAAGAGCAATGCCACATCGAGAACGGCGGTGACTGGCAGCAACGCATCAGGCGCAAATACACCAGGCGGGGTTGAAGATGGCCAAGGATATCGAAAACCCGTGCATTTCCGTGTGCCAGCTCAGTGGCGACCTATGCGTCAGTTGCGGGCGCACCAAGGATGACATTCGCAAATGGAAGCGCATGAAACGCCCGGAGAAGATGGCTGCCGTGCAACGTGCCGGCCAGCGTATGAAAAGCCTGCAAAAAAAGAGTATTTGATAGTCGAAAGTTTCACCTGCGCTCAGGAAACTTCTGGAAAACAGTTCATGTCAGAATGTTTCATGACTCGGTTACCTGGGGTCTGACAAACGACGGGAATATGACTCTTGACCAGCCATGCAGATCGCCGCAATACCTTGTCACTGGATAGCCTGAACTTCTTTCTCGCCGACGTGCGCGATGGCCTGGGTCCGTACCTGGCGATTTACCTGCTGGCGGTCCACAAATGGGACCCGGCAAGTATCGGCGTGGTCATGACCATCGCCGGTATCGCCGGCTTGCTGACCCAGACGCCTGCCGGCGCGCTGATCGACCGCACGCCCTACAAGCGCGCGATGATCGGCGTGGCGGCGTTGCTGGTAACGCTGAGCTGCCTGATTTTGCCCTTTACCTCGTCATTTACCCTCGTCGCCCTGACCCAGGCGCTGAGCAGCGTTGCCGCTTCGGTGTTCGCACCCGCCATCGCTGCCATATCGCTGGGCATTACCGGGCCGAAAGCGTTTACCCGGCGTACCGGGCGCAACGAGACCTTCAACCACGCGGGTAATGCTTGTGCAGCCTTGCTGGCAGGCGGCTTTGCCTATCTGTTTGGCCCGATTGCGGTGTTTTATCTGATGGCGGCCATGGCGCTGGCGAGCGTTATTGCGATCAGTTTTGTCTCCGCCGATGCGATTGATCATGACGTTGCGCGCGGCTTCGATGCCAGTCACGACTCCAGCGGTCATCAACCTTCCGGGCTGGCCGCACTCCTGAGTAACAAGCCGCTATTGATGTTTGGCATCTGCTGCGCGCTGTTCCACCTGGCCAATGCGGCGATGCTGCCGCTGGTAAGCCAGAAACTGTCACAGATCAACATGCAGATGGCGACGCCGCTGACGTCGGCGTGCATCGTTGCTGCGCAACTGGTCATGGTCCCGGCGGCGCTGCTGGTGGGGATGAAAGCGGATGTCTGGGGGCGCAAGCCGCTGTTGCTGGCCGGTTTTCTATTCCTGCCGATTCGTGGAGTGCTCTATACCCTGTCCGATGACCCGTACTGGCTGGTGGCGGTGCAGATGCTTGATGGTATCGGCGCAGGCTTGTTCGGTGCCCTGTTCCCATTGATGGTCAAGGATCTGACCCAGGGCAGTGGACGCTTCAACGTCAGTCTTGGCGCGCTGTCGACCCTGTTCGGCCTGGGCGCGGCGTTGAGCAACAGCCTGGCCGGTTTTGTGGTGCACGCGGCGGGCTATAGCGCAGCGTTCCTGACCCTGGCAGGGGTTGCGGCCGTTGCATTCGTGCTGTTATGGCTCGCTGTGCCGGAGACGCTTTCGCGCGCCAATAGCAAACCCGAGCTTAAACCGGATCATGCCGTAAGCACGTGAAGATGCTCATTCCAGCTTGACCGCTTGAACCTGCCAGCCCTCGCGCTGGCAGGTCGCGATAACCAGCCCGCGCCCTGCGCCGTCCAGCCCGCCGATCCACCGCCCAGCCTCGTCCCACATGCCGCTGCGCCCTGCCGACTCCCAGCCGCCAGTGGCGCCGCCGTGATTGGCCATCAGCACCGGTAAACGGTGACGCAGGGCGTGTCCCGCGAGCAACTCGGCATCCTGTTCAAAACCACCCGGCGAAATCAGCACGCTCGCGGCATACACCCACGCACCACCTTCTGCCATACGTCGCGCATGTTCGCAGCAAGTGAAATCGGCACACACGCACAGACCGATTCGTTGCTGATCAAGCGGCACATAACCGTCTTCGTCTCCGGCACTGAACACCGTGTCCTCGCCAGGGTGCAGGTATTGCTTGGCATAGCTGATGACATGGCCCTGAGCAGTGAATGTCAGTGCGCCGATCAGAACAGTATCGCCCTCGCCCCTGAGTGGCACGCCAAGGGTGGTCACCAGTCGCAACTTCACGGCCAGCGCCATTATCGGTTTCAGACGTGGATCGTCCGCAAGCAGCGCCAGCTCGCGAGCCAGATCCGGTTCGTAGCCTGTGAGTGACAGCTCGGGAAACAACAGGTAGGTCGCCCCTAAATCAGCCGCACGTTGCATGAACGCTAAATGCCCGGCGAGGTTCTGCTCGACATTTCCTCTTGTGGAACAAAACTGGGCTGCGGCGAGTATCGGAAATTTCACTGATTCTCCAGAGGACAGAAGGGTCGCAAGCAGGATATTAACTGACGCCCAACGCTTCGCTCACACACAGTTACATTTTCATCCACCACCCATGTTGTACGACGTCTTATCTTGACTGGCAGTGAATGACATCTCATTACAATAAAAACGGAGATTCAACGCATGCCGCTTACCCCGTCGCTCAAAGAACGCGCTACGTCTGCAGACGAACCTCGTTTCAAAAAGCTGGCCAAATTATTGGGCCCCGGCATTATCGCCGTGCTGTCCTGGCTGGGCGCTGGCGATCTGATTACATCCTCGGTGGCAGGTGCCAGCTATGGCTACGCCATGATGTGGGTGCTGGCGATTTCGCTGCTGCTCAGATTCCTCATCGTCAACATCATCGCCCGCTTCCAGCTCTGCAATAACCAGGGTATGACCATCCTCGGGGGTTATGCGCAACTGCACCCGCTCTTCGCCTGGTTCATGCTGGGCTATGCGTTGTTGATGGGCCATCTGATCAACGCTTACATGATCAAAGGTGCTGGTGAGGCGCTGGCCATGTTGCTGCACATCAATCAGCCGCTGCTCTGCTCGGTCGCGGTGGTGATTGCCGTGTGGCTGCTGGTGGGACGCAATATCTACACGATGATCGAAGGCGTCATGAAGGTATTGCTGGCAATCATGACCCTGGCGTTTCTCACCCTGGCGATCATGTCCGGCCCGGATGTCACCGGCATCATCAAGGGCACCATCGGTTTCAGTATTCCGCCTGATGAAGGGGTGCACGGCGCGCTGCTGGTGGCGGTCTCTGTGATCGGTGCCGTGGCCGGTTCCATTGCCAACTTTGTTCACCCCTACGTGATGCGTGAAAAAGGCTGGATCGGCCCCGAACACAAGCGTATCCAGCGTAACGATCTACTGTTTGCCGTGATCGTCGGCATCATCATAAACCTGGCAATCTGGGTGGTGGGCGTCGAAGTCCTGCGGCCCAACGGCATTCAGGTCAATACGTTGGCTGACCTGGGCAAAGCGCTGGAAATATTCTTCGGCCCGCTGGGCTGGTACATCTTTTTCATCGGCGTGTTCGCCACGCTGTTTGCCAGTATTTCAGGCAAGACCACCGCCTTTCCGATGTTGATCACTGATGCTTTCCAGCACATCTGCCCGAAGCGCCGCGAGCGCTACGGCAAGGTGTTTCACAATGACCCGATGCACAAGTGGTTCATGCTGTTCATTTTGGTGACCCCACTGATTTGGTCGCTGCCCGGCATGCCGGATTTCGTGACCCTGACCCTGGGCGTCAATGCACTGAATATCGTGGGGCTGCCGGTCATTTCGCTGGGGCTGCTGATCATGTCCAATCAGAAGTCGCTGCTGAGCAAGGAATACCGCAACAACTGGTTCGAGAACATTGCGCTGACCTTTGCCACTGGATTGGCACTGTGGGTGGCGTTTCAACTGGGGAGTGAATTAATGGCGTAGCTCACAAGGGTCCATTTCCTTACCCGGAATGGACCCTTGATGATTTCTTTTTCCACGCCCGCCTCTGGCCGAAAGGACAGGCTGCCCTGCTGACAGATCCCACGACGACCCCCTGCCATCAACAAACAACAATTATTCTCAAAGGAGATGTTATATTATATCAATAAACATCAGGAAGTCTCACATGTCGTCTCGTAGAATCGTGTCTCTGGCAGGCTTGGCAATCGGGGTATTGGGCAATCACAGTTACGCGGAAGAACAGCCACAGACCATTGAGCTGGAAAGCATCAACGTCACCTCCGACTATCAGTACGAGACCGCCACCAGCCCGGTTCAGGGCTATCGTGCCACCCGCTCGGCCACTGCCACCAAAACCGATACCGCGCTCCAGGACATCCCGCAGTCAATCAGCGTGGTGCCTGCCTCTGTGCTCAAGGATCTGGGCAGCAACAGCGTCGAGCGTGCACTGGAGTTTGCGGGCGGGGTGTCGAAGCAGAACAACTTCGGCGGCCTGACGCTTTACGAGTACAGCATCCGTGGCTTCAGCACGTCCGAGTTCTACAAGGACGGTTTCAGCGCCAACCGTGGTTATCCGACGACGCCAGATGCCGCAAACATCGAGCGTATCGAAGTGCTGAAAGGCCCGGCCGCCAGCCTGTATGGCCGTGGCGATCCAGGCGGCACGGTCAACATCGTGACCAAAAAGCCCCAGCGCGAAGCATTTACCACCTTGCAGACCAGCGCGGGGAGTTGGGATCGCTACCGCACTGCGCTGGACGTCAACACGCCGCTGGACGCAGACGGCAACCTGTTGTCGCGGGTCAACCTGGCGGTCGAGGACAACAACAGTTTTCGCGATCATGTCGAGAGTAAAAGGGTTTTCGTCGCGCCGTCCTTCAGCTGGCAACTGAACCCTGACACCAGTCTGCTGGTGGAAACCGAATTCGTCCGGCATACATCCACCTTCGACCGTGGCGTAGTCGCCCCCAATGACAAATGGAGTGGCGTGTCCCGCTCAACCTTCCTCGGCGAACCGGACGACGACATCGACAATGACAACAACATGGTTCAGTTCGCCCTCGACCATCAGCTCAATGACGTGTGGTCGTTGCGTCTGGCAAGCCATTACAAGCAGGGCGAGATGTCAGGCTTTGCCAGCGAGGCGCGCCCGCTGAATGCCGACGGGCGCACTGTCAACCGCCGCTATCGCGAACGCGATAACAACTGGCATGACAGCATCACCCAGCTGGAATTGCGCGGTCGTTTCGAAGGCATGGGGGTCGAGCACGAGGTGCTGATCGGCAGCGAATACGAGAACTACCGCAAGAACGAACGGGTCACGACTATCGCGGGCAGCCCTTATGCCATCGACATCTACCACCCGGTCTATGGCCAGCCAAAGCCCAACGGCGCACGCTCCGGCACCGACTTCTATGAGCACATCGAAAGCCGTGCGCTGAATCTGCAGGACCAGATCGTCTTTACCGACAAACTGCGCGGCATGATCGGCGCACGCTACGAACATTTCGATCAACAGGTCGACGACTTCACCACCAACGCCACTTCAAGCCAGCGTCAGGATGCGTTCACGCAACGCGCCGGGCTGCTTTATCAGCTCACTCCGCAGGTGGGTCTGTTCGCCAATGCATCGACCTCGTTCAAGCCCAATAACGGCCTGGACGCAGCCGGCAAGACCTTCGACCCGGAACAGGGCGTCGGCTACGAAGCCGGGATCAAGAGCGAGCTGTTCGATGACCGCCTGAGCACCACCCTCGCCGCCTTCCATATCGAGAAGGAAAACGTGCTGGCGCTGGACCCCGGCACTGACACCAATCGCGCAGTGGGCAAGGCACGCAGCCAGGGCGTCGATGTGCAATTCTCCGGGCAAATCACTGACGCCGTGCGGGTGATCGGGGCGTTCGCCTATATCGATGCCGAAGTCACCAAGGGTGACCGGACCCTCCCGGCAGGCAGCCCCATCCTCGGTGTTGCCAAACACAGCGGCAGTTTGCTGAGCGTCTATGAGTTTCAGGAAGGCGTATTGCGCGGCTCGGACGTGGGCGCTGCATACACCTACGTCGGCGACCGCTCAGGGCAGTCCGGCACTGATTTCGAGCTACCCGCTTATCAGACCGTAGACCTGCTGGCGCACTACAAGGCCAGTGAGAACGTCACAGTCGGCCTGAACCTGAACAATATTTTCGATGAAAAATACTACGAGCGCTCCTACAGCAACTACTGGGTCGCGCCCGGTGAGCCACGTAATTTCACGGTCAGCCTCACACTCAACCTTTGATCCCAAACCCACTCGACTTCCAGTACTAAGGATTCATCATGCTTGCAGCAAAACCTTTTCTGACCCTGGGCCTGCTCAGCGCACTGTTCGCCACTCAGGTCAGCGCCCACGGGCTGTGGACCGAACAGCGACGTGGCAATATCGAAGTGGTTTACGGCCACGGCGCGGAAGACAATGCCTTCAAGGCACAGAAAGTCAGCGGTGCCTGGGCTTACGATCGTCAGGGCAAAATGATCCCGGTCACGGTGCAACGCCTTGAGGATCATGCGCGGCTGGTACCGCTCAAGCCGCCTGCGGTAATGTCCGTGGCGCTGGATAACGGCATGTGGACGCGCAACGCCGAGAAAAAGTGGATCAACGAAGGCCGCAGCAAAGTGCCAAACGGCACCGACTCGATTCATACCTTCAAATACAGCCTGGCGATCTATGAAGAAGGCGCGCACCTCCCAGCGTTTTCGAAGCTCAATTTCGTCATCGTGCCGCAGGCGGACCCCATGAAAGTCGGCGTCGGCAAGCCGTTACCGGTGCGCGTACTGCTCGACGGCAAACCCGCTGCCGGTATCAAATTGATCGGCGATTACCGCAGCGCACCCGACGTGGTCAGCGCCGAAACCGACGCCCAAGGCCTGGCCAAGGTGATAGTGCGTAACGAGGGGCTGAATATCATTGCCGCCGAGGTCACTCTGCCGGTCAAGGACAATGCGGATATTGCCGAGCGAGGCCTGTTCACCTCACTGACGTTTGTCGGTGAGGCGCATCACGACTGACCCCCTTTGCGAAATTGAGAAACGCCTGATCCAGGCGTTTCCTTCCCTGAACAGAGTCGAATTGGCTGTGCAGCAGCCTCCTGAAGACATCCGACGACCGCCCAGACACCCATCATATTCCTTCAAGTAAACAAAGTTTCCAGAAACCTCTGGACGCTGCATTTCCTTTCGCCTATAAAACAGCCTTCAAGAATATTAAATTCCTGTAGAGAATTTTATTCACCAGGGATAGACCTCTGTATCTGACTTTTTCGCCCTTGTACCGAGCTGCCGCCACCCTCCAGAGGACACGCCATGCAACACGAAAAGAACCATTTCATCCTGAAGATCAGCTGCCCGGCGACCTCCGGCATTGTCGCGGCAGTGACTTCCTACCTGGCTGGCAACAGCTGCTACATCGGTGAAATGGCCCAGTTCGATGACGAGTTCAGCGGCACCTTTTTCATGCGCGCGGTGTTCCGTTTCAACGACAGCCATGACGGCGATATCCAGCAGTTGAAAGCCGGATTCGAAGCCGCTGTGGCCAGGGATTTTGCGATGCAATGGGAGCTGCATGACACGCGACGCCCGATGCGCGTGCTGCTGATGGTGAGCAAGTTCGATCACTGCCTGACGGACCTGCTGTATCGCCATCACAAGGGCGAAATGGACATGACCATCACGGCCATCGTGTCCAATCACCTGGACCTGCGACCCATGGCCGAGCGTGAGGGTATTCGTTTCATCTACTTGCCTGTGACCAAAGACACCAAGGTGGCGCAGGAGGCTGCGCTGATGAAAGTGGTCGACGAAACCGGCACCGAACTGGTGGTGCTGGCGCGCTACATGCAGATTCTCTCTGACGACCTGTGCAAGCAGCTGGCGGGTCGGGCGATCAATATTCATCACTCGTTTCTGCCGGGTTTCAAGGGCGCCAAGCCTTATCACCAGGCTTACGAGCGTGGCGTGAAGCTGATCGGCGCCACCGCGCATTACGTCACCAGCGACCTGGACGAAGGTCCGATCATCGAGCAGGAAGTGCAGCGTGTCGATCATGTCTACCTGCCCGATGATCTGGTCGCCGCAGGCCGCAACAACGAAACCATCGCGCTTTCCCGGGCGGTGAAATACCACCTGGAACACCGGGTGTTTCTCAACACTGACCGAACGGTGATCTTCCGATGAGCGCCCGAATCATCGACGGCAAGGCGGCTGCGGCCCGCGTTCTGCAACAGGTCAGGGATGACGTGCAAAACCTGAAGGATGACGGCATCGAACCGGCACTCGCCGTCATTCTGGTGGGTGATGACCCGGCCAGCGAAGTGTACGTGCGCAACAAGATTCTGCGCGCCAGGGAAGCCGGCATTCGCTCGCTGGAACACCGACTGTCGGCCGACAGCAGCCAGGCACGCTTACTGGCGTTGATTGCCGAATTGAACGCTGACAACACGGTAAACGGCATTCTCCTGCAACTGCCCCTGCCCGCCCATATCGAGGAAAGTCTCGCCCTGCAGGCCATTGACCCAGGCAAGGACGTCGACGGTTTTCACAGTGAAAACGTCGGTGGCCTCAGCCAGGGACGCGACGTGCTGACGCCGTGCACCCCCAGCGGCTGCCTGCAGTTGCTCAAAGAGACCTGCGGCGATCTGACCGGCAAACATGCGGTGGTCATCGGTCGCTCCAATATCATCGGCAAACCCATGGCCGCCCTGCTGCTGCGGGCGCACTGCTCGGTCACCGTGGTGCATTCGCGCAGCACGGATGCCAAGGCTTTGTGCCAATTGGCAGACATCGTCGTCGCCGCCGTCGGTCGGCCGCGCATGATCGATGCCGGCTGGCTGAAGCCCGGCGCGGTGGTGATCGATGTGGGCATCAATCGTATTGAGGACCAGGGCCGTAGCCGCCTGGTGGGCGACGTCGATTTCGACAGCGCCCTCGGCGTCGCCTCTGCCATCACGCCCGTGCCCGGTGGCGTCGGCCCGATGACCATCGCCTTTCTGATGAAGAACACAGTGACCGCTGCCAGACAGCAAGCCCACGCGCAACGCAGCCAATCGGAGGCCGTATGCCTTTCAATCTACTGAAATACGGGCTCAGCCCGGAGTACCCGGTCGAGGTGGATCTGCCTGCGCCCAAGGAGCTCAAATCCTCTTATGACGTGGTCATCATCGGCGGCGGCGGTCATGGGCTGGCCACGGCTTACTACCTGTCGAAATACCACGGCATCACCAACATTGCGGTGCTGGAAAAAGGCTATCTGGGCGGCGGCAATACGGCGCGCAACACGGCGGTGATTCGCTCCAATTACCTGACCAGCGAAGGCGTGAAGTTCTACGCCGAGTCAGTGAAGATGTTCCAGGGCCTGTCCAACGAATTCGACTTCAACATCATGTATTCCGAGCGCGGCCAACTGACCCTAGCGCACACCGATGCCACCGTACGTTCGTTCCGCCAGCGGGCCGAGGTCAACAAGCATTTCGGGGGGCGTACCGAGATGATCGACCGCCAGCAGATCCGCGAGCTGGTGCCGAGCCTGAATCTGGACCCTGGTCATCTGCCGGTGCTTGCTGGCCTGTGGCACCTCG
This sequence comes from Pseudomonas syringae, assembly GCF_023278085.1. Taxonomy (NCBI): domain Bacteria; kingdom Pseudomonadati; phylum Pseudomonadota; class Gammaproteobacteria; order Pseudomonadales; family Pseudomonadaceae; genus Pseudomonas; species Pseudomonas syringae. Next base: position 2,157,396 of record NZ_CP066265.1, on the reverse strand, counting down.
ACGGCGGCACCGCGCGGCACGACGCGGTCGCGTGGGGCTACGCCAAGCAGGCGGCCAAGCGTGGCGTGGAAATTCATCAACTGACCGAAGTGCAGGAGTTGGTGATCGAGAACGGCGCCATCACTGCCGTCAAAACCAATCGCGGCACCATCCGGTGCGGCTGCGCCGTACAAGCGGTCGCGGGCATGAGCTCGCAGATGATGAAAAAAGCCGGAATCCGCTCGCCGATCCAGACCTTCCCGTTGCAAGCCATGGTCACCCAGCCCTTCAAGCCCTTCCTCGACCCGCTGGTCAGTTCCTCGGCCCTGCACTGCTATGTGCAGCAGACCAGCCGTGGCGAAGTGGTGTTTGGTGGCGGTTCCGATCCGTACCCGCTGTTCAACAGCCGCTCGACGCTGGACCTCAAGGAAAGCCTGCTGGCCCACGCCATAGAGATGTTTCCGTTTCTGGCCAACGCCAAACTGATGCGCCAATGGGCCGGGATCACTGACATGACCCCGGATTACAGCCCGATCATGGGCCTGTCGCCGGTGAAGAACTATTACCTGGACGCAGGCTGGGGCACCTGGGGCTTCAAGGCCACGCCCATCTGCGGCAAGACCATGGCCGAGCTGGTCGCCAGCGGCGGCAAAGTACCGGAGCTGATCAAACCGTTTGGTCTGGAGCGCTTTTCGACCTTTCAGCAAGTCAACGAAATGGGCGCGACAGCGGCCAGTCACTGACGGAGAGCGACACATGAAAATCATGACCTGCCCGCTCAACGGGCCGCGCAATATCAGCGAGTTCACCTACGGCGGCGAATTCAAACCCATGCCCGATCCGCAGACCTGCAGCGACAACGAATGGGCCGACTACGTGTTCAACAGTGAAGACACGCTCGGCGTGGTGTGCGAGTGGTGGATGCACAACCCGTCCAGCTACTGGTTTCTGGCCGAGCGCCATACCGGCAGCGACGAGATCATTCGCACCTTCGACCCGCGAGACGTATTCACCACCCGGGTCGACTTCACAGCCGCGCCCGCCAAGGAGATCGCAGGATGACGCCCCCCGACCGCCTGCCCGCCCCCATGGGCCTGCTGATCGATCGCAACCAGCCGCTGACGTTCACGTTCGACGGCAAAACCTATCAGGGACTGCAAGGCGACAGCATCGCCAGCGCGCTATTGGCCAACGGTCGGTTCCTGCTCTCGCGCTCGTTCAAATACCACCGCCCGCGTGGCCCGCTGACCATGGCCGGGCAGGACGCCAACAGCCTGATCCAGTTGCCCCACGAGCCCAATGTGCTGGCCGACACGTTTGCCTTGCAGGAAGGACTGCGCGCCAGCGGGCAGAACTTTAACGGTTCGCTGGACAACGACAAGGATGCGTACCTGGGCAAGTTCTCGAAATTCATGCCGGTGGGCTTCTACTACCGCTCGTTCTACAAGCCGAAAGGCATGTGGAAGGTCTGGGAGCCGATCATTCGCAAGAAGGCAGGCCTCGGCGTGCTGGACCTGAATTTCCAGCCTGAATATTACGACAAGGCTTACCTGTTCACTGATCTGGCCGTTATTGGCGCAGGGCCTGCGGGATTGCAGGCCGCGCTGACCGCCGCCAATGCCGGGGCCAAGGTGCTGCTGATCGAACAGCAGCCGATTCTCGGCGGCTCGCTGACCTACGCCCGTTTCGATATCGACGGCCTGCATGCCGAGCAATTGCGCCGCGAACTGGTCGCTGCGGTAGCCGCGCATGACAATATTCAGGTGCTCAGGCAAGCCACCTGCAATGCCTGGTTCACCGACAACTACCTGCCAGTGATTCAGGGCAAACGGCTGTACAAAGTACGCGCCACGCAATGCCTGGTGTGTAGCGGATCGCTGGATCAGCCAGTGATTTTCCGTAACAACGATCTGCCCGGCGTAATGCTGACCAGCGCCGTGCAGCGCCTGATGAAACTGTACGCAGTCAAACCGGGCAAACGCGCGGTGGTGCTGACTGGCAACGATGACGGTTACCTCGCCGCACTGGATTTGCACGATCAGGGCGTGGAGGTAGTCGCCGTTGCCGACATGCGCACCAATCCTGCTGATCGAGGGTTACAGCTCGCGCTGGAGAAACGCGGCATCGTTTGCCACATGAGCACTACGGTCTACGAGGCGCTGCACGAAAAAGGCATGCGCCATGTAAGCGGTGCCGAACTGCGCAAGATCACTGGTCAGGGCGAGGTGGCAGGCAACGGCGTCACGGTGGACTGCGACCTGCTGTGCATGTCGGGCGGTTACATGCCGATGTATCAATTGCTCTGTCAGGCAGGCGGCAAACTTGCCTACGACGACCAACACGCCGAATTCGCCCTCAGCGGCCTGCCGCAGAATCTTGGCATCGCCGGTTCGGTGAACGGTTATCACGCGCTGGACAACGTGCTGACCGACGCCACCAACGCCGCTGCCAAAGTGGCGTCGGCGCTGGATCTGGAGACAACCGGCAGTACGGCTACTTTGCGCACTGAAGCAAAGGTCAATTTCAGCTGGCCGATCTTCCCCCATCCCAAGGGCAAGGATTTCGTCGATTTCGACGAAGACCTGCAGGTGCGCGATATCGTCAACGCCACACGCATCGGCTATCGCGACATCCAGTTGGTCAAACGTTATTCCACGGTCGGCATGGGCCCGTCACAAGGCCGTCACTCGGCGCTGCCGACCGCACGACTGGTCGCCGCGTCAACCCGGCGCAGCGTCAGCGAAACCGGTGTCACCACTGCCCGTCCGCCTTTCGAGGCCGAGAAGCTGGCCCATGTGGCAGGTCGCGCTTTCGACCCGTACCGTCAGACCCCGATGCATCAACGCCACGTGCAGGCTGGGGCGAAAATGATGCCTGCCGGGATCTGGCAGCGCCCCGCGTTCTACGGCAAACCATCGCAGCGTGATGCCTGCATGCAGCAAGAAGCACTGCATGTGCGCAACAAGGTCGGCATCATCGACGTCTCGACGCTCGGCGGCCTGGACGTGCGCGGCCCGGATGCCGCCGAACTGCTCAACCGCCTGTATACGTTCGCGTTCCTCAAGCAGCCGGTGGGTCGCTCGCGCTATGCGCTGATGACCAACGAACAGGGCGTGGTGATCGACGACGGCGTGTGCGCACGTTTTGCCGAGCAACACTTTTACGTCACCGCCACCACCAGCGGCGTGGACCGTATCTACCAGCAGATGCTCAAGTGGAACGCTCAATGGCGTCTGAACGTGGACATCACCAACGTCACGGCAGCGATTGCAGCGGTCAACGTCGCAGGCCCGGATTCACGCAAGGTGCTGGAACAGGTGTGCAGCGATCTTGACCTGTCCGCCGAGGGTTTCCCCTACCTCGGCGTCCGTCAGGGCACGGTTGCGGGCATCAAGGCGCGACTGCTGCGGGTCGGTTTTGTCGGCGAACTCGGTTATGAAATCCACGTTCCGGCACGTCACGCCCTCAAACTCTGGGATGCGCTGACCGAAGCGGGCAAACCGTTCGACCTGCGCCCGTTTGGCGTCGAGACCCAGCGTCTGTTACGTCTGGAAAAAGGCCATGTGATCATCAGTCAGGACACCGATGGCATGACCCATCCGGCGGAGATCGATATGGGCTGGGCGGTCAGCCGCAGCAAGCCGTTCTTCGTCGGCCGTCGTTCGGTGGACATCCTCGAAGCGCTGCCGCAGAAGCGCAAGCTGGTGGGCTTCACGCTGCCCAAGGCCAGCCCGCTGCCGCTGGAAGGCCATCTGGTGCTCAAAGGTCCAGACATCAGCGGTAACGTGACCTCCTGCGAATACTCGCAGACCCTCGACATGATCATCGGCATGGCGTACGCCGCGTTCGACCAGAGCACGCCCGGCCAGCAGATTCCGATCCGCGTCGAGGACGGCGTGGTGGTTCAGGCGACCGTCGTGAAACTGCCCTTCTTCGATCCTGAAAACCAGCGTCAGGAGCTCTGACCCATGACCCGCCTTGATACCGACCATCCTGTCGAACTCGCTACACCTTCGCTGTGCACGCTGGAGGACCTGACCGACCTGCCGCGTGTAGGGTTTCGCGGTACGCAAACGGCCGACTACCTGACCGCCCGTGGTTTCCGTCTGCCCGATGCGCCCAATCAAGCGATCACCCAGACCGACGGCAGTCACGTTGCACGCCTGTCGCAGACCGAATACCTGTTGCTGGGCAGTCGGCTCGATCAGGGGCAGCGCATCGCCGATGAAGAAGCCCGCTGGGAGCTGGACCATAGCGCCAATTACCTGTTGCCTCGCGAGGACAGCCATGCCTGGCTGCAACTGAGCGGGTCGTGCATCCCGCAGGTGATGGCCAAGTTGTGTGGCGTGGATCTGCGCCCGCAAGCGTTCGGCGCCGGCTCGGTGGCACAGACGTCGGCGGCGCGCATCAATGTGATTGTCATCAACCTCGGCGCGCAGGCCGAACCCTGTTTTCAGATTCTTTTTGATCGAGCCTCGCTAGCCTATTTCAAAGAGGCGATGCTGGATGCAATGGCCGAGTTCGGAGGGCGCTGTCTGTAATGAATAGCAATGATCGGCCAGAGGACTGGCCGGTCTGCTCTTACCTGCCAGCGACAGATCATGTCCATTACCGCCAAGCGGACTAAAGAGTAGCCGCGCCAGGCCGACCTTCACTTGGTAGACCATCATACAAAGCTCCGGGTAAACGCCTGGCGCGACAGACTGCATTCATGCAGCGCCCAACACTTGCGGTAGTAATGGACACTCCGGAGCTCAAATGAACATCAAACAAAAATTGACATGGGCGTTCGCGGTCATTGCGTGCTTGCCCATACTCGTCGTCGCCGCCATCGTGATCGTCAACCTGCGCGACAAGGCGACCAGTGATTTCGTGGACAGCAGCGGACGAGAGATTCGGCAGGTCGACAATGCCATGCAGCTGTTCTTCGACGGCATCACGCAGAACGTCAATTACATCGCGGCGCACCCGCTGATCGCCGGAGCGGGCGACGATTTCCGCAACTACATGGGTGCAACGCCTACCGCGCAATCCGAGAATGACAGGCAGGCGACCGAGCTGTTCGCCAGTATCGCCAAGGCCCACCCGGCCTACTCTTACGTCTCTTACGGCCTGGTCAACGGCAGCTACATCATGACGCCGGAAGACCCGAAAATGAGCAACTACGACCCGCGTGTGCGGCCGTGGTACAAGACCGCCATGGCCAACGCAGGCAAAACCGTGCGCAGCGACGCCTACTACTGGGCCAACGATGATGCGGTACTGGTCAGCACCATCCGGGCTATTCCCAACAAACTGGGCAATCCCGGCGGCGTGGTCAATATCGACGTATCGCTCAAGCAACTGACCAATATCGTCAAACAGATCAAGCTGGGCGAAAGCGGCTACCTGATGCTGATGGAAAAGAACGGCACGGTGCTGGTCGATCCCAAACAGCCGGAGCACAACTTCAAGAAGCTGGGCGAACTGGGCGACGGGTTTGCCGAACTGGCGAAAACCGGCAGCGGCCTGGTCGAAGTCACGCTCAATGGCGAGCGTTACATGGCCAATGTGTACCCGTCCGAGCAACTGGGCTGGAACTTTATCGGTTTGATCAAGCAGGACGAAGTGATGGCTTCGGCTACCCGTCTGACCTGGCTGATCGGCATCATCGCTGCCGTGCTGGCGCTGGTTTTCGCCATCGTCGGTGCCAGTTTCGCCAGCGTCATCGTGCGCCCGATCCACAGCGTTTCCAGCGGGCTGGAAGGCATTGCCGGTGGCGAAGGCGACCTGACCCAGAACCTTGCAGTGCGCGGTACGGACGAAACCGCGCAGCTGGCGGGCTGGTTTAACCAGTTTCTGACCGCGATACGCAGTCTGATCCAGCATATCGGTCAGGCTGCCGGGAAAATTCTCGAGGCCTCGCACAGCTCTACCCGCGTCTCCAATGACATGGCTGAAGCGGCCGGGCGTCAGCGTGAAGCGGTGGACATGGTGTCGACTGCTTTCCATGAGATGGTCGCTACCTCCAACGAAGTGGCCCGCTCTTGCAGCCAGGCCGCCGATTCCGCTGAAAACGGCCAGCAGCAGGCCCGTGAAGGCCAGCGGCAGATTGATGAGGCAGTGCGCAGTGTCGATCAGCTCAGTGAGGAACTCGCCCGCTCGGCCAAGGACATGACGCAACTGGAGAAAGACAGCACCGGTATTCAGTCGATCCTCAATACGATCCGCTCCATCGCCGAACAGACCAACCTGCTGGCCCTCAACGCGGCCATCGAAGCGGCCCGTGCAGGCGAACAGGGTCGCGGCTTTGCCGTGGTGGCCGACGAAGTTCGCGCGCTGGCCAAACGCACCGCCGACTCGACGGCCGAAATCGACAGCCTGTTGGGCAATCTGGCCAGAGGCACGGCTTCGGTGGCGCAACAGATGCACGCCAGCCTCGATGTTTCGCAGCAATCGGTGACCAAGATCGGCCAGGCACGCAGCAGCTTCGGGCAGATCCGTGAATCGGTGGATGTGATCCGCGACATGAACACCCAGATCGCCACCGCCGCCGAAGAGCAGCATCAAGTGGCTGAAGACATCAACCGGCACATCAGCCAGATCCATGGCGATGCACAACTGATCGCCAGCCTCTCGGACTCGGCCCGTGCCGACTCCAGAAGCCTGGAAATACTGTCCAGCGAACTGGACGGCCTGGTGCGCAAGTTCAAGACCTGATGCGTACACGCCTTGAATGCTCGGCGATAACCTCAACGATCGTGCGACGCTCTGCGTCGCCATGCCGTTCTGGACGCTTTGCGTCCTCTTGCGACGCAGAGCGTCGAGAACTGCATTCCTACGCTGGAGCGTAGGGAACGATCATCTTAACTATCGTGCGACGCTCTGCGTCGACATGCCGTTCTGGACGCTCTGCGTCCGCTCATGAGCAGGCGGCGCGTTACGCGCTCGCAAACCACTCAGCCAGAAAATCCAGCATCGTTCGCAAGGTGGCTGACTGGTGATGCCGCGAGGTGTAGATCGCGTGTATTCCCAGCGCGCGTGGCTGATAGTCGGGCATCAGCGCAATCAACCTGCCGCTGGCAATCAGCGGCGCTGCCGAGTGCACGGGCTGCAAGGTGATGCCAGCGCCTGCCACTGCGGCCTCCAGCAATACCACTGAATCGTTGGCGCTGAGATTGCCGCCCACCGGCACGCTGAGCTGGGTGTGTTGATAGGCGAATTCCCACAGGCTTTTACCGAAGTACGAATAAGTCAGGCAGTTATGGGCGCTCAATTCCTGCGGCCTGAACGGCGTACCGTGCGCGGCGAGGTAGGCTGGCGCAGCGCAGACCACCGAGTTGCAGTGCCCAAGAGGTCGGGCGATCAGGTTGGGGTCCAGTTGATTGGTGATGCGAATCGCCAGATCAATCCGCTCGCCCACCAGGTCTACCGCTTCATTGCCGATGTGCAGGTCCACCGACGTGCCAGAGTAGCGTTGCAGATACCCCGTCACCGCAGGCGCCAGAACCGCTTGCGCCAAGGACTGCGAGCAGGCGATGCGCAACATGCCGCGCGGTTCGTCGACCTGTGTATCGGCAGCCAGAGGGACCGCATCGGCCAGCTCAAGCAGTTGCTGACACCGTAGCAAGGTGACTTGCCCTGAGGCGGTCAGCCCCAGTTTGCGGGTCGTACGGTGCAACAATCGCGCGCCCGCCCAAGCCTCCATCTGCGCCAGATAGCGGGTGACCATCGCCCGTGACATGTCCAGCGTCTCAGCGGCAGCAATAAGGCTGCCTCGTTCGTTGATGGCGATGAATACCCGTGCTGCCATGATGCGATCCATGATTCGTCCGATTCACGCAACCAATAATTACTCATACTGGGGCTTCTGTTTCATTTAAAGCAACCTAAGATAGTGACTTCTGTCTCTGCCCATCGAAAAGGTCGTGCCCCATGTTGCGCAGTTCCCTGTTTGCCCTCTCCCTCGCCGCGCTGTTTCCTGTCATTGCCAACGCCGCCGATCCACTGACGATCGATGTCTACAACCCGGCCGAAAAAGCCATTTTCCCGGTGTCTTCCGAACTGATCACCGGCACGCACGATGCGGTGCTGATCGACGCTCAGTTCCAGCGCAACGATGCGCAGGCGCTGGTCGAGAAGATCAAGGCCAGCGGCAAGAAACTCACCACCGTCTACATCAGCCACAGCGACCCGGATTACTATTTCGGCCTTGACGTGATCCAGGCTGCGTTCCCGGACGCGAAGATCGTTGCCAGCGCACCGACCGTGAAAGCGATCAAAGCGTCCATGCAAGGCAAACTCGCCTACTGGAGCCCTATCCTCAAGGACAACGCACCGGCCAGGCTGGTCCTGCCGGAAGTCCTCAAAGGCGATCACCTGACGCTTGAAGGCCAGCCGTTGCAGATCAAAGGCCTGAACGGCCCGGCGCCAGCGCGCAGTTACGTGTGGGTTCCATCACTAAAGACCGTGGTTGGCGGTGTTGTGGTCTCCAGCGGCATTCACGTCTGGATGGCTGACACTCAGAGCCAGAAATCCCGCCAGGACTGGCTGGCGACACTGAAGGGTATTGAAGCGCTGAAACCGGTCACAGTGATTCCGGGCCATTACCTCGGGCAGATTCCCCAAGGCACCCAAGCGGTCACCTTTACCGCCGACTACCTGAAGTCCTTCGATGCACAAGCCGCCAAAGCCAAGGACTCCGCAGCCTTGATCGACGCCATGCAGAAAGCCTGGCCACAACTGGCCGAGCCGAGTTCGCTGGAACTGAGTGCCAAGGTCATCAAGGGCGAGATGAAGTGGCCGAACTGATCTGCCTCGCGTAAAGCCGTCACCGCAGTGTGATGCAGGGTGGCTGACCTTCCTGAATACGGCGTGAAAACGCTACGCGGGTATGGTCAGACGCCTACGTCAATCGCTATGCTGCGTCCATGAATGCCCCTGTCAAAGTGCGTAACCCCTGCCCGCCCGGTGCTTGCGACTGCAAGCGCGAACGGCTGGACGCGGAAGATGCCGACCTGCGGATCCTGCTGCTGACCCGCGACGCCGAAAAGAGCCTGATCGAACGTCTGGAGCGCATCGAAAGCCTGGAGGATCTGGCGCACATGCAGCGTAAGGTTTTCGAGCAGCTGGGCGTGCGCGTCGAGGTCGCGCCGGGCTTCAATGAAGTACGCACCATGCGCGGCATCAGCATCGTCGTCGAGGAGAAAATCGGGCTGTGTCGCAAGACCCGTCAATCGATCCCCGCCGCCATCCGCCGCGCCCTTGAGGCGCGCCCGCAGATTGCCTATCAACTGCTCAACGCCAACGACCTGCTGCGCGACGCGTGACTATCGACTGACTGAAGACTGCGGCTATCATGCTGCGCCCATCAGCCAAGGAGTTCCACCGTGTCTCTCGAAATCCGCCCTGCCACCGCTGCCGACGTCAGTCAGATTCTGGCGTTCATCACTGAACTTGCGATCTACGAGCGTGCCGGGCATGAGGTCAAAGCCAGTGCCGAAGACATTCAGCGCTCCCTGTTTGCCGACAACGCACCTGCCAAGGCGCTTATCTGCCTGCATGACGGCAATCCCGTTGGCTATGCGGTCTATTTCTACAGCTATTCCACCTGGCTGGGACGCAACGGCGTGTACCTGGAGGACCTGTACGTCACTCCAGAGCAACGCGGCGTCGGTGCCGGGCGCGCCTTGCTTCGGCATATAGCCCGCGAAGCGGTCGCCAAGCACTGCGGCCGACTGGAATGGAGCGTGCTGGACTGGAACGAACCTGCCATCAAGTTCTATGAAGCGATCGGTGCAGCGCCGCAAAGTGAATGGGTTCGCTACCGGATGGAAGGTGCCGGATTGCTGGAGTTTGCCAACGGCGGCCAATAAGTCACAAAACCCTGAAACGAAAACGCCCGGCCTGAAAAGGCCGGGCGTTTCGGGAAACATAGCCCGATACGGTTAGCAGACCCCAGGCGGGATGCCGTCCTTGTTGAAGTCCTTCAGGCGTTCCTTTTCTTCCGGCGTCGAATGCGCCGGGACGTCGTTCGCCGGTTCGGGTTTCTTCTCGTCTTTTTTCTCGGTCATGGCTGGATACTCCGCGTGTGGATATTTCAGTAAGGCCACAGGCAACGCATTGAGTTCAGACCGATTGCAGTGCCGCCTTGCGCTGCGCGACGCCACACTCCAGTTGCCTGGCCAGCCCCTGCAAGTCGAGCAGGGTCGCCCGCCAGCTGCGCTCCTGACTGCCCACGCTGACCAGCGAACGAACCCGGTCGTTGACCGAAATGCCCTTGCCGGCATTGGCCTGCCAGCCCTGATCGAGCATCGACGGATCGAACTGGTTGAAGGCATCGATGGCGTCGACACGGCTCACTGCGAACCCGAAACACAGTCTGTCGCCGCGCACGATCAACACCCGCGACGTCTCACACTGGGGCTGTGCGCCTTCGCCAAGCAGACTGCTGAGGCAGATCAGCGGCACTTACTCGCCGCGCAGGTTGAACTGGCCCAGCAGATGAGTCTCCGGCTGCACCAGACCAATCAACTGCGTGGGCACACCCATGATTTCCACGATCTGACTCAGCGGCGCGACAAAGCGCGTCGGCGCATCGAACAGCAGGCAGGCATGCCGCAACATGGCCTTGGTGACATCGTGTGAGGCCTGTGCCGGCTTGACGTCATGCTGGTAAACCTGGGTGTAACTCTTGATTTCCGGACGCTGCAACAGCATCGGATGATCGAGCAGCAGCGCCTGCTTGTCCTCCTCCAGGTTCATCACCCCGGCAAACAACTCAGGGTGCGGCAAGCCATAGGCCGGTGCGGCCAGCAGACTGCCAGGGTCCTGACGCTGAATAGCGACCATGCGGTCATAACCGAATCCGCACACCCGGCCATCCGCAGCCGTCAGCAGCAACAATTGCGGCTTGGACGTCTGGCGCTGATGATCCAGCCCCAGCACTTCCGACAGGTTGAGCGCCGGGACCTTGGTACCGCGCACCGACGTGACACCGAAGCAACAGTCGCTGGCAAAGTCCGAGGGCGATATCTCGGGGTTGTCGACCAGTTCGGTCACCACACTGGCATCGATGCAGAAATTGCGGCTGTCGCACTCGAACACCAGATAATGCAGCAGGTGACTTTTTGCAGCCTGGGCCTGCTCATTGAGCGCCTGCGCGCCGGGGTCGGTCGCAAACAACACACCCGGCAGGCGGTTCAGCACCTCAAGGTCAAGCTTGTAGATCAGCCGCGCATCGTCTGCAGCCAGCAGCACCGATGGCAGCAACCCGGCGCTGCTGCCCCCAGGCCCCAGCGGGCTGAACTGCGAATCACGGGCCTTGAGAATATCGCAGACCGCGTCAATCGCCAGGCCCAGATAACCGCCGTTGTATTTCAGGATCGCGACCAGCGGGGTCGGTGGCGAAACCTCGGCACTCTGCGCAAGTTCGCCACGCAAATCCACCAGCGGCACCGGCTTGCCGCGCAGGGTGAAAACCCCCAGCAGCGCACCACGGGTCAGCGGGTGCGGCTGCAAGTCTTGCGGCCAGTGCACGGCCTCCATCAGCGCGTCCGCAACCACCGCGAGAAGAACGCCGTTGATCTGCACCACACCATAGGCGGTCAGGCTGCTCATGCAGGTTGTCCGACGGATACCTTGTCCAGTGTTTCGGTGTAGCCGGTCAGGTTGGCCTTATGCAGCTCGGTAATCAAGGCTTCGACCTGCTGCGCCGACAAGCGCTGTTTCTCGGTTGCGGTATTGATGCCATCGATCGCCTGAGTGGTCTGCATGACGCCGTCCACGATGTGCTCGAATGCCTCACCCGCACTCAGCGAGATCTCGTTGCCTGACTCGATACGGCTGACGGTTTCCAGAATCAGCTTGTTGATTTCCTTGGTCGCCCGCGAGGACTTCTCGGCCAGCTTGCGCACTTCATCGGCGACCACCGAGAACCCCAGACCGTGCTCACCGGCGCGTGCTGCCTCGATGGCGGCGTTGAACGCCAGCATGTTGGTCTGACTGGCGATCTCGCTGATCACCTGAATGATGTCCTGAATGCCTTCTGCCGACTTGGCAATCATGCTCATCGCATCAGACGCCTTGACCAGTGTCTGCGAGCCACGGCTGGCTTGCTCGCGGGTCAACCGGGCGAGTTCGGTGGCGGTGTCGGTGCTCTGCGCGACATAGGAAATGGCGCTCATCAGCGTCTTGACCGACTCGCGCATGGCCACGGTCTTGGCTTCGATGGCTTGTTCCATCTCGACCTGGAGAGTGATGTCGGTAGCGAACTTCACCACTTTGAACGGCAGGCCGTCGTGGTCGAAGATCGGGCTGTAAGTGGCCTGAATCCAGATTTTCTGACCGTATTTACTCACGCGCATGAAGCGCCCGGAGTAGAACTCGCCCTGCCCCAGCCCGTGCCAGAATTCACGGTATTCGGTGCCGCGCACATACTCTTCGTCGCAGAAGATCCGGTGGTGCTGGCCTTTGATTTCCTGCAAGCCATAACCCAGCGCTTTGAGGAAGTTGGCGTTGGCCGCGAGGATGTTACCGGCCATGTCGAACTCGATGACGGCCTGGGCGCGATCGATCGCGTTCACCTTGCCCTTGTCCTCGACGCTGGTTTCCTTGGCCTCTGTCACGTCGAGTGCGAACTTGACGATCTTGTAAGGATGGCCCTGCGCATCGAAGATCGGGTTATAGGTCGCCTGAATCCAGATTTCCTTGCCGTCCTTGCGTTTGCGCTTGTACTCGTTGGCGTCGTATTCGCCGCGGCCCAGCTTTTCCCACAGCTCACGGTATTGCAGGCTGCTGACGAATTCCTCGGAGCAGAACATGCGGTGATGCTCGCCGACGATTTCATCCAGCTCGTAACCGAACACCGACAGGAAGTTGCGGTTGGCATTCAGCACCTTGCCAGTCAAGTCGAACTCGATCACGGCCTGAGAGCGCTCGATGGCCGTGACCTTGCCCGCGTATTCGGCCTGACGCGCACGGCTCTCGGTGACGTCGTTGGCGAACTTGACGACTTTATACGGACGGCCATCCGGGTCGAAGACCGGGTTGTACGTGGCGCTGATCCACAGTTCGCGACCATTCTTGCCGATGCGTTTGTATTCACCGGAATCGTATTCGCCGCGTTCCAGTTTGGCCCAGAACGCACGATAGGCCGGACTGTTCAGGTAATCATCGTCACAGAACATGCGGTGATGCTGGCCCTGAATTTCGTCGAGACGATAACCCAGCACTTTAAGGAAGTTTTCATTGGCATTGAGCACCCGACCATTCAGATCGAACTCGATAACCCCCTGAGAACGGTCGATAGCGGCGACCTTGCCTTCGTACTCGGCGTTGGCCTTGCGCTGCTGAGTCACGTCAGTGGCGAACTTCACCACTTTGAACGGGTTGCCGTCCTTGTCGAAGATCGGGTTATAGGTGGCCTGCAACCAGATTTCGCGACCATTTTTACCCAGGCGTTTATATTGCCCTTCGTCAAAGTTACCTTTACCCAGCTTTTCCCAGAACGTCGAATACTCGACACTGGACGCATATTCGGGCGTGCAGAACATGCGGTGATGCCGACCCCGGACTTCCTCCAGCTTATAGCCGACACATTCCAGAAAATTGGCGTTGGCGCGCAGGATATTGCCTTCAAGATCGAACTCGATCATTGCCTGCGAACGGTCAATGGCGGTCATCAGCGAGTGAAGGTCCAGCTGTACCCCGGCGTCATCAAGGGTGCTTTCTATTATTGTGGTCGACATATAAAAATACTCGGCAGTAAACATCTATGGAGTGTTCAGGACGGTGCGCCGGTGGCTACAGACCAGGTCAAGCGTTTGCTTTGCCTGAATGTGGAGCCTGTCGTTCGAACCGCATAATCGTGTTTCTCAATGCCCTCCATAGCGCAAACTGCCAGATGCTGAAATTGGATCAGCATAAAAGCCACTATTTTGCTACCACTAAAATCATGGCTGTTTTTTCTGCCCGGCGATTACTCCGGTGCTGTCAGGCGCAACTGTCAAGCGACACCTTGAGGAGCCTGAAAATCCTGCCTGTGCATCAGGCGAAATACCAGATGACCAAAATCACGGCACCGGTCCATCCCAACGTGAGCAAGAATGAAAGTCCAGCGAGACGCGGATCCATGAGACCCCTGTTTTAGAAGGCTTGAACAAACAGATCGCAGCTTACGTATGGATATATCGGCCGGATCACAGATAATTAAATTATTTTCTTCATTGAATTGAGGGGCGTGAACGGTAAGACGGTGACCTAGGTTCTGCACGAAAAGTATTGTCGCGAGCATTGCATAGCGCCGGCCAATGAGGCTATCGCCGCGAAAATTGTTGCGGGCTTGTCAAAACGCGTCGCGATGCGACGGTTTTCGTTCCGCAGTTCTGGCGCACGGGGCCGTGGATACCCGGCAGCCACAACGGCACTCGGCCCATATCAAAAAACGAATGACTTCAGGATTTTTCCTTGGAGGCAAAAAGGTCGTTGACATATTTATCGAGCAACGTGTTGTAAGTTTCCTCTTGTTTCGGCTCAAGGGTTGTATGCCGAGTGATTGATATTCCAGAGGCGGGGTCGAGGGTGTTCGCTTGCGATAAATGCATTCGTGCCTGCATGAATGTTGATCGGTTTTCGATCCGCATGAGCTCGTGCTGACTGCGCACCCCTTGGCCACCGAAATGATCTGGATTGGTTTGCATGCGTAACTTTTGTGCATGGCCTTCCGGATGCTGCAACTCCCCAGGGCGTTGGATATACGCTTGAAGATGGTAAGAAGGAGAGTATTTGCCTTCATCAAATCGGATCAATGTCTGCTTGTTGAGCGCTTCAGTTTGCGTTTTAAGAAAGGCGGTACGTCGCTGTTGGGCACTGTCTTTAATCCTTTGCTGGTGACTGTCCTCCTTCAGCGTATTGCGGGAGATACCTGCACCGCTTAGTAGGGGGTCAACAGGTTCTGGCATTTCAACTTTCGGGGCCTTCCAGGCCTCGCGCATAGCGATGAGATTTCGGGTGACCTCGTCATTCATTTTCTCCCGGAGCGGCAGCCACGGCTCTTTTATAGTTGAATCCGAGGCATCTTCACCCTTGTCAGCAGCGATTGGGGGCTTGGTGGTGTAACGGATTTCTCCCATCGTGTGAAGGTCGTCGAATAGCTCATCATCATGAGGCAGACCATGAGGGTGTGCCATATAGGCCACGTCATCGACCTTGCCCTTGGGCACCATGATTTGAAAGAGGCTCCCTTCTTTAGTGGCATTCAGCGCCGAGGCATCTTTGTACATATCATCGACCCCGTCGGGGCTGAGGTTGAATTTCTGCAGAAACCCTTTTATGAAATTGGCTACGGGCAACGCTGTCTGACCTTGTCCGATCTGAAAGTAATGGAACGTTTCTTCACCTGTGTGATTCAATCCGCCATGCAGGGCAGGGTTGACCGAAATCAAATGACTCTTTGTTGGCTCGATATTGTCGTCAATCATGCCGTGCGCAGCCATGTCCTCTTTAAAGTATGAAGCCACGTTCTTGTGCTTATTGAACTGCTCATCGTCTGGCCCGGGAAAGCGCAGAAAATGAAAGTCTTCAGGCACTTCAACTTTGTGGTGCCGGGCATAAACACGTCTGTAGACATCTTGCGCTACCCGCATGCGGGGGTCCTGAGCATGGTAAAAAGCGTGATGCGAGTCCTTGGATTTTTGTTCGATGTCTACTGCCCGATCTTTCAACGCCTTGTACTTATCAACCTGTGACGGCGATATCTCACGTCGTTTAGGTGCGTTTGGGTCCAGCAACAGGGGCTTGGTCGGGGTAAGAAAGCGGCGTTTAACCCCCTCGGAGTTGTTATCCAGCACACGCATTTCCCGATTCACAAAAGGCGTCTTCAGATGTGCAAGTGTCGCAGAGCCCGTTGGCTCCGCTTGCAACCCTTCCAATAATTGCCCCTTGGCTTTGGCCGCCGCCAGGTCGTTCATTCGGGCCTTATCTGCAGCGTGGTGTCGTTCGGCTCTATCGCGCAGGTTTTGCTCTCGCTCCAATCTCGCGGCTCTACGCATTTTCCAACTCTTGCTTTTGAGCTGAACCGCGAGCCCCGCACTCGGTATATGGCTATCAGCGTTATCGTATGCCGGCTCTTGATCGCCATTCAGGTTTACAGGCAAGGGCTTACTTGTCTGTTTCTGCATCACTTCCGACTGAGCAGGTCGGGCACGGTTATCCTGCAAAGGCATTGGTTTCTCAAAGGCCGACTGCGGTTTCAACTGCTGCACTCCCTGCCGCCTGTCCTCAAGCTGCATGGCTGGAGCAGCATGGGAGGAGGCTGCGCCTTTATCGATGTCGACCTTGGACCTCGTGTACACGGGCTCACGCATGATCAGTTCCACCACAGCTGAGAGTATCGGAGTTCAGGGTTAACCCGATTTAGGCTTTGCCCGCAATAGATTTTCGCAAAGGCCAGACAGGGCGAAAACGAACCGGGCCCGTACTCGGATTTAGTGGAGTTTTAATGGGCATCCGAGGCTACTCTCAACGCAGCATCATCGTGTCATGGCATTTTGTACTGAGCCTAGCACGAGTTCTGCTCTACGAGGCGGGACTGTCGCTAAACGCTGGAACAGGCCAATTAATTGAGTGGCCCGTCAATATTGGTCGGGCTGTTTACAGCACTGATGTTAAACATGGCCCTCCCCGCGCATGCACAGGAGACGCTGCGAATCGGCTACCAGAAGTCTTCAACCCTGATCACCCTGCTGAAAACCCGTGGCGCGCTGAAAAAAGCGCTCGCCCGGCAACACGTTAGCGTGACCTGGCACGAGTTCCCGAGCGGTTTGCCACTGCTGGAAGCATTGAACGTGGGTAATGTGGATATCAGCGCGGATGTGGCGGACACCGTGCCGATCTTTGCTCAGGCAGCACAGGCCAGGCTGACTTACTTTGCCCAGGAAGCGGCCTGGCCAGTTACAAACGCTATTACCTGACCGGCACCGACTACGCCAAAGCGCATCCACAGGTCTTGAGCATCGTTTACGATCAACTGCACCGCACCGGTAAGTGGCTCAAGGCCAATCCGCGCGAAGCGGCGCAGGTTTTGAGCCCGCTGTGGGGCAATCTGGATATCGAAACCGTCGAGATCGCCAACCGCCATCGCAGCTACGAGATACAGCCGGTGACACGCGACCAACTCGGCGAGCAGCAGAAAATCGCCGACGCGTTCTTTTCCGAAGGCCTGCTGCCCAAGGCGGTGAATGCGCAGGATGTAGAGGTATGGAAGCCTTGAGGGATGGGGCACACGTGCTCCCGTCGAACACGTGTGCCCTGCACTCAGCCTGCCGACTCAGCCACGCGGCGGCTTGGGAAACACACCGCGAACTTGCTCGTACGCCTGGGCAACGCGCAACGCCAGGGCATCCTGAAAACGCGGTGCGACGATCATCATGGCGACCGGCAGGCCGTCAGCAAGACCGGCCGGGATCGAGGTTGCCGGGTGTCCGGTCAGGTCGAACGGCGCGGTATTGGCCAGCATGTTCAGCGCGCTGTGCACGTACTCTTCAATCGGCGCATCGGCGGCGGTCAGGGGGGTCGCCACAAACGGCATGGTCGGCATGACCAGCACGTCGAAATCCTTGAAGGCATCGTCGTACTGACGGGTGAGTTCCGGCACCAGCATCCGCGCCTTGGCGTAATAGGCACCGTGCAGGTTTTTCAGGCTGTAGTGCCCGGTCAGCGCCACAGCACGCACGCTGCTGGACAATGTATTGGCGTGCTCACGACGCTTGGCACCGAAGTAGCTCATGATCTCGGGGTCGTAGTAGCCGTCGACGTTCATGCCGTAGCCGTTGCCTTGCAGCATCTGGTACGCCGCGCCGTCAGTGGCAATCACGTTCCACATGTCCAGCGCCACTCCGTGGTGCCATGGAACGCTAGCCTCGCCGACCGTCGCGCCGAGGCTTTGCAATTGCGCGACGGCGGCTTTGACCAGCGCGTCCACCTGCGGTTCGGACATGCCGGGGATGGCGAAACCTTCGCGCAGCAGACCGATTTTCAGACCCGCAACGCCTTGATCCAGTGTCGCGACACAACTGACCGCTGGCGGATTTTTCTGCCTTGAGTCCAGGCCGTCGGCACCCGCAATCACGTCGAGCATCACCGCGCAGTCGCGCACGTTGTTGGCCATCGGGCCGACGTGATCGATGGTGCGTTCAATCGGGAAAGCGCCGGTGTAGGGCACCAGGCTGTAGGTGGGTTTGTGTCCGACGATGCCGCTCCACGCCGACGGCATGCGAATGGAACCGCCCTGATCGCCGCCAATGGCCATGTCGACTTCTTCGAGAGCGACCAGCACCGCACTGCCGCTGGACGAACCGCCCGCATTGCGGGTCATGTCCCATGGGTTTTTCACCGCGCCGCTGGCCGAGGTAAAGCTGGCCCCGGAAAAACACAGGTCTTCGCACACCGACTTGCCGACCACCGTCGCGCCAGCGGCCAACAGGCGTTTGACCACCGTGGCATCCTCGGACGGTACGTAGCCATCGAGGCTCAGCGAACCGTTGGCCATCGGTACCCCCGCTACCGATACGTTGTCCTTGATGACCACGGTTCTGCCCGCCAACGGACCACTGGCCGCGCCGGCAATGTGGGTCTTCACGTACCAGGCGCCGTATTGATTTTCGGCGTGCGCCGGTTTGCTGTGTTCGCGTACCGGAGCGGGCTGCGCGACATGAGTGGCGTACAGCGCGTCGATGGCTTCGTAGGAACACAGGGTTTCGTCAGCGAGGCTCAGGAACGACTCTATCTGGCTATCGGACAGGTCGTAACCGTGGTCCTGGGCGGCGATCAGAAAGTCGGCTTTACCGGGGCGTTTTACGGACATGATGTTCTCCAGATGACGGTAAGGGCCGCTCGGGATCGAGCAGCCATTGGCTGGAGCCGCCCGTGCAGAGCGCACAGGCCTTGGCTCGATCCGGAGGACGTCGTTGTCCATGCCGGTCGCCACGCGGTGTTCCATACCTGCCGGTTCAGGGCGTATGGCAAGCGTCCGCGCAGAAGAGGATCAGGCCATGCAGCCCGATACTCGAAGCTGACCAAGCCCGTTCAGGAACAGGCTTTTTGAAACAGTTCATGCGCCTTGACCAGCGCCTCGGCGATCTTTTCCACCGGCTCGCGCTTGGCCATGGCCTGGTCACGCAAGGCGTTGTAAGCGTCTATTTCCGACAGCCCCTTGGTTTCCATCAGGATGATTTTCGCCTGCTGCACGGTGCGCATCACGGCCATGCGCCCTTCCAGCCGCTTGACGTGCTTTTCCCGCTCGCGGGTTTTGCGCGCCTGGCTCAAGGTGATCGCCAGAGCAGTCAGCAGACCGAAGGACTTGACCGGTGAAGGAATCACCGAGCAGGCATTGAGCTGCACCAGCGCCTCGACGATGATCGGGTTCTCGTAGGCAATCACCGGGATGATCGGCGGCGTCGAGCTGTGCAACAGCCACGGCGTATTGGTCGACAGGCTTTCCGGTGACACCGCCAGCACGATCACGTCCGCCTCGCTGTGCAGCCGCTCGGGGATCGGCCATTGCACCCGCACCTGACAGCCGATTCGCTGCAACTGGGCAATCAGGTTGCGACCGTCTTCGTCATCCGGGTGCATCACCAGCACGCTGATGTCACGCAGGTCCTTGATGCCGCCTGCGCTGTCGTTGCGCAGGCGCTTCTTGGCGGCACGCAGGGTCATGGACGCCTCCCCACAAGACTGGACCAGCCATTGAAGTCAGGCGCAATGGCATAGGGATCGGGTTTGAGCGCGTGCTGGCTCTCGTAAAGGATGTCGAACTGCCCTTCGGCGTTGGCACGGCCGATCCGCGAGTACAGGTAAGTGTGGTGATTGTGCTCATCGATACGGATCCTTCCCTGAGGTGCGTCATATTCCAGGCCGCGCATGGTCTGGAGTACCTCTTCCACGTCGGTACTGCCTGCGCGAGTGATCGCCTTGGCCAGCAGGTGGACCTGAAAATAAGCGGCCTCCCAGCAGCGGTCAGTCACCTGATGCTGCCCGAACATCTCGCGGTACTGCGCAATGCACTGACGATTGAGCGGTGTGTCGATCGACTGAAAATAGGTGGCTGCCGAAATGTGCCCGGCGCCCAGATGAATGCCCATCTGCTGGATGTCGGTTTCGCTGGTGGTGACGCTGGCAATCGGCATGACGCTCGGGTCGAGACCGGCATCGGCATACGCCTGATACAAATGAGCCATGGTTTCACCGACCACCGTGGAAAAGATGAACGAGGGTTTCAGCTCGCGGGCCTTGACCATGAGCCTGGCGAAATCCTCGGCCCGGGCGTTTTTCAACGGCAGGTAATACTCGCCCAGCTTGCTGCCACCGCGTTCGTAGAGCAGGTCGCTCATCAGCCGATTGGTTTCATAGGGGTACACGTACTCGGAGCCAATCATCAGCACGCGGTTGCCGAAGTGATCGAACATGTAATTGCCCAGCGGCACGGCGTTATGGTTCGGCGTGGCACCGGTGTAGATGATGTTGCGCGAGTACTCGAAGCCTTCGTAATACACCGGGTAGAGCAGCAACGCGTTGTAACGTTCGACCACCGGCAGCACCGCCTTGCGCGCCGCCGAGGTGTAGCAACCGAAGAAAAAGCGCAGGTTCTCTTCGCGGATCAGGGATTCGACGTGCATGGCAAACAGTGCAGGTGTGGAATCGGGATTACGCAGAATCAGCTCCAGCGGACGGCCATTCACACCGCCGGCTGCGTTGATCTGATGGATAGCAAACTGCGCGCCGCGCATCGTTGAACACTCACCGGCAGCCGTAACGCCGGTATTGGAAAACAGACCTCCTATGCGGATCGACGGGTCAACCATGCCTATAAACCTTGTTCAACGTGAGGTGAGACGCCTGCCACTGGCCGGGGTCTGAAAAGGTACTGAGCGAAAAACCGTGAAATTCAACGGGGGCTCTCAGGCGCTTGTGCCTGGGGCTGGCGTGACGACAGTGTCAGGACCAGTCATGCGAGGGGCCTTCCACACCTGCCGAGAATGGGCGTGTGGCAAGGGACCCTGCGAGGGTATTGATCTGACTTATGCAGGGAGCGGGCCATGCGTGATGTGCGGTTACTGACGATCCGTACGCCCACTGCCGTGTAAAACGGACCGGTTGGCCAGCATGGCCGTACATTCGCAGGGTATCTGTCGTCCGACACAAAGCCTTCGCGAACAAGTTCGCCACTACAAAAGCCTTCATGTTTCAGTCATTGGGTGAATACCTATCAGGAAGAAAACGTTCGCAGTCTCACGCTTTTGGTGCGCAAGAGCCCTGTTCGCGCCATAGCGGCGCATGGTGTTTTTTTCGTGCAATTAATGAAGGAATGCCCTGCGCCGATATTCGCAGCCTTGTGTAAAAGGCTGTTTCCGCACTTGGCACTGCCCTTGCTAAGTCTCTCCTGAGACATCGCGCCAGCTGTTTGCCCTACGCCCTCTTGGCAAGTAGGGAGACACCTCGCGTACGACTGGATCGGACACAGTTTGTCCCGCCAGATTCGGCACAGAAGCCTGACCTCCCGCCCATTGATTTGGCCGGGACGTCGGGCTTTTTTTATTCCTGGGAGAGAAGTGAATGCACAACGACAAACGCCGTTTGATCAAGCATGCTCTGTTGCTGGGCGCGATCAGCCTGCTGCCGTTTTCCCTGATCAGTCAGGCGCAGGCGGCCGACACCGTGAAAGTGGGCATTATCCATTCGCTGACCGGCACCATGGCCATCAGTGAAGCCTCGGTTGTCGATGCTGAAAAGCTTGCCATCGAAGAGATCAACGCCAGCGGTGGCGTGATGGGTAAAACCATCGAGCCGATCGTCGAGGACGGCGCCAGCGACTGGCCAACCTTCGCCGAGAAAGCCCGCAAACTGCTGGAGAACGACCACGTCGCGGTCACCTTTGGCGCCTTCACCTCGGCCTCGCGCAAAGCGGTGCTGCCGGTCTTCGAGCGCAACAAGGGCCTGCTTTACTACCCGACGTTCTATGAAGGGCTGGAAAAATCTCCGGCCATTATCTACACCGGGGCCGAAGCCTCACAGCAGACCCTGGCAGCCGTCACCTGGCTGATGGCCAACAAGGGCAAAAGCGTCTATCTGGTCGGCTCCGACTACATCTGGCCGCGCACCACCAACAAACTGGCACGCGCCTCGGTGACCAAACAGGGCGGCTCGATTGTCGGCGAGGATTATCTGCCGCTGGGGGCCATCGAGTTTTCTTCGGTGATCAACAAGATCAAGGTCGCCAAGCCAGACATCGTTCTATCGACCATCGTCGGCGGTTCCAATGTGGCGTTCTACAAACAGCTCAAGGCTGCCGGTATCGACAGCACCAATCAGACGCTTATGGGGCTGGCGATCACCGAAGAGGAAGTCACCGGCATCGGTGCGGAAAACCTCGTCGGCTTCCTGACCTGCATGAGCTATTTCCAGAGCCTGAAAAACCCGGTCAACGAGAAGTTCGTGCAGACCTTCAAGACCCGCTATGGCCAGCAACGTGTGGTGGGCGATCCGATGGCGGCGGCCTACACGGCCGTGTATCTGTGGAAAAAAGCAGTCGAGAAAGCCGGCAGCTTTGACGTACCGCAGGTGATTGCCGCGTCCTCGGAACTGACCCTCGACGCGCCCGAGGGCGAGATCAAGGTACACAAGGATAACCACCACCTGTGGAAGCGTGCGCGCATCGGCACCCTCAACGCGCAGGGCCAGGTGGACGTGATCTATGAGTCCGCGCCGATCGAGCCCAATCCTTTTCCGAAACTCTGATACCGGGTCGGGCGCGATCGGTTTCGTGCCCGCTTTCGTCAATGCGCAGCCACAGGTAGCGACGGCATGACTCTCGATACGCTGGTAATGCAAATCTTCAGCGGGTTCTCGCTGTTTTCCGTGCTGGTGCTTATGGCACTCGGGCTGACCATCGTGTTCGGCCTGATGGGTGTGATCAACATGGCCCACGGTGAACTCATGGCGATGGGCTCATACATGACCTACGTCGCCTCGGTGGTGTTCCAGCGCTACTTTCCCTAGTTCATGGGCTGGTATTTCATCATCGGCGTCGGGGTGCCCTTCGTGGTGACGTTTGCCTTCGGCTTTCTGCTGGAGCGCTGTTTCATTCGCTTCATGTACAACCGCCCGCTGGACACGTTGCTGGCAACCTGGGGCCTGTCGCTGGTGTTGCAGCAATTGTTTCGCCAGGTGTTCGGCCCCAAGGAAGTCAGTGTGCCTACCGTGCAGTGGCTGCAGGGTGCGTGGAAAGTCAGCGAAGGGCTGGAATTGCCGCTCAACCGGATTTTTATTATCGGCCTGACGTTTGTGATTGCCGCTGCGGTGTTTCTGTTTCTCTACCGCAGCCGCTGGGGCCTGCGCATTCGTGC
Organism: Pseudomonas syringae; assembly: GCF_023278085.1. NCBI lineage: Bacteria > Pseudomonadati > Pseudomonadota > Gammaproteobacteria > Pseudomonadales > Pseudomonadaceae > Pseudomonas > Pseudomonas syringae. The sequence continues at coordinate 2,134,036 of NZ_CP066265.1, read as the reverse complement.
CGTGACCCAGAACCGGGCGATGGCCGGGGCCGCCGGGATCAACACCGCGCGGGTCGATTCGGTGACCTTTGCGCTGGGCTGCGGTCTGGCGGGCATTGCCGGCAGCTCGTTCACCATGCTCGCCTCCACCGGGCCAGTGAGCGGCCAGCAGTATCTGGTGGACACCTTCATCGTCGTCGTGTTCGGCGGCGTGGAAAGCATGCTCGGCACCTTCCTCTCGGCCTTCGCCATCGGCCAGACACAGATATCACTGGAATACCTCACCACCGGCTCCATGGCCAAGGCGATTACCTTGCTGGTGGTCATCGTGCTGCTGTTCTTACGCCCCAACGGCCTGTTCGCCACGAAAGTGAGACGTTGAGATGAACAACATGACTGAAAAGCCGCTGGCCGGGACGCAGGTCAAAGCAGGCCGACCAGGCTGGCTCAGCGCCGGCTGGCTGCCGCTGATCGAGCGTTACAGCCTGATCTGGCTGTCCCTTCTGTTGCTGGTGGTACTGCCACTGCTGCTGGGCGATTTTCGTCTCGGGCTGGCGGGCAAATACCTGAGCCTGGCGTTCTGCGCGGTGGGCATGGTGATGATCTGGGGCTACGGCGGCATTCTCAGCCTTGGCCAGGGGATCTTCTTCGGCCTGGGCAGCTACATGATGGCGATGTACCTGAAACTGGAAGCCACCGCCACGGACGAAGCCGCCAGCGCCCTCGCCGCTTTCTATGGCTCGGCACTGCCGGACTTCATGATCTGGAACAGCGTCGAAGCCCTGCCCTGGTGGTGGAAACCGTTCGAGTCGGCGACGTTCACCCTGGCCGCGATTCTGATCCTGCCTGCGCTGCTGGCGTTTCTGTTCAGCTACGCCTACTTCAAGAAGCGCGTGGGCGGCGTGTACTTCTCGATCATTACCCTGTCACTGGCCTCGATCATGTCGATCATGATCATCGGCCAGCAAGGCTACACCGGCGGCGTCAATGGTCTGACCGACTTCAAGACCGCTTTCGGCCTGAGCCTGCAAACGCCGCAGACGCCCTGGATTCTCTACCTGATCACCACCCTGTTGCTGCTGGCCAGCGTAGCGATGTGCGGGTTCATCCTGCGCAGCCGCCTGGGCAAGGTGATCGTGGCGATCCGGGATCGCGAGGACCGGGTGCGTTTTTCCGGCTACAACACCGCGTTGTTCAAGGCGTTCATCTTTGCTGTGGCGGCGCTGATCTCGGCGCTGGGCGGCGTGATGTTCACCTTGCAGGTCGGTCTGGCCTCGCCGTCACTGGTGGGCATCATTCCGTCCACTGAAATCGTGATCTACGCCGCGCTGGGCGGCCGCCTTTCACTGGTCGGTGCGGTGTACGGCACGCTGTTGATTGGCACGGCCAAGACCTACCTGTCGGAGAATTTCGTCAGTTTCTGGCAATACTTCATCGGTTTCCTGTTCATGGGCGTGGTGCTGTTCCTGCCCACCGGGCTGGCCGGACTGCTGCAACGCCTGAGCAACAAGGAGGTGCAGTCATGAGCGGGATGTTACTCAGCGTCGAAGACCTGACCGTGTCCTTCGATGGCTTCAAGGCGGTCGACAACCTCAACTTCTACGTCGAGGAAAATCAGGTGCATGTGGTGATCGGGCCCAACGGTGCGGGCAAGACCACCCTGCTCGACATGATCTGCGGCAAGACCCGGCCGAGCGCAGGCCGTATTCGCTTCAAGGACCTGCAACTGGAAAACATGATCGAGTACCAGATCACCCGCGCAGGCGTCGGCCGCAAGTTTCAGAACCCGTCGGTCTACGAAGACCTCACCGTGCGCGAGAACCTCGACATTTCCTCGCCGGACAAGCGCGGCATCTTCAACTGCCTGTTCGCGGGCAAGCATGCCGCGCTGAACAGCGAGATCGAACAGACCGCCGAAATGATCTTTCTCAAGGACCAACTGGGACGCAAGGCCGGGCTGCTGTCTCACGGCCAGAAGCAGTGGCTGGAGATCGGCATGCTGTTGATGCAGCGTCCGGAATTGCTGCTGCTCGATGAGCCCGTCGCGGGCATGAGCGCGGGCGAACGGGAGAAAACCGCCGGCCTGCTCAAGCTCATCGCCAAGGGCCGGGCAATGGTCATCATCGAGCACGACATGGAGTTCGTGAAATCGGTGGCCGACAAGGTCACCGTCCTGCATCAGGGCAAAACACTGGCCTACGGTTCGATGGATCAGGTGCAGAACGATCCACGGGTCATCGACGTTTATCTGGGGCACTGAACATGCTGAATGTCTCCAACCTCAACGTGTATTACGGCGACAGCCACGTGCTGCGCGATATGAGCCTGGACCTGGCGCCAGGCGAATCGCTGGCGATCATGGGCCGAAACGGCATGGGCAAGACCACGCTGCTCAGAAGCCTGGTGGGCATGCTGCCGACCCGCAGCGGCAGCATCAAACTGGCCGGGCAAGAGCTGACCGGCAGCAAAAGCTATGAACGGGTCGCCGCCGGGGTCGGTTTCGTGCCGCAGGGACGAATGATCTTTCCCTACCTGAGCGTTGAGGAAAACATCCTCACCGGCATGCAGGGCGCACCTGCCGCGCCGATTCCCGACTACATCTTCGAGTACTTTCCGGTGTTGTTCGAGATGCGCAGACGCAAGGGTGGCAACCTGTCCGGCGGTCAGCAGCAACAGCTGGCCATCGCACGGGCGCTGGTCTCCAACCCCAAGGTGCTGGTGCTCGACGAACCCACCGAAGGCATTCAGCCATCGATCATCAAGGACATCGCCAAGGCTCTTAACCTGCTGAAAAAGGAGCGCGGCTTCTCGCTGATTGTTTCCGAGCAGGTGCTGTCGTTCGCCATGGCCGTGGCGGACCGCTACCTGATCATTGAGAAAGGCGAATTCGTGCACAGCGAAGTCCGTGAAACCGTCGACCGCGAGCGCATTCTGCGCTACCTGACGATCTGAACTGACCACAGGAGCCATCGCCATGCTGATACTCGACCGCATTCTCGGCCAGGCCAGCGACCCTGCCCTCGCCGACCGTTTGCATGACCTGAGCCACGCCGGCCAGGTCGAGACTCTGAGCCTGTCAGGCACTGACATTCAGCGTCATCGTCTGCGTCTGGTCAGCGACCGGGGCACTGACTGCGCAATCCGTCTGGAGCGTCATCAACAGCTGCGCAACGGCTCGGTACTGATGCTCGACAGTCAACGCGCGATCGTCGTGCAGATGCAGGATCAGGAATACCTCGACCTTCGCCCCAGGGACTCGGCAGCGGCGCTGGAACTGGGCTACTTCGCCGGCAACATGCACTGGGCGGTGCGTTTCGCTGGCGATACCTTGCAGATCCCGCTCAACGGCCCGCAGGCGGATTACCTTGAGCGTCTGGCGCCCATGCTCGCGGACGGCCGGGTACAACGCGCATGAACGGCCTGAGCAGCCTGCTGCTGGCGCTGCAACAGGCCGACAGTTTCTTTCCCGGCGGTGCAGTGGCGTGGTCGTGGGGGCTGGAAACGCTGCTGGCTGACGGGCATCTCGGCCACGGTGAAATCGTCGCGCCGCGACGCCGACAACGAACTGTTCGCCATAACCGCAGCGCCGAGGTGCATGGCTTCGTCGAGGGCCAGTTGCGCCATCGCTGGAACAGTTTTGACCGGGTGTTTCTGCTTGCCGCATGGCATGCCGCGGATAACGTCTCTGCTTTGATAGACATGGACGCGCAGATCGAAGCCCTGACCCTCGCAGAGGAACTACGCCAGGGCTCACGCCGTGTCGGGCAGGCGCTGCTGGGCGTGCATGTCGCGCTGGGGACTGCAGGGGCGGCGGCTTACCAGCAACAGATTCTGGCGGGCAACGCGGCGGGGCATTTGCCAGTGGTGCAGGGATTGCTCTGGAACCGCCTGGGCATGCAGCGCGAGCACTGCCAACTCGCCGCTGCGCATGGCTTGTGTACCGGCCTGGTCAGCGCCGCCGTGCGGCTCGGGGTGATGGGCCACATTGATGCGCAACGCGTACTGACCGATATCCAGCCGCTGATTACCGAGCTGTTGACGCAGGAAGCGCCCGAGCCGGACGACGCCTGCGGCTTCACGCCCATGGCCGAAATCGCCGTGATGCGCCATGAAACCCAGGACCTGCGCCTGTTTGCCAACTGAGACGGCCATCGCCTGACCTTTGCGGAGCCTCACTATGCTGCTGACCCCGACCGAACTTGAACGTCTGACGCTGTACACCGCCGCCGAACTGGCGCGCAAACGCCGCAGTAAAGGCCTGCGTCTGAATTTTCCGGAAGCCTCGGCACTGATCGCCGACGAGATTCTAGAAGGCGCACGCGAGGGCCGAAGTGTTGCCGAACTGATCGGTTTCGGCTCGACGATCCTCAACACCGATGATGTGATGCCAGGAGTTGCCGAGCTGCTGCCGGTGCTGCAAGTCGAAGGCACTTTCCCGGACGGCACCAAACTGGTCACCGTTCACCAGCCGATCCGGCCGGGCAAATTGCCGCTGACAGTCATGCCGACACCTGGCGAAATACTTTCGCCGGACAGCGATATCCAGCTCAATGGCGGCCGACCGACCGCGATCTTGCGGGCGATCAATACCGGCGACCGGCCGGTGCAGATCGGCAGCCACTATCACTTCTTCGAAGTCAACAAGGCGCTGGATTTCCCCCGTGAAACAGCCTTCGGCATGCACCTCGACATCCCCGCTGGCACCGCAGTGCGCTTTGAACCAGGCGAGCTGCGTGAGGTGCAACTGGTGCAGTTCGGCGGCACCGGCGACATTTACGGCTTCAGCGGCCTGACCGATGGCAACCTGCACGACCCGGCCTGCAAGCTCGCAGCGCTGGAGCGTGCCCGCGCGCAACATTTCAAGGGAGCCTGAACGATGGCGACGATGACCCGCAAGGAATACGCCGCCATGTACGGCCCCACCACTGGCGATGCAGTGCGCCTGGGCGACACCGCGTTGCTGGCCGAGGTCGAATTCGACCATTCGGTGCCCGGCGATGAATGCCTGCACGGGGGCGGCAAGACCCTGCGCGACGGCATGGGCCTGATGCCCGGCCATGACAGCGCCGACGGGGCCCTCGACATGCTGATCTGCAACGCGCTGATCATCGACCCGGTGATCGGTATCGTCAAAGGTGACATCGGCATCAAGGACGGCAAGATCGTCGCCATCGGCAAGGCCGGTAACCCGCAGATCATGGACGGCGTACACCCGCAACTGATCTGCGGCGTGGCCACCACCGTGCGCGATGCCGAGGGGTTGATCGTCACGCCCGGTGGCATCGATGTACATGTGCATTTCGATTCGGCGCAGCTCTGCGATCACGCACTGGCGGCGGGTTTGACCACCCTGATCGGCGGCTCGCTGGGGCCGATTACCGTGGGTATCGACTGTGGCGGCGAGTGGAATGTCGGCAAGATGTTGCAGGCCGCCGAAGCCTGGCCGATCAACTTCGGCTTTCTGGGGCGCGGCAACTCAAGCAAGCCCGAATCACTGCTCGGACAGCTGCGTGGCGGCTGCCTGGGGCTGAAGATCCATGAAGACTGGGGCGCCATGCCTGCGGTGATCGACACCTGCCTGAAAGTGGCCGACGAGTACGATTTTCAGGTTCAGTTGCACACCGACACACTGAATGAATCCGGGTTTCTCGAAGACACGCTGGCGGCCATCGGCGATCGCACCATCCACATGTACCACACCGAAGGTGCAGGCGGCGGGCACGCGCCGGACATCATCAGCGTGGCCGGCAAAAGCAACTGCATCCCCTCCTCCACCAACCCGACCAACCCGTACACGGTGAACACCTTCGACGAGCATCTGGACATGATCATGGTCTGTCACCACCTCAATCCGGACGTGCCGGAAGACGTGGCCTTCGCCGAATCGCGGGTGCGCCCGCAGACCATTGCCGCCGAAGACATTCTTCACGACACCGGAGCCATTTCGATCCTCGGCTCCGACAGCCAGGGCATGGGGCGCATCAACGAAGTCATCTGCCGGACCTGGCAACTGGCGTCGAAAATGAAAGATCAGCGCGGCCGCTTGCCGGAGGAAAAAACCGCACTGGGTGACAATGAGCGTATCAAGCGCTACATCGCCAAATACACCATCAACGCCGCGCGAGTGTTCGGTATCGACAGCTACATCGGCTCACTGGAGCCCGGCAAGCTGGCCGATCTGGTGCTGTGGCGACCCGCGTTCTTCGGCATTAAGCCGGAACTGGTGGTCAAGGGCGGCTTCATTGTGCATGGCGTAATGGGCGATTCCGCTGCCTCGCTTTACACCTGCGAACCCTTGGTGATGCGCCCGCAATGGGGCGCGTTCGGTGAGGCGAAACAGGCGCTGTCGGTCAATTTCGTCAACCGGCTGGCCGTCGAAGCCGATACCGCCACCCGGTTGGGGCTCAAGAAAAAACTGCTGCCCGCGTTTGGCACCCGCACCCTGCGCAAGTCCGACATGCTGCACAACGATGCTTGCCCGGACATCCGCGTCGACCCGCAGACCTTCGACGTATATGCCGACGGCGAGCGCCTTTATTGCGAACCGGTCAGCGAAGTGCCGCTTGCGCAGCGCTACATGCTGCGCTGAAAAATCCTACCGCACAGGAGAACTGACAATGAGCCTGCCCTTGAATGCACACAGCCTGCAAACCGATGCGCAACCCCACCCCGGCGCGGCACGTGTCGGGATCGGCGGCCCGGTCGGCTCCGGCAAGACGCGTTTGCTGGAACAACTGATTCCGCGCTTCATTGCGCGCGGCACAGAGCTGGCGATCATCACCAATGACCTGGCCACCCGTGAAGACGCCGAGCGCGTGCAGCGAAGTGGCCTGATCGACCCGCAGCGGGTACGCGCATTAGAAACCGGCGCCTGCCCGCACACCGCCATTCGTGAAGACCCGACCCTCAACCTGCAAATGGCTGACGAACTGGAAACACGTTTCGGCAATCTGGATCTGGTGCTGATCGAGTCGGGCGGCGACAACCTGGCCTCGACGTTTTCGCTGGACCTGGTGGACTACTGGATCTTCGTCATCGACGTCGCCGGTGGCGATGACATCCCCCGCAAGCGCGGCCCCGGTGTCTTGAACTGCGACCTCCTGGTGGTCAATAAATATGACCTGGCGCCTTATGTGGGCGTCGATCTGCCGCGTATGCGCCGCGAGTCTGCCGAGGCACGCAATGGCAGACCGGTGCTGTTCACCAACTGCGCTACCGGCGACGGCGTGGATGCGGTGGTCGACGCCATCAGCCGCGCCGTGCTGTTCGATCGCCCATGAACGCACACTCCTCGCGGCTGCCCATCTGTAAAAAAACCACGGCCCATATTGCCTTCAGCAAAGCACCTTCGGGTGCCAGCTATGTGTCTCGTCAGGAGGTTGGCTACCCCTTCCATCTGGGACGCACGCTGAAGCTGCCGCAGGACCCGCCCGGGATGGCGGCGATTTACCTGCAATCGTGTTCGGGGGGTCTGTTCGCCGGGGAAACACTGCACCTGCACCTGCACGCAGCGGCTGACACTCAGGTGCATGTCAGCACTGGCGCGGCGACTGTTGCGCACAGCATGCTTGAACAGCCAGCACGGCAAACCGTCACGCTGATTGCCGAACCCGGCGCACTGCTGGAGTACCTGCCGATGGCGACGATCCTGTTCCCGCAGGCACGTCTACACAGCCGGGTAGACGTCACGCTGCACCCGAATGCGCGGGTGATGGTGTGCGACGCGTTCTGCCTGCACACGCCACCGGGCAGCATAGGATTTCCCGGATTCTATCGCGCCGATCTGCACATACGGTGTCCAGCGGGCACACTGCTGGCAGGTGACCGATTGGCCATGACCGGTCATGACCTGCAACGTCGGTTGCCGGGCGTCAGCGGTGAGCTGCAGGCCTTGGCGACCTTCATGCTGGTGGGTCAGGGTTTACCTGTAGAGGGGTTGAAACGGTCCTTGCGCGATGCATTGCGCATCGTCCCCGAGAGTTACCTGGGCGTCAGCGCCCTACCGAACGACTGCGGCGTGTCGGTGCGCATCATGACCGCCGATGCCGTGGCATTGCGCAGCGCCCTGCATCTGGCGTGGGCGTGCGCTCGCCAGCAACTGACCGGCATTGCGCCGCGGGTGCGACGCAAGTGAACCGTTACCTGTAAGTCAACGGAGCTGATGCCTGACGATGCCGCCCCTTTTGGTAAAACGCTTAGCGATAACGCTCAAGCCAGTGAGCGTAAGGCGCAGGCAGGGTCCAGGCAGACTTTTCGACACCCAGTTCTTTCGCGGCGAAGTACGCCCAGTGCGGGTCGGCCAGATGCGCACGACCTATCGATACCAGATCGAGCTGGCCTGATTTGACGGCTTCTTCCGCCAGTTTTGGCTCGCCAAAGCCCCAGGCGCTGGTCACTGGAATATCCGCTTCACGACGCACGCGCTCGGCAATCGGGCCCATGAACGCAGGTCCCCAGGGAATGTTGGCGTCCGGCGTGCTGAAACCGACGCTGACACTCAACAGATCCAGACCGCCGGCCTTGAAGCGACGTGCCAGTTCGATCGACTCGGTGAGGGTCTGCTCATCGCGACCGTCGTATTCGATCACGCCAAAACGGGCCGTCAGCGGCAGGTTTTCCGGCCAGACTTCACGCACCGCTGCCAGCGTTTCAAGCAGGAAACGGCTGCGGTTATCGAAGCTGCCGCCGTACTCGTCGGTACGCTGGTTGGAATGCTCGGAGAAGAAGCTCTGCCCCAGATAACCGTGAGCAAAGTGCAACTCGATCCATTCGAAGCCTGCGTCGCGGGCACGACGCGCGGCATCGACGAAGTTCTGACGAACGCGGGCGATGTCTTCCAGAGTCATGGCGCGCGGGACTTTCGGCAGGTTGGCACCGAACGCGATGGCGGACGGAGCGATAGTGTCCCAGCCGCGCGAATCGGACGCCGCGATATGGTCATCACCTTCCCATGGACGATTGGCGCTGGCCTTGCGACCGGCGTGGGCAATCTGAATACCCGGTACGCATCCTGCAGCCTTGATGGCTTTGACGACAGGTACGAATGCCTGGGCCTGCTCGTCGTTCCAGATACCGGTGCAACCGGGGGTAATACGCCCTTCCGGCGCAACGGCGGTAGCCTCCACCACCAACAGACCCGCACCACCGCGTGCCATGCTGGCCAGATGCACCTGGTGCCAGTCGTTGATTACACCTTCGGTTGCCGAGTACTGGCACATCGGAGGAATGGCGATTCGGTTGCGCAGCGTGACGTCTTTCAGTTTGAAGGGTTCGAACAGTGCAGACATTGGAAAGCTCCCATAGGCCAGATGGCTTTGAATTTCACTTGTTCGATGATAATCGAACTATGCCAGTTAACGGAAGCCCTGATATCATCCGCGCCATGCGAACCTTCCAACACCCCGATCCTGAAGACCTGACCCTCGAACGCGTGCTGTACGCCTTGAGCGACCCTGTACGCCTGGGCATCGTGCGCTGCCTCGCGGGCGTTGTCGAAGCCACCTGTGGCGAGCTGGACGGCGGTCGTCCGAAATCCAGCATGTCTCATCACTTTCGGGTGCTGCGTGACGCCGGGCTGGTACACACACGCAATATTGGCACCACACACATGAACTCGTTGCGCACTGAGGTGCTGGAGAGCCGCTTTCCAGGGTTGCTGGGGAGTATTCTGGCGCAGCATTGAGGCAGCAGAGACCAAAACGCCCGGTATCAACCGCTGTTCGATGGCTGATCCGGGCGTCTTTGATGCAGCGGACCCTTTCACAGGTCCGCCTTCTGAACAGTCTCAGATCTGAAACTTGCTCACTTCCTGCTGCAGACTGGTCGCCAGCGCTTTCAACCCGCCGCTGGTCTTGAGCAATTCCTGAACCGACATGTTGTTCTGCTCTGCCATTTGCGCAGACCGCTCGACGTTGCGCGCAACATCCTGACTGGCGGCAGTTTGTTCGCGCAGTGCAAAGGAGATCTGATCGACCACCTGGAGCACCTTGTTCGAGCTGTCACGGATTTCGATGATCGCACTGCCGGCAGTGCTGGCCATTTCCACACCGTTGTTCACTTCCAGAACACCGCTGCGCATGCTGTCGACCGTCTCACGCACACCGGCCTGGATTTTCTCGATCATGCCGGCGATCTCTTTGGTCGACTTGCCGGTGTTCTGCGCCAGCAGACGCACCTCGTCGGCCACCACCGCAAAACCGCGCCCTTGTTCACCGGCACGTGCCGCTTCGATGGCCGCGTTGAGCGCCAACAGGTTGGTCTGGTCGGCGATACCCTGAATCACGCTGATAATCGACGAGATGTGTTCCGAGTGCTGGCCCAGGTCAGCAACCTGCGCAGACGAATGCTGCACAGTCTTGGCGATGCCGTTCATGCTGGACAAGGTGTTTTCGATAACCAGAGCACCTTCCTTGGACTGATCACCCGACCGGCTGGCAATCTGGTGGGCCTCGTCAGCGTTTTCAGAAACGTGGTGAATGCTGACCGTCAGTTCCTCGATAGTCGCCGCCATCGCCGAAGCAGCGGTAGATTGCTCCTGAATGGCCCCGGAAAGCTGCTCGGATGCACCGGAAATCTGTTGTACGGCGAGTACCAGTTGGTTGGCGGCCTGACTGATCTGTTGAATCATTTCGCGCAAGCGATTCTGCATGCGGTCGAACGCTTTCGGCAGTTCGTCATGGCTGCTGGTGTCGATTACGGTGTCCAGCTTGCCATTGGCGATGGCCGTTGCTGCATCGATCGCCACTTGCAAGCGTGCCGTGGTGCTGCGCCCCAGTACCGTGGCCAGGATCGCCGAAAGAACAGCAGCCGCCAGGCCGCCACAGATCAGGATCATGATAGCCAGATGCTTGGCGTCTACCATGTTCTTGTTTCTTATCACCAGCAGCTTGTTCTCGGTAGCGCTGATTTCACTCAGAATGGCGCGCATGCTGTCCATCTTGGCCTTGTCGGCACCCGATGTGATACGCGCGTCCAATTCGTCATCCGGCATGTTGCGCGCAGTCAAATCACGACGCAGGGCGATAATCGGGTTGATGTCTTCATCAATCCATCGCTTCTGGGTCTCCCCCAGCGCGGCCAGGCGACGTTGTTGTTCGGCATTGTCCGCCGTCAGGCGCCTGAGCGAATCAAGTTCTTCGGTAAACCGCTTCTGACCCGCTACCAGCGGCTCAAGAAACGCATCTTTCGAGGCAATGACAAACCCCCGCATACCCGTCTCGATATTGATCAGTTGCTCAAGCGCCAACTGCGCATCACTCAGCACTTGATAAGTGTGAACGTTGCTGTTGGTAGCTTCTTCGACCTGCTCAAAGCCTCGGTAGGCACTCGCTACCAGTACGGCGATAAGTATGACAATCGCGACAAAGCTGAAATAGAGCTTTTGCGAGATGCTGAGTTTGCTGAACATGATGTCGATCCTGAACATAGCCGTTCCGTGGCTTGCATGATGGGCGCTATCACTCGCAGAAATGCTTTGAACCACTTCAAATGAATGATGTCATTGAGATACCACTCATGTCGCCCGCCTGCTCGATAACTTTAGGGATCCCATTTTTCCCGGCACTGAATAAAAGCTCTAATCAAGGCTAAGCCATTGATAAAATTAAACAAAAATATTTTATTACACTCGGCATTTCAAAGGCTGGAAAACATAAAAGCCCAATAATTTGACAGGCCTATACGTCAATTTATTGTCTAGCTTATTCAGGGCATATTCCGTTTGCGACACCCGGAATGGCGCAATTAAAGCCTTTCACTGGTAGCCGGCGGCAGACGTGTGCCATGACCGTTGGAAACCATGCTGCGCATCCATGTGCTGCAGAAGCGGTTTCGATGAACGACCGGCGATGGAAGAGGCGCTGTGCGAGCCCCCCATTGGCCGGGGCCTTTTTGGAGGAGCTCGCTCGCCCCAGAGTGATAACTGCGCGACGGGCATGCCTTACGCCACGACCCACTCAGGGGCGAGGCGATACGTTTTTACTGAGTAGTCGTGGATGTAAGGGAGGCGCAGTCGGGTAGCAGAATAAGCGTCGCCTGTGACGCTTATCCTGATCTCGCTATAGTTTAGACCCTGAATAAATAGCAATTGCCGGCACAACGCTTCCACTGTCACCCGGCACCGTCAGGCTTGCATTCCCCTTCCCGTCAACAGCAACTTTATTCGTGCACATTTCGTTGGGGGTGGAGAATGTTTTTGTTATGACATCGCAATAAATACCTTCTGGAAGCCCTGTATTAAACGTCCTTAGCCATGCAGAGGCACTGTTATTCAGGGCGACGAACCCGGCATCACCTCTGCTGAACGCAATCTGATTGCCTGAACCCGTAACCCAGTTATTGACGTCCTGCCCGTCAGTGGCACTGCGAAACCTTACCATGCTCGCAATTGCATTCGCTCGGTGTATAAAGTCCCACCCTGAGCGGTTATCGGGATTGCCGCTTGCGTCTAATGGGCTTGCTGAAGGGGCATCCGCTTCAGGATCACTGAAATTGAATCCCGAATGAACCTGAGCCTCACCATAGGGCAACGCCAACATGAACACGTTAGCGAGGTCATAGCGTCTGGAATTGTACCTGTCGTTATACGCCTGATTACTGGCATTCAAGGATGTTTCAGAATTTCGCTCTGTGTCCCAATTATTAACGAACACCGTAGATCTCTCTGGCGGCATCAAGCGAAAAGACCCGCCCCAGTTTCCGAATATTCCGATCATCGCTGGAATGGATGCCAGGTTAAATCCGTCTTTTTGCCGAAAGGCTTTAAGAAGGGCCGTGGTGTAATTGAACTCATTCACCGTCCCGTTCTTGTAGTAATCCGAGCGACTGGAGCTGCCATCGGGAATTATTTCCTGCGTGACCCAGATTTTTTCTCCGGAAATCGTCAGCGGATAGGCTGTTTTCACTGCTGCCAGAATCTTGTTTATGTCGTCGGAGTTTTGATGTTTCGCTGCATCCAGTCGGAACCCGTCGACCCCGAGCGACAGTAACTTCTTCATGTAGTTCGCCGCCACGCCCTGTACATAGCTGCTGGACTGATTCAAGTCGGGAAGGTTGTTGAGCCTGCAGTCTCTTACCTTTGCTGCATTATTCTGATAATCAGCGGGCTCTATATAACACAGGCTGTGGAAGTCATTCTGGCTAAACTGCGGGTAGGCCAATGACCGGGAATCCCATTCAGAACCATCGGTACTTTTAAAGGTTGCACTCGAATCCCCTGCTACCTGGTTCACCACGATATCTGCATAGACCCTGACCTTGGCAGCGTGACAGGCGCTGATCATGTTCTTTAACTCTGACTCTGTACCCATGCGGCTGTCTAATGAACTAAAGTTCACCGGCTGGTAAATATCCCACCAGTGCCCCGCCACCTTGGACGCCTGAGGCGGAGATATTTGTACCGCCCCGTAACCTATGGGCCCTATTGCGCTTGAACATTCTTTAGCCAAATCATTCCAGTGCCAGTGAAACATCTGAACAGAAGTAGTCGCCGGATTAAAAGCCGTATCGGCATGACTGAGTGAAGCAAGCATGCTCAAGCCGGTCACCGTGCCAGCGATAAAAAATCCGTGTAGAAGATTGTTCGAGTCCATGAGGTATCCTTGCTGTTTAGGGTGTGGGCTTTCTGTGTCTAACATCATTCATTAGTGTGGCAATGCTCTAAGCATTCTAAACACGGGTAATGGCTTGCAGGAAGCTATTACCTTCAAGGCACAGCATAAAATCCTGCGTGGTAAAGCGACAATTATGCCCTTGGGCACATTACAGAATGCCGGCATCACACGCTCCCCTGCACCGCCAATACTGCGGGACGGTGGGAAAACAGCTGCAGAAACGCCCCGCCCAGCGCACACCCCGCCATCACAAAAAAGCACACGGTGTAGCCACTGAGGCTGGTCCACCCGCCGCCCATGGAAATCAGGGTGCCCATCAATACCGGGGCAATGCCGCCGCCGATGAACATCGCCGTGGTGATGATGCCATTGGCTGTAGACGTCGCAGAGGGCTGTGCAGAGTCGGACGCGACCGCGTAGTAGATGGGCCAGACGGCATTGGCGACCAGACCGAACAGCAACTGCACGGCGATGACGATCAGGATGGTGTTGGCGAAGTAAAAAGCCCCGACACTGACCGCCATCCATATGCCGCAGATGATCAATGTGATGCGCCGGCCGATGATGTCCGACAGCGAAGGCCAGATCAGTTGCCCCAAAATGCCGGTCAGCGTGAACACCACGCTCATGCCTGCAGATTCGGCCAGCGACAGGTTGAGGATGTTGTACAGGTAAGCAGGCAGGACGATGTTGACGCCCATGTACACCACTTGCGTGAGCATCGTGTTGCCCGCAGTCAGCGCGATATTGCGGTTGCGTAGTGTTGCCTTCACCGTCTTCCAGACCTGGCCTTTGACGTTGGTCGAGGGCGTGCTGTCTGGCGGGGTCATGCCTTTGGCGGCGATGTCCACGTACAGCTTGGTGATGCGCTCGGCCGTCGAATAGCGCGCCCAGAAGATCATCAGCGGCAGCGCCACCACGAAGGCGAAGAAGAACACATAACGCCAGTTTTCTTCACCGTAGGTGCTGATCACGAAGCTGGCGACAATGCCGCTGAGCATCGCGCCGATCGGGTAGCCGGTGTGGTGTGCGCCCAGGGCAAAACCGCGACGCTCTACAGGCCACCATTCGGCGGTGTTGCTGACCCCGACCGGTTCGCCCCAGCCAGCGCCCAGATTCACCCCGACGCGCAAGGCGATGAAACTGGCCAGGCTGCCACTCAATGCCTTGAAGCCCGACAGAAACGACAGCGCGGTGTAACCCAGCACCAACGGCACCTGAAAGCGCGCCCGCTTCCAGCCACCGCCATAGCGATCGCTCCAGACAGAGCCGGGAATATCGAGAACGGCCAGCGCCAGCATGACGACCGTCGCCACCGTCCCCCACTGGTCCGCAGACAATTCGAAATGCTTGGAAATCGTCGGGCCCAGGCGCAAGACGATCTCGCGATCATAGGCATTCAGAATCCAGATCATCCAGCAGACCAACAACGACACCCACGAGAAACGATGAATCTTGCCCAACGATGCATTCTTGTTATTTGGCATGGGAAATCTCCAGGCGTGTTGCACACGCCCTGGCAAGAAAGAGTCCGGTCGTCCTTAACGTTCAGGTTCAGCCTGCTGTTGACGGGTTAACTGGCGAAGCGCCGCTCGGCGATGCCTTTCACGCCCAG
The DNA here is from genome assembly GCF_023278085.1 of Pseudomonas syringae. Taxonomy (NCBI): domain Bacteria; kingdom Pseudomonadati; phylum Pseudomonadota; class Gammaproteobacteria; order Pseudomonadales; family Pseudomonadaceae; genus Pseudomonas; species Pseudomonas syringae. Next base: position 2,118,832 of record NZ_CP066265.1, on the reverse strand, counting down.
CCCGGTGATGGCGAACAGAGCACCACGCTGCTGGCCATCTTCCGGAAAGCGCGGCAACGGCGGCCTGGCCATGGAGGTGACAAACAGTGTGTCCAGGTTCGGCCCGCCGAAGGTCAGGCTGGTCACCTTCTTCACCGGCATGTCGATGATGCGATCCACCTGCCCGTCCGGGGTGTAGCGCACCAGTTTTCCGGCATAGACCAGCGCTTGCCACAGACAGCCCTCGGCATCCACGGTGCAGCCATCTGCCGCGCCGCCGGCGGAGGTGTCGACGCTGGCAAAAGTGCGTCTGTTGGCGACTGCGCCGCTGGCGTTGTCGTAGTCATAGGTCCAGATCTCCCCGGACCAGGTGTCGGCGAAATAGAAGGTTTCACCACCCGGGCTCCAGCAGGGGCCGTTGGACACGATGATGCCTTCATCCAGGGTGTGCAGGCTCAGGTCCGGGTCAAGGCGATATAACTTTGCGCTGGCCTGATCTTCCTGAGTGTCCATCGAACCCACGATGAACCGGCCCTGCCGATCGACCTTGCCGTCATTGAGGCGATTGTTCGGCAAACCGGGTTCAGGGTCGACGATCAGCTCGAGATCGCCGCTCGGCAGGTCAAGGTTGTAGATACCGGTCTGCAACGCCACAAGCGCCGCATCGCCGTGCTTGCGCAAGGCCATGGAGCCGATTTTCTGGCCGACATCCCAGGCGCGCAATTCGCGCCCGTCTTCCGTGCAACGCAGGACACGGCCGTCGAAACTGTCGATCCAGTACAGGCGCTGTTGCTCGACATCCCAGACCGGACCTTCGCCCAGCGTGGTCTTCACGTCGACAACGATTTCGATACGCATTTTTCACCTCTGTCTTGTTGTTATTGAGATGACACGTTGTACGGTGACTAGAAATCGACCTTGTCCTGGCCCTTCAGGTCGAGCATTTCACGCGCTTCGTCCGGCGTTGCCACGCGCCCGCCCAAAGCTTCGATCACAGTGCGAATACGCTTGACCTGATCGGCATTGGACGCCGCCAGCTTGCCCGGTCCGTCCCACAGCGAATCCTCAAGGCCGACCCGCACATGACTGCCCATCGACAGGCCCATGGTGCCCAGCGGAATCTGATTACGACCGGCACCCAGGATCGACCACTGATAGGCATCGCCAAACAGACGGTCAGCCGTACGGCGCATGTGTGCCAGGTCTTCAGGGTGCCCGCCGATACCGCCGCGCAAACCGAATACCGACTGGATGAAAATCGGCGCCTTGAGCAACCCGCGCTGCAGGAAGTGCGCTGCGGTGTACAGATGACCGATGTCGTAGCATTCAATTTCAAAGCGCGTGCGGTTCTCGGCACAGGTATTGAGAATGTGCGCGATGTCGCGGAAGGTGTTGCGGAAAATCCGGTCGTCGCTCTCGGCCAGATAGGGCCTCTCCCAGTCGTGCTTGAATTCGGTATAACGATCAAGCATTTCGTACAGCCCGAAGTTCATTGAGCCCATGTTCAACGACGCGAGTTCCGGCTTGAGTTGCGCCACCGGTTGCAGGCGCTCTTCCACGCCCATGGTCGGCGCGCCGCCCGTGGTGATATTGATCACCACGTCGCTCCTGGCCTTGATCTGCGGCAGAAACTGTCGAAACAGATCAACGTCCTGACTGGGCCGTCCGTCACGTGGATCGCGGGCATGCAGGTGCACAATCGAGGCACCGGCTTCGGCGGCACCGATGGCGGCATCGGCAATTTCCTGCGGTGTGACCGGCAAATGAGGCGACATCGAGGGCGTATGAATAGCACCCGTGACGGCGCAGGTGATGATGATCGGATGTTTTCTGGGCATGAGCATTCTCCGTTCTTGTTCTTGGCGAGAAGTCTGATGTGGAACATGACGCGGACGTTGTCCGGTCATGGGTGCTATCGGGCCGAAGTACTCAGAGGTACTCGACGTTGCCATCCACGCTGATAGCCTGTCCCGTGACATTGCGTGCAGCGGGCGAGCATAGAAAGAGCGCCATCGCGGCAACGTCCTCGGCAGTGACCATGCGCTTGAGCGAAATCTTTTTCAGGTACTCCTCACGCATCTCGGCTTCGGGCACATTCATCTGTTCAGCACGGGCACGAATCACCCCGTCCATGCGCGGGCCTTCGACGATACCGGGCAGCAAGGCATTGACGCGGATATCACTTTCACCCAACTCGGACGCCAGAGACTTCATCAACCCGACAATCGCCCATTTGGTCGCGGCATACGGGGTGCGCCAGGCATAGCCCAGGCGACCGGCGACCGAGGCGATATGGATCAGGTGTGCGTTGGGTGAGGCCTTGAGCAACGGCACAGCGTGATGAGCGAAGCGGTACTGCCCGGTGAGATTGATGTCGATGGTGCGCTGCCACTCTTCTTCACTAATGGCATCGATGCCTGCCGTCGGACCGGCGATCCCAGCGTTGTTGATCAGCACATCAAGACCACCGAATTGCTCGCGCTGCACCCTGAAGACCGCTTCGATCTGCGCCGGATCAGCGACATCTGCATGGGTCGCGACACTGCCTGGATGACGATCGAGGAATGCCGCAATGGCCGCCTCGCTGACATCGCACACATGTACCTTTGCCCCCGCTTCCAGGTAAGCCGCCGCCAACACCTCCCCGATCCCGGCTGCACCGCCGGAAATCAGGACACGCAGCCCTGTATAGGGAATCAGCCGATTGAGAACACTCATGCTTTTTTCACTCCCGAGACACGCGACCTGGAGCGGTCGCTCTTTGCGATCAGGCGCGTCAGAGAGTCGGCAGCCTGCATGATGTCATCGGTGACAGCTGCACGAGCCGCCGCCCCATCACGCGCCGCCAGCGCCTCGACGATACGGTTATGCGCTTCCATCGAACGCTGAAGATGCGCCCTGTCGGGTGCTACAAGCGCGAAACACGGGCCGATGTGCAGCCAGAAATTTTCCACTGCCGCAACAATGAGCTCAGCCTTGGCGACTGCGTAAATGCGTCGGTGAAAGGCAAAGTTGGTCCACAGATAGAGAGCTACATCAACGCTGTCAGCAGCCTTCTGCATCTGCACGCAGAGCTGGCTGATGTCTGCAAGATCAGCGTCGTTGATCAGAATCACGGCTTTCTCGGCCAACAGCCCTTCCAGCGCCACCCGCGCATCGCGAATCTCGCGCAGCCGTTCCGGGGTCATCATGGGCACACGCAGCCGGGCGGTTTCGGTGACTTCGAAGGCGTTCTCTGCGCTAAGACGATTCAGTGCTTCGCGCACAGGCATCGGGCTGGAACCGAGAGCTTCGGCAAGACCACGGATCGTCAGCTTCTGACCCGGCTGAAAGCGCCCGCTCATCAGCGCTTCACGAATCTGCCGGTACACCTGATCCTGGAGGGTATCGCGAGAAACCTGACGCATGGCTGGCAGGAGGATCGGACGATCTGTCATAGGGAGTGACTCATATTGGCGTTCTTATGGAACGAATATGTGATCACAAATAACATATGTCAAATTGTTTTTTGGGGCCCTTGATCATAATTACAACCAAGGATCGCTCGGGCATGGTCCAGGGCAAGCCCTGCGGATGATCAAGCCATACGAGCTGTAAAAAGCGCAGGGCTTCCTGCTTGGCAGGTCGTCGCCCACAGCGCAGGCGGAAAACACTTCACCAGAACCCGGCAGGTGCTCATGTGCGGTAACAGCGTCAGCACTCCCGGGTGGCAGCTCTGGCTCGCAACAATGACCATTGGCGAGTCGGGGCAGATCGGGCGATATCTGCAATGGCTACCGCTCCCATGGAAATCACAAGGCGTGCTTTAGAAAGCGTGAGACACGTTATGCGCGGTGCGCGAAGGAAAGATCATGAGCAATGAATTGAAGTGCAGTAGGACTATTCTTAACAAACTTCGCAATCAGGCAGTGGCCTGTAGTGGGGAAGTATATTTCTGCAAACGTGCTGCCGCGAATCTTATTTGCGGCAGCTGTTTTAATTGCGGCAGCATTAGCCGCATGAGGTTGGGTCGCTACGGCATGGATCATTGAAATTTGTGTGGTTTGGAATGCGGATAGCTACCTGCATTGGCGCTGATTTCGAGTCCTTGGAGATAGTCTTGCCTGCGTCCTGAACAAGCCCGTATTGACCTTTCGCGACAGGTGCGGACGGCTTGGAAGCCGCTGCATACGCCATGCCCTGAAGGCTGATCACCGCGACAGCTGTCACGACGAGCGCTTTCAGCGCGGATTTCTTTGTAGTTGTATTCATGGCACTTCCTCTACACGGCTAAGAGCTGGGGGAGTAAAGATTCTCGTTTTAAACTGAATAGCAGTCGAACTGCCACCCAGACAATGTACCTATTTTGTGACAGTGGACCTATCGTGCGAATCATTAATAAAATTTCACTTAGTTAGATGATAAGTATGATTCTTTCGCTCCAATCCTTTCGGCGCTGCATCGCCCATCTCCAACCTGCATCAATCAACTTGAATGTCAGCCACCAATGTAAGGACGAAGTCATACCTGAACAAAAGTTCGTATTCGTGCAGCCAACGCACGTCATTCGCGACGAAAATGGATTCTTCCGAAGTCTATGCCGAGCTTTGAAGAAGTGCAGGCGCTGTCACTGCACCTGTGCAAGAAAGCCGGAAAGGACGGGCAAAAGATCGCTGCTCATGCGAGCAGGATATGACGAAACGCTACTCGAAAGACCGCGTCGAAACTCTCTGGTCAGAAGTCATTCCGGACCTCGGTATCAGCCGGTTTTCGAATGAGTTTGCGCGGGTTTTGCGCACGCCGGAAATGAAAAAGGGGACCAGCACCGTAAGTGCCTGATCCCCTCTACAAAATATGGTCGGGACGGAGTGATTCGAACACTCGACCCCTAGCACCCCATGCTAGTGCGCTACCGGACTGCGCTACGCCCCGACTAGGCGTGTATCTGTTTTGCAACCTGCGAAAACGTTGAGAAATATACCCTAAGCATTTGAATTATGGAAGTATCCGCTCGCTCGATTACGCCTTGAGCATGACCAGTACGTCTTCCAGTTCGGCAATCATCTGCCGGATCATCTGCTTGTACTGCTGGGTATCGTCTTTCGGTTCGCCGGCGGTGAGACGCAGGCGGGCTCCGCCGATGGTGAAGCCCTGATCGTATAGCAGACCGCGGATCTGACGGATCATCAGCACGTCGAGGCGCTGATAATACCGGCGGTTTCCGCGTCGCTTGACGGGGTTGAGTTGAGGAAACTCCTGCTCCCAATAACGCAGAACGTGCGGTTTTACCGCGCAGAGCTCGCTGACCTCACCGATGGTGAAGTAGCGTTTGCCGGGGATCGGCGGCAGCTCGTCGTTATGACTTGGTTCCAGCATATGCCTCAACTCGGGCCTTCAACTTCTGCCCTGGACGAAAGGTGACCACACGGCGCGCCGTAATCGGAATCTCTTCACCGGTCTTGGGATTTCTCCCAGGCCGCTGGCGCTTGTCTCGAAGGTCAAAGTTGCCAAAACCTGACAATTTCACCTGCTCGTTATCTTCCAGAGCGTGCCTGATTTCCTCAAAAAACAGTTCAACCAGTTCCTTGGCTTCCCGTTTATTCAGGCCCAGCTCTTCGTACAGACGTTCGGCCATCTCAGCTTTCGTCAGAGCCCCCATACGCTACTTCCTTAACGTGGCGTTTAACCTCTCCTCAAGCGAGGTGAGGATAGCAAGTGTCGTTGCGTTTACCTCATCGTCATTAAGAGTGCGCGATGGATGCTGCCAGGTCAAGCCGACTGCAAGGCTTTTTCTATGTGGATCAATGCCTTTACCCTGGTAAACATCAAATAACCTGAGGTCTGTGAGCCACTCGCCTGCATTTTCACGAATTACGTCCAGAACGGCACTGGCCGAAACATCACGATCCGCCAGAAGTGCCAGGTCGCGGCGCACTTCAGGGAAGCGCGACAGCTCGTGGAATTTCGGCAGGCGACCTTTGGCGACTTCACCCAGAACCAGTTCGAACACGAACACCGGACGATCCAGCCCCAGTGTTTTCGACAATTCAGGATGGATGGCACCCAGGAAACCGACTTCACGACCATCGCGTTCAATGCGAGCGGTCTGGCCAGGGTGCAAGGCTGGATGCTGACCCGGCGTGAACGTGAATTCACCCAGCGCACCGGCAAAACCCAGAACCGCTTCGACATCGGCTTTGACGTCGAAGAAGTCGACGGCATCGCGGCCTTGTGCCCAGCCTTCCGGCAAGCGACTGCCACACACTACGCCAGCCAGCATCGGCTCTTGCTTCAGGCCATCGAGCTGACCGACGAAGCGCAGACCGCTTTCGAACATGCGTACGCGATCCTGCTGACGATTGAGGTTGTGCTGCAAGGCCTTGACCAGGCCGGGCCACAAAGAGGCGCGCATGGCGGCCATATCGTTGGAAATCGGATTGGCCAGCAACAGCGGTTTAACGCCCGGCGTGAATAGTTCGAACCACTTCGGATCGATGAAGCTATAGGTGATCGCTTCCTGGTAACCACGCGCAACCAGCAGGCGGCGCAGCTCCGGCAGATCGCCTTTGGCTTCGGCCTTGGCCTGTGGAGCCAGACGCGCTTGCGGGTAACGAACCGGCAGGCGGTTGTAGCCGTACAGACGCGCCAGCTCTTCGATCAGGTCGACTTCAAGGCTGATGTCGAAACGATGACTTGGCACGTCGACGCGCCATTGGCCGTCTGTTTCGGCAGAGACTGTCAGACCAAGACCGGTGAGCAGACGCTCGATTTCAGCGTTTTCGATGACCAGACCGAGCATTTGCTCGACGCGGCTGGCGCGCAGCGTAACCGGCGCAATCGAAGGCAGGTGCTGTTCGCTGACCACTTCGATCACCGGACCGGCTTCGCCACCGGTGATTTCCAGCAGCAGGCCAGTGGCTCGCTCCATGGCTTCACGGGCCAGCTGCCAGTCGACGCCACGCTCGTAACGATGCGAGGCATCGGTGTGCAGGCCGTAGGAACGCGCCTTGCCTGCCACCGATATGGTGTCGAAGAACGCGCTCTCCAGGAAGATATCGCGGGTCGCGGCGGTTACGCCGCTGTGTTCGCCGCCCATGATGCCAGCGATGGCCAGCGCGCGCTGGTGGTCGGCAATGACCAGTGTGTCGGCACGCAGGCTGACTTCCTGACCGTCGAGCAGGACGAGCTTCTCGCCCTCCTCGGCCATGCGCACCCGTATCCCGCCATTTATTTCGGCCAGATCGAATGCGTGCAGAGGCTGACCCAGCTCCAGCATTACGTAGTTGGTGATGTCCACAGCGGCATCGATGCTGCGCACGTCGGAACGGCGCAGACGCTCGACCATCCAAAACGGAGCTGGACGCGACAGGTCGACATTGCGAATCACGCGGCCCAGATAACGCGGGCACGCGGCAGGAGCCAGTACTTCAACCGGACGCACTTCGTCGTGTACGGCGCTGACCGCTGCAACCTGCGGGCGTGTGACTTGGGCGGCATACAGCGCGCCGACTTCACGAGCCAGACCGGCCACCGACAGGCAATCGCCACGGTTGGGGGTCAGGTCGACTTCAATGCTGGCGTCATCCAGGCCCAGATAGACACGAATGTCCTGACCGACCGGCGCATCGGCGGCCAGCTCCATCAGGCCATCGTTGCCTTCACCTGCCTGCAATTCGGCAGCGGAACACAGCATGCCGTTGGACTCTACGCCGCGCAGCTTGGCTTTCTTGATCTTGAAGTCGCCAGGCAGCTCGGCGCCGATCATGGCGAACGGAATTTTCAGACCGGGGCGCACGTTTGGCGCGCCGCACACGACCTGAAAGGTTTCGCTGCCGTTGCTGACCTGGCACACGCGAAGCTTGTCGGCATCAGGGTGCTGCTCGGTGCTCAGCACCTCGCCCACCACGACCCCGGTGAAAACGCCGGCGGCCAGCGTCACGCTGTCAACCTCAAGACCGGCCATCGACAGACGAGCAACCAGCTCGTCGCGGGAAACCTGCGGGCTTACCCAGCCGCGCAGCCATTGTTCACTGAATTTCATCCTGCTCTCCTGAAAGGTTCGTTACGACTTAGCGAAATTGCGCGAGGAACCGCAAATCGTTGTCGAAGAACAGGCGCAAATCATTGACGCCGTAACGCAGCATGGCCAGACGCTCTACGCCCATGCCGAACGCGAAGCCCTGAAACTCTTCAGGATCGATGCCGGACATGCGCAGCACGTTCGGGTGAACCATGCCGCAGCCCATGACTTCCAGCCAGCCGGTCTGCTTGCAGACGCGGCAGCCCTTGCCACTGCACATCACGCATTCCATATCCACTTCGGCCGAAGGCTCGGTGAACGGGAAATACGAAGGACGGAAGCGCACGGCCAGTTCCTTCTCGAAAAACACCCGCAGGAATTCTTCGATGGTGCCCTTCAGGTCGGCAAAGTTGATGTCGCGGTCGACCAGCAGACCTTCGATCTGGTGGAACATCGGCGAGTGGGTGATATCGGAGTCGCTGCGGTACACACGGCCTGGGCAGACGATGCGGATCGGCGGCTGCTGCGATTCCATGGTGCGGACCTGTACCGGCGAGGTATGGGTGCGCAACAGCATGTTCGCATTGAAGTAGAAGGTGTCATGCATCGACCGGGCCGGATGGTGGCCCGGGATGTTGAGCGCCTCGAAATTGTGGTAGTCGTCTTCGACTTCCGGGCCTTCGGCGATGCCGTAGCCAATGTGCGTGAAGAACTGCTCGATACGTTCCAGAGTGCGGGTGATCGGGTGCAGACCACCAGAGGTCTGGCCACGGCCCGGCAGGGTCACGTCGATGCATTCAGCGGCGAGCCTGGCAGTCAGTTCTGCCTGTTCAAACGACGCCTTGCGTGCATTGAGGACTTCTGTGACACGCTCCTTGGCAACGTTGATCAGCGCACCGACTTGCGGACGCTCTTCAGCCGGCAGGTTCCCCAGGGTCTTCATCACCTGAGTCAACTCGCCTTTCTTGCCGAGGTAGTGAACCCGGATTTGCTCCAGGGCATTGATATCTTCGGCGCTTTGCACAGCCTCAAGAGCTTGAGAGACCAGCGCGTCCAGGTTTTCCATGTACAGACTCCAGATACAAAATAGGGGAAGAGCTGAAGGCTCTTCCCCTATTTATGACGTTTAACACCAACCCCGGAAAACCGGGGCCAGTGATTGTCGGGGACTTAGGCCAAAGTGGCTTTAGCTTTCTCGACAATCGCAGCAAACGCCGCTTTTTCGTTCACTGCCAGATCAGCCAGAACCTTACGGTCGATCTCGATGGACGCCTTTTTCAGGCCAGCAATGAAACGGCTGTAGGACAGACCGTTAACACGAGCACCAGCGTTGATACGAGCGATCCACAGAGCGCGGAACTGACGTTTTTTCTGACGACGGTCACGGTAGGCGTATTGGCCTGCCTTGATTACCGCTTGCTTGGCGACACGGAATACGCGTGAACGCGCGCCGTAGTAGCCTTTTGCAAGTTTCAGAATTTTTTTGTGACGCTTACGGGCAATGACGCCACGCTTTACACGAGCCATGAGTTACTTCCTCTATATCTTGATCAAAATTAACGAAGGCGCAGCATGCGCTCGACTTTTGCCACGTCAGACGGATGCAGCAAGCTGCTACCGCGCAGTTGACGCTTACGCTTTGTCGACATTTTGGTCAGGATGTGGCTCTTGAAAGCGTGTTTGTGCTTGATGCCGTTGGCGGTTTTCAAAAACCGCTTAGCTGCACCGCTTTTAGTCTTCATCTTTGGCATGTTCGGATACTCCGCATTCAGTTGATAAATATAACCGCAAGGCCTGCCGTGCCCTGGTGGTTATTTCTTCTTTTTCGGGGCGATGACCATGATCAGCTGGCGTCCTTCCATCTTAGGATGCTGTTCGACGGAACCGTATTCAAGAAGGTCACCTTCAACCCGCTTCAACAATTCCATACCCAGCTCCTGGTGGGCCATCTCACGACCGCGGAATCTCAACGATACCTTGGCCCTGTCCCCGTCACTCAGGAAACGTACCAGGTTGCGTAGTTTTACCTGGTAATCCCCTTCCTCCGTCCCTGGACGAAACTTGATTTCTTTAACCTGGATCTGCTTCTGGTTTTTCTTCGCTGCAGCAACCTGTTTCTTCTTCTCGAAGATCGATTTGCCGTAATCCATCACACGGCAGACCGGAGGGACTGCGTCGGCAGAAATCTCTACCAGATCCAGCTTGGCCTCTTCGGCTATACGAAGCGCTTCATCAATCGAGACGATGCCAATCTGCTCGCCGTCAGCGCCAATTAAACGAACCTCGCGGGCCGAGATATTCTCATTGATCGGGGCCTTGGGTGCAGCTCGTTTATCTTGTCTCATTTCACGCTTAATAATAATTACTCCGTATCTTGGCGACCACGCCGGGAAACCGCTTGTGCGAGGAATTCAGCGAACTGGGCGACCGGCATCGAGCCAAGGTCAGCGCCTTCACGTGTACGCACAGCGACAGTTTGCATTTCAACTTCCCGATCTCCAATCACGAGGAGATAAGGAACCTTGAGCAAAGTATGCTCACGGATTTTAAAGCCGATCTTTTCATTTCTCAAGTCGGACTTGGCACGAAACCCGCTTTCAGCCAGAGTTTTTTCCACTTCAAGGGCAAAATCGGCCTGTTTGTCAGTGATATTCATGATCACTGCCTGAGTCGGCGCCAGCCAGGCTGGAAATGCACCTTCGTAATGCTCGATCAGAATCCCGATGAAACGCTCGAAGGATCCAAGAATCGCACGGTGCAACATGACCGGATTCTTGCGACTGTTGTCTTCCGAAACGTACTCGGCACTCAGACGGATCGGCAGATTGAAGTCCAGCTGCAAGGTGCCGCACTGCCATACCCGGCCGAGACAGTCCTTGAGGGAAAACTCGATTTTCGGACCGTAGAACGCGCCTTCACCCGGCTGCAGATCATAAGGCAGACCTGCGCTGTCGAGTGCGGAGGCCAGCGCCGATTCGGCACGATCCCAAATCTCGTCGGAGCCTACACGCTTTTCAGGGCGAGTGGACAATTTGAGTTCGATATCCTTGAAACCGAAATCGGCATAGACATCCAGCGTCAGCTTGATGAATGCGGCAGACTCGGCCTGCATCTGATCTTCGGTACAGAAGATATGCGCGTCATCCTGCGTGAAACCCCGTACGCGCATGATGCCGTGCAACGCACCCGACGGCTCGTTACGGTGGCAGGCACCGAACTCGGCCAGACGCATCGGCAGCTCGCGGTAGCTCTTCAGGCCCTGGTTGAACACCTGCACGTGGCACGGGCAATTCATCGGCTTGATGGCGTAGTCGCGGCTTTCGGACTGCGTGGTGAACATGTTTTCAGCGTAGTTGGCCCAGTGCCCGGATTTCTCCCAGAGCGAGCGATCGACCACTTGCGGGGTCTTGATCTCAAGGTAGCCGTTTTCACGCTGCACTTTGCGCATGTACTGCTCAAGCACCTGGTACAGGGTCCAGCCCTGCGGGTGCCAGAACACCATGCCCGGCGCTTCTTCCTGGGTGTGGAACAGGCCGAGACGCTTGCCGATCTTGCGATGGTCGCGTTTTTCGGCTTCTTCAATCCGCAGGATGTAGGCAGCCAGTTGTTTCTTGTCTGCCCAGGCGGTGCCATAAACGCGCTGCAATTGCTCGTTCTTGGCATCGCCGCGCCAGTAGGCACCCGACAGCTTGGTCAGCTTGAAGGATTTCAGAAAACGCGTGTTCGGCACGTGCGGGCCACGGCACATGTCGACGTATTCTTCGTGATAATACAGGCCCATGGCCTGCTCGTTCGGCATGTCTTCGACCAGACGCAGCTTGTAGTCTTCGTGACGGGCGCTGAACACCTCGATCACTTCGGCGCGCGGGGTGACTTTCTTGATGACGTCATAATCTTTTTCGATCAGCTGCTGCATGCGCTGCTCGATCGCCGCCATGTCATCAGGCGTGAACGGGCGCTCGTAGGCGATATCGTAATAGAAGCCGTCGTCGATCACCGGGCCGATGACCATCTTTGCAGTCGGATACAGCTGCTTGACCGCGTGCCCTACCAGGTGGGCGCAAGAGTGACGGATGATTTCCAGTCCTTCCTGATCCTTGGGGGTGATGATCTGCAGGCTGGCATCGTTTTCGATCAGGTCGCAGGCGTCGACGAGCTTGCCGTTGACTTTACCGGCGACGGTGGCCTTGGCCAGACCGGCACCGATTGAAAGCGCGACATCGGCTACGGAAACCGCGTGATCGAATGAACGTTGACTGCCGTCGGGAAGAGTAATAGTTGGCATGGCGCCTCCTCTCCTAGTGGTGACCCCTACCAAAGGTCACGTGGGTTGGGATGAGCCAGTACGTGATCCGGTGGTATGCCTGCCTCACAGTGGCAGGAGCCTGACGGCCAACCTTGAACCGAACCAGATGACTGGAGTGTACGAAAATCTGCCTGCGTCGCACCAAAAGCCATCAGCCATGGGGACACTTGAAAATAACAGGACGCGCATCCTAGCACAGCTGAGCCGCCACGGGACGTACATCGACGCAAATCGAGCCAAATAACATGCCATCTGAACTGGCAAGTCTTGTGGACGTCTGAACCAGTCGAGACCCTGTACGTTTCTTTTCAGAAAAAGCCCGTAAAAGGAGAACACCATGAAGCCTCTCAGTCTGTCCGCCCTCCTCGCCTGCGCCGCCGTTCTGGCCCCTTGGGGTGCCCAGGCCGCCATGGACAAACCTGCACAAGACACGTTCACGCGAGAGTGTATCGCTGCTGCAAAGCAACAGAACCTCGATGCTAAAACCGCTGCGGCTCATTGCGATTGCGGCGCCAGGGTAGTGAACGAGAAATTCACGCAGAAAGAAATCGCGTCCCTGAGCAACACCAGCACTGCGCCTGCCCCCGAATTGACCCAAAAACTGCAGAAACTGGTCGCTGAAAACTGCGCCAAGGCAAAATAATCAATTTTTTTGGCGGGGCTGAAGCGCTTACCCGAAGCCTCGGCGGGAACACCCCAAGAAACGCCTGAAAGCCTCATTAAACGTGGCTTTCAGCGCTCCTGAGAACGAACGAAAGTCGCTTGGCCAGAGGCATCATTTAGCCACTTTTAGCGTATGACGCCCTGCATATAGTCGACCTTTGCTTAAAGAGATCACCTTAGTAGCTGTCTTTTTGTGCATTTCGACTATGATAGGCCGGTGTGCCCAGTTGGCCTGAGCAGCACGTTACTGAAAATTATGTTTCTGGAGATACACCATGTCTAATCGCCAAACCGGCACCGTAAAATGGTTCAACGATGAAAAAGGCTTCGGCTTTATCACTCCACAAGGTGGCGGTGACGACCTGTTCGTACACTTCAAAGCAATCCAGAGCGACGGTTTCAAAAGCCTGAAAGAAGGCCAGACCGTTACTTTTGTTGCTGCTAAAGGCCAGAAAGGCATGCAAGCAGAAGAAGTTCAGGTGGCCTGATTCACCTGATGTAAAAAAAACCCCGTCACTGACGGGGTTTTTTTATGCGCGAGACAAAAGCACTGCCTCAACCGCAGTTGATGCGCGCGACTTTTCCGGAAGCGTCGGTGTTGACGTTCACCCGCTCGGAGCGGTACTCAAGCGTGACCATATCGTCGGGCCCGAGGATGCGCGCGTCTTGCGAGCCAGTACGTGTGCGCACTTGCTGCAAGAGCTCGATGGAGGCAGGCTTGCCGATTGCGAACTGGGCGAGCGCTGCATCGCAGCGACCGGGTATGGCGCTGCTGGCGGGCGCATCGGCTTTGGCAGGTGCCGCCTCAGCGCTCGAATCGGAAGCAGTACTACTGCACCCTGCCAACAGCGAAGTCATGACCACAAAACCCAATGTTGCGAACTTCAGGGGCATACACCCTCCTGTGCCAATAAATATTCCAGACCTGGTCCGACCGCGTCGAAACGCGTTTGTTGCAAACCAGCAACAACAAGCGCCTGTAACCCGTTGATCTGTCAGGCGCGAGAGTCTGCCTTGGGAAAGCCTGGGGTGTGCGGGTAAATCGTCACAAAACATTTATCCGGGGACGTGATTGAAAACGCTCATCGACGTGATGCGTAAGTAGAAGTGTCAAACGCCTTGGAGGATGGTTTACTGACCGTGACGCGAGTGCCGGGAAGTCAATGGCGTCATGCGTGACCTTTCACTGGAGACAGACATGACAGCCATCGCTATTGAAGCAGACATCAAGGCCAAATGGCCTCAAGGCCATTGCTCGCACAGCCCGTCAAATCCGGAGGAATTGATGATCATTGCAGTTGATCTGCTGATCAAGGAGCTGGGCACCGACGGCGCCCGCACCTTCATCAGCCAAGTGCTCAGCCGGTATACGCCAGCCAAGCTGCCCGCCTGATGCGTTTCATCAAAACGCCTTTCAAAGCGTTACGTATTTACTTCAAGCGCGCCAGACGCTCGGTCAGCAGATCGAAGAATCCCTGCGCGTCGCCATTTTCAACCCAGAATACATTCTGTGGTTGCTTGAGGGTGCCGTACCAGTCAGCGACTGTCTGACCGAAACCGATACCTTCGCGGGTATCGACCGTGACATTGATCTGCCGACCACTGAACAGCTCTGGCTTTAGCAGCCAGGCTATGACGCTGGCGTCATGCACCGGGCCACCGGGCAAGCCGTAATGCTCCATGTCCAGCTTGACGTACTCATTGAGAATCCCGTCCACCAGCTTGCCGGCGTTGTTGTTCAAGGCAGCGATCTGCTTGAGGCGCTGTTCACTGGTGAGGATCTTGTGGGTGACGTCCAGCGGCACGTAGGTCAGCTTCACGCCACTGGCCAGCACGATCTGCGCGGCATGCGGGTCAGCGAACAGGTTGAACTCGGCGACCGGCGTGATATTACCGCCGTTGAAATGCGCGCCGCCCATGACCACCACTTCCTTGATGCCCTGAGTGATTTCCGGGGCCTGTACCAGCGCCAATGCCAGGTTGGTCTGTGGACCGAGCATGGCGATGGTAATGCTGTGCGGCTTGGCCTTGCTCAGCGTGCGAATCAGGTAGTCCACCGCATTGCCTTCGGCCAGACCTTTGGCGGGCTCATGTATAGGCACACCCGGCAGGCCTTCCTGACCGTGAACGTTTTCGGCGTAAATCGGCGTGCGCACCAGTGGCTTGGGCGCACCGGCATATACCGGCACTTCTTCACGACCCGCCCATTCGCGCGCCAGTCGGGCGTTGCGCGAGGTTTTGTCCAGACGCACGTTACCGGCCACGGTAGTGATCGCCATCACGTTCAGTTCTTCGGGTGAAGCCAGGGCCAGCAGCAGAGCGACGACATCGTCTGCGCCCGGGTCAGTATCGATGATCAGGTCACGCTTTTCGGCCGCCTGAACGGCGGCAGTGCCGAGAATGGACAAGAGCAGCGCTCCGCGAATGAGTTGTCTGGAAAACTGTATCAATGTCATATGAAACTCCCTTTTTTAACGAGCTAGAACACGACCCCTGACACCAGCGCCACGTTGCTGTAAGGCTGGCACTCTCCGGTCCGGATGATCGCCTTGGCCTGACGGCTCAAGACCTTGAGATCCTCATGGCTGATCCAGCGCTGCTGGCCAAGCTGATCGTCGAGATTCAGGCTCTCGATAACCTGCAAGGCCGGTGGCTTGACCTGAGCCATCTCGCTGGCCAGTACGTGGCTTTCCACTTGCATCTCGCTCAGCACGACATCCAGCACACTGACGAAATCCGGCACACCACGGGTCAACGCCAGGTCGATCAGTTCGACCCCGGCAGGCACCGGCATCCCCGCATCGACGATCATCAGGATGTCACCATGCCCCAGCGAAGCGATCACGCGGGACAGAGCGATATTGAGTAGCGGTGTTTTTTTCATAACGATTTGAATTCCTTTACTTCCTCGAACGTCGGGATCGACGGCTGGGCTCCGGCGCGGGTGACGGAGATGGCCGCCGCGGCCTGACCGAAGCGAATCGCCTCGGACTCGCCCTGCCCTGCAGCAAGCGCCGCCGCAAAACCGCCGACAAAGGTATCACCTGCGGCAGTGGTGTCCACGGCTTGTACACGACGCGCGGGAATATGCTCCACGCCAGCGGCATTGGCGAACAGGGTTCCGCGCTCGCCCAGCGTGATGATGACGTTGCGCGCTCCGGCCGCCAGCATGGCAGCCGCCGCTTTTTCAGCCGAGGCCGACGAGTCGACGCTGATACCGGTGAGGGTCTGCGCCTCGCTCTCGTTGGGAATCAGGTAATCGATCAGGCCATACCAGTTCGCAGGCAACGGCTCACTGGCCGGGGCTGGATTGAGGATGACGGTCTTGCCCAGCGCATGGGCGCGAGCAAGAGTGTGAAAAACCGTTTCGGTCGGCACTTCCAACTGGCAGATGACGATCTCTGAGCCAGCCAGCAGCGCATCGAAACGGTCGATCAAGCTGGCATCAAGCCGGCCATTGCCACCGGCAACGATGACAATCGCGTTCTGACTGTTGGCGTCGACCACGATTGAAGCGATTCCGGTGGCCACGCCCTCGACCAGGGTCACCGCCTGACAATCGATGCGCTCGGCCAGCAGTGCATCACGCAGTTGCTCGCCATAGGAATCAGCCCCTACGCAGCCGATCATCGCCACGCTGGCACCCAGACGCGCTGCCGCTACTGCCTGATTGGCGCCTTTGCCGCCAGGCACGGTAGAGAAGGTTTCTCCGCTGAGCGTTTCACCGGGGCGCGGTAAACGCTGGGCGCGGATGACCAGATCCATGTTCAGACTGCCCACTATCACTATTTTTGCTTGCATGGCTCATTAATCCGTTGCTGTGCGTGCGCGTCATTCGTTGGACAAAGTGTTCGGCGCTGCCGTGGACTCGCGCACCACGACGCAAGGCGTCACGAGTCTTTTCTCGACAGGAACTGCATGAGGTGTGGCGATTCGGCTCAACAGCATTTCAGCGGCGTTTTCGCCCAGTTGCATGATCGATTGCCCCACCGTGGTCAACGCCGGGTAGACGTAGCGACTCATCTGGATGTCATCGAAACCGATGACCGACAGGTCCTGCGGCACGCGAATCGAGCGTTCGGCAGCGGCACGCAGCACACCGATGGCAATGACATCATTGCCGGCAAAAATTGCGCTCGGCGGATTCTTTGCCAGAAGCTGGCACGCCGCCTCATAGCCCGCAGAACTGGTGAACTCACTGTGCAGCGCCCATTCGCCGCTGACCTCGACAGAAGCCTCGTGCATGGCGCGCCGATAGCCCGCCAGGCGCATTTCAGCCACCGTACTTTTGAGTGGCCCGCCGATGCAGGCAATGTGTCGATGCCCCAACTCCAGCAAATGCCGGGTTGCCAGCCAGGCACCCTGCTCGTGGTCGATACGAATCGTATCGGCCTCAATGCCGTCCAGCTCGCGGTCAACGATCACCAGCGGCGTGCGCACTTCGGCGAGGCCGCCTGCGATACCGGCATCGCCACCCACTGAAGAGACAATCAGACCGTCTACGCGCTTTTCCAGCAAGACACGCAGATAGCCACGCTGCTTCTCCGGGTTGTCATCGGAGTTGCAGAGGATTACGCAGAAGCCGTTGCGCTCACAGTAATCCTCTATACCTCTGGCCAGTTCGGCGAAGTAAGGGTTCATGCCATTGGGAATCAACAAGCCAATGGTCGAAGTGGTCTTGGCCTTGAGCGACCGCGCAACCGCACTGGGCACGTAATCCAGCTGCGCAATGGCTGCTTCGACCTTGAGCCTGACCGGTTCGCTGACCGGCCGGGTCTTGTTCAGCACGTGGGAAACCGTGGTGTAGGAAATCCCCGCAAGTGCCGCTACGTCCTTGATGGTTGCCATATCAACCCTGGCGCCGTGCCCGCTGGCTGCGGTAGGTATCCAGCACCACAGCGATCACGATGACTGCGCCAGTGATGATGCGCTTGGTGGGCTCGGTCGCCCCGATCTGCGCCAGACCCGCAGCAAGTACCGAGATGATCAACACGCCGAAAAAGGTGCTGATGATCGAACCGCGCCCGCCCATCAGGCTGGTGCCGCCAATCACGACGGCGGCAATGACCTGCAACTCCAGACCGGCACCGGCATTCGGATCGGCAGCTTCCAGACGCGAGATCTGAAACAGCGCCGCCACACCGGCCAGCATGCCCATCAGCGAAAACACCAGAATTTTGTACGGCTTGGGGTTGATACCCGCCAGTCGTACCGCCTCTTCGTTAGTGCCGATGCCGATCAGGTAACGACCGAATACCGTGCGGGTGAGGACCGCCTGAGCGATGAAAATCACCAGCAGCGCGATGATGAAGGATGGCGAGATACCGAACGCGATCGGGTCGGACAGCCAGGCAAACGAATCGCCGATGTAGGCGGTACGTGAGTTGGTCATCTGGTAGGCCGCGCCTCGGGCCATCTCCAGCACGCCAAGAGAGACGATAAACGATGGAATACGCCAGGCCACGGTGATGGAGCCGGTAATCGTGCCGGCCAGCGTTGCACAGGCAATGCCCAGCAGCGCGGCCGGAAACACGCTCCAGCCCCAACCGAGAATCGCTACGCTGACCGCCGAAGCCGCCAGCGCCAGTACCGAGCCCACCGACAGGTCAATGCCGCCAATGATGAGAATCAGCGTCATGCCGACAGACAACACCATCAGATCGGGGATCTGGTTGGCCAGCATGCTGAAGGTCTGATACGACAGGAAGTGATCGCTGAGCAATGAAAACAGCACAATCATGACCAGCAATGCACCTGCCAGCCCAATATAGGTACCAAGGCCAAAATAGTTGGCGCTGCGACGAACAGGCACCGTCAGCGTCGGGGAAGGCGTATTTTTCATGAGTCGTTCCTGGGCGCTGCATCATTGAGCAGCGCGTCACGTTTTTGATAACCGGCGAAGGCAGCGGCAAGCAATTGATCCTGAGTCCAGCTATCGCGCTCGAAGGTGTCGATCAGGCGCCCGGCAGACAGCACGCCGATCCGGTCACAGATCAACATCAATTCGCGAAGATCGCTGGAAACCACCACCAATGCCCTGCCCTGGCGGGTCAATTCGGCCAGCAGTGCATAGATATCGAATTTGGCGCCGACGTCGATGCCTCGGGTCGGTTCATCGAACAGCATCACAGGGCAGTCACGCTCCAGCCAGCGGCCGATCACGACCTTCTGTTGATTGCCGCCTGACAGCTCGGACACCAGTTGGGTCGGACTCGAGCTGCGGATGCGCATGGCCGCCACTTGCCGCTCGGCCAGTTTCAGCTCCAGGTCAGCATTGACCACACCTGCCTTCGCGATGGAATGCATGTTGCCCAGCGCGATGTTGGCGCTGATCGATTGCGACATCAGCAACCCTTCGCTCTTGCGGTCTTCGGTGATCAGGGCAATGCCATGCTCCACCGCGTCGGCCGGCGACCGGACGGTGACTGCTTGCAGCGGCTGGCCTACTTCGATGACGCCGCTGTCGGCAATGTCAGCACCGTAGATCAGGCGTAACAACTCGGTTCGCCCGGCACCGATCAGCCCGGAAATACCGAAAATCTCGCCACGTCGCACCTCGAACGAAACATCCTCGACCTTGCCTGCGCGGCTGAGACCTTTGACGGACAGCGCCACTTCACCGATCTGGCGAGCCCCCATGTCCATATGCTCGCCCAGCTCCCGGCCAACCATGAGGGTCACCAGTTGCTCGCTGCTGTAACGGGAAATCGGCTCGACGCACACCAGCTTGCCATCGCGCAGCACGGCGATGCGCTGGGAAACCCGGGCAATTTCTTCAAGCCGGTGAGAGATGTAAATGATCGAAACGCCACGCGCCTGCAAGCGCGTGATCTGCTCGAACAGCATTTCAACCTCGCGCGAGGTCAGCATGGCGGTGGGTTCGTCGAGGATCAGCACGTGGCAGTCGCCGACCAGATTGCGAGCGATTTCGACCATCTGCTGATGGCCGATACCCAGTTCACCGACCAGCGTGTCGGGATCGATGGCGTCCAGACCCACCTGAGCCATGGCCTTGATCGCGTTTTCACGCAGGCGCTTGCGGTCGATCCAGCCAGCGCGACGCGGCAAATTGTCAAGAAACAGGTTTTCGGCAACAGTCAGCGTCGGCAGCAGGTTCAGCTCCTGCATAACCATGCGAATGCCGAGTTTTTCCGCCTGCGTGCGACTGGCAGGCTGATAAGGCTGGCCTTGAAATTCCATGTGTCCGGTGGTGGGCGTTACCAGCCCGCCGATGATTTTCGACAAGGTGCTTTTACCAGCACCGTTTTCCCCGGTCAGGGCCAGCACTTCGCCGCGCATCAACGTCAGGTCGATATCGCCAAGCACCGGTTGAGCGTAGGTTTTGCCGATGCCACTGACCGAAAGAACAGCTGTCTGAACAGACGCTGACATACATTTCTCCCAGCGCCCGCCCTCTGCGGACGGGCGCTTTTCACTCAGCGTGGATCAAGGTTGGGTAACGAGCTCTACCGGCGTTTCGATCACGCCTTTTTCGTTGGTATCAACCTTTTCACCCTTGACCGCTTTCAGCGCCGCTTCAATGCCGAATACCGCCTGCTTGGCTGCGTACTGGTCAGCCGTGGCCAGAATCCGGCCATCCTTGAGCATCGGCTTGATCGCATTGATGTTGTCGTAACCCACGACCATGACCTTGCCAGCCTTGCCTGCCGCACGTACAGCGGAGACTGCACCCAGCGCCATGCTGTCGTTGCCTGCCAGCAACGCTTTCAGGTTCGGGTATTCATTGAGCATTGCCGAGGCAACAGCATTGCCTTTGTCGATTTCCCAGTTACCGGACTGCGTGGACACGACTTTCATTTTCGCCTTGTCCATGGCGTCCTTGAACCCGGCGGTACGTTGCTGAGCATTGGTGGTCGTCGACACGCCTTCAATGATGCCCACTTCGTCGCCAGCGGTAAGTTTCTTGGCCAGATAGTCGCCTACCAGCTCGGCACCCTTGCGGTTGTCAGGACCGACGAAGGGGATTTGCAGGTTTTTGCTTTTCAGCACATCGGGGTCGAGCTGGTTATCGATGTTGACGACCTTGATCCCGGCGTCGGTGGCTTTTTTGAGCACTGGCACCAGCGCCTTGGAGTCGGCAGGTGCAATCACCAGCGCATCGACTTTGGACACGATCATCTGCTCGACGATACGAATCTGCGCCGAGGTATCGGACTCGTCCTTGATCCCGTTGGAGATCAGGTCGAATTCGTTGGCGTGCTCTTTCTGGTAGGCCTTGGCGCCATCTTCCATGGTCAGGAAGAATTCGTTGGCCAGTGATTTCATGACCAGCGCGACCTTGGGTTTTTCAGGGGTCTGGGCAAATGCAGCAGAGAGGGGCATGACTGCCGTAACGGCAGCAAACATGGCGACAGCGAGAAGGCGTCCAGCAAATGGCAGCTTCATGAGTTCATCTCCGATCTTGTGATTATTGTTCGGGCGAACGACGCAGGGTCGATGCTGAGCATCGACGCGCAAACGTTTGCGAGGAACGAACTATGGAAAAAGCTGTAGGGTTTGTCAATCCGTCCAATGAGAATTATGGTGGCCTGATTCTCGCGCCATACATTGCGCTCATCGCTGTACACCTGTCCCGATGAGTCAAAAAACGCGGCTAAGACCGCGATCGCTCTCGCCCCGCCATAGGAACGAGAAGTGCTCTCCCGAGCACCTCTTGTTCCTCGCGCTCCGCGTGGGTTGCTGGGCCTTACGGGGGCTCGATAATCAGCAGTCAACTGGATCTGAACGTTCGATCAATCCTCAGGCTTGACCGTGGCCACTTCGTCGGCCTTGATCTTGATGGTCTTGCCCGACACATCTTCGAACTCGTAGAAACCATCACGCGTTTTGGTCTTGGGCATGTCCTTGGTAATGTACTGCGTACCGTCCTGCAGGGTAACGACGGTGGGCGTGGAGCAGCCTGCCAACAGCACGACGGCAGCAGCCAGCATCGGGAAAGTCAGTGACTTGATATTCATGCGCGACTCCAGAAGCATCAGTTTTTGTCAGACAGGATAGTGTGCCACTTCAGGCGTTTTTCCTACATAGATGTTGCGAAAGATCCCACTCTGAAATACTGTATGCCCGTACAGCGAACTCTGGGAATTTTTCCGTGGCAAAACAAACCGTAGCGACCTCCTCCACTCCCGGCCCTTATGAGCGCATGGGCATTCGGGTGCAGAAGATCATCAACTCGCCTACTGCGCAGAAGTCCAGGGCTGCCTTGCTTTTTCGGCAGCCTGACGAGTCCGAGGATGACTGGGCGCAACTGCTTGAAGAGATAGCCGAGAACGATAATGTCACCCTCGCCTGGCGCGACGACGGTGGCGTGCAAATATTCTGGACGTTGCCGAAGGAAGACTGACGGCATGATGTTTAGATTTTCTGCCCTGCTCTGCACCACCCTGCTCATCACCGCTTCATTCGCCGCACAGGCCGACGCCCCGCGCACGTTCAGTGAAGCCAAGAAAGTCGCCTGGGGCCTGTATGCGCCGCAATCCACCGAGTTCTACTGCGGCTGCAAATACACCGGCAAAAAGGTCGATCTGGCCGGTTGCGGCTACGTTCCACGCAAGAATGCCAAACGCGCCAGCCGCATCGAATGGGAGCACATCGTACCTGCCTGGCAGATCGGCCATCTGCGTCAATGCTGGCAGAACGGCGGCCGCAAGAACTGCACGAAAAGCGATGCTGTCTACAAGCGTGCCGAAGCCGACCTGCACAACCTGGTGCCGAGCATCGGTGAGGTCAACGGAGACCGCAGCAACTTCAGTTATGGCTGGGTTCCCGAGCACAGAGGCCAGTACGGCTCGTGCCTGACGCAGGTGGATTTCAAGGCCAGGAAGGTCATGCCTCGCCCGTCGATTCGCGGCATGATTGCCCGGACTTACTTCTACATGAGCAAGCACTACAACCTGCGATTGTCTCGTCAGGATCAACAACTCTATCAAGCCTGGGACAAGACCTACCCGACACAGGCGTGGGAGCTCCAGCGCAATCAGCGAGTGGCTTGCGTGATGGGGCATGGCAACGAGTTCGTAGGACCGGTCGATTTGAAGCTGTGCACAAGATGAATCGATTGCAAGCGCAAAGCCTTCATTCGGATAGTTGCCGAAGCATCCGCTAACGCATCCGCGTGCACTGTTCAGCCACTCATCGGAGAGCTGATTATTGGATCCAGATGCGGCTGATTATGGCGCTACTCTGCTAAAACAGCAGTACGATCAAGACCGTAACGTGGTGATGTCTGTATCGATCTCAAAATGACAGAGCGGCCCAGGGTTTCATCCCCGGACCGCTCCAGTACCCCGCTGTACTCATTTCAGGGTGGCGCTATGTTGCACGCCTCTCAGGCAGACCATGATGATTCATCAAGTGGAATTTGAAATTCATTACCGGTTCGAGGGGAAGTCGCATGTCTTTCTGCATCAGACGCCCAGCCTGTGCCAAAGCGACGCACTGCATTGCGCGACGCTGCATGCGGGAGTAGTAGCCTTTAGCGGCGGAGTGTCTGGAGGTCCGATCCGAGAAGCCATCCTGAAGGCACAGGGCGTTGGCGTGACAGACGTACACTGGAAGCGACGCTCACTGCAGGCAGGTTTTGCACAAACAGAAAAATGGCCTCTCGGAGAGGCCATTTTCACGCCTGCAAAGCGTGAAGCCGGCTAGATGGCCGGGTAGTCGCCCGTGCCATCAGGCCACGGCGTCAACAATTCGAAACCGGTAGAAGTAACGGCAACCATATGTTCCCACTGGGCCGACAATGAAAGGTCACTGGTCAGCACCGTCCAGCCGTCCGGAAGGGTTTTGGTGCCCGCCTTGCCGGCATTGATCATGGGTTCGATGGTAAACACCATGCCTTCTTTCAGCCGCAGACCTTTGCCTTGGGTGCCGTAATGAAGAACCTGAGGTTCTTCGTGGTACTTGCGCCCGATACCATGCCCGCAATATTCGCGTACCACACTGAAACCTTCACGGTGGGCAACGCTCTGGATAGCATGGCCGATGTCGCCCAGCGTGGCGCCTGGCCGCACCGCATGAATACCGGCGCGGGTCGCCTCGTAAGTGGTATCGACCAGACGCCTGGCCAGAGGACTGACCTCACCGACCAGATACATGCGGCTGGTATCCCCATACCAGCCATCCTTGATCACCGCGACGTCGATGTTGACGATATCACCGTCCTTCAAAATATCGGTGGCCGAAGGAATCCCGTGACAGACCACCGCATTGGGTGAAATGCAGGTGGTTTTGGTGAAACCGTGATAGCCGACATTGGCCGGGATCACTTTCAGTTCCTTGACGATGTACTCGTTACATATGTCATCCAGCGCTTCGGTGCTGACGCCAGCCTTGACGTAGGGCGTGATCATTGCCAATACATCTGCGGCGAGTCGGCCGGCAATGCGCAACTGCACAAGGTCCTGTTCGGTCTTGAGACCGATAGCACTGCTCATGAGGCCGCCTTGGAGAGCGCGAACTCTGAAACGTTGAAGGTTTGCGCCGCCAGCACGGTATCGCCCGAGCTCTCGATACGGATCAGCATCTGACAGATCTCGCTGTAATCCAGCGCCGGGTGCAGTTCGGCAAGCATGCCGATGCGCATCCAGTGTTCGGCCTGAGCATTGATGGATCGACTCAGCGCAACACTGGCAGAGCGCAGGTTGGCGTGCATATTTTCGGAAATCTTTACCAGGCCCATTATTCACCTCAATCGGAATATATGAAGCATATACGTTTCATATACTCGCAATCAATACGAGATTTTGCAGGGGGACCGATAGCCCATGTCTTACTCCATTGCATTTGCCTGCCGAAACTCACCACCCGAGCGGGCTGCCGCGATGACCATGGAGACATCCGGCTGATCGGCATTGAACTGACGCAGTGCAGCCGCCATCCTGAGAAAATCCTCACGCTGCATCTCGTTGACGGTAGAGAGCGTGCGAGGGTGTTGAGCAACCGGGCTTTGCGCTGACTTAAGGGACATGACAGACCTCATTCGTTTTTACTGTTCATGCATACAGTATTTATATCCGTGTCTGTGCACAAGACCGGTAGCGACGAATGGTCAGCGAATGTGTAAATGGCTCATTTCTCTGCCAGCACCTGCAAGCGCTCGAAATCCGCCTGAGCGACAGTGATACCGTGCGCCATGGAGCGCGCACGCTCGACATAGCGTCGCTCACCCGGCAGACGTTCCTGGCCTGCCCCATGAAGCTGTCGTACCAGCTCTTCGCTACGCTGCGCGAAATGCTGACCACTGCCTTTGTCGGGATCGATGACAATCACCAGCTGGCCTGTCCACGGGGTCTGCGCGCCGGGATGTTTCGACCAGTCGAACCCGAACGAGAAGTTGCCACCGGTCAGCCCTGCCGCCAGCAGTTCAACCATCATCGACAACGCAGACCCTTTATGCCCGCCAAATGGCAGTAACGCGCCGCCATCCAGAATGGCGCGCGGGTCTTCAGTCGGCTGTCCGTTGTCATCAACGCCCATGCCCCCAGGCAGCGATCGTCCTTCACGGGCAGCTATCTGCACGTCGCCATGGGCAATGGCGCTGGTGGCCAGATCGAAGACGATCGGCTCGCCACCCGCTCGCGGTGCGGCGAACGCGATCGGGTTGGTGCCGAACAGCGGTCGACGTGCACCGTGCGGCACGACGCACGTCATGCTGTTGACCATGCTCAGGGCGACCAGACCCTGCTCTGCAAACGGTTCGACGTCGGGCCATAACGCCGCGAAATGATGAGAGCTGCGGATGGCCAGAATGGCGATTCCCGCACTGCGTGCCTTGTCGACAAGCAACGGTCTGGCAGCCGCCAACGCAGGCTGGGCGAAACCGTTGCGCGCATCGACCCTGACGAACGCGGCACCCACATCCTCGACAACGGGCACGGCCTTGCCATCCACCCAGCCGCTGGCCAGTGAGGACAGGTAGCCCGGAATGCGAAAGATGCCATGGCTGTGCGAACCATCCCGCTGCGCACTGGCGCAATTTTCAGCCAGTACACCCGCGACCCCGGGCGACGTGCCGTGGGCCAGAAATATCTGCCGCAACAGCGCTGTCAATTGCTGATACGAGACGCTACGGGTCGGCTGGTCAACATGAACGTCAGGCATCTGAAGCTCCCTTTAAAAACAGTAAGGCAAAAAATGGTGAACCCCGAGAGTAGCGCTCCCACGCCTGAGGGACTACTCCGGCATCAATGAGAGGCGCTTACATTCACGAGGAAATACACCACGCATTGTCCGGCAACACCCTGCAAATGTTCTCTCTGCGCGAGTTACGGGGGTAGAATGCGCCAACGGTAATGGCCGGAGCGCCTATGAGCGACCCTCTCTTCAGCAAGGCAGAACGCGATTCGATCACCGATGCCGCCGCGCATTGGTGCATGCGGCTGCACGCTGACGACTGCACGGACGCGGAGCGAAAGGCCTTCGATCAGTGGCTGACAGCACACCCTCTGCATGCGGTCGAGTATCGGGCGATGGCGGAGGTCTGGGACATTACCGGGCAGATCGAACCTCTGCATCCTGCGCCTTCAGCTGCCATAGAGTCGGCGCAGGCGCGCCCGATCGTGCCACGGCGCAAGCGCCGCTGGGCACCGCTTGCAGCGGCGGCTGCCGTGGTTCCGATGGCTGTACCGGTCGCCGCTTACATAGGCTGGAATCAGGGCTGGCTGCCGAACACCTACGAGTCCTATAGCGCCGGCAACGCCACGCGCCTTGTGGTCCTGGCCGACGGCAGCCGGGCTGAGCTGAATCTGGGCACCGAGCTGACCTACGCCAATTACCGCGATCGACGCAGCGTCACGCTGAATAACGGCGAAGCATTCTTTGAAGTCAGCCACGACAGCGCGCACCCGTTCGTGGTCGATGCCGGTCAGGGCAGCATCAAGGTGACGGGAACACGCTTCAATGTGTGGATGTATCAGGATCAGGTGCGCGTAACGCTGGTCGAAGGCTCGGTTCAGGTCAACAGCGACCGTGTGCATCACACCTCCAGCCATCGTCTGGACCCGGGAACGCAAGCCAGCTACAAAGCGGGAGACGACGCCCCGCTGATCAGCCAGACCGACGCACAGGATGCCAGCCTGGCGTGGCGCAATGGCAAGCTGATCTTCAATGATTTGCCGCTCAGCCAGGCGCTGCCGTTGATCAATCGTTACCTGCCAACGCCGATTCTGCTTGCCGACACCGCCACCGGCGCCATGCGCATTGGTGGCAGCTACAACACCGGTGATCTGTCGAACCTGCTGGCCTCGCTGCCCAAGGTGCTGCCGGTGTATGTCACCCAGAATCAAAACGGCAATCCAGTACTCAACCGCCGAGTGTCCGACACACCGAAAGGCTGACCGTCAGGACAAGACAGCGCGATTTTCTACATCCGCGCGCAACCGGATGAGTCGCCTACCCCTGCGCAGATCTTCATCTACCCTGAACCCCACACACTTCGCGGCGAGCCTGTGAACGGCGGGTCGCGCATTTTTTTTCATTCAGAACTGAGGTTTTGCCCGGCTCGTTCGTCTTAGTAAATGAGAGTGTTGAAAACGCACGATTTGTTTGGAAAGCCTGAAAAGGAGCTGTGATGTTCAATCGCCAAGGAGTTACGACTCGCACCCTGCTGCGGCAGACAGCGCTGGCAGCGCAGGCACCGGCGCCTGTTGCCGAAACCGAGCGGCCCGGCAACGAGCACATCCGCTTGCTGCTCAAGAGTTTTGGCTTGCGCACCAGCCTGGTCAGGCTCAAGGTGCTGGACGCGCTTCTGGTCTCCAGCGAGGGAGGCCAGCCGCTGGGCGTGCGCGGCGTTCACAGTCAATTGCTCAGGCTGGACGTGCCGCTGTCGTTTCTGAGCGTGCGCGAAGTACTCAAGCGCCTGTGCGACGAAGGCGTAATTCATCTCAATGACGACAAGACCTACAGCCTGCACCCTCGCGCAGCTCAATGGCTTGGCGAAGCCGGCAAGGAACTCGCCCGGTAAGGCCGTCAATCGCTGTCGAGCGACGTTCGAGCGTCGCTCAGCGCTTGACCTTGCGGCGCATGATCCCGTTCAGGATCACGACCAGCACAGCCACACTGATGGCGATGTACTGAAAGGTCTTTTCGGTAATGGCACCGCTGTTCTGCAAGTGCGACAAGCCCAGCATAATCGCCAGTACGCCGACGGCGATCAGAACCGAGTAAATCAAACGCTGCTTGTTGGTCATAACGTTTCCTGAATGCTCATGAACGGGCAATGGCGCTGCCTCAATGCGCGCATATCCTACGCCGATGCGCAGCGAATCGCACTGCCCGCCCTGATCCTCCCCCTTCGCCCTTCTGCTCTCGCACGTTAAACATCAACCGTGTTGATTATCGTCATGCCGCAATGAACATTGCCGTGCCAGACTCACATGCTTTAATACCGCCCTGCTTAAAAATTGTATTCAATTATTGCCAAGGAGTTTTACATGCCCCATGAAGGCAGCCTGCTGCAGGCCGCAGTGGTGTTTTTACTTGCAGCCGTCCTGACCGTGCCACTGGCCAAACGTCTGCAATTGGGCGCAGTCATCGGTTATCTGTTTGCGGGCGTGATCATCGGCCCTTCAGTGCTCGGGTTGATCGGCGACACCGAGAGTGTCAGCCACATCTCCGAACTGGGGGTGGTCTTGCTGCTGTTCATCATCGGCCTCGAACTGTCGCCGAAACGGCTGTGGGTGATGCGCAAGGCGGTGTTCGGCGTCGGCATGGCGCAGGTGCTGCTGACCGGGCTGGTGATTGGCGGCGTTGCGCTGTTCGCCTTCGGTCAATCCCTTAATACCGCCATCATTCTGGGCCTGGGTCTGGCCTTGTCTTCTACCGCCTTTGGCTTGCAGAGCCTGGCGGAGCGCAAACAACTGAACAGCCCGCACGGCCGCATGGCGTTCGCCATTCTGTTGTTTCAGGACATTGCCGCCATCCCGCTGATCGCCATGGTGCCGTTCCTCGCCGGGGCCGATCACGCAATGAACACAGGCGAAAGCGTAAACCATGGCCTGCGCGTACTGGGCAGCATTGCCATCGTGGTCATCGGTGGACGCTATCTGCTGCGTCCGGTGTTCCGGATTGTCGCCAAAACCAGGATTCAGGAAGTCTCCACCGCCACCGCCCTGCTGGTGGTCATCGGCACGGCATGGCTGATGGAGCTGGTGGGGGTGTCCATGGCACTGGGCGCGTTCCTGGCCGGTCTGCTGCTGGCAGACTCGGAATACCGTCACGAGCTGGAAGCGCAAATCGAGCCGTTCAAAGGCTTGCTGCTGGGCCTGTTTTTCATCAGCGTCGGCATGGGCGCAAACCTTGGCCTGCTGCTCAGTTCACCGCTGACCGTGCTGGGTCTGACTTTGCTGCTGATCGGGATCAAGCTGCCCATGCTGTTCCTGATTGGCCGTACTGCGGGCAGTCTTAACAACCGTAGCGCGCTGCAACTGGGGCTGGTGCTCGCCGCCGGCGGCGAGTTCGCTTTCGTGGTGTTCAAGATCGGCAGCGCGCAAGGGCTGTTCGAGGCAGGGCTGTACGACATGCTGGTACTGACCATCACTCTGTCGATGGCGATCACGCCATTGCTGTTCATCGCGCTCGCACGCTGGATCAAACCCAGGGTCAAGCCGGTGGAGGTGCCCGAGGAATACCGCGATATCCAGACCGACAAACCGCGGGTGGTGATCGCTGGCATGGGCCGTATGGGACAGATCGTTGCACGTATCCTGCGCGCACAGAAAATCCCTTTCATCGCGCTGGACACCGCTGTCGAGTCAATCGAGTTTTCGCGCAGTTTCGGTAACGTACCGGTGTTCTACGGCGACCCGCTACGCCCGGAAATCCTCCGTGCCGCCAAGGTCGATGAAGCCGAATACTTTGTCATCGCGACCGACGATCCCGACACCAATATCAAGACCGCCGAGCTGATTCGCAAACTCTACCCGCACATGAAGATCATTGCTCGCGCCCGCAACCGACAGCACGTTCATCGCCTGATGGACCTCGGCGCCCACGCCGTGCGCGAAACGTTCTACTCAAGCCTGGAAATGAGTCGTCAGACCCTGATGGGCCTGGGCCTGAGTGAAGCGCAGGCCAATGCGCGCATCAGCCGCTTCAAGCGTCACGACGAACAAGTGCTGGCGGCTCAGCACGCAGTCTATGACGACGACGCCAAAGTGTTGCAGACCGCCCGCGAAGCCAGGGCAGACCTGGCCCAGTTGTTCGAGTCCGACCGACTGGACGAGGAAGCAGCGAAGAGCTGATCAGAGGTGAGCCGACGGGACAGTCAGGCGTAAGGGCTGTCCCAGTAGCGTTTGTACATGCCGAGCTTTTTCTTAACGCCTTTGGGCAGGCGACGCTCCTGCCTGCTCAGCTTGTAGGCCAGCAATTTAAGTGCATTGCGCACGAACGACATGGGCCACCAAAGCAGTCGCCGCGGACCAAGAAACGTCAGTTCGGACTTCACATAGCGCATGCCCTCGCCCGCAATACCGCCAAAGGTTTCGTAGATCCACGCCTCGCGGGACTGGAACACGCCGATGTCGAAATACCGGCAGAACTCTTCGCGCAACGTGTAGTTGTGCGAATGACGGCACACAGCGGAACCTTCATAGGCGACTTTCCAGCCGCCGATCAACATTTTGGCAGTGACGTACATGTCTTCGGACAAGATGACATGCCGGGGAAAACCGCCAGCCGCCAGCAATGCCTCGCGGCGATAGGCCGCAAAAGAATTGGACATGAACGGCGTCTTGATGCCGAGCGTGCCGGCGTCGGCCAGGGTCTTGATTTGCGAGGTCGGCGGATAATTGAACAGCCGCGCATGCTGGGCCAGCAGATTGGCGTCCTTGTGCGGCAACTGGCGGCCGCAGACTGCACCGACTTCCGGGTCGGCAAACGGCAGCAGAATGTTGGCAATCGCGTTGACATCTTCGACGTAGGCGTCCTGGGTCATATAGACATAAACGTCATAGTCGGGATGCAGATCGACCATCATCTGCCGGGTGCCGCCGTGGTTGAAGTCCTTGCTGTCGATACGCATGACGTTGGCGCAGCGGGCCTGAGCCAGCTCCAGCGAGCCGTCTGACGAGCTGGAATCGACGATCAGGGTATCGAAGGTTGCGGTTTGCGTAGCCAGTGAATCCAGCAGGCGCTCCAGGTCCTTGCGACCGTTGTAAGTCGGGATGACGCAAGCCACTCTCAATGACGCCATAACACTACTCCAGGGCAAGTCCGATTGCCCGATTTGTCAGCATTGTTGAGGGTAGCTCATGTATACCCGGCTCACCATTCGAATGCATTCAGCCGAGCACTTCACTCAGCGGAATGAAATTGACCCAGTCCCCCTCGGCGACGGTTTTGCCTTCGCGCACTTCGATCAATCCATCGGCCCACGCCGCACTGCGCAGCACACCAGAGCTTTGATTGCGGTAGATCACCGCCTTGCCCTGCTCCAGACGACCGCGCAAATACTCACGACGATTGCCGGGACGCGTCCAGACGAAACCGGCCGGAACCGGAAACTGCAATGGCGTTACGTCAAGCACACCCTGGCGACGCAGCAGGTAAGCGCGAGCCAGCAAGGCAAAGGTGACCAGCGTCGACGCAGGGTTACCGGGCAGGCCAATGACCGGCACGCCACGGAAATGCCCGCAGGTCAGCGGCTTTCCGGGCTTGATCGCGAGCTTCCAGAGTGCCAGTTCGCCGTCTTCGCGCAACGCGTGGCCCAGAAAATCGGCCTCGCCCACCGAAACGCCACCTGTGGAGAGAATCAGATCGACATCGTGCAGGTTGGCCAGCGCAGCACGCGTTTGCGCTAGATCATCCGGCAGGATGCCCGCATCGATCACTTCGCATTCCAGGCGTTTCAGCCAGGCGCACAGCAACACCCGGTTGCTGTTGTAGATCTGCCCCGGCCCCAGCGGCTGACCGGGTTCGATCAGCTCATCACCGGTGGAGAGCACCGCCACGCGCACGCGACGAATCACGTCCAGGTCGGCAAGGCCCAATGACGCAGCAAGGCCCAGTTCGATAGGCCCGAGCCGCGTACCGGCCGCTAGAACGGTGTCGCCGATACGGGTTTCCTGGCCTTGCGGACGAATGTTCTGGCCGACGTTGAGCGGTTCGCTGAAGCGCACCCGCTGATCAGCCAGCACGTCGACATTTTCCTGCATCTCGACGCAGTCGGCGCCCTCGGGCATCGGCGCGCCGGTGAAGATCCGCGCACAGGTGCCCGGGGCCAGCGGCTCGGGTGCCTGACCGGCAAAAATGCGCTGGCTGACGGTCAACGGCTCACCGTTCCAGTCCGCCATGCGCAGGGCATAACCGTCCATGGCGCTGTTCGGCCACGGCGGCAAATCCAGCGTGGAAACGAGGTCCACTGCCAGCACCCGGCCTTCGGCAGCGGCCAGAGGGACCTGCTGGCGCTCGGTGATACGCGTCGCATCAGCCATCACCAGCAGTCGGGCGATGGCCTCTTCGACAGGCAGCAAGGCTTTTGGCTCGTTACTCATAAGCACTCAACCACGGGTCGCGCAGGGTTCGGCCTGCTTGAGGTGCGGCACGAAGTTGCAAGGTCTGAACCGCGAATCCAGTTGCTCGGCGAGAATCCCGTCCCAGCCGGTGCGTACGGCATTGGTAGAGCCCGGCAGGCAGCAGACCAGCGTGCCGTTGGACAGTCCGGCCAGCGCGCGGGACTGGATGGTCGAAGTTCCGATGTCGGGCACAGAAATCTGCCGGAACAGTTCGCCGAAACCATCGACCTGCTTGTCCAGCAGGCAGCCCACGGCTTCAGGTGTGCTGTCACGGCCGGTAAATCCGGTGCCGCCAGTGATCAGCACGACTTGCACTTGATCGTCGGCAATCCAGGTCGCCACCTGAGCGCGAATTTTGTACAGGTCGTCCTTGAGCAGCACGCGCTCGATCAGGCCGTGACCGGCCTCGGTCAGGCGGTCGACGAACATCTGGCCCGAGGTATCGGTTTCGCGGGTGCGGGTATCGCTGACGGTCAATACAGCAATGTTCAGGGGTACAAAAGGTGTGTCAGCCTTGGCTTTCATGGCCTCATCCGGTTGTTAAGGGAACAGGCCGGTGTTATATCACAGCACTCCTTTTGACTGCCCGCCGAGTGTTTGATGAATGTCCGTGCCGCCTTGCCGCCCTGCTCGATCCTGCTGCTGGCCGGAGGTCGCGGGCAACGCATGGGCGGGCGTGACAAGGGCTTGATCGAATGGCAGGGCAAAGCCCTCATCGAGCACCTGCATGGTTTGACCCGGCCATTGACTGACGACCTGATCATCTCCTGTAACCGTAATATCGAGCGCTATGCGCGCTACGCCGACCAACTGGTTCAGGATGACGACACCGAGTTCAACGGCCCGCTGGCCGGAATCCGTGCCGCGCTGCCACGGGCGCGGCATCAGTGGCTGCTGGTTCTGCCCTGTGACGTGCCGCTGGTCGATGAGCCTCTGCTGCAGGCACTCCGCGAAAAGGCCCTCGAACACCCGCAGCGCCCGATCATGGTGCGCGAAGGTCAGCACTGGCAGCCGCTTTTATGTATGATCCCGGTCGCTCATGCCGCAACGCTGGAAGCCGCCTGGCAGACAGGCGAACGCAGCCCGCGGCGGGCCATGGAGTCACTGCAACCGGTCGCCCTGCAACTGGCAACCGATGACCCACGGCTGGCCAACCTGAACACACCCTGTCTGTTGGCAGGGATCAATGAAAATCTCGCCAAGTAAGTGGTTATTGAACTTGCCGGGGTGTATACGGAACTTGCTGACGGCGTTTACGTCTGAGAGTTCAAGTAATCAAGAATCCATCTGGAGACACAGTAATGAAACAACGGACCCTTCCCGCTGCCTTCCTGCTTGCATTGAGCATTGCCTCCCTCGCCGGTTGCGCATCGCCCACTGTGATCACCATGAACGATGGTCGTGAAATCCAGGCCGTCGATACTCCGAAGTACGACGAAGATTCGGGTTTCTACGAGTTCAAACAGCTTGATGGCAAAGAAACCCGCGTCAACAAGGACCAGGTACGTACCGTCAAGGATCTGTGATCCGGACGCCACGTGACTGATTCGAAAAAACCCGCCGAGTGCGGGTTTTTTTGTGCCTGCACGCGCAACTGCGGGGGCTACCAGTCCAGCGTCAACAGGCTTTCGAACTGACGTGGCTCACCGCTGAGCGGATCCACAAACCGTAAGCCTCTGGCTAACAGTTTCAGGGGGTTCCGATAGTCGTCTACCGGGTCCTTCAGCGCATCGGGATAGAACGGATCATTGCAGATGGCAGCGCCCAGTGCGGCCATGTGCACGCGCAACTGGTGCTTTTTGCCGGTCACCGGGTACAAGCCGTAACGCCATAACTGCGCTTGCCGCTCCAGCACCTCGATGCGCGTCTGCGTGTTGGCGGCTCCCGGCCCTTCCTGCATGCGAAAGAACGGCTCGCCCTCGACCAGGCGACTTTCGTGCAGATGCGGAAATTCCAGCCCCGGCAGTGCGGGCGCAATTGCCTCGTAGAACTTGTCGATGCGCCGGGTCGGGAACAGCGTCTGGTAGGCCGAACGCGTCTGACGGTTGGCGGAAAACAGCACCAGCCCGGCGGTATGCCGATCGATACGATGCAGCGGCACCAGGTCGGGATTGTCCAGCCGATGAATCAGGCGGCGTAACAGCGTTTGCTCGACATACTCGCCTGCGGGGGTGACGGGCAGAAAATGCGGTTTGTCGGCGACCACCAGATGCTCGTCGGCATACAGGATCGTCTCGACTACCGGGATCGGCGTTTCGTTAGGCACTTCACGAAAATAGTGGATCTTCAATCCTTCGCGATAGGCCAGGTCGGGCGACACCGTTCTGCCCTCGGCATCCAGAACGCGCCCGCGGGCGATGCGATCCAGCCACTGTTCGCGACTGATCGCCGAGAATTTCGCACACAGGCAATCGAGCACAGTCGTCCACGGACCGGGTGGCAGATACAGGGTGCTGGCTTGTTGCTGGGCGGCGCTGAAAGCAGGATCGGTCATGCAGGATTCTGACTCACTGGGATTTGAAACGATTGGCCGGGGATTATCGCTGATTAGGGCGATCACCGCACAACATCGCTGCATGGCAATAGCCTGCCACCTGCGGCACTATTAACCATCTGGTACATTCCATTCAACACCTGCCTGCGATCAGGCAGTGCCACAAAAACAAGAGACATATTTTATGAATCAAACTGAGACCCCCTCTGTGCTCGCCGGCCTGATCGGCTCGGGCATTCAAGCCTCGCGAACGCCTGCGATGCACGAGCGTGAAGGCGATGCACAAGGCCTGCGCTATCTGTATCGCCTGATCGATATTGACGCGCTGCAACTGGACATCGACGCCCTGCCCCGGCTGCTTGAGGGCGCGCAGCAGTGCGGCTTTACCGGCCTGAACATTACCTTCCCCTGCAAGCAGGCGGTCATTCCGTTGCTGGACGAGCTGTCCGATGAAGCGCGCGGCATCGGCGCGGTGAACACCGTGGTGTTCAAAGACGGAAAGCGCATTGGGCACAACACCGATTGCCTGGGTTTTGCCGAAGGTTTCCAGCGCGGTCTGGACCAGGCTCCACGCCAGCGAGTGGTACAAATGGGTGCCGGGGGCGCAGGTGCAGCGGTGGCTCATGCCCTGCTGAGTGCGGGCGTACAACGCTTGACGGTCTTTGAAGTGGAACCCCAACGCGCGCAAGGGCTGGTTGATAACCTGAACAACCACTTCGGTGCCGGGCGCGCTCAGGTCGGTCTCGATCTGCCGGCTGCGATGGCTGAAGCCGACGGGCTGGTGAATACCACGCCAGTCGGCATGGCCAAACTGCCGGGCACGCCGTTGCCGGTCGAGTTGCTGCGTGCCGAGCTGTGGGTTGCGGAAATCATCTACTTCCCGCTGGAAACCGAACTGCTCAGGCATGCCCGCGCGCTGGGCTGCCGGACGCTGGATGGCAGCACCATGGCGGTGTTTCAGGCGGTCAAGGCTTTCGAGCTGTTCAGCGGTCAGTCAGCCGATGCGGAACGCATGATGGCGCACTTCCACACGCTTTAACGTCAGCGCTTGAGATAGCGCAGTACAGCGTCGCAGATCATCGCTTTGTGACGCTGCTTGACCTCCTCGCTCCACAGATCGATCTGGAAGATCTCGCTGAACGTGTGGCGGTTGGAAATCCGGTAGAAGCAGAATGAGCTGATCATCAGGTGCAGATCCACCGCATGCACGCCGTCGCGGAACAGGCCGCTGGCCTCGCCGCGACGCAGGATGCCATCAAGCGCCCTGATGACGGTCTGGCTCTGGGCCTGAATCGTGTCGGAGCGCTTGACGTTCTCGCCGTAATGAATGTTCTCGATGCACACGATGCGCACGAAATCGACGTTGTTGTCGTGGTGATCGAACGTGAACTCCACCACCCGCTGAATCGCTTCGACCGGCTCCAACTCGCCCAGATTAAGCTCGCTTTCGGTGTTGCGAATCGCCCCGTAAAGCTTTTCCAGCACGTCGACGTACAACTGCTCCTTGCTGCCGAAGTAGTAATAAATCATCCGTTTCGAGGTTTTGGTGCGCTCGGCAATCGCATCGACGCGAGCGCCGCTCAATCCGTGGGCGACGAATTCGGCGACAGCTGCCTGGAGGATGTCTTCGCGGGTTTTTTCCGGATTGTTCTTGCGCCCCTTCGGCGCAACAGCGGCAGGTTCAATGGCAGCGGAGTCGTAGATTGTTTTCATTGTTGGCTCATGACCACGAGGAATACGCGGAGTATGAAGCCGACTGGCGACAGAGGAAAGCCGCAGGGCGTTGAACCCGCACAGCGTCCCTCCGTTGCCACATCATCGTTCTGCACACGTCTTTGTGGGATCGCCGCCCCGGTCGCTCCCACGCCCTACGGGCAGAAGCCTGAAAAAACCTTGGCCCTGGGTCAGAGCCGGGTCTGGCGTGCGGCAACGTTGCGCGCCTTGGCCATGGCCGCCAGGCGGACCGGTACGTTGGCAGCGCCGTACCCCACGTAGCCATTCTTGCGTTGCAGAATCTCGAAAAAGAACCTCCCGTCGAACGCGTCGGTGTACACGTGAAACAGCTCGCCGCCCTGCGCGTCGCGGTCATACAGCACGTTGTAGTAGGCCAGTTCGCTGAGAAATTCGTCGTCGAAATCGAAGCGTGCCGCCAGGTCGTCGTAGTAATTCAGCGGGATGTCCAGCAAGGGCACACCCGCCTCCTTGGCACGGCTGACTTCGGCAAAGATGTCTTCGCAGGAGAACGCGATGTGATGGACGCCGGAACCGCGATAGCTCGACAGCGCATGGGAAATGGCCGTGTTGCGGTTCTCGGAAATGTTCAGCGGCAAACGCACGGTGCTGCACCGACTGCGCAGTGCACGGCTTTTGACCAGCCCGTAAGGGTCGGGCAACACCACTTCGTCATCGGCTTCAAAATCCAGAATGCTCTTGTAGAACAGTACCCAGCTGTCCAGGCTGTCGGCCGGTAGCGCCATGGCCATGTGGTCGATACGCTGCAAGCCGCCTTTGGCGACCGCCTGCGGATCGACGACAAAGTCGCTGTCGTAGATCGAATTGCCTGGCAGCGCCTGGTCGACCAGGTAAATCAGGCTGCCGTCCGGCGCCCGTACCGAAGGGATCTCCCGTTCGTTGGGCCCCACCAGCCCGCGATAGGGCTGGCCCTTGAACGCGCGCGCGCGCTCAAGTGACTGATGGCCGTTATCAACCCGCAAGGCGGTTGCACATAACGACGGCCCGTGCGATTCGAAAAAACTGTGCGCAAAGGAATACGGCTCGGCATTCAGTACGATCTTGATATCACCCTGACCCAACAGGCTGACGGCCTTGGAGCGGTGCTGACCCAGCTTGGCGAACCCCAGGCGTTGCAGCCAGCCCGACAGGCGAGCGCCATGGCTTTCATCCACTGCAAACTCAAGAAACTCGACACCGTTGTAACTGCTGGCAGGCGGCGGATTGAACAAAATCTCGGGCACCGCTACGGGTTCGTCACGCGCCAGCAACTGGCGGGTTTTTTCTTCCAGATACAGCAGCGAGCGCAAACCGTCAGCAGCATTGGCGCGCGTCGGCGCAGCACGGAAACCGTCGTTGAACACTTCCAGCGACAACGGGCCGGTGTAGCCGCTGCGCAGGATCGGCGCGAGGAAACCGGCGAGATCGAACTCGCCCTGGCCGGGGAAGCAGCGGAAATGGCGACTCCACTCCAGCACGTCCATCGCCAGAATCGGCGCGTCGGCCATCTGCACAAAGAAAATCTTGTCGCCGGGGATCTGCGCAATCGCGCTCGGGTCACCCTTCAATGACAGCGTATGGAAGCTGTCGAGCAGCACGCCCAGTGCCGGATGATCGACCTGGCGCACCAGATTCCAGACCTGTTGCCAGGTGTTCACATGCTTGCCCCAGGCCAGCGCCTCGTAACCGACCCGCAGGTTGCGGGCACCGGCGCGCTCGGCCAGCAGGCTCAGGTCATCGAGCAGAATGTTTTCGTCGCCCACCGAATCGGCAGACGCGTTGCTGCAGACCAGCACCAGATCGGTACCCAGTTCCTGCATCAGGTCGAATTTGCGTTCGGCACGGTCCACATTGCGTTGCAGTCGATCGCGGCGGCAGCCTTCAAAATCACGGAACGGCTGGAACAGCGTGATGGCGATACCCAGGTCGGCGCATATCTGCCTGACGTTGCGCGGGCTACCGTCGTAGTACAACAAGTCGTTTTCGAAAATCTCGACGCCGTCAAAGCCGGCTGCGGCGATGGCTTCGAGCTTTTCCGGCAGAGTACCGCTCAAGGATACGGTAGCAATTGAACGCTGCATGCTTTTCAGCTCCTGAATGAACGTGACCTGCTTGGGTCACGGCTGGATCTCACCTCATTCCTGGCCTTTTCTGACCTTATTCAGAGGTGCATATAAAGTATTTGCCTGTCAAAATCCTACAGCAACCTAAAGTGTACGAACCGGTTAGTTTTACGTTCGATTATCGAACAGAAGCCGTGTTAGTCAATTGACGCTTTATCACACAATGCGCAACATCAGCGTCACATTGCAGTGATTGCAGGATAGACCTGCCGTCAAACGTTTTGATTTTTTCGCTTCATCAGCAGCAACCCATAACAATTCAAACAACAGGAACATTGCTCATGCGCATCCACCCCGCCTTGCCAGAATACTCACTCGCCCGTCCAGCCAGACGTCATGCTCGAAGAACCCACGTGTTCACACGCCCGGTTCAGGTTCGCGTCGCCTGAAACATTCCAACACACTTGCGCGGCTCAACCTGTAAATTGTCGGCCCGACGGATCGTTTCGCTGAAAGCCTGAGTCAATCGGCCAGTCGAATCACGGTTCTACGACTTCACTTTACCTGCACAACGCCTGCATCGAGTGGACTTCTCAGTCCGACTGTTGCCAGCAGCACAGTCCTGGAACGGATGGTTAGATCATCATGCTCAATACCCAGACCAACCCTGTCGCCCATGCCGGGATGGGCGAAAAGATTCGCGGCGCCCTCGCCGTCGGCAAGACCCGCTGGGGCATGCTCGCCCTGGTGTTCTTTGCCACCACGCTGAACTACATCGACCGGGCGGCGCTCGGCGTCATGCAGCCGATTCTGGCCAAGGAAATGAGCTGGACGGCGATGGACTACGCCAACATCAACTTCTGGTTTCAGGTCGGTTACGCCGTGGGCTTCGTGCTGCAAGGCCGGTTCATCGACAAGGTCGGCGTCAAGCGCGCGTTTTTCCTCGCGGTGCTGCTGTGGAGCCTGGCAACCGGCGCGCACGGCCTCGCAACATCTGCCGTCGGCTTCATGGTCTGCCGCTTCATTCTGGGCCTGACCGAAGCGGCCAACTACCCGGCGTGCGTGAAAACCACCCGCCTGTGGTTTCCGGCCGGTGAGCGTGCAGTCGCGACCGGTATCTTCAATGCCGGCACCAACGTTGGTGCCATGCTGACGCCGGCGCTGTTGCCGCTGATCCTGACGGTGTGGGGCTGGCAGGCGGCATTCGTGGCGATGGGGTCGCTGGGGCTGGTCTGGGTGATCATGTGGCGTTTGAAGTACTACAACCCGGAAGAGCATCCGACCGTTAGCAAGACCGAACTGGACTATATCAATCAGGAGGTCGAGCCTGCGCCGGTCAAGGTGCCTTTCTCCGGCATCCTGAAGATGCGCGGCACCTGGGCGTTCGCGCTGGCCTATGCGATTACTGCGCCGGTGTTCTGGTTTTACCTGTACTGGCTGCCGCCGTTTCTCAATCAGCAATACAACCTGGGGATCAGCGTGACGCAGATGGGTATCCCATTGATTCTGATCTGGCTCACCGCTGACTTCGGTAGCGTGGGTGGCGGCATTCTGTCGTCCTGGCTGATCGGGCGTGGCATGCGTGCAACCAAGGCGCGCCTTGTATCGATGCTGATTTTCGCGATCACCATCTGCAGTGTGGTGTTCGCCGCCAACGCCAGCGGTTTGTGGGTGGCAGTGCTGGCCATCTCGCTGGCGGTGGGTGCGCATCAGGCCTGGACCGCTAACATCTGGAGCCTGGTGATGGACTACACGCCCAAGCACATGATGAGCACAGTGTTCGGCTTTGGCGGGATGTGCGCGGCCATCGGCGGGATGTTCATGACGCAGATCGTCGGCGCTGTGCTGACCGCCACCAACAACAACTACAACGTGCTGTTCACCATGATTCCGGCGATGTATTTCATCGCACTGATCTGGCTGTACTTCATGGCCCCGCGCAAGGTTCCGACGCTCAGCGAGTAATCGTCTGACACCGCCAGAAAAACCCGAATGGGTATCGTCCCCACGCTCCGCGTGGGGATGCATTTCGTGACGCTCCGCGTCACACAGCGGTTCTGTGATGTCAGGTAGGTTGAGGTTCGACTCAGTTCACCTTTTCGCCCCTCGGCGAGTTACTTTGATGGGGCCAAAGTAACCAAACCCCCTGGCTCCATTTCCGGCCCGACTTCGTCGGGTTCCTTCGTCCTGACTCTGATCCGGGGGTCGCCGCAACGGGCCATCCATGGCCCGGTGCGGCTAGCCTGGCGTCCTGCCAGGCTACCCCCGGATCAGCGCCAGGACTCAGCCGTCACTTACGTCGCACTCTGCGTCGCCAGTGCCATCGCGATAAAAAAGCGCTTCTATGTGCAGTCGCAACGGGCGAGGCATGGCGCAATGCACGAGAGTCGATTGGACTTGTGTATAACGATGAGCGCCCCGCGTAGGGATGCAGTTCGTGACGCTCCGCGTCACACAGCGGTTCTGTGATGTCAGGTAGATTGAGGTTCGACTCAGGTCACCTTTTCGCCCCTCGGCGAGTTACTTTGATGGGCCAAAGTAACCAAACCCCCTGGCTCCGTTTCCGGCCCGACTTCGTCGGGTTCCTTCGT
Organism: Pseudomonas syringae; assembly: GCF_023278085.1. Taxonomy (NCBI): domain Bacteria; kingdom Pseudomonadati; phylum Pseudomonadota; class Gammaproteobacteria; order Pseudomonadales; family Pseudomonadaceae; genus Pseudomonas; species Pseudomonas syringae. The sequence continues at coordinate 2,077,474 of NZ_CP066265.1, read as the reverse complement.
CCTGACCCTGATCCGGGGGTCGCCGCAACGGGCCATCCATGGCCCGGTGCGGCTAGCCTGGCGTCCTGCCAGGCTACCCCCGGATCAGCGCCAGGACTCAGCCGTCACTTACGTCGCACTCTGCGTCGCCAGTGCCATCGCGATAAAAAAGCGCTTCTATGTGCAGTCGCAACGGGCGAGGCATGGCGCAATGCACGAGAGTCGGTTGGACTTGTGTATAACGATGAGCGCCCCGCGTGGGGATGCAGTTCGTGACGCTCCGCGTCACACGGCGGTTCTGTGATGTCAGGTAGATTGAGGTTCGACTCAGGTCACCTTTTCGCCCCTCGGCGAGTTACTTTGATGGGGCCAAAGTAACCAAACCCCCTGGCTCCGTTTCCGGCCCGACTTCGTCGGGTTCCTTCGTCCTGACACTGATCCGGGGGTCGCCGCAACGGGCCATCCATGGCCCGGTGCGGCTTGCCTGGCGTCCTGCCAGGCTACCCCCGGATCAGTGTCAGGACTCAGCCGTCACTTACGTCGCACTCTGCGTCGTCAGTGCCACCGTGATCGAAAAGCATGTGTGGCAGCCTCCTGCACATTGTTCTGCGCCGAAGACCTGTGAGGCAGTGCGTCAGGAACTGCATGCAAACTGAACATTGGCACGACACGGCGTTCAGCGTCGGTCGCTACCCACCCTTGCGTCGCTGTTGCCACGCCGCCGCCAGGCCGCTGAGGCAGATGATGGCAATGCCGGCCTGTGCAGTCGGGGATGGCATGTGGTCGAAGACCAGGTAGCCCAGCAACCCGGCGAAGACGATCTGGCAATAGCTGAACGGCGCCAGCATGGCCGGGGCGGCGAAGCGGAAGGCTTGGGTCAGCAGCAGATGCGCGGACATGCCGCAGGCGCCCAGTGCGAGCAGGAACGGCAAGTGTTTGAGTGCGGGCACTTCCCAGAAGAATGGCACCAGTGCGCTCATCAGCAAGGTGTTGAACAGCCCGGCAAAGAAGTTGCTGGTTGTCGGACTGTCGAACGGACTGACCAGCCGGGTCAGCAGTTGGTACAGCGCAAAACACAAGGCCGAAGAAAGTGGCAGCAGGATCGCGGGGGTAAACAGCTCGCCGCCCGGATGAATGATGATCATCACGCCGATAAACCCGACTACCACGGCAATCCACTGCCCGCGCGTGACGCGCTCTTTGAGCAGCGGCACTGACAACGCCGTGACCAGCAGTGGGGCCAGAAAGTTGACCGCCGTGGCTTCTGCCTGCGGAATGAACATCAGGCTGCTGGTGAACAACAGGCTGGTACCCAACAGCGCCAGCGCCCGCAGCGCCTGCAAGCCGGGCCGTTTGGTGCGCAGTACGCGCAAACCGGCAGATGGCATGAAAATGCAGGCCATCAGCAGCGTATGCACCAGATAACGCGCCCAGACCACCAGGATGATCGGGTAGAAACCGGAAAGGTATTTGGACAGTGTGTCGTGGCTGGCAAACAGAAAGGTGGCCAGAAGAATGAAGCCAATCCCCTTGAGGGGTTGGTTGACGCCGGACAACGGCGTGCTGGTAGTGCTCATCGGGCTTCCTTGTTCAAATGTTCTCGACCTGGATCTGTAGCGTAAAAACAATTGCATGCGCTTCGACTGCAATAGTCCGGTGCTCGAAAACAGCGAGCATCGCAGCAAGTATTTTCAGCGTCTCGCACAAAATGTTCCAACCGGTTCATTAACGTTCGATTACCGCCCAAAACAACACGTTCACAATTGCGGACAACGTCCCGGCATTTCACTATCGCAGGCAGCTACAACGACTCAATAACTACAAAAAAGGTCTGTTCCATGCGCTTGAACGCCCCCTGCAAAATCGTTTGCGGTCTTTCTGCGGCCGTCGCTGCGACCCTCACACCGATAGCCGGCCATGCCGCCGGATTTGTCGATGATGCCAAGGTCAATCTGAACCTACGCAACTTCTACATCAACCGCAACTTCGTGGACCCGGCCAACGCGCAGAATTACGCCGAAGAGTGGACGCAGAATTTCATCCTCGACGCCCGCTCCGGTTTTACCCAGGGCACAGTGGGTTTCGGCGTTGACGCGCTGGGCCTGTACTCGCTGAAACTGGACGGCGGCAAAGGCACTGGCGGCACACAACTGCTGCCGATCCACAGCGATGGACGCCCGGCCGATGACTTTGGCAGGCTGGCTGTAGCCGGCAAGGTACGCGTCTCGAAAACCGAATTGAAAGTTGGCGAGTGGATGCCGGTGCTGCCGATCTTGCGCTCGGACGACGGCCGTTCCCTGCCGCAAACCTTTCAGGGTGGCCAGATCACTTCGAAGGAAATCGACAACCTGACGCTCTACGGCGGTCAGTTCCGCGGCAACAGTCCGCGCAATGACGCCAGCATGCAAGACATGTCCCTGAATGGCCGTGGCGCGTTTACGTCCGACCGATTCAACTTCGGCGGCGGCGAATACGTGTTCAATGAGAAACGCACTCAGGTCGGCGTGTGGTACGCCGAACTCGAAGACATCTACCACCAGCAATACGTCAACCTGTTGCACAGCCAGCCGCTGGGCAGCTGGACCCTGGGCGCCAACCTCGGTTACTTCCAGGGCAAGGATGACGGACAGGCATTGGCAGGTGACCTGGACAACAAGACCTGGTCAGCGCTGCTTTCGGCACGGCACGGCGGCAATACCTTTTACCTGGGCCTGCAGAAAGTCAGCGGCGACAGCGCCTGGATGCGGGTCAACGGCACCAGCGGCGGTACGCTGGCCAACGACAGTTACAACTCCAGCTTCGACAACGCCAGGGAAAAATCCTGGCAGTTACGCCACGACTACGACTTCGCTGCCCTGGGCGTGCCCGGCCTGACCCTGATGAACCGCTACATCAGCGGTGAGAATGTACACACCGGCGCGATCACCGACGGCGAAGAATGGGCACGGGAAACCGAATTGGGTTATGTGCTGCAAAGCGGCGCGTTGAAGAACCTGTCGTTGAAGTGGCGCAACTCGACCATGCGCCGTGACTACAGCACCAACCAGTTCGATGAAAACCGGGTGATCGTCAGCTATCCGCTTTCGTTGCTCTGAAGCCTGCTTCAAAAAGCCGCCACGGCTGAACACTGTGGCGGCGTTTCTCGCATCGATCAGACAGTCTTTCAGCCTTCCGTCAACGACTCCACGCCCATTTCGTCCCAGACCGCTTCGGCCAGGTGAAACGTTGCATTGGCCGCCGGGATGCCGCAGTAGATCGCGCTCTGCATGAGCACTTCCTTGATCTCTTCGCGGGTCACCCCGTTGTTTTTTGCGGCTTTCAGATGCAGACGCAATTCGCCCTCGCGATTCATGCCGATCAGCATGGCAATGGTGATCAGGCTACGCGTATGGCGCGGCAACCCCGGACGCGTCCAGATATCGCCCCAGGCGTGACGGGTGATCATCTCCTGGAATTCTTCATTGAACGGCGTCAGTTTGCTCAGGCTGTTATCGACATGCGCGTCACCCAGCACCGCGCGGCGCACCTGCATGCCGGCTTCGTAACGTTCGTCTTCGGTCATCGGGAAATCCTTGTGTGTTCGGCCACGGCGCGCTCGACCCAATGGCGAGCCTGGCCAAGGTAATGGGCCGGATCGAGCAGGCGATCCAGCTCGTCGGAAGAAAACTGCTCGCTGACCTGCGGGTTTTCGCCGAGCACCTGACGCAAATGCGCGCCCTGCTCCACCGCACGCCGGCAGCACTGTTCTACCAGATGGTGGGCAGCATCGCGCCCGATGCGCTGAGCCAGCGCAATGCTCACTGCCTCAGCAAGAACCAGACCTTTGGTGGACTCCAGATTGATCGCCATGCGCTCGGCATCGACCTGCAGACCGGGTATCACCTGCAACGCCTGTTGCAGCGAACCGGAAACCAGACAGCACAGCTCCGGCAAAGTCTCCCACTCGGCATGCCACAGGCCCAGGCTGCGCTCGTGCTCCTGCGGCATGGCGCTCAGCATGGTCGCGACCAGCCCCGGTGCCCGCGTTGCTGCGCTGATCATCACTGCCGCGCCTACCGGGTTGCGCTTGTGCGGCATAGTCGAAGAGCCGCCCTTGCCCGGCGCAGAGGGTTCGAACACTTCGCCGACTTCGGTCTGCATCAACAGGCTGACGTCGCGCCCCAGCTTGCCGAGGCTGCCAGCGATCATGCCCAGCAGGCTGGCAAACTCCACCAGACGATCACGCTGGGTGTGCCAGGGTTGCTCGGGAAGCTCCAGCCCCAGTTCGCTTGCCAGCGCTTCGGCGACCTTGAAGGCGTGATCGCCCAGCGCCGCCAGGCTGCCAGAGGCACCGCCGAATTGCAGGCACAACAGACGCGGTTGAATCTCCTCAAGCCGTTGACGATGGCGAGTGACAGCGCCCAGCCAGCCAGCGATTTTCATCCCCAGCGTGACGGGCGTGGCTTGCTGTAACCAGGTACGTCCGGCCAGCGGCGTACCCGCATGGCGCTGCGCCTGTTCAGCCAACGCCTCTGCCAGTTGCGCCAGGTCGCGCTCGAGCAAAACGATTGCCTGGCGTATTTGCAGCACCAGCCCGCTGTCCATCACATCCTGGCTGGTCGCGCCCATGTGTACGTAACGCTCGGCTTCAGGGCTGCGTATAGCAATCTGCTTGCCCAACGCCCTGACCAGCGGAATCGCCGAGTTGCCAGCACTGCCGATGGCGCTGGCCAGCGCGTCGAAATCGAACAGGTCGGCACGACAGCTGTGCTCGATATCGGCCACGACACTGGCCGGAATCAGGCCTACCCGCGCCTGCGCCCGAGCCAGGGCAGCCTCGAAATCGAGCATGCCCTGCACCCGGCCTCGGTCGGAGAAAATCCCGCGCATGTCAGCCTGGGTGAAATAGCTGTCGAAAAGTTGATTGCCCGGTCTGCTCACATCAGCGCTCCAGATTGATAGGTTTCAGGTGGCGTCGGCATGACTGACCCAGCCCTTGATCAGGATCGCCAGCGCCGCCAAGGCCGCCGGGATCACCAGCGCCGTGAGCACCTGCTCGAAGCTCCAGCCCAGGCCAAGCAGCGTGGCACCGGCCCATGCGCCCAGGATGGCACCGAAGCGACCGATCCCGAGCATCCACGACACACCTGTGGCGCGGCCCTGAGTGGGATAAAAACGTGCCGCCAGCGATGGCATTGCCGACTGCGCGCCATTGATGCACATGCCCGCCACCAGCACCAGCGTAGCCAGCACGGCGACATTGCCCAGACTTTGCCCGACCAGATACGCAAACACACCCGCCAACGCGTAAGCGGTGCCAATCACCTTGTGCGGGTTGTAACGGTCCATCGCCCAGCCGACACCCACTGCACTCAGCACCCCGCCGAACTGGAACAACGCACCGATGAACGCCGACTGCTCCAGGCTCGCGCCACTGTCACGCATCAGTGTCGGCAGCCAGCTGGTTAGCAGGTAAACGATTACCAGGCCCATGAAATAGGTCAGCCACAACAGCAAGGTACCCGCGCTGTACGTACCGGAAAAGATGACTTTCAGGACGTTGCGGCTGCTCACGGTTTTCTGCTCGGGCACGCTGAACGCGGTGACTCCCGCCACTTCCTTGGGGGCAATCGGTGCCAGCACCTTACGAATCCGCTCGACACCGCGATTGCGCACCACCAGAAAGCGCGCCGACTCCGGCAGCCAGACCATCAGCACCACCGCCAGTATCAACGGCAGGATACCGCCGAGCATCAGCAGGCTGTGCCAGCCCATGCTGGGGATCAGTTTGGCCGATACGAAACCGCCGCAAGCCATGCCCAGATTGAAACCGCAGAACATGCTGGTGACCAGTAACGACTTGAGCCGCTCCGGGGTGTACTCCGAGAGCAGCGTGGTGGCGTTGGGCATCGCTGCCCCCAGACCCAGCCCGGTCAGCAGGCGCAGGACCAGCAATTGATCGATGTTGCTGCTATAGGCGGACGCCAAACTGAACACACCGAACAGGAACACGGCGACAACCAGCACCCACTTGCGTCCGAACCGGTCAGCCAACGGCCCGGAACCCAGCGCACCGAACACCATGCCGATCAGCGCCGCGCTCATCACCGGGCCCAGGCTGGCGCGGTCAATGCCCCAGTCCTGGCTGAGTGCCGGAGCAATGAAACCCATGGCGGCAGTGTCGAGACCGTCGAGGAAGACGATCAGAAAACACAAGGCGACCACTCGCCACTGATACCTGGATAACGGCTGCGCGTTGATGAAAACCTGTACATCGAGCGTACCTGTGGCAGGCCCGCTGGCTGAAAGCGTCATGAAGGTGTCCTTTTATTTTTATAAGGTCGCCTGCCGGTGCAGGCGCCGTGAAACGCACGCACATTGCTTCAGAAATCGAAAAATACCGTCTCGCCTTCACCCTGCACGCGGATGTCAAAACGATAGGCCAATTGACCGTCGTGCATGCAACGCCGCGCAATCAGGGTTTCGCGACGCGGCGGCTGCTCGATCAGGTTCAGCACCGGGTCGCTGGCATTGGCCTGAGCTTCATCGTCGAAATACAGCCGCGTCTGCAGATGAATATTGATGCCGCGAGCGAACAGCGAAACATTGATGTGGGCAGCCATCGGCACACCCGCCGCGTTACGCACCGAACCCGGTTTTACGGTCTTCAGAATCCATTGACCGTCGTCGCTGGTCGCCGTGCGGCCGAAGCCATTGAACGGCTGGTCCGGATGAAATGCGTTGTGATAAACGCCCTGATGATCGGCCTGCCAGAACTCCAGATACGCATCGCGGATCAGATGGCCATTGCCGTCGAAGACATTGCCCAGCAGCACGATATGCTCACCCGGCGCGTCAGGCCTGACAAGCTCGTTCCAGATTTCCAGCTCGCGGGTCGGGTTGCCGGCCACTTGCGGGGCCAGACCGATATGCACGTAAGGGCCAGCGGTTTGCGAAGGGGTTTCCTGTAACAGTTGTACGGGCATGACGGACCTCCTCAGCAGTTTTCGAAGTGGGTCTTGCGCTGACCGCGCAGAACGATGTCAAAGCGATACGCCAGGCAATCCATCGGGTTACCCAGCGCCAGATCGAGTCGCGCGATCAGGCTCTGCACCGCATCGGGGTTGGTGATTGACTTGACGATCGGGCAGATCGGAATCAATGGATCACCTTCGAAATACAACTGGGTAATCAGCCGCGTGGCAATCGACGGGCCGCTGATCGACACATGCACGTGGGCCGGACGCCAGTCATTGGGGCCGTTGCGCCAAGGGTACGGGCCGGGTTTGACCGTGCGAAAGCTGTAGTTGCCTTCGCTGTCGGTCAGAGCTCGTCCCACGCCACCGAAGTTGGGGTCGATAGGTGCCAGATAGGCATCGCGTTTGTGCCGATAACGACCACCCGCGTTGGCCTGCCAGATTTCCACCAGCGTGTGGGGAATCGGCTTGCCGTACTGATCACAAACGTTACCAGCAATCAGAATGCGCTCGCCGATGGGCAAGCCACCGTTATTGAAATTGAGCAGCAGGTCGTTGTCATGCTGGCCGAACGTCAGATGCGAGAAATCCGGACCTGATGTCTCGGAAATGGATTGTGGAATGCTGACCAGCGCCTGACGCGGCGAGCGCAGGATCGAAGTCTTGTAGTCCGGGGTCAGGGCTTTGGGGTGCCAGTTTCGGTCACGAATGACGAAGCGGCTGTTGTCCGCAGCAGACATGGCGTTCTCCTTGTTTTTCTTATGAGCGCGCAGGCGTCGATCACTTGCGCTCCAGGCTGCGGCAAAGTGTCGCGCAACTCATGCTTATAGAGAACTGAAATAAACTCCGCCATCCATAACCAAATGGTTATGGATACTGGTCACCGCGATACGCCTCCCCGACACTGCGCAATTCATCCACGCACCATTGCGCCGCGCGGGTCAGTGGCAGGGCCGGGTTGCTGCACAGCCCGACCGAGCCGCCTGGCTCACGAATGCCCATGTCCAGTTCGACCAGCGTGCCGCCTTTCAACTCCAGCGAGACGGCATCCAGCGGCGCGATCCAGATCGCGTTGCTGCATTGCACGTAGCGGCGGCTCAGTGTAAGAGAAAGCGTTTCCAGGCGCTGACGCGGCATCTGGATACCGCACTGCACGAACAGGCTGTCAGCGAACTTGCGGATAGTGGTGCCCGCCAGCGGCAGCACCAGCGGGAACTGCTCCAGGCTTTCACGCTTGAGGGGCGCGGCCAGCAGCGGATGGTCGCTGCGCACCACCAGCGTCATTGACTCGTTATACAAATGCTCGAAAACAAGGCCCTGAATCTGGGGGCTGTCGGTCATGCGGCCGACCACCAGATCCAGCTCCCCGACCCGCAATTGCGAAAGCAGCCAGGCGCTGGGGCCGGTCATCACGCTGACGATCAGCGCCGGGTGCCGTTCATGCAGGCGATTGATCACCTCCGGCACCAGCAGACTTTCGGCCGTGGACAACACGCCGAGCCGCGCGGTCACCGTGTCATGCTCGCCGGAACGCAGGCTGCTGACGCCTTCCCGCAGCGCCTGAACACTCGGCCCGGCGAAACGCATGAACGCGACGCCTGCTTCGGTGAGTGCAGCACCACTCTTGCTGCGCACAAAGAGCGTAGTCGCCAGCAGGGTTTCCAATTCCTTGATGCTTTTGGACAGGGCCGGCTGGCTGATCGACAACACGTCCGACGCGCGCGCCAGACTGCCCTGACGCGCCACTTCGAGGAAGCACACCAGATGGCGGAATTTGATCCGGGTATCGATATTCAATGCGCGTCAGGTCCAAGGAAATGAAGATAGGAAAATGCCGCTCGACGAGAGACTCAACGGCTCAGGAATGACGCCACCTGTGGCGCGTCAAAAGGCCATTCCAGCTCTTCCCCGGTGTCGACACGACGCAGCACAGGGATGCACAGCTCGTAGCGCTCGAAGAGCTGCTCATCCTCGCTGATGTCGATCAGTTCAAGCATCAGGCCATGCTCGATCGCAAACGGCAGCAACACCGCTTCGGCGATCTCGCACAGCTGACATCCCGGGGTTCCGAACAGCTGGCATTCGGGTGGCATGCGTGCATCCTCGCAATCAATACGGGTAACCGGAAACCATTCTAGGCGTGGTACGGAGTAACGTCGAGTTGCCGGGCAGGCGCATGTTGCTATGCCCCTGCCCTTGCCGAATTCGCCCTGAAGTGCCGCTTGCTGAACGCATTGGCGCGGTCCAGTACCGGCTTCTCGAAACAGCGATAACCGACCCAGCCATAGCAGATCGCTGCTGCCATCATCAGCAGGGCAAACAACAGATTATCCAGATAGCTTTCGGGCCATGCGCCGACCAGGCTCCAGATTCGGCCGATAACACCCAGTACAAGCAGGTGAGACAGATAGATGGTGTAGGACATGTCACCCACGACCACCAGAGCGCCAGGCACCGAAAGCCGTTTGCGCCGTTCCAGCAATGCCAGGGTCAGCACCAGCACACCGAATACGCTACCCACCAGCAACATGCGCGCCAGCCCCTGACTGTCATACAGCCGGTAATAGCCAATCAGCGCGATACCCGGCAGCAACCCCGCGCCCAGCAAGGCATAAACGGCTACGGTCGGCAGGCGCGCGCTGTGCCGACCATAGAAGAACAGCGCCAGCGCCGCGCCAATGATGAATTCCAGCGAGTAAGGGTGGAGAATGATTTTCAGCGCGGACGAATAGTCCTGCCAGTCGGCCAGCGCGTTGAAGACGATGATGACCAGCGCCCAGATGCCCAGCAGCGATGGCAAAAGCCGCTCGCGAAACAGCAGCAAGCCGGAGAACACCACGTAGAACCACAGCTCGAACAAAAGCGACCAGGCAACCATCACCAACAGCACTTTGTCGTTGGGCAGCAACAGGAACGACATGAGCAGGTTGGACGAGCCATGTCCGCTGTTGACCATGCCTGGCTGCACCAGATAGACCGCAAGGGTAATAAAGAAATACAGCCAGTACGTGGGGTAGATCCGTGACAGCCTGTTGAACAGAAAGCGTTGCGCCTCTACGCTGCTCTGGAAACGGCCGCGGCTGACAATCACCATCACGAACCCGCTGATGACAAAGAACAGATCGACACCCAGCTGGAAAAAATCGAGCAGCGGCGGCAGCAGAATATCGCCGCCGGAAAACTTGCTCTCTACCGACATCATGTGAAACAGCACCACGCCAAGGACTGCAACGCCCCTGAGACCTTGCAGGGAATACAGCCGCTCCATGCCTTTCTCCATCCTCTCGGTATTTTCAGAAACCTGTCGATTGCCACGTCGGGCGTGCGCTATTTGCCCCTGCACGGGGTGACGCGTGTGGAGCATAGCCAAAGGCCAGAAATACGGAACCCCCAAATGTCTCGGTCAGCGCTGATTTTTCCTGACGCGCCCTTTTGGAGTAAGGTACAGCGGCTGTAAAGCGCCTGATCGGGCACGATGCAACAATCGAAGTGAACCTTCAGGAATCACTTGCACTCGAAACATCCATACGCCACCCAAACGGAGAAAATCATGGCTCGCGAAACCGCACAGAATGCTCAGGAAATCCTGAGAGCCGACTTTCAGGTACTGGTTGCCGACACTGAGAAACTGCTGGCGCACACGGCGTCTCTGGCAGGTGATCAGGCTGACGAACTGCGTGCTCAGATCCGTGAAAGCCTGCTGCGTGCCAAAGAGACGCTGAAGACCACCGAAGACTCGCTGCGCGAGCGCGGCGAAGCAGCAGTCGTCGCTACCGAAGATTACGTTCAGAACAACCCTTGGCAGTCGGTCGGTATCGCTGCCGGTGTCGGTTTTCTGATCGGTCTGCTGGCTACAAGGCGCTAACATCATGACTCTTGGAACGGAATCAGCACCGCCCGAGGGAACTCCGGGCTCTTCACCGCGGCGTCTCGGCGCTGCTTTCCTTGGCCTGTTGCACACCCATGTCGAACTGTTCGGCATCGAGTTGCAGGAGCAAAAAGCGCGAACCGTCAGCCTGCTCCTGTTTGCCGGGCTGGCACTGGTTTTCGGCCTGCTGCTGCTGACCGGACTCTCGGCCTTGCTGCTGATCGTTCTGTGGGACAGTTATCGACTGGCCGGGATTATCGGCCTGTGTACGTTCTACTTTCTGGCCGCCATCTTCTGCGGATTGCGCCTGAAGTCAGCTATTTTCGATGAGTCGTCACCGTTTCACGCGACCCTTGAAGAACTGGCCAATGACCGTGAGCGATTGATGCCATGAGTGAACCCAAGTCGCACCAGAGCAATACCCGACGCGAATTGCGCAAGGCCCTGATCCGCCTGCGCATGGAGATGCATCGTCAGGAAATACGCCACGAATCCACGCAACTGTTGCAGCCGCTGCAACGCTTTCGCGGTATTCGGCACGACTGGAAAAGCGCGCTGGGCTTCCGTCACGCGCCGCTCTGGGGCGTGGGGTCGGTCGCACTGCTCGGCTTTTTGAGCGGCAAACGTGCCAAGACCGGGCGCACCAGCCTGCTGGGTCGCCTGCTGAAACTGGGCATCACCTTGACGCCGCTGATCAAGGTGGCCATGCAAAGTCGTGCCATACAGAATCGCAACAAAAGACTCTGATCGCTGCGGCTTTTAGCGTGAGTCAGGCTTGAACGTACATGCCTGCCCCGGAACTCCGGGGCGGGCATTTGCTTTTTCATGAGGCCTGTTTTCTGTGTGCACCACCTGAAGCCCTTGCGGCCAGCGTGTCGAACCGGGAAGCTAGGCAACGACTTTTGACGGAGTGACCGCCTTGGATTGGCAGACCCTGCTTAACCGCGAACGACTTGGCAAAACCCTGCACAGTCCCGAAGAACTGGGGCGCAGCCCGTTTCACAAGGACCACGACCGCATCATCTTTTCCGGCGCCTTTCGCCGTCTGGGCCGCAAGACCCAGGTCCATCCGGTGACCAGCAACGATCACATTCACACGCGCCTTACCCATTCGCTGGAAGTCAGCTGCGTCGGCCGCTCGCTGGGCATGCGCGTAGGTGAAACCCTGCGCTCTGCCCTGCCCGACTGGTGCGACCCCAGCGATCTGGGCATGGTGGTGCAATCAGCCTGCCTGGCCCATGACATCGGCAACCCGCCGTTTGGCCATTCGGGCGAAGACGCGATCCGCAACTGGTTCAATCAGGCTGCCGGGCGCGGCTGGCTGGATGCGATGAGCGATACCGAGCGCAACGACTTCCTCAATTTCGAAGGCAACGCTCAGGGGTTCAGGGTTCTGACCCAGCTTGAATATCACCAGTTCGACGGCGGCACGCGCCTGACCTACGCCACACTGGGCACCTACCTCAAATACCCGTGGACCGCCCGGCATGCTGATTCGCTGGGCTATAAGAAGCACAAGTTCGGCTGCTATCAGAGCGAATTGCCGATCCTCGAACAGATCGCCGGCAAGCTCGGTCTGCCGCAACTTGAAGAGCAGCGCTGGGCGCGGCATCCACTGGTTTACCTGATGGAAGCCGCAGACGACATCTGCTACGCGCTGATCGATCTGGAAGACGGGCTGGAGATGGAGCTGCTGGACTACGCAGAAGTAGAGTCGCTGCTGCTGGGGCTGGTCGGCGATGACCTGCCGGAAACCTATCGCCAGCTCGGACCGGGCGACTCCCGACGCCGCAAGCTGGCGATCCTGCGCGGCAAGGCCATCGAGCACCTGACCAACGCCGCAGCCAGGGCTTTTGTCGAACAACAGGATGCCCTGCTCGCCGGCACCCTGCCAGGCGATCTGGTCGAACACATGCACGGGCCAGCCAAACGCTGCGTCTTGAGCGCCAAGGACATGGCGCGCAAGAAAATATTCCAGGACAAGCGCAAGACGCTGCATGAAATCGGTGCCTATACCACGCTGGAAATACTGCTCAACGCGTTTTGCGGTGCCGCGCTCGAACAGTTTGGCGGCAGGACACCCTCGTTCAAGCATCGACGGATTCTCGACCTGCTGGGCAACAGCGCGCCGGACCCGAAAGCGCCGCTGCATGCCTCGTTCCTGCGCATGATCGACTTCATCGCCGGAATGACCGACAGCTACGCCAGCGAAATGGCCAGAGAAATGACCGGACGCTCAGGACAGATATAGCCCCTCACCGACCGACTGGACACCCGCACGCTTGCGGGTGGGCCGTCGGTCGATTTTTCTCGACTCCGAAAAAATACAGATAAGCCCTACACGCTTGTCAGACGAATCCTATCGCAGCATTTCTTGCATCCCTCAATAATCCCAGCCACTTCACTGCCGTGTCGGCACCTTATCCATCTGCCTGCGACGCTTACGGGTTCGCATGACGCCTGACGATGCTTAGCGGCATCGCCAAGCCCTTTCCGGAAAAATCATGTCCAGAAACAATCTGCGCATCCTGCTGGTGGAGGATCACCCCTTCCAATTGATCGCCACAGAAGTCCTGCTCAACAATCAGGGCTACTTTCTGCTGACACCGGCCCTCACTGCAGCAGACGCCATGAACGCCATGCAGCGTAGCCCCGCACCCTACGACCTGCTGCTGTGTGACCAGTGCCTGCCCGATCTGAGCGGCCTTGAACTCATTGATCAGGCCCTGCGCCACGGTCTGGCACGTCAGGCGATTCTGCTCAGCGGCCTGCCCGATGCGCAGCTTGAGAACCTGCAGAAATCAGCCCTGAAACGTAACCTGCCGCTGCTCGGTTATCTGCGCAAGCCCTTGCACGGTCCCGACCTGAGTCGCCTGCTCGAAACGCAATCCGTTCAGGACTGAGGGACGGATTTGCACATGTCGGCCTGGATACAGTGACCGCTTCATACACCGGAACTTACAGGCGGAGCAATGAATAGCCGCCCCCCTTAGTGAATCCACTTTTAGAACTGTAGGAAAGCAACACTAAACATGAATGATGATTCCTGATGGTTATAAACAATTTGTTAATCAGTGACTGGCACTTGCAGAAAATACGCTTCGACTTTTAAACGTACTCGTGTTCCACGTAGGCTTTTACGTACTCCCATACGTTAATTACTGTAGGACTTTTCCTATATATGCCTACTGACCAAGTCTCTTCATGTGCCTGCACGATCATCTGAGCTAAGGTGCGCGCTTTCTTCGCTGCTTGTATGGAATAAAATATGAACTCAGTCTTTATCATTGATGACCACCCGGTTATCCGGCTGGCTGTAAGAATGCTGCTGGAGAACGAAAACTATGAGGTGGTAGGCGAAACCGACAACGGTGTCGACGCAATGCAAATGGTTCGCGAATGCATGCCCGACCTGATCATCCTCGATATCAGCATTCCCAAGCTCGATGGCCTTGAAGTACTGGCCCGCTTCAACACCATGGGCCTGCCCTCGAAAATTCTCGTGCTCACCTCGCAAACGCCCAACCTGTTCGCCATTCGCTGCATGCAGTCCGGGGCTTCCGGCTACGTATGCAAGCAGGAAGACCTGAGCGAACTGCTCAGTTCGGTGAAAGCTGTATTATCCGGCTACAATTACTTTCCCAGTCAGGCATTGGCGTGCGCCGTTCGTGAAGATGGAAATCCTAGCGAGCTCGAGCTGTTCAAGTTGGTTAATGATCGCGAACTGATGGTATTGCAGTTGTTCGCGCAGGGTCGTTCCAACAAGGAAATAGCCAAAGGCATGTTTCTGAGCAACAAGACGGTCAGTACTTACAAAACCCGTCTTATGCAAAAACTGAAAACAAAAACCTTGGTAGACCTTATCGAGATGGCGAAACGTAACGCGCTAGTGTGAGATAACGGATGTCCAAGCGCTTCAGACAATTATTGATACTGGCCATAGGCCTATGCCTGGGCTGGGCTATTCAGACCAGCCTTGAGGCTGCCGACCATTACACCCTGCTCGGTCGCTCAAGCCCGGCTCACATGGATGTGAAGCTGGACAGCGGCCAATGGCAGTGGGTGCGAGGTCGACGCGAACTGATCCTCGGTACGTCGGCGCCCGATTACCCGCCGTTCGACATCACCATCTCCGGCAACGATTACGAAGGCATCACTGCCGATTACGCCGGAATCATTTCGAAAGCGCTGGATCTGCCGATCAGGGTCAAGCGTTTCGAAAGCCGCGATGCAGCGATCAAGGCACTGGTCGACGGCACAATAGACCTGCTGGGCACCGCCAATGGTTTCGAAGTCATCAAGCGCGATATCCGGCTGTCACAGCCCTATTCAGTGGATCAGCCTGTGCTGGTGACCCGCATCGGCGAAACACGCCCGCTGAACGATGGCCTGAAAGGCATGCGCCTGAGCATGGTCTACCACTATCTGCCGCCTGCCGATGTCGAAGCCACGTACCCTGGTGCCAATCTCAAGACCTACCCCTCCTTCCAGAATGCGATCAACGCGGTTGCCTTCAATCAGGCCGACGTATTTCTCGGCGATACGATTTCAACGCAATACATCATCAACAAGGGCTACCTGAATAACGTGCAGATGGCCAGTTTCGGCAAGCATGAAGCCAACGGTTTCAGTTTTGCCGTGCGCAACGACAACACGCGCTTGCTCGAGGTGATCAATCAGACACTCAAGGCAATCCCGGTCGACGAACGTATCGATATCTCCCGGCGCTGGAGTGCCGGCAACGATTTGATGCTCACCGATCAGAAGCTGCAACTGACGCAACGCGAAGAACGCTGGATTGCCCAGCATCCCAGCGTGCGGGTGGTGGTGAACGAGGCGTATGCACCGCTGACCTTCTTCGACGCCAAGGGTAATTTTCGCGGAATCACCGCCGACCTGCTCGAACTGATACGCCTGCGCACCGGTTTGAAATTCGACGTCAAACGCTCGCCGAGCCTGACCGACATGCAGAATCAGGTCAGTCAGGGTCGGGCGGACATGATCGGCGCACTGGTCTCCAGCGACGAGCGTGAAGACCGGCTGAGTTTCACCCGGCCTTACATCGATAACTCGTTCGTACTGGTCACCCGCAAAGACCAGGGCTCACCGAGTTATCTGGAACAAATGGATGGCAAGCGTCTGGCCATCACTCAGGGCAGTCCGATGCTGGAATGGCTGCAACGCAAATACCCGAAGGTCGTACCGCTGGAAATAGACAATCCTTTTCAGGCACTGGACATGCTCGCGGTGGGCCGAACCGAGGGTGCGGTTACCTCGCTGCTCAGCGCCAACTATTTTCTGTCTTCCGGCATCTTCGAAGAACGCTTGCAGATGACCGCGACCATCGGCGAAGAGCCGGCGCTGATCTCAATGGCGACCTCACGCAACGCCATCGAACTGAGCTCGATCCTCGACAAGGCGCTGGCCAGTATCGCGCCTCAGGATCTGGCTGCGATCAACAATCGCTGGCGCGCCTACACGCCGTCCAGCGCCAAATGGCACGATTATCAGCGTCTGATTTATCAGATTCTGATCGGCGCCGGCCTGCTGCTGATCGGCCTGCTGGCCTGGAACGCCTGGATGCGGCGCCAGATCCGTCAGCGCGAAGCCGCCGAGCGAGCACTGAGCGATCAATTCGAGTTCATGAGTGCGCTGGTCGACGGCACACCCCACCCGATCTATGTGCGTGACCGCGATGGTCTGCTGCGCATGTGCAACGACAGCTACCTCAGCACCTTTTCCACGCAGCGCGAAGACATCATCGGCAAGAGCGCCACCGACGGCGTATTGGGTAACGCTTTCGAGGCACGCGAATACGCCGCTGACTATAAACGGGTCATGGCCAGCAACACGGCGCTGATTCTCGACCGGCCTCTGCACATCGGTGACCGTCGGTTGACCATCTACCACTGGATTCTGCCGTTTCGTGATTCTCTGGGCGAAGTGCAGGGCATCATCGGCGGCTGGATCGACATCAGCGAGCGCCGCCAGCTTATCGAAGAACTACAGACCGCCAAGGAGCAGGCAGACGCCGCCAGCCGCGCCAAGAGTACCTTTCTGGCGACCATGAGCCATGAAATCCGCACGCCCATGAACGCGGTGATCGGGATGCTCGAACTGGCACTCAAACGTGCCGATCACGGCGAGCTGGATCGCCCGGCCATCGAGGTTGCCTACAGCTCGGCCAATGAGCTGCTCGACCTGATCGGCGATATCCTCGATATCGCACGCATCGAATCCGGGCGACTGGCACTAAATCCGGAACGCGCCAACCTGCGGCAACTGGTGGAGTCAGTGGTCCGGGTGTTCGATGGCCTGGCGCGCCAGAAAGACCTCAACCTGGTGCTGGAGCTGGACAGCCGGATCAACACCGACGTGCTGATCGACCCGCTACGCTTCAAGCAGATCCTGTCGAACCTGGTCAGCAATGCGATCAAATTCACCCGCTACGGTCAGGTAAAGATCAGCCTGCAAGCCCCCGACACCCCGGATCCTCAACAACTGCAGGTGCACATCACGGTGCAGGACAGTGGCATCGGTATCAGTGTCGAAGATCAGCAACGCCTGTTCGAACCCTTCGCCCAGGCTGACAACACCGGGCAGATGGCCAGAACCGGCGCCGGGCTGGGGCTGGTGATCTGCCGCAGCCTGTGCACGATGATGGGTGGCAGCCTGTCGCTTGACAGCGAGCCAGGCATCGGTACGCGGATCAATATGCAGCTGATATTGACCACACTGGAACCACTGGCCAGCCTGCCTGCTGTTGTGACTGCCGAGGCGCAAGCCCAGCAGGTTCTGAACATACTCGTGGTGGATGACCATCCTGCCAATCGGCTGCTGCTGTGCCAGCAACTGGGTTTCCTCGGTCATCATTGCGAAATGGCCGAAAATGGCGCACAAGGGCTGCAACGCTGGATGGCCGGAGATTTTGATCTGGTGGTCGCCGATTGCAACATGCCGATCATGAATGGCTACGACCTGGCGCGCTCGATTCGCGCCCGCGAACTTGCCGACAGCCTGCCACGCTGCAGAGTACTTGGCTTCACTGCCAATGCGCAGCACGAGGAAACCCAGCGCTGCCTGGACGCTGGCATGGACGATTGCCTGTTCAAACCCATCAGCCTGAAGACCCTGAACGAACAGCTCTCCTGCTTGACGCCGCTGCCGCGCAAGGTGCGGCCGTTCAACCTGCAAAGCATCAGCAGCCTGACCGGTGATCGTCCGGAAATGGTCGAGCGGCTGATTGCCCAGTTGCTGTCCAGCAACAAGGACGACCAGTTGATGCTCGCCGAACTGGTGCGCGATGATAATCGCAGGAAAGTCAGTGAAATCGCCCACCGAATCAAAGGGGCCGCACGGATCATCAGTGCCGACAGAGTCGTCCAGGCCTGTGATGACCTTGAACAGGCGTGCGAACCGGATGGGTCAGAGGCACAGCTGAAGGCGTGCCACGAGGCAATGGACCTGGCAATGGACGAACTTGAGAGGGCGCTTGAGGCGCAACAGGCTAAAAACAGCGATCAGGGCTGATGCGGTTGACCCGATCATGCAGCGCAGACAGAAAGGAGAAGACAAGGCGATGTAACGAGGGGAGCGGACAGGCACAGCGGCAGTGGAAGCAGGCTTGAGCCTGCTTCCACTTGCATCAGGCGGCCGGGTTGATTTCTTTTTCCGGGTACCAGACGTCGATCAGCGGGCTGACAGTGACTTCTGTCAGTTCGCTGCGGCCTTTCAGCCAGGCTTCAACAGCAGCACGCTGCTCTTCGCTGACCGAGCCACGCTTGCTCAGGCAAACCAGACCGAAGTCGTCGCCGCCCACATAGCCAAGACCGTTGGCTTCCATTGCTTCTTTCAGGAAAGCGTCGAGGAAAGCGTCGATTGCCTTGTCATCCAGCTCTTGCTTGAAGTCCAGGTTCAGTTCGAAACCCAATTCCTGGAACTCGTCCACACACAGTTTTTTGCGCAGACGGCGGGAGCGGTTAGTGGCCATGGGACAATCCTCATCAATAAATATCGGCCGGCACTTTACCAGCTTGGCGACGTAAAAGCCCGACAATTGCTGCTTGTAACGGATATCCGGTGGTCTGACAGGCGCTTGGGCAATGAGCGCAAAAAAATACTCACTTGAGCACTCGTCCCCATCACAAGCCAGCCCAGCTTGGGGCATAATGCCGCTCGTTCGCCGCGCAATCTCATTTATTACGAAATATCTCTGCGCGTTCACTACTATAGTCATCGAACATCGATATCGAATAGTTACCGAGGGAATCCATCCATGCCCTCTTTTTATTTCCCTCTTTGCAGTAGGGTTTTATTCAATGATCAAGTCGTTACGTCCATTGCTGCTCGCGTCGATGCTTTTGCCTCTGGCTCTCCCCGCCCACGCCGCCGTCATCAACACCACCCTGCCACCCAAGGTTCAACAGGCTCTGAAAGCCAGCAAACTCGGCGATAATGCGCTCTCGCTGGTCATGCTGCCACTCAACGGCCCTGGTACACCAACCGTTTTCAATGCCGATGTGTCGGTGAATCCGGCTTCCACCATGAAGCTGATCACCACCTACGCCGCGCTGGAAATGCTCGGCCCGACCCACCAGTGGAAAACCGAATTCTTCACCGATGGCACCCTGAGCAACGGCGTACTGCGCGGCAACCTGTACCTCAAGGGCGGCGGTGATCCCAAGCTGAACATGGAAAAACTCTGGCTGTTGATGCGAGATCTGCGAGCCAACGGTGTACAACAGGTGACCGGCGATCTGGTACTGGATCGCAGCCACTTCGTGCAACCACAGCTGCCGGTGTTCAACGATGACGGCAACGACGACAACAAGCCGTTTCTGGTCAAGCCCGACTCGCTGATGGTCAACCTCAAGGCCCTGCGCTTCGTGACCCGCAACGATGACGGCCGGATTCTGGTGTCGGTGGAGCCGCCGATCGCCACGGTCCGTATCGACAATCAGGTCAAGGCCAGTGCCTCAAAGCAATGTACCGGCGACGTGCGCTACAACCCGGTGACGCAACCGGACGGCAGCGTCAACGTGACGGTGACCGGCCAACTGGGTAACGGCTGCAACTCGCAGACCTATCTGTCGCTGCTCGATCACCCGACCTACACTGCGGGCGCGGTACGCGCCATCTGGCAGGAGCTGGGCGGCACCATTCAGGGCAAGGACCGCGTCGGCGTACTGCCCGGCAACGCCAAGCTGCTTGCCAAGGCATTTTCGCCAGACCTGGTGGAAGTCATCCGTGACATCAACAAATTCAGTAACAACACCATGGCCCAGCAGCTGTTCCTCAGCCTGGGCGAAGAGTTTCGCAACGAAGCCGACGGCGACGACGGCAAAGCGGCGCAACGGGTAATCCGTCAGTGGCTGGCGAAAAAAGGTATCACTGCGCCACATCTGGTCATGGAAAACGGTTCCGGGCTGTCCCGCGCAGAACGCGTCAGCGCCCGTGAGATGGCGGTTATCCTGCAAGCCGCATGGCGTAGCCCGTATGCCGCCGAATTCATGAGTTCCATGCCTCTGGCCGGGCTCGACGGGACGATGCGCAAACGCCTCAAGCGCACGCCACTGCTGGGCGAGGCCCATATCAAGACAGGCACGTTGAACACCGTACGCGCCATCGCCGGATTCAGCCGCGACAACAACGGCAACACCTGGGCGGTAGTGGCCATTCTCAACGATCCACGCCCTTTCGGCGCATCGTCAATTCTGGACGAAGTACTGATCGATCTGTACCGCCAGCCCAAACTGGCCAGCACCACGGTGTCGATCCAGCAGCAGTAACATCGTAGCCACCGAAGAGGCCCGCGTTGCAGCGGGCATCTTGGTTTCACATCAGCCTGTTTCAAACACATCAGTTGCAAACGCGACTCAGATCATTCCGCCAGACAGGCGCGTCGCGTCCCAGACAAGCGCGTCGCGTCAAGGCTGCTCCGGCTCAACCCGATCCCGACCGCCCTGCTTCGCTGCGTAGACGCCCGAGTCGGCGCGCAGCAACATGGCATCGATGCCTTCACCTGCCCGCCTGCTCGCAACCCCGAAGCTGGCCGTCACCACATGATCGACTCCTTCGATAACCTGACTGCGCAACGCCTCGCGCAAACTCAACGCCAGTTGATAGGCCTGTGTGCCACGCGTGCCCGGGCACACCACCATGAACTCTTCGCCACCCAGACGGCAGAACACGTCGTCACTGCGTAGTCGCTGGCTGATCTTTTCCGAAATGGACCTGAGCACCTGATCGCCTGCGGCGTGCCCGAAGCGGTCATTGATGCGTTTGAAGTGATCGACGTCGAGCATGATGATCGAAAGGTCACCACCGTGCCGGTCGATCCTTTTCAGCTCGGCCTGCATGCGGTCCTGAAAAAAGCGCCGGTTGTAGGCACCGGTCAGTACGTCGGTGACCGAAAGCGCTCGCAACTCCTGCTCGACGCGCTTGAGGTCGGTGATATCAGATACAAATCCGTGCCACAGCACGCTGCCATCGGCCAGCCGCTCCGGCGTAGAGGCAGCGCTAAGCCAGCGCAGCCCCTTGCGCGGCAACTCGACCCGGTATTCCTGGCTCCAGGCTGTCAGGTGCTTCGCACTGGAAAGAATCGAGGTTTTGATCCGTGTCAGATCGGCGGGGTGAATGCGCCGCATCAAGGCCTCGGCGTCGCCAAACAACTGTGCCTCATCCAATTCGAACAGCTCGCACATACCCGCACTGGCATACCTGAAACGGGCGCTGCCATCGGCAGACAGGTGGTACTGATAGATACCGCCGGGCACCTGCGAGCCGAGTTTTTTAAGCAATTGCCCCTGTTCGGCCAGGGCCTGGTTGACGCGCTTGTGTTCGGTGACGTCGATGCACACGGCAAGATAGCCGGTCCACAGCCCCTGATCGTCACGCACTGCAGTGACCAGCATATCCACGACCAGAGTACTGCCGTCACTGCGCTGCAGCGTCCATTCCTGCGACGGATGAGTGCCGTCCTGTACAGCGTCGAGAAACATCAGCTGGGACGCGCTGATCGGCTTCCCGCGCTGCCGGCTCAGGCTGCTCGCGCGGGCCTCCAGCTCAGCGGACTGATAGAGGTCCATGAGACGGAACTTGCCCAGTATTTCTTCCTGAGGATAACCCAGCATCTTCTGCGCGCCGACGTTGAACATGTTGATCACCCCGTCCAGATCAGTAGCGATGATCGCCACCTCGGTCGCGGCGTCGAGCACGTTGCGCAACTGCCCGTGCGCGGCACGCAACTGCAATTCACGCTGGCGCAGCTCACGGGTGCGTTGCGCAACACGCTGCAAGGCTCGCTGACGCTGACTGATCAGGGTGTAGAGCAACGCGCTGAGCATCAGGCTCAGCAGACCGCCAAGCCACATCACCCGGCCCGGCATCATGATCTGATTGCTGAGATTGAAAATCTGCGTCGGGCGGACTTCAATCAGGTAATCCCTGTCGCCCAGGCTCAGCAAGCTGCTGGCGTACAGCCGATTGCGGATGGCGGCAACCGGCGACTCGTAAATCGGCTCGGGCTTTGCTGGCGAGCTGAGGTCCTGCATGGTCACCGCGAGGCTGTCCTGCTCAGCGGTCCCCACAGTCATCAATTGCGCCAGGCTGATAACGGCCGTCACATACCCGTTCAGCTCAGCAGGCGTCCGGGTGGCCGAGAACACCGGCGCCACCAGCAAGATACCGTAGGCGTCGGGCGGGTCCAGCAGGCGAATACGAGGCGTGGCGACAATACGCTTGAGCAGGCGCGCGCGTTCCAGAGCGGAACGGCGCACCTGCTCAGAGGAAATATCAAACCCGAGTGGCGACGGCGTTTTGCTGACGGTTTGCAGGAAGCGCACCGGAAAATACTCAGTGCGCGCACCGGCCGTTTTCAACGCGCCTTTTTCGTCCATCTCGCGTATGGCGTAGTCCGTTATGCCGTCCTTGCGCGCCTGCTCCTCAAAAGCTGCCCGCTCGGCACTGGTGACCCGAGGGGTCCAGGCATACGCCTGGGTTCCCAAAAGCAACGGTGCGACGAAGCCGTCGAATTCCGACTGATCAACCTGCCTTGAATAGATAAAGAAGCGGCTCAGCGTATCCAGCCGGGTGACCTGCCGGTCCAGACGCTCTTGTAGACGGCTGAAGCGCTCCGCTGCGAGCATGTCGAAACGCTGGCGTACCTGACGCTGATACAGCTCGTTGTCCGCCAGCGCCAACATAACAGTCAGCGCCACGCCGATCAGAAAAGCCAGAACCGCTATCAGCCATGCAGCGCGCTGACCATTGATAAAACTCAGAATTCTGAGCCTGAAACGTTTAGCGGTCATAGACAGAAACTCATGACGCCAACGAACTGGAGCGTCAAGCTGGCTATTGATCTTTTATAGCTACTCGCCAGTAGTTTGCCTAGTGGGCGATGAACAAACCTGTACAAAGTTGCTGCACGTCAGCTCACCGCCCCAGGCTTTACAGGCTCAAGCCCGCGCCATTATTTTCCAGGCGCGGTGGATCTTGCCGTTGCGGGCGAAGTCCGGGTCGATGGTCTGGGCGGTGATGTCTTCGACCGCGTAGCGCTGGCTCAGATTTTCATCGAGCACGAACTTGCGGAAGTTGTTGGAGAAATACAGCACGCCGCCCGGCGCCAGGCGCGCCATTGCCAGGTCGATCAGCTCGACCTGATCACGCTGCACGTCGAAAATGCCTTCCATGCGCTTGGAGTTGGAGAACGTCGGCGGATCAATGAAGATCAGCTCGTACTCGTCACGATTGGCCTGCAGCCAGGCCATCACGTCGCCCTGCTCCAGACGGTTCTTGTCGGAAAAACCGTTCAGCGACAGGTTGCGTCGCGCCCAGTCAAGATAGGTCCGTGACAGGTCGACGCTGGTGGTGCTGCGCGCACCGCCCTTGGCGGCATGCACACTGGCCGTTGCCGTGTAGGCAAACAGGTTCAGGAAGCGCTTGCCCGCCGCCTCACGCTGGATACGCATGCGCATCGGGCGGTGATCGAGGAACAGGCCGGTGTCCAGGTAGTCGGTCAGGTTGACCAGCAACTTGACGCCGCCTTCGCTGACTTCCAGAAACTGACCCTGAGCACTCTGGCGCTCGTACTGTTTGGTGCCGCTCTGGCGCTCGCGACGCTTGATCACCACGCGACTCTTGTCGATGTTTAGCGCCTGCGGAATGGCTGCCAGCGCGTCGAACAGGCGAGCCGAAGCCTTTTCCGGGTCGATGGTCTTGGGCGCGGCGTATTCCTGAACGTGAACCCAGTCGTGATACAGATCGATTGCCAGTGAGTACTCAGGCATGTCGGCGTCGTACACGCGGTAGCAATCGATGCCCTCGCGGCGCACCCACTTGCCCATCAGCTTGAGGTTCTTCTGCAGACGGTTGGCAAACATCTGCCCGCCTTCGCTCAGGCGAGCCTGCTCGACCACCACCGGTTCCGGCTTGATCGGGTTGCCATTCTTGTTGAGCTTTCTTTCGACAACTTCGACTTCGACCGGGTTGTCACGCTCGACCTGACGCTGTTCCGGGGTGCGACGCTCGCCGGTGACGAACTGGTCGGGCGTCACCTTGATCAGCAACAACTTGCACGGCAAGGCGCCGTTCCAGAAGGAATACTGTTTGTGGCTGCGAATACCCATGCGCTTGCCCAGATCAGGCGCGCCGGTGAACACCGCAGCTTCCCAGTTCAGGCAGGCCTGACGCAGGCGCTCGCCCAGATTCTGGTAGAGATACAGCAAACTGGCTTCATCACCCAGACGCTCGCCGTACGGAGGGTTGCAGATCACCAGACCTTTCTGGTTCTGATCCGGACGCGGCTCGAACGTTGCAACTTCGCCCTGATAGACCTTGATCCAGTCGCTCAGGCCAGCGCGCTCGATGTTGTTGCGGCCAGGCTGGATCAGACGCGGATCGGCTTCGTAACCGCGAATCCACGAAGGGGTTTTGGCCAGCCCGGCCTCGGCGCGTGCCAGCGCTTCGTCGTGCAGCTTGCGCCACAGGGCCGGAACGTGACCGAGCCAGGCAGAGAAACCCCAGCGCTCGCGCTTGATATTGGGCGCGATGTCGGCGGCGATCATGCCGGCCTCGACCAGGAATGTACCGACACCACACATCGGGTCAGCCAGCGCGCCGCCCTCGGCAGCAATACGCGGCCAGCCGGCTCTGATCAGGATCGCTGCGGCAAGGTTTTCCTTGAGCGGCGCAGCCCCCTGCTGCAGACGATAGCCGCGCTGGTGCAGGCTGTGACCGGAAAGGTCCAGCGACAGGATGGCTTCGCCACGGTCCAGACGCAGGTGCACACGCAGGTCCGGGTTGATCTTGTCGACGGAGGGACGTTCGCCTTCGGGCGTGCGCAGCTTGTCGACGATCGCGTCCTTGACCTTCAATGCACCAAAGTGGGTGTTGTCGATACCCGAGCCATGACCGCTGAATTCCACCGCGATGGTGCCTTCCGATTCGAGATGGTCGTGCCATTCGACATCGAGTACGCCGTGGTACAGGTCTTCGGCGTCCTTCATCGGGAACCGCTTGAGCACCAGCAGCACGCGGTTGGCCAGACGCGACCACAGGCACAAGCGATAAGCGGTCTCCATGTCGGCCGAGCCGCGAATGGCCGAGGTGTGCTCGCGGGTCTCTTGCAGGCCAAGCGCAGTGGCTTCCTCTGCAAGCAGGCCTTCAAGGCCCTTTGGGCAAGTGAGGAAAAGTTCGTAGCGATCCGACATGTGTATTCCAGGGCCTGAGCCGTCTGCGGCGGGCAACGCATTGCCCTGCCAGATTTGAACAGGCGTCTTTCGTGGAGAACGCCTGCGTGGCACTTGATGTGTGCCGGTCCACCGCATGATCCTGTCATGTCATTGCGGCAGTTAAGCTGCACATTAAAACAGATATCGAGGCCTGCAATGTTGGCAATAAAGATGCTGCCGAAAAGCCCGACTCGAAAAGTCACATTTTATCGGCCGATCAGTGACCCTTCGTCGCTTGTGTGGGCAAGGCAAACAGCCACCATTTGAGGTTGATAAGCGATCTCAATTCGTCCGCAAACCCGCGTCTGAAGGGGGCTGCGTAAAAAATCAGTGTTGACGCACCCCAACGCTTATTGCTGGACAGACCAGAATGTGACGTGCTTATGACAAAACGATCATTCACACCGCCCTGCGCTTTGGTTAGAAATCAACACAGGTCATCACTGCAACGGTGATGGCATCAAGGCCCGCCACGCCGGCAGCGGGCACCAACGGCAGAACATTCTGCCCGACCTCATCACGGGGTCTCAGGGATATTACAGTCAACAGACGAGGGCATTACCCTATGAGAAGACTTAAGCGTGATCCGTTGGAAAGAGCATTTTTACGCGGATATCAATACGGCGTTCATGGTAAATCCCGTGAGCTTTGCCCTTTTACTCTACCGTCAGTACGCCAGGCATGGATCAATGGCTGGCGCGAAGGACGCGGCGACAACTGGGACGGTATGACCGGCACTGCGGGCATCCACAGACTCAACGAACTTCACGCGGTCGGATGAGGCGATTCATAGACATTCAGGCCTCGACGGGCCGTCAACATGATTGACTGATTCACACCTGTACCATGCACGCCCGACCCGGGCGGCGGGCCAACGCCCAGGGGCTCTCTCGAAGAGCCCCTTTTTTCGGGTCCTGATTCAGCCTGCGGTGCGTGGCATTGCCGCGATGGCGTCCACCGACTGGCGAATCAGCGCCGGGCCTTTATAGATGAAACCAGAGTAGATCTGCACGAGACTGGCACCGGCTGCGATCTTCTCGGCCGCATGCCGGCCTTCGGTAATCCCGCCCGCCGCGATGATCGGCATGCGCCCGCCCAGCTCGCCAGCCAGCACCTTGACGATATGCGTGCTTTTTTCGCGAACCGGCGCGCCTGACAAACCGCCTGCCTGATCAGCATGCGGCAAGCCTTCGACGCCCTGACGGCTCAGCGTGGTGTTGGTGGCAATGACCGCATCCATCCCCGATTCGATCAGCGCAGCAGCGACCAGCACGGTTTCTTCATCGGTCATGTCCGGGGCAATCTTGATCGCCAACGGCACACGCTTGCCATGCAGTTGCGTGAGTTCCTGCTGACGCAGGCTCAGGGCCTGGAGCAGTTGCTTGAGCGAATCGCCGAATTGCAGACTGCGCAGACCCGCTGTATTGGGTGAACTGATGTTGATGGTGACATAGCTGGCGTGGGCGTAAACCTTGTCCAGGCAGATCAGGTAATCATCCACTGCACGTTCGACCGGCGTGTCGAAGTTCTTGCCGATGTTGATACCCAGAATGCCGCGGTATTTGGCCGCCTGGACCCTGGACACCAGATGATCGACACCCAGGTTGTTGAAGCCCATACGATTGATGATCGCCTCGGCATGCGGCAGGCGAAAGAGACGCGGCTTGGGATTGCCCGGCTGCGGACGCGGCGTCACGGTGCCGATCTCGACAAAGCCGAAACCCAGTTGTGCAAAACCGTCGATGGCCGCGCCGTTCTTGTCCAGACCGGCCGCCAGCCCCACAGGGTTAGGGAATTCCAGGCCCATGACGCTGACCGGCAGATTCGCCGGAGACTTGCTCAGCAGACCGTTGAGCCCCAGCCGCCCGCCTGCACCGATCAGGTCCAGCGAAAGGTCATGCGAGGTTTCCGGGGAAAGTTTGAACAGTAACTGGCGGGCCAGGTTATACATGGCGGGATGGGCTCGTGAGCAGCTGAATTCAGGGTGGCGATTATAGCCGTGTGCGGGCGGCTCAAGCGAGGTGCGCGATAAACTTCCTGCCACATGACGCTGGCATATGCCTTGCTTGGATCGGTTATCGGGCACGTACTCCAACGAAGGAACCGTGCATGGACAATGGCGTCGCTTCAGCCCCTTGCACTGGCATCGGGTCGAACGGCGCCTTTTTTCTGGATGGGCTTTTTATGAAGTGCTCGCTATGACTGAACCAACCAGCAACGCCCTGGACTGGGTAGCCGGCAGCGACGCGCCGGAAATCAACAGCCTGGACGTCGGCTTCATGGCGTTGACTGACTGCGCGCCGCTCGTGGTCGCCGCGACGCAGGGCTTTGCCCAGCCTTACGGGCTGAGCCTCAACCTCAAGCGCCAGACCTCATGGGCCGGGCTGCGCGACAGGCTGGTCAGCGGGCAGCTGCACGCAGCACACAGCCTGTATGGCCTGATCTACGCCGTGGAACTGGGCATCAGCGGCGGCCCGGCGACCGACATGGCGATCCTGATGGGCCTCAATCAGAACGGTCAGTGCATCAACCTGTCCAGCGAATTGCAGCAAGCGGGCGTGATCACGCCTGAGGCACTGGACAAACGCGCGCACCAAAACGGTTCGCAACTGACCTTCGCGCAGACTTTTCCCACCGGCAATCACGCCATGTGGCTGTATTACTGGCTCGCCAGCCAGGGCATTCATCCGCTCGACGATGTGAACAGTGTGGTGGTGCCGCCCACCCAGATGGCGCAGCACCTGCAAGCCGGGCGCATCGACGGGTTCTGTGTCGGTGAGCCGTGGGGTGCCAGCGCAGTACAGCAGCAGCTGGGTTTCACCATGGCCACCAGCCAGGCGATCTGGCCCGACCACCCAGGCAAGGTGCTCGGCTGCACGCGCGAATTCGTCGAGCAGAACCCCAATACCGCCAGAGCGCTGATCATGGCGGTACTTGAAGCCAGCCGCTTCATCGAGCAGAACCCGCACAACCTGTGCAGCACGGCGCAATTGCTCAGCGGCACAGAGTATCTGGACGCGCCGCTGGACTGCATCGAACCGCGCCTGCTCGGCCATTACAGTGACGGGCTTGGCAACCACTGGCAGGACCCGCATGCGGTCCGGTTCCACAATCAGGGCCAGGTCAATTACCCGTGGCTGTCCGATGGCATGTGGTTCATGACCCAGTTCCGACGCTGGGGGCTGTTGCGCGAAGACCCGGACTACCTGGCAGTCGCCAGCCGCGTCCAGCAACTGGACCTGTACCGTCAGGCAGCCGACGCGCTGGGCATCAGTGTTCCGGCTGCCCACCTGCGCAGCAGTCAGCTGATCGACGGCAAGGTCTGGGATGGCAGTGATCCGGCTGGCTATGCACGCAGCTTCAAACTTCACTCGCTGGCCGATCCCGCGCCTGCACTGGCCAGTCGTTGACGGAGGACGTGAGCATGCTGCGTATTCTGCTGATCAATGACACACCCCGAAAAGTCGGTCGCCTCAAATCCGCACTGACCGAGGCCGGGTTCGAGGTGATCGATGAGTCGGGGCTGATCATCGACCTGCCCGCCCGCGTTGAGGCGGTGCGCCCGGATGTCATCCTGATCGACACCGAATCCCCCGGCCGCGACGTGATGGAACAGGTGGTGCTGGTCAGCCGCGACCAGCCGCGGCCGATTGTGATGTTTACCGACGAGCACGATCCGGGAGTGATGCGTCAGGCGATCAAATCCGGGGTCAGCGCTTACATTGTCGAAGGCATTCAGGCGCAACGGCTGCAACCGATTCTCGACGTGGCCATGGCCCGCTTCGAAAGCGATCAGTCGCTGCGGGCGCAACTGCATGCCCGCGATCAGCAACTGGCCGAGCGCAAGCGCATCGAACTGGCCAAGGGGCTGCTGATGAAGATGAAGGCGTGCAACGAGGAGGAGGCCTACACCCTGATGCGCCGCCAGGCGATGAGTCGCCAGCAGAAGCTGATTCAGGTGGCCGAACAGATTATTGCGATGAGCGAGCTATTGGGCTGACCGCACGCAGAACGCCTGCACAGGCAGGCGTTCTCGCTTCGCAGGGCTAAGTTCTGTCAGCTCAGCGTCACGTCCTTCATGGCAGGAATGTAGCCGTAATCATATTCCTCCTGCACGAACGAGCGATCGCCTTTCAGCAGGATTCTCACGGTCGGCGCTTCGGTCCCGCCGATACGATAATCCTCGCCTTCGGTGGGCACGCTGTCGATGAACGACGTTACCAGTCCGTTCGGCATGACACAGTGGGAATACGTCTGGAACGGCTGCTCGGGCGGATTGCCAAGCACCAGACCAGAGGCGTTCATGGGCCGGTAAGGACCGAACAGATGCTCGCCGACAAAACCATAGACACCATCCGGCCCGGTCACGCCATCGGCGTAGGTAAACTTGTGGCTGATGGTGAACAAATAATATTTACCGTCCTGGAAGACATAGTGCGGACGTTCGGTCTGATCGTTAACGCCCACCGCAGTCACCAGCGGTGGAAGTATTTCCCATTCTTCACCCGTCAGGTCTTTCGCCACCGCCAGGCCGATACAGCCGACCTGGAATCTGGCACCGCCAACTTCTTCGTGGCCCGGTGGCACAGGGCCAAGTTCCGTGACGCCAACCGTATGTGAACCACGCTCGCCCGCGACGTTACCTTCAAAGACCATGTACAACTTGCCATCATTGGGGTCAATGAACGGACTTGGGTCGCGAAAGTTCCAGGTCGAGTTTTGCGCTTCGGTCTGATAATAAGTGCCGTCGGCTTCAAAAAGAATTTTAACGTCGTTAAAGTCTTTCAACTCTACGCCCTTATCGGATGTCACGATGCGGCCGCGAACTTTGGCAATCGAGGCACCGGGTGTCACGCAGGTGTAATACAGATCGATATCGCCCTGGTCGTTCAACAGGATCGGTGTGCCCGCCCACTCTCGTGTCGTCGGCGATACGCCCTCGGCCATCACTCGGCCACCGAAGATCCAGTCTTTGCCGGTGCGCGAGTACCAGTAGCACATGCGCGCCCTGCCGTGGCGGTCTTCCCAGTCGCGCTTGATGTCGTAGCGGCCATTGGCACCCAGGTACTGCGGATCATCAGGGTGGCGGTCAGCCGTCAATGTCAGGATGACCGACCAGCCGTTGACCGAAACGACCGTGCCGTCCAGCTCGCGCAGCGGCATGGTGTCCCAGATGAATACCGTATCGCTCATGACCGGAAAGTCCGGGCTGACCAGTGGCTGCGTGGTGGTGGGGTCGTTTTCGTTGACCTTCAGCGCATCGGCACGGGACCAGACAGTGGGTGCGTAATTGATGTTACTCATGATGATGTATCCTTTATTGGCGCCCTTCAAAGCAGCGCGAAGAGGAAGACAACACGGCCGAAAAGTTGCATGGCCGAGGTGCATGTGAAATCGGGCTTCCCTTTATTTAAGGCAGCAGGAGCCCGAAAAAAGAGCGAGTAGCCGATTACTTCTTTCAAAGTAAACACTTATCGGAATTGACAGACGACCTTGAGATAAAGCCGCACTGATGAAGAGTAATATCACCGTCTATTCGACGGGCCGTGTGGGTGTCGGCAGGACGGATGCTGTCAGAGATACTACAGAAAGTAAATTAACTATTTGCAGCACTGACGTACCAAAAGACTCACCGGATAGTTAATTAATAAATATTCACACTTATAGATCATCGATATTAAGACCGTCATATGGCAGCATCGAAACAGCATCATATTGACAGTACGCAACATTAAAACTGGTGGCACATAAATATAATATCCAGCATATTGAACTTAATAAAATATCAACAACCGCTGCATTATTTTTTCATTATCAGCCGGCTGACAGCAGCCGGCATGAGCTGCACAAGCTCCGGGGCCGGCGGCCCGCCCTTTTTTGCAGCGTCCTTTCTGATCAGCGCCCGCTTCAAGGTCATTGGCCCGGTCAACTACACCTCCCGACAGTCCCCCAGACCCGCTTGCAGCTTGCCGCTAAACCGCTTGCCCCTGCTTTGGCCCGTCTATTGCTAATGCAATTGCACAGGTAGCCAACGGCGGCTACCACCGATTACGACAAAGACGTCGCTCATCTCTTTCCGCTCCGGTGGATGGAGAGGCGACGTTTTTGGCGTTTGGCCCCGGCGAAGGGGCCGGTGGAGTCGCCCGAAGCACTCCGCCACAACGTCTGGAACAAACCGTGTCGTGGCCATGCCCCGACTGCCCCCCCTAGCCGATGATGAGGTGTGCCAATGGATACAAGCTTCTGGAAGGCCGGCCATAAACCGACCCTGTTCGCTGCCTTTCTGTATTTCGACCTGAGCTTCATGGTCTGGTACCTGCTCGGCCCGCTGGCAGTACAGATCGCCACCGACCTGCAGTTGACCACCCAGCAACGCGGCCTGATGGTGGCCACGCCGATTCTGGCGGGCGCAGTGCTGCGTTTCTTCATGGGCCTGCTGGCCGACCAGTTGTCGCCCAAGACGGCTGGCATCATTGGCCAGGTGATCGTCATCGGTGCGCTGTTCGCGGCCTGGCAACTGGGCATTCACACCTACGGCCAGGTGCTGCTGCTGGGCCTGTTCCTCGGCATGGCCGGTGCGTCGTTCGCCGTTGCGTTGCCGCTGGCGTCGCAATGGTATCCGCCACAGCATCAGGGCAAAGCGATGGGCATCGCCGGTGCGGGCAATTCCGGCACCGTGCTGGCTGCGTTGATCGCCCCGGTGCTGGCCGCCAGTTTTGGCTGGGGCAATGTGTTTGGTCTGGCCCTCATCCCGTTGGTGCTGACGCTG
Source organism: Pseudomonas syringae (assembly GCF_023278085.1). Lineage (NCBI taxonomy): Bacteria > Pseudomonadati > Pseudomonadota > Gammaproteobacteria > Pseudomonadales > Pseudomonadaceae > Pseudomonas > Pseudomonas syringae. The sequence continues at coordinate 2,045,170 of NZ_CP066265.1, read as the reverse complement.
ATCGCTTTCAGCCTGATGGCACGTAACGCTCCGGAACGCAGCAAGCCCAAGTCTGTGGCGGACTACCTCAAGGCCCTCGGCGACAAGGACAGCTGGTGGTTCATGTTCTTCTACAGCGTGACATTTGGTGGGTTCATCGGTCTGGCCAGCGCCCTGCCCGGCTACTTCAACGACCAATACGGCCTGAGCCCGATCACTGCCGGTTACTACACCGCAGCCTGCGTATTCGGCGGCAGCCTGATGCGCCCTCTGGGTGGCGCGCTGGCGGACCGCTTTGGCGGGATCCGCACATTGACTGTGATGTACGCGGTGGCCGCAGTCGGCATTGCAGCAGTTGGTTTCAACCTGCCCAGTTCGTGGGCCGCCCTGGCGCTGTTTGTCGCGGCAATGCTCGGCCTGGGTGCCGGTAACGGCGCAGTCTTCCAGTTGGTGCCGCAGCGCTTCCGCAAGGAAATCGGCGTCATGACCGGGCTGATCGGCATGGCCGGTGGTATCGGCGGCTTTCTGCTGGCGGCCGGTCTGGGCAGCATCAAACAGAATACCGGCGATTACCAGTTGGGCCTGTGGCTGTTCGCGGGGCTGGCCGTGCTGGCCTGGTTCGGCCTGCTGAACGTCAAGCGTCGCTGGAGAACCACCTGGGGTTCGGCTGCCGTGACGGCGGCCCGGGTCTGAGGCGCCAATGACGCTGCAACTGCGGTGTGCGCACTTCAGCGCCAGCGGGCCGCGAGCGGAGAATCAGGACGCTCTGCGCCTGGTCACTCCGGTAGCGGCGCTGGCCGCCAGCAAGGGGTATCTGTTTGCCCTTGCCGACGGCGTCAGCCAGTGTGCCGATGGCGCGCTGGCGGCCCAGTCCACCCTGCAGGCACTGGCGCTGGATTATTACGCCACGCCGGAAACCTGGGGCGTGGCCCAGTCTCTTGATCGACTGCTGCTGGCACAGAATCGCTGGTTGCTGGCCAACGGCCTGATGACCACCCTCAGCGCACTGGTGCTGCGTGGTAGACGCTTCACCCTCGCCCATGTCGGTGACTGCCGGGCTTATCGCTGGCAGGCCGGGACGCTCAAGCGCATCAGTGAAGATCACGTCTGGGAACAGGCCGACATGCAGCACGTGCTCAAGCGCGCGCTGGGCCTCGATCAATACGTAGTCATGGATTATCTGGACGGCGAACTGGACGAAGGCGAGCGGCTGTTACTGGTCAGCGACGGCGTCTGGGCAACGCTGGGCGATGCCAGCATTCGCTCGATTCTTGGCGAACAGGATGACCTGGACTCAGCGGTAAAAACCCTGGTCAGCGCGGCACACCTGGCGGGCAGTCAGGACAATGCCAGCGCACTGCTGATTCAGGTCGACAGCCTTGGCGAAGATGATCTGGGCGACGCGCTGTTACAGTTGCGGCAGTGGCCGCTGCCGCCGGCACTCAAACCCGGCCAGATTTTCGAAGGCTGGAACATTGGCAGCATCGCGGCGCAATCCCGTCAGTCGATCCTCTATCGGGTGAAAGATGCCCATGGTCAGCCCTGGCTTTTGAAGACCCTGCCTGTCAGCCGCCATGACGAAACCGGGGCCGGTCAAGGCCTGTTGCTCGAAGAGTGGTTTCTGCGCCGGGTTGCCGGACGTTTCTTTCCCGAGCTGCATCCGCTCGCAGAGCGCCAGCACTTGTATTACGTGATGCGCGAGCATTCCGGACGCACCCTGGCCGAACTGTTCGCCGCTGGCGGCCCTTTACCGCTCGCACAGTGGCAGGATCTGGCGACCCGACTGTTGCGCGCCAGCGGCCTGCTGCATCGACGCAATATCATTCATCGCGACATCAAGCCGGAAAACCTGCTGCTGGGTGATGACGGCGAACTGCGGCTGCTGGATTTTGGTCTGGCCTTTTGCCCCGGCCTGTCCGCTGTCAACGCCGACGACCTGCCCGGCACGCCAAGCTATATAGCCCCGGAAGCCTTCAATGGCGTCGAGCCAGCGCCACGACAAGACCTGTATGCCGTCGGCGTGACGCTGTATTACCTGCTGACCGGTCATTACCCCTACGGCGAGATTGAAGCCTTTCAACATCGCCGCTTCGGGACGCCGACCCCCGCCAGCCGCTATCGACCCGATCTTCCACAATGGTTGAGTCAGAGCCTCGACAAGGCGCTGCAAGCCGACCCGGAACTGCGCTACGAAACGTCCGAGCAATGGTTGCTGGAACTGGAGCAGGCCGAACATCGCCCGGTCGTCGTACGGCCACGGCCGTTACTGGAACGCGAACCGCTGAAGGTCTGGCGCACGCTGGCGCTGGTTTCGCTGCTGCTCAATCTGCTGGCGGTTATCTGGTTCATGGGCCGCCACTGATCAATAGCCTGTCGACAAGCTGCCGCCCCGCTTCTGTGCGACCCGCTTCAAGGCGGTGCAGAAATACGCTTCACCCTTGATGTTCTGCCCCGGCACACAGCCGAATGCGAGTTGGCACAAGCGCTGCATGACATGTTTCAGATGATTCATAACGCGCAGCCCTCAACGATGACGGCTGCGCCTCCCGAGATAACGGGATCGGACAAAGGCGTCCCTGTCAGGTAACTGACGGGACGCCTTTTTTTGTTTGCACGCACTGTGTCGGGCGCGCTGTGTGGCGACTCGGAGGCAAAATGAAAAAACTCAAACTGGTGATGATCGGCAACGGCATGGCCGGCGTGCGCACCCTCGAAGAGTTGTTGAAATTGAGCGAAGACCTGTATGACATCACGGTCTTCGGTGCCGAACCGCACCCCAATTACAACCGCATCCTGCTGTCCCCGGTGCTGGCGGGCGAACAGGATTTCGCAGACATCGTGCTTAACGATCTGGCCTGGTACGACGCCAACCACATCCAGTTATTGCTCAACCGTCGGGTGGTGAAGATCGACCGCAGCCAACGCCTGGTCATCGCCGACGACGGCACAGAGGCGCACTACGACCGACTGCTGATCGCCACCGGCTCACGCCCGTTCATTCTGCCGATCCCCGGCAACACGCTGGAAGGCGTGATCGGCTATCGCGACATCGGCCATACCCGGCAGATGATCGATATCGCCGCTACCCACAAGCGTGCAGTGGTCATCGGCGGTGGCCTGCTCGGGCTGGAAGCGGCCAACGGCCTGAGCCTGCGCGGCATGCAGGTCACGGTGGTGCATAACGGGCAGACGTTGCTGGAACGCCAGCTGGACAAGACCAGCGGCCTGATGCTGCAAGCGGCGCTGGAACAGCGCAGCCTGCGTTTTCGTCTGAGTGAACAAACCGAAGCCCTGCTGGGCGATGACAAGGGTCGGGTACGGGCAGTGCAATTCAGGAACGGCGAGGTGATCGACGCTGACCTGGTGGTCATGGCTGCGGGCATCCGCCCCAACACCGAACTGGCCGAAGCGGCAGGCCTGCCCTGCAACCGCGGCATTCTGGTCAACGACACCTTGCAGACCTATGACCCGCGCATTTATGCCATCGGCGAATGCGTCAGCCATCGCGGCATCGCCTACGGCCTGGTTGCACCGCTGTTCGAGCAGGCGCGGGTCTGCGCCAATCATCTCGCGCAACTGGGTTTTGCCCGCTACTCCGGCTCCATCACGTCGACCAAGCTGAAAGTCACCGGCATCGACCTGTTCTCTGCCGGTGACTTTCTCGGTGGCGAAGGCACCGAGAGCATCACCCTTTCCGACCCGCTCAGCGGGGTCTACAAGAAGCTGGTGATCAAGAACGACGTGCTGGTCGGCGCCTGCCTGTACGGCGACACCGCAGACGGCACCTGGTATTTGCAGCAGATTCGCGAGGGCCAGGGCATTGCTGCAATCCGCAACCAGCTGATGTTCGGCGAACCGGCCCCTGCCGAGGTCGCCTGCGCATGACCAGCCTGGCCATTCACACTCCAAAGGTCACGGCCTCTACCTGCTGCTATTGCGGGGTCGGATGCGGCGTGCTGATCGAACACGACGGGCAGAAAATCCTGGGTGTCAGCGGCGACCCGACGCACCCGGCCAACTACGGCAAACTGTGCAGCAAAGGCTCGACCCTGCACCTGACGGGCGACATCGAAGCCCGCGCGCTGTACCCGGAATTGCGCCTGAGCAAAGGACTGGCGCGCAGCGTTACCGATTGGGATACCGCGCTGGAGCATGCTGCCAACGTGTTCGCCGAGAACATTCGCGAGCATGGCCCGGACAGCGTGGCGTTCTACATCTCCGGCCAGCTGCTGACCGAGGATTACTACGCGTTCAACAAACTGGCTCGCGCGCTGGTCGGCACCAACAATATCGACAGCAATTCGCGGCTGTGCATGTCGTCGGCGGTGGCCGGTTACAAGCGCAGCCCGGGGGCGGACGCACCGCCGTGCAATTACGAAGACATCGCGCTGAGCGACCGCGTGATGATCGTCGGCAGCAACATGGCCTATGCGCATCCGGTGCTGTTCCGTCGCCTGGAAGAAGCCAAAAATCGTCGCCCGCAGATGAAGCTGATCGTCATCGATCCGCGCCGTACCGACACCTGCGAGCTGGCGGACCTGCACCTGGCCATTCAGCCGGGGACGGACGTGGCGCTGTTCCATGGTGTGTTGCATCTGTTGATGCGCGACAAGCAGGTCGACCTGGATTTCATCGCCGCCCACACCCAAGGCTATGAAGAACTCGCAGCGCTGGCTGACGATTATCCACCAGAACGCGTGGCGACACTTTGCGGCATTACGCTGCAACAGTTGCACACCTGCGCGCACTGGATCGGCGAGTCGCCCAGCGTTCTGTCGCTGTGGTGCATGGGCTTGAATCAATCCAGCGCGGGCAGCGCCAAGAACAGCGCGCTGATCAATCTGCACCTGGCCACGGGTCAGATCGGCCGTCCGGGCGCAGGCCCTTTCTCGCTGACCGGACAGCCGAATGCCATGGGCGGACGCGAAACCGGCAGCCTCTCCAACCTGCTGCCGGGCCATCGCGACGCGGGCAATGCCGAACACCGTGCCGAGGTGGCCGACTACTGGGGCGTCGACAGCCTGCCGGCCAACCCCGGCCTGTCGGCTATCGAACTGTTCGAGCAATTGCAGAGCGGCACAATCAAGGCACTGTGGATTGCCTGCACCAACCCGGCACAATCACTGCCCGACCAGAACAGAATCCGACAAGCGCTGGACACCTGCCCGTTCGTGGTGCTTCAGGAAGCTTTCAAGACCACCGAAACCGCACGCTTTGCCGACCTGTTGCTGCCCGCCGCCAGTTGGGGTGAAAAAGACGGCACAGTGACCAATTCGGAGCGACGCATCTCTAATGTACGCAAGGCTATTGCAGCCCCCGGCGATGCGCGCCCCGACTGGGCGATTAGCGTGGATTTCGCTCAGCGCCTGCAAAAACGCCTGTGCCCGGACGCTGACGCGTTGTTTGATTTCCAGACCCCCGAGGCGCTGTTCGACGAGTTCAAGGGCCTCACCGCTGGACGCGACCTGGACATGTCGGGCATCAACCGCACGCTCATTGACCAACAAGGCCCGCAACAATGGCCGTTTCCGGCTGGCGCAACAGGAGGTACAGCACGCCTGTACGCGGACGGCGTGTTCCCGACGGTTTCCGGGCGTGCGCAGTTTCTATGCGAACCCTATGTCGCGGCCAGAGAGCTGCGTGACAGCGAATACCCGCTCACCCTTAACACCGGACGGCTGCGTGATCAATGGCACGGCATGAGCCGCACCGGCACCGCAGCCCGCCTGTTCGGGCATGTCAGCGAGGCGGTTTTGAGCCTTGGTACACAGGAAATGCAGCATCATGACCTGCAAACCGGCGACGTGGTGCGCCTGATCAGCCGCCGTGGCGAGCTTTTTTTACCCGTGAGCCGCGATGACAACATCGCGCCCGGCCAGGCGTTCCTGCCTATGCACTGGGGCGACCGTTTCCTCAAGGGCGGCGTGAACGTTCTGACCCAGCCAGCGTTTGATCCGGTCTCGAAACAGCCGGAGCTCAAGCATTCCGGGGTGAGGGTCGAAAAAGCCCGACTGCCTTGGCAGTTCTTCGCCCTGATTGAGAGTAACGTGCAGCAACGCATGGAGAAATTGCGCCCCCTGTGCGACGTGTTTGATTACCTGAGCATGAGCCTTACCGGTCGTGAACGCTCGGCACTGATCATCAGTGCCGCCAGCTTCGCAGCACCCGACCCGTTGCTGTTGCACGAAATCGACAGCCTGCTGGGTCTTGATGAAGGGCCAGTGCTGGCGTACGACGACCCGGCGCGCTCGATTGGCAAACGGGTACGGATTGATAACGGACGCATTACCGCTATCCGCCTGGCCGGTGAGACCGTCGCGCGGCACTGGTTGCAAGCGCTATGGCAGGAAGAACGTGTCGATGCCTCTCTACGACGCTGGCTGCTGGCCCCATTGAGCAGCGAGCCCGGCAAGGAATCGGCACAGCATCGGGAAAAGACCCTGTGCAACTGCATGAACGTCAGCCAGAGCGCGGTAATGAGCGGTATCGAACAGGGCCTGAACCTGAATCAACTAAAGACCCGGTTAGGCTGCGGGACCCAGTGCGGGTCCTGTGTGCCGGAAATAAAAAGACTGATCAATGCCGTGGCGGTGAGTGAATGAGGAATACAGCATGAGTGCAAAAGTCTGGTTGGTAGGCGCAGGCCCCGGCGACCCGGAATTGTTGACCCTCAAGGCGGTGCGCGCCCTGCGTGAAGCCGACGTGGTGTTGATGGACGATCTGGTCAACCCCACAGTGCTTGAACACTGCCCCGCTGCACGAGTCATCGCCGTCGGTAAGCGCGGCGGCTGCCGCTCTACGCCACAAGCCTTCATTCATCGCCTGATGCTGCGCTACGTCCGTCAAGGCAAATGCGTGGTGCGCCTCAAAGGCGGCGACCCCTGCATATTCGGCCGTGCCGGCGAAGAGGCACAATGGCTGCAGGAACGCGGCGTTGCGGTGGAGCTGGTCAATGGCATCACTGCTGGCCTGGCCGGGGCAACCCAATGTGGCATTTCGCTGACTCTGCGCGGCGTCAGCCGTGGCGTAACACTGGTCACGGCTCACACTCAGGACGACAGCAGCCTCAACTGGCAGGCGCTTGCGCAAGGCGGCACGACACTGGTGGTGTATATGGGCGTGGCAAAGCTGGCAGAGATTCGCGAGAGCCTGCTGACGGGAGGCATGAGCGGCGAGATGCCGGTGGCGATGATCGAGAATGCTTCGTTGCCGTGGCAACGTGAATGCCGCAGCAATCTGAATGCCATGCAGCAGGACGCGGCGGCGTTCGAGCTGAAAAGCCCCGCCATTCTGGTGATAGGTGCAGTGGCTGCCTGCAGCAACGAGCTGTTGAATCAGACCCTTGCCGGCCACGTGCAGTTACAAACGGGCTGAGACTGCTGTACGCGTCGTGACTGCTCAAATCGCAGGCAAAGAAAAGCCCGGCCTAAGCCGGGCTTTTCAGTATAAGCGGGCTAATTACTTAGCTTGAGCTTCTACTTGTGCTTCTACGCGACGGTTAACTGCGCGGCCAGCGTCAGTTGCGTTATCAGCAACTGGGCGGGATTCGCCGTAACCAACCGAGTTTACGCGGCTAGCGCCAACACCGTACTGGTTAACCAGAACCTGTTTAACGGCGTTTGCACGACGCTCGGACAGTTTCTGGTTGTAAGCGTCAGGACCGACGGAGTCAGTGTGACCTTCAACAGTGGTGGTGGTGGATGGGTACTGCTGCATGAAGTCAGCGAGGTTCTTGATGTCGCCGTAGCTGTTAGGCTTGACAACAGACTTGTTGAAGTCGAACTTCACGTCCAGCTCAACACGAACCACTTCAGCAACTGCCGGGCAGCCATCAGCGTCAACAGTTACGTTGGCTGGGGTGTCTGGGCACTTGTCGACGTTGTCGCACACGCCGTCGTTGTCGCTGTCGGAGCACACTTCAGCTACTGGCGCTGGTGCTGCTTCTACTTTCTTGCTGCCGCCACCGAAGTTTACGCCGATACCGACGCTTGGAGCCCACTCGGTGTTGCCTTGGTCGATGTTGTACTGAGCTTCAACGCCTGCACGGGCATAGAAGTTGTCAGTGAAGTACAGCTTGGCGCCGCCGCCGATGTTGGCGAAGGTGGAACCGTCGCGGCCGCTGCGAGCGTCTTGACCGATGCTTTGATCGGAAAAACCAGCAGACAGGTAAGGACGCAGCATGTCGCCCGGGTTGTTGAAGTGGTACAGAGCGTCCAGAGCGGTATCAGCGCCCTTGATGTTCTTGCCGCTATCGCTACGAACGTTGTGAACTTCGTCGTAGCCCAGACGCAGTTCAACGTCGTCGGTCAGAAAGTAGCCAACGGAGCCGCCGAAGAGGTTGCCGTCGTTTTTGAAATTACGATCGCTATCGTAATACTCTTTCTTGGCGAAGCCTTCGATTTCGACTGCGCCTTGGCCTTGAGCCAGAGCGCCGAACGATGTTGCGGCAACAATAGTACCAATGGCCAAGCCCAAGGTGTTTTTCAGTTTCATCCGTTAAATCCCCATCTGATGATTATAAAGCAGTCCCACACAATGGGGACAACTCGTCGGCTAGTCTACCAGACCTTGCCAGTTCGTAAGAGATATTTGCACCGTATTAAGTTTCGGCGATTCCCGCAAATTTCTCTCGTAATTTATCTAAAGCCCGCTTGTAACGCATTTTCGTTGCGCTCAAGCCCATGTGCATGATGTCTGCAATCTCCTGGAATTCAAGTTCTGCTACAAATCGCAGGACCAGAATTTCCCGATCGATCGGGTTCACATACACAAGCCAGCGATCGAGTCCGCCCCGCTCTTCAGGTTTGGGCGTCTTGTCTTCCGACGCTTCCTCAAGTGGATCCAGACTCAATGCGTCCATCAAGCGACGCTTACGCCGTTCCTTCCGGTACTGCGTGATGCACTCATTGTAGGTGATGCTGTAAAGCCAGGTTTTAAATTTAGATTTACCTTCAAAATTTTTCAACCCGTACAACACCTTAAGCATCACCTCCTGACAGACATCGTCAGCGTCGCGATCGTTCCCTAAATAACGTGCACAGACGTTAAATAATGTTCTCTGGTACCGACGCATCAACTCTTCATACGCCCGTGTCACATTGAAAAGCTCAACATGGGCTCGCGCGACCAGCTCCTCATCAGAGAGCTCGCGTGGATCGTAGCGTGTCGAAAACGGTTGAGGTTTATTCAAAACAAATCTTGCCGACAGTCAGGTCAATGTCCGCCATGGCCTGTATCGGCAGCGTGGCGGCATAGATTAGCAGGTTAGCCAATTATCGGCTGCTTACTCTCTGTTCAAGAAGGATGCGGTTGGAAAACGAAACCAGCTCCCCTTCGTCTGTCAGCAATGTTGTCTTGACTGTGCCGATCTCTTCGATCTGCCCTTCCGTCTCGCCTATCTGTACCTGCTGGCCAACCTGAAACAGTTCGCGAACATAGATTCCGGCAATGATCTGCCCGGCAATTTCCCGACTGCCGAGGCCCAGGGCAAGCGCCACTGTCAGACCAACGGTAATCAAGGCAATCACAATAACGTGGTTAAGCAGGTCGGTCTTGACCTCAAGCTGGCTGATCGCGACCGAGATGCTGATGATTATGACAAGCCCCTGGGCAATTCGTCCCAAGCCTGCAGAATAATCTATTCCTACCCCTTCGGCAGCGCCGCGCACCAGCCCGTTGACCAGCTGCGCGAGCAATACACCGACCAGCAATACCAGTGCGGCACCAAATACTTTCGGTAAATACAGCGCCAGCATGTCCAGCGTAGCCGAGACTCGCTGTAAACCAAGCGATTCGGCTGCCGAAACGAGAAAGATCAACAGCACGAACCAGTAGACAATCTTGCCGATCAGCGTCGAGACCGGCACTTTCACACCGGCACGGCCGATGAGTTTGGTCAGGCCGGTGCCACTGACCAGTCGATCCAGCCCCAGCTTGGCGAGCAATTTGGACAACAGCGCGTCGAGCAGCTTGGCCACGACGAAACCCAGCAGCACCACGACAAGGGCGCCAAACAGGTTGGGAATGAAGTTGGCGACTTTGGTCCACAATGCCGTCATTGCAGCAAGCAGGCTCTGGGTCCAGAGATTCAATTCCATGCTCAATCAGCCTTATCGATAGAACGCGCACCGGTCACGGTACGACGAGAAACAGGAGAAACATGTGCCGAGCCGTTGTTCACGGCGATCATCAATGCCTCTGACCAACGACCCAGCAAGCCGAACAACACACCGGCACCGACCTGGCGGTTGGCGGTCTTCAGGACACGTCCCAGACATGCATCGTCATCCCGGCTGGAGGATGACGAATTGAGCATGTCGCGTAAAGATTCTTCAAACGGATCGTGCATCAGGCACCTCACGTAATGTCATTCAAAGACGCGACGCAAAAACAACAAGTCACACGGGCCTGGCAAAAAACACGTACAAGCGCCTGCTCATACCCACCGTAGACGCCTGAACAACCACCACTGCCCCGCGGCCAGGGCAACGATGAGCATGCATGCCACCAGAAAGCCATACGCACTGTCCGAGCCGGGGATACCGCCGACATTGATACCCAGCAGACCGGTGAGAAAACTCATCGGCAGGAAGATGCCGGTAATGATCCCGAAGCGGTACATGGTGCGGTTCATGTGCTCGCGCAGCCGCCGATCCTCGGACTCCAACAGCAGGCCGACCCGCTCACGAGTCAGTTCGAGCTCCTCAAGGTAACGGGTCAGACTGTTGTTCAGTTCGTTCCAGTAATCGGCGTCTTCATCAGCAAACCAGGACAATTTGATCCGGGAAAGCTGACCGTAAATATCCCGCTGCGGCCCGAGGAACCTGCGCAGGCCCGCTGCGCGACGGCGAATATGCAACAATTTGCCGTGTTCCGGATTGTACCGTTCGTCGGCATCGGTCTTTTCTTCCTCTTCATCGACGGACTCGGTGAGCTCGCCCACCAGATCCTGAACCTTGTCGGTGAGGTATTGCGCCAGATAAAGAATCAGCTCTGCTGCGTTTTTCGGGCCCTTGCCCTGCGCCAGCAGATCAATCAGCTCTTCAGTGGCCCGCAGCGGACGCAAACGCAGCGAGATAACCCGTTGTGCTGCGGCAAAGATGCGCACCGAGACCATGTCTTCCGGCTCGGCACCGGGGTTGAGGTTCACCCCGCGCAGAAACAACAGCAGTTCCTGATCCGGCAATGGCAGCAAGCGCGGCCGGGTGTTTTCCTCAAGCAGCAGATCGCAGGCAAATTCGCTCAGGCCACTGGCCGTACGCAGCCACGTGTGTGTCTGCGGATGGCTGCGATCCCAATGCAGCCACAGGCTTTCCTGCGGCTGTAACTGGAGTGCCTGCAATTCGGTTCGAGCAATGAAACGCGCCCCGCCTTTACCGTCCAAAACAAGGGCATGAACCAGCCCCCACTGCGCGTTTGCTTCATCGAACATGGATACGTCGCTTATTCCGGCATGGTCAAAGGAGAGGGAGAAATAATAACGCCATTGTTGTCGGCGTACAGGTACTCACCCGGGCGGAAGGTCACACCGCCAAAGGTCACGGGCAGATCCAGCTGCCCCACTCCGCGTTTTTCGGACCGTTTGGGATAACTGGCCAGTGCCTGAACGCCCAGATCGGTCTGGGCCAGCATGTCCACGTCGCGCACGCAGCCGTAGATCACCAGACCTTCCCAGCCGTTGTGTGCCGCCTTTTCAGCCAGCATGTCGCCCAGCAAGGCGCAGCGCAGCGAACCGCCACCATCGACCACCAGCACTTTGCCCTTGCCGTCGAGTTCAACCTGCTCCTTGACCAGCGAGTTGTCTTCAAAGCATTTGAGGGTAACGATCTGGCCGCCAAACGAATCACGTCCGCCAAAGTTGCTGAACATCGGCTCGACGACCTGCACCTGTTCCGGGTAGGCGTCGCACAGATCGGGGGTGATGTAATGCATAGGGGTAACTCCTGTCACTGGGGCGTAGAGGCATGGGGTCGCGAGCAGATTGAACCTGACCCGACACGACCGGCTGACACTAACCATAGCGACTTTAACCGCTAACTGCCCACTGCCGCCTGAAACTCTGCAACCTGTTCAGGAACAGACTGCTCACTCAGCCAGCCGAGTACCCGCGGCCAGACCTGCTGTTGCGCAGCTTTGCTGATCAGCATCTGCACATGATCAAAGTCATCGCTGAAACCGTGTTCGCGTCCCAGGCAGAGGAACTGCTTGTGCTGGTCACCCCCGATCTGATCGAACAGCATGCGGCAGGCCCACACCGGGTCCTGATGATCGCCAGCAGCGGCAACTGCCAGAACCGGCACTTGAACCGTTTTGAGCCCTTCCCACCAATTATTGTCGCGCTCGCCAAAACGACCGAGCAGGCCGTGCCAGCGCAGACTTTCGAGCACCAGGCCAATCGGCTCGTCTTCCGGCCCACGCTTGAAACGCGGCCCGGAGATATGCTCAAAGGACCTGAGCAGCAAACGGGCCGACCATTGCAGCGGCGGAATTTTCAGTGGCCAGTACGTGCGGCTGACCTGACTGCCGAACAGTGCCATCGAAGCTACCGTCTGCGGCCCCAGATACTGACCACCCAACGCAGCCGCCAAGGTAGTGCCGCCCAGAGAATGGCCGATCCAGTGCGGTATCCGAGCACTTTGCTCGATGACGAACGCAGCGATGGCGGGCAAGTCGAACCGGGCGTATTGCGCGACGCAATTGGCGCGGTAGTTCTGGTTGCGCGACGACAGGCCATGCCCGCGCATCTCCGGAATCCACACGTCGTAACCGGCGCGGGCCAGATACGCCCCCAGGCCAATGCCCTTGGGCGAATACCAGAAGCGCCGGTTGGAGAAGCTGCCGTGCAGCAGAATCACTGGAATACCGCGTACGTCGGGCTGATCGACCTGACCCAACCGGGTCACCACCAGCTCGACGCTCGGGTCAGGGCTGTTGGCAGGTTTGAGACGGTAAACGTCCTCGACCAGATCGCCACAACGTTCGGCACTGATCAAGGCAACGGGAAAAAGCTGGCTGCTGCTCTGCATATCACTCTTTATCTGGCTGGACAGACGGGATGAGGCACTGCATTGGGGCGCTTGCGTGGCACGCCATAAAAAAAGCGGCTTCCGAAGAAACCGCCTCTTTCAAACACCTGATCCCCATGACGGTTCAGGTCTGCTCTGCGTCACATCAGACAGGCGCCTGCGCCTCGGCCAGGAAGAACCAGGTCTCCAGAACCGAATCCGGGTTCAGTGAAACGCTCTCGATCCCCTGATCCATCAGCCAGCGCGCCAGATCCGGGTGATCGGAAGGCCCCTGACCGCAGATGCCGATGTACTTGCCGGCCTTGTTGCACGCCTGAATGGCGTTGGACAGCAACTTCTTGACCGCCGGGTTACGCTCGTCGAACAGATGAGCAATGACCCCGGAATCGCGGTCCAGACCAAGCGTCAACTGGGTGAGGTCGTTGGACCCGATCGAGAAACCGTCGAAGTATTCGAGAAACTCTTCCGCCAGAATCGCGTTGGACGGTAGTTCACACATCATGATGATGCGCAGGCCGTTCTCGCCACGCTTCAGGCCGTTGGCCGCCAGCAGGTCGATGACCTGGCTCGCCTCACCCAGCGTGCGCACGAACGGCACCATGATTTCGACGTTGGTCAGGCCCATCTCTTCCCGCACACGCTTGAGCGCACGGCATTCCAGCTCGAAGCAGTCGCGGAAGTTTTCGCTGATGTAGCGCGAAGCCCCCCTGAAGCCCAGCATCGGGTTTTCTTCTTCAGGCTCATACAGCTTGCCGCCGATCAGGTTGGCGTATTCGTTGGACTTGAAGTCCGAGAGGCGCACGATGACCTTTTTCGGTGTGAACGCGGCGGCCAGGGTGCTGATGCCTTCGACCAGTTTCTCGACATAGAAACCGACCGGGTCGTCATAACCGGCAATACGCTTATCAACGCTGTCCTTGATTTCCGGCGGCAGCAGCGAGTAGTTCAGCAGCGCCTTGGGGTGTACGCCGATCATGCGGTTGATGATGAACTCCAGACGCGCCAGGCCGACACCGGCGTTGGGCAACTGGGCGAAATCGAAAGCCCGGTCCGGGTTGCCGACGTTCATCATGATCTTGAACGGCAGATCAGGCATCGCATCGACCGAGTTGGTCTTGATGTCGAAACCCAGCTCGCCTTCAAAGATGTAACCGGTGTCCCCCTCGGCACAGGAGACCGTCACGCCCTGCCCGTCCTGCAACAGATGTGTGGCATTGCCACAGCCGACCACGGCCGGAATGCCCAGCTCGCGGGCGATGATCGCCGCGTGACAGGTACGACCGCCCCGGTTGGTGACGATGGCGCTGGCACGCTTCATGACCGGTTCCCAGTCCGGGTCGGTCATGTCCGAGACCAGTACATCGCCGGGCTGGACCTTGTCCATTTCGGACACGTCCTTGATGATCCGCACCTTGCCGGCACCGATGCGCTGGCCGATGGCGCGACCTTCGACCAGCACTTTGCCGGTCTCCTTGAGCAGATAACGTTCCATGACGTTCGCCGACGCGCGGCTCTTCACGGTTTCCGGACGCGCCTGCACGATGTACAGCTTGCCGTCGTCACCGTCCTTGGCCCACTCGATGTCCATCGGGCACTTGTAGTGCTTCTCGATGATCATCGCCTGTTTGGCCAGTTCGGAGACTTCGGCGTCGGTCAGACAGAAACGCGCACGGTCGGCAGGCTCGACGTCGATCACCTTGACCGACTTGCCCGCCGAGGCTTCTTCGCCGTAAATCATCTTGATCGCTTTGCTGCCCAGGTTACGGCGCAGAATCGCCGGACGGCCAGCGGCCAGCGTGTCTTTATGCACGTAGAACTCGTCCGGGTTGACCGCGCCCTGCACGACCGTTTCGCCCAGGCCGTAGGCACCAGTGATAAACACGACATCGCGGAAACCGGATTCGGTGTCCAGGGTGAACATCACGCCCGCCGTACCGGTTTCGGAGCGCACCATGCGCTGCACGCCTGCCGAGAGCGCCACCAGCTTGTGGTCGAACCCCTGATGCACACGGTAGGAAATCGCCCGGTCGTTGAACAGCGAAGCGAACACTTCCTTGGCGGCACGAATCACGTTTTCGACGCCGCGAATATTAAGGAATGTTTCCTGCTGACCGGCAAACGAGGCATCCGGCAAGTCTTCGGCAGTAGCGGAAGAACGCACGGCCACGGCCAGGTTCGGATTGCCTGCCGACAGCTCGGCAAATGCAGTGCGAATTTCAGCGTTGAGCTTCTCGGGGAACTCGGCTTCCATGATCCACTGACGGATCTGCGCGCCGGTGCGGGCCAGGGCATTGACGTCATCGACATCCAGTGCGTCCAGTGCCGCGTGGATCTGATCGTTCAGGCCGCTGAGTTCGAGGAAGTCACGATAAGCCTGGGCCGTAGTCGCGAAGCCACCGGGCACCGAGACACCAGCGCCTGCGAGGTTGCTGATCATCTCGCCGAGGGACGAGTTTTTGCCCCCCACATGCTCTACATCATGGACGCCGAGCTTATCGAGGGAAACTACGTACTCTACCAAGGTGATCTCTCCACTAACTGTGTTTGTTGTTGGGAAAAGCTCATGCACCCGAGGCGCGTGTAGAGTGGCCTCGGGCGTGTCGGGTCGGGCCAAAGCCTGAACCTGCAAAAAAGGTGCGCCTGCTGGCCCTCAGGGACGGCAGGCACGCCTATGATATCCAGAAATCGTCAACGGCTTAAGATCAGGGACAAAAATGAAACGATCTGCTTTCTTCATCTCCGACGGCACCGGCATCACCGCCGAAACCCTGGGGCAAAGCCTGTTGGCACAATTTGAAAACATTACCTTTAACAAGTTCACCAGGCCCTATATCGACAGCGTCGAGAAGGCGCGGGCGATGGTACAACAAATCAATAATGCCGCCGAGAAGGATGATGTGCGGCCGATCATCTTCGACACCATCGTCAACCAGGACATCCGCGAGATTCTGGCGACGTCCAACGGCTTCATGATCGATATCTTCTCGACCTTCCTCGCCCCGCTGGAGCAGGAGCTTAGTTCACACTCCTCGTATTCGGTGGGCAAGTCGCACTCCATCGGTCACAACTCCAACTATATGGAGCGGATCGAAGCAGTCAATTTTGCGCTGGACAACGACGACGGCGCGCGCACGCACTATTACGACAAGGCCGACATCATCCTGGTCGGCGTATCGCGCTGCGGCAAGACCCCGACCTGCCTGTACATGGCCATGCAATTCGGCATCCGGGCGGCCAACTACCCGCTGACCGAAGACGACATGGAGCGCCTGCAACTGCCCGCAGCGCTCAAGCAGCATCGCGACAAGCTGTTCGGCCTGACCATCGACCCGGATCGTCTTACCGCCATCCGCCACGAGCGCAAGCCCAACAGCCGCTACTCCAGCTACGCGCAGTGCGAATTCGAGGTGCGCGAGGTGGAAAGCCTGTTCCGCCGCGAGAACATCCCGCACATCAACTCGACGCATTTCTCGGTGGAAGAGATCTCCGCCAAGGTCCTCGTGGAGAAAGGAGTGGAGCGACGCTTCAAATAGGGATTTCAATCGTCCTGCGGCGGCACTCGCACCCAGCCTTCCATCAACACTCTGGCACTGCGGCTCATGATCGCCTTGGTGACTTTCCATTCGCCGCCCTCATGACGGGCCTCAGCACCCACGCGCAGCGTACCCGACGGGTGACCAAAGCGGACGGCGCTGCGTGCCTCGCCACCTGCAGCCAGATTCACCAGCGTTCCGGGAATGGCTGCCGCAGTGCCGATTGCCACTGCCGCAGTGCCCATCATCGCGTGGTGCAGCTTGCCCATCGACACGGCGCGAACCAGCAGGTCGATATTCTGTGCCGCGACTGGCTTGCCACTGGATGAGACGTAATCGGCCGGGCCAGCGACGAAGGCGACCTTGGGCGTGTGCTGCCGCGTGGCAGCCTCATCGATGCTGGAAATCAGGCCCATGCGCACCGCACCGTAGGCGCGGATGGCTTCCAGCCGGGCAAGCGCAAGCGGATCGCCATTGATGTCGCCCTGCAATTCAGTGCCGGCATAGCCGATATCGACCGCATTGACGAAGACAGTGGGGATGCCTGCGTTGATCAGGGTCGCCTTGAACGTGCCGACGCCGGGTACCTGCAAGTCATCCACCAGATTACCGGTGGGAAACATCGAGCCGGCTGCGCCCTCTTCATCCGCCGCAGGGTCAAGAAACTCAAGCTGCACCTCTGCCGCCGGGAAGGTCACGCCATCCAGTTCGAAACCACCGGTTTCCTGTACTTCACCGTTGCTGATCGGCACACGGGCAACGATGGTCTTGCCGATGTTGGCCTGCCAGATGCGCACGACGGCGATCCCGTCCTGCGGAACCCGGCCGGGATCGAGCAGATCACGGGCGATGGCAAAAGACCCCACGGCCGCCGACAGGTTGCCGCAATTGCCGCTCCAGTCGATGAAGGGCTTGTCGATGGACACCTGACCGAACAGGTAGTCGACATCGTGATCGGGCCTGCTGCTGCGCGACACGATCACGGTTTTGCTGGTGCTCGACGTTGCCCCGCCCATGCCGTCGATCTGCTTTTCATAGGGGTCGGGGCTGCCGATGACCCGCAGCAGCAATGCATCACGCGCAGGACCGGGCGTTTGTGCGGTTTCAGGCAGGTCAGTCAGCCTGAAAAACACACCCTTGCTGGTGCCGCCGCGCATGTACGTGGCAGGGATTCGGATTTGTGGTGCGTTAGCCATGAATTCGTTGTCCTGTTCGAAGAGCACGCTGAGCGCTCAAAATCGGACGCAGAGCGTCCAGAACTGCATGCCCACGCGGAGCATGGGCACGATAGTAGTTTCCGCACGCATATCGTTCCTCACGCTCCTGCGTGGGAATGCCTTGCGTGACGCTCCGCGTCACAAGCCTGTGCAGCGTCGCATGCTCAACAGTCAGCCAGTAGCTACGAAGCAGTAGCCTCCAGAAAGTCCTGAGCAAAGCGCTGCAACACGCCACCGGCTTCGTAGATCGAGAGTTCTTCGGCGGTGTCCAGGCGGCAGGTCACTGGCACTTCGACGCGCTCGCCGCTACGGCGCTGGATCACCAGCGTCAACGTCGCGCGCGGTGTGCGCGGGCCGATCACGTCGAAGGTCTCGCTGCCGTCAATGCCCAGGGTCAGGCGACTGGTTCCCGGTTTGAACTCCAGCGGTAATACACCCATGCCGACCAGATTGGTGCGGTGGATGCGCTCGAAACCTTCTGCTGCAATCGCTTCGACGCCCGCCAGCCTGACGCCCTTGGCCGCCCAATCGCGGGACGAGCCCTGACCGTAGTCGGCACCGGCAATGATGATCAGCGGCTGCTTGCGCGCCATGTAAGTCTCGATGGCTTCCCACATCCGAGTGACCACGCCTTCGGGCTCGATACGGGTCAGCGAGCCTTTTTTCACTTTGCCATCGACTACAGCCATTTCGTTGACCAGTTGCGGGTTGGCGAAGGTCGCCCGCTGGGCGGTCAGGTGATCGCCGCGGTGCGTAGCGTAGGAATTGAAATCCTCCTCCGGCAGGCCCATTTTCGCCAGGTATTCGCCCGCCGCGCTGTCGAGCATGATCGCGTTCGACGGCGACAGGTGATCGGTGGTGATGTTGTCCGGCAGCACCGCCAGCGGGCGCATGCCCTTGAGCGTGCGCTCGCCGGCCAGCGCGCCCTCCCAGTAGGGCGGACGACGGATGTAGGTGCTCATCGGACGCCAGTCATACAACGGCTCGACTTTTGGTCCGGTGTGCTCTTCGATGGCAAACATCGGGATGTAGACCTGACGGAACTGTTCCGGCTTGACCGACGCCTGCACCACTGCGTCGATCTCTTCGTCGCTGGGCCAGATGTCCTTGAGGCGGATTTCCTTGCCATCGGCAATACCCAGCACATCATTTTCAATGTCAAAACGAATGGTCCCGGCAATCGCGTAAGCCACTACCAGTGGCGGTGAGGCCAGAAAGGCCTGCTTGGCGTCAGGATGGATGCGCCCGTCGAAATTGCGGTTACCGGACAGGACTGCAGTGGCGTACAAATCACGGTCGATGATTTCCTGCTGGATCAACGGATCGAGCGATCCGGACATGCCGTTACAGGTGGTGCAGGCAAACGCCACCACACCGAAACCCAGTTGCTCCAGTTCGGACGTCAGCCCGGCGGCATCCAGGTACAGCGCCACGGTTTTCGAGCCAGGCGCCAGCGAAGATTTTACCCATGGCTTGCGGACGAGCCCCAGACGGTTGGCGTTACGCGCCAGCAGGCCTGCCGAAATCACGTTGCGCGGGTTGCTGGTGTTGGTGCAACTGGTGATCGCCGCGATGATCACCGCGCCATCGGGCATCTGCCCCGGCACCTCGTCCCATTTCCCGGCAATGCCTCTGGCCGCCAGGTCGGCAGTCGCCACCCGTGCGTGCGGGTTGGACGGCCCGGCCATGTTGCGCACCACGCTGGACAGATCGAAGCTCAGCACCCGCTCGTATTGCACCTCGGTCAGGCTGTCCGACCACAGGCCGGTGTGCCGGGCGTACAGCTCGACCAGCTTGACCTGCTCGTCTTCACGGCCGGTCAGGCGCAGGTAATCGATGGTTTGCGAGTCGATGGAAAACATCGCCGCTGTCGCGCCATATTCCGGCGCCATGTTGGAGATCGTCGCCCGGTCGCCCAAGGTCAGGCTGGACGCACCTGCGCCGTAGAATTCCAGATACGCACCAACCACCTTCTGCTGACGCAGGTATTCGGTCAGGGCCAGCACCACGTCAGTGGCGGTGATGCCGGGCTGGCGGCGGCCGGTCAGTTCGACGCCGATGATGTCCGGCAGGCGCATCCAGGAAGCACGGCCGAGCATCACGTTTTCAGCTTCAAGGCCACCGACACCAATGGCAATCACGCCAAGTGCGTCCACATGCGGGGTATGGCTGTCGGTGCCGACCAGCGTGTCCGGGAAGGCCACGCCATCGAGCACTTGCACCACTGGCGACATTTTCTCTAGGTTGATCTGGTGCATGATGCCGTTGCCCGGCGGGATCACTTCGACGTTTTTGAACGCCAGCTTGGTCCAGTCAATGAAGTGAAAACGATCCTCGTTGCGGCGATCCTCGATGGCACGGTTCTTTGCGAAAGCCTGCGGGTCGTTGCCGTCAGCCTCGACGGCCAGCGAGTGGTCGACAATCAACTGCACCGGCACCACCGGGTTGACCAGCGCCGGGTCGCCGCCCTGAGAAGCGATGGCATCGCGCAGCCCGGCGAGGTCTACCAGTGCGGTCTGGCCAAGAATGTCATGACACACGACCCGCGCCGGGAACCAAGGGAAGTCCAGATCGCGCCTGCGCTCGATTAGCTGCGTCAGCGAAGCCGTCAGGGTCGCCGGATCGCAGCGGCGCACGAGGTTTTCGGCCAGCACCCGCGAGGTATACGGCAACGTGGCATAGGCGCCGGGCTTGATCGCTTCGACCGCCGCATGTGCATCGAAATAATCCAGTCGGGTGCCGGGGAGCGGTTTGCGAAATTCACTGTTCATTGCGGGACTCGCTCACGGAATGTTCGGAACACGGGCGGGAAGCTCGTCAGCGGCTCCCCTGCCCCTTTTTTCAGCGCTGTTCGATGGGCACGAAGCGACGCTGCTCGACACCGATGTATTCGGCACTCGGACGGATAATGCGGTTGTTGGCACGCTGTTCGAAAACGTGGGCGGCCCAGCCTGTGAGTCGCGAGCAGACAAAAATCGGCGTGAACAGCTTGGTCGGGATGCCCATGAAATGGTAGGCCGATGCGTGATAGAAGTCGGCGTTGGGGAACAGCTTCTTCTGTTCCCACATGACTTTGTCGATGGCCTCGGAGACCGGGAACAGCACGCGATCACCCGCTTCAGCAGCGAGTTTTTTTGACCAGCCCTTGATGACCTCGTTGCGCGGGTCGGACTCTTTATAGATCGCGTGACCGAAGCCCATGATCTTTTCCTTGCGCTCCAGCATGCCCAGCGTACCTTGGGTCGCTTCGTCAGCCGACGCGAAACGCTGGATCATTTCCATCGCGGCCTCGTTGGCGCCGCCGTGCAGCGGACCGCGCAGGGTGCCAATGGCCGCCGTGACGCAGGAAAACAGGTCCGACAGGGTCGACGCGCAAACCCGCGCGGTAAAGGTCGAGGCGTTGAATTCGTGCTCGGCGTATAGAATCAGCGACACATCCATAACCTTGCGGTGCAACTCGCTAGGGCGCTTGTCCAGCAACAGGTGCAGAAAATGCCCGCCGATGGAGTCTTCGTTCGTGGTGCAGTCGATGCGCTTGCCGTCGTGGCTGAAGCGATACCAGTAACACATGATCGCCGGGAAGGCCGCGAGCAAGCGGTCGGTCGCGTCGCGCTGCTGATCAAAACTGCGCTCGGGCTCCAGCGTGCCGAGCATGGATGCACCGGTGCGCATCACATCCATCGGATGAGTGTCGGCGGGGATGCGCTCCAGCACTTCCTTCAAGGCCTGCGGCAGATCACGCAGGCCCTTGAGTTTTTCCATGTAAGCGGACAGTTGCGCTTGATCAGGCAGTTCGCCATACAGCAGCAGATAGGCGACTTCTTCGAACCGGGCCTCGGCAGCCAGCTCACGCACGTCATAGCCGCGATAGGTCAGCCCGGCTCCGGCCATGCCCACCGTCGACAGTGCCGTCTGCCCGGCAACCTGCCCGCGTAGCCCGGCACCGCTCAATACTTTTGCTTCAGCCATGGTGTTCTCCAATTTTGTTTTTGTGTAATGGAACGCGAAGCACAATAACGCTCGTGCCAATGCTCCGCGTTGGCATGCATCCCGTGACGCTCCGCGTCACAACTCTGTGCCGCGCCACGCGCTCAAGGTCGGACGCAGAGCGTCCAGAACTGCATTCCCACGCTGGAGCGTAGGAACGAGAGCGATTATGGTCTCAGCTCATCACCCCTTCTTCTGCGCAAACAACGCATCCAGTTTCTGTTCAAAGGTGTGGTAATCGATGGCGTCATACAGCTCCATGCGGGTCTGCATTGTGTCGACCACGTTTTTCTGGCTGCCGTCGCGACGGATCGCACCGTAGACGTTTTCCGCTGCCTTGTTCATGGCGCGGAATGCAGAAAGCGGATAGAGCACCAGCGACACGTCGGCTTCGCGCAGTTCGTCGACGGTAAACAGCGGCGTCGCACCAAACTCAGTGATATTGGCCAGAATCGGCACACCGGCGCGATTAGCGAACAGCTTGTACATCGCCAGCTCGGTGATCGCCTCAGGGAACACCATGTCCGCACCCGCTTCGATGCACGCCGCCGCGCGCTCCAGCGCCGATTCCAGACCTTCGACCGCCAGCGCATCGGTGCGCGCCATGATCACAAAGCTGTCATCGGTTCGCGCGTCGACGGCGGCCTTGATGCGGTCGACCATTTCCTGCTGCGAAACGATTTCCTTGTTCGGACGATGGCCGCAGCGCTTGGCGCCCACCTGATCTTCGATATGAATCGCCGCTGCGCCGGCCTTGATCATCGAACGCACGGTACGCGCCACATTGAATGCCGAGGAACCGAAGCCGGTGTCGACATCCACCAGCAGCGGCAAATCACACACATCCGTGATGCGCCGGACATCGATCAGCACATCCTCAAGACCGGTAATACCCAGATCCGGAATGCCCAATGAACCCGCGGCCACCCCGCCGCCAGACAGGTAAATAGCCTTGAACCCCGCCCGTCTGGCCAGCAGCGCATGATTGGCGTTGATCGCGCCGACCACCTGCAAGGGCTGTTCGCTGGCAACCGCATCGCGGAAGCGCTGGCCGGGAGTACTGTTGTTGTGACTCATTGCTCACCTCGGTCGGAAGTCGTCTGGGAAGCCGCCTGATAGTGGCGTTCGATGTTGCGTCTGGACGCACCGATATGGCGGCGCATCAACAATTCAGCCAGCTCGCCGTCACGCTCGGCAATGGCGTCGAGAATCCGGTGGTGTTCGGCAAAGGCCTGACGAGGCCGGTTGGGCGTGGTGGAAAACTGGATGCGGTACATGCGCACCAGTTGATAAAGCTCACCGCAGAGCATCTGGCTGAGGGTGCGGTTACCGCTACCCTGAATGATCCGGTAATGAAAATCGAAATCGCCTTCCTGCTGGTAATAGCCGATGCCCGCCTGAAACGCGGCGTCGCGCTCATGGGTGTCCAGTACGCTGCGCAGCTCATCTATTTCCGCCTGAGTCATGCGCTCGGCAGCCAGGCGACAGGCCATGCCTTCGAGGGATTCGCGAATTTCGTAGAGTTCGATCAGCTCGGCGTGGCTCAGCGCAACAACGCGGGCGCCGACATGTGGCACGCGAACCACCAGCCGCTGCCCTTCAAGACGATGAATCGCTTCGCGTAGCGGCCCGCGACTGATGCCGTAGGTGCGGGCCAGCTCCGGCTCGGAAATCTTGCTTCCGGGGGCTATTTCGCCTTTGACGATGGCCGACTGAATACGTCGAAAAACATTCTCGGACAGGGTTTCCGGGTCGTCTGCGGTTGTCGTTGCTTTCCCGACTATTTCCAACATTGTCGACACTCATTGAATGCATAGACGTGAATCTAGTCATAAACGGCTTTTCAGTCAAAGAAATATGATTGATTGTCGACAATCAACCGTTAACGCCTCGTTATTGCTCAGCGGCCAACCTGAACAGATGCACAGGTAGATAACTGGCACCTCCAAGGCTTCATGCTAGAATGCGCGTCGCGTCCGCGCAGCGCGCTCCTTGTTGGAGCCGACGCTTGCGAGTTGCCTGCCTCACTTTTCATCAGGCTCATCCCGCTTGCGCCCTGACCCTTAAGTTTTCTGCTCATCGCGCCAGGATTTATGAGACTGACTACCCTTCCCACTCTTTTCTGCTTTATGTTTTTGCCTGCCATGGCGCTGGCCGCCAGCAAGACGGTGTATGGCCTCAATGAATACGCCAGGCTCACCGACATCGACGTTGAAGTCCCCGCCAAGCTCGACACCGGTGCCAAGACCGCCTCGCTGAGCGCCCGCGATATCAAGCATTTCAAACGCAACGGTGAGAGCTGGGTGCGCTTTTATCTGGCCATCGACAGTAAGCATATTCACCCTATCGAACGACCGCTTGCCAGGGTCAGCAAAATCAAACGGCGCGCCGACGATCTCGATCCGGATGAAGAAAACAAATTCTCGTCACGCCCGGTGATAAGCCTGGCTATCTGCATGGGTGAAGTTTTACGCACCATAGAAGTGAACTTGACCGACCGAAGTGCATTCCAATACCCGCTTTTGATCGGCTCCGAAGCGTTGAAACGCTTTGATGCGCTGGTCGATCCAAGTCTTAAATACGCGGCAGGGAAGCCAGGCTGCGCTTCCGTCGCTCTAAACGCAGAGTAAATTCATGCGCGCTCTTACACTCCATCTGAAGATTCTGATCACGGTCCTGGTAACGCTGGGCATCGCGATCACGGCCTATCAGATACTGGCGCTCGGCATTCCGGTGACCGAAGACGAAACCGACGACCTGTGGAATATCGACGCCAAGGTCGAATTCGTCGCCAGCCCCAAGGACACGGTGAAAATCCAGATGTTCGTGCCGCCGCTGGCCCACGACTACATCAGCCTGAACGAGAGTTTCATCTCGAACAATTACGGGGTCAGCGTCAACCGCGCTGACGGCAACCGTCGCGTCACCTGGTCGACCCGCCGCGCCACCGGCAACCAGACACTGTATTACCGTCTGGTGCTGACCAAACGCTACAGCGGTGAAAAACCCAAGGTCAAAGGCCCGATCTTCCGCGACAGTCTGCCCGTTGGCGGGCCTGAAAAAATTGCCGCCGAAGCGCTGCTCGCGCCGATCCGCCAGCATTCAGCCGATGTCGAGACCTTCATCACCGAAGCGATCAAACGCGTCAACAACCTGAACGATGACAACGTCAAGCTGCTGATGGCCGGTGATACTTCTGCGGCCAGAAAAGACCAGATCACCGAACTGCTGCTGTCTATCGCCCATGTGCCGATGGAAAAAGCCCACACCATTCGCTTACAGGCCGAACAGCCGCAAACCCCGGAACTCTGGCTGCGCAGTTTCAATGGCAAGGAATGGCTGTATTTCAACCCTGACACGGGTGAAGCAGGTCTGCCGGAAGATCGGCTGCTGTGGTGGACCGGTGACGAAAATCTGGTAAACGCCGAGGGCGGCAAGAAGGTGCAGGTCACGTTCAGCCTGAACAACAGTGAAATGAACGCCATGCGCCTGGCCAAACTCACGGATGCCAGCACTGACTCGGATTTCCTGGCCTATTCGCTGTATGGCTTGCCGCTGCAGACCCAGCAGACCTTCATGATCATGGTCATGATTCCGATCGGCGTGCTGGTCATTCTGATCCTGCGCAACCTGATCGGCTTGCAGACCCTAGGCACCTTTACTCCGGTGCTGATCGCCTTGGCGTTCCGCGAGACGCAACTGGGTTTCGGTATCGTGCTGTTCACCGTAATCACTGCGCTGGGGCTATCACTGAGGTCTTATCTGGAACATCTGAAATTGCAGATGTTGCCGCGTTTGTCGGTAGTGCTGACGTTTGTTGTGGTGCTGATTGCCGCTATCAGCCTGTTCAGCCATAAGCTCGGGCTGGAGCGAGGCCTTTCGGTGGCGCTGTTCCCGATGGTGATTCTGACCATGACCATCGAGCGCCTGTCGATCACCTGGGAAGAACGCGGCGGCAGTCATGCCATGAAAGTCGCCATCGGCACGCTGTTCGCGGCATCCCTGGCGCACTTGATCATGAGCGTGCCGGAGCTGACCTACTTCGTCTTCACCTTCCCGGCGGTGCTGCTGGTGCTGGTGGGCTTCATGCTGGCGATGGGCAGATACCGTGGCTACCGCCTGACCGAACTGATGCGCTTCAAGGCCTTCCTCAAGGATGAGCCGAAGTGATTGGCTGGTGGAAAACCTGGAAGGCGCTGGAAGCCCGCGGCATCATGGGCATCAACCGGCGCAACGCCGATTACGTGCTCAAGTACAACAAGCGCAGCCTGTATCCGATTGTCGATGACAAGATCATCACCAAGGAACGGGCCATCGCGGCAGGCATTCATGTGCCGGAAATGTATGGCGTGATTGCCACCGAGAAAGAAATCGACAACCTCGACGAGATCATCGGCGGGCGCAGCGATTTCGTGATCAAGCCCGCGCAAGGCGCAGGTGGCGACGGCATTCTGGTGATCGCCGACCGCTTCGAAAACCGCTATCGCACTATTTCCGGGCGGATCATCAGCCACTCGGAAATCGAGCATCAGATCTCCAGCATTCTTACCGGCCTGTATTCACTGGGCGGTCACCGTGACCGAGCGCTGATCGAATACCGCGTCACGCCCGACCAGATTTTCAAGAGCATCAGCTACGAAGGTGTGCCGGACATTCGCATCATCGTACTGATGGGCTACCCGGTGATGGCCATGCTGCGCCTGCCGACCCGCCAGTCCGGCGGCAAGGCCAACCTGCACCAGGGCGCCATCGGCGTTGGCGTTGACCTGGCCACCGGCATCACCCTCAAGGGCACCTGGCTCAACAGCATCATCACCAAACACCCCGACACCACCAACGCCGTTGACGGCGTACAGCTGCCCAACTGGGACGGCTTCATGAAGCTCGCGGCCGAATGCTACGAGCTGTGCGGCCTGGGTTACATCGGCGTCGACATGGTCCTGGACCAAGAAAAAGGCCCGCTGATCCTGGAACTCAACGCCCGCCCCGGCCTGAACATCCAGATCGCCAACGACTGCGGGTTGACGCATAGGACACAGGCGGTGGAAGCGCGGCTCGAGCAGTTGGCACTGGAAGGCACCATGGAGACGCCCGAGCGGCGGGTCCGGTTTGTACAGGAGGTATTTGGGCATGTAGCGGGATAGACTCCAGCTTATGTCCAGATCAAACTGGCACTATTACCATTGAAAAAACTTATCCCAGTCACCGGGTCTCCCGTGGTTTGAACGTATCTTAGCCGCGTCATAACCTGAATTTCTAGCTATCACCGCGCGCATGTGGGCAGGATTTTTTCTATAAAACTTTTCGAGACTGAACGGTTTGGCGGGAGCCGCCGCCGGGAACTCAGGGGGGATTTCTGGCACCGCTGCCGATCTAGCATTTCTAGCATTTCTAGCAGTCGTCAGCATATCGGTAGTCACAAATTCATTACTCGGTAAGCGTCTACCCGGGTAATTAACTGCAAGCTCCTTAGATACAGTCCTCGCGGCCGATGAGGCCGCCGTTGAGACGAACTTCGCCCCAATCGCAACGCCACCAGCCACCCCCGCCACAATCCCCGTCCCCAGACTCAGCCAGCCCAGCCCTTCGCTCACCGCCCCTTTTGTCAGCGCGCTGCCCACAGCACTCCCCAACGAGATCACTCCCGTGACGCTTGCTACAGCAGACGTAGCCGATGCTACCGCACCGGCGGTAGCCACACTGACGAACACCGCGGTAAAAGACGCCGCTAATCCCGCCGTCAACACCGTGGCGGCGATGCCAGCAGCCAGGCCAAGCCACCAGGGGATATGCCCATCCGGGTCCAGATAATTCACCGGATCCCCCACGCAATAGGCATAAGCATTCAGCCCGCCGTCGCCAAACGGACTCAAACTGTCCGGGCTATGAAAGCGCATCAGCACCGGGTTATAAGCGCGATAGCCCTGCCCCAGCAGATACCAGCCAGTGGCCGATTCACGCAGTTCGCCATTGAAACCCGAGCGGCTGGCGGCAGCCACAGCCGAGCTCTGATGGCCATAGGCGCTATAACTCAGGTCGTTGATGCTCTGCGGGCTCACTTCAGCGAGAACGGTTTTCCGGGCATCGGTCGCCAAGAGCTGCGTTCCGGCATTGTTGCCGCCCTGATGCTCCGCCAAGAGCTGGTCACCGGCCCTGCTAAAGCTTCGTTGTTCTTCGCCGCGCAATTGATTGGCGAGTTGTCCATCCCGGTAAAAACGCTGTTCACTGCCATCGGTGCTACGGCTGTTGGTCAGGCTGTCCAGAGCGTCATAGCCGTAATCAACCGCCGGGATGTCAGCGGTTGCGCTAACGCTGAGCAAACGCCCCAGCGCGTCATATTTGATCGTCCGCCCTGCTTCATCCATCGTCAAGTTACCGTTCGCGTCGTAATCCAGTTCGAGGCGCTCAGGATAATCCTTGTGGTTATTGCTGATGACTCTGAGCTGCGTCGGATCGTCGTCGGAGTATTCGTATTGAGCAGTGTTGCTGCCCTCGGCGAATACCGTCGTCACCTCGGTGAAGTTGTCCAGTGCATCAAACGTGAATGTCTGGCTCTGGATCTGCTTGCCCAGCGGGTCCTGCGGTGCAAGCGCACCGGTTACGGTGTACCGCTCAAGCCTGCCGCGCGGGTCATATTCGAATGTTTCGTCGCGCAGCAGCGTATTACCTTCGCTCAACGTGCGCTGCTGCAGATGATCGGCAGCATCGTAGGCTTGAGCCAGCGTTTGCTTGGTGCCATCCGGTAGAGCGAAGCTGCGCAGCACTTCGCGGCCAACAGTGTCGTACTTCAGGGTGATGTGCAGGTTTTGGTTCTGGGCGCTGTCAACCGAGCCGATACTTTCGATTCTCCCGTGCGCGTTGTTATAGATGAACGTTGAAGTCAGTGTACCGACGCGGGTGCTCTCAAGGCGACCGCTGCTGTCGTAGCTCCAGGTCTGAGTCGCCCCCACGACATCGGTATAACTGAGCAACCGGCCATTAAGGCTGTATTGATAGTCCGCGGTGTAAGTCTTGCCGCCCTGCACCCGGCGTTCCTGCTTGAGCTCGCCATTGGCAAAATAGTCCCGCTCCAGCTCCTGATCCTGCTCCTTGCTGCTTATCAGGCGTGCGTTCAGCGGGTCATAGGTGTAATCGGCAGTGCTGTTGAGCAGCTTGCGCTGAATGGGGTTTTCGCCCAGTTGCGGTTGATACAGGTAATCGATGACTTCTTTGCTCGGCGTGTGCACCTTGTGGGGTTGCAGACGCCCGTCGATAAACTCAAAGCGTGTCAAGCGACCACCGACGGTTGAGGCGGTCATGCGTCCCAGCCCATCGAAACGTTGCTCGCCCAGCAGCACACCATCGACGCTGATGGACACCGGTAGATCGTCCCGGCTATGGCCGGCGTAAGCGCGTTCGATCTGTGCGTCGCCAGGCAGGCGATTGCCTGTGAGACGGTCAAACGCGTCGTAGCTGAATTCGCGTAAATTGCCCAGTGCATCGACCTGGATGAAGGTACGACCGAGACCATCGTACTGAATGGACTCCAGGCTGATGCGCTGGTTACTCGCATCGAGTCGCTCGATGGAATCCGGCTTGCCGAAAAGATTATTAAGCGTGACGGTTTTACCCATCTCAGCCTGCCACTCCGTGGTGGTGCGCTCGACCGGATCCTCAACCTTGTGGCGCTCGATGCCATCCGGCCCGGTCACGCTGCACTGCTCGCCCCAGTCGTCGTATTGATAGGTGCTGGTCAACGGCAGTTCGCGCAGGGTGGCGTCGATCAGCAGCCAGTCTGAAACCGTGTCCGCAACCAGCAAACCGCGCACGTCGTAGCTCGCACTGTAGATTTTCTTGTAGGCCTCAGGCTGGCTCTCATCGGCGCCTTGGCGCAGCTCTTCGATCACCCGATTGTTGCCGTCCATCAGCGTGCGGGTCTTGATGCCCTTGACGTTGGTGACCGTCTGCTCGGCCTGCTGGCCGTCGCTTGCACTGAGGACATAGTCATACTTGCGCACGGCTTTGAACTCCTCGCTGCCCGGAGCCACGGTTTCCTCGGTGACCCGGCCCAGCGCGTCGTAGCGGTAGGCGATTTCCACGTCGTTGTCGTCGCGGTTGAGCAGCGGCTGGCCGTTGAGCAGCGAGTGTTCCAGGGTGTAGGACTTGTGCACGTCATCAAAGTCGGTGCTCAGGCTGATCACCGTGTGCTGCACGCTTTCCTCGGCACGGGCGCTTTTTGTGCGCTGGTAGGCATAATCGGTGATGCTCGACTGACCGTTCAGGGTCTGGGTTTCCTGCAGTTTGCGCCCGTGCAGGTAGCGGTTGGCGGGCTCATCGATATAGGTAAAGGTGGTGCGTTGCAGTTCGGTTTCGCTGGCGCCCTGTACCTGCAACAAGGTTTCGCCGCTGATGGCCAGCCAGTCGGGCGTGCTGCCCGCGCCGACGCCGGTTTGCAGAGCGTAGCGATAGGCGCTGCACAACACCGGGGCCTCGCCGAGGGCATCGGGCGCCGGGGTTATGGTCTTGTCCTGCAGATTGCGCACAAACCCGTGCGGGTCCGGTGGGCAGCCATCGCCTCCAGTGGCCAGGTAATAGCGGCTGGTTTCGAGCGTGCCATCGGGGTTTTCCTGGGTCAGCAGGTTGCCGAACTCGTCGAAGGTGGTGCGGGTGGTTTCCTCGTGGGTCTGGCTGGAGGTGCTGGGGTGATACCAGATCTTGAGCACGGCATCGGGCAGCTGGCACTGGGCAGGTTGCTGGAGAAACGGCTGGCCCGGTGTGGAGTGATAGGTGGTTTGGGTCGTCAGCACGTTGTCGTTCTGGGTCACGGTCTCTTCAGTCAACAGGTGAAAGTTGTTGAAGGTGCGCGTGGTGCTGCGTAGCGCCTGGTCCTGAACCCAGAGCATTTCCGTGCTGCTGTAGGTGTAGGCCGGGTCGGCCTGGTACAGGTTGTCCAGGCCATCCTCATCCCAGACCAGACCGCTGGCGTCGAACCCGAGGAAGTTTTCGCTGGAATAACTGAAACGTCGCTCGACAGCAGGCTGACTGAAGCCCGGACGCTGTTCATGGCGTTCCACCCGGGGCAGCGACGGGTAGTGGTTTTGCGGGAACTGGTGACCCAGAGGGTCATAGCTGATCAGTTCGTGCCCGCCCAGCGGCGTGCGCAGTTCCGTGATGCACAGGTATTCGTTGAACAGCTCGTAGACAAAACGCCAGGACGCCTGATTGGTAGTGGGCAAGGCGATGCTGACCAGTTCGCCGTTGTTCAGGCTCAAATTGAAACTGGCCAGCGGCGTGCCGTTCGGGCCTTTGTCGGGGTGCAGGTGTACAGCAGTGCTCGTGGTGCCGTTGCGCTCGACGCTGAGCAAGGTGCCATAGTCATCGCTGATCTGTTGCAGCAGGGCTTCACCGCCGTACAACGTGTAAGACAAATCGACCCGATGGCCTTCGGCCGAATGCATCTGGGTTACCCAGGCTGCATCGCTGCCGAGGATTTTGCCGAGGATTTCCACCAGGCCGGATTTGTGCACCACGCGGTACTGATCATTGGCTTCGAAGGAAAAGTGAAAACTGTCGATCTTGCGTTCCGGCACCGTGGGTGCGTTCTGCGGCCCGTCGATGCGAAAGGTCTCGCCGGTGGACAGCGAGAGGATCGAAGTCACAGGGTCGAAGTGCGACAGTTGCAGGCCCCAGCCCTTGCCGAAGCCGGTGTCACGGCTGTTCATGGGGCTGAAGCCCAGGCTGAGCGGCACGATCGGGCCACACAGGTGGTTGGCCTTGAGTTCAGGCAGGGAAATGGAGCAGGTGTACTGCCCGGTGCGCGGATCAACCCCGGCCTGTACGAAGCTGAGGAAATTGAAGGCGTTGGAATGGACGGTCGGGGTGGGCATGAAGAAAATCTCCTTGGGATAAATGGATCAGGGCTGTGGAACCGCCGAGCGCACGATCTTGACGCAGGAAAGTTTGCCACCCACTTGCCCGGTAGTTGTACTGGCAACTAACAGGACACCCGGCGTGACCACCGAACCCACTGTTTCTTGTCCGGCGATTTCAATGTCCATTGGCAGCTCCATGGTCGTAGGATGTTGTACCGTCTTGAAGCGATAATAAAATGCACCCGACTCAGAACAGTCGGGTGCATCCGTGAACGTAAAGACTGTGGCGGACGGCACTTTATCCAGTTTGAAGGCGTAGGCGTCATCATTCACGCACCCCTCTGAATTATCCTGAAAATTGACTTCCGACGTTACAAAAGGCAGGGTGCAGTTGATTTGTTGATACGTACCGTCAGCGCCTTTCTTGTTATATATAACGATTTGACCTTCATACTCTTCACTCAGCAAAACGGATGAATGGCCGGCGAAGGCAGCAAGTAACAGCCACCCGGCCATGTTGAGTTTCTTTTTGGAATGAACAGGCATCATGTTATTGCTCCAGTCAGCAGGGTGAGTGAAACCAGGCGTCGGTTTACCAGGCAGTGATTCCTTTAAGATAATGTCAACGCTAGCATTGATTCCTCGACCCACAACCTAGTAGTTCTACCAGTAGCGGCGTTCCCTCGCGTGGAGTAACAATGTTGCCATGTGATCGCCGTGGTCGTGGGTATGTACCTACCCTTGACCACCCCTATAGAGCTCTGGTTATAGCCAACCGCTATAGCTTTCAACTTTTAGAGGCAACAAACATGGTCAGCAAAATAAAAACCGGCAGCCAAGCTGTTGCGAGCGGCCATTCGAAAGAAGCGTTGCTGGAGTTACTCAATGTCAGGCCAAGCACCCTCGGCTGGGACGCCGTTGTCGTCTACAACCGCGGTCGCGCCAACGCCTTGATGATGCAGCAATACATCCAGAAGCTCACGGCCGAAAACTATCTGCGCCCTATCGACGGGGAAATCCCCTCCGTAGACGGTTCGAACCTGAAATTCTTCGGTATTCAACTGGGCATACCCAGGCTGTCTTTCGAAAACGCCAGCCTCACCGACTCACGCGCCAGAGTGACGCTACCAATAATGGGAGGCCTGGCGATATTGAAAAGTGAGCCCGTGGGCGGTTACAAGGGCATTCATTCAATCATGCGCCCCAATGGTGCCGCAGGCCCCAAATTATGGCTGGACGTTACGCTCAAGAGCGCACCCGGTGGAGTTGACGAGGTAGGCACTGTACAAATTGATTTGTCAGACATGGAAAATTTCGATACGGATCTGTTTTCTGACTCTGTAAGTATTATCAATGCTCGGGAATTTTTCAAGACGGAATTCAAGAAACATCCAGAGCTGCAGGTTTACGCACTTGGCACCTTGAGCCAGCAAGTAGACTCCACACTGAAACCGACATTTTTCAGGGTGCATACGCAGGCAGCACCTGACGCTAAACTGCGCAGTGCCCCCAACTACGGTGACGGGGCGGTGGTGGTATTCGTCACTTTCGAAGGGGGCGTCAACGGTGGCAGTCCGGCGGCGAATAGCGACTTTGAATACATGATCCCCAATGATGAAGAGGGGACAAAATATTCGAGTGCTATATTACTGTCCAACCGCGTGCTTTTGGCAAAACTTATCAAGCCCACTCTGGACAAGCAATTACCTCAGGCAGCCTTTATCATCAACACGGGCACCGATGCAGAAGGCAACCCATTGCACGCCTGGTTACAAGCCACGGCAGGCGAAGCCACATGGCCGAGTTTTGTATTCGAGAGTGAACATGCCGGTGGCGAAAGTACATTAACCGCTAAGCAGGCCATTAAGTTTGAGATGAAGCAGGGTGATTTTGCCGGCCTGCGCGTCCAGTCCAAAGATAATACAATTAATGTAAGCTGGGAATTCGAAACGACGATACCCTTTCACCAGCATGTTGCCATTGGAGGGGGCGCAAATGATGAGGAAAATGATGGTGACATACCGATGGAGATAGGCCCGATTATCAATATGGTACCTGTCATCGATGTGACCGATCCACATAGCTTTATTATAAAGTTCGAAACAGAAGAGTATTTCAGTAATGGCTGCAGTGTATCTAAACCCGGCTGGATTAGTTTTTTTGGATTTGAGGACTTTTCCGAACTTGCGAGCGTACTGTTCGATAAGATCGATACGACTGTGGGCGATGTGTTTAAAGAGATAAAACTTCCCGACATCGACACCTTTCTCCTGCGAAACCTGCTCTTCCCCGATAGCAATTCAATGGTCCTCACTGACGTCCATGTCCCCGGCGACCTAGCGGTGTTTGGCAACGTCAACCCTTCACTGACAAGCTTTGTCATTTCCCCGGAATCCCCGGTGCTGAACGCTGGCAGTGTACGGAAATTCGTCACTGACCCGGTCATTGGCGGGGTTGAATGGTCGTGTCGCGCTCTTCCAGGAGACACCACGGGCCCTATTGGCTCCTTCAGTGCCAATGGCGATGGTACTTACACCGCGCCGTCGGCTGATGTCATGGGAGGCAGGGGCGCACAACAGGTGATCGTGACTGCTAAAGGCACGGTGAATGGCCAAGAGGTTTTGTCCTCAGCGCTGGTGTCGATTGTCGACAATGCAATTTCTGTCAATCCGCTTTTCCAGGTTGCCGGCCCTGGGGTCTGCATCCCTTTCACCGCAGGTACGCTGGATGACCGCAAGCTGATCTGGGCAATGAAAGACCCTGGCCAAAACGGCCAGGTGACACCTGATCAGGATGGACGAGGGGCCAGCTACACCGCCCCGATACATCCAGAACCACCCGCACCGGTTACGATGTTCGTTCTTGAGGTCGTACAGGTTACCGACGACGAAAACAATATGGGCCAGGCGCATGTTCTGGTCATAAACAAAACACTGGGCGGACAGGTCCAGGTCGAGATCAAGGTCGAGGTCAAGGTCGACCCGACGAACCCGACGAAAGAGACGAAAGAGACTTCGACTACAGCACAACTTCAGTTCATGAAGCTGTATGACTCAGGCCCCCTCCCTGTTCCTCACGTAAAGCTGAAGTGGACCCTGCTGGCGGGTGGCGGCTCGGTGAGCGATGCCGGGCTGTACATCCCGCCAGAACAAAAACTGCCGGGGTTTGCGATAGTGACCTGTGCATTCGAAAGGGAACCTGAGTTCGAAGGCGCGCCCATACCCGTCGATTATGGCTACACAGTTCTGCCCCTGCCTTTGGAGGCGTACCCCGATCTGGGTAGAGCTTATAGCTGAGAGTTTCTAATCAAAACCCGATCTGCACGCTTGCAGTCTCGGAGTATCGAGCGCGCCGAAATCAAGTTTGAGAGGTGTGAAATGGCAAATTCAAAAGAGTTTCTTTTACAAACCATGAAAGGCCGCGCCAACACGCTGGGTTGGGGCGCAATTGTTTCGTTCAACCGCACCAAGGTCAACCACCTTCTTGCACAGCAGCATATTGCTCGCTTCACCACCGAAAGTTTCCTGCCTGCGATCAGGGGAGAAATATCCCTGGCGGGTACGCAAACAGTCGAACTCAGCGGAATAATCCTGAGTGAACCACGACTCTCCTTTGAAAACGCTTCGCTGTCAGACGCCATGGCCCGCTTGCACATGGACATTGTCGGCGGCACCCTCACTCTCATGGAAAATGCCCCAGGTTCTGCCTCTCGCGCGATTTCCAGTTTCAATATTGCTGAACAGCATGGTTACTCGCTGGATGCCGACATCGAGCTGAGAAAGGTGGTCGGCACTATCAACAAGAAATCAGAAGTGGTACTGGATCTCTCCATGGCAACGGGATTCACCAGTAACCTGATTGAGACAGGCATTAGCGATACCCTGATAGGCGATTTCTTCAAGACACAGTTCGACGCATTGCCGATGGAACTGCAAGTTTATAGTCTGGGCATCCTGGAACTGGGCGAGGATGATCTCCTGGCGCCCAAAGATTTCTACATCCTCACTCAGGCAGCGCCGGGCGCAAAAGTCCTCAAGGCTGATACCTATGGCGACGGTGCTGTCGTGCTGTTCGTCAGGACCAAGAATAATTTGCACAACGGGACACTGCCTGATGACGCCGGCATGCCTTACTTCATTCCGGACGACAAAGCCCCCGGAGAAGATCGTTCGCTGTATTCAGGCTCTCTCTTGATTTCGCGCCAGGCCATGTTCCATTGGTACATTGCGCCTTATGTTAGCACGCATATTGGTCGCGGATTGAGTTTTGAGGTCAAGGATGATTCGGAAGAAACGGGGAGCTATGAGCTGAAGGCGATGTCAGGTCGTTATGAAGTCCCCCCTATAGACATAATTTATGACACAGACTCAGATAGTTATCACTTCAAAAAAGAGGACTTTGCTATAAGTTTTGCGCAAAATCTATTCATCTCCATCACAGAGGATTATAGGCTGGCGCTTCGCTGGACAGGAACTCAAGATGAAGTATTTCATTATTGGGACGACGTCTCAGGCTGGTATGATGAACATGAAGACGTAGGCACTAAGTTGAGCTTCAATATGGAGTTAATTTTTGATAGCGTGCTTGACTCCGATCAAAACAGCGTCCACTTCGTTAAATCAACTGATTCCTATATTACTACCGAGGCGCAGATAAACTTCGCGCCCGTTATCAGCGCACCCGAAGAACTCAGGGTTCGGGCTCGTCAGGAGTTACAAAAGATCTTGGAAACGATTGAAGCGTTATTCACATCCATCGACATCCCTGAAATCAACTTTTTCGCCATCAACCACTTGCTGTTCCCTGAATCCAATACGCTGATTCTGAAAGAAGCTTATCTACCCGGCGATCTCGCCCTGTTCGGTGAAGTCGACCCAAGTCAGAGCTCATTCAGCCTGAGCCCACTGTACACAACGGTAAAAAACGGTGATGAACTGCAGTTTGAAATTGTCGAACTGCGCTATCGGGCCAGAGCGGCGGATATAACCTGGGGGGTGCGCGATATCGATGGTTCTCGCGCTCAAGGGGATATCACCCAGAGCGGCAGGTACACCGCGCCATTGCTGGGACTACTGGAGGACAAGACCACCCGCAACGTGATAACCGCCACGTACATTGACCCGCAAACCCAAAAAGAAGTTACCGCCTCGGCAATGGTAGTCGTCGTTTCCAGTTCGATGGCAATGGCTCCCGCCATGCATGCCATAGACCTGCGCTTCTCGCCACAGCCGTTTGAGTTCAGAGCCTCATCATTAACCGATAACCTCCTTACATGGACGCCGTTGCCTGCCGATATGGGCACCCTTATCGGAAACGGCAGACAGGCCACCTATACCCCGCCCGCCACGGCGCCAGCAGGGATATTCAACCACGTCGCTGTCGAAGCAACAGACACTGTCACACAGGAAAAATGCACGGGGATCGTATTGTTAATCAACGGTGCCATGCCAGTTGATATCGAGCCTGCGTTTCATCCTGGACTTGCCCCATCCGCTTCAGTGACTCTGTCTAGAAAAAGCATGCGCGATGCACAGAAAAGTCTGACCTGGAGCGTGGAAGTCGGTACAGGCAGTGTCGGCGCCTCGGGCACTTTCACAGCGCCGGCACAGATAACCTTCCCGTACAGCATCGTCAAATGTAGTTCTTTCGACGGGATCGGCACGCAATCCGGGTATGGCGTCATTCATCTGTCCGAGGTCGCCCCGCGTGCACAATGGTCCACGGTTGTCGACTTCGAGATCGAAGAGCAGTCCGGCTCGGCGATAGTGTTTGCTAATGGCCTGGCCCAGGTCATGCTCAAGGTTTCCGTGCAACCCAAAGACGAGAATAACAATGAAGTGGACCTCACCGCCTCTGAAAAAGCGAGTGTACGGTTGATCTTTGAAGATAGCCTGAATGCGTTACCTTATGTGGGTGAAAGCGGAATACCCGAAGATGCCCCAGCGGACAAACAGTGGGCGGCGAACAAATCAGAAAATGGCTATCTTTATTACCCTGCTACTGCACCATCTCCCTTGGCGGGCAATGATAATTCAGTATTCCTGTATGTCCAGACGCGTGGTGTGATACCGCGAAAAATTGCCGCTGCCCTGACACGTGCCGACAATGTGGAATTCAACTCGACGGCCAATGGCGGAAGCGAAGAGAAACATAACATCATCGAAATAAAGCCCGTTGCGCCCCCTGCTTACGCGGTGGAAAACTATGAGTTCCCGGCACCTGTCAGGGTGGAAGGCGGAAAGGATGATGATTTCGCGCTTAATACGGTAGATTATTACACCTTGCGACTCAAAGACGGTAATCAATATATTAAGTTTCTGTCCCTGGAGTTCGAGGGTCATTCCAGTATGGTGCAATGGGAAAGCCGCCAGTATGCCGAGGAGGTTGGCAGCTATACAGGGTATTCCCTGTCAGGCAGCCGCACACTTCAATTTGACCCCGTATTTATTCAGACCATTCCAATGGCGCTAAGGCCAGCCAGCACATTGGCAAATAATATAACAACACCACAGGGCGCTGTATTGATCAGCCTGCACCGCCGCATGGACTTTCCTTACAACCAAGTGCTCGATGGAGATTTCACCACGCCCGTGCGCTTGAAACTGATCGATGAGTTCGGGAATTCGCACAGCATCACGGTTCGATTCGAATCGCCGACACAACGCAATGCATTGATCATCGTGCCTGACTGAAGCAACCGCGATCGTACAGCAAGAGCCAGTGCATAACTGTTATCGCCCCCGATTTTGAGGAACTATGTGATGCCCACCCCGACCGTCCATTCCAACGCCTTCAATTTCCTCAGCTTCGTACAGGCCGGGGTTGATCCGCGCACCGGGCAGTACAGCTGCTCCATTTCCCTGCCTGAACTCAAGGCCAACCACCTGTGTGGCCCGATCGTGCCGCTCAGCCTGGGCTTCAGCCCCATGAACAGCCGTGACACCGGCTTCGGCAAGGGCTGGGGCCTGCAACTGTCGCACTTCGACCCTGTGACTTCGATCCTCTCGCTGTCCACCGGCGAGACCTTTCGCATCGACGGGCCGCAGAGCGCACCCACGGTGCCGGAACGCAAGATCGACAGTTTTCACTTTTCCTTCGAAGCCGATGATCAGTACCGCGTGGTGCACAAATCCGGCCTGGTGGAAATCCTCGGCAAAATCCTCGGCAGCGATGCAGCCTGGGTGACCCAGATGCATTCGGCCGAAGGCCATCGGGTCGATTTGTCTTACACGTTGTACGGCGGTGAAGCCCTGCTGCAACAGATCAGCGATGACTATGGCACCTTGCTCAGCGTCGAGCGCAACGGCACCACGAGCACTGCTGTCCACCTGCACCCCGACAAAGGCCCGAACGGCATGCCCCTGGCCAGTTTCAATTTGAGCCTGAACAACGGCGAACTGGTCAGCATCGCCTTGCCCACTACCAATCAGGCGTCCTGGCGTTTTGTCTACGAGCTGTTCAACGAATACCTGTGCATCACGGAACTGCGCACCCCGCTGGGCGGGCACGAACTGATCAGCTATGACCCCCAAGGCCACCAGTTCCCGCAAAACTACTACCCGTCGCTGCCCCGGGTGGAACGCCATGAACAGCGTCCGGGCTTCAGTCAGCCTGCTGTCGAGCGACGTTTCAGTTATTCCAGCGAAAACTTCCTCGGGTTCGACGCCAGCGGTCTGGTCTGGGATGAGGATGGCCTGGACAACCTGTACCAGGCCGACCCGGCCTACACCTACAGCACAGCAGCACGGAAATGCTCTGGGTTCAGGACCAGGCGCTACGCAGCACCACGCGCACCTTCAACAACTTTCACCTGTTGACTGAAGAGACCGTGACCCAGAACGACAACGTGCTGACGACCCAAACCACCTATCACTCCACACCGGGCCAGCCGTTTCTCCAGCAACCTGCCCAGTGCCAGCTGCCCGATGCCGTGCTCAAGATCTGGTATCACCCCAGCACCTCCAGCCAGACCCACGAGGAAACCACCCGCACCACCTTCGACGAGTTCGGCAACCTGCTGACCCAGGAAAACCCCGATGGCACGCTCGAAACCAGCCGCTATTACCTGGCCACTGGAGGCGATGGCTGCCCACCGGACCCGCACGGGTTTGTGCGCAATCTGCAGGACAAGACCATAACCCCGGCGCCCGATGCCCTCGGCGAGGCCCCGGTGTTGTGCAGCGCCTATCGCTACGCTCTGCAAACCGGCGTCGGCGCGGGCAGCACGCCCGACTGGCTGGCCATCAGCGGCGAAACCTTGTTGCAGGTACAGGGCGCCAGCGAAACCGAACTGCAACGCACCACCTTTACCTATATCGATGAGCCCGCCAACCGCTACCTGCACGGGCGCAAACTGCAGGAAACCCAGACCCTGAACGGTCAGTCGAGCATCACCGATTATGCCTACCAGCGCACAAAAAGCGCCCGTGCCGAGGAAAGCGTGCAGCACACGGTGATCAGCCTGAGCACCGACTTTGATGACGTGCACAAGTCCTACACCCTGGAACACTCGCTGCTCAACGGCCAGCCGCTGCTCAACCGCGACGACAACGACGTGGAAATCGCCTACCGCTACGACGCGCTGGGCCGGGTCACCGAGGAAACCGTGGCTCCGGGCAGCGAGGAGTTCAAAGCCGTGCGCAAGTATGACTATGTCCTCAGTGCAAGCGACGGCCAGCAGGCCGAGCAGACGGTCACCAACGTCAAGGGCATCAAGACCCGCACGCTGATGGACGGCAACAATCGGGTGATCGAAGAGCTGCGCCAAGGCGCCGATGAGAGCCAGCCTGAGGCCTACAAGAAAATCTACAGTGCGAGCTACGACGTGCGCGGTTTGCTGGTTGCGGACACGGTTTCAGACTGGCTGCTGATCGACGCCACCCTGCGCGAACTGCCGTTGACCAGCACCTATCAATACGACGACTGGGGCGAGCAGTACAGCGTGACCGGGCCGGATAAGGTAACGCAAGTCACTCAAAGCAATCCCATCCTTAAAACCGTGCGCAGCTGGGTGCAGAGCAGCGATGCAACGCCGCTCATCAGCGGCATGAGCGAGGTCAAGACCAACACCTTTGGCAAGTCCGAGTGGAGCAAGGCACTGGACGCGTCAGGGGGCATGGTCAGTCAGATTGACTACGTGTACGACGGGCTGGGCCGCTGCATTCAGGAAATCGACCCCATGCGGCAAAGCACGCTGTTCAGCTATGACGCTCGGTCCAGGCTCGTGAAAACCACCTTGCCTGACCGTACCGTGGTCGAGAAGGATTACGCTGGACACAGCACCGAAGCCTTACCGATCAGCATTCGGGTCAAGGCCGCCGATGCCCCCGATGCGACCCTGCTCGGGGAACAAAGCTATGACGGCCTGGATCGTCAGACCCACATCAAGGTTGGTCCGCGGACCACACGCTATCTGTATGACGGTGGCCAGATGCAGATTGACCGACTGATCACCCCCGGCAACCGCACCATCCATTATGAATACCAACTGGGCCTCACCGACCAACCCGTGCGAACCATTGCAGATGATGAGCAGGCAGATTTCACTTACGACTCTGCCACAGCGTCGATAAGCAGCTCGCAAAACAGCCACAGCCGCAGCGAGTTTGATTACGACCTGTTCGGCCAGCTCAAACGCGAAAGGCGGATTGAAAGCGGTCAGACCTGGGAGACTGTATTCAGCACGTCAATGGGCGGGCGTCAGCTCGGACGTCTGGATGCCAGCGGGTTGAAAACCGCCTATGAATATGATCCCCAAGGCCGGGTCAAGTCAGTGAAACAAGGTCAATTACAGGCCGACTTCGACTACTCCAGCCTTGGCCAGTTGAACTGGACCATCACCACGGACTTGAGCCGCGGCCACACACTGAAAACCACAGTGGGCTATGACGATCAGGGTCGCGAAATCGAACGAACCGTCGAGCTTCAGGGTCACGAGACTCACCGCATCAGCCAGACCTGGCGCAGGGACGGCAAGCTGCTCACCCGACATCTGCAAGCCGAAGAACGCTCTCTGCTTGATGAACGCTTTGAATACGACATACGTGGCCGCTTGCACGTACATACCTGCGGCGGAGATTGTCTGCCGCAGGATCGCTACGGCAACCCGATTCAGCAACAATGCTTTTACTTTGATGCGCTTGACAACATTACGAAGGTTAACAGCACCTTTGTGGACGGCAGTTCCGATGAGGCCACGTTTTATTTTGCGTCAGGTGATCCAGGTGATCCAACGCAGCTGCAGCGCATCGATCACACTCACACTGCTTACCCTCCCAGCGTGAGCCTTAAATATGACTTAGAGGGGAATCTCGTCCGCGACGAAAATGCCCAGCAGCTGGCTTACGATAGCCAGAGCCGTCTGCTCAGCGTAACCACTGTCGAGGACGTTGCGGCCGGTCAATACCGTTACGACGCCCACAACCATCTGGTTGCGGTGCAACAGGCAGAACAGCACGAAACCCTGAGGTTCTACCAGGGCGAACGCCTGGCCACACTGGTGCAGGACAGCAAAACCACCAGTTTCCTGTATGACGGTGCCAATCCACTGGGCCAGCAAGTTGTCGGCGACGAGCCGCAGACCTTGCTGTTCATGAGCGATGCGAAACAAACCATCCTCGCGGAGAGCCAGGCCGAGCAATTGCGCACGGCGGTCTACAGCGCCTATGGCGAGCGCAGCCCGAACAGCGATCTGCGCAGCCTGCTGGGCTTCAACGGCGAAGTACGCGATGAAATCAGCGGCTGGTATTTGCTCGGGCGTGGCTATCGCGCGTACAACCCGACCCTGATGCGCTTCCATAGCCCGGACAGCCTGAGCCCGTTCGGTGCGGGTGGGCTCAATCCGTATGTGTATTGCCTGGGCGATCCCATCGGGCTGGTTGACCCGACAGGGCATATGTCGCGCGGGCTTTTCCTGGGCTTGAACATTGCCGGGCTGGTATTGGGCATCATCGGCACAGTCGCCACCGGCGGCCTGGTGGCCCCGGCGTTAAGCGCTCAGTTTGCGGCGTTTGCGGTAGCCCAGACAGCAGGCGTTGCAGCTGTGGTAACGGGAGGGATTGGCATCTATACGCCGGATCTTCAGGCCAAGAAGGTACTGGGGGGAATAAGTACGGCGCTGGGGATCGTGTCTTTGCTGGCCGGGGTGGCGACGATTGCGACGGGGAGTTCGAAGTGGTTTGGGAAGGGGGCAAACATGGCAGGATCTGACGATTTGACGTCTCCAGCCCCTCTTGAAAATTACTTCGTTAAACGTTCTATTCCGAAGGCTAAATTAACGCCTGCGCAGGTACAAAAAGTCGAAGGCATTTCAGCGTCTAGTCAGACAGATATCTCGGCGGATTTCGGAAAAACTTTCGCCACACAATCAACACAAACCGATTCACTTCAACCAGGTATCGGATCCCTTGGAAGCGGCAAACCGCAGCCGCCTCCTAACCCGAACCCGTTCCTTGATGGAATCAGAGCTGGAGTGACATTGAGAAAAACCACGGCTGGCAGCTCTAGCCAGCTAACAGGCCCAACTAACGAACTAGCTGCATTTTTCACAGGCATTCAGCCCGGAAGAAAGACCCCATTTTCCGTGAAAGGAATACTGAAGAAAACAGAAGGAATTCGTGCTCAGCAAACATCTATGATCGGAGAAAAACCTCGAGTACCCGGAGCGCAGTCGTTTTTTTAAATAAAAACAAGCATGAGCGCCCTGCTTCGGCAGGACGCTCTATAGCTCAAGCTTCCAGAATTATATTTTCCCGCCGGAAATTCAGGTAACTCTTTCCTTCATCAAAACTCACTTCAATATCTACCCAGAACTGTTCACTCACTTTGAGCTGTTCCAGAAATGATCGAGCCAGCACTTCGCTTACCCCGGTACCCTCCTCGCCCGGCGTCAATGGCCGCTCTGCAAATACATCGAAATACAGGTCGCCTCCGTTCTTGTCGACGCCTTCGGCCCACATGTGCATTAACTGACCGGCCTTGATGTAGACCCAGGGCGTGATACTGAAGTCAGCGCCGTTAGGCACCGATGACAGCTTCAGCGTCACCGGGTTGGTACCCGTGGTTTGTTTGCACACCAGTTTTGGAAATCGGGTGTCGGCAATGGGCTGGATCGTCAGCAGGTAGGTGGCAGAGGTTTCGACCTTGCCTTGCGCACGGGTGACGGTGTAGTACACCTGCACCTGCCTGCCGGTGCCGATATTGCCGGGTATCGCACTTGCCGGTATTGCGTACTTGTACCCGCCCGCAATGACCGGTGTGCTGGTCTCATGGCTGGCGCTCAGGACAAAACCGGTCCAGTACACTGTCACCACGTCGTTGGGCTGCAGATCGATTTCCTCGGGTACCACCACAACCGCACCACTCGTGACGGATAATGGATCAAGCGTGCCGGTCCCGCCGCCGGCGGGTACGGATCTTTCAACCGAAGGCGAAACGAGCGGCACCGGCTGCGCATCTACGGTTAACGACACCGCCCGGGACAACACGCTGATATTTTCAGCCCGATCCTGCACCTCATAACTTGCATAGCGCATTCCATCGCCACTATCGACGATCATATCGCCATCAAACTCGACGTCCAGGCTCATATCAGCCTCGGTCAGCGTTTTCTCGCCCGCCAATAAGTCGCCCACCGGCGACGTTTCCCAGTACAAAAAAAGCGTGTCACCGGGCTTGGGCTGGTCGTATGTGGGGACTGTGGCCGGCAGCTTATTGCCGTGATCTTCGAGATAACGAGCCGTGACCCTGTTACCGATCAGATCGACTGGAAACTCCAACGGGTCTTTGCTGCCGGCCAACACCGGGGCGGTTTTGTCGATGGTAACGGTAAACGACGGGGTCGAATTATTATCATTGCCGCTGGGAAAAATGACCTTATAAAACAACCTGTGCGAACCCTCTGTCAGTTCTGACACGGGAACATGAGCGAACAATTCCTTTACATCAATCGGTGTGGGG
This sequence comes from Pseudomonas syringae, assembly GCF_023278085.1. Classification (NCBI taxonomy): domain Bacteria; kingdom Pseudomonadati; phylum Pseudomonadota; class Gammaproteobacteria; order Pseudomonadales; family Pseudomonadaceae; genus Pseudomonas; species Pseudomonas syringae. The sequence goes on along the minus strand of NZ_CP066265.1, from coordinate 2,000,621 downwards.
AGCAGCTTTCGGGCAACCTCGCGGTCGTCCCACATCAACACCACGGTTTCAGTAAAGCCGGGCGCAGGATTACTTCCCCTCCAAAGGGGAAAAGTCACTGTCAGGTCAGACTGCAGCGCCGACTTCGGCAGCAGATTAATTTCGCCGCCGGGGATATCGTCCAAGGCGTCAGGCACATCGGGATCCAGTAACGGTGCATCCTGATTGATTTCGCTATCCATATCAGAATCCTTTCTTATCATTGAGTCGAAAGCCCGGGCTGCTTATCAGGAACAGAGACAGCAGCCCGGATATCGGAAATGCAACCTGTCAAGGTTTTGGAGGCGGAACTTCACAAGTGATACCGCCTGGACGCACTAGCTCGACGTACTGCTTTTGCGGTAACGGGTCCGCCGGCATGGCGGTTCCTCCACCCGACGGTGTAATGGTATAGGTCACATCCGCATAGCCTTGCGAGATAGGCAAAATATGAGTGTCGTAAGGCTCGACCAGGAATATAAACCCATTCGCCACTTCGTCTGCGGTCAGAGCGCCGTGATCGTAGGTAAATCGCGTTCCGGGAAGCGCCGTAGTCATGTCTAATTCATACCCCTGCCACACAGCTATCAGGGTATCGCCGACCTTGAGATCTTTATCACCAGGCACTTGCACTCTGAAGCCGAATTTTGCCGCTGGATCGTCATAGTTTTCAGAATATAGAGACCTGCAAGATAGCGTCTTAAAGCCACCGGCATCCTCGTACAGATCAGGGAAGCTGACCGGATCAAAGCCCACAGCTATAACAGCCACATCAACGAACGTATCTTGAGACTGTTGAGGGTTATTCCCGGTGTCGCTGTTGATTGTGTAATACATACGCAAGGCCGGATTATTGCCTTGGGCTTCAATAGCGGTCCAGGGAATGGTGAAACTGATCAGTTCCCCAGCCAATTCGCTGACAACGGTGAAGCTGGCAACGGGCGTATCCGACACACCCCAATACAACTGCAAAACTTCATTCGGCGCAACGGGTGTATAAAGTTCCACTGTCGCCGTAATATCCTGGCCGTTATCTGCCAGAGTGAGTTTGTCTTGTTCCCCATCGGCGCCGACGACGTGTACCAGGGCCAGATTCGGGTTGACAGGATCGGGCTCAGCCGGATTGACCGGGCCAATTGTGGAAAAATCGACATCGACCGTTACAGACAGAGGTGCATCAGGAGGAAAAAGCAGCGAACCGCGTTTGACCTGATAACTTGCCTGAACAGACTGTTCGCCAGGGCCGCCTGCATATTCCGATTTCAGGACGGACCAAGGAACGACGATAAAAACGTCAACTGGATCTGACCCTGGGTCTTTCGGAGTTAAATCGGTTGCTCCCCACCTGGCTTGAATCGTGGAACTTTTCGGATTGTTGTATGCGGGTATTTTAATCTCGACACCCAGATGAGCGTCAGCCAGATCAACCAATGGTCCCAATGGAATTTCAGGGGCTTTCAGGTCGGCAGGCAGGGCACCCAACTGCACATCCACCTCAGCAGGTTCGGAAACACTGCTGATATTGCCAGCCTTGTCGATCAACCAGTACACCGCGAAGGTCGGGCCATTGGGTCGGTCTTCAATGATGGCTTTGGGTATAGGGATCTTCAGGTCCGCAGGAACAGCAGTGGGGCCGAAAGCAGGGTCCGGGGCCGATATACTGTCAGGCAGGCCAGGGCCCCAAAATACAATAATCGTGTCTTCGGATGTTCGTCCGATGTACTCCGGCAATGTGCAGATAAAGTGGGTGGCACCTCCCGCAAAAGTTGCGTCGGTAATGGAAGTTTCCGGAACCGTCAGTGCGTCAGGTAAAGCGAGCGATGGGTCCACGTTGTAATAGGGCGCTGTCCGGTCAATGGTTATCGTAAAAGGCTCTGACTCATTGCTGTTTCCCGCACTGCTTTCGACCGAGTAGTCAATGGTGTAAGTCCCCTCGTGGGGAATACTGGCCTTTGGAATATTCTGCTCCAACGGGAAATCAGTCGCCTGAAGAGGCCCGTCGTTTCTCCTTTTGTTGGAGTAGAAAACCGCACCTGCAGAATCTTTTATCGTCATCGTGACATCAGCGTAACGACCTGCAGGAATGATGTAATCCCAATAAGGAATCTTCACATCCAGATCGGCCTCTAGCTTGGATACCTGCAGCAACCCTGGCGGGTTGCCAGGGAGAACCTCCAGTACAACCGGCTTGAGCAGCGGATCCTGCAATCCACCCGGCGCACGAACCACGCCTGCCTTTGAGCGAAGATATTCTCGACGGCGCTCAACACCTTCCTTTATTTTTTCGACGTTATTCATTACTTAAACTCCATGATAGTTGATCGGTTGGCCTCGTAAAAAGTCCGGCAATCAGAAACCATCTGGATATCCACATCCGACAATGCCGCGACTCGCAAGCAACGTAGCGCTTATCATAACCTGCGTATACTGTCATAACTGACAGGTAGCCACTTGCCGTATTACTTGAGCAGCATTTTCATATAGCAAAAAAAGGGAGGCTTTCGCCTCCCTTAAACTTAATGACTACTCATCACCAGCTATAACGCAACCCCACATTGGCGCCCCAGGGTTGTTCGATCTTGTCGCCATTACTGTATTCAAAGTCGGCATGCAGTTGCAGCCGATCGGACATGGACATCGCAATACCCGCACCCAGCTCACCGCGAGAACCGGACAAGTCATTATTGAAAACGTTGTTATTGACCTCGACACCGTTGTTCTTGGCGAATTCATGCACGTAGGCGGCCCGCACATAGGGCTGCACCACCTTGCCTTCACCCAGATCAAAATTGCGCCCCGCCGTTGTGCCCAGTTTACCCAGCAGTGAGCGGGTGCGGTCGCCTTCAGCCTGCATACCGTTGTCCAGATCATAATCCTTGCCCTGGATGACCACGCCGGATAGCTGCGTGTAGGGTTCCAGAAAGTAATTGTTATCCAGCTTGATGTGTTTGCCGAATTCCAGCGAAGCACCGACACCGCTGTTGTCGTAGTTGCCCCTGGATTGAGTGCCGTCACTCAAGCTGACGTCGGCTTCGTTGCGGAAGCGGTTGAACTTCAGCACGCCGTCGAAGTAGTAGCCGCTGTCCTGATCCAGCCAGGTGGTGTAAGCGCCAAGGTAGTAGCTGTTCACCTGGCCGGAGGTGCCACGGTCCAGACTGAGATCCGACTTGCTGTAGCCGCCCAGTAGCCCGACCAGCCATTGACCGTCGCCAATCGGCAGCGGCGCATCGGCGCCGAACGACAAACCCTGCTGGGTTTGCTGATAGCCGACGCCTGACGCGGCCTTGGCATCAAACTTGTTACCGTAGGTACGGACCCAACCCCCCGGTTGTGCGCCATTGACGCGCAGTTCACCCATGCGGCTGCGCAAGCTCGATAGCTCGCCATACCAGACCGTCGGAGCGGTATTGAACAGTGCCAGCACCGCACTGGTGCCTGCACTGACTTTGCCGGTATTGACCAGGTACCAGTCATTGCCATTTTGCTGACTGAGCGCGTAGCTGTAGGTGCCCATGTCCACTGGCCCGTTCAGCAAGGAAAACTGCGCGTCGCCTGCGGCTGTATGCACTACATGCAGGCTTGAATCGGCAACCGGGTCTGCACCAGTCGCCCCCACCAGCAACGAGTGGTTGCCTGTCGCAGTGCCGGTTACATCAAGAAAATCAACTTTGCCCTGTGAAAAATCCGCGTCCATGATGAACGTGCCGTTACCCGACAGATTCTCCACCGACAATTTATAGAAAGCATCCGGCTCACCCAGCTTTATCGCGCCGCCATTCATGGTCAGATTCGCCACCGAGGAATCTTCAACCATCACCCACTGCGCGGCGCTGTTTACGGCCAGACTGCTGACGTTTTCCAGGCGACCGGTAAAGACTGACTGATTATTCAACGCCACATTGATCGTGCTGCCTGCCTCGGCCCTGATATCGCCGGTCAACTGACTCTGGTTGAAATCAAGGTCCATCGCGCCACTGTCACGAACCTGGATATTGCCCGTGAGTGCGCTATTACTCACATTCATTTTTCCGTTGGCACCGTTAACCTCAAGGAGAGTGCCGTTGCCTCCCACCAGGGTCGAACCATTATTCACGTTGATCTGGGTGAAGTTGTTTTCACCGATAGGAGCATCCACCAAAATCGCAGATCCGGTCTGCCCTTCTACCCGACTGTTATCGAGCTCGATCGTCGGCGTTTCACCAAAAAGACCTTGACTGACGGTAATGCCATTTTGCGTACCCTGGATAACCGAACCCTCGGTGGCCCTTACAATTCCGCCAAACGTGTGAAGGCCGACGCCCGCCGGGCCGGTTCCGTTGACTTGACTCCCCACCAGTGTGAGGTCGGCGTTAGAGCCCGCAGTCGTGCCCGTGCGCAGGTCAATACCGAAATCACTGCCGTTGACTTGACTCCCTGTTATCACGACTGTTCCGCCGGCTATGCGCATTCCGGTCTCTCCCCCCGTGATACTGCTGCCAACAATCGTGGAATCACTGAACAGCAGGGATATTCCAACACCCGAGAGGTTGGCACCATTAACCGTTGTGTTCGTCAGGTTCAGGTCACTTCTGCTCACATTTATATAGCCGGTGCGGGCACCCGTCGCATTCAACGTCCCCCCGTTCGATACATCCCAGTTGTCGACCATCGTCGATCCATCGATATTTTTCGTTTCACCGATGACGACTTGTTCAAAGGCCGCTTGAGCTTGATGACAAACCAGCATGAGGGGTGCAACGGTCAACAAACTCAACGCTTTCGCCAACGGAGTTAACAAATACCTGCGAGAAAAATCCATTCCAATCACCGAGAGTTAAATATTTTAGGCAAACTCGCACGACCTGTACGAGTGACGCCGGAGATTAGCAATATAACCCTCAAAATCATGTAGGAAGATTCCTAGACAATTGTAGTACCCATCCTACAAAAACCAGCGCTTATTACAGTGTCAAATCAACTTTTTTAGAATAAAAAGAACTTCTCTTATCGCGAGCATGATAATGAATAGTCAATAGGCAGGCCGCCCTCCCGAAATATATAACCGCACCGCAACGTTGACAAATATCTCAACTACACTTATTGCGGTTATTGCAAAACCGAAACATGGCAAGCCATCTCGAACCGTATGCAGCGTCGGCCTCATGACCGGCAGCAGGCAATATCCCCCTAGGAGGCTGCGGTACGCAGGACTACAATCGCCGACCTCACACACAGACTGGCCTGCGCGAATGCTGACCTGCTTGCTCCACCCATTGCCTTATTCAGCAAACCCGGCTATCAACTTCGTCAGAATCCGTCACGCCCCCGGCGCCATCCTGCTGGACAGCGGCCGCCCCGGCGCCGAGCGCGGCAGGTTCGATGTGCTCAGCGCCTGGCCACTGGAGCAATGGGTGCCGGAGCCTCGGGAAAGCGGCGACGTTTTTTTTCAGCGTCTGCGTGAAAGCCTTGCGCGACTGGGCCCGGCGCAATTACCGGCGGGCAGCGCATTGCCCTTCGCCGGTGGGCTGTTGGGTTACCTGGGGTATGACTTCGGCCGCCGCCTGGAGCCGCAACCTGGGCAGGCGGTCGATGATCTGCAATTGCCCGACGCCCGTCTTGGGCTGTACGCCTGGGCCGTCATTACTGACCACCAAGCGCAGACCACACAGCTGATGTGCCACCCCGCGCTGGCGCCCGGCGAAGTCCAGCGTTTGCTTGAGTTGTTCCAGCAACCCGCCGCTGCCGATTCGGCCGGATTTCAACTGACCTCGCCGTTCAAGGCCAATATGCCTGCCGACGACTATCATGCTGCCTTTGCCCGGATCCAGGCCTATATCCACGCCGGGGATTGTTATCAGGTCAATTTCGCTCAGCGTTTTCAGGCCGATTGCCAAGGCGACCCGTGGGCCGCTTATTGCGCATTACGCGCCGCCTGCCCTACTCCGTTTTCCGGTTACTTCGCCTTGCCCGATGGTGATGCGATCCTGAGCCTGTCGCCAGAGCGCTACGTCAGGGTCAGCGAAGGTCAGGTTGAAACCCGGCCGATAAAAGGCACGCGGCCGCGCGGTCATGATGCGGCCGAGGACAAGGCCTATGCCGAAGCGCTATTGACGAGCCCCAAGGACCGCGCTGAAAACCTGATGATTGTCGACCTGCTGCGCAATGACCTGGGACGCAGTTGCAGCATCGGCTCGGTGAGGGTCCCGGAACTGTTCAGCCTGGAAAGCTACCCGAATGTGCACCATCTGGTGAGCAGCGTGACTGGCGAGCTGGCCTCCGGCAATGATGCCCTGGACCTGATCGCGGGCAGTTTTCCGGGCGGCTCGATCACCGGCGCACCGAAAATCCGCGCCATGCAGATCATCGACGAGCTGGAGCCGACCCGCCGCAACCTGTATTGCGGCTCACTGATGTACCTGGATGTACGCGGCGAAATGGACAGTTCGATTGCCATCCGCAGCCTGCTGGTCAAGGACGGGCAGATTTCCTGCTGGGGCGGCGGCGGCATCGTCGCCGACTCGGACTGCGAGGCGGAATACCAGGAAACCTTCACAAAAGTCCGCGTACTGCTGAAGACGCTTGAAGCGCTCTGAACCGCTCTGCGTCGCAAAGAGGACGCAGAGCGCCCAGAACGGCATACCGACGCAGAGCGTCGGCACGATAGCCAGATCATTTCGTGACGCTCTGCGTTACCTGTCTCCAGTCTTGCGCAACCGAGGCTTCGCCCTCAAAGCATCAAATCCCGATTCGAGGCCTTGATGAATTCCTTCTTCAGCGCCTCGAACGTGTGCACCGCCGGGAACTGCGGAAACTCGCGGATCACGTTGTCGGGCGCGTGAAACAGAATGCCAGCGTCGGCTTCACCCAGCATGCTGGTGTCGTTATAGGAGTCACCCGCCGCGATGATCCGGTAATACAGGCTCTTGAAAGCCAGCACCGACTGCCGCTTCGGGTCTTTCTGGCGCAACTGGTAACTGACCACACGGTCGGTTTCATCGGTGATCAGCCGATGGCACAACAGCGTCGGAAACCCCAGCTGGCGCATCAGCGGCTGAGAGAACTCATAGAACGTGTCCGAGAGAATCACCACCTGAAAGCGCTCGCGCAACCAGTCGACAAACTCCACAGCGCCGTCCAGCGGCTTGAGGGTGCTGATCACTGCCTGGATGTCCGACAGTTTCAGACCGTGCTCGTCGAGAATACGCAGCCGTTGCTGCATCAACACGTCGTAGTCAGGAATGTCCCGAGTGGTGGCGCGCAACGATTCGATACCGGTTTTTTCGGCGAAGGCGATCCAGATTTCCGGGACCAGCACGCCTTCCAGGTCCAGACAGGCAATTTCCACAGCACGCTCCCCAAGGGTATTCGCTATCAAAGGAGGCAGCACTCTAGCCTTTGGCAACGGCCACTGCACAGCGGATTTTGTTACCATTGCCGCCATTACGAGCGCTTAAGCGCCACCCCTGGATTCAAGGAAGCCGCCTGATGAGCCAACCTTTCGATGTCGCCGAACTGGCGACCACTTATGCGAACAAATCTGCGCAGGACATTCTGAAACTGGCCTTCGAGCATTTCGGTGATGAGCTGTGGATCTCGTTCAGCGGCGCTGAAGATGTGGTGCTGGTCGACATGGCCTGGAAACTCAACAAGAACGTCAAGGTTTTCAGCCTCGACACGGGCCGCCTGCACCCCGAGACCTATCGTTTCATCGAGCAGGTGCGTGATCACTACAAGATCGAGATCGAAATTATCTCGCCGGACCAGAGCAAGCTGGAGCCGTTCGTCAAGCAAAAGGGACTGTTCAGCTTCTATCGGGACGGCCATGGCGAGTGCTGCGGTATTCGCAAGATCGAGCCGTTACGGCGCAAACTCTCTGGCGTCAGCGCCTGGGCCACCGGCCAGCGTCGCGACCAGAGCCCCGGCACCCGCAGCGCCGTTGCCGCACTGGAAATCGACACTGCGTTTTCGACTGCCGAACGCACCCTGTACAAATTCAACCCGCTGGCGCAGATGAGCAGCGAAGAAATCTGGGGCTACATCCGGATGCTGGAACTGCCCTACAACAGCCTGCACGAGCGCGGCTTCATCAGCATCGGCTGCGAACCCTGCACCCGTCCGGTCCTGCCCAACCAGCACGAACGCGAAGGCCGCTGGTGGTGGGAAGAAGCCACACAGAAAGAGTGCGGCCTGCATGCGGGCAATCTGATAGTGCGCGACTAAAGTCGCGAGCGGCAAGCCTCAAGCTGCAAGCCTCAAGTCAAAGCGCGTACGGCTCTAGCTTGTAGCTTGTAGCTTGTAGCTTGTAGCTTGCAGCTAACAGCTGCCCCTAGTGCACCGGCAGTTCGACGTTGGCAAACAGTTCTTCCATTTCCTGTTTGTTATGGCACTGAACCGCCTTGGCCATGACTTCGCGGGTCAGGTGCGGGGCGAACTTCTCGATGAAATCGCACATGAAACCGCGCAGGAAGGTCCCGCGACGGAATGCGATCTTGGTGACGCTGGACTCGAACAGGTCACTGGCGTCAAGCACCACCAGATCGCTGTCCACTTCCTCGTCGACCGCCATTCTGGCAACGATCCCCACACCGAGATTCAACCTGACGTAAGTCTTGATGACGTCGGCATCCGCCGCCGTGAACACGACCTTGGGCACCAGGCCGCGATGACTGAAGGCTTCATCCAGTTTGGAACGGCCGGTAAAGCCGAACACGTACGTCACAATCGGGTATTCCGCCAGCAACTCCAGTGTCAGTTTCGGCACTTTGGTCAGCGGGTGGCCCTGCGGCACCACCACACAACGGTTCCAGCGATAGCACGGCATCATCACCAGGTCGCTGAACTGCTCAAGCGCTTCGGTGGCGATGGCGAAATCAACCGTGCCGTCGGCAGCCATTTCAGCGATCTGCATCGGCGAGCCCTGATGCATGTGCAGCGCAACATCCGGGTACTGCTTGATGAAATTGCTGATCACCGGCGGCAACGCATAACGGGCCTGGGTGTGCGTGGTGGCAATCGACAGTGTGCCCTTCTTCTCGTTGGAGAACTCCTGGGCAATCTGCTTGATGCTTTCGACCTTGCGCAGAATTTCGCCAGCAGTGGTGATAATGCGTTCGCCCGCCGGTGTCACGCGTGTCAGGTGCTTGCCGCTGCGGGCAAACACCTCGACCCCCAGCTCATCTTCAAGCAGACGGATCTGTTTGCTGATGCCGGGTTGAGAGGTGTAAAGGCTTTGGGCCGTCGCGGAAACGTTGAGGTCGTGGTGCGCCACTTCCCAAATGTAGCGCAGTTGTTGAAGCTTCATATGTGTCCCTCAAAGCAGATAAGCCCTATGGGCATCAGCGACGGTATATAACTGGATTAATGGTAGACGAATAATTCTAGAACTTTTTATCACCTTTGCGAGGTGATCGCACGCTCGAATTCAACTAAAACACCACATTGACCTTCCCTACCCCCGCCCTTTGTTCAACATGATGGGCACCATGTAAACCGGCACCTCTGAAAGCTGTAAAACTCTGGCGGCCGTACGGCCAATCGATCCGCCTTCTTCCACCCCCTGGCTGTGACTGCCGACCACCAACAAGTCCACACCCAGTTTCTGCACCTGCTCCAGAATCACGCTGGCAGGCTCGCCTTGAATGACGCGCACCGTGCGGATGAATGACAGGTCCTGATGCCCCTCACCCAGTTCCTCACGAAACCCGTCGAGGATCCGTTGTTCTATTGCATCCATGAAAGTACTCACGCCCTGGCGGTGCAGCTCCTGTAACGCATCCTCGCCCAGGTAGCTCTGCAGCACCGATTCGGCGAACAGCCCCATGGGCTCGACAACATGGATGACGTAAAGTCCGGCGTTGAACGTTCGAGCCAGCGCCAGTGCGTGCTGCGTTACATAAGGCGCGTAAAGACCGAGGTCTGTGGCATACAACATCGTTCGAACCATACAACCTCCCGGACTACCAGAATGGCGGAGATCGAGTCAGCTTAGCAGTGCATCTGGCGCTGCGATGGCAGAGATGCATGGTTCTTCAACGTCCGCCTGTATCCGGCCTGAGTTCGTTGCTGATGCCGTGTGGTACATGCCCGGTTGCGACGACGTCACGCGCCTTCTCGCAGTGACCGGGCTGATCATCGAAAAATACATCGGCGGCGAACGCTTCCAGAAACGCTGACTTCTGCAAGCCCCCCAGAAACAGCGATTCGTCCAGACGGATATCCCATTCGCGCAGCGTACGAATCACCCGTTCATGGGCTGGCGCCGAGCGGGCAGTGACCAGTGCAGTACGGATCGGGCAGCTGGCATCGGGGAATTCCCGCTGCAGCAGATTCAGGGCAGCCAGGAACGGCTTGAAAGGCCCGCCGCGCAGGGGTTCGCGGGCCGACTCGCGTTCGCTGGCCTGAAACGCCGCCAGCCCGCCGGCCTGGTAAACCCGCTCCGATTCATCGGAAAACAACACAGCGTCACCATCGAACGCGATGCGCAATTCGGCGCTGGCCGCACGTCGCGCCCCACCCGACAGAATGGTCGCGGCGGCGAACCCTGCATCCAGCGCGCTGCGTACGTCTTCCGCGTGGGTCGACAGGAACAAATGACAGCCAAACGCCGCGAGGTAGGGATACGGACTGCGCCCGCCAGCGAACGCCGCACGGCTGATGTCCAGCCCGTAGTGCTGAATCGAATTGAACACCCGTAATCCGGTGTCGGCACTGTTGCGCGAGACCAGCACCACTTCGACCCGTGCCTGACCGAGACTGGCATTGAGGCTCAGGAGTTTTTCCACTAACGGGAAAGCATCACCCTGCTCGAGAATTTCGTCCTCGTGCTCGATCTGATACTTGCGATAGGCCTCGACGCCATCCGCCATGTACACCGCGTGGCTGTCGCGCAGATCGAACAGCGCCCGCGATGAAATAGCCAGTACCAGCTTATGGTCGTTGCTTTCAGCCATCAATCCACCCTCTTCTATTCAGCGGCTGCTGCGATCGATAAACCCCAGCGCCTGATACAGCGTGCGAACCCGCACCATGTCGAAACCTGCCGCAAGCGCTGCCGCCAGAGGCCGGGCGTAGATAGCCTCCAGCTCCAGCGGGCGGTGCTCAGCCAGATCGTGGTACATGCTTGGTTTGTAATCCGGCATGCTCTCGGTCACCGAGAACAACTGCTCCGCAAACCCCGCCGGCAAGTCATGGCCGCAGGCTTCGGCACCCTGCACCACCTCATCCATCAAGGCGTTGATAAGCTCCCGACTGTCCGGATCGGCCATCAACGCGCGGGTGCCCGTCTGCAGCAAGGCCGCGAGCCCGTTGTACGGCACGTTCCAGACCAGCTTGCGCCAACGCGCCTGTTGCAGGTTCTCCATCACGTGCGCTTCGACCTCAGAGGCGCGGAACAGCTGCGCACAGGCGTCGATAATGGCCAGACGTTCAGCGTCATCGGCGGCGGGACCGCTGTGGTAACCCACGCTGACCGCGCCAAACGCCTGATGCACGACCTTGCCGGGAGCGACCCGGTGGACACAGATAAAACACAGCCCGCCCACGATATGCAGGCTGTCGGGCAGCACCGCGCGCAACTCATCCTCAACTGCGAGGCCGTTCTGCAACAGCAGCACCTTGGTGCCCGGCGCGGCAGCCTGTCTGATGATCGGTCCCAACGCCGCATTGCCGGTGCTTTTGGTGCCCACCAGCAACCAGTCGCACGCTGGCATATCGGCGGCTGAAGAATAGGCCTTGACGGGCTTGAGGTACAGATCGCCGTGCACTGCACTGCTGACTTGCAATCCGTTGCTCACCACCGCGTCGAACTCACTGCGTAGCAGGAAATGCACGTCGAAACCGGCTCGCGCCAGCATCAGGCCATAAAAACCGCCAATGGCTCCGGTGCCGATGATGCCGATTCGCGACTGCTCTGAATGGACACTCATAACGTCTCTCTCGGCTGTCTGTGTGTTTCAGGGGACGGCGTACACTATCCGTCGCAGCGCATCGTGTTGCAAATACAGATGCGCACAACGGCTGACAGCTCGTTTACTTATTGTCGAACAGCGCGATAACGCGCTAAGGTTCGGCTCCCCGCTGCGCTCAAACCTGCTGGGCACCGCCGCACGGGGGACCGTTGGCGGCCAGTACCCGCGACCTGATGAGTAACACGATGGCTGATTTACCGATTAATGACCTCAACGTTGCTTCCAACGAGACCCTGATCACGCCGGATCAGCTCAAGCGCGACATCCCGCTGACCGATGCTGCCCTGCGCACCGTCAGCCAGGGCCGCGAAGTGATCCGCAACATTCTTGATGGCAACGATCACCGCCTGTTCATTGTGATCGGCCCTTGCTCGATCCATGATCTCAAGGCAGCCAAGGAATACGCCGAGCGTCTCAAAACGCTGGCGGCGGAAGTCTCCGACACCCTTTATCTGGTCATGCGCGTCTACTTCGAAAAGCCAAGGACCACGGTTGGCTGGAAAGGCCTGATCAACGATCCGTATCTGGATGACTCGTTCAAGATCCAGGATGGCCTGCACATCGGCCGCCAGTTGCTGCTGGACCTGGCGGAAATGGGCCTGCCCACCGCCACCGAAGCACTGGACCCGATTTCGCCACAGTATCTGCAAGACCTGATCAGCTGGTCGGCCATCGGCGCACGCACCACCGAATCCCAGACCCACCGCGAGATGGCATCCGGTCTGTCTTCGGCAGTCGGCTTCAAGAATGGCACCGATGGCGGCCTGACGGTTGCGATCAATGCCTTGCAGTCGGTCTCCAGCCCGCATCGTTTCCTGGGTATCAATCAGGAAGGCGGCGTATCGATCGTGACCACCAAAGGCAATGCCTACGGTCACGTGGTATTGCGCGGCGGCAATGGCAAGCCCAACTATGACTCGGTCAGCGTTGCCCTTTGCGAGCAGGCCCTGAACAAGTCCGGCATCCGCCCGAATATCATGGTCGATTGCAGCCACGCCAACTCCAACAAGGACCCGGCCCTGCAACCGCTGGTGATGGAAAACGTCGCCAACCAGATTCTGGAAGGCAACGAATCGATCATCGGCTTGATGGTCGAGAGCCATCTGAACTGGGGTTGTCAGGCCATTCCGAAGGACCTGTCGGAATTGCAGTACGGGGTGTCGATTACCGACGCCTGCATCGATTGGGAAAGCACGGAAAAAACCCTGCGCAGCATGCATGCGAAACTCAAGGATGTACTGCCGGCGCGCAAGCGCAAATAGTTGCCTGACTGATCAACGTGCAATAACGAAAACGCCGAGCATATGCTCGGCGTTTTTCATGCTGGCGGTTTTTATCGAGCGATCAATCGTCGAGACTGATCAATCAAAGCTTTGCAGCCTGGGACTGCAAGTCATGAAGCTCCATGTAGCGCTCGACATAAGAGCAGGACGGGATGACGGAATAGCCCATGGTGTCGGCATAATCCAGCGCTTCCTTGGTCAGGGCGGCGGCAATTCCACGCCCCCGCAAGGCGTCGGGTACAAACGTTCGGTAGAAGTCCAGGGTCTGCTTGCCGAGATCCATGTACGTCAGGTAGGCACGATGGCCATCGATAATAATTTCAAAATGGTGGCCGGCTTCATCATGGTGGATGGACAACGCCTCGCTCATTGCTACTCCTAGCGGGTCTTGGAATTTGACCCCTACCTTACCGATCTTTTTCCGGCGAAGGAACATCTACGCCACCCAGTATCTGTTTATCACACCGGAAAGAGCATTGCCGATCTCGACAAACAGCACGTTGGGATAGTAGGCACCATTGCTGAAGATGCTCAAGCACAGTGAAGATAAAAACCCATGAAAATGTCCTCCTGCCGACCGAACGTCGAACACAGCGACGTCAATTGACACGTTCGAGCAAGAGGGCGGAACGCCTGGACTGAACAAGGGTCCAGTAAAAGTGGATAGTTTTTGTACAGAACGCTTGAGAAGTAACGCGGAACACTTTCAAAGCCGGGAATTTTAGCAGCTTCTTGCGCTGGGTCCGTTTACTTACTACAAACAATGGGTACTATGTACGCCGGTCGTTTTCTCATTTTCGAGAGATGACTAATTTGAACAAAATTCCTTGAAGGTGAACACGATGAACAACGTTCTGAAATTCTCTGCTCTGGCTCTGGCCGCAGTCCTGGCTACCGGTTGCAGCAGCGTATCCAAAGAAACCGAAGCTCGTCTGACCGCTACCGAAGACGCAGCAGCTCGTTCGCAAGCACGTGCCGACGAAGCCTATCGCAAGGCTGACGAAGCTCTGGCTGCTGCTCAAAAAGCTCAGCAAACTGCTGACGAAGCCAACGAGCGCGCTCTGCGCATGTTGGACAAAGCCAGCCGCAAGTAATAATCCTCAGGGGTTATTGAAAGCCGATCCGGCAACGGGTCGGCTTTTTTTTGCGTGTTTTTTACGTCATTAAATCTGACTGCCCCCCGAGCGCCTCTCGTTCCGCACGCTCCAGCGTGGGAATGCAGGTCTGGACGCTCTGCGTCCGATCTTGAATGTGCGGTGCAGCGTGGATTTGTGACACAGAGCGTCACGAGCAAGTCCTGAAGAGCCCAAAATACGTGGCTTTCAAGCTTCTGACCGAAGCGCGTAGGAGCGAACTTGTTCGCGAAGACTTTGGTCCAAACGCCCTATTTCTGGGGGCTGTACCGGCCTCTTCGCGAACAAGCCGGCTCCCACGAGACTTGTATAACGATGAGCGCTACAGCACGGGAATGCAGTTATGGACGTTCTGCGTTAGATCTTGAAAGTGCGGTGCAGCGTGGATTTGTGACGCAGAGCGTCACGAGATCCCATGACGACGCGGAGCGTCGCACGATAGTTGTACAGGCCAACGCGGAGTGACGACGCTCTACTGAAAAATCACCGGCTCTTCCGCACTCGCAGGCGCTTTACCCGGCTCTGCAATCTCCACCGGCATGCCATCTTCGGCCGCGACCACATCACGTACCCGGTCCCAGTTCATGCGCAGGTTGTTGGCCAGGTCGTCGCGTTTGAGCAGCGCGTTGATGACGGCGGTGTGTTTGTCGACCACCGACGGGTTGCCCAGATCATCGACGGGCGTGTGGGCCTCAAGGTAGACCTTGCCGCCGCTGATGCCGAATTTGTAGGGTTCGCTGATGATACGCACTGTCGTACCGACCGGAACCATGTCGGCCAGTTCCAGCACGTTGTCGTTGTACATGCGGAAGCAGCCATGGCTGGTGCGCATGCCGATGCCGAATTTCTTGTTCGAGCCGTGAATCAGATAGCCAGACAGGCCCAGGCCGAATTTGAAAGGCCCCAGCGGATTGTCCGGGCCGGCGGGCACGACGTCGGGCAACGGATCGCCGTCAGCGGCGTGTTCGGCCTTGATCGATGCAGGCGGCGTCCAGGTCGGGTTGGGCGTCTTGGCGGTCACCTTGGTCACGCCGATAGGCGAGCCCCAGCCTTCACGACCGACACCCAGAGGGTAGGTGTGCACCACATTCTGCCCCTTGGGGTAGTAATACATGCGGTATTCGGCCAGGTTGATGACAATCCCCTCACGCGGACCCGGCGGCAGTATGAAGCGGGTCGGCAGCACGATATCCTTGCCAGCGCCCGGCAACCAAGGATCCACGCCCGGGTTGGCGGCAATCATTTCCAGATAGCCCAGATCGTATTTAGTGCCCAGATCGGCAAAGGTGTCTTCATACCTGGCCTTGATCACCTGAACTTCACCAACGATGTCCTCGCCGGGTGGCGGCAACGGAAACTCCAGTGCATGGACAGAGCTCGCCGCGCAGAAAGCAGCAAGTGACAGACAGCGGGTAACGGCTGGAATGCGCGACAACATCCGGAAAGATCCTTCGGGTAACGGCGACAGAGATAAGCACTGAGTGTACACCTGCACTCGCGAGATCGGATATCTACCGCGCGCCGGCAAGCAGTGATGACAGCTAGAGTTCAGGCCAGATCGGGTTCATCCCCCTGCGCTGTGCATCCATGATGGCCTTGCACAGCGGACAAAGACGCTCATCGCGCATGGCCTGCAGCTCGACCGCGGACATTTGCGGCTGGGCAGGCAACAAGGTGCCGCATAAGGTCCGGTCGATGGAGCCACCCAGTTCCAGCTGACGCGCAATCAGATGCACCCGCACTTCCTGACAGGCGAACAGATCCAGCTGTTCATGAGGCTCAAGCATTTGATAGGCATACAGGGACCAGGCGGGACGCGGCATGGGGGGCTCCAGATCGGGGGCGCCACATTAGCCGAAAGCCCCCGTACTGGAAAGCCTCAAAGCAGCGGTTTCAGGCTCGGCCAGACATTTTCCAGCAACTTGCCCTGCGCGGCGGCCGCAGGATGCAGGCCATCAGCCTGCATCAGCTCGGGCACCCCGCCGACGCCTTCCAGAAAGAACGGCACGAACGGGACCTTTTTCTCTTCGGCAAGGTGGCTGTAGACCTCCTTGAACGCATTGGTATAACGCGGCCCGTAATTGGGCGGTATCTGCATTCCCAGCAGCAGCACCTTCGCGCCGGCGGCCTTTGAGCTGTCGATCATCGATGAAAGGTTTTGTTGCAATTGAGCAGGCTGCTGGCCGCGCAGCCCGTCGTTGCCGCCCAGTTCGAGAATAACCAGCTCAGGCTTATGCTCTGCAAGCAGCGCAGGTAGACGCGCCTGGCCTCCGGCGCTGGTGTCGCCACTGATGGAGGCATTGACCACCTTGTCGTCGTATCCCTCCTTCCTGAGTCGCTGTTCCAGCAGACTAACCCACCCCACGCGGGTATCCAGGCCGAAAGCCGCACTGATACTATCGCCAACGATCAACACCGTGCCCGCCATTGCGCCCTGTGACAGCAGCAACAATCCCAGGCCAGCACTTAAAAACCACGCACGCATCGGATTCTCCATGAGTGAAAGTATTCTCAGTGCCCAAAGCCTCAGTAAAGTGGTCCCCAGCACCGAAGGTGACCTGACTATCCTGCACGAACTCTCCCTGGAACTAAACAAGGGCGACACACTGGCCATCATCGGTGCCTCCGGCTCGGGCAAATCCACGCTGCTCGGCCTGCTTGCCGGGCTCGACCTGCCCAGTTCAGGCTCAGTGATCCTGTCAGGCCGCAACCTCAGCGTGCTGGACGAAGACCAGCGTGCCAGAGTGCGGGCCGAGCACGTCGGCTTTGTGTTTCAGTCGTTCCAGTTGCTCGACAGCCTGAACGCGCTGGAAAACGTCATGCTGCCGATGGAGCTGGAAGGCCGCAAGGATGCCCGCGAAAAAGCGCGCCACCTGCTGGAGCGTGTCGGGCTGGGCCAGCGCCTGACCCATACCCCGCGGCAATTGTCCGGTGGCGAACAGCAGCGAGTCGCGATTGCCCGCGCCTTTGCTGCCGACCCGGACGTGCTGTTTGCCGACGAACCTACCGGCAATCTGGACAGCCACACCGGTGAGCGCATCAGCGACCTGCTGTTCGAACTGAACAAGGAACGCAATACCACGCTGGTGCTGGTGACTCACGATGAGCGTCTGGCGCATCGCTGTCGCCGTCTGATCCGTCTTGAAGGGGGCCGCCTGGTTGCCCCGCTGGAGCCTTGATGGCACGTCTGCCTTTTACTCGACTGCTGAGCCTTGCGGGCCGCCAATTGCTGCGCGATGCCCGCGCCGGCGAGTTACGGGTACTGTTCTTCGCCTTGCTGGTGGCCGTGGCCGCCAGCACGGCGATTGGTTACTTCGGTGCGCGCCTGAACGGTGCGATGCTGCTGCGGGCGACCGAGTTCCTTGGCGCTGATCTGATTCTCGAAGGCTCCAGCCCGGCGCGTGCCGAGCAAGTCGAGGAAGGCAAGCGGCTGCAACTCAAGCATGCGCAGATCGTGGTTTTCTCCAGCGTGATCGCCACCGACGCCGGTATCCAGCTGTCGAGCATCAAGGCGGTGGATGACGTCTACCCGTTGCGCGGCGAACTGAAAAGCGCCCCGGACCTGTACCAGCCCGAGCAGGCTGGCAACGGCCCGAAATCCGGCGAAGCCTGGGTCGAGGCGCGGCTGCTTCCGGCGGTCGACCTGAAGGTGGGTGACGACATCGATGTCGGCTCCAAAACCTTGAAACTGACCCGCATCCTGACCTATGAGCCGGACCGGGCAGGCAACTTCTATAGCCTCACGCCTCGGGTGATGATCAATCTGCAAGACCTGGCTGCCACCGGCGTGGTTCAGCCTGGTAGCCGGGTGACCTACCGGGAAATGTGGAGCGGCCCGCCTGAAGCGCTGGCCGCCTACCGCAAAGCCATCGAGCCGGGCCTTGAACCCCATCAGGAGATCAAGGACGCCCGTGACGGCAGCCAGCAAATAGGCGGCGCGCTGGGCAAGGCCGAACGTTATCTGAACATGGCCAGTCTGGTGGCCGTGCTGCTGGCGGGTGTGGCCGTAGCGCTTTCAGCATCCCGATTTGCTGCCCGGCGCTTCGATGCCAGCGCCCTTCTGCGGTGCCTGGGCCTGTCGCGCGGTGAGACGATGGCGCTGTTCAGCCTGCAACTGGCAATCATCGGCCTGCTGGCCAGCCTCAGCGGCGCGCTGCTGGGCTGGCTCGCACAACTCGGGTTGTTCGCGCTGCTGCAAAACCTGCTTCCGGCCACCGTGCCGCCCGGCGGCCTGTTGCCTGCGCTGGCAGGCATGGGCACCGGGCTGGTGGCACTGGCCGGTTTTGCCCTGCCGCCACTGGCCGCACTGGGCCGTGTTCCGCCGTTGCGCGTACTGCGCCGCGACATGTTGCCGATCCCCGCCAGTTCATGGCTGGTGTATGGCGCAGCCCTGCTGGCGCTGGGCCTGATCATGTGGCGCCTGAGCCTGGATCTGGTGCTCACCTTTGCCCTGCTGGGCGGCGGCATTGTCGCGGCACTGGTATTGGGCAGCCTGTTGTTGCTGGTACTCAACAGCCTGCGCCGGTTGCTGGCCGGGGCTTCGCTGCCATGGCGACTGGGCCTGGGGCAACTGCTGCGTTATCCGCTGGCCGCTGCCGGTCAGTCGCTGGCCTTTGGTTTGATTCTGCTGTCGATGGGCTTGATCGCGCTGCTGCGGGGTGAATTGCTCGACACCTGGCAGAACCAGCTGCCCAAGGATGCACCGAATTATTTCGTGCTCAATGTGCTGCCGGTCGACAAGGAGAATTTCGCCCAGACCCTGAGCAAGCTCTCTACTCACTCCGCCCCGCTCTATCCAGTGGTGCCGGGACGTTTGACCAGCATCAATGGCGAACCGGTGAGCAACTTTGTCACCAAAGACTCGCGCGGCGAAAACGCCACGCGCCGTGACCTCAGCCTGACCTGGGCCGCCGACTTGCCCGAGGGCAATGCATTGACCGCTGGCCGTTGGTGGAAAGACCTGCCCGCCTCCGGTCAGGGTGACGCAACGCCCGGCGTTTCGATCGAGACCAAGCTGGCCGAGAGCCTGAACATCAAATTGGGCGACCGCCTGAGCTTCATCGTCGGCGGCCTGACTCGCGAAGCCGTGGTCACCAGCCTGAGGACCGTGAACTGGGATACGTTCCAGCCCAACTTTTTCATGATCTTCCAGCCTGGCACCCTGGCCGACCTGCCCACCACCTACCTGACCAGCTTCTATCTGCCGCCCGGTCAGGACAAGCAGATCGTCGAACTGTCGCGGGCCTATCCGTCGATCAGCATTCTGGGTGTGGAAGCCTTGCTGGCGCAGGTACGCAGCATCCTTGATCAGGTCACCCTGGCGGTGCAGTTCGTACTGCTGTTCGTGCTGGCGGCTGGCATTGCCGTGCTGTTTTCC
The DNA here is from genome assembly GCF_023278085.1 of Pseudomonas syringae. NCBI lineage: Bacteria > Pseudomonadati > Pseudomonadota > Gammaproteobacteria > Pseudomonadales > Pseudomonadaceae > Pseudomonas > Pseudomonas syringae. Next base: position 1,980,865 of record NZ_CP066265.1, on the reverse strand, counting down.
GGATTGCAGGCCACCCTGGACGAACGCATCCGGCAAGGCGCGCTGCTGCGTGCGCTGGGCGCCGAGCGAGCGCTGCTCATCAAGTCGCGGCGCATCGAGTTCGGTCTGCTCGGCGCGGCCAGCGGCGTACTGGCGGCACTGGGTTGCGAGCTGGTGAGCTTTGTACTGTACCGCTACGCCTTTTCACTGGAGTGGCAGCCACACCCCTGGCTGCTGCTGTTGCCCGTGATCGGTGCGCTGCTGGTCGGTGGCGCCGGTGTGTTCGGCACTCGTCGCGCACTGAACGTCAGCCCGCTGACCGTGCTGCGCGAGGGTTGAGGCTACTCACAAATCTCGTGGGAGCGAGCCGGGCGACGCTTCGCTTGCTCGCGAAGAGGCCGGTACAGTCCCAGGAAATAATGAAGGTCAGGACGCTCTGCGTCCTGCCTCACTTCTCATAAACAATCGAGTTCACGAACCAGAGTTTCTCGCCTTCCGGCGTATTGACCAGCACGTCATCGCCAACCTCTTTTTTCAACAAGGCGCGAGCCATGGGGGAGTCGATGGAGATGTAGTCGTTGCGGCCGTAGATCTCGTCGTAACCGACAACCCGAAACGTCTTCAGATCACCCGCCTCGTTTTCGATCTCGACCCAGGCACCGAAAAACACCCGCCCTTCCTGCTCTGGCGAATACTGCACGACGCGCATATCTTCAAGGCGCTTGCGCAGGTAGCGCACACGCCGGTCGATTTCGCGCAGCAGCTTCTTGTTGTACTGGTAATCGGCATTCTCGCTGCGATCCCCGAGCGACGCCGCCCAGGCGACTTTCTGGGTAATGTCAGGCCGATGCTCTCGCCACAGGTAGTCGAGTTCTTTTTTCAGGGCTTCGTGCCCGTCTTTGGTGATGATCTTTGTACTCAAGACGTTTCTCCGGCCCCACAAAAACCAATTCAACGGGCGATCGAATGTTATCTACGCGTCACCTCGTGCTGGATGCAGCCTTCGTAGTAAACCTTGCTGACCGCATCCGGTTTCAGGCGTGATTCGCTGTCGTACGTCTGCTCGGTGATACGCAAGGCCATCGGGCGCATCCACTGCTTGACGAACTTGCGTGACTGGAGCTTTTGCCGCGCCCCATAACGCGTGACACCCGACAGCTTGGAGGCCTGCGCACCGCCCGCGATGGTCGAGCCCCAGCGACACAGGTAACGCTCGTTTTCCGTAGCGTTTCTGGCCTGGACGGAAAAAGCCAGCCCCGAAAGCGTCAGGCACGCCAGAGCACAATAAACCAAACGCATGCGATAACCACCTAATCCTTTGATAAGGCGGCGATTTTGCCTGCCGGATCGAACCCAGGGGGCCAGCAATGTGCCTTCTATTGCCACTTGATGAGGCGCTTGCCTCAACCCAGCGTAATCAGCCCCTGACGGGCAATGCGGGTCAGGTCGCGAATGACCTGATCGACAGCATCCGCCTGCGGTGATTGCACGACGGCAAGGTCGAACTGATCGTTGGCAAAATGGCTCAGTGACTGCTGTGGATCGACAAACTGGATCAGGAATGCGCAAGAGCCGCCGCGCCGACGAGGCCAGCCGTCCAGATAGCGCAGCAGCGTGGGCTGATGAGCACCGCTGAGGAGAATTTTCGGGTTCTTGCGGGACAAGACCGTGCTGATCGGGGAAAGACGAATGAGGGGGCGCAGGTTATTCATGGTTTTTCTCTGCCTCAGAAGCTCCGCTGGGCAGCGGTGAGAGGCAACACCGAACCAACGTTTTAGCGGTATTTCGACAAGACCTGAGCCTTGCCAGGCGCCCCGCAAGTAGTTGTTAAATCGGCGCTTGAGCACGCATGCTAGAGAAACGCCCCATTCATTGTCAATTGCCAGCCGTGGCGGTGCCATTCATGACGAGTGCCTGCAAACGCGAGAGGCCCGCAGAGAAGCGGGCGTCCTGGATGAAGCGTAGACGGTTATCGGGCGATGACACGGTCCAGCGAGAGCTTGCCTGCGCCCTCAATGAGGACCGCCAGGGCACCGCCGAGTAATGCCAGCGCGTACTCGTAGCCGTTGTTGGCCATGAAGAAACCGTTATGGATATGCACAGTGAAAATCGCCACCAGCAACAGCAGGATCACCACCACCGCAGCCGGGCGAGCCAGCAAACCCAGCAACAGGCCCAGTCCCCCAAAGAATTCAGCGCTGCCGGACATCAGTGCCATCAGGTAGCCGGGCGTCAGACCGAGGCTTTCCATGTAGTGCGCGGTACCCTCCAGACCGTAGCCGCCAAAGGCGCCAAACAGTTTCTGACTGCCGTGGGCGATAAATGCGATACCGACGATGACGCGCAGGAGGGTCAGGCCATAACCAGCGCGAGTGGTGAGAACCGATTTGATCATTGTGTTCATGCGTGGAATTTCCGTGACTGATTAAGTGGGAGTGGCGCCATCATAATCAAATTGGCTCATGTAGAAACCGCAAATAACGGCGCATCACCATCGATATATTCGATCAGTAACGCGCTACCGTTTTTTCGGAGCCTGCTTTTCCAGCGAGTCACGCTCGCGATCAAACGCCAGGTAGTACTTGTTAACGCTGTTTACAAAGGCGACGACATTGGCACCGCCCTGCTCCATGGCCACACGCTCGGTCTGAAAGAACCACTGATTCGGGTTCAGCCCGCGCCGCCGTGCTTCCTCGCGCATGCCTTGCACGCGCTCCGGGCCAAGGTTATAGGCCGCCATGACGAATGCCATGCGCTCGCGCTCGTTGACTTTGTTACTGGCGAAATACTTGCGCTGGATCAGCGCCATATAACGCGAACCGGCCCGGACATTGTCGTCAGCGCTTTGAATGCTTGGCACGCCGACGCTTTTCGCCGCTGACGGGGTGATCTGCAGCAGCCCTGTTGCGCCACCGCTGCCTTTGGCCGACGGGTCGAGTTTCGACTCCTTGAATGCCAGGGCGGCGAGGTCCAGCCAGTCCATGCCCTGCGCATCGGCGTGGCGTTGCAGCATCGGACGCAGCTGTTCAAGACGTTGCAGGTTAGTGCGCACCAGCGGATTGTTGACCCGATAAGTGCCTTTGTAAGCCTTCTGGAACGCCAGATCCTGTTGCACCGACGGTTTGTAACTTTTGAGAAAATCATCGGCGCTGGCACGCAGCAGCGGTGCCTTGTCACTCACGAACCAGCTAACGTCACCTTGGCTCTGCAACGTCAGGCCACGGTCGATGCGCAGCCTGGGCATGACCTTCGCCCAGCGCTCGGCGATAGGTTGCTCGACCAGCGTCATGGGATAGATCCCGGCCTGGACCATTTCCAGCACGTCTTCAACCGCCAGGCTCGGGTCAACCCAGTCGATTTTCACCAGCGGCAACTTGCGCAGTTCCAGTTGCCGATTGACCTGATGCAGCGCCTCGTCCGCAGCGCTGCCGGTAGGCAGGCTCAAGGTGCGTCCGGACAATTGATCGACACGCCGCAGGCTGCGCTGGCCACGAACGCCGACCAGCACCAGCGGCACATCATGAATGATCGGCGCAGTGGCCTGAATACCCTTGGCGGTGCTGACATCCAGCAGCTCACCGGGCGCGATCAAATCACCCTCGCCACGCTGCAACGCCGTCAGCAACTGATTCTTGGCCTTGGGGATGATCTTGAACGTGATCTTCTGCCCGTCGCGGGCGTGACTGTTGAGGTACTGTTCGAACGCCTGTAAACGGTGGTATTCAACGCCGATTTCCTGGCCCTTGACGTCGCCGGAGCTGTTACGGCTCTGGTTGACCAGCACCCGCAATACCTTACTGCTGCGAATAGCCGTCAGATCACGCGCTTGCGTTGTGTGCTGCACAGCCTCGGGACCGGTCTGGCGAGCAGACGCGTGCAGAGGTAAAAGCGGCAACAGACATAGAAAAGACACCAGCGCGGATCGGATCATTCACTTCCCCAGGGCAATGCCGGAAAGAAACAGGAAAAAGGAAATCTTGAGGTCACGCAGCAGCATCGAACAGCGAAGGAGTTGTTGAGCCGTCTGGCTCAATCGCTTGAATATCCAGCGTTTTCTTATTGTGGCCGGAGCTCTGGTATGCTCGGCGGCCTCAGCTGGAGGTAGCACCATGCAACTCATCGACATCGGCGTCAATCTGACCAACGCAAGCTTCGCCTCTCAGCGACAGGCGGTACTCGACCGTGCCTATGCCGCAGGCGTAGCGCAACTGGTGGTGACCGGCACCAGTGTCGAGGGCAGCGAACAGGCCGTGCAGCTGTGTCACGAGCTTGATGAAAGCGCGCAACGCCTGTTCTGCACGGCGGGCATTCATCCGCACTCAGCGAGCGATTGGACCGGCGACACCGAGCAACAGTTGCATGCCCTGCTCAAGGAAAGTCGCGTTCGGGCAGTGGGTGAATGCGGGCTGGATTTCAACCGCGACTTCTCTCCTCGCCCGCAGCAGGAAAAAGTCCTCGAAGCGCATCTGGCCATGGCAGTGGAGCTGCAACTGCCGGTTTTCCTGCATGAGCGGGATGCCAACCAGCGCCTGCTGGAGATCCTCCGCGACTACCGTGACCGCCTGCCCGCCGCTGTGGTGCACTGCTTCACCGGCGAGCGCGCCGCGCTGTTCAGCTACCTGGACCTGGACTTGCACATCGGCATCACCGGCTGGATTTGCGACGAGCGACGCGGCACCCATCTGCATCCGCTGGTGAGCAATATCCCTCGCGGTCGGCTGATGCTGGAAAGTGACGCGCCTTATCTGCTGCCGCGCAGTCTGCGCCCCAAGCCAAAAAACGGTCGTAACGAGCCCGCCTATCTGCCGGAAGTGTTGCGCGAAGTGGCCTTGCACCGTGGCGAAAGTCAGGAAGATCTGGCGCGCCACAGCACGGCCTGCGCGCGCGAGTTTTTCGCTTTGCCGACTATTGAACACCCAGTGGATGAAAATCTGCCGCTTTCTTGACCCGCATCAAGCGTCACTTTAAGGGTTGAGGCATCGTGATAGCACCTTGCCTCCTTTTTTTACACGACCCTCAAAGAAGACCACTCATGGGCTCATGGCTTAGCAACCTGTCTCTCAAATACAAATTCTGGGCCGTCAACGCGGTCGCCTTCATCACTACCCTGCTGCTGGTGCTGTATGCCGTGCATCTGGAGCAGCAGGCACGTATGGAAACCTCGCGTGAAACGGCTCAGGCTCAGGCCCGCCTGCTCGCCGCCTGGCCCGTCGGCCAGGCACTGCCGAGCGAACCTGCGCTGCTGCTCTTCATTCAGGGTCAGACGCCGATGTTCAACGGCACCCCGTTGCCGGAACTGACCAATGCCCGGGGCTGGGTCACGCTGAACACGCCGCTCGGCGACAGGCTGCTGAGCGGCGCGCAATGGGTCGCTCGCGACGGTCAGCAGATCGCCGTGCTGGCCTTTGCGCCCACCGCCCTGGAGGTCTTGAAGCATCGCTTTGCGCACTACGCGATAGCCGTCTTCGTGCTGATGCTGTTGATGCTCTGCGCTTCACAATTGCTGATCCGCTTTTTGCTCAGCCAGCTCAATGCCCTCAAGGACGTGATGCTGCACGTCGAAAAAACCGGCGACCTGTCAGCCCGCGTGGCCAACCGCAACGACGACGAAGTCGGGCAAATGGCCAAGGCGTTCAATGCCATGCAGGCCGGATACCAGCGAGTGGTCAGCACGGTTGCACAGACCGCCAGCCGTCTTGACCTGGGCGCAGCGCATCTGGCGACCGGTATGAGCGATGTGCGTCAGGGCATGCTCGGTCAGCAGAGTGAAACCGATCAGGTTGCCACCGCGATCAACGAGATGACCGCCACTGTCCATCACATTGCCCAGCACGCCAGCACCACCCGCGATCAGTCGCAGACCGCTGATGCGCTGGCCGGCAGCGGCAAGGCCGTAGTCGACCGCGTGCAAGTCTCCATCGCCGGGCTGTCCAGCGGCGTGCAGCAGACTGCCGAAATGATTCAGCGCATGGCCGACGATAGCCAGAAAATCAACGGCGTGGTCGGCGTGATCCACAGTATTGCCGAGCAGACCAATCTGCTGGCCCTGAACGCTGCCATCGAAGCCGCCCGCGCCGGGGAAATGGGTCGTGGTTTCGCCGTGGTGGCCGACGAAGTGCGCAACCTTGCCAAACGGGTGCAGACATCTACCGACGAGATCACCGGCATGGTGTCGGCATTGCAAAGCGGAACCCGCGACGCGGTCGATTTCATGCAGGACAGCTCGTTCAAGGCAGATGAGTGCGTGCAGCAGGCCCGCGAGGCCGGTGACGCGCTGGCGGCCATCGCCGATGCCGTGGCGCAGATGCGCGAAAGCAACACGCAGATTGCGGTCGCCGCCCAACAGCAGAGTCAGGTTGCAGAAGAAATGAACCGTGCCGTGGTCAGCATTCGCGACGTCACCGAACGCACCGTGACCCAGACCGTGGACTCTGCCAGCACCAGCAGTGAACTGGCGACCCTGGCGGGCGAGCTGAGCAAAGCCATCGGCCAGCTCAGGCTGTAACAGGCTATCGCGCCGATAGACAGGCTTGACTCGCCGGTGATCAGGCGCGGGCTTACTCTTCAGGCATTAAAACGGCGCATGGAACGTCGCCCTGAAGAGGAACACACCTTGAACAAGCAACGTCCCGACCTGCAACTGAATCCATGGCCCGAGAGTGCCGAAAGCGAGGAACAATCCGCCAGCCTGATCCTTTACCTGATCGCCATCCCGCTGTTCATTCTGGCGACACTGCTGATTCTCAACGGGCTGTTTTCAGAAAGCCTTTCTTCGACCGCCATTGGCGTGGTCGGGGCGGCGGCGGCGCTGGTGGTTCAGTTCAAGCAGGCAGACCACTGATTTCGAGTGCTGAACAGCATCAGCCAAAGACCGTCACTGTCTGGCGACTGATGGCGATCAGTTCGCCCTGCGGGCCCCACAGCGCTGCGGCGGTGTGACCATAGCCATCGCGGGCATGCTCGATGACGGCGCGATAGCGGCACCATTGCAGGGTATCGAACGCCGGCTGTGGCTGGACGAACTCGATGGTCCAGGTCAGCGAGCTGCCGGGCGCCGGTTTGTCGAGGTGCGGCAATACCGCAGGTGGCCAGGTGTCGACCAGTGCCAGGATGCGCGCTTCGCTCATCGGGCTGGCGTGTTGCTCATCGCGAAACCGCACATAACCGCCAATCGCCGGTGATTGAGTGTTGCTGAACGGCATGCCGCCCAGCGCCCAGCGAATGTCCATGAAGCGCAGGTAGTCAGGCATCACGCCACTGACAAATGGCAGTTCCGGGCACTCCTCGACAGGTTTGAGGTCGGGCGCAGAGGCAGCGGTCACGGCGATCATCGACTCACGAGGCGCGCCGAAGCTGCCTTGAATCAGCGTCATGACCTCTCCGTTCTGCATGGCGCGACCCAGCACCTGGCTGACCGCCTTGCCATGACGCAGGATCTCGACCTCAAAGGCAATCGGTACACCGGGCGCTGCCGGTCCGACAAAGGTAATCGCCAGTGACCGGACCGGCCGCCCTTCCGGTACCTGAGCGCGCATCGCCTCGTAGGTCAGCGCCGCCATCAGCCCGCCAAAGCAAGCGCGCCCCTGCGACCATTCGGCAGGGATAGTCACGGAGCGCGGGTTGTCGCGGGCAGCATTGATCAGCTCGGAAAAAGTCATGGTCACTCCAGCGGTGCAAAATCCAGTGAATGGATGATAACCATCCTCTTACCGACTCACATACCTCGTATCGGCCATTATTGCGGCTTGAATGACGCCTTTTGGCGAAAAGCCCTACATGGCCTGCCGGATCAGAAGCACGCCTTGGCCAGACGTTTGAGTGACGCCTCGGCCTTGCGCTCTGCGCGCACGATGCCAACCTGCCAGGCGGGGATGCACGGTGCCAGATCGGCCTGTGTTTCGGCCTGCGCCAGCCATTGCAAATGATCGTGCCAGTCACCCAGTTCGCCTTGTGCGGACTTGAGCCGCGCCTGCATGTTTTTCGGCTGATGGCTGAGTTCCGGATAGGCCTCGGCGGCGTAACGTACACGCTTGATCAGCAGCCGCAGGTCGTGTCGATCGTGACCGGGCTCGGCGATGGCGACACGCAGTTTGCGCCACTGCTTGTCCATGCGTTTTTCGATGGTCTTGCGCAGGCCGCGCAGCATGCCCTGACGCTGCTGCACGCGAAGCATGGTCGGGAACTGGTCAATCAGGGTCAGCAAGCGGTTCAACTCAGGCGAAGTTGCGACGTTGGGGCAGGCCCGGCTCAAATGCTCGTTACGCTTGAGGGCAGCCTCATGCAGACGCGGGTCTTGCACACTGTTCTTTTCCAGCAGCGCGGCGAGCACCTGCATATCACGCAGCGGTGTGGTCAACTGACCGACTGCCTTTGCGGCATCTTCCAGCTGCGTCGCACCGGAAATCTCGCGCAACGGCCTCAGTACACTGCGCAAGCGGCGCACCGTGGTACGCAAATCATGCAGTGCTTCGCTGTCGGTCGACGCCGCAAGACGTGCCTGACATGCAAGCAATTTGATATCCAGTGACAGCACTTCAGCGACCAGATGATCGACCATTGACGACATGCAATTCCCCTTCGACAACACCATTCATGAATGCCTTTCCCTGACAGCCGATAACCTCCATGGCAAACGACGACGCAGTACCCGCAATGAACTTCGCAGACGGCCTGGCGACGACAGTCGTCCAGCATAACGCTGCGCCTGAAACTCTCGGACAAAGTCTCTGATCGCGTCTGCATGCTGCGGAAAATACAGCACCGCTCGCTGGCAGAACGCATCAGCCCCTTCACCCGGCATACGACGCAGACCATGACGGGCCAGCATGCGTTCAAATGTGTTGAACAACCGCAACTGTGAATCGCTTTCGCGCAGCCAGGGTTTGAACAGCCACAGGGCCACCAGGCCCAGTGACAGCACGATGCCCGTCACGAAAACCGGTGCTTGAAACCCGGAAAACCAGCGCCCGAGAATTTGTAACTGTTGTTGTCCCTGGTAGCCGAGTACCCAGCGCTGCCAGCCATAGTTGAGGTTGTCCCAGCCCAGGCGCAGCGAGTTGATCCAGGCTACGTTGCGATACCGCAGAGCCGACAACGGCGAATCCTGCAGGAAGGCTTCGTCTGCCGCCAGAGCCTGCTCCAGCCCTTGTTCGATGCGTTGCGGTGCCACGGCTGCGGTCGGGTCGGCACTGCGCCAGCCGATTCCCGGTTGCCAGTATTCAACCCAGGCGTGAGCATCGAACTGGCGCACGGTCAGGTACTGCCCGTCGGGGTTGAGTTCACCGCCCTGATAACCGGCCACCACGCGCGCCGGTATGCCTGCCGCGCGCAACACGAAGGTCATGGCGCCAGCGTAATGAGCGCAAAAACCCTGCCGGCTGGCAAACAGGAACTCATCAATGCTGTCAGTGCCCAGCGTGGTCGGCTTGAGCGTGTAATGAAACGGCTGGTCACTGAAGTACGCGAGCATGGCTGCGACCAGGTCTTCCGGTCGGGCATAACGACGGCGCAGCTCATCGGCCCATTGGCGGGCCTGCGCGTTGCCTTTCGCAGGCAGTTGCAGGTCCTGACGCTGGATCTGCTCGCTGGATTGCGGGTCCCGAATACTCTGCGGCCAGGAATGAACGGCATACAGCAACGACTGCTCGACCGGCCGCCTGCGCTGCAAGCGGAAGTCGCTCATCTGGCGCACTTCCGGCAGGTTGGTCTCGGCGATGTCGAGGCTCGGTAACCAAGGTCGACCGCTGGCTTCCATGACGATGCTGTAGGCCAGCGGATCGCCGCGCTTTTCCCACTGCGGAATCTGCACCGTCTGCGCCCGTGCCGACTGCGACCAGCGACGGCCGTCGAACTGCTCCAGCGTCAGCCCGCGCCAGTACAGCTGATTGCGGGCGGGTATCGGGCCATCGAAACTGGCACGAAATACCAGTGCGGGGGATTTGCTCAGCTCGGCCATGTCGCCCGGTGCCATGTTGTCGGACAGACCGGTCACGCCCTTGTTGCTAGGCTGCGGCAACGACCAGAGCGGGTCCAGACGCGGAAAGAACAGAAACAACAGCAGCATCAGCGGCACTGCCTGCGCCATCAGCTTGAAGGCCAGTTTGAGCGTGTCTGATGCTTTACCCGCCAGATCCGACTGTTGCAGCCCGATCAACGCCGCCAGCAGCGCAGCGACAGGCAGCAGGCTGAAAAGCGCCCACAACAGGTTGTCTTCAAACAGGTAACCGACGGCGACGCAAAAGAAACCGAGAAAGATCAGCACCCGTGCATCCCGGCGGTTATTCATTTCCAGCATTTTCAGGACGAAGGCCGCCACCAGCAGCGCAGCGCCCGCGTCCAGCCCGACCAGGCTGCCACGTGCCAGGTAAACGCCACCGGCGGTGCCCACCAGCAACCCGGCCTTGACCCAGTTGCCCGGCAAACGGGCACGCATGCGGAACACCTGAACCCGCCAGAACGTGCAGCCCAGCCACAGCAGCATGATCGAGACCGGCACATGCAGCGCGAATGGCACCACCACCAGTGCCTGGGCCAGTAATAGCCAGGTGAGGCTGACGCGCGGGATCGGCGAGCTCACCACGAGGTTGCCGCTCACGATCGGCGACCGTACAGCGCCAGTGCGCGCAGGCAGGCTTCGCGGTGCGCATCGCCACTGTCCACCGTCGACAGAAAACCCGGCAGACGCAAGGCAAATGGCTGGCGCCGTTGCGACAGCTCCAGCACCCAGTAACACAGGCGCGAAAGCCGTTCCTCGATATCACCGCCCAGCGCCATGAAATCCAGACACAGGTCATGGCCGCTCAGGTCGGTGAAATCCTTGACCAACAGGCCTTGGCCTCGGGAATACGCCTTCCAGTGCAGACGACCGCGGTTGTCACCCGGCTGGTAAGGGCGCAAGCCCTGATAATCATCGACGCCAGCGCCGCGGGTCGCTTGCCCATTATCTTCAGCGTGAGGCTGCACCCCCTTGAGCAGTGGCATCGCTCCCGCCAGTGGCCGGGGATAGATCAAGGCGCTCTGCTCCAGGTCCAGCCAGCTCCAGGCGCGAAAGAGGCCGAGCGGGAACACGCTTTCGATGCGTAATCGGGGCGCGTGCAGCCAGCCACGCTTTTCGGCGGGCAGGCTCAGTTCCAGATCAGTCAGCCCGCGTGGCACTACATCGCCCGCTTGCAGGGCGGCGGCGGTCCAGCCTAACCCGAGTGCATGATGCGCCTGCCCGGCGCTTTCCAGACGCAGACGCAGTTGCACCGGTTCGCCGACAAACACCGAGCGCGCGATACCGGCACTGAGAATCAGACCGCTGATGTTGCGGTAGGTGTGCAGAATGGCCAGCACACCGATCGACATCAGCAGGAACGTCAGCCCATACGCCAGACTGTTCTGGTAGTTGATGGCCACCAGCAGCATGAGCACCAATACCAGCATGAAGATCAGGCCGGTGCGCGTCGGCATGATGAAGATGCGCCGATGATCAAGCGCAATTCGCGACGCCGGTGGAATGCGTTTTGCCAGCCAGCGTTGCCAGAGCGGTCTGAACGACTGGATCAAAGGACCGGCACCTCGCGCAACAGCCATTGCACCAGCGCCCCGCCGCCATGCCCGGTCGGATCGCTGCGTTCGCGCAGCCGGTGGCCGACCACCGAAGGCAGCACAGCCTGCACGTCTTCGGGAATCACGTAGTCGCGCCCGAGCAACATCGCCCAGGCGCGCGCCGCTGCCAGGATTGCCAGGCTCGCTCTGGGCGACAGCCCGTAGGCAAACTGCGGCTGGCTGCGCGTCGCATCCACCAGCCTCAGTACATAATCAACCAGCGCATCGCTGGCCCGCACCTGCCGCGCTTCGGCCTGCAACTGCCCAAGCAGCGCGTGATCCAGAATCGGTTGCAGACGCGGCAACAGTTCGCGACGCGATTCGCCGAGCAACAAGGCTTTCTCCGCTGCTCTGGCCGGATAGCCCATGGAAATACGCATCAGAAATCTGTCGAGCTGAGACTCGGGCAGCGCAAAGGTGCCGCCGGAACTGAACGGGTTCTGGGTCGCAATCACGAAAAACGGATCGGGCAGCAGACGGGTCGCGCCTTCGATGGAGACCTGGCCTTCCTCCATAGCTTCCAGCAGCGCGCTCTGGCTTTTTGGCGTGGCGCGATTGATTTCATCGGCCAGCACCAGTTCGGCGAAAATCGGCCCCGGATGAAAGGTAAATTGTCCGCTGTCCCGATCAAACACCGACGTACCCAGGATGTCGCCGGGCAACAGATCGGACGTGAACTGAATGCGCTGATAACTCAGGCCGAGAATCTTCGCCAGGGCATGACTGAGGGTGGTCTTGCCCATGCCCGGCAAATCTTCGATCAGCAAATGCCCGCCGCCGATCAGACAGGTCATGGCCAGTCGTACCTGCGCTTCCTTGCCTAACACCACTTCATTGATGGCGCTCAGGCACGCATCGAGTTTTCTACCCATCGAAAAGCCCCTCCGACAACTGGTGTATGACTGTGGGACTGAGCACGATGCCAAACGTCCGAACACTTTATGTTGAGCGTAGGCCGTTTCGCTAATTGAGGTAGGGATTTGATGTGACGCCGTTCTGGACGCTCTGCATCCGCTCCTGATGTACGGAGCGGCGCAGAATTGCGACGCGGAGCGTGAGGAACGATAACCTCAACTATCGTGCCGACGCTCCGCGTCGGTATGCCGTTCTGGACGCTCTGCGTCCGCGATGGAAGGTGCAGCGCGGTGCAGGATCAGCTATCAGCGACCCGCGCGGGATTCGCGGATGTAGAAGCGGGCTTTTTCGGATTTTTCGGTGCAGCCTTCAAAGGCTTCAAACTGTTGCTGGGTCTTGGCGCCGGTCAGCAGCGACAGGGCCTTGGAGTAGCTGACGGTACCGGCGAAGCCTTCGGCCTTGGCCAGGTCGAGTTCATGCCAGGCGGCGTCGAGCTGGGTAGCGCAGCTGTCCCGATACCCGGTCTTGCCGGCACAACCTGCGAGAACCAGAACCAGCAATGGCAGACAGATCAGGGCTTTCATGGGGTGTTACCTCAGGAGTCATCAGGGAGTGTGCGGCTTTGACGATCCGGCTTGGCAAAAGTGCCGTGACCCGGGCGCCAGAATCGTTGTTTTCATCTACGCATCATCAACTGTCGGCGAGCAATCGATAGCCGATCCCTGCCTCAGTGATAATAAACCTCGGCGCGGTCGGGTCATCGCCGAGTTTCTGGCGCAAATGCCCGACCACTATACGCAGGTAGTGGCTGTCTTCGGTGTGTGTCGGCCCCCAGATGTCTTTGAGCAATTGCTGCTGGGTAATGACCCGCCCCGGATGCCGCGCCAACTGCGCCAGCACCGCGTACTCTTTGCGAGTCAGTGCCACTTCCTGCTCATCAAGCAGCACACGGCGATAGGCCAGATCCACTGTGAGCGGGCCGAAGCGCAAGGCCGACTCTGGCTTGTCGTTGCCCGACACCTGCCTGAGCAATGCGCGGATCCGGGCCAGAAACTCCTGAATGCCAAACGGCTTGGTCACGTAGTCGTTGGCGCCGGCGTCCAGCGCCTGAACTTTCTGCGTTTCGCTGGCGCGCACCGAGAGCACCAGTACGGGCACTGCCGACCACTCGCGAAACTCGCTCAGCACCTGCTGGCCGTCCATGTCCGGCAGGCCGAGGTCGAGCACCAGCAGGTCCGGCTTGTTCAGCGCTGCCTGAGTCAGACCCTCCGCCCCTGTCGCCGCCTCCAGTACCTTGTAGCCCTGGGACACGAGACTGATGCGCAGGAATTTGCGAATCTGCGGTTCGTCGTCGATCACCAGAATAGTTGCCGTCTGACTCATGATCACCGTGCCATTTCAATGCAGCCAATGGGCATTAGCGTAACCGATGATCGACTCAAGCTGGCTCCTCAATTTCAGCATCCGGCTGCGCCTGTAATGGCAGAAACAGGGTGATGCGCGTACCCAGCCCGTCGATGCCGTCCTCGACAGTCAGTCGCCCGCCATGCGCACCGATCATGCCCTGACAGATCGCCAGCCCAAGCCCGGTACCCTGTCCGCCACGATCACCGCGTGCGGCGGTGTAAAACATGTCGAAGATTTTCGCCCGTTCGTCCTCGGGAATGCCCGGCCCTTCGTCACTCACCGAGAAGAACAGTTCGCTGTCGACCACGCCCGCAGCCACCTGCAAGCGCCCGCCGAGAGGCGAAAAGCGGGCGGCGTTCTCCAGCACGTTGACCAGCGCCTGCTCGATCAACGCGGCGTGGACATACAGCAACGGCAGCTCGCCAGTCACCTGGGTGCTGACCTGCAAGGGCGCCATTACGGCACGCAGCCGGTTGAGCGCGCTGCCGACGATATCGGCGGGCGACACCCAGTCGCGAGCGAGCTTCAGCGCGCCATGCCCCAGACGCGTCATGTCCAGCAGGTTCTGAATATAACGGTCCAGACGCTCGGCCTCGTCACGCGTGCCTTCCAGCAGCTCGCGGCGGTCCTCCAGTGGAATGGCTTCACCCAATGCCAGCAGGCTGTCGATGCTGCCGCGCATCGAGGTCAGCGGGGTGCGCAGGTCATGCGATACCGAGGCCAGCAAAGCGCTGCGCAGTTGCTCGGTTTCACCGTGCAGGCGCGCCGCTTCAAGCTCTTGCGCCAGTTGCGCGCGGGCCAGCGCCTGCGCCAGCGGTTGGGTCAGCGCCGCCAGAAGACGTCTATGCTGCGCGGTGAACGACTGGCCTTCGCGAGCGCTGACGCCCAGCAGGGCCAGTGGCCCTTCTTCTGCACTAATCGGCCACCACCACCAGCGTCCGGAAGGCAGCGTACCCGTGCCGCTGCCAGCCGGTTGATCATGCTTCCAGGCCCAGTCGGCGGCGGCACGCTCGGCTTCCGAGAAGGTCAGCGGTCCGCCGGTTTCGACCACCCAGCCACCCTCCCCGTCGCGGTCGACCAGACACAGGTGCAACTCCTTCCAGCCGGAAAAATGCTGCTCGGCGGCGTTGAATACCGCTTTACCGTCAGTGGCAGCGGTCATCTTGCGTGACAGGTCGAGCAGTTCGCTGGTCTGCTCCTGAGTATCGCGCAGCGCTTGCAGTTGCCTGCGTTGGCGCGCCGCCAGCTTGCCGGTCAGGGCTGACATCAGCAGGAAAAACAGCAGGGTCAGCACGTCTTCTTCGCGCTGGATATTCAGCGAAAAACTCGGCGGAATGAACAGAAAGTCATACGCCAGAAACGACAACCCGGCACACGCCAGCGCTGGCCCCATGCTGCTGCGCACCGCGACCAGCAGCACTGCCGCGAGAAAGATCAGGGAAATATTCGGCAGCGCCAGCACGCCCGCGACACCCCAGGCCACCAGACTGGCGATCAGCGTGGCGACGAATGCCAAGCCGTAATCGAACCAGACGACTTCGCGAGCCGGGCGCGCGCGCGGTGGTTGATCGGGCAGCTCTTCGCTGTCGTCGAGCACCGAGATTTCCAGCCCGTGCCCTTCGCGCAGCAAACGCGCGGCAACACCGCCGCCGAAGACCTTACGCCGCCAGTGGCGGCGCGACTGGCCGACCAGCACCACGCTGGCGCGCCGCTCGATGGCATGCTGCACCAGCGTCCGGGCGACCTCTCCGGCACGCAGCGACACCGCTTCGCCACCCAGTCGCTCGGCCAGTTGCTGGGCGTTCTGCAAACGGGCGCGGGACTGTTCGTCCAGCGTCTGCCCGTCGTCGACGTGCACCGCGCTCCATGGCAAATGGCGACGCTGGGCAACCCGGCTGGCGTGACGCACCAGACGCTCGGCGTGCAGGTCGCCATCAATGCCGACCAGCATCCGCCCGCGCACCGCCGGGGCAGACTGACCCAACTGCCGATAACCCTGCGCCAGATCGTTATCGACCTGCGCCGCAGCCGTCTGCATGGCCATTTCGCGCAGTGCCGTCAGGTTGGTCTGGGTAAAGAACGCATCGATGGCCGCTCGCGCCTGTTCCGGTACGTAAACCTTGCCGTCGCGCAGGCGCTCCAGCAGTTCGCGCGGCGGCAGGTCGATCAGCACCAGGTCGAAGGCCTCCTGCAGCACCCAGTCCGGCAGGGTTTCACGCACCTGCACGCCGGTAATGCCACGCACCTGGTCGTTAAGGCTTTCGAGATGCTGCACGTTGACCGTGGTGTAGACATCGATACCGGCAGCGAGCAGTTCCTGAATGTCCTGCCAGCGCTTGGTGTGCCGACTGCCGGGCGCGTTGGTGTGCGCCAGTTCGTCGACCAGAACCAGGCTCGGCGCAGCCTTGAGCAGCGCGTCGAGGTCCATTTCTTCGAGGGTCATGCCGCGGTATTCGGTGCGCAGCAAGGGCTGTTGCGGCAGGCCGTTGAGCAGCGCCTCGGTTTCCGCGCGGCCGTGGGTTTCCACCACGCCCGCCAGCACCTTCACGCCCTGACGCAACTGCGCGTGGGCTGCCTGGAGCATGGCGTACGTCTTGCCGACGCCAGGCGCAGCGCCGAGGAAAACCTTCAGCCGCCCGCGCCCTTCGCGGGGCAACTGGGCCAGCAGTGCATCAGCTCGACCGGAATCACTCAAGTGGGTTACCGCCTTCTCTTTATTACTGTCAGCATAGTTAATCCGTTGCAGGCACAGCGCAGTTTGTTACAGCTGCGCGCTGCGTGGTGCAGACGGTAACTGATTCAGGCTCATATTCAAGGTCAACACGTTGACCACCGGTGGGCCGACCAGCGGACGCTTAGTGTTGGCATCGATCAGTGCCTGCACTTTGTCCAGCGGCAACTGCCGGGCCGCTGCAACGCGACCGGCCTGCCAGGCGACCGCTTCAGGCGAAAGATGCGGGTCCAGACCACTGCCGGAGGTGGTCAACAAGGCCAGCGGCACCGGGCCAGCAGAGGGGTTTGCCAGTTTGGCGGCGTCTTCGGTAACGCGTGTCGCCAGCGCCGGGTTGCTCGGGGCGAAGTTGCTCGCGCCGCTGGCCACGGTCGCAAACGCACCCGCCGACGGACGCGACTGGAACCATTCATCGCCGGTAAACGACTGGGCAATCAACGTCGAGCCGCGCACCTTGCCCGCCTCGTCATACAGCAGGCTGCCATTGGCCTGGGCCGGAAACGCCACTTGGGCCACGCCGGTGACCACCAGCGGATAGGCCACACCGGTAATCAGGCTCATCAACACAATCAGGCTAAGGGCCGGACGCAATACACTGGACATCTGCACATCCTCAAATCAGGTGAGGCTGCACGCCGACCGGCATGCAGCACAGGCTTCAAACAAGGCCGAGTCCGACCAGCAGCATGTCGATCAGCTTGATACCGATAAACGGCACAACGATGCCGCCCAGGCCATAGATCAGCAGGTTGCGACGCAGCAGGTGAGCCGCACTGGCGGCCTGGACGCGCACGCCACGCAGGGCCAGCGGAATCAGCACAACGATGATCAGCGCGTTGAACACGATGGCCGAGAGGATCGCGCTCTGCGGGCTGGCCAGTTGCATGATGTTGAGCACGCCCAGTTGCGGATAAATGGCCGCGAACAGTGCCGGCAGTACGGCGAAATACTTGGCCACGTCGTTGGCAATGGAGAACGTGGTCAGCGCGCCGCGGGTGACCAGCAATTGCTTGCCGATCTGCACCACGTCCAGCAACTTGGTGGGGTCGCTGTCGAGGTCGACCATGTTCGCCGCTTCCCGCGCCGCCTGGGTGCCGTCGTTCATCGCCATGCCGACGTCGGCCTGAGCCAGTGCCGGCGCATCGTTGGCGCCGTCGCCACACATCGCCACCAGGCGTCCTTCGCCTTGTTCCTGACGAATCCGTTCCAGCTTCTTCTCCGGCGTGGCTTCGGCCAGCACATCGTCAACGCCTGCTTCGGCGGCAATCGCCGCAGCAGTCAGCGGGTTGTCACCGGTGACCATCACCGTGCGAATACCCAGTTTGCGCAGCTCTTCGAAGCGCTCGCGAATACCCGGCTTGACCACGTCCTTGAGGTGGATCGCGCCCAGCAGTCGACCGTTGGCGCAGACCAGCAAGGGCGTGCCACCGGTCTTGGCGATCTTGTCGACTTCACGGGCCAGTGCAGGCGGCAGTTCGCTGCGCTGCATATTGATGAAGGCCAACAGCGAATCCACCGCGCCCTTGCGGTACACGTGGCCCTGATAGTCCACGCCGGACAGACGCGTATCAGCGCTGAACGGCACTGCAGTCACCGAGCTCAGGGGCGGCTCGCTCATCGGGTGCAGGTTGCGCAGGAATTCGACGATGGATTTGCCTTCCGCCGTGTCATCGGCCAGCGACGCCAGCAAGGCGCCTTCGCCCAGTTCCTTCGGGGTCACGCCCGGCGCTGCATAGACAGCCGCGCAACGACGGTTGCCGAAGGTGATGGTGCCGGTCTTGTCCAGCAGTAGCACATGCACATCGCCTGCGGCTTCTACGGCACGGCCGGATTTGGCGATCACGTTGAGGCGCACCAGGCGGTCCATACCGGCAATACCGATGGCCGACAGCAGGCCGCCAATGGTGGTCGGAATCAGCGTCACCAGCAGCGCTACCAGAAACACCAGCGGCAGGCTGCCACCGGCGAAGTGCGCGAACGGCTGCAAGGTGATGACCACCAGCAGGAAGATCAGCGTCAGGCCGATCAGCAGGATATCCAGCGCCACTTCGTTAGGGGTCTTCTGGCGTTTGGCGCCTTCGACCAGCGCGATCATGCGGTCCAGTGTCGATTCACCGGGGTTGGCGCTGATGCGTATCAGCAGCCAGTCGGACACCAGCCGGGTGTTGCCGGTCACGGCCGAGCGGTCGCCACCGGATTCGCGAATCACCGGCGCGGATTCGCCGGTGATCGCGGCCTCATTGACGGCCGCAATGCCTTCGATGACTTCGCCGTCACCGGGAATCATTTCGCCGATTTCGACGCGCACCACATCTCCTTTGCGTAATTCACTGGCGTTGATGGTGCGCAGATTGCCGTTTACGTCCCTGATACGAGCCTTGAGGCCTTCACTGCCCGCTTTGAGGCTGTCGGCGCGCGCCTTGCCACGCCCTTCGGCCAGCGCTTCGGCGAAGTTGGCGAACAACACGGTGAACCACAGCCACAGGGCGATCTGCACACAGACCGAAGTCGGCACTTGCGGATCAGGGATGACGCATAGCACGGTGGTCAGAATGGCAGTCAGCTCCACCACCAGCATGACCGGCGAACGTTTGAGCTGACGTGGGTCGAGCTTGACGAACGCCTGCACCAGCGCCGGACGCCACAGGGCCGCGATGCCGGTTTTTGCCGACTCGGTTGCCTGCGATTCAGTGGCTTTCGCAGCAGCATTTTTTGCAGCATTGATCGGTAAGTTCATGATCGGTTCCTCAGAAACCCAGGCTCAGGTGTTCGGCAATCGGCCCCAGTGCCAGGGTCGGCAGGAAGGTCAAGCCACCCACCAGCAGAATCGTGACGGTCAGCAGGGTGACGAACAGCAGGCCGTGAGTCGGGAAGCTGTTCTGGCCCTGCGGCGCGGCCTTCTTCATGGCCAGGCTACCGGCCAGGGCCAGCACCGGCAGGATGTAGCCGAAGCGGCCGATGAAGATCGCGAGGCTGAGCATCAGGTTGTGGAACACGGTGTTGGCACTGAAACCGCCGAACGCCGAGCCGTTGTTGGCCGTCGCCGAGGTGTAGGCGTACAGCAACTGGCTGAAACCATGCGGGCCAGGGTTGCTGACGGCACCGGCCGGACCGGGCAGGCTGGCGGCAATTGCGCCCAGCACCAGCACGCCGACCGGCATCACCAGCAGGGTCGCGACCAGCAGCCGGACTTCCTGCGCCTGCAGCTTCTTGCCCAGGTATTCCGGAGTACGGCCAATCATCAGGCCCGCAAGGAACACCGCGATCAATACGTTGAGCAACATGCCGTTGAGGCCGACACCGACGCCGCCGAAGATCACTTCGCCGACCATCATGTTGACCAGCGCAACCATGCCGGTCAGCGGGTTGAGGCTGTCGTGCATGCCATTGACCGAGCCGTTGGAAGCCGCGGTGGTAGCGACCGACCACAGCACCGTGCCGGTGGTGCCGAAGCGGGTTTCCTTGCCTTCCAGCGGTGCGGTCTGTTCAACGCCTGCGATATTCAGCATCGGGTTGGGCTGGTACTCGGCCCACAGCGACACCGCGCCGCCGATCAACAGCAGCGCCAGCATGCAGCCGAGGATTGCGCGACTCTGGCGCATGTCCTTGACGTAATGGCCAAAGGTGAACACCAGCGCGGCCGGGATCAGCAGGATCGATACCAGTTCGAACAGGTTGCTCCAGGCGGTAGGGTTCTCGAACGGATGCGCCGAGTTGACGCCGAAGAAGCCGCCACCGTTGGTGCCCAGTTGCTTGATGGAGATCTGACTGGCCGCAGGGCCCATGGGCAGGCTCTGGTCAGCGCCTTGCAGGGTCAGTGCATCGATGTAATGGGCGAAGTTCTGCGGCACACCCTGCCAGACCAGAAACACCGCCAGCACGATACTGATCGGCAACAGGCCGTAGAGCGTGGCACGGGTCATGTCGGCCCAGAAGTTACCCAGGCTGTGCGAAGAACGACGGCTGATACCGCGACAAAGCGCAACCAGCACAGCGAGACCGGTGGCGGCGCTGACAAAGTTCTGCACGGTCAGGCCGACCATCTGGCTCAGGTAACTGAGCGAGGCTTCGCCACTGTAGGCCTGCCAGTTAGTGTTGGCGACAAAACTCATGGTGGTGTTGAAAGCCAGCGACCACTCCATGCCCGGCAATTGCTGCGGATTGAGGGGCAGCACGCCTTGCAGCATCAGGATCGCGAACAGCACGACGAACCCTGCCAGGTTGAACGCCAGCAAGGCCCAGGCGTATTGCTTCCAGGACTGCTCGGTTTTCGGGTCGACGCCGGATATCCGGTAGCAGGCCCGCTCGACCGGCCCCAGCACCGGGCTCAGCCAGGTGCGCTCGCCTTCCATGACCCGGTAATAGAAACGCCCCAGCCACGGCGCGGGCGCCAGCAGCAGGACCAGAAAGGCAAGGATCAACAGATAATCGTAACTGTGCATGATCACTCCTGACTCTGGTCGGCGCGCAGCAGCGCCACCAGCAGATAGATGAACAGCCCGACTCCCATCAACAGAGAGATACCATCCATAACGCTCATTGAAAATTCCCCCATCAGGCAAACACCGATATGGCGCAGGCCGCATGAGGAGCATTGTCGAGAGCATGGGTGTAAAGGCGCGAGACCGAGAGTCGTGGCGGGCCGTAAAGAAGCTGTAAAAAAGCGCTAAAGGCCAGACGCGGCGCAGGTGTAGCTGCCCGCGCTGTCATTTCTATCAGGTTCGCACGCAGGCGCTCGCGGGTATCGTAGGGCGGCGATCTTCAGGGAAGGACTTCACCATGCCTCGCAACAAGGGAGAACAGTGCGGCGCCACGCCGCTCGGCTCGGTCGCGCCCGCTCTTGTCCAGTTGACTGTCAAGGAACGACAGATTCTGGAGTGGGCGGCGATGGGTAAAACCGCGTGGGAAATAGCACGTATACAGAAGTGTTCGGAAGCGACCGTGCACTTTCACACCAGCAATATCCGCCGCAAGTTCGATGTGCATTCGTTGAGTGCGGCGCTGGTGATGGCAATCAGGCAGGGGGTTATTTCGGTGCGGTGAAGTGTTGGAGGCAGGTGCACCACCGCGACGACACAAGTCGGGACTGGCGATAATGCCATGCAGGGTGCTTCTATGCCGGCTTCGCAGGATGCAGCACACAGAAACTGGAGAACAACTACTTCGGTGCGAGACAAAAAAACAGCTCATGCAATAAATATTTACATACAACTTCCAAAGAGTTGCAACTCCTCAAACCCATTTATTTACATGAACCCCCCACAAGTGAAAACTCCTACAAAGTCCGTCACCCATATTTACCCTGCACCCCTATACCCTTTTGACGATCACCCTCTAAACTCTTGATTCGTCATGACAGTTAACCCAAACAAAGCAATTAAACTATATAAATAGTTACATACAAATAATGTAACTTAAAACACTCTCAGGTATCTATCGTGAAAATAACGTTCTCTGCACTGGGCCTTGCCCTGGCTGCTGCGCTGGCAGGCCCCTCGGCGTTTGCAAATACCGGCACTATCAACTTTGAAGGCAAGATCACCAGCAGCACGTGCCCCATCGAAGTCGTCAACCCTGGCGATGGCGCAATTGGCAATCAAGTGAAAATGGGCAGCGTCGACGCCTCCCGCTTTACCGGAATCGGCCAGGAATACAGCGGCAAGACCTTCGTGTTGCGTTTGAATGACAAGGGTAACTGCAACCTGACCGGCACCCACGACGTTGCAAGAGTCACCTTCAACGGTGTTGGCGACAGCTCCGGCAAATACTTCGGGATCACACCGGGCAACGATGGCGCTAAAGGCGTTGCCATCGTGATCAAGGACCATACCGGCACTCTCGTTCCGCCTGGCGCACCGTCTGCGAAGTACCCGCTGATCACAAATAGCGTTAACGACATGGTTTTCAACGCCTACTACCGCTCGACCGCAACCACTGTCACGGCCGGTACTGCTTCGGCAGACGTACAGTTTGTCGTTGCCGTTAACTGATACGCCCCTTCCGCTTGCCGTGTAGTGGCGCCACGCGCGTCACCACCAAAAGCATCGTCAATGCATCCAGGCCCCTCATGGGGTCTGGATGCATAAGGTGAATTCTCATGTTCGGCACTATCTGCAAGCTAGCCCCTGCCATGCCTGCACGCGGCATCTGCATGACGTTGTTCATGCTGATCGCCTGCATGCCCGCGGCTCAGGCGGCCTTGACCGTCAACGCGACTCGTGTGGTGTTTGCCAGCGACAAACGCAGCACCTCGGTGATCATTTCAAACCCAAGCGACAGGCCGTTCGCGGTTCAGACCTGGGTCAACACGTCGGCCGACGACGCCACCACCCTGGTACCGTTCGCGCCATCACCGACCCTGTTCCGCCTCAATCCCGGCAAGGAGCAACAGGTGCAAATCAACGGCTTGCCCAATGATCTGCCTGCTGACCGCGAATCACTGTTCTATTTCAATGTTCAGGAGATACCTCAGGCCGACAGCACTCAAAGCAACGTGCTGAATATCGCCCTGCGCACTCGTCTCAAACTGTTTTATCGCCCTGCCGGGTTAACCGAAAATCCCACTGAGCGCCTGAAGGATCTGCAGTGGTCGATCGGGCGAACTTCAGGCAAAACGCAACTGACCGCAACCAACCCGACCCCCTTCCACGTCTCCTTCATTCGCCTGGAAGTCACCGCTGGTGGCAAGACAGAAAAGATCAGCCAGGCCGAGATGCTTGGCCCGATGACCTCTCATACCTATGAACTCGACGAGCTGCCAGCATCGCCAGGCATGCAAGTGGTGTTTTCCGCGATCAACGACTACGGCGGCTACAGCACGCCCTTGACCCTACCGGCCCGGCTGATCCCGTAAGACAGCGTCGATTCATCCCAGGACATTGAACATGCCCCTATTACCTGAACCCGGGTTCATACCCGTGCGCCTGCGTTTCATGCGCTCGCTGCTGGTGTATGGCAGCGGCGCGCTTATGCTGGACCCCGGTCCGGCGCTGGCCGCCCTCTCGTTCCAGTCCGGTTTCCTGCGCCAGGGTCCGGGTTATTCAAGCGATGCAGCAGTCCAGGCACTTGATACGCTGGCCAATGTGCAGGACCTTGCACCCGGCAACCACTGGGTAGAAATCCAGATCAACAGCCGTTACTTCGGCCAGCAGGAACTGCGCTTCGAACTCGACCCGCAAGGCGAGCGGCTGCTGCCCTGCCTTTCCAGAGCAATGCTTGAGCAGATGGGCTTACGCGTTGAAGGCATCGCCGATCCGGGACTGCTGGACGCCTCGTGTATCGACCTGTTCAGACTGGTTCCGGGATCGAAGATCGATTTCGATGGCGGCAGGCTGCAATTGTCGATTTCCATCCCGCAGATCGCCATGCGCCGCGACACGTCCGGCCAGGTCGACCCGGCACTCTGGGATTACGGCATCAATGCAGCATTTTTCAGCTATCAGGCCTCGGCGCAGCAGACTTCCGGCGCTGAAACGGGCCGACGCAACAGCGCAGACCTGTACCTCAATAGCGGCATCAACCTCGGCAAATGGCGGCTGCGCAGCAATCAAAGCGTGCGCCATGATGAAGAAGGGAGGCGTGAATGGACAAGGGCCTACGCCTATGCTCAACGCGATGTTCCCGGTACTCACGCCAACCTGACGGTTGGCGAAACACACACGGGCGGCGATGTTTTCCCGAGCCTGCCGATCAAGGGCGCGCTGATCAACACCGACGAGGAAATGCTCCCCGATGCGCGGCAAGGCTACGCGCCGGTCATTCGCGGAGTGGCGCAAAGCAGAGCCAGGCTGGAAGTACTGCAGAACGGCTTCCCGATCTATTCAACCTACGTCAGCGCAGGCCCTTACGAAATCGATGACCTGACTACCGCTGGCAGTGGCGAACTTGAAGTGGTGCTGACCGAAGCCGATGGCCAGATCCGGCGCTTTACCCAGCCCTACTCCACCCTCGGCAACCTGTTGCGTGAAGGCACCTGGCAATACAGCGCAGCAATGGGTCGCCATAACGGCATCAACGCAACCGAACAACCCTGGTTATGGCAAGGCACGCTGGCGGTGGGCACCGGCTGGAACTCGACGCTCTACGGTGGCCTGATAACCAGCGACATTTACCGCGCCACAGCCCTGGGGGTATCCAGAGACATGGGGGGGCTGGGTGCACTGGCGTTTGACGTGACGCATTCGGATGCGCAAATCGACAAGCCTGACCAGCCAAGCGTGCAAGGCATGAGTTATGCGTTCAGGTACGGAAAGGCATTCCCGACCCGGACCCACCTGCGCTTCGCCGGTTATCGCTACTCCACCCAAGGGTATCGGGACTTTAACGAAACACTGCGCCAGCGCAGCGACGACACGATGTTCAAAGGTGGCCGCCGCAGTCGCCTTGAAGCATCCCTGCATCAAACACTCGGGGACCGCAGCAGCGTCAGCCTGACGCTGTCCCGGCAGGATTACTGGGGCATCAACCATGAGCAGAGCCAGTTCCAGTTCAACGCCAACACCCGGTATGCAGGCGTTACCTACAATTTCTACGCATCGCAGTCGCTAAGCGATGCGCTTGACAGTGGCGATGACATGCAAGTGGGGCTTGGCGTGTCGATGCCGCTGGGCATCGGGCGCTCAAGCAATGCGACCTTCGACGTGCAGAAAAGCGGCGATCGCCATAGCCAACGCGCCAGCCTCAGCGGAAGCCTGGACGATAATCGCCTCAGTTATCGCACCAGCCTGAGTAACGACGATGGCAACCGACAGAGCGCAGGTATCGCCGCGAGCTATCAGGCCCCGTTCGGCAGCATCGGCGCGGGCATGACCCAGGGCAGCCATTACCGCAGCATGTCGGTCAACGCCAACGGTACCGTGTTGCTGCACGCCGATGGCGTTGAACCGGGCCCCAGCCTGGGCGATACCATCGCACTGGTTCAGGTTCCGGATACGCCGAACGTCGGCGTCGTCAATGCGATAGGGGTCAGGACAGACGACCGGGGCTACGCGCTTGTCCCGTACCTGCGCCCTTATCGTTACAACCAGATCGCCCTGCAGACCGATCAACTTGGCCCCGAAGTGGAAATCGACAACGGCAGCACTCAGGTAGTGCCAGCCCGCGGCGCGGTCATCAAAACCACCTTTGCTGCGCGTGAGGTCACTCGACTGGTCATCAACGCACGGGCCAGCGATGGCCAGCCATTGCCGTTCGGTGCGCAGGTCAGCGATGAACTGGGAAATCTCATGGGCATCGCAGGTCAGGGCGGGCAGATTCTGCTGTCCACCGGTATGCAACCGCAAAACCTCAATGTGCAATGGGGCAATCAGTCAGCCCCCCAATGCCGCCTGCACATCGACCCTGCCAGCATGCCTTTGGCCAAAGGTTATCGAGTACAGGAACTGACGTGTACGCCATGAAAGCAGTGAAGGTGCAGTCACGCTGTCGTCCCATCAGGAAAACGCTCATGAACACCGCTTCTTACTATCTGGCCTGCAGCCTCATGGCCTTGGGCGCCAGTCCTTTCAGCATCGCAATGGCCGATGAATCCGAACACCATCTGCCCAACGAATGCTATTGGCACACAAGCCCCGGAATGAAAGACTTTCGTCGTGATATTGGCGCGCTTTATATAGCCAGGGAAGCAGAAATCGGTTCGGTGATCGGCAGCATCGACATCAAAGCGATCACATCGGATCCAGCCAACCTGGAGGTGCAATGCAGCAATGACGGTACCGCGCTGCTTGAGTTCCGCGCAGTTGCAACAGCCCCCGTGTTTCCTGGCGTGGTAGGCCCGATAAACGGGGAGGATGTGACCGGCAAGATATTGCAGACCAATATCCCGGGGGTCGGCGTGCGGACCAAGCTGGGCATTCCCTTGGCCCCGCCTTCCGGTGGCCCATGCAACAACTGTTTTATCCCTGTGGATGGCGACTCGACAGTGCCTTACCTTGGCATTCACGATCATCGGCGAATGCCAAGCCCTATGAGGATTGTGCAGTTGAGAAATGAAGTCACGCTGGTAAAGATCGGGCCTATTCCCTCCGGCCCACAATTACTGGATGGCAGCGAACTGTGGAGCGGCAGTGTTACCCCGCTGGGCAAGATCATGGGTTTTGGCCTGACAGGCACCCTCTACCAGGCTCAATGCAGCGTTGGTGCCGACGCCGTGAGCGCAGATCCTGTGCAACTCGGGGAATGGGACAGCGCGGACTTCACCGGCCCCGGCTTTACCACCACTGCGGTACCTTTCAGTATTGCCTTGAGCAACTGCGAAACTGATCCCGACCCTGTCACAGGTTTCATCGCTACTGCTCACATCCAGCTCGATGGCGTTCAGGGATCAATGCCGGTAGGGCCGACCCATAGCGGTGTTTTCAGTCTGACCAGCGACTCTACTGCCCAGGGCATGGGCATCCAGGTCCTCAAAGCAGATGCCATCACGCCAATGGAGCTGCAGACCGAGGTCCCGCTGTCTGTAATCAGTCCGGGCAGCACCGTGCTGAACTTTCACGCCCGCTTCTATCAGACCCATGCCAACAGTGCGATCCGGCCTGGCCTGGCCAAAGGAGCGCTGAGTTTCACCATGACGTATAAGTAACCCTCTCTACGGCTCTTTGTATCAGCCTGGATACATTGCTGAAATGCCCCCGACACTCGCTCACGCCACCCTTCCGCCGCAACTCCCGGCGAAGTAGCATGAGGAGCAGCGTTGATCTTCAACAGCGGCCAGCGATGGCGGCACAAGCAGGCGACAGACGCACTATGCAAGCACTTCCCGACAACACCCTGGATGCCACGTCGACCGAGCAGCGCTGGAACGTTCGTGCGTTGATCGTCGATGACGATGTCGCCATTCGCGAACTGCTCTGTGATTACCTGACCCGCTTCAACATCAATGCCCTCGGTGTGACCGACGGCGCGCAGATGCGCCAGGCACTGAGCGAAGAAACCTTCGACGTGGTGGTGCTGGACCTGATGCTGCCCGGCGAAGACGGTTTGTCGCTTTGCCGCTGGCTGCGCAGCACATCCGACATCCCGATCCTGATGCTGACGGCGCGTTGCGAGCCGACTGACCGCATCATCGGCCTGGAGCTGGGCGCTGATGACTACATGGCCAAACCGTTCGAGCCGCGCGAGCTGGTCGCGCGCATCCAGACCATTCTGCGTCGGGTACGTGATGAACGCAGCGATCAGCGCTCCACCATCCGTTTCGATGCCTGGCGCCTGAACAGTGTCTTGCGTCAACTGACAGCGGCCGATGGCCTGGTTGTGCCGTTGTCCAACGCTGAGTTCCGGCTGCTGCGCGTTTTTCTCGAAAGACCTCACCGGGTGCTGAGCCGCGAGCAACTGCTCGATGCTGCCCGAGGCCGCTCGATCGAAGCCTTTGACCGCAGCATCGATTTGCTGGTCTCGCGCTTGCGTCAGAAACTGGGTGACGACCCGAAGAATCCGCAATTGATCAAGACCGTGCGCGGCGAAGGCTATCTGTTCGATGCCAGGGAGCTGGGTTGATCCGCAGGCTCGATACGCTATTCGCCCGACTGTTCGGCGGTGCTCTGCTGGCGATCATGCTCGCGCACTTGCTGGCGTTCATCTGGTTCACGCAGTACGGCATGCGCCCACCCCCCGATGACCGCCCCGACGCGCAGCATGCACAGGACGACCGAGGGCAGCGGCACAGGCCGCCACCGGGTGGTCCACTGGTGGTGCTGTTCTTTCAGTTCGTCACGCTGATTATTGCCGCATGGTACGGCGCCAAAGCGCTGGCCCGCCCGGTGCAGCGCCTGAGCGAGGCCGCCGAGCGCCTCAGTGAAAACCTCGACAGCCCGCCACTGGAAATAAGCGGCCCCAAAGAAGCCCGGCAGGCCGCACAGACATTCAATCTGATGCAGCGCAAGATCCGCGAACAAATGCAGCAGCGCGGGCGCATGCTCGCTGCGGTATCCCATGACCTGCGCACGCCCCTTTCACGACTCAAGCTGCGCGTCGAACAGATTGAGGAACCGAGGCTGCATGGCCAGATGACTCAAGACCTCAACGACATGATCAGCATGCTTGACGCCACGCTCGCCTACCTCAACGAACATCGGCGGAACGAAGGCTTGCAGCAGTTCGACTTGCAGGCGCTGATCGAGTCACAGGCCGAGAATGCTCAGGACAACGGCGACGACGTGCAGTATGCAGGCCAGTGCAAACCACTGAAGACGCAGCCGATGGCGCTGCGCTCATGCCTGCAGAATCTGGTCGACAACGCGCTGCGCTACGCCGGTAGCGCGCATATCGTGATCGAGGACAGCCCCGAGCGCGTGCGCATATCGGTGGTTGATCACGGACCGGGCATCGCGCCTGAGTTTCACGAAACGGTATTCGAACCGTTCTACCGCCTGGAAAGCTCGCGTAACCGCAACTCCGGCGGTATCGGCATGGGCATGAGCATCGCCCGCGAGGCCGCCCGCCGCATCGGCGGTGATCTGACCCTCGCGCAGACACCGGGCGGCGGCCTTACCGCAATACTGGATCTGCCGCGACGCTGACCGGGTGTTCTGTATCGCAGCCGGTACATGCTGCACATCACTGCGACAAATCATGCCCTGAAGCTGCAAAAGCCGGTACACCGCGACCAGGCGTATCCATCTCAGGGGAGTGAGACCGATGATCAGTGGGATAAGCAGCAGTTTTTCGGGCTATACCAGCTCGACCAGCGCCACGTCAGGCACCAGCAGCACCGCCAGCAAGAAATTCCAGGAAGAGCTGCTGGCGAAGCTGGACACCGACGGTGACGGCAGCATCGGCAAGGACGAACTGAGTACCGCTCTGTCGTCCGGGAGCAAGGAAGGCGTCACGGTCAGCCTGAGCCAGGCGTTCAGCGATCTTGACAGCAATGACGATGAAAGCCTCGACGCCGACGAGCTGGCGGCCATGACGCCACCGCCTCCACCGCCCATGCAGTCAGTCGATGATCAGGCAGAAGACCTGCTCGGTTCGCTGGACAGCGATGGTGACGGCGCGATCAGCAGCGATGAGCTGACCACCGGGCTGAGCAACGCGGGCAGCACGGCAAACAGCAGTGAAGTGTTCGACGCCCTGGACACCGACGAAGACGGCACCGTCAGCCTGGAAGAGCTGATCGCGGGCATGCAGCCGCAACAGCCGCCTGCCGGTATGCCGCCTGCGCAGATGAGCACCTCCGGCAGCACTGACAGCGCCAGCCTGTTCAGCACGCTGGACAGTGATAGCAATGACAGTATCAGTGCGTCGGAGTTGTCTGCCGCACTGAAACAGAGTGACCGCACTGTCGATCAGGGCAACACCAGCCAGATCGCCACTCAGGCCTTGAACAAGATGATCGCCGCGCTCAGCGAAAAGTATGACACCCAAAGCAGCACGCCGGTCGGCAAGTACCTGGACACGGCTGCGTGACAGTGGGCCTCCGCCGCTCGTCATGCTGCGGCGGAGACTTTGGCAATTAGCGGTTGCGCGCCCGCTCACTGCCAACCCAGTCGGTCAACAAGCTGTACGCCACCGCCAATAGCGTCGGACCGATAAACAGGCCGATGAAGCCGAATGCCAGCAGCCCCCCGAACACGCCCAGCAACACAATCACCAGCGGCAGGTT
Source organism: Pseudomonas syringae (assembly GCF_023278085.1). NCBI lineage: Bacteria > Pseudomonadati > Pseudomonadota > Gammaproteobacteria > Pseudomonadales > Pseudomonadaceae > Pseudomonas > Pseudomonas syringae. The sequence continues at coordinate 1,950,707 of NZ_CP066265.1, read as the reverse complement.
GCCGCCGCGGCTGATCAGATACGGTTTGAGCACGTTGTCTACGCCGCTGATGACGAACATGCCCCAGATGCCGAGAAATATCGCCATACCATACTCGCCCTGCCAGACCAGCCAGGCAGTGGCCGGCAGCCAGACCAATGGTGGGCCCATCGGGATCAGGCTGAACAGAAAGGTCAGGATACCCAGCACCAATGCACCGGGAATGCCCGCAATCAGGAAGCCGATCAACGCCAGCACTGCCTGGGCCGCCGCCGTGCCGATGACGCCGTTGACGACGCGTTGCACCGTACCGGCGACCAGATCCAGATAATACTGGGCACGATCCCCGATCAGCCGTTCGAGCAGGCTGAGCACGAACGCTGCCAGACGCGGCCCGTCCCGGTAAAAGAAGAACGCGAAGACGATGCTCAGGGTCAGTTCTAGAATGCCGCCGCCAATCTGCGCACTGCGTGCCAGCAACCAGTTACCGACCTGCCCCAGATGCGGTTTGAGCGTCGCCATGAACGCCGCACCTTGCTGGTCGATGGTGGTCCACAGCGCTACCAGTCGCTCGCCCACCAGCGGAATACCCGCCAGCCATTGCGGTGGATCGGGCAAGCCGTCGACCTGAATGTCCTTGATCAGGCCGGTTGCGTCACGCACATGGTCGGCGAGATTGAAGCCCAGCCACACCAGCGGCGCCGCGACCAGCAGCATCCAGCACAGGCACATCACCAGCGCAGCCAGCGACTCACGGCCCTTGAACCAGCGCGTCAGCAGACGCATCAGCGGCCAGCTGGCAAACGCCAGCACCGCGCCCCAGACCAGCGCCGACCAGAACGGCGCCATCACCCAGAGACAGGCACCAAACAGCGCCAGCAGCAGAATCTGCACCAACAGACGATCATTGTTGAACATGCGGCATCCACTAAGAAGGGTCAGAGCTAGCGAGCATAATGGCGAACCCGCCTGTTCGCCATCACCGGACTAGCGGATGACCTCGATCTTGAGCCCTTTACCCTCGGCAACGCCCGTCTCCAGCCGGGTCGCGCGAACGCCCCTGACGACCAGCGCGTCAAGCCAGGCACCTGCGCTGGCGCCGGACACGGTTGCGCGCAAGCTGCTGTCCAGATTCAGCGCGCGGGACACCAGGGTCACCCAGACATCCTGCGGATCGCCGCCGAGCCTGGGCAGCTCCAGCCTGCCGGTGCTTTTGAGTTGGCGCAGCAGCGTGGCCGAGGTCGGCAGCAGTTCGCCCAGCGGCGCGGCGGATTCGAATTGCTCGACATGCAGATAGGCCCGTCGGTTGCCACGGGTAATGCTGTAGAGCGCTACCAGGGTGTCACTGCGCGGTTCTGCCAGACGCAGCAGCAGATAAGCCTGACGGTCATCCGCGCCATACAGCTTGGCGTTACCGAACACCTCATTGGCCCACAGACTGCTTTCTCCACAATCGCGCGCCTGACACCAGAACAGCAGCTCTGCGCCCTGCTGCTGCAAGGCTTCGCGGGCAGCGGTGAAGGCATCGTCGGAAGTCCGCTCGGCCGGTAGCTGATAAGTGACCGAGGTCAGATTACCGCGCGCGTTGACCTGACCGTCGAAACGCAACTGACCGCTGATTTTGCGGATCGAACCCATCGGGTAGACCCGCTCAAGCTCGGCAAGCGGACGATAGTCGACGATCTCCGTGTCGGCCAGACGCGGCAGAACCTCGAGATCACTGCTGCCCGGCACATCGGCGGCGCATAGCGCAGCGCTGAACATCGCCGAGCACAACAGAACGACAGGAACACTTGATAAACGCATGAGTGCTCTCATTGGCAGGCAGACAGGTAGCAGGAAAAGAAAGGATCGCCAGCAAGGCGGTCACACGAAGCTGCGGATTGATCCATCACGGTTGACTCCTGTTTCAACCCGCCCAGCGTCGGCAGTTGCCGCCGGCAAGTCAAGGCGCAGCGAAAAAGCGATTGATACAGTGTGCAACAGAGCTGGCGCCCTGCTCATCATCCAGATGCAAATGATGACCGCCGTCGAGCTGCACGACCTCGAAAGGCAGCCCGGAAAGCATCTCCTGATTTTTCGCCAGCATACCGTCTGCTGCGACCACCAGTTGTGTCGGACAACGGATACCATGGACGAAGGCCATTGCCTGTTGCCGGGTAAGACGTGTCGCGGACGGCAGGGTCAGGCGGCTGTCGCTGCGCCACGTATAACCGCCCGGTACCGGCATCAGACCGCGTTGCGCCAGTAGCTCCGCCGCTTCGCGACTGACCGCGAGCGCACCCTTCATGCGCGCCTGAATCGCCCGTTCCAGATCTTCGTAGACCGGCTTGTTCTTTGCTGACAGCCTGAGCTGCGCCTGCAGGGCCGCCCCCATGCGCTCCGCAGCCGAGTCGGGATCGCCGGTCAGCGGAATCAGACCATCGATCAGTGCCAGCCGTGTGACACGTTCTGGTAACGACCCTGCAAGCAGCACTGAAATGATTGCACCCAGCGAATGTCCCAACAGCGCGAAACGCTGCCAGCCCATTTGCTCCGCCACCTGCAACACATCAAACACATAGTCGGCCAGCGCGTAGGCAGAACCCGCAGGCCGGTGAGCGGAATGACCATGCCCGGCCAGATCGAGTGCCACGATGCGCAGCCCTTCCAGACGCGGCGCCAGCCGGGCAAAACTGTTGGCATTGTCGAGCCAGCCATGCAGCGCAATCACCGGCTGACCGTCTTCGGGCCCAGACAGGTGGGCAGCCAGTTCGATGTGGCCGAGGCTCAGGCGCACTTCCTCGACAGGCAACGTCATGCGTCAGCCCGTTGCAGGCGTCGGGCCTCCCAGCGAATGAACAGCGACTTGAGTAATTGCGCCGTTTCATCAGGGCGTTCCAGTGGAAACATATGCCCTCCCGGCATGGACAGGTATTCGCCTTCGCGCATGCGTCTGGCCAGATAACCATGATGCGGCATGATCACCCGGCTGTGTCGGCCACGCACCATGGCCAGCGGCACCTTGAGCTGCCGCGACGGGATCGGACTGGTATGGGGAATGCTGCGGTAGATACTGATCTCCGTCGCCGGGTCGAAGCGCAGGCGCAATTGCTCACCGTCCTGCCGCAAGCCATGGTGCAGGTAAGCGGTCAGACAATCGGGATCGAAGCGGCGAAACAGGGTCTTGCCGGCGAAGTAGGCACGTGCCGACTCCAGATCGGCGAAGGCCTCGCGGCGCCCCAGGGTTCTGCCTGCGGGTGTAATGCGATCGATAAACCCCAGGCGCTTCGCAGCGCGTATGAACAGTTGATCGGCCAGCCCCAATACCGGCGAATCCAGCATCACCACACCGCGATAGAGTTCCGGACAGCGCAACGCGGCATGCAGATGCAGCAACCCGCCCAAGGAATGCCCCACGCCCCACACCGGCCCTGCCTGCTCGCGAAGATGGTGAATCAGCTCATCGACCAGGTTCAACCAGTTGTCATCTACCGGGAAACGCGGATCGTGGGCATGCTGCTCAAGATGAGCCACCGAATATTCCGGTGCCAGTGCGCAAAACAGCTTGCCGTAAGTCGCTGAAGGGAAGCCATTGGCGTGAGCAAAGAACACAGGTTGCGACATGCCAATACTTCCCTGGGCGGTATGAGCCTCGATTGTGCGCACTTGCTCCGAAGCACGGCAATGACTGGAACCGCCATCGCAGGTGTCACTCCGGCCATCCTCGGCGCTCATCCATGAACAGGCGAACGCCATCAGCGCGCCGGAGGCTCCTGGCCATGTGGCACGACTGCCACGGTCAGGCGTGAAATGCAGCTTGGCTTGCCTTCCTCGGTGCTGATGCGGATATCCCACACGTGAGTCGTGCGGCCTATGTGCACGGGCCTCACGACACCGATAACACGCCCGGCGCGCACGCCACGCAGATGGTTGGCATTGACCTCAAGGCCCACGCAGAAATACTTGCTTGAATCGACGACCAGATAACTGGCCATCGAACCCAGCGATTCGGCGAGCACCACCGAGGCACCGCCATGTAGCAGCCCGAACGGCTGATGGGTACGCTGATCGACCACCATACTTGCAGTAAGCGAGTCGTCAGTGAATGACTCGAAGCGAATATCCAGCACTTCGCCGATGGTATTTTTCTGAGCCGCCATAAGGGCTTCGATATCGGGAGCCTGACGCCATATGCTCATGTTCAGTCCTTTTCTGGAGTGTCACCTGCGCGCGCACGGCGCTGGCGTTTGATTGCGGTGCCTGAAACCGGAAAACCGTCTTCAGGCGTCCGCTCAGACATGCCGTACGCTGTTGAGTGTCATGCCGCCGGCTGTGGCAAACTCGCCCTCGAGTTCTGCCAGACTGGCAGTGCTCATCGGCTGGGCCTGTTGCGGGCTGCCGTTTGCGAGCACGCCGATCAGTTCGCCCACCAGCGGCTGGTGACTGACCAGCAGCACTTCATCCAAGCCAAGCTGATCGAGCTGCGCCAGCACCTGACGCGGCGTACTGTCGGGCGTCAGCCAGGGTACAGTGGTGATCGGCTCGCTGAAACCCAACGACTGGCGCACCAGCTCGGCTGTCTGCTGCGCACGCACATAGGGGCTGGCGATTATCCGCTGCACCGCCTTGTCACTCAGGTGAAGCGCACTCTTGAGCACTTCCTCACGGCCATGTGCGGTCAGCTCCCGCTCGGCATCGCTGCGCGCCCTTGATTGCGCCTCGCCATGGCGCAGCACCCAGACCTTCACAGCTTTGGCTCTTCATCGCGCACCGGGTGCGGCGCTGGCGCAACAGAATGCGCCGCCTCGCCTTCCGGAGCACGGGGGGTTGGCCAGTCGGCAAACGGCCAGGGCTTCTGGTCACTGTGAAACGTGCCGAAACGCCCGATCTGCGCCAGGTACTGGCTCAGGCTGTCGCCAAAATTCATCAGGCTGCCGCTGGGCGCAGCGTAAATCAGGCGATAGCCCAGCTGCACCAGAATCACCCCCGCCAACACAATCTGGGCCACGTGCCACACGCCCAGAAACAGCAGCATCCACAGGATGCGTAACAGAATCGACTCGTTGTTGTGGATTTTCGACTCGTTCAAGAGCTTCTCCCTGATCAGAATGAGTTCAATTAAAGCCGGTAATGGAGATGAAATCGACGTCCGTCTTCGGCTCGGCACGCATCAGCGCTTCGATGACCTGACTGAGCGTACGGCCTTCAAAAAGAATCGCGTGCAGCCCGGCGACCAGCGGCATGTAGACCTGCACCTCCTGAGCCTTGACCTTGAGCACCTTGAGCGTGTTTACGCCCTCGGCCACTTCGCCAAGACGGGTCACCGCCTCGTCAAGCGTCAAGCCCTGGCCCAGCGCGAAGCCGACCTGATAATTGCGGCTTTTCGGTGATGAGCACGTGACGATGAGATCGCCCACCCCTGCCAGCCCGAGGAAGGTCATCGGGTTGGCACCCTGGCTGACTGCAAAACGCGTCATTTCCGCCAGCGCCCGGGTGATCAGCATGCTCTTGGTGTTCTCGCCCATGTCCAGCGCCACCGCCATGCCGGCAATGATCGCGTAGACGTTTTTCAACGCCCCGCCCAGCTCGACGCCAAATCGGTCGGTGCTGGCGTAGACGCGAAACGTACGACCATGCAGCGCAGCCTGAACCTGCTGGCAAAGCGCCTCGTCTTCGCTCGCGACCACGGTGGCAGTCAACGCATGCTCGGCAATCTCACGGGCCAGGTTGGGGCCGGACAGTACAC